>CAWFMY010000028.1:0-245983 GCA_963816925.1 uncultured beta proteobacterium | reverse complement strand
GCGCCGGATTTGAGATAGCGAGGCGAACCGACAACGCGGAGATTGGAGGCGAATGCGGCCGGCGCCGCGGCCGCAATGCCGGCGCGCGTGTCGGGTTCCGCCGCCGCGGCGTCGAGCGCCTCGCGATCGGCCCAGACCGGGACGCCGGAAACGATGGACAGGTAAATCCGGCCCGTGGACTGTTCGGCGAAGTTGATCGTGCGAATCCCGGCAACGCATTTCGTCAGGAATGTCGTGTTCCGTTCAGGCGCGAGCGCGGCCCGATCCGGAAACAGGAATTCGGGCGCGCTGGCGTCGATGTTCACGCGCCGATACCGCTCGGCATCGATGAGGCCCTTGACATCGAGCACGTTGAGCTCGTCGTTGTCGCCGAACGCGACGGTCCGCGGACGCTCGCCCTGGCGGACGCTGTTGTCGAGGAATTCGAAGTTCACGCATTTGTCGCGGCGGCCCGCCCAGGTGAAGAAGAGCTCGGGCATGCCCGAATAGGCCTCGACGCTGTGGGCGAGCGTGTCGTCGACCGCCTTGTAGCGCCCGAACTCGAGCCCGCGATTCCACGCACGTTCGACCAGCATGGCAGGTGGTGTAATCATGAAGAACAGGTACACGACGTTGCCGAAGCGGGTCAGCAGGTTGCTTCCCGCCTCGTCGGAGTCCGGGGCGAAGCTGTCGAACCGAAATCGGTCGATCAGCAAATGCGAAATGCGGCCATGCTGCGCCTTTCGCGCCATGTAGCGATCGAGTTTTTCGTCGACGATCTGCACCTCGTCACCCGTAAACGCGCCGGCGTACTTGTAGTCGGGGCCCAGGGTCGCGTAGTCGAGGAGCTGCTTGCGCCAGATGTCGGGGCTGATGAGCGCGAAGTCGGCCCAGTCGACGCCGATTTCACCGGCGAGCCTCTTCTGCAGCGGGCGCAGCGTGCTCTTGCCGGACGCCGACGGTCCTTTGGTGTTGAGCACGACGGCGGCGTTCTGCGACGGGAGAAACCGGTAGCCGAGTTCGTCCGCGGCGCCTTGCAGCCACGGTTCGATCAGGTTACCGATTTGTGTGCTGGCGAAATCGTTGCAGGCGACGTCGGTCGCGAGCGACGACAGCAGCTCGCGGTTGCCCCAGACCTGCCCATGGCGACTGATGAGCGTCGACACGACGCGGGCGAGGGATCGGCATGCCGCCCGCTGCATCTCGTCTCCATGCAGCCGGGCTTTTTGCTCCCAGCCGGCGACGACTTGCAGGGGGTCGCGTTCCGCGGGCGTCGTGGCATGCGTCCCGGAACCGCGGCCGCGCGCAAGCAGTCCGCGCCACCATGACGTCGGCTTGCGGGGCGCCGCGAATTCGCGGCTTGCCGATTCCGGGAGAATCGCCGCCAGCTCGACCGCGATGGTGCGGGCGATCCCGCTCCGCGCAGCTTCATAGGTCGAGACGACGATGCTCGTGTTCGGCTCGATGCAGCGCCTGAAAATCGCCGATACGATCTCGCGGAAATTGATTCCGAGGTCGCCGATCTTCGATCCGTCGGGAACCGAAAGGTCCGCCGTCACCCGCACGAGGAGCTCGTGCAGCGCCAGCCTCTGCGGGCGCAGGACGCAGAGATCCTCCACGGGCATTCCGGTGAAATCGGCGAGTTCTTCCGCCCTGGCATAGTCGCCGAACGCGTTCTCCGGGCGGAATATCGTGACGAGATGACGCAGATGGCGCGGCACCGGGGATTCGATCCCCGGGTTCCATGGGCCAAACTCGACGTGCGCGGGCTCCGGAAGCGCCATCGCAAAAAGGGTGTTCCCCGCCTGTGCCGTGCCGCCCGTCATCTTGAACCTGAGTTCAAGAGGGTCGCCTGCCGGGGCCTTCAGGCGCTTCCGCGTAGGAGCGCACACCAGCCCATCAAAGGCTCGGCAACCTCGCCATATGGCATTGGTTCAAAGAGTATATGGACAACTCGAGCACCGCAGGGAACGTTGAAGGTCGTCAGGCTCCCTGCCCGGCAAGGGCCTGATCGAGGGAAGAATTCATGGCGGCGATCCTATGCCGCAGCGATAGTCTCGTCGACGGCGCCCGACGGCGATGATGCGGCCGCCGGAGCTGGGGCGGACGCCGCGCCGCGCGGCAATTTCCGTTCGCGCAGGAGATCGTGCGCGAGATTCAACGCCGCCATCACCGCAATGCGTTCCGCTCCCGCGATCTTGCCGCTCTCGCGGATCTCGCGCATCCGGCGATCGAGCAAGGCGACGGCGTCGGTGAGCTCCGCGCGCTCGGCTTCCTTGCACGCGACCTTGAAATCACGGCCCAGCAACGAAACGTCGAGCGTGACCGTGCGTTCGGTGCCCGGCTGCGCGCCCTTCGTCATTCGGCCGCCTCGGGCAGTCGCGACAGCAGCGCGTCGAGCCGCTCGCGCGCCTCGGTGACACGCGTGGCGAGCGCATGGTTGCGGGCGTTCGCCGCCGCAAGATCGCGCCGCAGCGCCTCGTTGGCCGCGCGCAGCGCCCGCGTGTGGGCGATCAGCGACGCCTGCTTGCGCTCGAGCGCCGCGAGCTCCGCGTCGATCGCGGAATCGGGAACGTGGGTCGTTGAATTCGTCAAAGCCATCGAAGCACTCTAGTCCCTGCGCGTGCGTCGCGTCAACCCGCGGCCGCTTCGGTATCCGCGACGCCCGTGGCGAGCGGCAGGTAATTCACCTCGAGGATCTCGAGCTCGTCGACGCCGCCGGGCGTGTTGAGCGTGACCGTGTCGCCTTCGCGCGACTTGATGAGCGCGCGCGCCATCGGCGAGACCCAGCTGATGTATCCGCGGGCCGTGTCGATCTCGTCGACCCCGACGATGCTGATCGTGCGTTCGCCGTCCTTCGCGCTGCGCAGTGCGACCGTCGCGCCGAAGAACACCTGGTCCGACCTTTCGTCGCGCTGCGCCGCCGGATCGACGACTTCGGCGGTATCGAGCCGCCTGATCAGGAAGCGAATGCGGCGATCGATCTCGCGCAGGCGCTTCTTGCCGTAGAGGTAGTCGCCGTTTTCGGAACGGTCCCCGTTGCCGGCTGCCCAGGCGACGATCGCCACGAGCTCGGGCCGCTCCTTCTGCACCAGCCGCTCGAGCTCGTCCTTCATGCGTCCGAACCCGCCGGGCGTCATGTAGTTGCGCGCGCCCGCGGGCAACGGCGAGATCTGTTCCTGCTCGTCGTCCTCGGGGTCCGCGTCGGTTTCGCGCGTGAAGGCCTTGTTCATCGGATGCGCCGGCGCGCGCAAAATGCGGCCGCCGGGAAGAGAATTATAGGCGCGTGCAGCCGCGGCTTGCATCCACGTCCGTCGGCCATGGATCGGCGTCGGACAACCCGCCCTATAATCGGCATCGCCACCGCGCAACTACGCCATCGGCACCGTGCGCCGTGGCGCGCCGATCCGTCCATGTCCGCACCGACCTCTTCCACCGCAATCGTCGTCGCACCCGCCCAGAGACCGCGCGCGATCGTGGTGCTCGGTGTGCTCGGTGCCGCGGCGCTGGCGGCGCTCGTCCTGGCGCTCGCGACGGGCAGCGTCGGCGTCGACGCGGCCGACCTGTTTCATGCGCTCCTCGGCGATGCGTCCGATGGCCCTGCCGCCATCGTTCGCGAATTGCGGCTCCCGCGCGCGCTCGCCGGATTCGCAGTGGGCGGACTGCTCGCCGTCGCCGGCGCGCTGATGCAGGTGCTCCTGCGCAATCCGCTCGCGGATCCGTATGTGCTCGGCATTTCCGGCGGCGCGGCGGTTGGCGCGCTTGCGGTGCTCTTCGCGGGCTTCGCCGCGCTCGTGATGCCCGCGGCGTTCGTTGGCGCCTTCGTCTCGACGCTCGTCGTGTTCGGCCTCGCGCGCGCGGGCGGCGATCACGCGCCGTGGACCGCGACGCGCCTGCTGCTGACCGGCGTCGTCGTCGCCGCCGGTTGGGGCGCCTTGATTGCGCTTCTGCTCACCCTCGCCCCGGACGCGCAGCTCCGGGGCATGCTGTTCTGGCTGCTGGGCGATTTGTCCGCGCCGCCCTCGCCGACGCCCGCGCTCGTCGCCCTCGCCATCGTGCTGGCCATCGCGCTCGCCTTCGCGCGGGACATGAACGTGCTCGCGCGCGGAGACGACATCGCGGGCGCCCTTGGCGTCGCGGTTTCGCGCGTGACGCTCGTGCTCCACGCCATGGCGGCGCTGGCGACCGCCGCCGCGGTCACGACCGCCGGCACCGTCGGCTTCGTCGGCTTGATCGTCCCGCATGCGCTGCGCCTCGTGATCGGCAACGACCAGCGCGTGCTGCTGCCGGCGGCGGCGCTCGCCGGCGGCGCGCTGCTCGTCCTTGCGGACACGCTGGCGCGCAGCATCGTCGCGCCGGTCCAGTTGCCGGTTGGCGTGATCACCGCGCTCATCGGCGTCCCCGCGTTCCTGTATCTGCTCGCGCGCAGCGGAATCCGCGCATGACCGCCGCGCCACCGCGCCTCGCGTGCCGCGGACTCGCCGTCGGCGTTGCGGACCGCACGCTATGCGCCGACCTCGACCTCGACGTGCGCGCGGGCGAGCGCTGGGCGATCGTCGGCCCGAACGGGGCCGGAAAGTCGACGCTCGTCGCGACCCTCGCCGGCTTGCGCGCGCCTGCCGCCGGCACGATTTCCTACGATGGCGTCGCGCTGCCGGCGCTGTCGCCGCGCGCGCGCGCACTGAAGCGCGGCTGGTTGCCGCAGGACAGCGTCGATTTCTTTCCGGCGACGGTCCTCGAAACGGCCCTGGTCGGACGGCATCCGCACCTGCGGCGGTTCGAATGGGAAACCGCCGCCGACGTCGACCGCGCACGCCATGCGCTGGCGCGTTTCGGCCTTGACGGATTCGAGGCGCGCGACGTGCGCACGCTTTCGGGCGGCGAGCGGCGGCGGGTTGCGTTGGCGGCGCTGGTCGCGCAGGAGCCGGGGCTGATGCTGATGGACGAGCCTTCCTCGCACCTCGATCTCGGCCAACAGGTGGTGGCGCTCGACGCGCTATCGGCGCTCGCCCGCGAGCGCGGCACGGCGCTCGTCATGGTGCTGCACGACCTCCACCTCGCGCTCCGCTATGCCGACTATGCGATCGCCCTTGGCGACGGGCACGCGACCACGGGCCGTGCGGACGAGGTGCTCGCCGCGGATGCGTTGTCGGTACTCTTCGGCCATCGGCTCGCGGCGGTCGGTGCCGGGGCAACGCGTACGCTGCTGCCGCAATAGTGGGCGATCGGCGTCGCTTTATTTCGCCTTCGCGTTGCCCGCGTTGCGGGCCACCAGCACCGCGGGCCGCGCGTCGGTGAGATGTTGTGCGGCAGGTCCGCCGTTCGCCCGCGCTCGTCTCATCGGGCAGCCGCCGAAGGCTGCACAGGACTTATGCCGTGCGAAGGAGGCCTCGCGGTGAGGCGACGGCCAGCGCCTCCTGGCGGCGATCGTCGCGCACGACCCGATGCGGAATCGCCTTTGGCGGCCCTTCGAGCTCCCGCAGCATCCGCGCGATGCGCGGCGAGACTTTCTTGCGCTGTCCCTTCGTCATCTCGGCCTCCGTCTCATTGGACCGCGATCGGTCGGTCGCGGCATGACTCCATCATCGGCGCGGCGGGGCGGATGCGACACGGACAAATGCCGCCCAAAATTGCAGATTGTTCACGCCGCAAGGTCCCGACGTCGCGGCGCGTCGGTCAGCGGCGCGCGGCCGCGATGGTCGCGCAGAGGGCATCGACGCCATCGAGAAAGCGCGGCCCCGGCCGGTGCAGCAGGTCGGCGTCGACGACATAAAGGTGATCGTTCGTCACCGCCGGCAGCTCCTTCCAGCGCCGCCAGCCGTCGAGCCATCCCGGACGCGCGCCTCGCTCGGCGCCGGCGATGATCGCCTCCGGCTTGGCCGCGAGCACGGCCTCCACGTCGACCGCCGGCGCCGGCAACGTCAGCGCCGAGAAGATATTTTCGCCGCCGCAGACCTCGATCGCCTGCGAGATCAGGTGCCGGCCGCCGATCGTGTACAGCGGCGCGTCCCAGATCTCGTAGAACACGCGGACCTTCCGGGCCTTGGCGTTTCGTGCGCGCAGTTGCGCGAGTCGGGCACGGAAAGCCTCGGCCTCGCGCCAGCCCGCCGCGAGCTCGCCGGTGAGCGCTCCCATTCGCTCGAGATCGGCCGCGATGCCGTCGATCGTCGCCGGCATCGTCGTGAATACGGCAACACCGCGCGCGCGCAGCACTTCGACCTGCGCGGGCGCCGTCCACGGCCAGGTGACGATGAGATCGGGTGCGAGCGTCAGGATTCGCTCGAGGTCGAGCGCGCGCGAATCGCCGACGCGAGGAATCGACCTCGCGGCGACGGGCCAGTCGGAGGTGTCGAGCGTGCCGACGATGCGCGGTCCGGCACCCACCGCGAAGAGCAGCTCTGTCGCATGCGGCGCGAGGCTGACGATGCGTTGCGCGGGCGCCGGCAGCTTGATTGTCGACCCCGTATCGTCTCGCACGATGACGGGTGGTGCGCCGGACGCGATGCTGGCGGCAAGCAGCGCCAGCACGCACGACGCGCAGCAGAATCGTTCGCATCATGGCGAGTAGCGAACTCCGCCGAATGCGCTGGCGCCCGCCGTGTTGTAGCCCGCCGCCAGCTCGTAGTGCTTGTCGAAAACGTTGTCCGCGCGCAGCGTCAGCGACCAGTGCTTCGTCAACGCGTAGTTGGCCGTGAGCATTCACGAGCGCATAGCCGCCCATGCGCCGGGTGTTGGCTGCATCGTCGTAACGCGCCGACGGCCGCCACGACCTCCGCGCCGAACTGCCAGGCCTCCCACGGGACCAGCACGCTGGCCGATCCGTACTGGCGCGCGCGCCGCGGCAGCTGGTTGCCCGTCGCGTCGTCCTCCGGCCGCAGGAAGTCGAGGCTGCCCTTGAGCGATATCGACCGCCAATCGGCCTGCGCCTGCAGCGTCAGGCCCGTCAGCGTCGCCTTGGCGACATTGTTCGGCGCGCAATTGAAATCGGCGTCGCACTGGAAGACGATCAGGTTCTTCAACTCGTTGCGGTAGGCCGTCGCTCGCGCCTGCAACGCGCCGCTCGCGTATTCGAGCGCGACGTCGGCATTCTGCGCGGTTTCCGGCGCCAGGTTCGGGTTGGCGAAGCCGGGATAGTAGAGATCGTTGAACGTCGGCGCCTTGAAGGCGTTGCCGAGGTTGAGGAGCGCGCGCCAGCCGTCGCCGATGGCGTAGGCATAGCCCAGCGCGCCTGTCGTTCGCCCGCCGTATTGCGAGTTGTCGTCGTAACGGACATTGATTTGCAGCGTGTGCGGGTCGACGTGCAGCTGGTAGACGCCGACAAACGAATTCGTCCGCCGCGACGTCACCGGAAAAGCGGGATCGGTGCTGATCTTCTCGTCGAGCCCGACGTAGGCGAGCGACAGCGCGCCGACCGGAAGCGTCAGGTCGTGCTGCCACGTGAGCTGATTCTGCCGCGTCCGGAAGCCCGAGTTGCCGAAGCCCGTTTGCGACACGCTGTCGTCGCTGCCCTCGCCCAGGTTGAGGCGGCTCACCCAGAACGAGGCCAGGCGGTCGGTGCTGGACAGCGCGAAACTCTCGACCGTGGTGGTCGTCTTGTCGTCGAACCCGGGGCCGGCGTCGAACCGGTTGCTCAACCGGCTGTAGTAGTACTGCGCGGCGACTTCGTGCTCCGCATTGAATCGATACGACACACTGGCGCTCGCGTTGCCGCGGTCGTAGCCGTCGCGGTCGGGGTTGTACGAAAAATCCGCCGGATTGCCGATCGCATTGAATCCGCGCGAACCCTGGTATCCGCCCTGGAACGCATAGCGCCACGCGCCCGACGATCCGCCGACGCCGGCGGTCGCCTGTCCCGTGCCGTAGGTGCCGTAGCTCGCGCTGCCGTTCCACGCGGGCGCGCCGTCGCCGCGGCGGGTGAACACCTGGATCACGCCGCCGACCGCATCCGCGCCATAGAGACTCGACGCCGGTCCGCGCAGAATTTCGATATGGTCGATGAGATCGAGCGGAATTGCCTCGAGCGCGGCCACGCCTGCCGTCGCCGACCCGACGCGCATGCCGTCGATCAGCACCAGCGTCTGGTTGCCGTTGACGCCGCGCAGGAACACCGCGCTCGTCGACCCCGCGCCGCCGTTCATCGAAATCTGGATGCCGGGCTGGCGCTGCAGGAGTTCGGCCAGGCTCTGCACGCCGGCGCGCGCGATCTCGTCGCGGCCGATGACCGTGACATCGGCCGTCAGGTCCGCCAACCGCTGCGGACCTCGTGCCGCGGTCACGACGACGGGATCGAGCGTGGCCGTCGCCGGCTCGGGCGGCGCTTGCCCGAGGCCGGGTGACGGCGCGAAAGCGAGGCGCGACGGCAATGCCGAGGACGGCGCCGGCAGGGAAACGATCGAGCATGGGGTTCTCCGCGATCGCTGCGCGACCCCGCGCGGCGGTGGCGACGGAGCCCGGCGCGCCGGTGGTGGCACGCCAAGGCTCGCGCATCGACGGTCGCGCCACGCCAGGAAGCGCGCAGCGCGAACCGGTCGCAGGCCGGTCTCCGGGCTCGCCAGTCTTGACCGCCCGCCTTCCCGTCCCGCGATTGCCGGACAGTGGCGTCTGGAGCGGCCCGCACTGGCTTACCGTTGCGGGGGCAGCTGCGGGTTGGCGCGGAAGGAACTCCCCGCGGCACCGCATTCCCGTTTCACCCGCCGCGAGGGATTCGCGGCGGACACCTGCGGCGACGATTGTAGCCCGCCCGGCGGTCACCGCAAGGGCGCCAGGCGCCCGGCCTTTGCTATAATCCGCGCCCCTGACCGACCCTCGCCCCCACGGGATAACCACCCGCCACGGGGCCCATGCCGTGCCGCAGAAGCTCTACATCCGCACGTTCGGCTGCCAGATGAACGAGTACGACTCGGACAAGATGGCCGACGTGCTCGCCGCCGCCGACGGGCTCGCGCTCACCGACCGCCCCGAAGACGCCGACGTCATCCTGTTCAACACGTGCTCGGTGCGCGAACGCGCGCAGGAGCGGGTGTTCCACGATCTGGGTCGCGTGCGCGCGCTGAAGACGCTGAAACCGGATCTCATCATCGGCGTCGGCGGCTGCGTGGCGAGCCAGGAAGGCGCCGCCATCGTGAAGCGCGCGCCGTACGTCGACGTCGTGTTCGGCCCGCAGACCCTGCACCGGCTGCCGCAGCTGATCCGCGACCGCCGCGCGACCGGTCGCGCGCAGGTCGACATCTCGTTTCCCGACATCGAGAAGTTCGACCATCTGCCGCCGCCGTCGGTCGACGGCGCGGCCGCGTACGTGTCGATCATGGAAGGCTGCAGCAAGTACTGCACGTTCTGCGTGGTCCCGTACACGCGCGGCGAGGAAGTCTCCCGCCCGTTCGACGACGTGCTGACCGAAGTTGCCGACCTGGCCGACCAGGGCGTGGCGGAAGTCACGCTGCTCGGGCAGAACGTCAACGCGTATCGCGGACGGATGAGTTCGAGTACGCAAGTGAGCCAGGACCGAGGTCGCGGATCTCGCGACGCTCGTCGAGTACATCGCCGAAATCCCCGGCATCGAGCGCATCCGCTACACGACGTCGCATCCGAAGGAAATGACGCCGGCGCTGATCGCCGCCTACGGCAAGGTCGACAAGCTCGTCTCGCACCTGCATCTTCCGGTGCAATCGGGGTCCGACCGCGTGCTGGCGGCGATGAAGCGCGGCTACACGGCGCTCGAATACAAGTCGATCGTGCGCAGGATGCGCGCCGTCCGGCCCGACGTCTCGCTCACCTCCGATTTCATCGTCGGCTTTCCGGGCGAGACCGACGCCGATTTCGAGCAGACGATGAAGCTCGTCGACGACGTCAAGTTCGACGGCGCGTTCAATTTCGCCTACAGCCCGCGCCCCGGCACGCCGGCGGCCGAGCTTGCCGAGCAGGTGAAGCCGGAGGTGCAGCAGGCGCGGCTCGAACGGCTTTCGGCGCTGCTCGACGCGCAGTACCGCACCTACAGCGAGGCGATGGTCGGCACGCGCCAGCGCGCGCTCGTCACGGGCCATGCCGCCCGCGGCAGTGGCGAGCTCGCCGCGCGCACCGAGAACAACCGCGTCGTCAATTTCGCCGGCGATGCGGCGCTGATCGGCCGCTATGCCGAGCTCACCATTACCGCCGCGCTTGCGCATTCGCTGCGCGGAGAGCTCCTGACCGTCCGTCGGGGCGGCGTGAACCGCGGCCCGAGTCCCTTGTCTGTTCGCCGTCCCCGAATTTCCCTCAAGAGGTCTGCCATGTATCGCCTTTCGACCCCCGACAACCTCCGCCTTCCGTTCGGCGCATTCGCCCTTTCGGCCCTGGCGATCGCCCTGCCGGTTGCGCCAGCGTCCCCGCCGCGGACAACGCTGCGGCTGCGCCGTCCCCCGCCCTGACGAGCGCCGTGGCGAACGCCGCCGCCGCGGGCGCTGCTGCCGGTGCTGCGTCCGCGGCTGCGACGCGGCCGGCAGGCGCAGGCGCGGGTGCCGCGGCAGCGCCCGTCGGTGCGGGAGCGGCCCCGCCGCCCGTACCGGGACAGCCGCGCCCCTTCGCGGAGGTCATCAAGGACGCGAAGGAGACCGCCGGACTCTTCCCCGTCTGGCAGAAGGACGAGAAGGTCTGGATCGAGATCGCGCCCGAGCAATTCGGTGTTCCGTTCCTCTTTACCGCCAACCTGAGCCGCGGCATCGGCGAGCAGGGCGTCTACGGCGGGATGATGCTGATGGATCAGATCGTCGAGTGGAAGAAGATCGGTCAGACGGTGCAGCTCATCGCGAAGAACTACGCGTTCACCGGCGGCGCGAACGCGCCGATGGCGCAGGGCGTGAAGGAAGGCTTTACCGACAGCCTGTTGAGCGCGACGACCGTGGCGAGCGCGCCGCACCCGGACCGCAAGACGGTGCTGGTCGACGCCAACGCGCTGCTCCTGACCGACATTCCGGTCGGCGAGCGCTTCACCACCGGCATCCACATGAGGAGCTACACGTTCGACGCGAAGAACTCGAGCTTCGAGGCGTTGCGCAACTCGCCGGAGCAATCGTCGTTCGTCGTGGCGGCCCATTACCAGAACCCGCGCGCCTCGCTGCCGCCGGCGCCCACGCCGACGCCTCCGCCGCCGAACCCGTTCCCGCCGTTCACGACGCTGCCGGATGCGCGGAGCCTGTTCCTCGGCTACACCTACAGCATCGCGAAGCTGCCGGACGCCATGCCGACGCGGCGCGCCGATCCGCGCGTCGGCCATTTCGAGAGCACGGTCTGGGACTTCTCCGCCGACACCAAGTTCACGGCGCAGACGCATTACGTCAACCGCTGGCGCCTCGAAAAGAAGGATCCGTCCGCCGCCGTTTCCGAACCGAAGGAGCCGATCGTCTTCTGGATCGACCGCAACGTTCCGGTCGCCTATCGCACCGCGGTGCGCGACGGCATCCTCGAATGGAACAAGGCGTTCGAGAAGATCGGCTTCAAGGACGCGATCGTGGTGAAGCAGCAGGAGGCCGACGCCGCGTTCGACACGTTCGACGCCCGGCATTCGACCGTGCGCTGGTTCGTCGCGACCGATGCGGGGTTCGCCATCGGCCCGTCGACCGTCGACCCGCGCACCGGCGAAATCCTCGATGCGCAGGTCGCGATCCCGGAATCGTGGTCGCGCGTCAACCGCACGTTTGTCGTCGAACAGGCGCCGTCGGCGTGGCCGGCGCTCGATGCCGGCAATTCGTCGCTCGGGCATCGACGGCAGCGCGTGCACGTACGCGACCGAAGCGCTGTCCGAAATGCAGTTCGGCCTCGACGTGCTGGCCGAGCGCGGCGAGATCGAGCCGGGCAGCCCGGAAGCGGAGGCGTTCGTGAACGCCGCGCTGAAGGCGGTCGTGATGCACGAAGTGGGGCACGTGCTCGGCCTGCGGCACAACTTCCGCGCGTCCACGGTGTACCCGCTCGCGAAGATCTCCGACCCGGTGTTCAGCCGGGAAGTCGGCATCTCGGGTTCGGTGATGGATTACAACCCGTTCAACATCGCGGTGAAGGGCGAATCGCAGGGTGCCTACGTCGAACCGACGATCGGGCCGTACGACTACTGGGCGATCGAGTACGCGTACCGGCCGCTGCCGAAGGAGACGGAGACGGAAGAGCTCGCGAAGATCGCCGCGCGCGGCGCGACGGATCCGCTGCTCGCATTTTCGTCCGACGAGGAATCCGTCGCCGGGCTCGACCCGGACGCGAGCCAGTTCGATCTCGGCACGGACCCGCTCGTCTACCTTTCGAAGCGGCTCGTGATTTCGCAGGAGCTCTGGCAGCGCCTGCAGGCGAAGCAGCTCAAGCCCGGCGAATCGTACGACGTCCTGCGGCGCAGCTTCGACGCCGGCTTCCGGCAGACCAACCGCGCGGCCGTGCTGACGGCGAAATACGTGGGCGGCGTGTACTACGTGCGCGACTACGCGGGCACGCGCAACCTCCCGCTGACTCCGGTTCCGCCCGAGCGGCAGCGCGCGGCGCTGAAGCTCCTCGCCACCGGCGTGTTCGCCGCGGACAGCTTCCAGTTCAAGCCGGAATTCCTGCGCAGCATGGGGATCAACTACCTCGACATCGGCCTCGCGGGGTTCACCGCCGCCAAGTTCAATCCCGACTTCAGCCTGCGCACGCGCGTGTTCGCGCTGCAGACCAGCGCCATGAACCAGCTCCTCAGCGACACCGTGCTCACGCGGCTCCTCGATTCGGAGATCAAGGTCGCCAAGTCGGACCAGGCGTTGACGCTGCCCGAGCTCTTCGCCGCGCTGCGCGGGTCGATCTGGAGCGAACTCAAGACGGGCGCTTCGATCCCGGGACCGCGCCGCGACCTGCAGCGCGAGCACCTGCGCCGCATCGTGAACGTGCTGACGCGGCCGTCGGCGTCCACGCCCGCGGATGCGACTGCGCTCTTCCGCGAGGAAGCGAAGCAGCTCTCGGCGCAGATCAAGGTCGCGTCGGCGAACGGCAGCCGTGACGCCGCGACGCGGGCGCATCTCGTCGAATCCGCGGGCACGCTCGACGAGGCACTGAAGGCACCGATCATCCGGCAGGGAATTTGAGCCCCACGAAGACCGCCGACACCGCGGCGACCGCATGACCGGAAAACGCGAGCGGCACGAACTCACGCTGTCCCCGCTCGACAACCGCGCGCTCGCCAACCTGTGCGGGCCGCTCGACGCCAACCTGCGGCAGATCGAAGCCGCGCTCGACGTCGCGATCGCGCACCGCGGCGGCAGCTTCACGCTGACCGGCACGACGGCGCACGCGGCGCAGGCCAGGGCGGCGCTCCAGCGTTTCTATGCGGCCGCCGAAAAGCCGTTGTCGGTCGACGACATCCAGCTCGGCCTGATCGAGCTTGCCACGCAGCGGCACGCGGCGGCGGCGGTCGACGACGAGGCGACGCCGCTCCTGCGCACGCGCCGCGCCGACCTGCACGGCCGCACCCCCAACCAGACGCGCTACCTGAAGGACATCCAGGAGCACGACATCACGTTCGGCATCGGCCCCGCGGGCACCGGCAAGACGTATCTCGCAGTCGCCTGCGCCGTCGACGCGCTGGAGCGCGACGCCGTCAAGCGCCTCGTCCTCGTGCGTCCGGCGGTCGAGGCGGGCGAGCGGCTCGGCTTCCTTCCCGGCGATCTCGCGCAGAAGGTCGATCCGTACCTGCGCCCCCTCTACGACGCGCTGTACGACCTCCTGGGCTTCGACAAGACCGGGAAGCTGTTCGAGAGAAGCACCATCGAAATCGCGCCGCTCGCGTACATGCGCGGGCGCACGCTCAACCATTCGTTCATCATCCTCGACGAGGCGCAGAACACCACGCCCGAGCAGATGAAGATGTTCCTCACCCGCATCGGCTTCGGGACCAAGGCCGTGATCACCGGCGACGTCACGCAGATCGACCTCGCGCGCGGGCAGAAGAGCGGGCTCATCGAGGCGGACCGTATCCTCGCCGGCGTGCGCGGGATCGCGTTCACGCGCTTCACCAGCGCCGACGTCGTGCGCCACCCGCTGGTGCAGAAGATCATCAGCGCCTACGAGCGCGAAGCGGCGAAGAAGTCGGCCGAGCCTGACCGCTGATGGCGGGACGCGCGCCGCGGTTGTCGCTTTCCGTCCAGTATGCGGTGGCCGGCTCCGGGCTTCCGTCCGCGCCGTCGCTGCGCCGCTGGGCCAAGGCCGCGCAGGAGCGCGATTGCATCGTCACGGTGCGCTTCGTCGGCAGGCGCGAGGGCCAGACGCTGAACGGCCTCTACCGCGGCAAGGACTACGCCACCAACGTCCTCGCGTTCGTGTACGATGAGCAAAGTCCGCTGGCCGGCGACATCGTGCTTTGCGCGCCGGTGCTGCGGCACGAAGCAAAAGCGCAGGGCAAGCCCCTCGCGGACCACTGCGCCCACCTCGTCGTCCACGGCATGCTGCACCTGCACGGCTACGATCACGATACCGTCCGCGCCGCACGGACGATGGAAAAGCGCGAGACGGCGATCCTCGGGCGACTCGGCGTGCCCGACCCCTACGTGACCGGCCGCGCCGTCCCCGCCTGACCCATGGAAGATGCCGCCGACAAGCAGGACCGGCCGACGCTGCTCGAGCGGCTGTCCGCGTTCCTGACGCGCGAGCCCGAGGACCGCGAGGAGCTCCTCCACCTCCTGCACGGCGCATTCGAGCGGAAACTCCTCGACGCCGATGCGCTGTCGATGATCGAAGGCGTGCTGCAGGTGTCGGAGATGACGGTGCGCGACATCATGATCCCGCGCGCGCAGATGGACGTCGTGTCGATCGAGGACGATCCGGCGGAGTTCCTGCCGCTGGTGCTCGAGACGCGCCACTCGCGCTTTCCGGTGATCGGCGAGAACAAGGACGACGTCGTCGGCATCCTGCTCGCGAAGGAGCTGCTCAACTGGTACCGCAGCCCCGACACGTTCAACCTGCACGACACGCTGCGCCCGGCGGTGTTCGTGCCGGAGTCGAAGCGCCTCAACGTGCTGCTGCGCGACTTCCGCGCCAACCGCAACCACATCGCGATCGTCGTCGACGAGTACGGCGGCGTCTCGGGCCTGATCACGATCGAGGACGTGCTGGAGCAGATCGTCGGCGACATCGAGGACGAGTACGACTTCGACGAAAGCGAGGACAACATCATCGCCGAAACCGGCGGCCGCCACCGCGTCAAGGCGCAGACCGAGATCGGCGACTTCAACGCGCACTTCGGCACCGATTTCGCCGACGACGAGTTCGACACGCTGGGCGGGCTCGTGCTGCAGGCGTTCGGCCGCCTCCCGAAACGCGGCGAGGTGGTGACGATCGGCGATCTTCGCTTCCGCGTGGTGCGCGCCGACAGCCGCCGCCTCTACACGCTGCAGGTCGAGCCCGCGACATCGGTGGGGCCGCCGGCCCCGCCGTCCCCGAATTCGCCGTCCACCCGCCGTTGACCGCCCGAAGCCGCGCCGTCCGCGGGCGCGCCCACGCCATTTCCGCTCGATGACCTTCCTGCCCTCGCCGCGGTCGCTGTTCGCGTTCGCCGCCGGCGCCGCAACCGTTTTCGGCTTCGCGCCGTTTGGCGCCCCGCTCGTGCCGGTCGTCATGCTCGCGCTGCTCCTGTTGCTGTGGCAGGACGCGGCGATGCCGCGCATCGCGGCGTGGACCGGGTTCGCGTTCGGCTTCGGCCTGTTCGGCGCCGGCGTGTCGTGGGTCTACGTCGCGCTCAACACGTTCGGCGGGATGCCGCTGCCCATTGCGGCGCTCGGCACCGCGGGCTTTTGCGCGTATCTCGCCCTGTTTCCGGCGGCGGCAGGCTGGTTGTGCGCACGCTGGACCGCACCGCGCACATGGCAACGCGCGCTCGCCGGTGCCGCTGCATGGACGGCGATGGAGTGGCTGCGCAACTGGCTGTTCTCCGGCTTCGGCTGGCTCTCGCTCGGCTACAGCCAGCTTCCCGCAAGCCCGTTCGCCGGCTATGCGCCGGTCGGCGGCGTGTTTGCGGTCACGCTGGCCGTCGCGCTGTCCGCGGCCGCCCTGGCGCTGGCCATCGACGCGTTCGCGCGCGCCGCGCGCGGACGCGCCATCGCGTGGCTCGGGGCGATCGTCGCGCTCGGGATCGGCGGAACCGCGTTCGACATCGTCGAGTGGACGAAGCCAGCCGGCGCGCCGATCGCGGTGTCGCTCGTCCAGGGCAACGTCACGCAGGATGAAAAGTTCGACCCGGATTTCCGCGCGCAGACTTTCGATCTCTACGCCGACCTCGTGGCGCGGAGCCGCGGCCGCCTCGTCGTGCTGCCCGAAAGCGCGTTCCCCGCATTCGCCGCCGAAATTCCGGAGCCCGTGCTGCTCGACCTGCTGCAAAAGGTCGCCAAGCGCGACGGCGACATCATGGTCGGCCTCTTCACGCTCGAGCCGCCGCTGCCCGGCAGCGACCAGCCGCAATATTTCAACAGCGTCGTGACGCTGGGCGCCGCCGAATCGCAGCTCTACCGCAAGCGCCACCTCGTGCCGTTCGGCGAGACGATTCCGCTGGAGCCCGTCGTCGGCTGGTTCATCCGTTCCGTGCTGTCGATTCCGCTGGCCAACCAGTCGTCCGGCGCGCCCAATCCGCCGCCCCTCGCGATCGCCGGCCAGCAAGTCGCCGTCAACATCTGCTATGAAGATGCATTCGGCGCCGACATCCGGCCGCAAGCCGCGGCGGCCACGCTGCTCGTGAACGTCACCAACGACGCGTGGTACGGCCGTTCGCTTGCCGCGGAACAGCACGACCAGATCTCGGCGATGCGCGCGCTCGAAACCGGACGCCCGATGCTGCGCGCGACCAACACCGGCATCACGTCCGCCATCGCGCACGACGGGCGCGAGATCATGCGGCTGCCGTGGTTCACGCGCGGCATCCTGGAGATCGAAGTCACCGGGCGGCAGGGCGTCACGCCTTATGTCCGCTTCGGCGATGCGCCGGCGGCAGCGCTGGCGGTCCTGCTGTGGGTGCTGGCCGTGTTCGCGCGACGCCGCCGGTAGTCCTGTCGTCATCCGTCGGCCGGATCGGCGCCTCGTCACCGCACGCCGCAGTTCGCGACGGCGACCATTGCGGGGCGTTGGCGCGATCCCCATAATGCGCGCTCGCCGCGCGCAGGCCTTTGCGCAACTCCATCGATGTCAGGGGAAATCCGATGCCCTTCGAATTGACGATCTCCGGCCTGTCCAAGACCTATCCCAACGGCGTCAAGGCGCTGTCCGACGTTTCGCTGACGATCCCGCCGGGAATGTTCGGCCTGCTCGGCCCCAACGGCGCCGGCAAGTCGACGCTGATGCGCACGCTCGCCACGTTGCAGCAGGCGGACACCGGCACCGCGCGGCTCGGCGACATCGACGTCCTGCGCGACAAGGACGCCGTGCGCCGCACGCTGGGCTACCTGCCGCAGGATTTCGGCGTCTATCCCAAGGTCTCGGCCGAAACGCTGCTCGACCATCTGGCGCGGCTCAAGGGGCTCAACGACGCGGGACAGCGCCGCGACGTCGTGGCGACGCTGCTGAAGCAGACGAACCTCTACGACGTGCGCAAGAAGGCGCTCGGCGGGTTCTCGGGCGGCATGCGCCAGCGGTTCGGCATCGCGCAGGCGCTGCTCGGCAATCCGCGCCTCGTGATCGTCGACGAGCCGACCGCCGGCCTGGATCCCGAGGAGCGCGTCCGCTTCCACAACCTGCTCGCCGACATCGGCGAAAACGTCATCGTCATCCTGTCGACCCACATCGTCTCCGACGTCTCCGACCTCTGCGCGCGGATGGCGATCATCGACCGCGGTCGCGTGCTCCTGACCGGCGATCCGGCGCACCTGACCGCGGCGCTCGACGGCCGAGTCTGGCAGAAGGCCATCGCGCGCACCGAGCTCGATGCGGTCAAGGCCGCGCACCCGGTGATCTCGACCCGGCTCCTCGCCGGACGGACGCTCGTCAATGTCGTTGCCGATGCCGCGCCCGGCGCGGGCTTTGCGCCGATTCCGGCGACGCTCGAGGACGTCTATTTCCACGCGATCGCGAGCCGGCGGCAGGACGCCGCGGCCGTCCCGCAGGCCGCCTGATGCGCAACCTCGTCACCATCGCCGCGTTCGAGTTCCGGACGCGCGTGCGCCGGATCTCGACGTGGGTCTATTTCACGATCTTCTTCGCGCTGGCGATGCTGTGGGCGGCCGCCGCGGGCGGCGTGATCCCCGGCGCCATCGTGTCGTTCGGCAGCGGCAAGGTCTGGATCAATTCGCCGTATGCGATCGCGCAGACGATGGCGTTTCTCGGCATGGTCGCGCTGACCGTGATCGCCGCCATCATGGGGCGTGCCGTGCAGCAGGATTTCGAGTACCGCACCGAGCATTTCTTCTTCACGTCGCCGATCCGCAAGTGGGAATACCTGGGCGGCCGTTTCGCCGGCGCGATCGCCGTGCTGATCCTGATTCTTTCCAGCATCGCGTTCGGCGCCGCGCTCGGACTCTTCCTGCCCGGCATCGATCCCGACCGCGTCGGGCCGTTTCGCCTGCTCGCCTATCTGATTCCGTTTGCGACGATCGTCCTGCCGAATCTCGTCGCGCTGGGCGGCGCCTTCTTCTGCATCGCCGCGTTGTCGCGGCGAATGCTGCCCGTGTACATCGGCAGCGTGCTGCTGCTGATCGGCTACCTTGCCGCGCAGGGCCTGCTGCGCGACATGGAAAACAAGGTGCTGGGCACCATGCTCGACCCGTTCGGCGTCGTCGCCAATTCGCGGTTGACCGAGTACTGGTCGATCAGCGAGCGCAACACCCGGCTGATCCCGTTCGAGGGACTGCTGCTGTGGAACCGCCTGCTGTGGCTCGGCATCGGCGCTGCGATCATCGGCATCTGCAGTCATCGCTTCACCTTCGCCTATCCGGGCACCTCGGGCAAGGCGCGCAAGGCGGCGGTCGAGGGCGACGCTTCGCCGGTGAGCGCGATGGCGACGCTGCTCACGGTCAGATCCCGAGCCTGCCAGCGCGTGGCGCCTGCTGCCGCGGATGATCTGGCTCAACTTCCGCGAGACGGTGAAGAACATCTACTTCGGCGTCATCGCCCTGGCGGGGGTGTTGTTCTTCGTCACGACGAGCACGACGTCCGGCAGCTTCTTCGGCACGACGACGTGGCCCGTCACCTACCAGATGCTGGAGCTCGTCTCCGGCACGTTCGGCGTGTTCATGCTGGTGATCATCACGTTCTATGCCGGGGAGCTCGTCTGGCGCGAGCGCGAGCACCGGCTGGACCAGATCCACGACGCGCTGCCGATCCCCACCTGGCTGCCATTCGCGGCCAAGCTCGGTGCGCTGATGCTGGTGCCGGTGGTGTTGCAGGCGGTGCTGATGTTGTCCGGAATGGGCGTCCAGACCGCCAAGGGCTATCACCATTACGAGCTTGGTCTCTACGTCCATTGGCTCTTCGGCATCGAGCTCATCGACTACTGGCTCGTCTGCGTGCTGGCGCTGACCGTGCATTCGGTGGTCAACCAGAAATACCTCGGCCATTTCGCGATGATCGTCTATTTCCTCGTGATTTCGTTCGCGCCGCTGCTGGGCCTCGAGCACAATCTCTACAAATATGGCGTCACGACCAACATCACGTATTCGGACATGAACGGCTTCGGCCCGTTCCTGCCGCGCGTGCGCATCTTCGAGGCGTATTGGGCGGCGGCGGCGCTGCTTCTGGCGGTAGCCGGCTATCTGTTCTGGGTCCGCGGCACGACCGACGACTGGAAGGGCCGGCTTGCGCTCGCCCGCCGGCGCTTCACGCCTCCCGTCGCGGCGGTCACCGCCGTCGGCGCGGTCGCGATGGCGGCGCTCGGCGGCTTCATCTTCTGGAACACCAACATCCTCAACACCTACACGACGACCTACGACCAGCAGAAACGGCAGGCCGACTACGAGAAGAAATACAAGGCGCTCGCCGCCGATCCGCAGCCGAAGGTCACGGCGGTGAAGGTCGCGGTCGACCTCTACCCGCGCGAGCAGCGCGTCCGCATGAAGGGGAGCTACGGCCTCGAGAACCGCACGGGCAAGCCGGTCGAAGTCGTCCATCTTTTTTTCGGGCCCGGGGAACGGCTCAGGATCAACGCGCTCGAATTCTCGGCGCCGGCGGCCCTGGTCACCGACGATCCCCGGATCGGTTTGCGCAGCTACAAGCTCGCTACGCCACTGGCGCCCGGCGCAACCCTGGACCTCGCGTTCGACCTCGAGGTACCCACCCGGGGATTCAGGAACTCGGACGCGACCACGGACGTCGTGGCCAACGGCTCGTTCGTCAACGGCCAGACGGTGCTGCCGTTCATCGGGTATGGGGAGCGCGGCGAGCTCGCCGCCGACCGCGACCGCAAGAAGTTCGGACTCGCGCCCAAGGAGCGAATGCGTGACCGCGACGATCCCGCCGGCCTCGCGGAGAATGCGCTCGCTCCGGACGCCGATTTCATCGCCTTCGAGGCGACGGTCGGCACCGACGCCGACCAGCTGGCGATCGCGCCGGGCTATCTGCAGCGCGAATGGACAGAGGGCAACCGCCGGTACTTCGAATACAAGATGGACAGTCCGATCCTCGATTTCTTCGCGTTCCAGTCGGGCACGCTACGCCGTAACCAAGGACCACTGGCACGACGTCGCGATCGAGGTCTGGCACCATCCCGGCCACGAATACAACATCGACACGATGATCGCGGCAACCAAGGCCGGGCTCGACTACTTCACCGCGGCGTTCGGCCCGTACCAGCACAAGCAGTTCCGGATCATCGAATTCCCGCGCTACGCGGCATTCGCGCAGTCGTTCCCGAACACGATTCCGTACTCGGAAGGCATCGGCTTCATCGCGCGCGTGCGCCCGGACGACCCCGAGGACATCGACTATCCGTACTACGTCACCGCGCACGAGCTCGCGCACCAGTGGTGGGGCCATCAGGTGCCCGGCGGCAACGTGCAGGGCGAGACGTTCCTCGTCGAAACGCTGGCCCAATACTCGGCGCTGATGGTGATGAAGCAGAAATACGGCGCGGAGAAAATGCAGCGCTTCCTGCGCTACGAGCTCGATCGCTATCTGCTCGGCCGCAGCACCGAGGAAAAAAAGGAATTGCCGCTCTCCCGCGTCGAGAACCAGGCGTACATCCACTACCGCAAAGGCAGCCTCATCATGTACGCGCTGCAGGACTACATCGGCGAGGAGAACCTCAACCGGGCGATCCGCGCGTACCGCGACGAATGGGCGTTCAAGGGCCCGCCGTACTCGAGCGCGTCGCACCTGCTCGCGAAAATACGCGCCGTGACGCCGCCGCACCTGCAGTACATGATCGACGACTTCTTCGAGACGATCACGCTCTACGACAACCGCGCGCTGTCCGCGAAGGCGAAGGCGCTGCCCGACGGCACCTACGAGGTCGCGCTGAAGGTGTTCGCGAAAAAGCGCAAGGCGGACGAGCTCGGCAAGGAAACCGACGTGCCGCTCGCCGACTGGATCGACATCGGCGTGCTGGATGCCGACGGCAAGCCGCTCTACCTCGAAAAGAAGAAGATCGAGCAGGAAGAGACGACGTTCACGCTCGTCGTGCCGAAGAAGCCGGCGAAGGCCGGGATCGACCCCTTCAACAAGCTGATCGACCGGCGGCCGAAGGACAACACGATTCCCGTCGAAATCGAGTAGCGAGCGACCCAAGCGGAGCAACGATTCCATCATCGGCACGGAGGCCGCGCGCCGAAACCGCGGCCGCGAGCCGCGGTCCATTTGGGCCGATGCGCGAAAACCCGTAAAATCGGCGTCTTTGGTCACGCTCGGCCGGGGTCGTCCCGCGCCTGCACGATTCGATGCTGACGTTCCAGCAAGTCATCCTCACGCTGCAGGACTATTGGGGCCGCCAGGGTTGCGCGCTCCTGCAGCCCTACGACATGGAAGTCGGCGCCGGCACGTCGCACACGGCGACGTTCCTGCGCGCGCTCGGTCCCGAGCCGTGGCGCGCCGCGTATGTGCAGCCGTCGCGCCGGCCGAAGGACGGCCGTTACGGCGAGAATCCGAACCGGATGCAGCACTACTACCAGTACCAGGTCGTGCTGAAGCCATCGCCGCCGGACATCCTCGACCTCTACCTCGGCTCGCTCGCCGCGCTGGGTTTCGATCTCAAAGCCAACGACGTGCGATTCGTCGAGGACGACTGGGAAAATCCGACGCTCGGCGCCTGGGGGCTCGGCTGGGAGGTGTGGCTCAACGGAATGGAAGTCACCCAGTTCACCTATTTCCAGCAGGTCGGCGGACTCGATTGCAACCCGGTCACCGGCGAGATCACCTACGGCATCGAGCGGCTCGCGATGTACCTGCAGGGCGTCGAGAACGTGTTCGACCTCGTCTGGACCGAATGGACGGAAGGCGGCGCGAAGCGGCAGCTCACGTACCGCGACGTCTACCACCAGAACGAGGTCGAGCAGTCGACGTACAACTTCGAGCACTCCAACGCGCCGAAGCTCGTCGAGCAATTCGCGTTTTTCGAGTCCGAGGCGAAGCGGCTGCTGGAAGCGAAGCTGCCGCTGCCCGGCTACGAGATGATTCTCAAGGCCGCGCACACGTTCAACCTGCTCGACGCGCGCGGCGCGATCTCGGTGACCGAGCGCGCGGCGTACATCGGCCGCATTCGCACGCTTTCGCGGCTGGTGGCGACCGCCTACGTCGAGGCGCGCGAAGCGCTGGGTTTCCCGATGTTGCCGCCCGAGCATCGGAGGGCGGCATGAGCACGGCGACCCTTGTCGTCGAGCTCTTGACCGAGGAGCTGCCGCCGAAGGCGCTGAAGCAGCTCGGCGCGGCCTTTGCCGAGTCGCTGGTCGCGGGATTGCTTGGTCGCGATTTCGTCGCCGCCGACGCCAAGGTGACCGCCTTCGCGACGCCGCGGCGACTGGCAGTGGCGATCGCGAACGTACTCGCCGTCGCGCCCGACGCCGAGGTGACGGCACAAGCTGATGCCGGCGAAGGTCGCTCGCGACATGGCCGGCCAGCCTTCGGAAGCGCTGAAGAAGAAGCTCGGCACGTTGGGCCGGGGACACCTAGCAACGCGACATTGGACGCGAGCGATGGGCCGGACCACATTTTCGTCAATCCGACGGTAAGGCCGATTACGTCTACTTGCGAAGCCTTGCGAAGGGCCAGCCGCTCGCGCGCGGGCTCGAAGAGGCGCTAGACGAAACGATCGAGAAGCTTCCGATTCCCAAGGTCATGAGCTACGCCGGCCCGGGCAGCTATTACAGCGACCAGAAGTTCGTGCGGCCCGTGCACACGCTCCTTGCGCTCCACGGCGCGGACGTCGTGCCGGTCACCGCATTGGGACTGACGGCCGGGCGCATGACCTCCGGGCATCGCTTTCTCAGCCGCCCGGACATCGCGGTCGCCGCTGCCGACGCGTACGAAGAGACGCTGGAAGCGGAAGGCAAGGTCGTCGCGAGCTTTGCCGATCGCCGGGCGCAGATCGTCGCCGCGCTCGGAAAGGCCGCCGACGGCGCGGCAGTGATCATGCCGGACGCGCTGCTGGACGAGGTGACGGCGCTGGTCGAGTGGCCCGCGGTCTTCGCCGGCACGTTCGACGCCGCGTTCCTCGCGGTGCCGCAGGAATGCCTCATCCTGACGATGCAGGCGAACCAGCGCTATTTCGCGCTCGCTGACAAGGCCGGGCGGCTCACCAACCGGTTCCTGCTCGTCAGCAACCTGGCGCCGGCCGACCCCTCGGCGATCATCCAGGGCAACGAGCGCGTGCTGCGCGCGCGCCTTTCGGATGCGCGCTTCTTCTACGATCAGGACCGCAAGACGAAGCTCGAGGCGCGCGTCCCGCGCCTGCGCAGCATCGTCTTCCACAACAAGCTCGGGACGCAGGCCGAGCGCATGGATCGCGTGCGTTTCCTCGCCAAGGAGATCGCGGCAAGAATGGGCGCCGACTCCGCTGCGGCTGATCGTGCGGCGCAACTCGCCAAGGCCGATCTCGTCACCGACATGGTCGGCGAATTCCCCGAGCTGCAGGGCGTCATGGGCCGCTATTACGCGCAGCACGATGGCGAGCCTGCCGTGGTCGCCGACGCGATCGCGCAGCACTACTGGCCGCGTTTCGCCGGCGATGCGCTCCCGGAGAGCGGTGTCGCGCAGGCCGTGGCGCTCGCCGACAAGCTGGAGACGCTTGCCGGCATGTTCGGCATCGGACAGGTGCCGACCGGCGACAAGGATCCGTTCGGGCTCCGCCGCGCCGCGCTTGGCGTGATCCGCATCCTGATCGAGAAAAAGCTCGACCTGCCGCTGCCGGCGCTCGCGTCGATGGCGTTCAAGGCGTTCAACAGCGTCCCGGCGGTGAAGGACGCGAGCCCCGAGCTCGCGAGTTTCATCTACGACCGCCTGCGCGGCTACCTGCGCGACAGGGCTACACCGCCAACCAGATCGCCGCGGTCGTCGACGGCGCGCCCTCCGACATCCATCTCGTGCCCGCGCGCCTCGCCGCCGTGCAGTCGTTCGAAGCGCTGCCGGAATCGGGCGCGCTCGCCGCCGCGAACAAGCGGATCGTCAACATCCTGAAGAAGTCCGAGTCCGACGCGGCGACGGCCGTCGACCGCGGCCGGCTCGAGGAGGGCGCCGAGCACGACCTGTGGCTTGCGTTCCAGAAGCTCGATCCCGCCGTCGACGCCGATTTCGCCCGCGGGGATTTCTCGTCGGCGCTGAAGGCGCTCGCGACGGCCAAGCCCGCCGTCGACCGCTTTTTCGACGACGTGATGGTGATGGCCGACGATCCCGCGATTCGGGCGAACCGCCTTGCTCTCTTGCGCGGAATCAGGACCACGATGAACCGCGTCGCCGACATCTCGAAGCTGGCGAGCTAGACGGCCATGGTCCAGCTCGCCTCCGAGGCCGTCGCCCAGACCCGCGCCGTCAAGCTGATCGTGCTCGACCGCGACGGCGTCATCAACCGCGACAGCGACCAGTTCATCAAGTCGCCGGACGAGTGGCGTCCGATTCCCGGCAGCCTCGAAGCGATCGCGCGCCTGAACCACGCCGGTTTCCGCGTGGTCGTCGCCACCAACCAGTCGGGCATCGGACGCGGCCTGTTCGACATGGCCACGCTGAACGCGATCCACGAGAAGATGCACAAGGCGCTGGCGCAGGTCGGCGGCCGCGTCGACGCGCTGTTCTATTGCCCCCACACCGCCGATTCCATCTGCGAGTGCCGGAAGCCGAAACCGGGGATGCTGAAGGAGATCGGACAGCGCTTCAGCATCGACATGACCGGCGTGCCGTGCGTGGGCGATTCCGTGCGCGACCTCGAAGCCGCCGAGGCGATCGGCGCGCAGCCGCTGCTGGTGCTGACGGGCAAGGGCGAGAAGACGCTGCGCGCGGGCAACTTTCCGAAGAATACGGTGATCTTCCCCGACCTCGCGTTCGCGGCGTCCGCGCTGCTCGCGGCCGACTGAACCGGCGCGCCTGGCCCGATGTCCGCCGTTCGCTCGCTGCTGTTCCTGCTTTTCCAGATCGTCGTCACGCCCGTCTATGCGTTCGTGATGCTTGCGCTCTTCTGGATTCCGCGCGTGCCGATGTACAAGATCGCGGCCGCCTGGTGCTGGACGAATCTCCAGGGCGCGCGGTGGATCTGCGGCATCCGGCACCGCGTGACCGGCGCGGAAAACATCCCGCAGGCGAGCGTCCCGCACATCGTGATGTCGAAGCACAGCTCGACGTGGGAGACGATGGCGCTGACGTTGTTCTTCCCGCCGCTCGCCTACGTCGCCAAGAAGGAGCTCCTGTCGATCCCGTTCTTCGGCTGGGGATTCGCGCTTTCGTCGCCGATCACGATCGACCGCAAGGCCGGGATGGATGCAATGCAGCAAATCGCCAAGCAGGGCCGCGAACGGTTCGCGCAGGGCTTCTGGATCGCCGTCTATCCCGAGGGAACGCGGATCCGCGCCGGCACGCGGGCCAAGTACAAAACCGGCGGCGCGCGCCTCGCGCGCGAGCTTGGCGTGCCGATGGTCCCCGTCGCGCACAACGCCGGCTGGCTGTGGCCGAAAGGCGTCTTCGGCAAGCGGCCCGGCATCGTGACGATTTCGTTCGGGCCGCCGATCGCGCCGGACGACAAGGACGCGCAACAGCTGACCACCGAAGTCGAAGCATGGATCGAAAACGAGGTCGCTCGGCTGGGCCGGCCGACATGAGCCCGCCGGGCCGCCCCAAGGGCGAATGCCGGAGCGCGCAGCGCGAAGGCTTTTTTATCCGCCCGCCGGGCCGCCCCAAGGGCGAATGCCGGAGCGCACAGCGCGACATACACAAATGAGCGCCCATCGCGCGCCCCTGCGCATCGACGATCTCATCGGCGGGCGCCGCACCGCCGATGACGGCGACCTGCGCCGGATCGTTCTCGACGGCGAAGTTGTAGATTACCGTCTTGTCCGCGCGAGGCGCCGCTCGATCGGCATGCAGATCGGACTCTCCGGCCTCGTGGTGCGCGCGTCGCGGTGGGTCACGCTGCGCGACATCGAGTCGGCGCTGCGCGAGCATGGGCCATGGATCAACCGCCGGCTGGCGGAATGGCGCGCGCTGCGCCGGGACGTGCTGCCCGGTGAATGGAAGACCGGCGCGACGCTGCTGCTGCAGGGGCGCGAGCTCTCCCTCGCCGTCCTTCCGGCGCGCAAGAAGGAGATCGCGGCGGACCTTCTCAACCTCACGGTGCTTCATCCGTCGCCCGAGGACGAGCGGGCGCTTGCCGTCTTCGTCATCCGCTGGCTCAAGGACGAGGCGTTGCATTTCGTCCTGCCGCGCGTCGCCGCCTGCGCGGAGCGGATCGGCGCGGGAGCGCCGTCGGTGAAGCTATCGAACGCCCGCTCGGAATGGGGAAGCTGCAACCGGAAAGGCGAAATCCGCCTGTCGTGGCGGTTGATCCAGCTTCCCCCCGAGCTAGCGCAATACGTCGTCGCGCACGAGGTCGCGCACCTCGTCGAGCTCAATCACTCGCCGCGGTTCTGGGCGCTCGTCGAGTCGCTGCACCCGGGGCACGCGGCGGCGCGGCGCGCCCTTTCCGACTGGTCCGTGGTGCTGGAGTAGCGGCGCGGAGGCCGAACCTGCCGAAGGCTGCGGGACCGAGTTCGGGACCTGCCTACGCGGGCGTCGGCAGCGGCGGCAGCGCCACGTCCAATCCTGCCTGCGCCTTGAGCAGCGCCGCCAGCGACACCGCGAGGTCCGCGCCCGAACGCGTGTCGCGCCAGCCGCCGTCGCGCACCCCGAAATGGAAGCCGCCGGATCTCGCCGCGACCCAGATTTCGCGGTTGGGGACGTGTCGGTTCACGATCAGCTTGCTGCCGTCGTCGCACTCGATTTCGAGGATCCCGTCGTTGAGATTCCAGTCGAGATCGACGTCGCTGTCGTCGTGTGCCGCGTCGATCGCCGCCCCGATCGCGGCGAGCGCGCGGTCGGTGGCGGCCATGAATTCGCTGTCGGTGGTCATCGCATGCGCATGCTAGGATTCCGCTCGATGTTACGTGAATTCGCCGCCGCCGTTCGCGCTGTCCGCCCGGTCCGCATTGCCGTCGTGGTTGCCGTCGCGTGGATGGTGCTCGCCGCCGCCGGATGCGGCATCAAGGGCCCGCTCCGGCCCGCCACGCCACCTGCGCCCGTCGCAACCGATGTCGGGCCGCCACTGCCGCCCTCGACGCCGAATTCCGCTCCCGAAGCACCCCGGAAACCATGAGCGCGTTTCGCCTCGTCGACGGCGAACTCCATGCCGAAGGCGTGCCGCTTGCCGCCATCGCGGCCCGTTTCGGCACCCCCTGTTTTGTCTACTCGCGCGCCGCCATCGAGAGCGGTTACCGGGCGTTCACCGCCGCGTTCGATGGGCAGCCGCACCTCATCTGCTATGCCGTCAAGGCGAACTCCAATCTCGCGGTGCTGAACCTCCTCGCACGCGCCGGTTGCGGCTTCGACATCGTGTCCGGCGGCGAGCTCGCGCGAGTGATCGCGGCAGGCGGCGACCCCGGCAAGGTCGTGTTTTCGGGGGTGGGCAAGACGGCGGCCGAAATGGCCGACGCACTCGCCGCCGGCATCCTTTGCTTCAACGTCGAATCGGCCGCCGAGCTCGATCTGCTCGAAGCGGTCGCAGGAGACGCAGGCAAGGTCGCGCCGGTCTCGTTCCGCGTGAACCCCGACGTCGATCCGCGGACCCATCCGTACATCTCGACCGGCCTCAAGGAAAGCAAGTTCGGCATCGCCTGGGCCGAGGCGCCGTCGCTGTACCGGCGCGCGGCGACGATGCCGCACATCGCCGTGCACGGCATCGATTGCCACATCGGTTCGCAGGTCACCGACCTGTCCGTCTGCGTGGAGGCCGCCGAGAAGGTCTTCGCGCTCGTGGACCGGATCGAGGCCGACGGCATCGCGCTTGCGCACGTCGATCTGGGCGGCGGGCTCGGCATTCGCTACCGCAGCGAGGAGACGATCGACCCGTACCAGTACGCGCTCGCCGTGCGGCGCGCGCGCGGGTCCAGATCCCATCGGCTGCTGTTCGAGCCGGGCCGCTTTCTCGTCGGCAACGCCGGCATGCTGCTCACCCGCGTCCTCTACCTCAAGCCGGGCGATGCGCGCGACTTCGCGATCGTCGATGCGGCGATGAACGACCTGATCCGGCCCGCCCTCTACGATGCCTGGCATGACGTGGAAGCCGTGCGGCCGCGCAGCGACGCGCCGAGGCGCTGGCAGATCGCGGGGCCGATCTGCGAGAGCGCGGATTTCCTGGCGCACGACCGCGACCTGGCGCTCCTCGCGGGCGACCTCCTCGCCGTGCGCTCGGCGGGTGCCTACGCATTCGCGATGAGCTCCAACTACAACTCCCGACCGCGTGCCTGCGAGGTCGTCGTCGACGGGAAAACGGCGCATCTCGCCCGCTCGCGCGAGACGAACGCCGATCTGTTCGCGCGCGAATCCTTGCTCCCGTAAGAGCGCGCATGCGCGGCATCATCGTGCATGCGCAACCGCATGGATATCGCGTTTTGCGCCCCGCGACGCTGTGTGCGAAATCGCAACAGTCGCGACATGCAAGGCCCGGAATTGGTGCGGAAATCTTGCAATCCGGATAAATCTGGCTAGAATTCATGCAGCAGGTGGAAAGGATTTGTCAAGAGGTCGCGGAAAATTGCGCTTCCAAAAGACCGAGCCGGAACCGCCTGCGAAGAAGGTGAAGCACCATAACAGTTGCAGAAACTCAGACAGGAGACCTAAGAATGGCTGACATTATGTCGATGATGCCGGTAGCCCCGGCGGCGCCGAAGAAGGCGACCAAGCGCAAGGCGAAGAAGAAGGCGACGAAGAAGGCCGCCCCGAAGAAGAAGGCTGCGAAGAAGGCGACCAAGAAGAAGAAGGCCGCCCCGAAGCGCAAGGCAGCGAAGAAGACGACGAAGAAGAAGGCAGCAAAGAAGGCGACCAAGAAGAAGAAGGCCGCCCCCAAGAAGCGCAAGGCAGCGAAGAAGGCGACCAAGAAGAAGAAGGCCGCCCCGAAGCGCAAGAAGGCTGCCAAGAAGGCGACCAAGAAGAAGAAGGCCGCCCCGAAGCGCAAGGCTGCCAAGAAGGCAACCAAGAAGAAGGCCAAGAAAAAGGCCAAGAAGCTGTAGGCAATTGCCGCAGCCAGTCTGCCCCCGTCGCTCCGACAGCACGGCGACCGGCGGCAGACAAAAAGACAGGCGACGCGCAACGCGTCGCCTGTTTTGTTTTGGCGCCCGGAAATCCCGGCAGAGGTCCGCGACGACGCGCCGCGTTCAACCGCCGGCAGCCGTGCCCGTCTTCGCTGCCTTGGTTCCCGTCTTGGCCGGCGTCGGCGCCGGCTTGTGACTCGCCGGCGCGGCGACCGCGCGCTTCTGCGGCGCCTTCGTCGATGCCGAGGCCGTCCCCTTTTTCCCGGTGGCGCGCTTGGCCTTGCCGACGTTGGGCGCGCGGTCGCTCGTGATGCGGAGCGACTGTCCCGGCGCGACCGTGGCCTGCGCGAGCCCGTTCCAGCGCCGGATGTCCTGCACGCTGACGTCGTACCGACCGGCAATGCCCGCCAGCGTGTCGCCGCGGTTCACGCGGTAGTAGAACGTCCGGCCCTGCGGCACCGTCGTGAACACCGCCTGGGACAGGCCCAACTCCGCCTCGGAACTCGCGCGTGTCGACGGCACGAGCAGCGTGTGTCCGGCGGGCACCTTGGCCCTCGTGCCGAGCCCGTTGACGGCGCGCAGCGACTCGACAGGCAGCCCGAATTTCGCCGCCACCTGCGGCAGCGTCTCGCCGTTGCGCATCCGGTAGGCCTGCCATGAAACGAGCGGCTGATCCGTGAGGTCGAGCTTCGCCGCGAACAGTTCCGCCTTGTCGATCGGCAGCAGGATCGTGTATTCGTCGGCCCCCGCGATGACCGGCCGGTTGAAGTGGGGGTTCAGGAACTGGAACTCCTCCAGGGGCATCTCCGCCAGCTCGGCGGCACGCTTCACGTCCATTCTCTTCGTCGTGTGGACCACGGCGAAATACGGCGCGTCCGGAATGTCGTCCAGCACGATGCCGTACTTCGCGGGGTCGCTGACGATGTTCTTCACCGCCTGCAGCTTCGGCAGGTAGTTGCGGGTCTCGTCGGGCATCTTGAGGCTTTCGTAGCTGCCCGGCAGCCCCTTCTTCTGGTTCAGCGCGATGGCTTTCGCGACGTTGCCTTCACCCCAGTTGTACGCGGCAAGCGCCAGCTGCCAGTCGTCGAAGTCGCCGTGCAGCTTCATGAGATAGGTGAGCGCGCCCTCGGTGCCGGCAATGACGTCGCGGCGCGAATCGAACCAGAACGTCTGCTTCAGCCCGTAGTGGGTGCCGGTCGAGGGAATGAACTGCCAGATTCCCGACGCGCGGCTCGTCGAGAGCGCATTCGGGTTGTACGCGCTCTCGATCATCGGGAGGAGCGCAATCTCCGTGGGCATGCGCCGCTCGTCGACCTCGACCACGATGTGATAGAGGTAACGGCGGCTGCGGTCGATCATCCGCGCGACGTAATCAGGGCGCGATGCGTACCACTCCTCCCATTTCGCGACCAGCGGATCGTCGAGATCGGGCATCGCGAATCCTTTGCGGATCCGGACCCAGATATCGTCGGCGGGAGGCGGCAGTGCTTCGAGCGATTCGGCGACTGCGGGCTCGAACGGCTGCGCTTCAGGTGCCGGGACGATTTCGGCGTTCGAAGGCGGCGTCAGGTCAGGGGGCGGAGGGGGCGCCGCGACGGTTTCCTGGGCGGGCGCGGGGGGCTCCGGGCCGGGTGCAGCGCATGCTGCGAACAGCGCGGAAAGTGCGAGGACGGGGATTAGGCTTTTGCGCAATTAGGTCGATGCCGGTGCCGGCTTGGGTGCGGCGATGGTAGGCGTCAGGGAGGCGGGCGTCAACCGAGCCGCTGGCGGGAGCTCCGCCGCTCGCCGCTCAAAAGCCGTTCTTCCACTCCCGCAACGTCGCAAAAGCATCGACCGTGTCGGCAAGGGGCCGTCCGGCATGCGCCGCCGCCGCCGCAAACACAGCGGGTTCCGCCGCCCGCAGGAACGGATTCGTCGCGCACTCTTCGTCCATCCGCGCGGGAACCGTCGGCAGGTTGCGGTCGCGCTTCGCCTGCTCGCGCGCCTGACGCGCAAGGAGCGCGGGATTGCCCGGCTCGACCGCGAGCGCGAAGCGCAGGTTCGCCAACGTGTACTCGTGCCCGCAGTAGACGAGCGTATCGCCCGGGAGCGCGGCGAGCTTCGTCAACGAAGCGTGCATCTGCGCCGGCGTGCCCTCGAAAATGCGCCCGCAGCCGACGGTGAACAGCGTGTCGCCGGTGAACGTGATCGGCACGCCGTCGCAGCGGCCGAAGTACGCGACTTGCCCCGCCGTGTGGCCGGGAACATCGAGCACCGAGAGCTCGAGGCCGACATCCGGCAGCGAAACGATGTCGCCCTCCACGACCGGATGCGTGCGCCCGGGAATCGATTCGTGCGCAGGGCCGTAGACCGGAACGGGTTGCCGCGCCGTGAGCGCGGCGACGCCGCCGACGTGATCCCCGTGATGATGGGTGATGAGGATGCCATTGAGCTCGACGCCTTCCTGCGCAAGCCAGGCGAGGACGGGCGCCGCGTCGCCGGGGTCGACGACGATCGCATTGCGGCCTTCGCGCACGACCCAGATATAGTTGTCGCGCAAGGCGGGGATGGGGATAATCGCGGCCATGGACGCATCTTCCGGAGCGACGGCCGCAAAGTCAACGACGCTCGCCGAGTGGTTTGCGACGCCGCTCGGCCGCTACCTGCTCGCACGCGAGCAGGCGTGGTTCGACCGGACCGTTACCGACATCTTCGGGTTCCACGCCATCCAGGTCGGGTTGCCGGACTATCCGTACCTTGCGCAAAGCCGGATCACCACCCGCTGGACGGTCGACGTCGCGCCGCCCGCGCAGGTGCTGGCCGATCCCCTCTGGTTGCCGTTTCCCGAAAACTCGCTCGATCTCGTCGTCCTCCCCCACGCGCTCGAATTCAGCGCCGATCCGCACCAGTTGCTGCGCGAGGTCCATCGTACGGTGCGCCCGGACGGACAGCTCGTCATTGCCGGCTTCAATCCGTTCTCGCTGTTCGGTGCGCGCCGCTACTTCGGGCGGGGCGAGACGCCTCCGTGGGACGGCAGCTTTATCGCGCTGTACCGGTTGAAGGACTGGCTCGCGCTGCTCGGCTTCGAAGTGACCGGCGGCGGACTCGACGGCTACGTGCCGCCGTTCGCGCAGGAAAAGTGGCTGTCGCGCTTCGGCTTCTTCGAAAGCGCGGGCGACCGCTGGTGGCCGATCGCCGGCGGCGTCTACTTTCTGCGCGCGACCAAGCGCGTGCTCGGGATGCGCGTGATCACCCCGGCGTGGGAGCTGCGCAAGAAAGGGATCGCGACCGCGCCGCGGCAGGCGCGAGAGTGCATCGAGCGCACCCAGCAAGAGCGAGTTGCGTGACCGGCGACAGCCATAAGCGTGCGGGTACCTCACCGGGCGCGGCAGTCACGATCTACACGGACGGGGCGTGCAAGGGCAATCCCGGGCCGGGCGGCTGGGGCGCGTTGCTGGTCCTCGGCGACCGCGAGAAGGAGCTCTTCGGCGGCGAGCCCGCGACCACGAACAACCGCATGGAAATGACCGCCGTCATCCGCGCGCTGGAAACGCTGAAGCGTGAGTGCGAGGTCGACCTTTACACCGATTCGCAATACGTGAAAAACGGGATCCAGAGCTGGATCCACGGCTGGAAAAAGAACGGCTGGAAGACGTCCGACCGGAAGCCCGTCAAGAACGCGGACCTGTGGCACGAGATCGACGCGCTTGCCGCGCGGCACAAGGTCCGGTGGCACTGGGTCAAGGGACACGCCGAACATCCCGGCAACGAGCGCGCCGATGCGCTCGCCAATCGCGGCGTGCCGGCCGACTGATGCCGTTGCGGGGGGCCGGCCTCCGGTCCATGGCGGGCGACTTGCCGAGCAACGGGCGTTGTCGGACGGCGACCGACAGAAGTTATGTTAGGTAGCGTACAGACTGCCCGGCGAAGCTGTGCCGAAATGGCCTCATCAGGTTCATTGTGCCGAGGTGGGTCATGTCGATCTGGTGGATGGTTGGAGCATTCGTCGTCGGCGGTTACGCCGGCATGCTGCTGCATGCGCTCCTGACGATGGCCGCAACACGGGAAAAAGCCACCGCCAGGGCACTGCGGTCGCTGGACGTCGACGGTCTATCCTCCTTGAATGTCGAGACGCGCTGACCTTCGACGTTGAGCTTTCGGACGGCGTCCGCACACCGCCAACCGCGGGCTCCCGCGGCGAGTCGCGTGGCCCCGCGAACCGCTTCAGCGCCGCTATTTGACCGTCGCCGCGCCGACCTTGCAGACCACTTCGTCCTGCGAGCCCGTGCCGCCGGAACATCCGATCGCGCCGATGATCTTCCCGTTCTCGATGAGCGGGATGCCGCCGCGCGACGCGATGACGCCGTCGAGCGTGATGAGATAGTTGATGCCTCCCTGGATGCCGTTCTCGAAGGCCTTGGTCTCGCGCCGGAACGTCGCCGACGCGCGCGCCTTGTGCTCCGAGATCGCAATCGACGCCATTTGCGCGCCATCCATGCGCTGGAAGGCGACCAGGTTGCCCCCCGAGTCGACGACGGCGACGTTCATTTTCCAGTCCCGTTTCTTCGCTTCGGCCACCGTCGCCGCAATGGCGGCCTCGGCGCGATCGAGCGAAATCGGCGCGCCGTAGGGGACGTCGAAAGGCATCTTGTCGGGCACGGCGTCGAGCGGATTGGGCGGGGGCGTCTGTTGCGCGCCGGCCGGAGCGATGGCGAGCAATACGGCGCCGAACACGGCGATGGTGACGCAATGTTTTGGAGACATGGTGCGGTTCCTCCTGATGTTGATGGGGGCGATGAAGCGAATTCTCCTGCTGCGAGGAGTTCTGGTGCCGGCATGAGTGCCGTTTTGAAAGGCGAAGTTTGCCTCCGATCATCCGGGCACGCCATCCCCCGTTGTCGCGTGCGCGGGTTGACCCAGGGGGCCCAGCCGGACCCGGAATTGTGCCCGCAGCAACAGCAGGCTGACGAGCGCCTGCAGCATCACGGTCGCCACCGAGAGATGCCAGACTTGAACGAGCTCGAAGCCCGGCCGTGCGGATAGCCCGATCGCGGGCGCGCCAAAGAGCAGCAGGCGCGATGGGCGGCTGAGCGGCGAAGGCCCGGTGTAGCGAGCGCCTTGACGTGACGGCGACGGTGCCCAACACTCGCCACGTCGCCAGCGGCTCCGCCGCAGGCACCGCAACCCGAAGGAGTCCGCCATGCATGCCGCTCGCCTCGCCATCCTCGCCCTCGGCGTCATTGCCACGTCGCTCGCGCACGCCGCGTCCCAGCGCACATTCGTGTCGACCCTCGGCGTCAACAATCCAAATTGCTTCATCGCCACGCCGTGCCGCGACTTTGCCACGGCGATGGCGGCGACCAGCCCCGGCGGCGAGATCGTCGTGCTCGATTCCGGCGGCTATGGCAGCGTTTCGATCGCGCAGTCCGTGTCGATCATCGCCCCGCCGGGCGTATATGCCGGGGTCAGCGTGCTGGCCGGCGACGGGATCACGATCGCCGCCGGAGCCGCGGGCAAGGTGACGCTGCGCGGCCTGACGATCAACGGGCAGGGCGGCAACAGGGGGATCGTGGTGACGTCCGGCGCCGAGGTGAACATCGAGCAGTGCGTCGTCTCCAACCTGACTGCCGACGGCATCCGGATCGACGGCGGCGCGCGCATCGTTCTCCGATCGACGCTGGTTCGCGGCAACGGGCAGAACGGCCTCAATATTGCCGCGGGCGCGCCGGAAGTTCGCGTGATCGATGCGCAGTTCTCGCGCAACGGCGTGTACGGAATTCTGGCCGCGTCGGGGTCGCTCGATGCGGAACGCATCGCCGCGGACCAGAACGGCAGCAATGGCGTGCGGGCCCAACCGGCGACCGCCGTTGCAGTGACGGTGACGCTGGCGGACAGTGCGTTCACGGGGAACGGCAAGACGGGCGTGGTCGGGATTCCCGACTTCGCCGGTGCGTCCACGCGGCTCGCCATCGTCCGCTCGACCAGCGCCCGGAACAGCGGCGGCGGTTACGGCACGCGAACGTTCAACCTCGGGACGGCCTTTCTCACGGTCTCGAATTCGGCCGCCGTCGAAAACGTCGGCAACGGGGTCATCGCCTCGGACACGAATTCGACCGTCATCGTCACGGGCTCGACCATCGCGCGCAACACCGGACCCGACTTCGACCAGAGCGGCGGGGCGGTGTTGCTGACCTCCGCCAACAACACGCTGTCCGGCCGCGGTGTGCCCGACATAAGCGGGGCGACCTCGCCAAATCCGCTCAAGTAGCGAGCCGCGCCTCCGCGGCCGCCAGCATCGCCTTGAAGCGCGGATGGTCGCGGATGGCGTCGAGATCGGGATCGGTCTTGACCCAGTTCATCACCTCGGTGCGCAGTCGTGCGAACAACGGTTCCAGCAGGTCGAGCGCGGCATCGTACTCGTGCAGATCGAGGACGAGCATGCACGCGAAGTTGTATTTCATGTTCACGTTGTCCGGATCGAGCAGCGTGGCGCGCGCGGCCCATTCCTTCGCGCGCTCCGCCTCGCCCAGCGTGGCCAGCGCGCCGACCGCGAAGCTCATCGCGGAGCCATTGTCCGGATCCTGGGAAATGATCTTTTCGGTGCGCTCGAGCGCCCGCCGCGCCGCCCGCAGCGCGCCCTCCTTGTCGCCGATCGCCTTGTAGCAGCTGATGACCATGCCGGAATTCGTATAGTCGTTCTCCATCACCGCCGCCGCCTTTTCGTAGTGGAGAATCGCCTGGTCGAATCGGCGCAGGTTGTAGTACAGGCCCGCCGCCGCGGCGTTGACTTCGTACGACTCGGCATCGAGGCGCAAGGCGATGTCGATCTCGCGCTTCGCCTCGTCGTAGCGTGCATCCCGCGTCAGGACCCGTGCGCGCGCGGCATGCGCCTCCGCGAGATTGCCGTCGAGCGCGATCGCGCGTTCGGCCGCCGCCAGTCCGCCATCGCCCTCCCGTGCATGATGGAAGCGCAAGGTGCCCTGCGCGCCGGCCATCAGCGCCCACGGACGCGCATAGTCCGGGTCGATTTCGGTGGCGCGGCGGCACAAGCGAACGATCGCCTCGCTGCGGCGGGCGTCCCCGACATTGCCGGTGACGCTGTACTGCCGCGCCATCAGGTAGAGCTTGTAGGCCTCGGGATTGGTGGTTCCGCGCTGCTCGATCGCCTTCTTCTCCTCGGGCAGCAGCTTGAGCTTCAGGGCCGTGACGATGGCCTCGGAAATCTCGTCCTGCAGCGCGAAGATGTCGTTGAGGTCGCGGTCGTAGCGCTCCGCCCAGACGTGGCCGCCGGTCGCGCCGTCGATCAGCTGCGCGGTGATGCGCACCCGGCCCCCCGCCTTGCGGACGCTGCCCTCCAGGACGTGGCCGACCTTCAGCTGCCGCGCGACCTGCGACACGTCGACGTGCTTGCCTTTGAACGTGAACGCGGTGTTGCGCGCGGCGACCCACAGCGCGGACACCTTGCTCAAATCGGTGATGATGTCCTCGGTGATGCCGTCGGAGAAGTACTCCTGCTCCGGGTCGCCGCTCATGTTGGCGAACGGGAGGACGCAGACGGACGCGCCGCGCGCGCGCTCCACCCTGCGGTCGGCGACCGCAGCGTCCCCGGCCGGGCGCAGCACGAACACGTGCACCGGACGCAGGATGTTCTTGACCGTATGCTCGCCGAGGTCCTCGAACGCGCAAGCGACCTTGCCGGCCACTTGCTCCCGAACCGTGGCGGACACGACGACGCCGCCCACCGGCGCCATGGCCTGCAGGCGCGCGGCGACGTTGACGCCCTCGCCGTAGATGTCGTCGCCTTCGACGATCACGTCGCCGAGATTGATGCCGATGCGGTACCGGATGTGTTTCGCGCCGACGCGCGGGGCGTCGACGCGTTCCGTCGACTCCTGGATCTCGAGCGCGCAGTTGACGGCGGCAATGACGCTTCCGAACTCGACGAGGGACCCGTCGCCCATGAGCTTGACGACGCGCCCGCCGTGCGCGGCAACGCACGGATCGAAGACCCGGCTTCTATTGGACTTGAGCTGCTCGAGCGTGCCGGCCTCGTCGGCCTCCATCAAGCCGCTGTAGTCGGCGACGTCGGCCGCAAGGATCGCCGTCAGCCTGCGCTGCATCGGCCCGCTCTCGAATGTCGGTGGTTCACTTCGCTGGCTTCCCGCGTAGGGGCGTGCAATCGCACGATCCCCAGTATTGTGCGCCCGGTCGCGCAGGTCAACCGCCCGCAAGGACGTTACGGATTCTGCGCGCGCTCGATCCGCCGCGCGAATACCGTCATCTCCTTCTCGGCCTGCTTGTCGCCCCGCGCGACGGCGACCGCGATGCCCTCGCGATACGCTGCCAGAGCCTCGGCATCGCGCCCCGTCGCGGCAAGCGCCTTGCCGTAGAGCTTCCAGGCGGCCGTGTATCGGGGATCCAGCGCCACGGCGCGCGCGAGATGTTCCGCGGCGCGCGCGGGATCCTCCGCCTTGAGGTATTCGTTGCCGAGCGAATAGCGCAGCAGCGCGCCGTCCTTGCCGGCCGCAAGCATCTTCTCGAAGTTCGCCAGCGCCGAAGCTGCCGCGGTCATGCGCCTACTTGTCGATGAACGCGCCGGACGCGCAGTCGATCCGCCGCATGGGATAGATCACCTTCCGCTCGGCGCCGCCCACCTTGCCTTCGACGTGCGCATAGAGCCAGCCGCCGGTTCCGCGCCGATAGATGATCCGCCGCGGGAAATCGAGCGCCGGATTCTCGAACGTGAAGATCTCGTCGTTGCGGTCGTCCGCCGTGTCGACGGTCCTGCCCACGAACCGGAACGCGTCCTCCTTCGCGTCCGACGGTGTGGCGACGTAGTAGATGCCGTCCGGCCGCGACTCGATCCGCAGGTACTCGTAGCCCTGCGATTTCCCGTCCATCACCGTCTGGCTCACGCCGAGCAGCAAGCCGCCGCGCAGCGGCATCCAATGCTCGCGAAACTCGCGCTGGTTGACGAGGCCGCGCCAGCAGCCGTCGAGCCAGGCGAGCGGCGCGAGAGGATCCGCGGCGGCAGGCGGCGATTGGGCAACTGCGGCACCGGCGGCGGCTCCGGCGAGCAGGAGTGTCGCGGCGCCGCGGCGGAAGATGGAATGGATCGTTGTCGTGTTCATCGGCGAAGCGTCGGGTTCATTGGGGCCGCGCGAGCGGCAGGTTGAGGAGGAGGTTCTGCGGCTTCAGCTTGAGCCGCGAATCGGGGTCCATCGCCATCGCGAGGTAGACGGGCCGCCCGGCGATGGCCGGACGCATGTCGGCCGGATTCCTGAAGGTGAGTTCGAACAGACAAAGGAGCCGGCCCATTCGTTCCTCGTCGACGTCGGCGCGGTTGTACAGATCGTTCAGGAGCGAGCTGGCCTCGGCGTCGAGGCCGACGTGCCAGACCCACCGCTTGTCGTCGATCTCGCGCTTCGGCTCGATCGAGACCTCGACCCCCAGGAAATGCGCGATCCAGCGCTCGAGGACCCGGCACAGCGCGGCAAGCGCGGGGCGCCCGCGGTTGAGGCTGATCGCGAGGTCGTGGCGCTCGTCGCGGTCCCAGTAGACGGCGGCGTTGCTCTCGTCCAGGACGTCGAGGTCGACCGTCCGCGTCGGGACCCGGTTCTGCTGCAGGAGCTCGCCCAGGCTTCCGAACCCGCCGGTCGTCGAGTGGAGCTCGACCGTCAATTCGTCGGCGGCCATGACCGCGCCGTCCTCGCGCACCGCGATCCGCTGCGGCCGGAACAGCATCTCGGCGACGCGCGCCTCCATCGGATCGGCGCCGTCGCCCAGCAGGTGCCGGAGCAGCACCTGGGTCAATTGCTGGACCATCAGCGGCGGCACGTCGACACCGTCGTTGAACAACGCCGTGTACGCGGATTCGAGCGACGGCGCTGCCATCAGGCGCCCGCGAAAACGCAGCCAGATCGCATAGTTCTCGCGAATGTCCGGATCCGCGAGCGCCGCGAGCTGCGCATCGCCCACCGCGCCGCGCGGCGCCGTCATCAGCGTGTCGTGCAGCGCAAGCTCGGCCGCGCACGACTCCGGCACCGGCGCGAGCTCGGGCCGCAGCAGCGACGCGCGCAGGAAATCGTCGGTGAGCGTGAGGCGCCCGTCCGCGCCGGTCGTGAGCAGCCGGTAGCCGCAGGCGCGCCAGAAATCGGGCACGCGGCCTATCCGCCGAGCATCGCTTTCTTGAGGTCGGACTGGACCGGGTTGTCGCCGAGCCACGCGTTCATCAGCGCCTTGTTGAACGCGTCGCCGGGAATCGAGCCTTTCTCGGCGCCGTTGAGGCCGACCTTGGTCGCGTCGCCGACGAAATCGAACGTGAGGACATTGCCTTCCTTCAGTGGCCCGATCGACTTCATGACCGACGCCAGCTGTTCGGTCTGCGCTTTCACCGCCGCGACCTCCGCGGCGGAGTTGCCCTGCTTCACGCCGTCGACCAGCGCTTCCATCATCTGGTCCGAGCCCACGTCGCGCAGCATGTTGAGCTGGACGCGGCGCGGCGCCTTCGCGTACACCGCGGCGGCGCTGGTCGCCTTCGCCGGCACCCAGAGGCTGCCCACGTAGACCTTGAAGATCGCCTTGGTGCGAATGCCGGCGCCGTTGAGCACGAGTTCCTGCCCGCCCACCGACATCTTGTCGTCGAGCTTGACGCCGGCGACCTCCGCGGCCAGCGCAGGAACCGATGCGATACACAATGCGAACAGAATGACGAATTTTCGTATCATGATTTCTCCACAGTTGATCGCGCGCTAAAGCGCTTCGAAGATCCCGGCAGCTCCCATGCCCGTCCCGACGCACATGGTGACCATTCCATATTTCTGCTTCCGCCGCCGCATGCCGTGCACGATGGTCGCCGTGCGGATCGCGCCGGTGGCGCCGAGCGGATGGCCGAGCGCGATCGCGCCGCCCAGCGGGTTCACCTTTGCCGGATCGAGCTCGAGGTCGCGCATCACCGCGATGCTCTGCGCCGCGAACGCCTCGTTCAACTCGATCCAGTCGATCTGATCCTTTGTCATGCCGGCGGTCCGCAGGACTTTCGGGATCGCGGCAATCGGCCCGACGCCCATCACTTCCGGCGCGACACCGCCCACCGCATAACCGACCCAGCGCGCGAGCGGGGTCAGGCCCAGCTCCTTCAGCACCTTTTCGCTGACGACGACGACCGCGCCCGCGCCGTCGGACGTCTGCGAGCTGTTGCCCGCGGTCACCGATCCCTTCGCCGCGAACACCGGCCGCAGCTTCGCGAGCCCCTCGGCGCTGGTGTCCGCGCGCGGACCTTCGTCGCGCTCGAATTTGCGGCTCCTGACGACGACTTTCCCCGTCGCGAGGTCCGGCACGCTGTCCCGCACCGGATAGGGCGAGATCTCGGTTGCGAATTCCGCGGCCGCCTGCGCGGCAAGCGCCTTCGTGTGGGACGCGAGCGCGAATGCATCCTGGTCGTCGCGCGAAATCTTCCAGCGCTCGGCCACTTTCTCCGCCGTGAGGCCCATCCCGTACGCGATGCCGAGGTTCTCGTCGCGCGCGAAGACATCGAGGTTCGGTTTCAAGCCGCCCATCAGCGGGATCATGCTCATGCTCTCGGTGCCCGCGGCGATCATGATGTCGGCCTCGCCCGTGCGGATGCGATCCGCGGCGATCGACACCGCGTTGAGCCCGGACGAGCAGAAGCGGTTGATCGTCATCCCCGCCACGCTGTTGGGCAGTCCGGCCAGCAGCAGGCCGATCCGCGCGACGTTCATCCCCTGCTCGGCCTCGGGCATCGCGCAGCCGACGATCACGTCCTCGACCCGCACCGCATCGATCTGCGGCACCTGCGCCAGCGCGCTTTGCAGCACGAAGGCGAGCATGGAATCCGGGCGCGTCGATTTCAGCGCGCCGCGCGGCGCCTTGCCGACCGGCGTGCGCGTGGCGGCGACGATATAGGCATCCTGCAGCTGTTTCGTCATGGCGACTCCTAGTTCCGCAGCGGCTTGCCGGTCTTCAGCGTATGCGAGATGCGCGCCTGCGTCTTCGCATTGCGCAGCAGCGCCATGAACTCGGCGCGCTCGAGGTCGAGCAGCCATTTCTCGTCGACGAGGCTGCCCGGGTCGACCTCGCCGCCGCATATGACCCGCGCGATGCGCAGCCCGATTTCGAAGTCGTACGGAGAGATGAAGCCGCCGTCGCGCATGTTGACGAGCATCATCTCGAGCGTGGCGATGCCGGTCCTGCCGGCGACCGGGACGTTGCGCGGCGACAGCGGCGGCCGATAGCCGGCTTCCGCCAGCGCGCGCGCCGTTGCCCGCGCGACGTGCAGCAACTCGAAGGCGTTGAAGACGACGATATCTGCGGGGCGGAGAAAGCCCAGTTCCCGGGCTTCGCTTGCGCTGCGCGACACCTTGGCCATCGCCACGGTCTGGAAATACGTGCGCAGGAATGGCAACTGGTCGAGTTGGCTCCCGACCACCCCGCGCGCGACGTCCTGCGCCGCGCGCACGGCGATTTCCTTGCAGCCGCCGCCGCCCGGCAGCAGACCCACGCCCGCCTCGACCAGGCCGATGTAGGACTCGAGCGCCGCCACCGTCCGATCGCAGTGCAGGATGAATTCGCACGATCCGCCGAGCGCCATGCCGCGCACCGCGGCGACCGTCGGCACGAGGCTGTAGCGGAACCTGAGCGACGTCTGCTGGAACTTGGCGACGACCGCCTCGATCACGCTCCACTGCCCCGCCTGGATCGCCGGCTCGATCGCGGACAAGATTGGCGCCGAGCGAAAACGGCTCCTTCGTCTGCCAGAGCACGAGCCCGGCGCAGTCGCGCTCGGCGCGCTCGATGGACGCCTGAATTCCGTCCAGGACGTCTTCGCCGATCGTATTTGCCTTGCTCTTGAACGAGAGGATGCCGATGTCGTCGCCGAGATGCCACAAGCGTACCGCCGGTGTTTCCATGATCGTCGTGCCCGTCGGCCACCGCTCGCCGAGAACGGGATCCGGAAATGCCTGGCGCTTGTAAACGGGCAGCGTCGAGCGCGGCCGGAACGTCGCGCCCGATGCGCTCCAGGCGCCCGCCGGCGTGTGCACGCCCGCGGCGGCCGGGCCTTCGCTCACCCACTTCGGCAGCGGCGCGTTGGCGAGCGTCTTTCCGGCCGCGATGTCTTCCGCGATCCATCCCGCGACGTCCTTCCAGCCTGCCGCCTGCCAGATCTCGAACGGCCCCATCGCCCAGCCGAAGCCCCAGCGCAGCGCGAGGTCGACGTCGCGCGCGTTGTCGGCGATCGCCGCCAGGTGAAACGCCGCGTAGTGGAACAGGTCGCGGAAGATCGCCCAGAGGAATTGCGCCTGCGGATGCGGATTCGCGCGGAGCTTCGCGAATCGTTCGCCCGGATTCTTGAGCGCCAGGATTTCGGCCACCGCGGGATCGACGGCGCCCGCCGACTTGCGGTAGGCGCGCGCGGCCGGGTCCAGCACCTCGATGTCCTTGCCGACCTTGCGGAAGAAGCCCGCGCGCGTCTTCTGCCCCAGCGCGCCTTGCGCGATCAGGCCCGCGAGCACGGGCGGCGCGCGAAACAGCAGATGCCACGGATCGTCCGGCAGCGTGTCCTGCATCGTCTTGATCACGTGCGCCATCGTGTCGAGGCCGACCACGTCGGCCGTGCGGTACGTGGCGCTCTTCGCGCGGCCGATGGCCGGCCCCGTAAGCGCGTCGACCACGTCGAATCCGAGGCCGTACGTTTCGGTGTGCGCCATCGTCGCCAGCATCGAAAAGATGCCGACGCGGTTGGCGACGAAGTTCGGCGTGTCCTTGGCGCGCACGACCCCCTTGCCGAGCGTGGTGACGACGAACGTCTCCAGCGCGTCCATGAGCGCCGGGGTCGTCGCGTCCTGCGCGATCAGCTCGACCAGATGCATGTACCGCGGCGGATTGAAGAAATGGATCCCGCAAAAGCGCGGGCGGATACCCGCGGGAAGCGCCGCGGCCAGCGCGTTGATCGACAGCCCGGACGTGTTGGAGGCGACGATCGCATGCGGCGCCACGTGCGGGCCGACCTTCGCGTAGAGGTCGCGCTTCCAGTCCATCCGCTCGGCGATCGCCTCGATCACGAGGTCGCATTCCGCGAGCCGTGCGAGGTCGCGATCGTAGTTCGCGGCGTCGATGTACGCAGCGCGGTCGGCGGTCGCGAGCGGCGACGGCTCGAGCTTCGCGAGGCCGGCCAGCGCCTTGTTGACGATGCCGTCGGGGTCGCCTTCCTTTGCCGCGAGATCGAACAGGACGACGGGAACGCCGGCGTTGACGAGATGGGCGGCGATCTGCGCACCCATCACGCCGGCGCCGAGCACGGCGACCTTGCGGACGAGAAACGGGGAGGCGGTCATGAGCGGGTACCGGCAGGTGGAGCCGCGGGCGGGCGGCGGAATCTTGCGGCGAAACAGCGCATTTTAGCCGACCTTGAAGGGTAAAGCGGAGGTCACGCCCGCATCGCGATCGTTCCCCCGCACCGCGACCGGCGGAAAGCGCGCGCCCCGCAAAGAAAACGGCCGGGTTCCCCCGGCCGCATAGCGTGCAGATGACGGGCCGGGGACGTCAGAACACGTAGACCGCCTGGACCGAGAGGATCCAGACGCTTGCGTCGTACGAGCCCTTGATCAGGCCGTTGCTCGCCGTGCTCCCCTGATTCTGGTTGAAGCTCGGGCTGTCCGCGAAAATGTAGGCGAAGCCGGCGTCGAACTTCCAGTTCGGCGTCGCCCTGTACTCGCCGCCGAGCGTGAGCCACCAGCGGTCGGAGTCCGGCAGCCGGACCGTGGTATTCGTGTCGTTGGCGGGCGTCTGGTCGAATGCCACCGCCAAACGCGCCACTTCCACTGCTCGTTGTACCGATAACTCGCGCCGAGCGCGTACTTGTACGTATTCCGCCAGTTGAGCGCCACCGCGCTGGACCCGGAGCCGTCGGTCGCGGTGAACCTGAGTTCCGGGATGCTCGACCAGCCCGTGTACTGCACGTCGCCCATCAGCTCCCATTGCCGGTCGAGCTGGTAGAGGAACGAGAAGTTGGCCATCTGCGGCAGCTTGATGTCGGAGGTGACGCCTCGGTTGTACGTCGCCTTGCTGTTGACGCCCGCCGAGAGCAGGGCAATCGTCCCGGCCAATTGCGCCGGCGTGCCGGGCGGCAGCGTCACCGTGGGATTGTCGAAGGTCGAGGTTGCCCGACACGTTGTACTTCATCGCGGAGCGATAGCTCGCGGCGACGCGCAACTGGGGCGTGGCATCCCAGGCGAGGCCGACGTTCCAGCCCCACGTATCGTCGTCGCCCGTGACCGTCTGCAATGAATCGAGCCCGCCGGTCAAGCCCGCGATCGCGTTGAACGTCGGCGATCCGGGGGCAATGTTGGCGGGCGGGCCGGCCGCGGCCTGGAGCAGCGCGCCCGAATAGTTGACGTTGTTCGTCAACGTCGCCTTGATGCGCTGGTAATTGACGCCCGCGCCGAGCGCCAACGTCGGCGTCACCTGCCACGACAGCGCCGGGTTGACGTTGATCGTCTCGATCTTCGACTTCAGCGCCTGGTAGCGACCGAGCCAGCCGTCGTCGTACTCGGTCTTCAGGCCGAACGGCACGTTGACCCCGAGACCGAACGTCCACTGCGGGTTGATCGGCACTCCGAAGATAAAGTCCGGCACGTGTAGTTGTAGCCGCCGGCGTCGCCGCCGTTGCCGCCGAGCGGCTGGTTGGCCGCCGGAAGCGAGCCGTCGTTCTCGAATTTGATCGAGGGGGTGATGACGTTGAAGACGCCGCCCACCTGCGTCCGCTGGAATTTCGACAGCGCGGCCGGGTTCCACCACATCGCGGTGACGTCGTCGGTGAACGCGGCGCCGGCGGCGAACGCGTTGCCGAGCGAGCTCGCGCTCTGCTCGTTGAGCTGGAATCCGGTGGCGAGCGCCTGGCCGGCGCCCAGCGCGAGCGCAAGGCCGGCGACCGCAGTCGCAATCCGGGTGCGAACGAAGGGGGTGGTCATTGCAAGTCTCTCCTTGTTTGGGCTTACATGGCGCCGAATCGAATGTCGAGCGCTGAGTCTGCTTTGATCTTCTTTTTGGTGCGCCGAAACGGACTCCCGGCGCCTCTCGACCAATGACAAAACTATACACTTCCGGGCCGTTCCCCGCACCCTTGGACGACCGTTGCACCCCAGGGTGTTGTTTTTGGGTGCGACCCGTAAAACCCCTTAATCTTCAGGCACTTCCCGTGGTTTCCGGTCGGCGCCGACCGCGACGTAAGTCAAGCTGGCTTCGGTTACCTTGACGCAGATCACATCCCGCGGATTGCGCTGCGCATAGACCTCGACGTCGACCGTGATCGAGGTCCGGCCGACCTTGACGATCGTCGAGTAGAGGCTCACCACGTCGCCGATCAGCACCGGCTGCTTGAACACGAACGAGTTGACGGCGACCGTCGCCACGCGCCCGCGGGCGCGCTGGGCCGCGAGCACGCCGCCCGCGATGTCGACCTGCGACATCACCCAGCCGCCGAAGATATCGCCGTGCTGGTTCGCGTCGGCCGGCATCGGCACGACGCGCAGCGTCGGCGCGCGATCGGGAAGCGCCACGGAAGCGGTCATGGGCTGCGCAGTCGACAGCGGCGCTACGCCGCGGCCTTGCGCTTCATTTCGTCGCGCAGCTCCCGCCGCAGGATCTTGCCGACGTTGGTCTTCGGCAGGTCCTTGCGGAATTCGACGTCGCGCGGGCACTTGTACCCCGTGAGGTGCTCGCGGCAGTGCTGCATCACCGCCTCCGCGGTCAGGCTCTCGTCCTTCTTCACGACGAAGAGCTTCACCGCCTCGCCCGACTTCGCGTCGGGCAGGCCGACCGCCGCGCACTCGAGCACGCCGGGATGCATCACGACGACCGCCTCGATCTCGTTCGGATACACGTTGAAACCGGAGACCAGGATCATGTCCTTCTTGCGGTCGACGATCCTGACGAACCCGCGCTCGTCCATGACGCCGATGTCGCCCGTGGCGAGCCAGCCGTCGTCGTCCAGCACCTTCGCCGTCTCGTCCGGTCGGTTCCAGTAGCCGGCCATCACCTGCGGGCCGCGGATGCAGATCTCGCCCGGCAGGCCCTGCGCCACCACCTTGCCGTCGTCGTCGCGCAGCACGACCTCCGTCGACGGGAGCGGCAGGCCGATCGTGCCGTTGTACGCAGGAAGGTCGAGCGGATTGATCGTGGCGCCCGGCGACGTCTCGGTCAGCCCGTAGGCCTCGATCAGCGGACACCCCGTGACCTGCTTCCACTTGATCGCCACCGCCTCCTGCACGGCCATCCCGCCGCCAAGGGTCATCCGCAGCGTCGAGAAATCGAGCTTCGCGAAATCCGCGTTGTTCACGAGCGCGTTGAACAGCGTGTTGACGCCGGTGAACGCCGTGAACTTGTGGCGCGCCATCTCCTTGACGAAGCCCGGGATGTCGCGCGGATTGGTGATCAGCACGTTTTCGGCGCCGAGCGTCATGAACACGAGGCAGTTCGCCGTGAGCGAGAAGATATGATAGAGCGGCAGCGGCGTGATGATGATCTCGGTGCCCTCGGCGCCGAGGAACGGCCGCACCCATGCGCGCGCCTGCAACAGGTTGGCGACGATGTTCCGGTGCAGGAGCATCGCGCCTTTCGCGACGCCCGTCGTGCCGCCCGTGTATTGCAGGAACGCGAGATCGTCGTGTCCGAGCGGCACCCGCTCGAGCTTCCCGCGCCGGCCCTCGGCCAGCACGTCGGACAGCCGCAGCGCGCCCGGCAGGCTCCACGCCGGCACCATCTTCTTCACGTGCCGGAGCACGAAATCGACGATCAGCCCCTTGAAGCCCAGCATTTCGCCGATGCTGGTGACGATGACATGCTTCACCTTCGTCTTCGCCGCGACCTCCTGCACCGTGTGCGCGAAGTTCTCGACGACGACGATCACCTCGGCGCCCGAGTCGCTCAGCTGGTGCTCGAGTTCGCGCGCGGTATAGAGCGGATTCACGTTCACCACGGTGCAGCCCGCGCGCAGCGTTCCGAACAGGCAGACCGGGTACTGCAGGATGTTGGGCATCATCAACGCGACGCGCGCGCCCTTGCGGCAGCCCTTCGCCTGCAGCCACGCGGCGAACGCGGTCGACAGCGTGTCGAGCTCGCCGAACGTGATCGACTTGCCCATGCACGTGTACGCGGGCCGAGCGGAGAACTTGGCGACGCTTTCGTCGAACACGTCGCGCACCGACGCGTACTCGTCGATGTCGATCTCGGCCGGGACGCCCTTCGGATACTGCTTGAGCCAGATCCTGTCCACGTTTCCCCTCCTCGAATGCTTTGGCGAACCGCCATCGTGCGCCCGACGGATTCCGGACGCCCTGCACTTTTGCTTTTGAACCAGCCCCTGGCGCAGGGACGAAATCGTACACCAAGCAACGGCCGCGGACACCCGCCGCACGGCGGGCCGCGCCCTCGCTCAGGTCGCAGCAGGCGTTGCGCGGCTCGCGGCGTAATGGAGCGGGCCGCCGCGGAACGGGGCGAAACCGGTCCCGAATATCGCGCCCGCATCGACGAGATCTGCGTCGGCCACGATGCCGTCGGCCAACGCGGAACGAGCTTCCGCGACAAATGGGCCGACGAGCCGATCCGCGAGCCCCGCGGGAATGGCGCCGGCCGGCTGCTTGGCGGCCTTGCCTGAAGACCAGTCGTAGAAGCCCTTCTTCGTCTTCTTGCCGAGCTGACCCGCGTCGACCAGCGCCTTCAGTTTCGCGGGCGGCTCGACGCCGGGCGACAGCATCTTGCCGACGGCCATGCAGATGTCGAGGCCGACGGTGTCGGCGAGCTCGACCGGACCCATCGGCATCCCGAACGCCAGCGCGGCCTCGTCGACCGTCTCCGGCGCGATGCCTTCGTCCACGCAGCGCATCGCCGCCATCAGGTAGGGGCCGAGCACGCGGTTCACGAGAAAGCCGGGCGCGCTCTTCACCGGCAGCGGCAGCTTGTCGATCTGGCGCACGAAGGCGGCGGCATGCGGCACGAGGTCCGCGCGCGTATTCTTTCCGACGACGACCTCGACCAGCATCATCTGCGGCACCGGATTGAAGAAGTGGATTCCGATCAGGCGCGCCGGGTCGCGCATCGCCGTCGCGATGTCCTCGAGCGGAATGCTCGAGGTGTTGGTGGCGAGTATCGCGCCCGGCTTTGCCTTCGCCTCGAGCGCCGCGAACAGGCTGCGCTTGGCGTCGAGGTTCTCGAAGATCGCCTCGATGATCACGTCGGCGCGCGCGATGCCGGCGCCGGCGACGTCGGGGATGAGCCGGTCCGTGGCGTCGCGCATGCGCAGCGGATCCTTCAGCCGCTGCGCGAACAATTTCGCCGCGCGGCCCATCGCGGGCGCCAGGCGCTCCGCGTTCTGGTCCTGCAACGTGACCGTCAATCCGCGCAGCGCGCACCACGCGGCGATGTCCCCGCCCATCGTGCCGGCACCGACGACATGCACGTGCGCCGCCTTGAAATCGCCTTCCTTGCCGAGCGACTTGAGACGCTCCTGCAGCCGGAACACGCGAATCAGGTTGGCGGCCGTCGGCGTCTTCGAGCAGCGACGGCACCGAAGCGGGGTCGGACGGCGGCACGGCGAGCGCGTTGCCGTCATGCTTCGCCCAGATCTCGAGGATCGCGTACGGTGCCGGGTAGTGCTCGCGCCGCGCGCGTTTCGCGACCTGCTTCGCGGCCTTCGCGGCAATCATGCTTCGCACCGGGCCCGCCAGCGTCAGCGACAGCGGGAAGGGCAGCGCGCGCGGCGGCGGCAGCGCGGTCAGCATGCCGCGCACCGTGTTTTCCACGATGCGCGGAGGCACGCATTCGTCGGCGATGCCGAGCTTCTTCGCGCGGCGCGCATCGATCGTCTTGCCGGTCAGCATGAGATCGAGCGCCGCGGGCGCGCCGGCGAGCCGCGGCAGGCGCTTCATTCCGCCCCATCCGGGGACGATGCCGAGCATCACTTCCGGCAGACCGAGCCGCGTGCCGGGCTCGTCGACGACCACGCGGTAACGACAGGCGAGCGCCAGCTCGAAGCCGCCGCCGAGACAGAAACCGCGGACCAGCGCCAGTGTCGGATACTTGACGGCGGCGAGACGCTCGAATGCATCCCAGCCGCGCTTGACGATCGCCACTGCGTCGTCCTCGGACTTGACCTTGCCGAACTCGTCGATGTCGGCGCCGGCGATGAAACCGTTCGCCTTTCCGGAATCGATGACCAGACCTTTCGGCGGATCGCGATCCAGGAGGTCGAGCGCCTCGTTGAGCTCCGCGAGCACGTCGCGCGACAACGTATTGGTGGTCGCGTCCGCCTTGTCGAACGTGAGGCGCGCCAGGCCGTCGGCGGCGCGGTTCAGTTTCCAGTGTCGCATCATGTGCGCTCGACCAGCATCGCGCCGCCCAGGCCGCCGCCGATGCAGATCGCGGCCATGCCGCGCTTGCCGCCGGTGCGTTCGAGGACGTTCAGCACGTGCAGCACGATCCGCGCGCCCGACGCGCCGACCGGATGGCCGAGCGCGATCGCCCCGCCATCGACGTTGAGCTTCGCTTCGTCGAGCTTGCCCATCGCGCCATCGAGCCCCAGTTCCTGACGGCAGTAGCCGGCGTCTTCCCACGCGCGCTCGCACGCAATCACCTGCGCCGCGAACGCTTCGTTGATCTCCCACGCATCGAGATCGTTGAGCCCGAGCCCGTGCCGCTTGAGTATGGGCGTGGCCGCATGCACGGGACCGAGACCCATCTGCGCCGGATCGAGGCCCGCCCATTCGGAATCGACGATGCGGCCCTTCGGCGACAGCTTGTATTTTTCGACCGCGCGCTCGGATGCGAGCACCAGCCACGCCGCGCCGTCGGTGATCTGCGAGCTGTTGCCGGCCGTGACGTTGCCGTACTTGCGGTCGAAGAACGGCCGGAGCTTCGCAAGATTTTCCGCCGTGGAATCCTCGCGCACGCCGTCGTCGGCCGGGTACAGCTTGCCCGTCGCGTCGTAGAGCGGGACGATTTCGCCGTCGAAGTGCCCGGCCTTCTGCGCGGCGAGCACCTTCTGGTGGCTGCGCGCGGAGAATTCGTCCATCTCGCGCCGCGTGATGTGGAACCGGTACGCGAGATTCTCCGCCGTCTGGCCCATCAGCAGGCCGACCATCGGGTCCGTGAGCCCTTTCATGAGGCCGATCACGGGCGCGAGGTAGCCCGGACGGAATTTCGCGAGGAGCGCCGCGCGCTGGCCGAGGGATTTTGCCGCGTACCAGCTCGCGAGCCACACGACCATCGCATCGGAGAACAGCAGCGGCGCGCGCGACAGCGCGTCCACGCCACCCGCGAGCACGAGGTCCGACCGGCCGGTGCGGATGTTCGCAATCGCCGAATCGAGCGCCTGCATCCCCGACGCGCAATTGCGCATCACCGTCCATCCGGGCACCTTCTGCCCGCAACCCATGCGCAGCGCGACGACGCGGCCGATGTTGACCTCGTCGGGCGAAGGCGCGGCGCAGCCCAGGATCACCTCGGAGAGTTGCGGCGGGTCGAAGGACTGGCGCAGGAGCAGCGCGCGGCCGGCGTCGGTCGCGAGATCCGACGCCGAAAACGGCCCGGGCCGGTTGCGCGACTTCAGGAACGGCGAGCGCGCACCGTCGACGATGTAGACGGGTTCTGCCATCGATGCCTCCTCGGGCGCAGCGCCGACGTGTGCCGGGCCGCTGCCGAATTACGCAGCTGCCATGTTACGCAGCCGCCTTGTGCACGACCGCCGCCGCCGGCGCGGCCGCCTGCCCATGCGCGCCCACCATTTGCGACAGCCCGAGATCCTGCGGAAAGTCGTCGACCCGGATGACCTTGGCAGTGAGGTCGCGCGCGGCGATCACCTGCGCCGCTTCCGCCGAAGTGATCACGCCCGCCGCCTGCGCGCGCGCGACGAGGGCGTCGAGGCCGCCGCCCGGCGGCACCTTGGCATCGAACTTCCCTTCCTTCGCGGCGGCGCGGATCCTTGCCTCGATGGGCTCCGCCGCGAGCGTCGCGGTCAAGCGCGCGTTCGATCTGCGCCACCGGGTTCTCGGCGGACGTCGGCACATACATGCAGGCGGTGAGCCGGTCGCGCGTCGCCGACGGCTCGAGCAGAAGCTTCGCGACGTCGTGCCCCAGCGCGTCGGACGGCACGAAATACGGCCGGCCGAGCGGGAACACGATCCGCCGCAGGACGGCGGCGATCATGCGATTGGGGAAGTTGGAGATCACGCCCTCGAACGCGGTCTGCGCCTTGAACATCGCGTCCCACATGGCCCAGTGCATGCAGCGGCGCGTCCGCTTGCTGCCTCCCTTCCGCCTCGTAGCGCTTCAGCGTGGCGGAAGACAGGTACATGAGCGACAGGATGTCGCCGAGTCGCGCCGAGAGCTTTTCCTTGCGCTTCAGCGCGCCGCCCAGCGAGCCCATCGAGACGTCGGCGAGGAACGCGAGCGCCGCCGAAAAGCGCGTGAGCTGCTGGTAATAGCGGTGCGTTTCCGGCGCCACGTTCGCCGGCACGTTGACGAAGTGCGAGCCGGTGAGGCCGGTGACGAGCGTGCGCGCCATGTTCGACAGCGTGAACCCGATGTGACCAAATAGCGCGCGCGTCGAACGCCGCCGACGCCTTTGCGGGATCGGTTTCGCGCGTCGCCTCGATCTCCTTCAGCACGAACGGATGGCAGCGGATGGCGCCCTGGCCGAACACAATCAGGCTGCGCGTCAGGATGTTGGCGCCTTCCACCGTGATCGCGACCGGGAGCTGCATGTACGCGGCACCCAGGAAATTCGACGGCCCCATCATGATGCCCTTGCCGCCGACGACGTCCATCGCATCGATGACGACCTGGCGGCCGCGCTCGGTGAGATGCAGCTTCGCGATCCCTGAAAGCACCGCCGGCTTCTCGCCCATGTCGATCGCGCCCGCGGTGAGCACGCGCGCGGCATCCATCATGTAGAGATTGCCGCCCATCCGCGTGAGTGCTTCCTCGATGCCCTCGAAGCGGCCGATCGGCGTCTTGAACTGCGTGCGCACCCGCGCATAGCCGCCCGTGGCGCGCACGGCGAGCTTCGCCATGCCGGTGCCCGACGACGGCAGCGAAATCCCGCGGCCCGCGGCCAGGCACTCCATCAGCATCCGCCAGCCGCGGCCCAGCATCGGCTGCCCGCCGATGATCCAGTCCATCGGGATGAACACGTCACGGCCCCAGTTCGGGCCGTTCTGGAATACCGCATTGAGCGGCATGTGCCGGCGGCCGATCTCGACACCCGGGTGCGACGTCGGAATGAGCGCGCAGGTGATGCCGATGTCGTCCTTGTCGCCGACGAGATGGTCGGGGTCGTACGCGCGGAACGCGAGGCCGAGCAGCGTGGCGACCGGCCCCAGCGTGATGTAGCGCTTGTCCCACGTCACCCGGAGGCCGAGCACGCGCTTGCCTTCGTGCTCGCCCCAGCAGACGACGCCGTAATCCGGAATCGCGGCGGCGTCGGAGCCGGCCGTCGGATTGGTGAGCGCGAAGCACGGGATCTCCAGGCCCTTGGCGAGCCGCGGCAGGTAATAGCGCTTCTGCTCGTCGGTGCCGTAGTGTGCGAGGAGCTCGCCGGGTCCGAGCGAATTCGGGACCATCACGGTCACCGACACCGTTCCCGAGTGCGTCGACAGCTTGGTCATGACCTGCGAATGCGCGAACGCGGAGAACCCGAGCCCGCCGATACTCCTTCGCGATGTTCATGCCCCAGAAGCCCCGGTCCTTGATGAACTGCCAGACCGCGGGCGGGAGATCGCGATCGACGTTCGTCGTCTCCCAGTCGGTGACCATCGCGCAAAGCTCCTCGACATCGTGATCGAGGAAATGCTGTTCGTCGGCGGTGAGCGCGGGCGCCGGCGCGTCGAGCAGCTTTCGCCATTGCGGCCGTCCGGAGAACAGCTCGGCATCCCACCAGACGGTGCCGGCTTCGATCGCCTCGCGCTCCGTCTGCGACATCGGCGGCAGCACCTTGCGGAACGCCGCGAGCACCGCGTCGCTGATCAGCTTGCGCCGCAGCACCGGGATGTTGAGCGGGATGGCGAGCAGCACGAACAACGCGGAGAGCGCGAGCGAAAGCCAGCCGGGAAGCGCATGCGTCCCCCACGCGACGGCGATCGCGCCCGCCAGCGCCGCGCTCCAAAGGATGCCGGACGCGTTGAGGTAGGCGAGCACGAGCATGCCGAGAAGGACGGCCATTAACCAGATCAGGGTCAGCATCGAAGACTCCTTGAACGGAGGATCATCGGGAAGCGGGGGCGCTGCAGCGCAGCTGTTTCAGTTCGCCGTCGAGCGCGCGGCCAGCGGCGGAAGTTTCCGGCAGCGGCGACTGCAATCCGGCGAGCAGGAAGGGGGCGAGCCGGCGCAGCAGCATTTCGTCGTTGCCCGATTCCGCGGGCGTGAGTTCGGCAATGAGCTTGAGCGCGTCGGTTCCGGCCAGCGTATAGGACAGCGCACCCATGATGAAATGCAGCCGCCACGACAGCTCCTTGGGCGGCATTTCCGGAAGCGCCTGCGCGAATGCCGCCTTGAAGCGCGCGATCATCACCGCGTACTGACCCGACAGGAAGTGGCGGATGAACGGCGCGGGATCGGCATAGGCGCGGCCGAGAAGACGCAGGAAGTCCTTGCCGCCGCGCTCGCGGTCACGCGCGAGCTTCAGTGCGGGCACGAACATCGCGGACAGAATCTGCTCGCACGCGACCGGACGCGGCGCCGCCGCGCGCTCGAGCTCGGTCAGGAGGTCGAGGCGCTCCTGGTTCATCGGGTCGAGCCGCCGCGTCAGCACCGCCTGGAACAGCTCTTCCTTGCTGCCGAAATGGTAGTTGACGGCCGCGAGGTTGACGCCCGCGGCGGCGGTGATCGAACGCAGGCTGGTCGCCTCGAACCCGTGCTCCATGAAGAGCGATTCGGCGGCGTCGAGGATCCGGTCCTTGGTCGCGACCGGGGCCTCTTTGTCGATCATCCGGATTACGTTTCCGTCCATGACTGACCAGCCTCCTGCGGTGACTCGCGGTGGCGATTGCTCGACAATATAAATCAAACGTTCGTTTGAATCCTAGGCCGGACGGTCCCATCATGTCAAGCGGCGGATCGTGCTTGTCCCCCGTGATGCGCGACCCGGGTCCCGAACATGGACGCTCTCATTGAGTAAGCGCTTGCTCCTCGCCGCAAGGCGGCCGGCTGCAGGCATCGGACATTTCGATCTGTTGAGCAGCCACGCGGTCTACGAGCAAATCCTGCGTTGGCTCACCAACGATCGGCAAGGCAAGGGGCGCCGACACATCGGCAACGCATCGGCCTATAGTTAGCGACGCCGCGTCCCGTCAATGGCGTCCAAGGAGCGAACACCATGTCGCATAGACCGCCGAAGGAAGACAAGAAAAAAGCGTTGCTGACCCCGAAGGAAAAGAAGGCGATCAAGCAACAGAAGAAGCACGTGGGTGACGCCGCGCCGCTCATCAAGCGCTAGACGGTCAATCGCATCGGGGCGAAGCGCCCGGCGTCGGGTGCGAGGGACGCCTCGCGCACGGGCGCCGTCGCGCAGCGCGTGACGAACCTGAGTGCGAATGCGCGCAGGCGTTTCGCTGGCCCTCCTGCGCTGCTCCTGCGGCGATTAAATGGATCTGCGCCCGCCGATGACCTGAAGCAGAATCACGACGACGGCGATGACCAGCAGCACGTGGATCAGGCCGCCCATGGTGACCGAGGTGACAAGTCCAAGCAGCCAGAGGATGACCAGGACAACGGCGATCGTATAGAGCATGAATGCTTTCCTTTCGAACGACGGAGGTGAACATTCAACTCCGTGCGCATACGAGCATGCTCGTTGCCGCGCGTCGATTCTGTGCGCTCTCGTACACAACCGCTAAAAATGTGACGACCCGAGCGTTGCGGCTCAGCGTCCGAGCAATTCGCCCGCCGGCTTGAGTGAGTCGATGCGATCGCAGATCACCTTGGCGATCGCGACCAGAGGCGCGCCGAGGAGGAGGCCCGCGACGCCCCACATCCAGCCGAAGAACAGCAACGCGATGAACAGCACGGCGGCGTTTACGCTGGCGAACCGGCTCAGCAGCCACGGCATGAAAATCATGCCGATGACGCCCGATATCACCATCGTCGCACCGGCCACCGCCAGCGCGTGCAGCGGCGTTCCAAACTGCAGGAAACCGGCCACCCCGGCGGCAATCGCCAATACGACCGGACCCAGGTAGGGAACGAAGTGCAGCACACCGGCGAATACACCCCAAACGCCGGCCTGCTCCATCCCCATTGCCTCGAAGGCGAGCCACGTGCAAATCCCGACGAGCGCGTTCGACACCAGCGTTGCGAACAGGTAACGCTGCACCTGCGCGTCGATTTCCTCGAGGATGCGCAAGGCTTCCTTCTTCCGCGACAGCGAGGGACCCACGAACTGCACCAGCTTGCGGCGAAAGTGCTCGCCCGAGGCCAGCAAAAAGTAGGCGAGCAGAAGCACGATCGGCGTCTGTGCCGCGACCGATATCAATAGTGCCGATTGCGCGAGTGCGTAGTCGCGCAGCCACAGCGTTGAAGTGGGACCGGGTGCCGACGGCGCACGCGTGCCCGGCTTCTGCGCCACATCGGCGGCAACGCCCTGCAGCTCGTTGGCCGCCTCCTGCACGTTTTGCAGGGCCGTTGGCGCGGTGGTGCGCGTGGAGCTCAGGTCCTGGCGAAGCTTCCGCGCGGCGTCCGGAAGTTTTTCAATCATCGCCGCCGCCTGGTCACCGACGGATTGCACGGTCCAGACGCCGCCGCCGACCAGCGTGGCCAGAACCAGCGCCGCCCCCACGGCCCGGGGAATGCGCAGAGCCTGCAGCCAATCGACAACGGGGCGCAGCGTGTAGCTGGCGAGGATGCCGATCAGCAACGGCACCAGAAAGGCGCGCGCCAGGTAGAGCGTCGCGATGACGGCGATGACCGCCAGAACGATCAGCGCGCGGCTCATGCGCATCAAGTATCGGGGTCGCATCGGCATGTCCGCCGATTCGACCGGCGGCGTGACCATTGCCGCCAATGCCTCCGCGACTTCGCTGGGCAGAGGCACGATGTCCTTGGTGGCTGGAGGTGCCGCTCATCGGGCAAACGGCCTGTCGCCAGAGCCGCGTTCAGTTCGTTCGGGACCGCCGCTATCGACGGCGGACACTCATGCAGGCTCCGATGCCGGGAGATTACTTGCGCGATCTCCCGACCCGTCCTTACTTGAGCACCATGTCATTCTTGACGGAACTGACGCCCTTCACGGCTTTGTGCAACCTTGACCGCCTCATCCATGTTGGCTTGCGAGCGGACGAAACCGCTCAGTTGAACGCGGCTCTTGAACGTTTCGACGTTGATCTCGGCGGACTTCAGCGACGGCGCGTTGAGGATCGCCGCCTTCACGTTCGTCGTGAGGGCGGTGTCGTCGATATATTGCCCGGTGCTTTCCTGCGTTCGCGTGGAAGCACAGCCGGCGAGCGCCGCAAACGCGACGGCTGCGACGAGTACGGAAATGCGATTGAATTGATTCATGACTTGATTCTCCAGGTTGATTCGCAATCGCATACCAACGATTGAAGCGGAGCGCTTCGCCGAGGATCTCTTGTCAGGCCGCTCGGACCTGCCGCAACGCGCTTGCCGCTGCCACCGTGCGTCGATGTATGAAGGCTACGCATCGGGGTGACGGCCGTCCGTTCGCTGGCGCACCAACGGCGGCAAACGTCGTGCGCGAGCGCGATGCCGCGGGCGGACCATTGCAATATCGCCGGATTCCGGAAGGCCCGCGGAGATGTGTGCGGTAGCGGTCAAACAGGCCGCAAACGCCCCTTGCGCAGCGGCATGCTTCCGTTGGAGAATTCGTCCCGCGCAGTCCGTCAAGCGTGGACGGATTGGAAAAGCGGAGCTCGCCCGTGCCCAACACGCACAGCCCGAGTCAAAACCATCTGCTGGCAGCTCTGCCCCAAGCCGAGTTTGCGCGGGTGTCGCCGCATCTCGAGCTGGTGCCGATGCCGCTCGGCGAAGTCCTCTACGAATCGGGCAGCCGGCTGCAGCATGTCTATTTTCCCACGACGTCCATCGTGTCGCTGCTGTACGTCCTGGAAGACGGCGCATCGGCCGAGATCGCCGTCGTCGGCAACGAGGGAATCCTCGGCATTTCGCTGTTCATGGGCGGCGAAACCACGCCGAGCCGGGCCGTCGTGCAGAGCGCGGGTCACGGCTATCGCCTGAAGGCGCAGGTGCTGAAGCAGGAATTCAACCGCGCCGGACCGCATGCTCCACCTGCTGCTGCGCTACACGCAAGCGCTGATCACGCAGATGACGCAGACCGCGGTCTGCAACCGGCATCATTCGGTGCAGCAGCAGCTGTGCCGCTGGCTGCTGCTGAGCCTCGACCGGCTGTCGTCGGACTCGCTGACGATGACGCAGGAGCTGATCGCCAACATGCTCGGCGTGCGCCGCGAAGGCGTGACCGAGGCCGCCGGCAAACTGCAGCGCGCCGGCTTGATCCGCTACCGCCGTGGCCGCATCGACGTTCTGGACCGGCCGGGGCTGGAAAGGGCGGTCTGCGAGTGCTACGCGGTGGTCAAGCGGGAGTTCGATCGCCTGATCAGCGACATCCCGCGCGGCGATCCTCTCCGTATCCTCGGCGAATCGGACACCTAGGCCGTCGATTGGGTCGGGCACGCCGGACGGCGCTGACCCACAACCGTCAGACGTCGGCGCGCCAACCGATCGGCCGGACGCAGGTCGGAGCCCAACCGTTTCCTTTCCTTCTGTGCGCTAGAGCACGGACGGCTGTCGTAAAGTCCGTCATTCTCTTCGCGCGACCGACGAGACGTTCCGCGGTGCGCGAGGCTGCAACGCCCTGCTTCCGGCGCGACACGCGCGGACCTCTCCCGTACCCGGTCACCCTTTCACGGAAGCCCGCAATGTCCGATTCAGCACTTGTCCCCGTCGTTCCCGAAGCTGCCGGCAAACCCGACGGCAGCACCGAAGTGCGACGCCAGATTGCGCTGCTGAAGGCGGGCGCGCTGCAGAACGCGATCCTCACCAGCGCCAATTTCTCGATCATCGCCACCGACGAGAAAGGCATCATCCAGCTGTTCAATGTCGGCGCCGAGCGCATGCTGGGCTACCGGGCGGCCGAAGTCGTCAACCGGATCAGCCCGAGCGACATTCACGATCCGCAGGAGGTGATGGCGCGCGCTGAGGCATTGAGCCTCGAGCTCGCAACCCCCATTGCGCCGGGCTTCGAGGCGCTGGCGTTCAAAGCCTCGCGCGAAGTCGAGGACATCTATGAATTGACGTACATCTGCAAGGATGGCCGGCGCTTTCCGGCGATCGTGTCGATCACCGCGTTGCGCGACGACTATGGCGACATCATCGGCTACCTGCTGATCGGCACCGACAATTCCGTGCGCAAGCGGGTCGAATCGGAGCTGACCGAGGCGATGGCCGCGGCGGAGAAGGCCAATCGCGCGAAGACCGACTTCCTGTCCGGCATGAGCCATGAACTGCGCACGCCGCTCAATGCGATCCTCGGATTCGCCCAGCTGCTGGAATCCGGCGCTCCGTCGCCCACGCCTTCACAAAAGCGGAACATCGATCAGATTCTCAAGGCCGGCTGGTACCTGCTGGAGCTGATCAACGAAATCCTCGATCTGGCGCTGATCGAGTCGGGCAAGTTGACGCTGTCGCGGGAACCGGTTTCGCTGGTCGAAGTGATGCTGGAATGCCGGGCGATGATCGAGCCGCAGGCGCACAAGCGCGGCATCGGCATGACGTTTCCGCGATTCGACATCCCCTATTTCGTCAAAGCCGATCGGACCCGGGTCAAGCAGGTCCTGATCAACCTTCTGTTCAACGCGATCAAGTACAACAGGCCGGGCGGCTCCGTCGTCGTCGAATGCACGCTGAGCCCTCCGGATTCGATTCGACTCAACGTTCGGGATACCGGCGCTGGGCTCGACACCGGAACAGCTCGCGCAGCTTTTCCAGCCGTTCAATCGCCTGGGAAAAGAGTCAAGCGCGGAGGAAGGCACGGGCATCGGCCTCGTCATGACCAAGCGACTGGTCGAGCTGATGGGCGGCACCATCGGCGCGGACAGCACCGTCGGGCTGGGCAGCGTGTTCTGGATCGAACTGAGTCTGACGAGTGCACCGGGGCTCGAAGTGCCTGGAAGCCGAGCGCGCGGCGCTGGCGGGGCCCCGAACGGCGGACGGCGCTCCGAGACGCACGCTGCTCTATGTGGAAGACAACCCGGCCAACCTGGAACTCGTCGAGCAACTCATCGCCCGTCGCCCCGATCTGCGCATGCTCGGCGCGGCGGACGGCAATCTCGGCATCGAGTTCGCGCGCGCCTATCAGCCGGAGGTCATCCTGATGGACATCAACCTGCCCGGCATCAGCGGGATCGAGGCCCTGAAAATCCTCCGCGCCGACCCGTCGACGGCGCACATCCCCATCATCGCGCTGAGCGCCAATGCGGTGCCCCGCGATATCGCGCGGGGCCTCGAGGCCGGATTCTTCAACTACCTGACCAAGCCGATCAAGGTCAACCAGTTCATGGAAGCACTGGACGTCGCGCTCGCCCATTCGCAATCGGCAACGGGCCGCGCCGCGGACGAGGAGAAGGCCTGATGATTGCCGAGGAGGACATTCGCAGCGCCAGCATCCTGGTGGTGGACGATCAGGAGGTCAATGTCGATCTGCTCACGCAAATGTTGAGCGAAGCCGGCTACACGAACGTCACCTCCACGATGACGCCGACCGAAGTCTGCGCGCTGCATCGGAAGAATCGCTACGACCTGATCCTGCTCGACCTGCAGATGCCCGGCATGGACGGATTCCAGGTCATCGAAGGACTGAAGACCAATGACCGGGACTTCTACCTGCCCGTCGTCGTGATCACCGCCCAACCGGGCCACAAGGTTCGCGCACTGCAAGCCGGCGCACGGGATTTCGTCAGCAAGCCGTTCGATCTCGTCGAAGTCAAGACGCGCATCCACAACATGCTGGAAGTTCGCCTGCTCTACAAGAAGCTCGAGAACTACAGCAAGGAGCTGGAAGAAACGGTGCAGGAACGGACCGCCGAACTGCGCGAAAGCGAGGCTCGCTATCGGAGCCTCACCGAACTCGCGTCCGACTGGTACTGGGAGCAGGATGAGCATGGGGCCTTCACCAGAGTCTCCGGCCCCGTGCTGGAGATGCTCGGCGTCAAGGTCGACACGCTGGCGGGGGACTCCGGCGGAGCGCAAGTCGCCGGCTGGAACGAGGCCGAGCGGGCGTTGCTGCAGGCGACCATTGCCGCGCGTCAACCGTTCCTGGATTTCGTCCTCAGCCGCGACAATGCCGACGGCTCGACGCAAAAATACCAGGTGAGCGGGGAGCCGATGTTCAACCAGTCCTGCCGCTTCGTCGGGTACCGCGGTATCGGCGTCGAACTCGCCTCGCGCAAGTAGCGCAGACCTGCGATGTCTCCGGTTCACAGCCCGACTCAAAACCATCTTCTGGCCGCTCTGCCAGCGGCGGAATTCGAGCGCTGGGCCAAGCACCTGGAACTGGTCGCCATGCCGCTCGGTGAAATCCTCTACGAATCCGGCGGACAGTTGCAGCACGCGTACTTTCCGACCACCGCCATCGTGTCGCTGCACTATGTCACCGAGTCGGGCGCGTCGGCCGAGATCGCCGGCGTGGGCAACGAAGGCGTAGTCGGCATTGCGCTATTCATGGGCGGCGATACGACGCCCAGTTCGGCCGTGGTGCAGACCGCAGGTCATGGTTATCGGCTCGAGCGCCGCTTTTTGAAGCAGGAATTCGATCGCGCCGGGCCGGTGCTCAGGCTGTTGCTGCGCTACACACAGGCGCTGATCACGCAGATGACGCAGACCGCGGTATGCAATCGGCACCATTCGATCGAGCAGCAACTGTCCCGCTGGTTGTTGATGACCCTCGATCGCATCCCCTCAGGTGAGTTGGTCATGACGCAGGAACTCGTGGCCAGAATGCTCGGCGTGCGCCGGGAAGGCGTCACCGAGGCCGCCGGCAAGTTGCAGCAAGCGGGCTATATTCGCTACCGCCGCGGCCACATCGCGGTGCTCGATCGCTCCGGGCTCGAAAAAACCGCGTGCGAATGCTACGCGGCGGTCAAGACAGAGTTCGATCGCCTGCTGTCGGACATTCCGCGAGGCGACCCTTTCCTTACCCTCGCGCGATCCGGCCCGCAAATTGATTCACGGCGGGTCGGTGTGGGACAATGACCCCAGGCAATTTCGCTTCGATCGCGGCGCTGAGGGCATGACGTATTGTGTAGGCATTCTGCTGAACGACGGATTGATCTTCGGCTCCGACTCCCGCACCCACGCCGGCGTCGACAATTTCGCGAAATTCTGCAAGATGACGGTCTTCGAGCGCGCCGGCGACCGGGTCATCGTCATGTTGAGCTCGGGCAACCTGGCCGGCACGCAGGCCGTGGTCAGCGTGCTGAAGCAGCGCATGGACGAGGGCGACGCAACGCCGAACCTGTGGACCGCGCGCACGATGTTCGACGTCGCGGGACTCGTCGCCGACGCCATGCGCGACATCGAGCGCCGCGACGGCGCGTACCTCGAGCAAAGCGACATCGGCTTCAACGCGTCGTTCATCGTCGGCGGACAGGTGAACGGCGAGCGGGTCCGGCTGTTCCGCATCTATGCCGAAGGCAATTTCATCGAGGCGGGGCCCGACACGACCTATCTGCAGACGGGCGAAACGAAATACGGCAAGCCCATCATCGACCGCGTGATCACGTCGTCCACCAACCTCACGGAGGCGACGAAATGCGTGCTGGTGTCGTTCGATTCGACGATGCGCAGCAATCTCTCGGTCGGCATGCCGATCGACGTTCTCTGCTACCAGCGGGACACCTTCGCGGTCACGATGCGCCGGCGGTTCGACCAGGGCGATCCCTACTTTGCCGCGCTCAGCAAGGAATGGAGCGAAGGCACGCGCGCGGTGTTCCGGCAACTGCCCGCGTTGCAATGGTAGAAACGCGCGGTCGCCGGCTTGCGTGACTTCGCTCGTCGTGTACGTGCGAGCACGGCGGCAATCGCGTTCCGCCGCGTTATCGTCGCCTGTTCGCCGGACGACGAAGGCTCCTGCAGACGCATCGCGGTTACGATATCGGCGCACTCGCGATGGCGCGGGAGCTCGCGGCGGCATTCAAGGCGCCGCTCGTTGCGTCCACGATCACGCGCCTCGTCGTCGACCTCAACCGCTCGATCGGGCATCCGCGCCTGCACGGCGACGGCGTTCGCAAGCTTTCGCGCGCAGAGCGGGATCGATTCTCCGCCGACCACTACCTGCCCTATCGAACGGAAACCGAAAGCGCTGATCCGCGGCGCGATCGCCCGCGGCCGGCGCGTGATCCACGTCTCGTCGCACAGCTTCACGCCCGAGCTGCATGGCAAGGTGCGCGCGGCCGATGTCGGTCTGCTGTACGACCCCGCCCGCCCGGGAGAAGCGCGGCTCTGCGCGCGGTGGAAGATCGCGCTCGCGCACGCGTTCCCGTGGGCTTCGGGTCCGTCGCAACTATCCCTACGCACGGCACCGACGACGGCTTCATGCCGTATCTTCGGCGTCGATTCCGGCCCGACCGACTACGTCGGCGTCGAGATCGAGATCAACCAGGCGCATCGTCGTCGGGCGCGCCGCGCCGCTGGGCGGCATTGCGGGCCGCGATCATCGCGTCGTTGCGCGCCGCACTCGTCGATGCATAAGGAGCGACATGCAAATTCGCGTCGGTTGTGAATTGATCTACGAGTGTCCGCAGCCGACACCGATGCTCCTGATGCTGAACATTCATTTCACGCGAGTATCCGATATCGTCCGGCCCGATCACCTGATCACGTTTCCGTCGCTGCCGATCAGCCAGTATCGCGATTCCTTCGGCAACTGGTGCAGCCGCATCGTCGCACCGGCCGGAGAGACGCGCATCACGACCGACGCGCTGATCAATGACAGTGGATTGCCGGACGTCGTCGCGGTCGACGCGAAGCAAACGCCGGTCGAGTATCTGCCCGAGGAGACGCTGATCTTCCTGCTCGGAAGCCGCTACTGCGATACCGAGCGGCTGCTGCCGATCGCGTGGAAACTGTTCGGCAACGCCCCGACCGGCTGGGGCCGCGTCCAGGCGATTTGCGATTTCGTCCATCGTCACATCGAGTTCGGCTACCAGCATGCGCGAGCGACCAAGACGGCGTGGGAGGCCTACGAGGAAAAGGCCGGGGTCTGCCGCGACTACGCGCACCTTGCGATCGCCTTCTGCCGGTGCCTCAACATTCCCGCACGCTACTGCACGGGATACCTGGGCGACATGGGCACGCCGCCTCCGTACGGTCCGATGGACTTTGCCGGCTGGTTCGACGCGTGGCTCGACGGCCGCTGGTACACGTTCGACGCGAGGAACAACGTGCCGCGCATCGGGCGCGTCCTGATGGCGCGGGGGCGGGACGCCGCGGATGTCGCCATCAGCACGACGTTCGGGCCCAACACCCTGAAGAGCTTTCGCGTGTGGACGGACGAAGTGGTCCCGGTTCCCAGCTAGATCGCGGTGCGGGTTGCGCCGCCGCAGCCATTCAGGAACAGGTCGACGACATCGCGCCCCCACGCCTCGATCTCGACCGGCGTCATCGGCGGCCCCAATCCCATCGCACGCCGTTGCGGCAACGCGATGACCATGTGCAGGAATTGCTGCGCGCCAAAGACCGGATTCTTCAACGCGATGTTGCCCGCGCGCGTTTCGCGCTCGAGCAATCCGGCGATGAGGCGGATGGCTTCCGCTGCGGACCCTTCCTCCGCGACCACCGCTGCCAGCTGCGGAAACCGGGCGGATTCGGCGACGATCAGCCGATGCAGGGCGATCGCCTGCGGCGACAGCGCCGCGCGCAGGATGAGCGTCGCCAGGCCCCGAAGGATGGCCGCCAGATCGTCGCCCTGTAGCAGCGGGACATCGGCCGGCGGGCGCAGTCCCGCGATGATGCGATGGACCACCGCGGCGAAGAGGGCGGGCTTGTTCTCGAAGCGGTGATAGAACGTTCGCTTCGACACGCGCGCGCGCCGGGCGACCGCCTCGATGCTCGTGGCGCCATAGCCGTGGCTCAGGAACAGCTGGGTGGCGACGTCGAGGATCCGTTCGCCGAGCGCTTCCGCTGCCGTCCGCGAGGGGCGCCCGCCGCGGCGCGGAGCCATCCCCTCGGCATCAGACGACGGCTCCCCGGCCTTCGCCGACGATGTCGAACGGCGCCCTGCCGCCGGCATGATCGCGCGCTGTGATCAGGGACGGTAATAGTCCTGCGCGGGCGCCGATGGCGGACCGTAGTAGGGGGTCGATTGCGCGTAGCGCGGAGGCGGCGCGTAGTAAGTCCGATTGGGCGCGTAATAGACGGGCGCGACGGGCCGGCCGTAATAGGCCGGGGCGGCGGGCGGGCCATAGGACACCGGTGCCGCCGGCGGACCGTAATAGGCCGGCGCCGCGGGTGGGCCGTAATAAGCCGGGCTGCGGGGGACTGTAATAAGCCGGCGGGGCGGATCCGCCGTAATAGGCCGGGGCGTTGTAGGCCCCCGACTGCGGAGCGTAGCCCTGCGGCGGCCCGTAATACGGCGTGCTCACGGCGGCGGCGACGATCGCAATCGGCGCGGTGACAATGGCCGCGGCGGTGCCGATGACAGCGGCGGCCAGGCCGAATATCGGCCAGGCGCCATAGTGATATCCCCCGTGGTGGCCATGACCACCATGCCAGGAGCCGCCGGCAAAGGCGGGAGCAACGGGCGCAAAGACCAGTGCCGTCGCGACAAGGCTTCCGAATGCCATGGACTTGAGCTTGGTCATTCTGTGCTCCTTGCAAATGGGCGACGGACGGGTCACCCGGGAAATGACAAGGTAGCACAAAAAACGCAACGCAACCGTAGCGTTTTATTCTGTTACAACTTGCCTGCGAGCCGGGCCACCCGACGGGACCAGGGCTCGTCGGGGATCCTGCAGCGGCACGCGATCGTGCTCGCCGCTGCATCCGGCCGCAACCGGACGTCGATTCAGGGCTTGCTGGCGTCCTTGACGGCTTCTTCCAGGTTGCCGACTTGTTGCTGCGCCTTTCCCTTGACCTGATTCATCAGGCCCTTCGCTTGCTGCTCCTTGCTGCCCACCAACTTGCCGGCCTCTTCCTGAATCTTGCCGCCGATGTCCTTTGCCGCGCCTTTGATCTGGTCCTTGTTCATGTCGAATTCCTTGTCGTTGGGTTGGTACCTCTGCTAGCCGAAACGCTCCCGCGGGGGTCCAGCGAAAGACGTCATTTGATTCGCGATGTCGGCCAGCAAGCTCGATCGCATCCGGGTCCTGCAGTGCGCGCGAGCTTCAGATCCGCAGAAGCCGCGCGCGCGTTGCGCAGTGGTCAGGATTGACCGTAACGAATCTTCGCTTCCTTGATGCAATTGGTCTTGACGTCGTCGGCGAACGCGTCGCATTTTTCCTTCGCTACGGCGTACGCGGCGTCGCGCTTCTCGGTTTCCGCATCCTTGCGGGCGTCCATGGTCTTCGCCTGTGCCGCGGTGTTGGCGTCCGACGTCTTTTCGCGCGCGGTCGTGTTCGCCTCGCTGGTCTTGTTCGCAACCTTGGCGTCGGCCTTGGCGGTCACGAATGCGGCCTTTGCTTCCTTGACGCAAACGTCCTTGGCGTTGCCCGAGAGGTCATCGCACTTTTCCATGGCGACCGCGTACGTCGCATCCGCCTTGGCCAGGCGCACGTCGTAACGGTGCTTCGACGTGGGTTCGTTGGTCGCCACGAGTTCCGCCGTCGCGATCTTGTTGCGGCCCTTGGCTTCTTCGGTGCAGATATCCTTGACGTTGCCCGTCATCGTCGCGCAGGTGGCCTGGTCAGCCTTGTACTTGGCCGCAATGTCTTCCTTCGCGGCCTTGTAATCCGCCTTCGCCATGACGGTGCCGGTGGCGAGGGGACTGATCGCAAAACAGATCGCAACGGAGAGTGCTGAAAGCGTGAACTTGTTCATCCTGGTTCCTTTGAGTGGGCAGTACACGGTGAAACGAGCCCGGCTACGTGCCCGGCTGCGCTTCATTTTGGAGAGATTGATCGCAGTGAAGGGGGCGGCTATGGTCGGCCTCGTCGGGATGCTGAAATCTCTCCGCAACCCGATTCCAGTTGACGATCGACCACCAGCTCTTGAGATAGTCGGGCCGCCGGTTCTCGTAGTGAAGATAGTAGGCATGCTCCCAGACGTCGTTGAGGAGCAACGGCTGCTTCCCTTGCTCGATCGGATTGTGATGGCCCGAAGTGACGACGATCTCGAGGATCGGCGTGCCGGTGTCCTTCCCGCGCGCGGCGACGAGCCACACCCAGCCCGACCCGAACAGCTTGGCGCCGGCTTCGTCGAATCGGTCCTTGAACTGCTGCAGGCTGCCGAACGCCGCGTCGATCGCGGCCGCAATCGAGCCCGCCGGCCCGGCTCCGCCCACCGGCGACATCGATTGCCAGAACAGGCTGTGATTCAGATGGCCGCCAGCGTTGTCATGGACCGCCGTGCGGATGGCTTCCGGAATGGCCTCGCTGTTCTGCAACAGCCAGGTCGCGGATCGCCGGCGCAGCTCCGCGTAGGGTTCCAGTGCCGCATTGAGCTTCTCGACATAGGCGGCATGATGCTTGTCGTGATGCAACGTCATGGTCCGTGCATCGATGTGCGGCTCGAGCGCCGCATACGCATACGGCAGCGGAGGGAGGACATGCTGCGCCGTGTCCGCGATCGCCGTCGATCCCTTGCCGGAGATCGCCGGATCAACATTGGCAGTATTCAATTCCATTGGCTTTCCTTGAACCTGATCAGCAATTGAAGCAACGCTTTGGGGTGGCGCGGCCGCGGCGAACGAATCCGCAGGCGAACGCGCAACGATCTAGTGTTGCCACGTCGGATTCTGGTTGTACGGGTAGTCGTCCGAGATTCGGCGACCCGAGGAAATCATGTTGTTGAGCCCCGCGGGAAGGGTGGCGTAATCGCCAGGACCGAAAGTTCGACATTCGCCACCGAAATTGGCATCGCTGCAGAAGACCCAATATCCGCCTTCCACGCGCAACGACGACGCACGGTCGTTGAATCCGGTGCCATCCAGATTCGCCATGGTGCCGCTGCCGAGCTGGAACGAGTGCCCGGAGAGATTCCGGCCTTCATACAGCGTTGCGCGTGCTCCGCCGTAACCGCCAGGCCTCGATCGATGCTCACCGCGCTGCGCCGCGACCGGGTTGGAGACCGGGCGCACGGAACTCACGCGACCCGCCAGCCCGCCGAGATCCGGATAGCGCCCCGGTCCCAGCACTTGGCATCCGCCGCTGAAATTGGCGTCGACACATACTTCCCACTGACCGTCATTGACGACTGCCGAACGGGCGCGGTCGTTGAATCCGGTGCCGTCGAAATTGTTCACTGTCTGGTTGACCGTGATCTCGCGACCCGCGAAGTTCTCGCCTTGATAGAACGTGACACTGGCGGATGCGGTGCCGGCGACGGCGATGCCGATGGCGACGAGCGTGTGGCGAAATGCTTGGTTCATCATGCGTTGCTCCCGATATCGGTGCGTTGCTCAGGGGAGACAGGAGGAAGGGGTTGCGCCGCTGCCGGCACCAGATGGCTTCCCCCTTCGCCTTCCCAGGACTGCAGGTTCTCTTTGTGCTGTTGCGTCGCGACACCGCGACGCGTGTTGCGGCGGAATACCATGAGAGCGGTACCGAGCGCCGCGCATCCGGCAAGCACAATCGGCAGGGCCAGTCGTCTGTACATCGTCATGTTGAATTTCCCAGGTGAGTGCGGATCGAATCGCAGGGTAACCGGCGCGCGCCCGTCGGTCGGTGCGATGACGCACACAGGAAGTTCGTCAACTCGAGCGCGCCAGCGACTAGAATGTGGAGATGCCCCCCGATACCCGAGGATCGCCCATGAGCGAAACTGCCTCCGGCAACGTTCTGGCGCGTTGGATCGATTACCTCGGCGCGAAACAGCGGCTCGCCGCCGCGCTCGTGGTCGCCATCGTCGCCTATGCCGCGCAGGCGGATTCGGTGTCCTGGCACACGCGGCTCGTCGCGAGCTGGGACGCGGGCACGCTTGTCTACCTCGCCATTGCCTGGGCGATCATCGGGATTGCCGACGTGAAATCGACACGCGGCCACGCCCTTGCGCAGGACACCAGCGGCTACATCATTTTCCTGTTCGTGTTGTGCGCCGCCTGCGCGAGCGTGGTGGCCATCGGGTTCGTTGTGGGGACGATCAAGGATCTTGCGTTCTGGCCGAAGGCATGGCACCTCACGCTGACGATTGTCGCGCTACTGTCGTCTTGGCTCCTGATCCAGACAGTCTTTGCGTTTCACTACGCCCGGCGCTACTACCTCGACGAGCGGGAGCGGCGAAAAAACGCGGGCGGCCTCGTGTTCCCCGGCGGCGACGACCCCACCTACATGGACTTTGCCTACTACTCGTTCGTCGTCGGCATGACTTCGCAGACTTCGGATGTTCAGGCGACGTCGCCTATCATGCGTCGCATGACGCTGACCCATGGCGTGCTGGCCTTCGTCTTCAATATCGCCGTGCTTGCGCTCAGCATCAATACGATTGCCAGCGCGATCTGACGTTCCTGTCGCCGAACGCGGCCCCTCAGGACGGATTCCGTCGCGAAGGCACGAGGATCCGAGCCGGCGTCTTCGGTTGCGGCGCCGGCCGGTAGAGCTCGTAGAACTGCTGGACGAGCTTTACATATTCCTGCGTTTCCGGGTACGGCGGAATGCGGTTTGCATATTGCGCGACGGCTTGCTCGCCGGCGTTGTACGCGGCGAGCGCCAGGGATAGGTCGTTCGCGTAGAGCGTCAGCAGGTCGCGCAGATACGTCGTGCCGATTCGCAAATTGATATCGGGATCGAGGAGCTTCTGTTCGAGCGTGCGCTTCCTGTCTGCGGCGACGCCGTAGCGCGCGCCGGTGTCTGGCATCACCTGCATCAGGCCCAGCGCGCCTTTGGTCGATACGGCCGTGGGCTCGAACGCAGATTCAACCGCGATGACCGCTTTGACCAGCGCCGCATCGATCCCGCGCGCGCGCGCATTCTTTTCGATCAATGCCTGGTAGCGGCGAATGTTGGGATGATCGACCATCCGTTTGTAGATGCCCGTCGCGCGCAGGGCGTCGAGATCCGCGGAGGCGCCTCCTGCCGCTTGCGCCGCCAGGTCAGCGTTGGATTTCCCCTTGAAGAACAGCTGGTAGCGTTCGTCGATCTTTTCCGTCGCGACATGCGCCGTGCCGTCGGCATCGATATAGCCCCAAACCTCCGCGCGCGGGCTCGAGACCAAGCCGGCGCAAGCAAGCAGCAAGGCAAGTGTCGATACGCGCCGACGGCAGCGGAACATCGCCTGATTCTGCCTTATCGACGGGGCCGCGAGCAGGCGGCGTTTGCCCGCGGCGGGCCGCGGTGGCCCGGTCAACCGGCCTCGATCAAACAATGTTCGCTGGCGCACAGACCCCTTGCGATCGCGGGATCACTCTGCAAGCTGCGGACGGAAGCGCCGCACAGCCCGTCATCGACATGAACCGGAGTCTCGCATGAACCTTACCCTCAGCATCGGCCCTCTGGTTTCGCTGATCGCCGGCATCCTGATCCTCGATCGTGCCGCGAATGCTCAACTACATCGTCGCCATTTATCTGATCGTCATCGGCCTGCTGGGCCTTTTCGGCGCGGGCAATTTCCACTTGAAGTAACCAGGTCGCCGGCCCGGCATTACGCTGGGCGGCCAGATGGCCTGCGTCAGGCCCGATCGTACCGATCCTTGACCACCTCGTAGCACGAGCACGACGCGGCCTCCAGGCCGCGCCTATTCACGATCGCGATGTCGCCGCGGCTGTAGTCGATCAGCTTGCGTTGCTTGAGCGCATGTGCGGCGTTGGTGACGCCGACCCGGCGGACACCGAGCATGTGCCCGAGAAACTCGTGAGTCAGGTGAAATTGGTCGGAGGCAACCCGATCGCGCGTCATGAGCAGCCAGCGGGCGAGGCGCGCTTCGACCACGTGAAAGCGATTGCAGGCGGCGGTTTGCGCGACCTGAGCCATCAACGCATGCGTATAGAGAAGCACCTGCCGTTGCAGGAATTGCGCTTTGCCCGAATTCCGACCGAAAGCGCGTCGCCTTCATCCGCATGGCGTTGCCCGCTCCCTGCACCATGGCTCGAACCGGGCTGGCGGCGATGCCGAGTGCGACGGCAACGCCGACCATCCCTTCGCGGCCGACCATGCCCACCTCGAGCGCGAGATGATGATCCACCACCGTCAACAGCGAGACGAGGGAATCGTTGGGGAAATAGACGTGCCTGATCGGGTCCCCCGGCTCATACAACACCTCTCCGAATTCCAGCGTAACGGGCTCGAGATTTGGGAGCAGACGCCCGTATGCGGCGCGGGGAAGCGTGGCCAGCAGTCGGTTGGCGATCGACATGCGGCAAACATACGACGACCAACGCCCATCGTATGTACGCGGACGCACACAGCGAGGGTGCCGATGGAACTCCGCGGCGACACGGGTTGCGCCCAAAAAACAAAAGCCCGGTTTCCCGGGCTCTCGTCGGCAACCTGCGGCCACATCAGTCGAGAGGCACGATGTTCCCGGCTTGTTCACCCTTGGCGCCCATCGTGACGTCGTAGGACACCTTCTGATTTTCACGCAGCGTCTTGTGCCCGCTTCCCTGGATCGCCGAAAAGTGCGCGAACAGGTCCTTGCCGCCGGTATCCGGCGTGATGAATCCAAAGCCCTTGCCATCGTTGAACCACTTGACGCTGCCTGTGCTCATTGTCCACTCCTGAAAAAAGGTGATTGCGCGCGTGAGAACGCCCGCAGGCAGGACCTTCAAGGGGAGGAAGACCAGACAAGGGCCGCGCGGACGCGGCTAAAGGCGGGGACAACTGCGCTTGAGAACCTGCACCCGCATCGTAGAGAGTTGCGACAGCCGCATTCAATACATTTCCGACGCGCGGCGGCTGAAGCTCGCGAACGGCACGTCTTCCGTCGCTCCGATTCGGTCGCTTCCGCGCTTACATTGCGCGTCGTCAGTGGGGTATCTCGCCCAGTACGGTGCACCGACGCACGACGCGGCCCTGCGTCGCGGGATCGTAGGCCGTGGCGCGATGCATCACGCATCGGTTGTCCCAGGCGATGAGCTCACCCGGTTTCCAGCGGTGCTCGTAGGTCAAGTCCGGATGGACGGCGAGCGCATTCAGCTCTTCGATCAGCTCGCGCCCCTCGTCATACGGCATGCCGACGATGTACTCCGCATGATCGCCAAGATAGATGCACTTGCGTCCCGTCTCGGGATGCGTGCGCACGATCGGCTGGTCGACCGGAGGCTTGTCGCGTTTCTGCTCCTCGGTCATGAGGTCGATGCCGTGCCGGCGCGTACGCGAGAAATCGAGATTGTGCACCGCCCGCATCCTGTCGATGCGCGCTTTCCAGGCCGGGCTCAAGCGATCGTACGCGCCGTACATGTCGCAGAAATGCGTCTCGCCGCCGACGTCCGGAACGACTTCGCCGTAGATGATCGTCGCCTGTCCCGTGACGCGCGACCAGGAGCCATCGGTGTGCCAGGCGAGCGTTCCCTTGTCCGGATGCTTGCCGTTGGGCTTGCCGTTCTCGTCCAGATTCGACAGCCGGTAGAGCTCCGGATAACCGTCGGCGTGATACTGGTTCATCACATGGATCTGCACTTCGCCGAAGTGCCGCGCGAAGGCGACCTGGTCGCCGGACGGCAAGTCCTGCGGCGGAAACAGCAGCACCTGGTAACGAAGGAACGCCTGGTAGATGCCCTTGAACAGTTCATCCGATATTCCATTCGCCAGATTGACGCCCAGGACCTCGGCACCGAGATTCGGCGTCAGCGGGCGTACCGCGAACGGCAGGCGCAGATCAGCGGTGGAATTCATGTCAGGCCTCCGCCAGAAATCACTTGGGACAGATGTAGCCCACCCCCGTCGGGCTTTTGAAGCAGCCGACCGATTCCGGCAACAGCTGCTTTGGAAGCCACAGAACGATGTCGGGAAAGAGTACGACAAATGCAATCGTCAGGAAGAACACTCCGTATAGCGGCAGCGAGCGGACGACCGCGCGCCCGAAGCCGACGCCGACGTATTTCGACGCCACCAGCAGCGACAGGCCGTAGGGCGGCGTGATCAGCCCGAATACCAGGGTCGTGATGATCACGACGCCCATGTGCAGCGGATTGATATGGCCGACCTCGGTCAGCTTGGTGATGATCGGCATGAAGATGATGATCGCGGGCACCGCGTCGATGAAATCGCCGACGATGACGAACAGCACGACGAGCAGGAACATGATCATCGCGGGATCCGTGCCCGCGAACGACGTGATGTACCCGGCAACGATGTCCGGGCCCCGCAGGTACGCGACCATCCACCCGAACGCCGAAGCACCGGCGACGGCCGCGAGCGGCAGCGAATACAGGAGGCCCGCATACATGAAGTCGCGCGGCAGCTCTTTGACGTGCCCCGGACGAAGCACCGGTATCAGCACGAACAGGATGTAGACGCAGGCGATCATCCCCGCCTCGGTCGGCGTGAACCAGCCGGTCAGGATGCCGCCCATGATGATCACCGGGATGATCAGCGGGAGGGCCGCGCCGCGCGCCGCAACCAGGACCTCCGTGTAGGGCGTGCGCTTTTTCATCACGCCGATCGGCCCCCAGAAATAGCTGTAGACCATGAGCCCGATGCCGATCAGCACGCCCGGCACGACGCCTGCCAGGAAGAGGCCGCCGATCGAGACGTTGCCGGTAGCGCCGTAGACCACGGCCATGATGCTGGGCGGGATCAGATTCGCCATCGTCGACGCCGAGGCAATCAGCGCCGCGGTGAACGCGCGGTCGTAGCCCTCCTTGTCCATTTGCGGCGCGACCGTGCGCGTGAGGATCGCCACGTCGGCCACCGACGATCCCGAGATGCCGGCGAAGAACATGCTGAAGAGCGTCACGACCTGCGCGAGGCCGCCGCGCAAATGGCCGACCAGCGTCTGCGAGAGCCGAATCATTCGATGCACGACGTCGGACGACGCCATCAGCTCGCCCACCAGCAGGAAGAACGGCACGGCCAGCAGCGTCTCCGAATCGATGCCGTGGAAGAGCTGGCCGACCATCGACTGCAGGCTTACCTGCGTGAACGCCGTCGCGACGAACACGCCCGCCATCAGCGCGAACGACACCGGCACGCCCATGTACCCGAACCCCAGGAACAGGACCGCCATCAGGATCAGGATCGCGCCCGGCGTCATTCGATGATCACCGGGATCAGCTCGCTGTCTTCGGGGCCTTCGAATCCGTGTTTCCAGCCATTGACGAGCTGCTCGATCGTGAACAGCGCGATCAGCACGCCCGCTGCAGGGACGATGGCAGTGTAGATCGTCAACGGGAGCAGCGAGGGCATCCGGTAGCTGCCAAGATCGAGGACGGCGTTCTTCCAGCCGAACCAGACGAGCAGCAGCGACACGACCAGCACGATCAGCCGATTGGTGATCTCGATGAAGCTGCGCGGCGCGCCGGTCATCCGCTTGGTGATCTCGGTGAGGTAGAAATGGTCGTTGCGGCGCGTCGCCGCGGCCATCCCGACAAAAACTCCCCACGCGAAGAACGCCGTGGTGACCTGCTGCAGCCACAGCCAGGGCACGCCCAGCGTGCGCGTGACGACGTCGCAAAACACGGTCAGCGTGAACATGAAGATGCAGACGCCGCAAAGGACCATGAGCGCGGCCTCGAGCCAGTCGAACGCCTTCCACTTCAGGTGGCGGTGACGCTGCAGGATGAGTGCGCGCTGGTCGGCCATGACGGGGAGACTTGCGGGCGACGAAAGGGTCCCGAGGGCGACGCGAAGCGCCGCCCTCGGCGTCGGGAACGAGCCGCTACTTTACGTCGCGAACCATCTTGAGGAGCTTGACCGCGTGCGGGCCAAGCTCGGCCGCCAGCTGATCCTGGACGGGTTGCGCCGCCTTCATGAAGCCCGTCTTGTCGACGCCCTCGACGACCTTGACGCCCATGGTCTTCAGCTTGTCCGCCGAATCTTTTTCGAGTTTGAGAGCGAGCGCCGGCTCGTTCTTGCTCACTTCGGCCGCCGCCGCCTGCACCCATCCTTGTTGCTGCGGCGTCAAGCTGTTCCAGGTCTTGTCGCTGACCCACAGGGCGTTATTGTTGGCTTCGTGCTCGGTCATCGACAGGATGGGCGCGACCTCGTAGTGCTTGTTGGCGAGGTAGACGTTGACGCCGTTTTCAGCGACGTTCACGACACCCGTCTGCAGCGACGTGTAGACCTCGCCGAAGGGCATGTGCACGGTTTGCGCGCCATAGGCGGGGAAAAGCGTGTCCTCGGTCTTGGTCGCCTGGACTCGCACCTTCTGACCTTTGATGTCGTCGATCGATTTCACTTCCTTCTTGCTGTACATGTTGCGCATGCCCATCGTCAGGAGACCCAGTACCTGCGCACCCTGCACCTGCTCCTTGACCATTTCGCGGAATTCCGCGGCGATCGCCGGGTCGGCGAGCACCTTCTGCAGATGCGCCTGGTCGCGGAAGATGAAGTGGATCGAGAACACGCCGGCTTGCGGTGCCACCGTCGATGCGTTCGCCGTCGACGTGATGACGAAATCGATGTCGCCGGCACGCATCTTCTGCAGCATCTGCGGTTCCTGGCCCAGCTGCGCGCCCGGAAACTGGTTGATGCTCATCGTGCCGCCGCTCAGTTCCTTGAGCTTGGCGTCGAAGATGTTGGCGGCGATGCCGTAGGCCGTCGTCGGTGGCTGGTCGTACGCGAAGCTGAACGTGCGATTCTGTGCTCCAGCGCCCGCCATCCAGCCTGTCGCCGCGAAGACCGCCAGCGCGCCCAACAGCATCCTGCGTCCTGCGTTTGCGACTTTCATCCTGCACCTCCTCCAGTTGATCCCCGTCCCGGACATGACCGTCTCTTGGGGGTGTTTCGCCGCCACGGACGATAGCGGGCTGCCGGGAAAGATGCAATGGCCGGGGCTTCCGCGGGCGTTGGCCATGGCTCTTTTTGGACGCCCCGAAGGGTGCCGGGCCGCCGTCGATAGGCGACTGCGCTGCACGGGCCTATCCGTCGGGCGCGGATCGCACGACGATTTCTACCTCGTGCTCGATGTGGTTATCGACCAGCGAAATGGCGTTGTCGGCTTGCAACTCGCCATCCACCCGCACCTCGAAATCGCGTTCGGCGTCGGGGGCTTGCGTAACGGCGATTCGATACAGCGTTTCCCGAAAGCGATAGTGCAGCTTGAACGCCCTCCACTCTGCGGGCAGGCAGGGCTTGATGCGCAATTTGTCGGCCGTGAGCTCGACGCCAAGCAACGACTCCAGAATGAGCCGGTACATCCACCCGGCGGAGCCGGTGTACCACGACCAGCCGCCGCGACCGGTATGCGGCGGCAGCGCGTACACATCCGCGGCCACGACGTACGGCTCCACGCGATAAGTCGCGGCGCCGGCGGCCGTGCGACTGTGGTTGACCGGATTGATCATGTTCATCAACTCCCAGGCGCGGGGTGCGTCGCCCAGTGCCGCGAATGCCATGACGGACCAGATCGCGCCGTGCGTGTACTGGCCGCCGTTTTCGCGCACCCCCGGCACGTAGCCGCGAATGTAGCCGGGATACTGTGTCGACGTGTCGAACGGTGGCGTCAGCAGCTGGATGAGCGCATCGTCGCGCCGGACGAGATGCGTGTAAACGGCGTCCATGGCCAAGCGCGTGCGTCTCGCCTCGCCAATGCCGGACAGCACCGCCCAGCTTTGCGCGACGGAATCGATGCGGCATTCGCTATTGCGCGCCGACCCCAGCGGCGAACCGTCGTCGAAGTACGCGCGCCGATACCACTCGCCATCCCAGCCGTGCAATTCGATGTTCGCGGCAAGCTCGACTCTTTCCCGATCGCACCGTCGTGCGAAGTCCGAATCGCCGCGTAGGCGTGCCACCCCGGCGAATTGCGCGAGCACCGAGCCCAAGAAAAATCCGAGCCAGACGCTCTCGCCCTTGCCTTCGATCCCGACCAGGTTCATCCCGTCGTTCCAGTCCCCGGAACCGATCAGCGGCAATCCGTGGCTCCCGAACCGCAGACCATGCTGGATCGCGCGCACGCCATGGTCGTACAGGCTCGCCACTTCCGGGGATCGGCCCGGCAGGTCGTAGTACGAGTCCTCGCCGGGATTGACCGAGCGGCCGTCGAGGTACGTGACGGGCTCGTCCAGCACGCTTGAGTCTCCCGTCGCGAGCACGTAGCGCGCGATCCCCAGGGGCAGCCACAGATAGTCGTCCGAGCACTGGGTTCGCACGCCGCGTCCGGAGGGCGGATGCCACCAATGCTGGACATCGCCTTCGACGAACTGGCGGCTCGCACAGAGGAGGAGTTGGGCACGCGTCAGCCGTGGTTCCGCATGGACCAGCGCCAGCGCGTCTTGCAATTGATCGCGAAATCCGAACGCGCCTCCGGATTGGTAGAAACCGCTGCGCGCCCACAGGCGGCACGAGAGCGTCTGGTACAGCAGCCAGCCGTTGCCCAGCACGTTCAGCGATTCGTCTGGCGTTTCAATGCGCACGGCGCCGAGCGTTCGCTGCCAATGCCCGCGCACGTCTTCAAGCGCGGCCTTCGCCGCCGTCGTGCCGCGGAACTGCTGCACCAGGCGTCGCGCATCATCGGCATTGCGTCCGACGCCGAGCCTGAACGTCACGTCGCGCTGGTCTTCCGGCTGGAGTTCCAGCGTCACCTGAATCGCAGCGCAAGGATCGAGTGCCGGACCCGCTTTCCCCGACAGGCGCGTGCGCATCATCGCCGCCGGCGCGGCCAACGTACCGTTGCGACCGATGAATTCGGCGCGGTCGCAGGTCATCGTGCGCAATGCATCGTCGACGTCGAAGAACGCCACGCGCGCGCCGAAATCCGCGCTGTAGGGATTGCGCGCGAAAAGCGCGCCGGTCGTGCCCTCTTTTTCGGTGACAACGTGCATAACCGATTTCGCCCGCTCGTCGCCCAGCACCCATTCGACGTATCCGGTCACGGAAATCCGCCGCACGCGGCCTGACGCATTGCGGATGTTCAACAACGAGAACTTGACCGCCGCATCGCGCGCGACGTACACCCACAGCTCCGTGAGGATTCCGTCCTCGTCGTGCTCGAAGACCGTGTAGCCGAACCCGTGCCGCGTGACGTACGGAGTTCGACCGCGTGAAGGCAACGGTGTCGCCGACCAGTAGTGGCCGCTGTCCTCGTCACGCAGATAGAGCGCTTCGCCGCCGGAATCGCTCACCGGATCGTTGCTCCAGGGCGTGAGGCGAAATTCATGGGCATTCTCGCTCCATGTGTAAGACCCGCCGCTCTCCGACACGATCGTGCCGAAGAGCGGATTGGCGAGCACGTTCACCCACGGCGCCGGCGTCAGGCAGCCCGGTTCCGTCGTGATGACGTATTCGGTTCCGTCGGGCGTGAATCCGCCGAGGCCGTTTTCGAGGATCAGCGTTCGCCTGCGCATGGGGGCCGCGACGGCCTCGCTCGCGCGCTCGCGCGCTGGCACGAGGTTCGGTGTGCGCACGTCCAGCAATGCACGCCCGGCGACCTGCTCGGCAAGCGTGCCCTTGCCGTCGGCGATGATCACGCGCGCGACCGACTCGACCAGGACCCGGTCCTCCTCGGAAATCTGGTCGCCCGGTCGCACGAAGATACCGCCCGGCCTGTTCATCAACTGGGCTTCCACCCGCGCCGCGACCAGCCCGATGATCTGGTCCTGCAGCAACTGCCGGTATCCCGCGTGGTCTTCGTTCCAGATCACGAGATCCACGGCCAGTCCCTTGAGGCGCCAATACGCGTGCGCCTGCACCAGTTGCCGCGCCAGGTCGATGTTGGCCGCATCGGCGATGCGCAGCAGCACGATCGGCAGATCACCGGAAATCGCGTAGCCCCACAGCCCGGATTGTCCGCGGCGATTCCTGGCGATGACCGCCGGATCGGCGCGGAGCGACGCGTTCGCGAAAACGATCGAATTGGCGAGACGCGCATAGAGCCGCGCATCCGCGTCGGTGGCGTTGATCTGGCGCAGCACCACCTGGGCGTGCGTCCAGGCAAGCTCGACGACGCGATCCGCGAGCCGCGGATCCTGATATTTGCGGATCAGCTGGGTCGCGGCAGCGCGTGATGCGGCCACGCCGTAGACCATGTCGATGGTCGCGGCCTGCTCAGGCTCGAGCGTGACCAGAATCCGGATGGCGACAATCGGATCGAGCACCGATCCCTCGGTGCCGGAAAGCGGCGCCGGATCGAGCATTGCCCGCGGCGCCGCGGGCGTGTTGCCGCGCCCGACAAATCGCATGCGATCGGTTTCATAGGATGCATCGGTGGCCGGCGCACCATGCGCCGCCATCAGGTGGAACATCCACGGCACGTGTTCGGTCGGCGAACGCGGCCGTCGTGTGCACAGGATCGCCCGTTCCCGCCGGGCAATTTCCGTCTGGACGAACAGGTTGGAAAATGCCGGATGACTGGCGTCGGCCGCGGGCGTCGCCAGCACGACTTCCGTATAGCTCGTAACCTCGATGACCTTGCGGACGCGCGAGCGGTTGACGATCCGCGTCCGGCGGAGCTCGATGTCGTCCTCCGGCGAGACCGCGATCTCGGTGTGCACGTCCAGTCCCTGGTCGCGACGGCGGAACTCGGCCCGCCCCTCCGAGAATATGGCCTCGTAATGGTCGGCAGGCTTGCCCACGGGCTGATGCGCGGTCGACCAGTAGTCGCCGCTCGCGACATCGCGGAGATAGCAAAACGTGCCCCAGTTGTCGCGCGTGGCGTCTTCCCGCCAACGGGTGATCGCGAGATCGTTCCAGCGGCTGCTGCCGCCCCCGGCATTGGTGACCATGACGTGGTAGCGGCCGTTCGACAGCAGCTGCACTTCCGGGACCGCCGTCGCCGGGTTCGCGATGACGCGCACTGGCATTTCCGTCTCGCTGACGTTCGAGCGGATTTCCGCGAGGTCCGCGATTTGCGGAAATGAAGCGACCGACTTCGGAATTCGCTCCTGCAGCAGCAGCAGAGTCGCCTGGAACAGCGGGTCCGACGCGAATCGCTTCTGCATCGGGCGGTCGTGCAGAAGATGGCCGAGCGCGAGCAGGCTCATGCCCTGGTGATGCGCCATGAACGAGCGCACCACCGCGCTCGACTGCCCGCGCGGCAGGCGCGCCGGCGTGTAGTCGATCGCCTCGAACAACCCGAATCGTCCCGCCAGCCCTTCGGCTGCGAGCCGCTCCAGGTTCTGGCACGCCGCCTCCGGCGCGACCATGAGCGCCAGCACGGTCGCGTATGGCGCAATGACCACGTCCTCGGCGAGCCCGCGCTTGAGACCGAGCCCGGGCACGCCGAACGCCCGATACTGGTAGTTGAGGCTCGCGTCGACCGTGTTGTAGCCCGACTCCGACATGCCCCACGGCACGCCCAGCTTCCGGCCGTGCGCGATCTGTCGCTCGACGGCGGCACGACAGGTCTCGTCGAGCAGCGTGTTCTCGTAGGTCGGCATCACGAGCAACGGCATCAGATATTCGAACATCGAGCCGCTCCACGACAGCAGGATCGGCCGGTCGCCGGCGGTCACGAGCAGCCGGCCCAGCGCGAACCAGCTTTCCTGCGGAACCCCGCCCTGGGCGATGGCGACGAAACTCGAAAACCGCGCTTCCGAGGCGAGGAGGTCGTAAAAACTTCCGTCCCGCTGGCGCTCGTCGACGTTGTAGCCGACCGCGAACAAGTGACGCGTGCGGTCGTAGAGGAAACCGAAATCCATGTGCGCGAGGTCGTCGCATTGCGCCGCGATCCGGCCGATCGCCGCGATGCGTTCCTGTGCGCACACGGTGGCGCCGCTGATCTCACGCGCCACGTCGTCCAGCCGTTCACGCTCGGCGGTCGTCGCCGCGGCACCGCGCAGGCGCTCGATCTGCGTGTCCACCTCGGGCATGAGATGCGCCAGCTCGCGCAACGTCGGGTTGGGCGCCAGGGCCGGAAGCTCGACCAGCAGCCGCTCGAGATCCGGCCGCTCGAGCCAGGGCGCGAACAGCTTCAATTCGGCGACGGCGCTTTCGCATTGGCCTGCCAATGCTCGCACCCACGCGTGCGCTTCGTTGACCGCCGAAGGCGTTTCTTCGTTGCCTGTCGGCGCGGTGAAATGAGCGACCACCGCCGCGATATCGGCGGCCAGCCGGGTGAGCCAGTAATGCGCAGTCGCGGCGGTTGCCGGCCGCGAATCGAACGCCGAATCGACATCGCGGACGAGCTGCGCGACCGCCGCCGGCACGTCGGCGCCGAGCGCCTCGACCAGCACCCCGGCGGTGTCGACGAAGCCGGCGAACACCCGCAATTCCAGAATTTTGTCGTCGGGCAGCGCGAGCAGCCCAGCGCGCAGCGTCAGCAGATGTCCCGCCAGGTTCCCGCTGTCGACCGACGAAATGTAGCGCGGGGAGAGCGGCACCAGCGATTGGGTGTCGTACCAGTTGTAGAAGTGCCCCTGGTACCGCTCGAGCGATTGCATCGTGCGCAACGTGTGGGTCACGCGCTCGACCAGGCGCCCGGCCGGCAAATACCCGAAGTCGTAGGCGGCAAGATCCGCGAGCAGCGCCATGCCCATGTTGGTCGGCGAAGTGCGGTGCGCGAGCGTGCCGGTGGGAACCTCCTGGTAATTGTCGGGCGGCAGCCAGTGATCCGCGGGGCCGACGAACGTCTCGAAATACGCCCAGGTCCGGCGCGCCAGCTTGCGCAGGAAGTCGATCTGATCGGGGGCAAGCTTGGCGACGTGCGGCAGCAGCGGGCGGCTCAGCCACCACGCGACGGCAGGCGCGACTAGCCAGAGCAGGAGAAACGGCCCGGCCACCGGCAGCACGGCGGGAGTCCGCACCCACAAGTAGGCGCCCACGGCGACGGCCGTCACCGGCGCCACCCACATCGCGGCGAACGAAGCCGCCAGCGTCGTGCGATCGCGAAGGTCCTGTTCGCTCGACGGCGTCCATTCGAGCAGCCGTCGACGCGAGATCAACATGCGCCAGTGCGTCCGCACGATCGCATCCGTATTGAACCACGCTTCGTGCGGAAGGCAGGCGATCGAAAACGCGAGCTGCGCCGCGTGCCGCAGCGCATTGCGCGCGACCAGGACGAGGTGCTGCGTCAGCGGCAACTCGTCGGGCTTTTGCAGCAGATCGGCCAAGGATGCGATCAGCGACGGCACCAACACGATGCCGAGCACGATCAACGACCATCCCCACGCGGGCGCGAGCACCGTCCAGCCCAGCAGCAGCAGCAGCAGCAATGCCGGCGGCACGAGGCTGCGCCGCAGGTTGTCGAAAATCTTCCATTGCGACAGCAACGAGAGCGGATTCCGCGCGCGCGCCCCGTCGCCCTGGGGAACCCGGCGCAACAGCCATCCCGCGATTTGCCAATCGCCGCGAATCCAGCGGCGGCGGCGGTTCACGTCGCCGCTGTAGCGGGACGGATAATCGTCGTACAACTGCACGTCGGTGATGAGACCCGACCGCGCGTAGCTTCCCTCAAGGAGGTCGTGGCTCAGGATGCGGTTTTCGGGAAACCGCCCGTTGAGCGCGAGCTCGAACGCGTCGACGTCGTAGATGCCCTTGCCGATGAATGAGCCTTCGCCGAACCCATCCTGGTAGACGTCCGAAACGGCGCGCGTATAAGGGTCGATTCCCGACTCCCCGCCGAATAGGCGCGTGAACCGCGACCGGTTGGATCCGGGCAAGCTCGTCACGATGCGCGGCTGGAGGATGCCGTATCCGCTGGTGACCCGCTCCAGCGACGCGTCGTAGCGCGGAAGATTCAGCGGATGTGCCATCGCGCCCACCAATTGCCGGGCGGCGTCGCGCGGCAGCTCGGTGTCGGTGTCGAGCGTGATCACATACTTCACGCCCGCCAGCGCCGCGACATCGCCGACGACGGACATGAAGCGCTGCCTCGCACCCTCCTGTCCGCGCAGCAGCGCGTTGAGGTCGGAGAGTTTCCCGCGCTTGCGTTCGTAACCCATCCAGAGCCGCTCCCGCGCATTCCAGGCGCGCGGACGATGGAGGAGGTAAAATATGTCGCCGTGACCCGTCCTCGCCGCACCGTCGGGTGACGAGGCGTACTTCTCGTTCAACGCGCTGACCTGGTCCCGCGCGAGCCGCAACAGATCTGCATCACCGGCAAGCGATTCGTCGCGCGCGTCGAGAAAGTCCGTCAGCAGCGCGAAGTGCAGATGCGCGTCCTGGTTCGCGAGGTAGCGGACTTCCAGCGCCTCGGCGAGATCTTCGATCCCCTTGCGGCTGGTCAGCATGGCCGGGACCACCACCAACGTGCGCGCCGGGCGCGGGATGCCGGGTGAAAAATCCATTCGCGGCAGCGTGCGCGGCGTAACGACCAATGTCAGTAGCCAGTTCACCAGCGCCACCGCCAGCTGACTGGTCGTCACGAGAGACAGCACGACGACCGCTGCCAGCACGGAGGCGGGCACGCCATTCCGATGCGCGATCGTGATCACGACGGCGGAAAGGAAGCCCGTCAGCGTCATGATCGCTCCGAGATACACGATCACCGGAAAGCGCGCCGCCAGTCGCGGCAACGCCGCGACGCTCGACCTTCGCACGCCGACCGCGCGTTCGAGCAGCGGCCTTCCCGCGTCGACCAGGTAAAAGCCGACGTGCGCCGCGCGCGGATCCGCGTCGCGCCGCGCGGCACCTTCGTGTGCAAGCTGAATCGCCCGGCGCGCCACCTCGACTTCCGGCAACGGACCGGTCTTCGCCAACTGTTCGACCGCGTGCCGATATTGATCGCGAGTGACGAAATCCATGCTGCCGTAATGCCCGCTTGGGTCCTCGCGCAGCTTCTGCTCGACGACGCTCATGGTCTCGACGAACTTCCGCCAGTCCATCGCGCCGAGAAAGCGAAGACTGCCGATACTGTTGCTGATCGAGACCTGGTTGGCCGCCTGCAGCTGGGTACCGGACTGCACCAGCTGCTCGATCGTGAGATGCGATTCGGACAGGCGCTGCTCGATCCAGGTCAGCGGTAGCGCCAGCGCGGGTCCGTGTCCCTGCAGGCGTCGCGACAGCTCGGATACGAACGCCGTGGTCATCGGCGGATTCGAGCGCGCCATGTCCGCGATCACCAGGACGAGGCTCTTGGGATCGGACTGCACGATCGCCTTCATCTGGTCGGCCCAGCCATCGGCCAGGTCCCGATCGACCCGGCCGGCGGCGACATCGGTCGCGACTCGCCGCAGGTTCTCGATCAATGCGAGGCGCAGCATGATCGGGATCGCCCACAACTCACCCAGCTTGACCGGGCTGACCGACTGATAGGCCGCGACGAAGCGGGTCAGGCTTTCGGGGTCAACGCGCCCGTCGCCGTGCGCGATCGTTTCCAGCGCGATGTCGTACACGCGCGGCAAGCCGGCCGAAGGCCCACCCGCGAGGCGCGGCAGCTCGCGGCTGTAATCCCGGGGCAAGTGCCGCTTCGCCGTGCGGATCTGCTCTTCGATCAGGTAGAAGTTATCGAGCAGCCATTCTCCCGCGGGCGTGATGCGGCGATTGGCCCGCACCGCCGCCGTGAGCAGGTTGCAGGCGTCGATCAGCACGAGTTCGTTCGCGGCAAGCCGGGGCAGCAGCTGGTCCGGCCCCCGGCGGGATGTCAGCTTGTGAGCCACGGCCAGCGTCTTGCCGTGCTGCTCCATCTGCGCCGCGCTGAACAGCTCCGACCGCAGGGGCGGCAGGTCGTTGAGCAGACGAGGCGGCTTGTCGCGACGGAGGCGCGCGAATAACCGGAGTGCCTGCCGGATCACCGGGCTGTCATTTACCTTCAATTTTCGGCACCTGCCCTAGAGCGAACTCGCGACGGAAGGCGGCGCGCCAGTCGAACTCGAATCGACGCATCAAGACGAGAGCGTGCCTCCCGCCGCCTTCGAGAGTATGAACTCCCACCGGCAAGTCGGGCCGCCTACTGCGAGGGCGGCTCCATCCCGGCGATCACCAGAATGCGCTCGCCGGAGCGCAACGCTCGCGCCGTGGCTTCGTCGAAGACTCGGCGCGACCCGTCGCGAAAACGGACCACGATTTGATAGCGGGACGCGATGATCACGCTTCTCCCCGCCACCCGCGCGGTGAGCACGCCTTCCACGATATCCGAAAGTGGCGACGCGCCGCCCGGTTCGCCGCCATCTTCCTCCACGGTTCCCATCCGGAGCCGATCGAAATCATCGGATGAGCATACGAAACTGGCGAACCCCCGCAGGTCGATGCGGCTCACGGATTCGACCACGCCGCAGCCGGCGCAATAAATGTTTCGCCGAAGAGTCCGGCTACCCGGGAGGCGGATGGGCGGCGCGAGGTCGTCGGCCTCCGCTGGCGCATTCGTTTGCGGATCGCCTCCAGTCTCGCCGATCGCCGCCATGCGCTCGGTCGGCGTCGCCGGTGCCGGCGCGCGCCAATCGCTGATCGAGGCGCTGCCGGCAAACGTTGCCACAACGGCGAAGAGTCCCGCCAGCAATGTCAACCCGATGCGCATTTGCCTGGCATTCGTGTCCATTGCGCCCGCTCGAATCCAGTGAGCCTCGGTGAGCGGCGCCGATTGCAGCGCGCGACGCGCTAGATTCTTCCCATCAGCAGCAGGACGATCAGGATGATCAGCAGGACGCCGCCGATTCCAACGGGGCCGTAGCCCCAGCTCCGGCTGTGCGGCCATGTCGGCAACACGCCAAGTACGATCAGTACCAGGACGATCAGAAGGATGGTGCCGATGCTCATGACTTGCTCCTTGGGTTGTCGTCGTCACGGCGCGCCCCTCGCAAGGGCCGCAACGACCCGTGACAGCGCTTGTTCCGATACCAAGTTATCGGGGCCGGATTCCGCGGTCTGTGCGTCGGCGCACACGGCTCCGTCGCCCCGCGTCTTTGTGCGATGGCGCACTGACGCGACTTCCACCTTCGATCACCCTTTGCACCACGGACCTGCCGCCGGTCAAGGAAGCTTGTCGCTGGCGACGACCGTGAATTGCGCGCCGAGCGTCGGTCCGTAGTCATCCGATCGGGATGTTCGTGCGTTATGGATAGCGAAAGACCCCTTTCGTCGCTGCATCCATTGATGCGTTGCGAGCGGGTTTCTCCTACAGCACTCTCGGCGGATTCCCGCTTATCCAGTTTCGTGTCAATGGGGAAACTGGAGCCGTGTACGGGCATCGCGCACCGCGCCTTTCCGACGCGCAACCTCCTCGCCGTTGGAGGAACGCGAAAATCACCTTAGGAACGACCATGCACTTGAAGCACAACGTCAGTAACCGATGCATTGCATTCATTCTCGGCGTTGTCGTCGCCCTGTGGGCGGGCTTCGTAAGCGCCGACCCGCCGACGCGCGTTGCGCGGGTGGGGTACATCCAAGGGCCGGTCAGTTTTTCGCCGGCCGGCGAGAACGACTGGGTCATCGCCACGTTGAACCGGCCTCTCGTAACGGGTGATCGCCTATGGGCAGACGCCGGGGCGCGCATCGAGTTGCAGGTCGGCTCCGCCGTGGTCCGGCTTGGTGCGGGAACGAGTGTGACTTTGCTCAACCTCGACGATCGCGTTGCGCAATTCCAGCTGGCGCAAGGCACGCTGAACGTGCGCGTGCGCTACGTCAATCCCGACGAGCTGATTGAAATCGACACGCCGAATCTGGCGTATGTCATCCGCCGGGCCGGGCAATACCGGGTCAGCGTCGATCCCAATGGCGAAGCAACCCAGGTGAGCACGAGCAACGGCCAGGCCGAGGTCTATGGCGAAGGCGCTTCCTACGTCGTGGACAGCGGAAAGTCGTTTCGATTTTCCGGCACCGGCTTGCGCGATTACGAAAATCTGGCGCTCCCCGGCGGCGACGAGTTCGACCGGTGGGCAATGGAGCGCGACCGCAGTTACGACAATTCGGTTTCCGCGCGCTACGTTTCGCGCGATGTGATCGGATACCAGGATCTCGACGCGCACGGCACCTGGCGTGTCGTGCCGGAGTACGGCAACGTCTGGATGCCCACGCACGTGAGTGCGGACTGGGCGCCTTATCGCGACGGACATTGGGCGTGGGTCGACCCCTGGGGCTGGACGTGGGTCGACGATGCCCCCTGGGGCTTCGCCGTATCCCATTACGGTCGCTGGGCCAGTATCGGCGGCGGTTGGGGCTGGATTCCGGGTCCGGTCGCGGCGCGGGCCGTATATGCGCCGGCGCTTGTCGCGTTCATTGGCGGCAGCAATTTCCAGATCGCGATTTCGTCGGGCAACGTCAGCGCCGTGGGCTGGTTTCCGCTCGGACCGCGCGACGTCTATCGTCCCGCCTATCCGGTGAGCCGCAACTATTTCAACAATGTGAACGTCACCAACACGGTGATCAACACCACGAACATTACCAACGTCTACAACAACCCGAGCGTGACCAACGTCACCTATGTAAATCAACAAGTCACCGGCGCCGTGGTCACCGTGCCGACGACCGCGTTCGTGCAATCGCAGCCCGTCGCACGCGCCGCGATTCGCGTCTCGCACGACGAGGTCGTTCGTGCGCCGGTTGCCGCGCTCGCGGCCATCGCACCGATGCCGGTCAGTGTTCGCGGCGCAGCGGCGCAAGGCGCGAAGCCGCCGCAGCAAGTGCTCGAGCGGCCCGTCGTAGCCCGGAGCGCGCCGCCCGCCGCGCCCGTCGGATTCGCCGCTAAGAGCACGCGATGGCGAGCAACCCGGGCAAGCCGCTCGAACCGTCCGCGGTCGCCACATTGAGACCGGCCACGCCGGTTCCAGCGCCGAAGGTTGCAGTGGTGGCGCCAACCCAAAGTTCCGGCCCGGTCGCGGCGCCCCCGCCGAAGGTAGCGCCGATGGAACCGCGCGGGAAAAGTGAGCAACGAGGCGCAGCGCCGCCCTTGGGTGCTCCCGTCGCGCAGCCGCCTGCAGGTGCGCCCGGGCCGATGTCCGCGCCGATGGAACAACGCAACAAGCCCGAGCCCAAGCCCGAGCCGCGCATTCAGCCGCCGGCACCGGTAGTCGCGCCGCCGGCCGTTGCGCAACCCCCGCAGGCGAAGGCTCCCGCACCGATGCCCGCGCCGATGGAACAACGCAACAAGCCCGAGCCCAAGCCCGAGCCGCGCATTCAGCCGCCGGCACCGGTAGTCGCGCCGCCGGCCGTTGCGCAACCCCCGCAGGCGAAGGCTCCCGCACCGATGCCCGCGCCGATGGAACAACGCAACAAGCCCGAGCCCAAGCCCGAGCCGCGCATTCAGCCGCCGGTACGGTCGTCGCGCCGCCTGTCGCCGTGCCGCCAGTTCAGCGCGCTCCGCCCGAAGCGCAACATGCGCGACCCGAGCCACCCGCCGCGGCCAAACCGATGCCGAGTGCGCCAGCGGCGCCGGTCGCCCGCCCGCCGCAATCCGGCCAAGCCGCAAGCCCGCCGCCATCCGCACCGCCGCCGAAGAGTGAGCAACGCGGCAAGGACACGCGGCCCGCGGCCGACAAGAAGGGCGACGAGCCCGCGAAGGGCGACGAAGAGCCGAAGCGCAAGTAATCGCACCGACTCTCGTGTCGCCGGCGCCGCCAGTCCGCGGCGCCGGTGCATTTGCGGTGTCAGGTAGAGTGCCCGATTTGCCGCACCAGACCCCGATGCCGTTGCACGACCCAGCGACGATCCCGACGACCGCACCACGCGCGCGCGACCGCCGACGCGGTCTCGCGTGGGGATTTCTCGGCGTCGCGAGCTTCAGCCTGACGCTGCCGGCGACGCGCGTCGCCGTCGCGGGTCTCGATCCCGTGTTCGTCGGTCTCGGCCGCGCGGTCGTTGCTGCGGCGCTTGCAGCGATCGTCCTCGCCGCGACACGCGCCCCATTGCCCGGTTGGCGCGTGTTGCCGCATCTTGCGGTCGTCGCCGGGGGCGTGATCGTCGGGTTTCCGCTTTTCTCGGCGCTGGCGATGCGCTACGTGCCCGCCGCGCACGGCGCGGTCGTGATCGGTCTGCTGCCGCTGCTTACGGCGCTCGCGGCCGCCTGGCTCGCGCACGAGCGGCCGTCACGCGCGTTCTGGTGGAGCGCCGCGTTCGGCAGCGCGGTCGTCGTCGGCTTCGCGTTCTGGCAGGGTGGCGGCCTTCCGCAGCCGGCGGACGGCTTGCTCGCGCTCGCCGCGATCTCGGCGGCAATTGGATACGCCGAAGGCGGACGCCTCGCGCGCACGCTCGGCGGATGGCAGGTGATCTCGTGGGCGCTCGTCATCGCGGCGCCGTTCGTTCTCGTGCCGACTGTCGTTGCCGCCGACGCACGGCTCGCCATGGCGTCGCCCGCCGCGTGGGCGGGCTTCGCCTATGTAAGCGTGGTCAGCATGTTCCTTGGGTTCTTTGCGTGGTATCGCGGGCTCGCTCTCGGCGGCATCGCCGCGGTCGGTCAGGTGCAGCTGCTGCAGCCCTTCCTCACGATCTTCGCGTCAGCGCTGCTGCTCGGCGAGGCGATCGATCCCGCGACGCTTTGTCGCCGCGGCGCTCGTGATCGTCGCCATCGCGATGGGTCGGCGCGCCGGCTAGCCGGACTCGGCATACGCCGCGTCGATGCGCCCGGCGAAGCGCTGTGCGACCAGTGGACGCCTGAGCTTCAGCGTGGGCGTCAGCAGTCCGCTGTCGATGTCCCACGGCTCGCGCATCGCGACCACGCGGCGCACGCGCATCCACCGCGGAAATGCCGTCAGCTGATCGTTCGCGCGCTTGACGAGCGCTTTCTCGTCCGTTTCCTTCGTCACGGCGAGCAAGATCGGGAACGGCCGCCCTTCGCCGATCAGCATCACCTGCTCGAACACCGGGTCGCGCAGCAGCGCAAGCTCGACGTCCTGCGGCGGCAGCTTTTCGCCGTTCGACAGCACGAGGATGTCCTTGGCGCGCCCGCGGATGTAGATCTTGCCGCCCTTCAATTCGGCGACGTCGCCGGTGTGCAGGAAGCCGTCTGCGTCGATCGCCGCGCGCGTGGCTTCGTCGTTGCGCCAATAGCCCAGCATCACGCTTGGCCCGCGCACCGCGAGCTCCCCGGCGGCGAGCAGCCTGACCTCGAGCCCGGGCAGCGGCGCGCCCACCGATTCAGGATCGTTGTCGTCGTCGCGATTGACCGAGATGACGGGCGACGCCTCGGTGAGCCCGTAGCCCTGCAACAGCGGGAGGCCGAGGCCAATGAACGTCCGCGCGAGCGCCGGATCGAGCGCCGCGCCGCCGACGACGGCGAGCCGCAGCTGGCCGCCCATCTTCGCGAGAATCGGTGCCGCGACCAGCGGGCGCAGCGCATTCACGATGACGCGGTCGACCGGCGAGGCCATGCCCCGCGCGACGCGATAACCGCGCGCGACACACGTGTCGAAGAGAAAACGCTTCAATTTCGATTCCGCGAGCGCGCTTTCGATGCGCGAGGCGAACCGCTCGAAGATCCGCGGCACGGCGAACACGACGGTCGGCGCCTGTGCCGCGAGGTCGTCGGCAATGTGCGCGATGCCGCGCGAGTGCACGACCTTTGCGCCGAGCGACAACGGGAGGTAGTAACCGCCGGTGCGCTCGAACATGTGCGACAGCGGCAGCATCGACAGGAACCGGTCCGTGGGATGCGCCATCCCGGTCGCGCGGCAGCCGGCGACATTGGCGAGGATGTTGCCGTGCGACAGCATCACGCCCTTGGGCCGTCCCGCGGTGCCCGACGTGTAGCAGATCGTCGCAAGCGTGGTCTCAGGCAGCGCCGCCACCTCGATCTCCGTCACCGCGGCCGGCAGGAAGTCGTCCGCGGCGACGGCGCCGTCGGTCGGCGGTGAGCGCCTCGTCGACACGCAGCACGACCACCGGCGGCTGCACGCCCGCCTTGCGCAGCCCGCGCGCGAGGCGCACGTTTTCGACGACGAGGAGCTTGGCTTCGGCATTCGCCGCGCACCACGCGACATTCTCGGCATTGTCGTCGACGTACAGCGGCACGACGACGAGGGCCATGCCGAGCGCCGCCAGGTCCACCGCAACCCAGGCGGGACTGTTGCGTGCGCACAGGACGATGCGATCGCCGGGCACGAGCCCGGCGTGCCGGAAGGCCGCCTGCCATCGCACGATGTCGAGGGCAAGTTCGCCTGCCGTCACGTCGCGCCACGCCCCGTCCGGACAATGGCGATAGAGCACCGTGCCCGGCTGCGCGAGATGTTGCGCGAAGAGGTCTGCGATGTTGGCCATGGCGGGGGCTTTCGCGATTCTGCCGCCTTCCGCGGCCGCGGTCTATGGTCAGCGCGAGAAGTTGATGCGACCTTCGCTATACTTGCCGGCGACGGAGGAAAGTCCCATGGCGACCATTGCGATCGCAAAGAAGCATCACCTCTCGCACGCCGCCGCGAGGGAAGCCGCGCAGAAGATCGCCGACGACCTCGCGAAGCGCTTCGACCTCGAGTGCGCGTGGAACGGCGACGACATCGCGTTCGAGCGCTCCGGCGTGTCGGGAACGCTCCACGTGGGCAAGAGCGAAGTGCGCCTCGACTGCCAGCTCGGATTTCTGCTGTCGATGCTGAAGCCGACGATCGAAGATGTGGTCAACCGCGACTTCGACAAGTATTTCGGCAAGGCCGCCGCAACGCCCAAGCCGAAAGCCAAAGCGAAGCGGTAACGGGATCAACGCCCCGCGGGAATGGCGCCCTGCGTTGGTCGCACCCGCGGCTGCAGCGGATCGGGAAACGGCACTGTCTCGCCGACCAGCAGCTCGTCCATCAACGCCCGCTCCCGGGTGTCGATGGTCGTGAGGAATTCGGTCGCGTCGCCCATCTTCCGAAACGCGACGAACCCGCGCTCGAGAAAATCCTGCAACGCCGAGAGGCCGGCCATGCGCGCCGGCTGGCGCATCACGCGCAGCCCCGTGCGGAGGAACGGCTTTTTCACGAATTCGGCAATCCCGCCGCCGATCTCGCCGATGAGCCGGATCTGGCGCTCGCGCTCCGGCCGCTTGCCCATCCTGCGATAGGCCTTGCAGTACTCGGTGACGCTGAACTGGCCGTCGGCGCGCGGCAGCCGCGCGACGAGCGACCGGTCGAGCGTCTGCGACAGCGCATGCAGCTCGACCGCCTTCGCGACGATCGCCAGCACCCGTTCGGGCAGCATGCGCACCATCATCGGGACAATCCGCGCGAGGTCGGCATCGCGCTGCGCGAATTCGCCGCTCCCGTACAGGTCCGTCTGGAAGAACAGGATCGCGTCCGCGTACCGAGGCTGGGCGGCGAGATCCTCGTAGGTCATGCGCAGCCTTCGCCCCTGCCAGATCGCGACACGCTGCAGCGCGCCGGCGAGAATCGGGTTGGCGTCGCGCTCCTCCTGCAAGCGGGCGACGTGCGCGAGCTCCTGGGCCAGCATCGCCTGCGCCTGGCTCGGCGGCTGGGGTGAGGGCGTGGGGGGAACCGTGGCCATAGGGTAGCGATGCACCGATGCCGCGACTTGCGCGACCGAAAGTGCCGACGCAATCCAACAGTCTAGCCGAGACCGTCGGAATGCACACGAGAGCGCCGCGCGGAATCCCTCCGGCAATTAGGTTGTAACGTCTAAACCAGGGGGCTAGATTGTGCAGGCGCGCGGGCACCGATGTGTCGAAAGCCGCGTGCGCCCTATCCGCAATTCGATGCCCTCACGCCGCACCTTCCTCCTTGCCGGAATCGCCGGCGCGGCCGCGCTTGCCGCCGCCGGGTGGCTGCGCAACGGACGCAACGCTGCGCCGGTCATCGTCAGCGCGGCCGGCTCTCCGACCCTCGCGCCGGATGCGTATGCCGTCATTACCGCAGTGACGCCGGTGTTTCTCGACGGGGCGCTCCCTTCCGATCCTGTCGCCGCGACCGCCGCGGCGCGCGAAACCGTCGCCAATGTCGGCGTCGCGATCGCCGGCCTGCCGCCCGCGGCGCAGGCGGAGTTGGGCCAGCTGTTCGCGCTGCTCGACTTCGCTCCCGCGCGCATCGCGCTCGCGCACCTGTCGTCTCCATGGCCGGAAGCGAGCCCCAGCGAGATCGCCGCGTTCCTGGAGAGCTGGCGCACGAGCCGCTTCCTGCTGTTCCAGTCGGCGTATGCCGCGCTGCATCAACTCGTGTTTGCCGCGTGGTACGGCAATCCGGCGTCGTGGCCCGCCATCGGCTATCCGGGTCCACCCCGATTGGCGGCATGATGGCGGCGACCAACGATCCTTGGTCGTCGGCTTCCGCGCGCGGCTGGAAGGTCGTCGACGCCTCGACGCTCGAGCGCGATGCCGACCTCGAGGCCGACGTCGTCATCGTGGGCACCGGCGCCGGCGGAGGCACGGCGGCCGAGATCCTCTCGGAGGCGGGACTCGCGGTGATCCTCGTCGAGGAAGGGCCGCTCGCCACGTCCCGCGATTTCCGCATGCGCGAATCGGAGGCGTACCCGACGCTCTATCAGGAATCGGCGGCGCGCAAGACGAAAGACAAGGCGATCGGCATCCTGCAGGGCCGCTGCGTTGGCGGCGGAACGACTGTCAACTGGACCAGCTCGTTTCGCACGCCGGAGGCCACCCTCGCATTCTGGCACCGCATGTACGGCGCTCGAAGGTTTCTCGAGCGCCGATCTTGCTCCCTGGTTCGCGCGCATGGAGGCGAGGCTCGGCATCGCGCCGTGGACGGTGCCGCCGAATGCCAACAACGAAGCACTCGCGCGCGGCGCCGCCGGCCTCGGCATCAGGATCGAATCGATTCGCCGCAACGTGAAGGGCTGCTGGAATCTCGGCTACTGCGGATTGGGCTGCCCGATCGACGCCAAGCAGTCGATGCTGGTCACGACGGTGCCGGCCGCGCTCGATCGCGGCGCCACGCTGGTGACCCGCGCCCGCGCGCTCGAATTCGCGCACCGCGGCGACCGCGTGACCGCGCTTTCCTGCGTCGCGATGGACTCGCGCGGCGTGCATACGACCGCGCGGCGTTTGTCGATTCGCGCCCGCGCTTACGTTGCCGCGGGTGGCGCGATCGGCACGCCGGCGCTGCTGTTGCGAAGCCGTTTGCCGGACCCGCACGGCATCGTCGGCAAGCGCACGTTCCTGCATCCGACCGTCGTTTCCGCGGCCATCATGCCGGAGCAGGTCGACCCGTTCGCCGGCGCGCCGCAGTCCGTTTATTCGGACCACTTTCTCGACACGGCACCGGTGGAAGGCCCGATCGGCTTCAAGCTCGAGGCGGCCCCGGCGCATCCGCTGCTGATGTCGATCACCCTGCCGGGACAGGGCCGCGCCCACGCGGGCTGGATGCGCGAGCTGCCCCACCTGCATGTCGCGCTCGCGTTGCTGCGCGACGGATTTCATCCCGACAGCCCCGGCGGCACCGTGACCCTCGACGGCGGCGGAGCGCCGGTGCTCGACTATCCGCTCACGCCGTTCGTGTGGGAGGGCGTGCGCCGCGCGCTCAACACGATGGCCGAGATCCAGTTCGCCGCCGGCGCCAAGACCGTCATGCCGATCCATGACGCCGGCACCGCGTACACGAGCCTCGCCGCCGCGCGCGCGGCGATCGACGCGTTTGCGCTGGCCCCCCTCGTGACGCCGGTCGTGAGCGCGCACGTCATGGGCGGCTGCCCGCTCGGGCCGGACCCGGCGCGCGCGGTGGTCGACACGACCGGACGCCATCACCATCTCGCGAACCTTCATGTCCTCGACGGATCGCTGTTTCCGACGTCGATCGGCGCGAATCCGCAGCTGTCGATCTACGGGCTCGTCGCACGGCTCGCGACGGCGCTTGCGGCTGTGCTTTCAGCTGCCGCGAAAGGCAATGCCAACGCGCCGCGTGCCGCAGGCGGCGATTAGGGTGTTTGCTCTAACGCCACGGGCTACAGTCAATGCAATCGCCGCTCCGGCGCGAGACCGTCAAACCACCGAAGGAAACTCCATGCAAAAGCAATCGATCTCTGGTTTCTACCCCTCCCCGTTCGGCGAAGCCGCACTCGCCGCCTCGCGCAAGGTCTGGCTCGCCGGTCTCGGCGCCACCGTCGTGACCCGCGACTGGGTCGAGAGCGAAGGCGGCCACGTGTTCCGCACGCTGGTCAAGCAAGGCACGGTTGTCGAGTCGCGCGCGATCCGCTTTCTGGGCGACCGCGTCGAAACGTCGTTCACGCAAGCGAACATGCTGTGGAGAAAGACCCGCCGCACCGTCGAAGCGACCGTGAGGCAGGCGGCGACGACGATGGTCGACTACGCGCAGCAAGTCATGCCGAAGTCGCTGCCGAAGATCGAGCTCCCGAAGGCGTTCGCCGCGGTCGCGAAGCCGAAGGCGCCCGCGAAGCGCGCCCGCAAGGCGCCGAAGGCCCGCGCGGCCCGCGTCGCGAAGAAGGCGAAGCGCACGACGAAGCGCGGATAACGCGGTAGACTCGCGTCGTTGCTGTTTCCGGCGTGCCCCAGCGCCCGCGGCTTGGTTGACCGATCAGGCCGCGGACCTGCCCACGAGAGGGCGACCCGGCGCAGTCCACTCGCACTGAGGAGGCCCATGTCGGCAAGGGTCGCAACCGGGCGCGCACGCCGCGTCCGGACGAGGGAGCGCACGCGTCCACGGATTGGTCTCGCCCTGGCGGGCGGCGGTCCTTTGGGCGGGATCTATGAAGTCGGCGCGCTGCTGGCGCTCACCGACTCGCTCGACGGCATCGACCTCGCCGACCTCGACGTCTATGTCGGGGTGTCCTCGGGCGGCTTCGTCGCCGCCGCGCTGGCGAACGGCATCTCGCCCGCGCAGATGTATCGGCTGTTCATCGACGACGGCGCCGACGCGGCGCTGACGCCGGAAATATTCCTCCGGCCCGCGCTTTCCGAATTCATGCTGCGCGCCGGCACGCTGCCGCGCCTCGTGGGCCGCGCCGCGATGCAATACCTGCGCGATCCGTTCCGGCGCGGCCTTCTCGAGTCGCTCGCGACGCTCTCGCGCGCTCTGCCGACCGGCATGTTCGACAATCGCGCGGTCGGCGATTTCCTCGAGCGGCTGTTCGCCGCGCCCGGCCGCACCAACGACTTCCGCAAGCTCGATCGCAAGCTGTTCCTCGTCGCGACGAACCTCGACACCGGCGCGTCGGTGACCTTCGGCGGCCCCGGGCACGACCGCGTCCCGATCTCGATGGCGATCGAGGCATCCGCCGCGCTGCCCGGGATGTTCCCGCCCGTGATGATCGACGGCGAGCACTACGTCGACGGCGCGCTCAACAAGACGCTGCACGCGTCCGTCGCGCTCGATGAGGGCGTCGGCCTGCTGCTGTGCGTCAATCCGCTCGTTCCCTTCGACGCAAGCAAGGCCGTCCGGAGCGGTCGCCTCACCGGCGCGAAACTCAACGAGGGCGGCCTCCCGATCGTCCTCGCGCAGACCTTCCGCGCCATCATCCATTCGCGGATGAAGGTCGGCATGGAGAAGTACCGCCGGCAGTACCCGCACGCCGATGTTCTCCTGTTCGAACCGGACCGCGAGGATGCCGACATGTTCTTCGCCAGCATCTTCAGCTACTCGCAACGGAAACGGCTCTGCGCGGCCGCCTACCAGAAGACGCGCCAGAACCTCGTCGCGCGCGCGGAGCTCCTCGCGCCGCAACTCGCGCGTCACGGCGTCGCGCTGCGGCACGAGCGCCTCGCCGACGCCGGCCGTCGCATCCACGACGCCCTCGCCGACCCGCGCCCACTGCATGCGCAGCCGGGGACCAGCGTGCGGCGCACGGCGCGCGACCTCGCGCATGCGCTCAACACACTCGAGCGCTGGCTCGACGGGCCAGGCCGGACGGTCAAGACACCAGCGGCGTTGTAACATCCTGCCGTTGCATGACGAACCGGTCGAGTTCGCGCCGGTCGTGCGCCGTTTGTGCGCTCATTTTGCATTGTCCTCGACCCGATGTCCGCCGCCGCACTCGTCCGCATCCTGCTCGTCGGCAGCGCGGCACTCCTGTGCGTGGCGTGGTGGCAGCGCGAGTCCCTGCCGCCGCAGGCGCAGCTCGACGCGGCGCTCATGGACGACCCGCGGCAGACGCCCACGGCGGCCGCGCCGTTTCGCACGACCGTCGGCGGCATCGAGTACACCGTGCGCCCGCTCTTCGCGTACGACCTCTACGGGCTCGTCGTCAGCAAGCACGATGCCGACACCTGGTGGGATTACGTCCACAGCGCCTGGAACGACAGGCTCAACGTCACCGACCTCTGCGTGATCTGGGGCGCGAACGCGCGCAACGGAAATTACCGCAATCTCAGCTATTCGAGCGGCGAATTCGTGTGCAACGTCGAGACGGGCTCCAGCGAAGCGTGGCAGGCCTTCGACATGACGGCGCTTTCCAACAACCACCTGCTCACCGACGATCCGGTCATCACGCGTACGTTGAAATCCATGCGCGTCGGTGATCAGGTGCATTTCCGCGGCTACCTCGCCGAATATACGCACGACAAGGGATTCCATTTTTTTCGCGGCACCAGCGTGACGCGCACCGACCAGGGCAACGGCGCGTGCGAAACCGTCTTCGCGACCGACGCGGAAATCCTGCGTACCGGCAACCGCGGCTGGCGGATGACGTTTTGGGCAGCGGCGACGGTGCTCGTCTTCGGCATCATCGGGTGGGCTGCGGCGCCGTTTCGCGTGCGCGACTGATCGACGGCCGCTCGCCCTCATGACGGAAAAGAAGAAGCCGCGCCGCACCCGCGAGCGCATCCTCGAGACCAGCCTCGCGCTCTTCAACCGGCGCGGCGCGCCGCAGGTCACGACGGCGGAAATCGCCGGCGAGATGAACATCAGCCCGGGCAATCTCTACTATCACTTCCGCAACAAGGACGAGATCGTCGGCGAGCTCTGCGCCACCTTCGAGGCGCACGTCAGACCGCTCTTCGCCGCTCCCCGCGGCCGCGCCGTCGACGTCGAGGACCTGTGGCTGTGGCTGCACTTGCTGTTCGAGCGCATGGGCGAATACCGCTTCATCTTTCGCGACGTCGACGAGCTCGCCGCCCGCGATGCCGCGCTGGGCGCACGGCTCGGGCGGCTGCTGCGGCAGGGGGTCGCCACCATGGTAGAGTTGTGCCGCGGCATGGTGGTCGCGCGAACCATGGTTGCTTCGGAGCGCGAAATCGCCGCCCTCGCGGAAAACGTCGTGCTGGTCGCGACCTACTGGCAATCGTTCGCGCGGATCGGACGCGCGACCGCCGCAAACGCCGACGAGGCCACGCCGGCCCGCGCCGCGTGGCAGGTGCTGGCGCTGATCGCGCCGTTCCTTGTCGGCGACGCGCGCGCGCTGATCGACCGGCTCGGCCGCGACTACCTTTGAAGGGAGCGACAACGGTGGCAAAGAAATGGAGCAAATTTCCGCACGCCGACAAGGCGTACGTCTACGACGCGGCGGGTCTGAAGAAGCATTGGCCGCGCCTGCACAAGGGCGACTGCGAGCCGCTCCCCAAGGATGCCGCGGTGCAGGAGGCGTGGCGCCACTATCACGCCGGTGAATTCGCGCAGGCAGTCGACGCGGGCACGGCGGCGGGCGGCCCCGGCCTCAACGTCGCCGTCAAGGCGCAGGTCGTCTACGCGACGTATCTCGAGAAGAGCGACAAGGCGAAGCTCGCGCTGCTCGACGAAGCGATGGGATGGGCCGAGGAACGGCGCGCGGCGGCGCCCAAGGATCCGAACGCGCACTATTTCTTCGCCTTCGCCGCGGGCCGCTACGGCCAGGGCATTTCGGTGGCCAAGGCGCTGGCGCAGGGGCTGGGCGGCAAGGTGCGCGATGCGCTGCAGGCGGCGATGAAGCTCGAGCCGAAGCATGCGGACGCGCACATCGCCTACGGCAGCTACCAGGCGGAGGTGATCGACAAGGTGGGCGGGCTCGTCGCGGGGATGACCTACGGCGCCAAGAAGGATTCGGCGCTTGAGCACTTCCAGAAGGCGCTGAAATTGAATCCCGATTCGGCGATCGCCCGCGTCGAATACGCCAACGGCCTCATCATGCTGTTCGGCAAGGCGCGCATTGCCGATGCCGAGAAGCTGTACAAGGAAGCCGCGGCGTGCAAGCCGGCGGACGCCATGGAGCGGCTCGACGTCGAGCTCGCGCGTTCGGAATTGTCGTAGATGAATGCACTGCGGCACGCGCTGGCTGCACTCGCCGTTGTCTCGATCGGTGCGGTTCCGCTCGCGCATGCGCAGACCAAGGCGGCGCCAAAGGCCCCCGCCGCGACGGCATCGCCGGCGGCACCGGCCCCGCTACGGCCGCCGGAGCGTTCGACACGCTGAAGCGCATCCGTGACACCGGCGTAATCCTGATCGGCGTGCGCGAGGCCTCCGTGCCGTTCTCGTTCCAGGACGCGCAGAAACAGGCGCAGGGCTACTCGGTGGACCTTTGCCTCAAGGTCGTCGACGCGATCAAGGCCGAGCTCAAGATGCCGCGCCTCGACGTGAAGTTCGTGCCGGTCAGCTCGGCGAACCGGATACCGGCGCTGCTCGAGAACAAGATCGACCTCGAGTGCGGCTCGACCACCAACACGCGCGAACGTCAGCAGCAGGTCGCCTTCGCGTACACGTCCTTCATCGCCGGCATCAAGATGCTCGCGAAAAGCGGCTCGAACGTCAACGGCATCGAGGACCTGCGCGGCAAGACGGTCGTCGTCACCAAGGGCACGACGAGCGAGAAGATGATCAAGCAGCTGAACGAGGAGCGACTCCTCAAGCTCACGATCATCGAGTCGGCGGACCACAACGAGTCCTTCAAGGCCGTCGCGGAGGGCAAGGCCATCGCTTTCCCGATGGACGACGTGCTCCTCTACGGCCTCATCTCCAAATCGGCGAAGCCGGACGATTACGCGGTCGTGGGCAAATACCTGTCGGTCGAGCCGTACGCGATCATGATGCGCAAGAACGATCCGCAACTGGAGCGCGTGGTCAACCATGCGCTCGCGGACCTCTTCCAGTCGGGCGAGATCCGGCGCATCTACGCGAAGTGGTTCGCGACGAAGGACCTGACGGTGCCGCTCAATTCGCTGCTGAAGGAAGCCTTCCTGACGCCCAATACTTATCCGGCGTGGCCCTGAGCCCGCTTTGAAGCGCTCGGTCTGCGCGTACGGCGGACGGATTTCGATGCGTGTCTTGTCGGCGCCGCAACCGCGGCGGCAGCCGCGGACGGGTCCAGGTCGCCCTGCCGCGGCCACGGACTCAGCAGCGTGGTCAGCACGAGCTTCTCGAACTCGGGGCCGAAATGCGCGATCACCCGCTCGGGATCGGGGACGAGCCCCCGATCCGTGATGAGGCCGAACTGGACCTCCCCGTTGTACGACAGGATGGATACGCCCATCCCGATATCGCCGGATTGCGGGACCCAGAACATGAAGCGGTCGATTTTCCGGCCCGCCATGTAGAGCGGCTGCTGCGGCCCCGGCACGTTGGTCATCACGGCGGTGGCATTGCGCGCTAGCACCACGATCAGCTGGTCCTGCACCATCTTCGGTCCCGCTCCGGCCGCGGCGAGAAGGCCGAGCGTGAGAACGGGCTGAAAGCTGCCTTTCAGCGAGCGCATGTTCGCGCGCACCGCGTAGAGGCGCTCGACCGGGTTCTCGATGCCGATCGGCAGCTCGAGGAAGACGACCCCGAACTGGTTGCCGAGCTTGTAGGCCTTCTCGAGCGGGCGCAGGTTGATCGGAACCAGTGCCCGCATCATCACGCCGTCGGTCGCATCGCCCTTGCCGACCAGGTACTCGCGCAGCGCGCCCGCAACGCAGGAAAGCAGAACGTCGTTGACCGAAGCGCCGAGCGCGCGGCAGATGGTCTTGACTTCGTCGAGCGGGAGCGGCTCGGCCCAGGCGACACGCTTCGCGACGCCGGGCGTGCCCTTGAAGCGCGTCGGCGAATCCTGTCCCATCAGCGCGAGTTTCGCGATCTCGCCGGTGAGCGAACCCACTTGCTCGGCGAGCGCGATTGCCTTTTCCGGGTGCTGCAACAGTTCCGATCCGTTGTCGATCAGCGCCGCGCCGACTTTGCGCGCGAGACCCAGCGCATCGGCCAGCGGCTGCGACAGCTCGCCCAACGCGCTGTCCTCGCCTGCCGGTCGCCGCTTGCGACCAGGGGGCGCGGACATCGCCGGCGGGCCGTTCTCGGCCGAGTCGGTCATCGACAGGATCACCTGCACCAGCGCGATGCCGTCGGCATAGCAGTGGTGGATGCGCGCGATCAGCGCGCTGCCGCCGTCGACGTCTTCGACGAGATGAAACTGCCACAGCGGATGCGCCGGGTTGAGCGGCGTCGCCGCGAGGCGGCTGACCAGCGTCTGCAGCTCCTTCTTGCCGGCCTTTCCCGGCAGCGCGACATGAACGACATGCTGGTCGAGGTCGAACTTGTCGTCGGTCTCCCAAAACGCGGCGGCGGCGGACTGGACCGGCCGCTGGTAGAAGCGTCCGAACTGCAGCCAGCGCTTTTCGATCACCGCGCGCAGGCGGGCGAAGTCGACCCGCTGGCGGAAGAACATCACGCCGCAGATCATCATCAGGTTGCCCGGACGGTCCATCCGCAGCCACGCGGTGTCCACAGCCGAGATCTTTTCGCGCCTTGCCATGCTGGGAGCCTGTCCGGAGGCAATTGCGGGTGTTTTCCGCTTCGCGCTAAAGTAGCATGGAAGCTCAACCCACCGCGAGAGGGACATGCCATGGCCGCGCCGAAAAAGGACGACCTGAAAGCGAAGTTCGAGGCGGCCGCCGCCGCCGCGAAAAAGACGAAGAAGAAGCCCGACAATGCGACGCTGCTGAAGCTCTATTCGTATTACAAGCAGGCGACCGAGGGCGACGTGAAGGGCGATCGTCCCGGTGGCTTCGACTTCGTCGGCGGCGCGAAATACGACGCGTGGGCCAAGCTCAAGGGCTCGAGCAAGGACGACGCGATGCAGAACTACGTCAAGCAGGTCGACAAGCTCAACCGCGACTGACGCCTATTTCCGAGCGGACTTCGTTTTCGCCGGCGCTTTCTTCGCCGCCTTCCTCGTCGCCCGCTTGGCGACAGCGGGCTTCGTGCCCGTGGCCTTCAGGAGCGCATTGACCGACGCCGACAACGCGTCCACCCGGTCGGCGAGCTTCTGCACGTCGTTCTGCGTGTAGACGCCGAGCTTGCCGAGCGCCCGGGCAACCCGGTCCTCGAACACCTGTTCCAGCTTGTCCCACGTTCCGCCCGCCATCTGCTGCATCTCCTTTGCCTTGGCCGTCGCGGCGCCGCGCGCGGCGGCAGCCGTTTCGGCGGCGGCCTGTTTCGTACGCTGCTCCAGCTTCTCGCCCTGCTGCACCAGCGTTTCGAATGCCTTGGTGCCTTCCTGCCGGGCGCGGACGAAGGCGCCGACGCCGGCAAGCCAGATCTGATGCGACGAGTCGAGCACGGCCTGTGCGAGGTCCTTCGCTTCGCCCTTCGGACTCCCCTGCTCCGCGGCTTCCTTCGCTTTCTTCAGCATCGTGCCCCTCCTCAGTCGAAACGCATCGGCCCTCGATCAGAGCATCCTTGAATTCTAGGGCGCTCCGTTAGAGCAATCATACTAAACGCGCGTCGGTATAATCGGCCAACAACCGATACGGGTCGAGCTAGGCCCGACATCCGGCGCACCCCTAGGAGGAGGCATCATGGCGTACTTCGTCACCGGCGCGACCGGCTTCATCGGTCGCTTCCTCGTCGCCAACCTGCTGAAGCGCGGCGAACCGATCTACGTCCTCGTCCGCAAGGGTTCGGTCAAGAAGCTCGCGGAGCTGCGCAAAGACTATTGGGGCGCTTCCGAACAGCAGGTGATCGGGATCGTCGGCGACCTCGGGAAGCCGAACCTCGGCGTCGCGCCCGACGATCTCAAGAAGCTCAAGGGCAAGATCGCGCATTTCTTCCATCTCGCCGCGATCTACGATCTGTCCGCGAGCGCGGAGGCGCAGCAGTCCGCCAACGTCGACGGCACGCGCCACGCGGTCGAGTTCGCCGCGACCGTCGGCGTCGGCTGCTTCCATCACGTGAGCTCGATCGCCGCCGCGGGTCTCTACGACGGCGTGTTTCGCGAAGACATGTTCGAGGAAGCCGAGGACCTCGACCACCCGTATTTCAAGACCAAGCACGACTCCGAAGGCGTGGTGCGCAAGCACTGCAAGCGGCCGTTCCGGATCTACCGGCCGGGCTTCGTCGTCGGCGACTCGAAGACCGGCTACATCGACAAGATCGACGGCCCGTACTACTTCTTCAAGGCGCTCCAGAAGCTGCGCGACGCCCTGCCGCCATGGATGCCGATGGTCGGCATCGAAGGCGGCCGCATCAATATCGTTCCAGTCGACTTCGTCGCCGACGCGCTCGACTATCTCGCGCACAAGAAGGGTCTCGACGGCAAGTGCTTCCACCTCACCGACCCGGCGCCGCACCGGATCGGCGAGGTGCTCAACATCTTCGCCAAGGCGGGTCATGCGCCGCAGATGACGCTGCGCGTCAACGCGCGAATGTTCGGGTTCATTCCGGCGCCGATCCTCTACGGCCTGGGGTCGCTCTCGCCCGTCAAGCGGATGATCCGCGCGGTGCTGACGGATCTTGGCATTCCGAAAGACGTCTTCCAGTTCATCAACTGGCCGACCCGCTACGACAACCGCGAAACGACGAAGGCGCTGAAGGGCTCCGGCATCTCGGTTCCGCACGTCGAGTCCTACGCCGCGAAGCTGTGGGACTACTGGGAACGCAATCTCGACCCGGACCTCTTCATCGACCGAACGCTGTCGGGCCGCGTCAAGGACAAGGTCATCGTCGTCACGGGCTCGTCGTCCGGAATCGGCAAGGCGACCGCGCTCAAGCTCGCCGAAGCGGGCGCCAGGGTGATCCTCGTCGCGCGCGGCGAGGAGAAGCTCCTCGAGACGAAGCAGGAGATCGACAAGCTCGGCGGCAAGGCGTGGATCTACACCGCCGACGTCTCCGACCTCGCGTCGTGCGACGCGCTCGTCGCGCGCGTGCTGAAGCAGCATGGCGCGTGCGACTACCTCGTGAACAACGCCGGCCGCTCGATCCGCCGCGGAGTGATCAACTCGTTTGACCGCTTCCACGACTTCGAGCGCACGATGCAGCTCAACTACTTCGGCTCGCTGCGGCTCATCATGGGCTTCCTGCCAAAGATGATCGAGCAGAAGCGCGGTCACATCATCAACATCTCGTCGATCGGCGTCTTGTCGAACGCGCCGCGGTTCTCGGCCTACGTCGCGTCGAAGTCCGCGCTCGACTCGTTCTCCGCCTGCGCCGCCTCCGAGTTCTTCGACAAGGGCATCTCGTTCACGACGATCAACATGCCGCTCGTGCGCACGCCGATGATCGCGCCGACCAAGATGTACGAGAACGTCCCCACGCTCTCGCCGGAACAGGCGGCCGACCTCGTCGTCGAGGCGATCATCCACAAGCCGGTGCGGATCGCCACGCGGCTTGGCATCTTCGGCGCGATCTGCCACGCGGCGGCGCCGAAGCTCACCCAGATCATGCTCAATACCGCGTTCAACATGTTCCCCGATTCGTCGGCGGCGCAGGGCAAGAAGGAGGGCGAGGCGCCACAGCAGCTGTCACCCGAGCAGATGGCCTTCGCGCAGCTGACGCAGGGGATTCACTGGTAGCGGCGCGAGCGGCGAGCCGGGGCCTCCGCCGTTGGCAATCGTGACGCCGAGTCGTCGGCCTCCGAACGCGCCCCGAGCGCGCAGCGCCAGGGGCTGGAGCCCCGCTCGCCGTGCGAGGCCCCGCATCTCCGAAGCGCCGGGCAGAGCGAACGCGAGTCGACGCATGAGGCCGACCCAACTGGCGCAACGATCTACATCGGCGGCGCGGAGGCCGAGGCGTGACTTTCTTCCTCTGGAGTTCGTCCTGACGCCGCCTCCCGCTCCGCGCGTGCGACCTCGGCGATAACGCGCGCAAGCACGCTCAGGATCGTCGATCATCGCGTTGTGCCCCACGCCGATGACGGCGACGTTCTCGGCGCCTTCGAGCCACGCGCTCTTCTGCGGCGCGACCATCGAGTCGTGCCACGACCACAGCGATACGATGCGCATCGGCGGCCCCGCGTTTTCGTCGCGATTGAGCTCGGCGAGCCACGCGCTCCCCGGCCGGATCTGCGCGAGGCAAATCCCGGGGACCAACCACGCATGCACGCTGCCGTGGTGCGGCGCCCCAAGGGTCACGAGACAGCGGACGTGCGCCGCGCCGAATCGTCGCACATAGGCGCGGGCGACGATCCCGCCCATGCTGTGGGCGACGAGCGTGACCTTCGCCGCGCCGGTCGCCGCGCGGATCGCGTCGATCTTCGCGGCGAGCTGTTCAACGAAATGCTCGATCGCCGCCTGCGGCGGTCCATAGGAAAGCGTGTACACGGGGCCGTTGCCCGCGGCAGCGATGCGCGGCAGCACCGCGTGCCATACGCCCGCGTTGCAAAGCACGCCGTGCAGGAGCAGCACCGGCGCGCGCGCGGGGCGCGCCGGCGGATCGCGCATCGCCCACCATTCGAACGCCATGCGCGGATGCGACCTCGCCATCGCCATGGCTTCGCCCAGATAGAGGCGGACCGTGGCGCGCGCGTCGATCCTGCACTCGGGCGGCCGGGGCGTGCGGTAGATCCACGCCAGCGCGAACGAGAAGGCCGCTCCCGCCAGGTAAAGCGCGATGTAGATCGCGAGCGGACCCGCGACCAGCCAACCCGGCGCAGCGCCGTGCGCGGCGGCGTCCACTGCCCAGACGACGTAGACGGCGACGGCGCCGAAATAGGCGACAAGCAGCGTCAGCGCGGTGACCATGGCGATCGAAGGCGGCTCACGCGTTCAAGCGTGCGGAAACGAAAAGGCCCGGCAAGACCGGGCCTCGTGCCGCTGGCGTCGACCTCAGGTGCGCCGCTTCAGCGCGACGGATGCGGCAAGGGCAAGCAGCAGCATCGCCAACGCGAGCCCTGTCCGGTCGAGCGTCGGTATCGGAAGTGCGACTTGTGCCTGCGCCGCGGTCTGCGGGCAGGTCCCGTAGGGCCCGTAGCACGACAGCAGCACCTGGCGCGTCGAGCAGTTGTAGTAGACGAAGAACTCCGCGGTCGTCGCCGCCGTCGGCGGCGTCGTGCCGACATAAGCGTAGGAACCGATCAGCACCGGCCCGGGCACGGGCGGCGGCGGCGTAAACGGGCTGTTCTGGTAACCGACGAACGTTCCGCTGAAGGTCCCGAGCAGAGGGGATGCCTGCTCGAAGGTACGGAGCGTTGCGGCACCCGATGTGGCTAGCCCGAACTCGCGCATGGCACCATTCGTCGTCAGCGTGAGGTCGAGGTCCGCATTCCCGCAGTTCGCATTCGCGTTGAGCGCGACCCCCTGCGCCGTCGCGGCGGCGTGCGCGACGCGCCGGGACGCCGGCAGCGAGGCCGAGCATCGCCCATGTTGCGATCCTGCAAGTGATGAAACGAAGGGGCATAAGAAACCAATGCGGCGAAAGTCGCCGCTACCTCGATTCTGCGCGAATGGGGCATGGGCACGCAAGGCGGAATCCAGCATGCCGGCACGATGACCCGCTTCGAAACAGCCGTTGTCGGATTCATGCAACGCGCAAAGTGTCTCCGCGCAACGACACTGTTCCCGCGTGGCGACACTTTTCGCTCAAGCGGTGGCGAGCGATCTTGCGAAAACGGTTCAGCTGCTGCACCGATTCGAACGTTTGCCCGAACAAGCGACGACAGATTCTTGAGAATCATTCCGACTACGCGTTTTTCCCATTCTTTATCGAAGCCGATCTGCTGGTCGAGCCAACGCTCGAGCCATGACGGATCCGGAAGCCGGCTCTGGATCGTGTCGTTCGGGAACAATCCGCGATTCACGTGCAGATTGGTGGGATGAAGCGGCTTGCCTGCGCGCCGCGGGCTCGCCATCAGCACGCCGATCTTCGCGAATGCCCGCCGCGCATCCAGGCCGCTCTTTTCGAGCGCGCGCCTCATGAACCGCAGGTACGCGCCGCCGTGCCGCGCCTCGTCGCGCGAAATGAGCTCGTAGATCTTCTTGATCACGGGCTCCGTATGCCATTCGGCGGCGCGTCGGTACCAGTGGTTCAACCGGATCTCGCCGCAGAAATGCAGCATCAGCGTTTCGAGCGCCGGCGCGGGATCGAACTCGAAGCGCACCGCGTGCAGCTCGGCCTCGGTCGGGACCAGGTCCGGGCGGAAGCGGTGCAGATATTCCATCAGCACGAGCGCGTGCTTCTGCTCCTCGTAGAACCAGATCGACATGAACGCCGAGAAATCGCTGTCGTCGCGATTGTCGCGCAGGAACATTTCCGTCGCCGGCAGCGCCGCCCATTCCGTTATCGCGTTCATCTTGATCGACTGCGCCTGCGCGTCGCCGAGCTGGTCGGGGCAAAACGTGCCCCACGGAACATCCCGCTCGAACGTCCAGCGCACGTCCTCGAAAGCCTTGAAGAGTTCCGGATACAGCATCATGTCCTCGCTGGGCCCCGCGGGTCCCTTGGCGCCCGCCCCGACTCCCGGGGTTGGTGCGTGTTCCCGCGGCCTTCGCGCCATGGCGCGGGCCGCTCCTTGGGATACGTTCTGGCTGCCGGAATGGATGTGGCGCGCACTCTGGCGCCCCCATCGACACCATGCGCGGCCGGGCATCAGGCCGCCGCGCCCAAGCCTTGCGCCAACGGGGCCCAGTGTGCACGCCAACTCTTCAATGCGCCAATCACTGCCGGCAGGTCCGGAATCAGCACGACGCCGGGAAGCGTCTTGCGCACGCGCCGGGTCATCTCGCCGCCGGCCCAGAGCGTGACCGTCGGCGGCAGCTGCCTGCGCAGCGCCGCCAGGCCCTCGCTGGCCTGGCGGACGGGAAACGCGCCCGAAAACGACAATGCGACGAGATGCGCCTTGTGCGCGAGCGCCGCGCGCCGAATGTCCTCGAGTGGCGTCTGCACGCCGAGCGAAATGCACTGCGCCGCCTCCGGCACCAGCAACGCCTCGACCATCAGCAGGCCGACGCCGTGATGCTCGCCCGGAAACGTCGTCAGCAACACGCGCGGCGTTCCGGTCTGTCGCGGAAAGGCGTTGATCGCCGTGCGCAGGGCGACCTGCAGCTGCTCGGTGTACAGGTGCTCCTCGAACACTTCGAGCTCGCCGCGCATCCACGCGTCGCCGATCGCGCGATTGAGCGGGGTCAACGTGTCGAGCACGAAGCGCTGCAGTCCCTGCTTCATCAGCAGGTTGGCGAGCGCCTGCTGCAGGGACTGCGCATCGTGGGTCTTCAGCAGCGCGACGATGCCGCGCTCCTGCGCCGGTGCGAGATCGTTGCCGCGCGGGGCGATGCGGGCGTCGGCGAGCGCGTCGAGCTCCTGCTGGGAGAAAAGGATGATCTTGCCGGGACGCATGCCGACGTCCATCAGCCGCTTGATCGCCCGCAACTTCGCGATTTCCTCGGCGGTGTACAGGCGCTCGCCGTTCTCGTTGCGCGACGGCCGGGGGAACGCATAGCGACGCTCCCAGACCCGCAGGACGTCCTTCGAGAGCCCCGTTTCGCGTTCGACCGCGCTGATATTGAGGTTCAACCCCGTTTTGTCCATGCAGCCGATCGGGTCCATGACAGGTTGTCCTGTGTCGCCAAGCGATTGCTTATGCTACGCTTTTCGGCACGTGCTGTCCAAGACAACGAGGCTTGGTGTCGAACCTGGCCGCCAGGGCAAACGGCCGTAAGTCGCATCCGAAAGACGCGGGGAATCGTACAGACGGACAGGCGGGGGTCGCACCACGGTGCTGCCGGCCCGGACAGATCAGGGGACATCCAGCGTGCGGATTGCAATTGTTGGCGCCGGCATCGCCGGCCTCGGCAGCGCGTGGCTGCTGCGCAAGCGTGGCCATGCGGTCACCCTGTTCGAGGCGGCGGATTACCTCGGCGGGCATGCGCACACGGTCGATGTCACGTTGGACGGCGTGAGCGCCCCGGTCGACACGGGGTTTCTCGTGTTCAACGACCGCACGTACCCGGCGCTCAACGCGCTCTTCGCCGAGCTCGGCGTGGCGACGGTGGCGAGCGAAATGTCGTTCTCGGCGCGCATCGACGGCGCGGGCATCGAGTGGTCCGGCACCAACCTGCCGGCGCTGTTCGCGCAGCCGCGCAATGCGTTGTCCGCCGACTTCTGGCGGATGCTCCGTGACATCGTGCGCTTCAATCGCGAAGCGACCGCCATGGCGGCCGGCGACCGCGGGCCGACCGACACGCTCGGCGCCTACCTCGACCGCGGCCGGTATTCGCGGCCGTTCCGCGAGTGGTACCTGTTGCCGATGGCTGCGGCGATCTGGTCGTCGCCGAAGAAGGATGTCGAGAGCTTTTGCCTGCGGACGTTCGTGCGCTTCTGCCACAACCACGGCCTGCTCGCGCTCACCAACCGGCCGCAGTGGCGCACGGTCGCCGGCGGCGCGCGCACCTACGTCGAGCGGATCGCCGCGCGTCTGCCTGACATCCGGCTCGCCACGCCCGTATCGCGCATCCGGCGCCTGCCGCATTGCGTCGAGGTCGAGGCACGAGGCGCCGTCGAACGCTTCGACGAGGTCGTGCTCGCGTGCCACAGCGACCAGGCGCTTCGGATTCTCGCCGATGCCTCGCCGCTCGAGCGTGAGCTCCTCACGCAGGTCCGCTACCAGTCCAACCGCGTCGTGCTGCACACCGACACGTCGCTCCTGCCCGCGGCGCGGCGCGCGTGGTCGGCATGGAATTACCTGGCGTGCGACGATCCCGACGGCACGCGGCCGGTCGCGGTAAGCTATCTCCTGAACCGCCTGCAGCCCCTGCCGTTCAGGACGCCGGTGATCGTCACGCTCAATCCGCCGTTCGAACCGGCGAAAGAATCGGTGCTGCAGGAATTCGAATACGACCACCCGTTGCTGGACGACCGCGCCGCGGTGGCGCAGCGCGCGTTCCAGCGCGTCCAGGGCGAGCGCCGCACGTGGTACGCGGGGGCGTGGCTGGGCTACGGCTTCCACGAAGACGGACTCCAATCCGCGCACGCAGTCGCGAGCGGCATCGCGCAAATCGCGGATCTGCGAACCGGCATCGGGCAGAACGCGCGCGCGGCCGCATGAGTGCGACCCTTCGCCGCGACAACGCCATGCCTGCCGCCTCGTTTGCCCGGTTGGAAGACGCCGACGCCGCGACCGCCGGACGGCCGACGCCGTCGGCCGCGGTACGCACGACCCCATCGCTCGCGCTGATCCACGGCGAAATCACGCATCGCCGACGCCGGCCGGTGCAAAACGCCTTCACCTATCCGGCGTTCTGCCTGCGCCTGCCGCTCTCCGAGCTCGCATCGCTGCCGGCACGTGGCATCGCGCACAACACCGCCGGCCTCGTGTCGTTCCACGATCGCGACCACGGCGCATGCGACGGCACCGCACCGGAAACCTGGATCCGCTCGCTGCTCGCCGTCGAAGGAATCGACGTCGGCGGCGAGATCGTGCTGTACGTCTTTCCGCGGATGCTGGGTTACGTGTTCAATCCGGTGAGTTTCTGGGTCTGCCACGACGGCGCCGGCGCCGTGCGCGCGGTGCTCTGCGAAGTCCGCAACACGTTCGGCGAGCGGCACAACTACCTTGTCGCCGCGCCCGACAACGGCGCGCTCGTTTCCGGCGCAACGTGCGTCACGCGCAAGATGTTCCACGTTTCGCCGTTCTGCGAAGTGAAGGGCGACTACCGGTTCCGCTTCTCGTTCGGCACGGAGCGCTGGCTCGCCCGCATCGATTATTTCGACGATGCCGATGCCGCGGAGCCGCTGCTCGAGACATGGATATCGGGCGAGGCGGCGCCGGTCGACCCCGCCGCTGTTCGCCGCCTTTGGTGGCGTTATCGGTTCTTCACCGTCGGTGTGGTCGCCCGCATTCACTGGCAGGCGCTGAAGCTCGCACTCAAACGCGTGCCCTTTTTCACGAAGCCTGCGCCGCCACGCCAGGAGACCACGCGATGACGTCGCTCGAGCAAACCGCCTCTGCGGGGGCACGACCGTTCGCCCCGGCCCGCCGCAGCGCGCGCCCGCCCGCGTCCGCGCGTGTGCTGCTGCAGCTGCTCACGCGGCTTTCGCGCGGCGAACTCATCGTGCGCACGCCGGCCGGAACGATGCACGCGTTCGGACCCGGCCAGGACGCCGCCGGCCGCGGCGAATTCCAGTTTTCCGACTGGGCCCTCGCGCGCGACGTGCTGCGCGGCGGCGACGTCGCGTTCGCCGAAGCGTACATCGCCGGGCGCTGGGCGACGCCGGATCTCCCGGCGCTGCTTACCGTGCTCGCGCATAACGAAACCGCGATCGACCGGGCCTTCCATGGCAAGCGCTGGCAGCAGTGGCTGTTTCGCGCGCGTCACTGGCTCAACGCCAATACGAAGCGGCAGGCGAAGCGCAACATCGTCGCGCACTACGACCTCGGCAACGCGTTCTACGGGCTCTGGCTCGATCCGACGATGACGTATTCGTCGGCGCTGTTCGACGGCGACTTCGCGCAGGCGCTGCCCGTCGCGCAAAAGGCCAAGTACGAGCGCATCCTCGCCGAGCTCGCGCTTCCACCCGGCGCGCACATCCTCGAGATCGGATGCGGCTGGGGCGGGTTCGCCGAAACTGCCGCGCGCGCGGGCTACCGCGTCACCGGCCTTTCGCTGTCGGACGCGCAAACCGAATACGCGCGCGAACGCATCGCGCGCGCCGGACTCGCCGATCGCGTGACGTTCCGGATCGAGGATTACCGCGATCATCGCGGCAGCATACGACGGCGTGGCGTCGATCGAGATGTTCGAGGCGGTCGGCGAGCAATGGTGGCCGGCATGGTTCCGCGCGGTCCGGGCGGCGCTTCCGGCGGGCGGGCGGGCGGCGGTGCAGACGATCACCATCGCCGACGAGCGATTCGAGCGCTACCGGAGCCAATCCGACTTCATCCAGCAATACATCTTTCCCGGCGGCATGCTGGCGTCGCCGTCACGGTTCACCGCTGAAGCTTGCAGGGCCGGGTTCGAGCCTGTGCGCGTTCACGCCTTCGGGCGCGACTACGCCGAAACGCTTCGCCGGTGGCTTGCGGCGTTCGACGCGGAAGTCGACGCCGTGCGCGCGCAGGGCTTCGACGACGCGTTCATCCGCTGCTGGCGCTTCTACCTCGCCTATTGCATCGCCGGGTTCGCGTCGGGCTCGACCGACGTCGCGCAGTACACGCTCGCGGCGCGCTGAGCATTCGCAGGGTACCGGCCGCTTTGACCCGAACGGCGCGCATCGCCTATAATTGCGACCCTTTGGCGAGCTAGCTCAGCTGGTTAGAGCAGAGGAATCATAATCCTTTGGTCGGGGGTTCGAGTCCCTCGCTCGCTACCATACATGACCAGGGGCCACGGTAACGCGTGGCCTCTTTTTCTTTTCCGGCGGGACATTGCCGGGACACACGGCGTTCGCCCAGAATCTTCCCAACGAGCAACTTCGATGGTCAGCGGCTTTCCATCAAAAACCGCCTTCCGATCGGATGGGCCAATATTGGAGGTCATTGGACCCACATTGTTGCTATACGAAGCAAAGTACGCGCCATTGGTCTGACAAAATTGAAAATACGTTGGAATCGTGTTGTTCGGGCTCGCTGTGACCCTTGCGTTCGCTCCATCAGCGAACAATTCCGGCAGTCATTGGTTACGAATCGCATTATCGGACACGGTCGCAAGGTAGAACCGGAGGTGTCCGACGACTGCGACTCCATACCTAAAATTGTGGTGGATCGAATTGCGTGTTACTCCCACATAGGTGTCTGCCGGACGTCGGCGGCGCTGATCTTGATTCCATCCCCGCCATTGTCCGACATCACCGATCGCTCGACTTGGGCCACACGTGCTTACCATCCTAGTCGAGGCGATCAAGATCCCGTTCGAATTCCGTTAAACGCGAAGACGCTGTCGGTGATCATGGCGGTGCGCCGGAGCGCCGTTTGAGGAGTTCAGGTATGAAGCCATGGTACCCGTTGTGCTCGCTGCGCACATGATCGAGCACAATGGAAGCATTTGTGTCTCCACCGATGCCGCTGCCACCGTTGTCGCGAACGATCGTGTCCAGCACGATCAACTCGGCACCTGATGCCGAGTGCATGATGCCGTCGACGCCCATATTCGAAATGACGCAGCTTTCGATGCGCAGTCGCTCCGCCTGCAACAGGTTGATCCCGTTGTCTCCGCCCTGCCCATTGATCGACAGTCCGCGCAGCACGACGATTCGCTCCGGGCGCATTGACGTGATGCCGTCACCGGTCGACACGGTAACGCCGGCGTAGATTCCGTTGGGCGCAATCAGCGAGACGGACTTGGTGATCGTCACCGGTCCGTAGCCGGCGGAGTCGAGGACGATCACCTCGCCCTTGTCAGCCACAGCCGCGACCGCCGCGGTGAAGCCGCGACACGGAGACGCCAGCGAGCACGGGTTCGCATCATTGCCTGCGAGGATACGAACGTGCGCTGTGGACTCGTCGCACCGGCAGTGGAGACGAAGGCGGCAATCAGCATGCCGCAGGCAACGGCCATTAGACGATGGGTCATGATGGGGGTCCTTCCGGGTTGAGTTTGCACCAGCGGCGGTTTTGTCGGAAGCCGGTCCATAGCGTACCGAATCCGCGCGCAGATTGTGGATCGGCGTTGCGTCTCGGGCGCGTGAATATTCACCACGTCGTCTCGGCGTTGCCCGCAAGCGTGCGCGGACCCGTTGATTGCCCGGGGCGGACTCGCATTGCGAATACCGCGCGCGGCGCATTCCACTTGGACGTGCCCCCTACTGACCGGCTCCCGTGACGCTGGGGGGTTGCGTTTCCGCCGTTGCCAACATAGTCGAGCCTCTGCAGCGACGCCGGGCGATTTACTTTCCGCCGCCGGCACGCATGCAGCAGCCGATCATTTCAACGAGTTCGTCGTCGGCATGCCGCTGATATCGAGCGCCGCACCGCGTCCCGTGACCGTATTGTTGACCGACGTACGCAATACGCCCCCCGTTCCCACGAACAGGTCAAAGGACGTGTTGCCCACGAACGAAGATCCGGAAACGACCGCGATCGCATTGGTGCCCGATACAGCGATGCCGATGCCGCCGTTATCGTTGCCGACGGAATCGATCAGCGCCAGGGTCGCCGTTCCCGCGTTGTTAGTGAAGAGACTAAAACCGTTTCCGACGTTGTGGGACGTGGTCACCCGTGTCGCCGAAGCGTTGACGACCGAGCCGGGAACAACCGGATTTATGTGAACCCCGATATTGCCGACATCGGACACATCGGTATCGACCATCGTCAGCGTGATGTTGACCACAGACGAAGGCGATGCCCAGATGCCAAAGGAGCCGACGCCGCGAATAACGGTGCGGACGATGTGCGTGGCGGTGCCGCCCTCGACCAGGACGCCCCCGGTGTTGAGATTTCCGATATGGCAATCCTCGATGGCGATCTCCTTCCCCGAGGACACGCGGACGCCATAACCCCCGCCCTGGCCGTTGATGCTGAGGCCACGCAACACCACCCTGTCCGAGACCCGCCGGCGGCGACCGTGATGCCCGCGTCCCCGGTGACGGAGATACCTGCATAAACCCCGGCGGGGGCAATAATCGAGACCGACGTCGCGATCGTGACCGGGCCATAGCCCGCCGAGTCCAGCACGATGACTTCGCCTGCTGGTGCGACCGCTGCTATTGCGGTCGCGAATCCGCGGCACGGCTGGGTGATCGAGCACGGGTTGGTGTCCGATCCCGTGGACGACACGAACACGCGCTGGGGAGAGACGGCGAAGGCTGGCACGGACAGGACGAGAATCGCGGCGGCTATGAACGTTCGCAGGGAAGTGTTGCGCATGGGATCCTCCGTGTGGGCCAGGCATTGTAAGGTCGATTCATCGGATGCGGCCCTCAGTTGCCCTCCGCCGCCGTCGCCACGTCTTTGATTACAATGGGCGACGATGCCTGCCGACAAGCCCGACTTGCACCCCGAATCGCTGGCCGCCCAGGGCATGGGCCGGATCGCGCTGCCCTATCGCGACATCGTGCCGCCCATCTACGTGTCGACGACCTACGAACGCGGTGCGGACGGAGCATTTCCCGGCGGCCGCATCTATTCGCGCGCCGACAATCCAACGTACGACCAGGCCGAAGCCCTGATCGCCGCATTGGAACATGCGCCCAGCGCTTTGTTGTTCGCGTCAGGACAGTCCGCCGCGGCGGCGGTGTTCCAGGCGCTCGCGCCGGGCGCGTGCGCGCTCGTCCCACGCAACATGTATTGGGCGTTGCGCAAATGGCTGCTCGAATTCGCCGTGCCGTGGGGACTCGCCATCGAGTCCTACGAGAATGCCTCCCTCGACGACCTGGCCACCAAAGTGCGCGCGCGACGGCCGGCCCTGATCTGGATCGAAACGCCCGCGAATCCGACCTGGGACATCACCGACATCGCCGCCGCGAGCGCACTCGCCCGCGAGGTCGGTGCCATCGTCGCGGTCGACTCCACCGCGGCAACCCCCATGCTGACGCGCCCGCTGGAATTGGGCGCGGACCTCGTCATGCACTCGGCGACCAAGTACCTGAACGGCCACGCCGACGTGATTGCGGGCGCGCTCGCGACCGCGGGGGACAACGAGATGTGGCAGCGCATCCGGTATGTTCGCGGCGGCGGCGGTGCCGTGTTGGGACCAATGGAAGCCTGGCTTCTGCTGCGCGGCATGCGAACGCTCCATTTGCGCGTCGCCGCGGCCTGCGTCAACGCGCTCGCGATCGCGCAGCGCTTTCACGGGCACCCAAAACTCTCGCATGTCCTGTACCCGGGACTGCCGTCGCACCCCGGTCATGCCGTCGCCGCGCGGCAGATGCATGGCGGCTTCGGCGGGATGATCTCCCTGCAGTTCAAGGAAGGCGAGAAGGCTGCGAAAACGTTCACGGCGAAGCTCGGGGTGTTCAAGCGCGCAACCTCCCTCGGGTCGGTCGAAAGTCTGGCCGAGCATCGCGCCAGCGTCGAGGGCCCCGGGACGCTGTGCCCGGCGGATCTCGTGCGCCTGTCGATCGGCGTCGAGCATCTCGGCGACCTGATCGGCGACATCGAGCAGGCGCTGGCGACGTGAGGTCCTCGCGCTAGCGCGGCAGTCAATCGGGGTCGAGTGCGTATCCAACGCCGTAAATCGACCTGATGATTTCCTGACCGGGCGCAATTTCCGCGAGTTTTCTCCGCACGTTCTTGACGTGGCTGTCGACCGTTCGGTCGAGCACGACACGGCGGTCTTCATACAGCCCGTCCAGCAGCTGGTCGCGCGAATGGATTCGCCCGGGCGCAGAAGCCAGGGTCCTCAACAGCCGGAATTCAACCGGCGTCAGCGCTATCGCGCGACCCTCCAGCGAAACTTCATGGCGCTCCTGATCGAGGATGAGGCGCCCCGCGCAGCCGTCGGAAACCACGGGGACGCGACGCAACACGGCACGGACCCGCGCGACGACTTCGCGCGGGCTGAAGGGCTTGCAGATGTAGTCGTCCGCGCCCATTTCCAGCCCCAGCAAACGGTCGATCTCACTCCACGCGCGCGGTGACCATGATGATCGGCAACGTGTTGAACGACCGCACCTCGCGGCAGACGGTCAGGCCGTCCTTGCCCGGCAGCATCAGGTCGAGCAGCATCAGGCTCGCTTCGTTCTTGCGGGCTTCCACGATGGCCGAATTGCCGTCGCCGACACAGCGTGGCGCAAACCCATCGGCGCGCAAGATAGTCCGCCAGAAGTGTCGCCAGCTTTGGCTCGTCCTCGACGACCAGGATGATTGGGTCGAGTCTCTGGGGAGCTCAACGGTCGTCTCGCGGGAGTGGAAGGCGAACCCTGATACACAGGCCGCCGAGCTGGACGCGCTGGCTTCGATGTCCCCCGTGATGGCCGCCGACGATGCTGCGACAAAGGGCAAGACCCAGGCCGGCGCCGCCGAGCGTGCGATTGCGCGAACTCTCGACGCGGAACAGGCGTTCGAACAATCGCGGGAGCAATCGGGCCGGCACACCTGGCGCCGAATCCTCGATCGCAGCTCGACGCCCTGGCTCGTGTTCTGGCGGCCAATCTTCACGCGGCCACCACGATCCGTGTAGCGGAGCGTGTTCTCGAACAGGTTGTTGAACAGCTGCGTCAGCCGGCGGGCATCACCGTCGATCGCAATGCGATCGGCGGCAATGCCAGCCGTATCCACCGCCAGCTCGCGCTCGGTGAAGCGATCCGAAACGCGTACAGCGCCGTGCGCACCAAGCTCCAAGATCGAGTTCCTGGCGCTCGTAGACAGCGCTGCCCACGTCGGCAGCAGAGAGTTCCCGCAAGTCCTCGACCAGCGCCGCCAGCGTACCGACTTCGGCCTGCAGTGACTTCATGGCCTCCGGAGTCAGTGAGCGCACGCCGTCCTGCAGCGCTTCGAGCTCTCCACGCAGAATCGCCAGCGGCGTGCGCAACTCGTGCGAAACATCCGCGAGGAATGAGCGGCGCGCGGCCTCCACCTGCCCGAGCGTCTCGGCAAGCGCGTTGAAATCGCCGACAAGCTGACCGAGTTCATCGCCGCGGTCGACACGGATGCGCTGCGCATAGTCGCCCGTCGCCAGACGCCGGGTCGCCCGCGCCAGACGTCGTATGGGGGCAAGGAATTCCCTCGCCAGCACGATGGAAACCATCGCCGCGAGCACAAACGCGACGCAACCGACAATCCAGCTCATCTTCAGTTGATGCTGCAAAAACTGCTTGTCGGACCCGCCAAGCGGCAACTCCGGCACTGCGACCCAACCTACGGATTTGCCCGCCACGAGGACCGGTACCGACAACGCGGGGCCCTGACCGTGCAATAGGCTTCCGCGCACAAACTGGCGCTGGGAATCGAGCAGCATCAACGGCGGTGCACCGCCCGCTGGGTCGCCCATTTCGAACGCGTGGGGCCCGCGCAACGGCGGGCGTTCATTTCCCGGGGGTTGCGTATCGGCCGGTCGCTCCGGGCCGGCAATAGGCAGCCGCTGATCGCTGCGCGCGCGTAGCGGGTGATCGTTGCCGCGCAGACGTCGCCATTCATCATCGTCCTGCACAAAGGACCAATCTCGATGCTGCGCGAAGGCGGAGGCAAAGACGTTAGCGAGTTGCTGCAGGCGGCGAAGCTCCCGGCCTTCCACATATTCATGGAAGCCGCGATCGACGCTCATCTGCATGGCTGCGCCAAAGACGACCGCGATCATCACGTTGGTGATGAGGATGGTGGCGAAGAGCTTCGACGTTATTCCAAAGCGCATGATTCCGGCGCCCGAATCCCGCGACGCGGGGCCAACGGAGCAGCGACTTCCCCTCGCCCGCCGCTTACGCAAGCGAGCAGTGAAGTGACGTCCACACAATCTCCATATTTCGCGCACCGGACGACAACATGCTGATTTAAAACGTGCCAGACCGCTTTTGGTCCGCCGCCAGCGCGGTGGCGATGCACGTGCCCGCAACTTGCCAATGCAACCCGCGCGGGACAAACAATGGCAATGACAATGTCATAGCATAGCCCCGGCGGCCAAGTCTGATCAACTGCACTCGCCTCCCGTTCACGGCAATGGCGAGACCTCGGAACCCGTGCGCCGCAGGGTGGGTCGCACGCGACTCGTGCGAAACGCGCCCCGTGGGAGCCGCTGCAGCGCCTCGACCGGAGAAAGCGGCAGCTCTACGGGATGTCCGGATCGCGCGGGTTTGCAACGCCCCTCGATCGTCGCTTTGCGCTCGCGGCCCGATGACGCACTGCTGAACCATCTGGCCGACGTCGGGTACGTCGTTCTCCTGAAGTCGGCGTCCAGCGATCTCCTCCCATCCGTCAACGACGAGCGCCCATCGATCGTCTTGCTGAATCTTCCGCACCATTACGAGAAGGCGATGGCCGTCTCGGCAGCTGAAAACGTGCGCCGATGTGGCCGTGATCCGCATCTCGTCTTGTGCCGCGTCCGACTCGGACTGCGTGTTCTGCCTCGATCACGGTGCCGACGACTACCTGCGGAGGCCAGTGAGCCCGCGCGAAGTCGACGCACGAATAAGATCCATCCTGCGCCGCAGCCGATTGCAGGCGGTACCGGCAATGGGACTGACGATCGACTGCGCGCGCTACGTCGCCCCCTTGACGGTCTTTCGCTACCTCTGACGCCGGCCGAATTTCGTGTGCTCGCAGCGCTTCATGATGCCGACGAGCGAGTCGTAACGCGCGCAGAGCTCATGCGCGCGGTCAACTGCGACCGGATCCGCAGCGAGCGTGCCGTGGACAGCCTCATCAAGAATCTTCGGCACAAGCTGCAGACGGCATGCCCGGGCCAAACGCTCATTCATGCGACGTACGGCGCGGGCTATCACCTGAGCCGCGGAGTGCCCGCGACGTGTCGGGTTCCACGATCCATCCACAATTGACCACGATGCCTCCGCAATTGCGCGCTAGTGTCGGCGTGGGCGCAATCGCAACTCACGGAGGCACCGATGAAACGAGCGAACCGGAACAGGATCTGGATGGCCACCGGGGCCGTCATGGCGGCAATGCTCGCCAGCGGGGTGACGAGTCAGACGTCCAATACGCAAAGCATGGCCGGCGACAAATGGCGCCTCCGGTTCACGCACAACGGACAACTGCCGGACGAGGGCGCGCCAGGCGCCTTCGATCAGCAAGGCCGCACCGCGGCTGCGGTACGCAACGCGGCGCCGGGTACTGCCGAGGCGCCCACGGGCTTCGACAACCTGACGAACGGCTTCGATCCGCAGGGCCCGCCGTTCGAGCACGCTCACCGAGGACACCGTCATGCGCTGCGCTCGTTCAACGACAACCGCTTCATCTTCGAGGAGGTCGAGACCGTCGCGGATGGCCTCGGTCCGACCTACAACGCGCAGAGCTGCCGCGAATGCCATCAGAACGTCGTCACCGGCGGCGCGAGCCAGGTGACCGTGCAGCGCACCGGCCGCACCTGAACGGCGCGTTCTTCGAATCGCTGGGCGGTTCGCTGATCCAGTCGCGCGCGACGCATCCCGACGTCGTCGAGCGGGTCGTCGCGGGAGACGACATCCGCACGTTCCGCATCTCGACCGAACACGCTGGGCGACGGTTTCGTCGAGGCGATCGCGAACAACACGCTGCTCGCGATTCGCGACAGCCAGCCGGTCGCGATGCGCGGCACGCGACCTGGTCCCCGTGCTGGAGGCCGACGGCAGTGCGCGCGTCGGCCGGCTTCGGCTGGAAGGCGCAGCACGCGAGCCTGGAGTCGTTCGCCGCTGACGCCTACCTGAACGAGATGGGCATCACCAATCCCGCTGCTTCCGGAGGAGAACACGTCGAGCGGACGGTTCGTCGGCTACGGTATCGGGTTACGACCCGGTGCCGGATCCCGAAGACGACGGCAAGGACGTGCTCGCGTTCGCCAATTTCATGCGCGCCACGAAGGCGCCGTCGCGCGGCGCCATCACGCGCGGATGTCGACGCCGGCGAGCGGTCTTCACCAGATCGGCTGTGCCGTATGCCATGTCTCGTCGATCACGACCGCGCCGGCAGGCACCACGATCAACGGCGGCGCCTACACCGTCCTCCGGCGCTCGGCAACAAGATCATCCATCCCTACAGCGATTTCCTGCTGCACGACATCGGAACCGGCGACGGCATTCCGATCCTGCCGACGCCGGAGTACGCGGCAACGGCGAACAAGATGCGGACGGCGCCGCTGTGGGCGCTGCGGACGCGCAATCGCCTCATGCACGATGGCCTGTCCTTCACCTATCAGGAAGCCATCGACCGTCACGCCGGCCAAGCGCAGAACGTTACCGCAAGGTTCAACGCACTCTCCGGCACGCTCAAGGCGCAGCTCCTGCAATTCCTCGGATCGCTGTGAAGACCCGGGATAGCGCCGGCAGCCCCGCTCGACCTCATCGCGCCTGCGCAAGAAGCAGCACCTTGCAGGCAGTTTGGAAGGGGCCCGCCCGGTGTGAGAGGCGGTTCCCTCGCTACGGATCCGCTCTTTGCAAAGTGACGGTCACCGGATTGTGGTCGGAGCTTGTCACCTCGATCGCGCTCGCCGCGACCGCGCGCAGACCGCGCACCAGGATGTGATCCAGCTGATTGCCGAAGAAAAGGGTTCGCTTGTCCTCGACGAAGCCCACCTCGGTCAGCCCGAGCCTCGCGGCGACATCGTCGACCACGCTCCTGCGCGCCACCGACCAGGTATTGAGATCGCCGGCGAAAATGATCGGGCCGTCGTGCATCGCCAGCGCGTCGCCGAGCGCCGCGAATTGCGCGCGATACGCTTCGATCGACAGCGAGAAGTTGATCGCATGCACGTTGACGACGGCCAAGGTGTGAGGAGTTCCTGCCAGCGCGAACCAGGTGATGACCGCCGATTTCGGCAAGCGCAGCAGAGGTTCGACGATTCGCTGCGTGCAGCTGACAAGCGGTGCTTCGCGGAAAGCCGTGAGCACGCCCAAATCGGCGCCGCCGTACTCGAACGAGCTTGCCATCACCCAGCGAAGATCCGCGGCGCGCAGGATGTCGAGCAACTCGGGCCGCAAGCTCGTTTCCTGAAGGAGCACGAGGTCGTTGGTGCCGGCGAGGGTCTCCAGATCCTGCTGCCATCCGGCGTCACCTTGCTTGTGGATATTCCACGTGACGAGACGGATGGATCGAGGGTCGAGCGGCCGGGTCACCCGCCCTTCGCGCAATGCCGCTTCGGCGACAGGGCAGGTCAGCGTCAGCGCCTTGATGCCGCCATCGGGTTGCGGGACCAGCGCACGCGGATCTACGGTCAGCGTGAAGCATGAGATCAGGAGCGGCGCTACCGCTGTCGGAAACAGCCACCGAGCGAAACACAAACGTGAGCTGGCGTAGGAGATTGCCGACGCTGCTCTCAGCCGCCACCTGACACGCACGCCATGTCGTATCCGCGAAAATGAAGGCGTCGTCACGTTAACTCGATGTCCGCAAGGTCCGCAGCAAAGTCGGAGCGATCCGGCAATGCGACGCAATGCGCCCAAGGGCGAACGCGAGGACGCTTAAGGACTCGGGAACGGCCTCGCATCCGTTTCGTGACGACACCGCGGCCGCCCCCGGGCGGCCGCAACTTTTCCGCCGGTCGAGTGTGAAAAGTATGGCCCGCAATGCGAGCCATACGTCGTCCGGTTAGTCCGGAGCCAATCAGTGCTCGACCTTGGCCCAGCTCGTATCCGGGTTGTAGCGCGTCATGCCCTTCGCGACCGTCGCGGAGTCGCGCCCCAGGTTCTTCTGGTACACGACGCCGTCCTGGTTGCAGATGAACGACATCACGCCGGAGGCGCCCCAGCGCGCCGGCTATGCGACCAGCGCGAAGCCGCCGATCATCTGCCCCTTCGCCATGTAGCTGTACGCGCCGCCCGGCGCGTCCGGGCCCTGTGCGGTGAGGATGCGGTAGTGGTAGCCGTGGTACGCCGCGCGCTTCGCCGTCGGCGCTCTTGCCGTAGCCTTTGCCGGCGGCCTCCACCATCAGCGGACCGATCGGGCTCGGCGGCTCGCCTTCCTTCGCCGGCCAGTAAAGCCCGTCGTGCTTGCCTGGGGAACTCTTGAGCTTTTGCGCATACTCGAGAAGGCCGTCGCCGTCGCGATCCTTCAGCGCAAATTCGCGCTGCGCGTCGACGTAGGCGAGGCACACCTGGATCGCGGCAAGCTCGTTTCTGCCGATGCGGCGATTGACGATCTCCTCGGCACCTGCGCTGGCGTCGAATTTCCAGCCGGATGCCACCTGGACGAGCGGGAACGGAAACGGATAATCGTTTTCGCCGACCAGCAGCGTCAGCTTCGACGGATTGGCGCTGTCGAACTTGTGCGACTTTTCCCACGCGGCGACGAATATCTCGCGCACGCGATGGTCGGCCACCTTGTCGCCGGTGTAGATCAGGTTTCCGCTGCCCGGCCCGAGAACGGCGAAAACCTTGCGCGCGTCGTCGGAGCGCATCGCCTCGACCAATGCCTCGCTCGCCGCGTCCGCGGACGGAAACGTCCGTTGCTCGACCTGAGGCCGATTTGCCTTGGGTGTCGCGGCAGCTGAGCGCGGCGGGTGCCTGCGCCGATGCGACACCGGTCGCGGCGATCACGACGGCAAGGATCGTCACCGCCGCCGATTGAACGTGCCTCGTCATGGCGATCGTCTCGCGTTTGGTTGCGCTGCAAGTCGACAGGGCGTTCATCGGCGTCCCCCACCGCCAGCCGCGCCACCGCCGCGACTCGCGCCACCGCCACCCCTGCGCGAGCGGCACCGCCGCCGGACATCGAACGGCTGGGCTGTGCCGACATCGATTGGCGACTTTGCGCGCCGCGCGCCGACTGTTGCTGCACCTGCGGGCGCGACTCGCGCGAGTTGTACGCGCTGGAGGAAGTTGTGGTCGTCGAAGCCCTGGCTGGAGGACGCAGTCGGGCGCTCGTAGCTCTGGCGCGTCGACGGCTGCTGCATGCCCTGCGCGGGTCGGTCCGTCGTCGGGCGCGCGCCCGATTGTCCGCCCTCCGGCCGCGGGTTGAAGGAGCTCGGGCGCGACGAGTCGTAACCGCGGTAAGCCTCGCGCGTCTGTGCGCCGCCGCGCGTCGCCGGGTTTTGATACCGGTTCTGCACGGCGTTGTCGCGATAGGCCACGCCCTTGCGATGGTCCACGTTGTGCTGCCAGTTGCCGTTCTGGTTGTAGTTCCGGTAGCGGTTGCTGTAATAGTTGTTGTTGACATTGACGTTGATGCTTCCACCGCGCCAATTCGGATTGGACCAGCCCCAGTTGTACCGCCCGAGCGCATAGCCCGCACCGAAGGCGATGCCCACGCCGATGGCCGCCGCGCCGTAACCATAGTACGGCGGCGGGTACCAGTACCACGGGCGATAGTTGGGCCACCACCACGTTCCGTAGATGACCGTCGGGTTGTAGACAGGGACGTACACGGTCTGCGGCTGCGCCGGCTCGATATAGATGTAGGATTCCCTGGTCACGACGTTCTGTTGCGGCGAGTCCTGGAGATTGCCCGCCGACTGTGCCTTTTGCCGCAGCGTCTGCACCGTCTGCATGACCTGCGCCTCGTTGGCGAGGAACGCGTCGCCCAGCTGCTGGGTCCATTCGAGCTTGTCGTTCATCATCGCCAGCACCTGCGGGAACGACGCCAGCGAAATCACGCTCGGATCCCACGTCTTGTCCTTGAGCGCGTCCTCGAGCGCGTCGCCCTTGAGCTCGCGGTTCTGCTCGGCGAAACGCGCGGCTTCGACCACCTCGAGCGGATAGGTCGCCGCCATCAGCACCTGTCCCAGCAGCTGGTCGGGATAGAGCGCGATGGGGGCCAACAGCGCGTCGAGCTTGTCCTGCGGCAGGGGCGCCGGTGGCGGCGCGGCGGAGGTGTCCGGCGGCGGCGATTGCGCAACCGCGAGCAGCGGCGCGAGGAACGCGCCGGCGAGCGACAGGAGAAACAAAGTCCGGATCGTTCGCGCCATGGTTTCTCGCTTTGCAATATTCTGGTGCGCCGCCGAGGCCCGGTCGGGACGGCGCGCAGGGCGACATTATGCCACCCGCGACGAGGACGGCGCCCGGTGCTACCGGTCCGGCGCGATACACCCTATCATTCGGACTCGTCGCTTTCGCAACCTCCCATGGCCGAAGACTTCGCCCGCCAGATCGAGACGCATCGCGGCTACCTGCTTCGGGTTGCGCAATTGCAGTTGCGCGACCGCGATGCCGCCGAAGACGTCGTGCAGGACACGCTCCTCGCCGCGCTTTCCGGCAGCGGCTTCGCCGGCAAGTCGAGCCTCAAGACCTGGCTCACCGGCATCCTCAAGCACAAGATCGTCGACGCGATTCGCCGCAAGCAGCGCGAGCCGGCCGTGGTCGCGGCCTTCGGCGACATCGACGCCGAGCTCGACATCGAGGATTTCGACGCGCTGTTCAAGGACAACGGGGGGTGGGAGACGAAACCCGCCGACTGGGGCAACCCGGAAGAGGCGCTCGGCCGGCGCCAGTTCTTCGACATGATGGATTTCTGCCTCGAGAAGCTGCCGCCGAACACCGCGCGGGTGTTCATGATGCGCGAGGTGATGGAGCTCGAGAGCAACGAGATCTGCACCGAGCTCGCGATCACGTCGAACAACCTGTGGGTGATTCTCTACCGCGCGCGAATGGCCCTGCGCGAGTGCCTGCAGAAGAACTGGTTCGAAGGGCGGGGCCGCACATGATCCGCCGCGCGCTCGGTCATCTCCTGAAATGCAGGGACGTTTCGCGCCTCGTGTCGCAGGCGGAGGACCGGCCGCTCACGTGGTGGGAGCGCTGGCGGATGCGCATGCACCTCGCGGTCTGCGACGGATGCACGCGGTTCGAGGCGCAGATTCGCTTCCTGCGCCGGGCGATGCGCAAGTATGGGGATTGAGTCGGGGCGCGTGCTAGACTAGTCGCTTCCTTCGCGGCGCAACGGTCCCATGCTTTCCATCACCGTCAACGGCCGACCGCGCACGTTGTCGCTGCCGTCGACCACCCTCGCCGACCTCGTCCGCGATCTCGAGATCGAAGGCAAGCGCATCGCCGTCGAGAAGAACGGCGAGATCGTGCCGAAAAGCCGCTATGCCGCAACGCTGCTCGCCAACGGTGACCAGATCGAGATCGTCGGCGCCGTGGGCGGCGGCTGATGGAGTTGCCTCGTGAACGCTCCGCACACGCCCGCTGAAGCCACCCATGCCGACCCGCTGCTGATCGCGGGCCGCGCGTACCGCTCCCGCCTGCTCGTCGGCACCGGCAAGTACCGCGATTTCGCGCAGACGCGCGAGGCCATCGTCGCGTCGGGCGCGCAAATCGTCACGGTCGCGATCCGCCGCACGAACATCGGCCAGGACGCGAACGCGCCGTCGCTGCTCGATGCGCTGCCGCCGTCGGAGTTCACGTACCTCCCGAACACCGCGGGCTGCTACACGGCCGACGACGCGATCCGCACGCTGAAGCTCGCGCGCGAGCTGCTCGACGGGCACACGCTCGTCAAGCTCGAGGTGCTGGGCGATCCGCACACGCTGTTCCCGAACGTGCGCGAGACACTCCGCGCCGCCGAGATCCTCGTTCGGGACGGCTTCCAGGTGATGGTGTACACGTCCGACGATCCCATCATCGCGCGCGAGCTCACGGCGATCGGCTGTGTCGCGATCATGCCGCTCGCGTCCCTCATCGGCTCCGGAATGGGAATCCTCAACCCTTGGAACCTGAAGCTGATCCTTGCCGAGGCGACCGTGCCGGTGCTGGTCGATGCCGGCGTGGGCACCGCCTCGGACGCCGCCATCGCGATGGAGCTGGGATGCGCCGGCGTGCTGATGAACACCGCGATCGCCGCGGCCCGCGAGCCTTCGCGCATGGCGCGCGCGATGAAGCTCGCGGTCGAGGCCGGCCGCGAAGCGTTCCTCGCCGGGCGCATGCCGCGCAAGCTGTACGAGGCGTCGCCCAGCTCGCCCGCCACGGGCCTCATCGGCTGACGGCGATGGGTTTGCGCGCGGGCGCCGGACAATGGGCGCGCATCGCGCTCGTGCCGATACTTTTTCCTTCGCTGGCCGCCCTCGCCGCGCCGTTGTCGCACGACGAGCTGGCCGCGGCGTGCGCGCAGACCGAAGGGCCCGCGCATTGCGGTCGCAAGATCGAGGAGCTCCAGCTGAAGCGCCTGCCGAATCTCGCGACGCGCGAAGGCGAAACGCTCAAGGTCTCGCTGTACCCGACCGGCGTGGTGGCATTCACCGACACCGAAGCGCTCAATGGCGGTCGCTCGTATGCGCTATGGGACTTCCTGAGCGAGATCAACGCCGTCGTCCTGTTTGTAAACGACGGCGGCGACTCGTCGTTCATCGTGCTGCAGCGGATCAATGGTCGGCGCGTCGATCTCCCGTCGGAGCCCAAAGTCTCCCCCGACCGGACGCGCCTCGTCACCGCCGATTTCTGCGCGTCGAATTGCGTCAACGAGCTCGCGATCTGGCGGGTGACGAAGGAAGGCGTGCAAAAGGAGCTCGCGTGGAAGCCCGCGCAAGCGTGGGACGACGCGGGTGTCTCGTGGAGGAATGCCGACACCGTCGTCGTCGAATACACCCCGGCGGGAGGCGCGGCGGCCACCCTCGAGCGACGGCTGACCGACGCCGGATGGCGGCGCGCGGATGCCCCATGATGCCGCGCCGATGATCGAGCGCGGAAGCGAGGACGGCGCGCCGCTTCTGCGGCCCGTGCGCTCGTTCGTGCTTCGCCAGGGACGGATGTCGCCGGCGCAGCAGCGCGCGCTCGACGAGCTGCTGCCGCGTTTCGGTGTTCCTTTTGCTTCGTCCGCGCTCGACTACGACCGCCTGTTCGCTCGGCACGCGCCGACGATCCTCGAGATCGGCTTCGGCATGGGCGAGACGACGGCCGTCATCGCGCAGGAGCGCGCCGGCGAAAATTTCCTCGGCATCGAAGTCCACGGCCCTGGGGTGGGTGGCTTGCTGAAGCGCATCGACGAGCTCGGGCTTTCGAACGTGCGCGTCATCCGGCACGACGCGGTCGAGGTGATCGCGGCGATGATTCCGCCCGCATCGCTCGCCGGCATCCACGTCTTCTTTCCGGATCCCTGGCCGAAAAAGCGCCACCACAAGCGCCGGCTCCTCAAGTCCGCGTTCGTGCGCGAGCTTGCATTGCGGATTGCGCCGGGCGGCTACGTGCACGCCGCGACAGATTGGGAGGACTATGCCGAGGAGATTCTCGCCGTGTTTTCCGGCGAAGCGTTGCTCGAGAATGTCGCCGCCGGCTTCGCGCCGCGCCCCGCGTACCGGCCGCTGACCAAGTTCGAGACCCGCGGCCTGCGGCTCGGACATGTGGTCCGCGACATCATTTTCCGTCGGCGCCGCGAACCCCGGGCTTTGCCGTAGCTCGGGATCAACGGCGCATTCGCGCAATGTGGACATTGAAAGCGCACTTGCGGCGGTTGCTGCGCACCCGCATCGACCTGCGATCGGCGCTGCGCAAGGTTTCGGCGCCGGACGAGCCGGGCCACGAGCAACTGCTGGCGCCCGGCGTGCGCGTCTATCGCGACGGACCGGTTCTCATCGACCGGGCGTGGTCGCCGATCCATGTGACGAGCCAGTTCATCGAGGACGCCGACACCTATCACCAGCGCTATTTCGAGCGCCTCGATTTCGTCGACCTCGTCGCGCGCTGCCTGACGCTCGCGGGAGTCGACCGGGACGCGCCGATGCGCGTGCAGGACATAGGCTCCGGCGGCGGCAGCAGCGTGTTCGCGGCCTGCCGCCTGCTTCCGGGTGCCGAGATCTTCGCCACCGACATTTCGCCGCAGCTTCTGCGCCTGCTCGGAAACTTCGTCGAATCGCGCGCCGAGTTGCGCGGTCGCGTGCGGCCCTTCTGCTTCGACCTCCACCGGCGGTTCTTCCGCGCCGGCAATTTCGATCTCGTTCTCGGTGCCGCGATCCTGCATCACCTGCTCGACCCGCGCGCGGCGCTTGCGAACGTCGCGGACAGCCTCAAGCCCGGGGGCAAGCTGATCCTCGTCGAGCCGCTCGAGGCGGGGTCGCTCGTCATGGCCATGGTCTATGCGCGCGTGCTCGAGGTTCTTGCGGCCTCGGGGGACGCCGATGGTCCGCTCGCGCGCCTGATGAAGGTGCTGCGGCTCGATATCCAGTGCCGGCTGGGGCCGCCGGCGCCGAAGCCGTGGACCGCGCTCCTCGACGACAAGTGGATATTCGACGAACCGTATCTCATGCAGCTCGCAACGGAGCTGGGCCTTTCGAAAGTCGAGATCCATCCCGTGCAGCTGGACCTGTCCCGAGGTGTACGAGGTTGCGTTCCGCAGCGTTCTCGCGGACAGCGGAAACGCGGCGTTGACGATTCCGGAGCCGGTCGAGGCCGCCGTGCGGGAATTCGACCGTTCGATTGCTCCCGACCTCAAGCGTCACCTGTGCCCGACCGGCATCATCGTATTCACCCGATGACGCCTCCCGCGCGCGTTCCGGCCGGGTTCGATCCGGATCGCGGCAGAGCGCGGCGCGCCCGCGTAGAATTGCCGGCATGAACGACGAGCTTCCGTTCACCGGCGAGCGCTTCGTGCCCGGTACCGCGGGCGAGATCTGGTACGAGCACTGGCACCGCTACCATTTCGTCGCGCCGCTCGTCGCCGGCCGCGAGGTCCTCGACATCGCGTGCGGCGAAGGCTACGGCAGCGCGCTCATCGCGCGGCATGCGGCGCGCGTGACTGGCGCCGACATCGCCGCTGCCGCGATTGCCCATGCACGCGCGTGTTACGCGGCGCAGCCGAACCTCGATTTCCGCGAGGCCGACTGCGCGGCGCTGCCGTTTGCCGACGCATCGTTCGACGTCGTCGTGTCGTTCGAGACGCTCGAGCACATCGCGGCGCAGGAGGCCTTTCTCGACGAGGTGCGGCGCGTGCTGCGGCCCGGCGGCTTCGTCGTGCTGTCGTGCCCCAACAGGGCCGAGTACTCCGACCAGCGCGACCACGTCAACGAATTCCACGTGCGCGAGCTCTATCGCGACGAGCTTGCCGCGTTGATCGGCGCGCGCTTTCCCCACGCTTCCTGGTACGGCCAGCGCCCGAGTTTTTTCTCGGTCGTGTGGCCCGAGCAGGGGCATGCCGCCGCAGAGATCTTCGAAGTTTCGGAAACGGCGGCGGACGCGCCGTCGCCCGGTCACGCGCGCCCGCTCTACTTCATCGTGCTGGCGAGCGGCAGCGCGGAGACGATCGCCGCGCTCGCGCCGCGCATGTCGGTGCTGGCCGACCGCGACGAGTGGATGTACCGCGACTACGAAAAGGTGACGCGCGCCCACGTTGCGGGGCAGCGGGCCCAATCGGACCTGATTGGCGAGCTGCGCCGGGAGCTGGCCGCCGTGCAGGCCGGACGCATTGCGGACGTCGAGCAGCGCGACTCCGTCATCGCGGAGGGCTGGACGATGCGCGACCGTCTCGTCGAGGAAATCTCGCGCCGCGCGAGCTTTCGCTGGTGGCTGACGCTGCCGTGGCAGCGACTGATGCGCGCGCTAAAGGGCCCGCCGCCGGGCCGTTAGCGCGGCCTCCGCGCTGCCGGTTCATTCGCGGCACCGCTTCCGTCGGCCGCTGGGAGCGACTCGCGATCGCTCGCTCCCCCTCGCCTTCAGCCGGGGCCCCGGCTCGCCGCTCGCGCTAGCCCAGCTCAAGAATCACCGGCTGGTGATCTGACGCTTGCGTTTGCTGGTCGACGCGGATCGACTTCAGGCGCGGCCGCAGGTCGGCGCTGACGAAATAGAAATCGCAGTGAAGCTCCGGCCCGCCGGGCTCCATCTTCATGTAGATGCAGAACGTGGACGGGTGCGGCTTCCCCGGATTGAGCGCTTCCCACGCATCGACGAAGCGGCGGCGTTCCGTCGGCGAACGGCGCCTTCATCCGCGCGTGGAGCGGATCGACCGGCTCGAGGTTGAAATCGCCGGTGATGATCGTAGGCGCCGGCCGCAGGTGGGTGTGGAATGGGCCGCCCGACGTGTCGGTGATCGGGCCTTTTTCCGCATAGGCGCGGCCGTCTGCGTAGATCGCGCGCAACGCCTCGATCTGCGCCGTGCGCTGCACCTTCGAATACCACTCGATGTGCGTCGTGATCACGCGCACCTCGCCGAACGGCGCGACGATCGCCGCTTCGAGCGCAATGCGCGGCATGCCGTTGACGCCGGGCTCGACCGGGAACGGCAGCAGATGCCGGAAGACCTGCCGCACCGGCAGCCGCGACAGGATCATGTTGCCGAAATACCGGCGCGTCCCGTTCTCTCCCGGGTGGTCGACCGCAATGCCCGGAATCGCAGTGTACCCGGGCAGGAGCCCCGCGATCGCGGCGAACTGGTCCTCGCCTGCGCTGCCGGCAAGCCGCGGATGCGGATAGTTGGACGCGATCTCCTGCAGGCACAGCACGTCGAAGTCGGCGAGCCGTTTCGCCTCGCTCACGATCCGCGCGGGGTCGACGCGGCCGTCGATGCCGCAGCACCACTGCGTGTTCCACGTGATGATCTTCATCGGATCCCGGCCCTCATGAACGACTGCACGAATTGGCGTTGGAACAAAAGGAACGCGATCAGCAGCGGGGCCGTGGTCAGCAGCGTCGCCGCCGTAATGATAGACCAGTCGATCCCCTGGTCGGTCGACGAAAACACCTGCAGGCCGACCGTCAGCGGCCTCGACTCCACGGAATTGGTGATGATGAGCGGCCAGAGGAAATTATTCCAGTGAAAGCTCACGCTGACCAGCGCATAGGCGAGATAGACCGGACGGGCAAGAGGGACATAGACCTTCCACAGCACGGCGAGCGGCCCGCAGCCCTCGATGCGCGCCGCTTCGTCGAGCTCTTTCGGCACCGTCTTGAACGTCTGCCGCAGCAGGAAGATCCCGAAGGCGCTCGCCATGTACGGAAGGCCGATCGCGAGGATCGTGTCCTTGAGACCCAGCGCGGCCATCGTCCGATAATTCTCGACGATGAGCACGTCGGGCATGATCATGAGCTGGACGAGAACGAGCGCGAACAGCACGCCGCGCCCCGGAAACTCGAACCGCGCGAACGCGTACGCGGCGAGCGTCACCAGCACGAGCTGCGCCGCCAGAACCATCGTCACCAGCAGCGTCGTGTTGAGGAAGTACCGCGCGAACGGGGCGGCCTGCCAGGCGCGGACGAAATTATCGAGGGTCAGCGGCGCGGAGAGGACGAAGCGCGTCGAGAAATTCGCCCGGGTGAAAAGCGGTCCAGAACGCGTAGGCGAGCGGGAGCACCCAGAGGAGGCCGAGGAGCCACGCGCCTGCCGTCTCGACGCCGTGCAGAATGCCGCGCGAATCGTAAACGTGCGTCATGAGTGTGCCCCCTTGGCGCCGCGCGCCGTCCCCCGGAGGCGGACCGATTCGCGCTTGGGGCGGCCCTGCGCGCTCATTGGTAATGGACGCGGCGCTCGAGAAAGCCGAATTGCGCGAGCGCCATCAGTCCCAGGATCGCGAGCAGCACCATCGTCAGCGCCGCGGCGTACGCCGAGTCCTGGAACCGGAAGCCGACCATGTAGATGTAGTAGAGCAGCAACGCCGTGGCGTTGTCCGGCCCGCCGCGTGTCATCACGACGATGTGGTCGACCATCCGGAATGCGTTGATCACCGCGTTGACCAGCACGAACAGCGTCGTGGGCATCAGCAGCGGAAACGTGACGCGGCGGAAGAAATACCAGCGCGACGCGCCTTCGATCGCCGCGGCTTCGGCAAGGTTCGGCGACATCGCCTGCAGCGCCGCGAGGTAGAAGATCATGAAGAACCCGGCCTCCTTCCACACCGTCACCACCATCAGCGCCGGCAGCGCCGTGCTCTTGCTCCCGAGCCAGTTGTGCGACGGCGCGCCGAAGAGACCCAGCAGCTGCTCGAGCAGGCCGTACTCGGGCGTGTAGAAGAAGAGCCAGATGTTGGCGACCGCGATCATCGGCAGGATCGTCGGCGTGAAATAGGCGAGACGAAGGAAGCCGCGGCCCGCGATCTTCCCATTGACCCACGTCGCCATCAGCAGCGCGAGCGCGATCGATGCCGGGATCGTCCCGAGCGCATACCAGACGTTGTTGCCCAGGGCCTGGTGGAAGATCGGGTCTTCGGCGAGCTGGCGGAAGTTGTCGAGGCCCACGAAGCTCGCCGGCCGGGCGCCTTTTGGCGTCGAATACAGGCTGTGCCACGCGGTGGCAATCGCCGGATAGTGCGTGAAGAGCGCGAGCAGCACCGCGGCCGGCAGCAGCAGCAGCCAGCCGTACAGCCATTGGGCCGTGCGGGTCATCGCCAAGACCCTCGACCGGCTACTTGTAGCTTCGAAGCAGCCGCTCCGACTCGCGCTGCGCGTCCTTCATCGCGGCTTCGGGCGTCTTGGTGCCGGTGAGCGCCGCCTGCAGCCCGTCGTTCAGCGCCTGCGTGACGCGCTGGTTGTCGTGCGTGGAGAGCTCGGCCTTCGCGTACGGGAGCTGGTCGCGCGCAACCGCGGCCGCGGGAAAACCGTCGACGTACGCTTTCATCGCCGGCGTCGACCACGCGTCGGCGCGCACCGCAACATAGCCCGTGTCGATACCCCACTGCGCCGCGCGCTGCGGGGTCGTCACCCATTTGATGAACTTCATCGCCGCGTCGCGCTGCGCCGGCGTCGACTTCTTGAACAGATAGAAATTTCCTCCACCCGTGGGACTTCCGCGCTGCTTGCCCGCGGGCAGCATCGCCACGCCGAAGTCGAATTTGGCGTTGGTGCGCACGTTGGTGAGGTTGCCGGTGGTCGTCCACACCATCGCGACCTTGCGCTCGAAAAAGTCCTTCGGCGTGGTGCCCCACTCGACGATGCCTTCCGGATGCACCTTGTATTTCTTCACGAGGTCGACCCAGTACGTGAGCCCTTCGATGACTTCCGGGCGATCGTAATACGTCTGCGTGCCGGCGCTGTTCATGAGATTGGTCCCGGCCTGGATCGCGAGCGCCTGGAAGAGCCAATAGGGGAAGCCCGACGACGGGATTTGCATTCCCCACTGCGTCACCTTGCCCGATGCGTCACGCTTGGTGAGCTTCTGCGCGTACTCGACCTGCTCCTTCCAGTTCGCCGGCGGGCGATTCGGGTCGAGCCCCGCTTCCTTGAACATCTCCTTGTTGTAGTAGAGGACGATCGTCGAGCGCTGGAACGGGATGCCCCACGTCTTGCCGCCGGTCTGGCTGTTTTCCATGAAGGCGGGATAGAAACTCCGCAGCCACGCCTGGTCGTCCGGGGTCTTGATGAGGTCGTCGAACGGCACGATCGCATCCTCGTCGATCAGCGTGAACATGTCGGTGGAGAGCAGGATGGACGCCACCGGCGGATCGCCGCCCTTCACGGCGGTCAGCGCCTTCGTGATCGAGTCCTGATAGGTGCCCGTGTAGATCGGCTTCAGCTTGATTCCCGGATTTTCCTTCTCGAAGTCGGCGGCGAGGCCGTCGATGATCTTCGTGATCGGCCCGCCGACCGCGACCGGGTAATAGAACGGCACCTCGACCGGCGCTTGCGCGACGGCGAGCGCCGCGAAAAGCGCGACGGCGGTTCCGATGAGCGCGCGGATGACGGCTTTCAACGACATGGTGTTCTCCTCAGGCAGGGCAAGACGGAAGATGTTACGCAAACTGCGTTTCGGTTGGATGTTGCGCCGGCGCGGCGCGACGCTCGCCGGTGCGCTCGAAAAAATGCTGCGCGCCCGGCGCCCATGACAGCCACGCCGGATCGCCGCGCGCAAGGCCGACGCTGCCCTGGACGCGCACGGCAAGCGTTGCCGCGCCGAGCCGGCAGGTGACGAGCGAATCGGCGCCGAGATACTCGATCGCCGCGACTTCCGCGCGTGCGCCCTGCTCGAAACCGAGCGCGATGTGCTCGGGACGCACGCCGAGCGTGAGGCCCGCGCATTCCGCGGGCGCCACCGCCGGGCCGTCCGTTCCCGCGATGACGGCGCCGCCGCGTCCCGCCTCGAGCGGCAGCAGGTTCATGGGCGGCGTGCCGACGAAGCGCGCGACGAACGTGTTCGACGGATTCTCGTAGAGCTCGGCGGGTGTCGCGTTCTGCTCGATGCGCCCCTTGTTCAGCAGCACGACGCGATCGGCCATCGACATCGCCTCGACCTGGTCGTGCGTCACGTAGACCATCGTGATGCCCAGCGTGCGCTGCAGGCCGCGGATCTCGGTGCGCATGTCCTGGCGCAGTTGCGCGTCGAGGTTCGACAGCGGCTCGTCCATCAGGCACACCGGCGCTTCCGCGATGAACGCGCGGCCGAGCGCGACGCGCTGCTGCTGGCCGCCGGAGAGCTGCGACGGCTTGCGCTCCAGCAATCCGGCGAGGCCCAGCAGGTCCGCCGTGCGCGCGAGGCGCCGCGCGAGATCGGCGGGCGCCACCTTGCGCACCTTGAGGCCGAACACGATGTTCTCGGCGACCGACAGGTGCGGAAAAAGTGCATACGACTGGAACACCATCGCGATGTTGCGCTGCGATGGCGAGAGCGCCGTCACGTCGCGGCCGCCGATCAGGATGCGGCCGCCGTCGGCCTGCTCCAAGCCGGCGATGAGACGCAGCGTGGTCGACTTGCCGCAACCGGACGGGCCGAGGAGCACGTTGAGCGTCCCCTCATCGAACGCGAACGACAGCCCGTCGACCGCGCGCACTTCACCTGCAGCGGTCGTCCAGTGCTTGCTGACGTTTTCGGCGGCGATGGCCGACACGATGAGGGTCTCCCGGGGCAACGCGGCGCGCCGAAACGGCAGCGCATGATAGCACCGGCGCCGCGGGCTCAGGCGAAGAGCTGGGCCAGCGCCGCCCCCGGGTCCGCAGCGCGCATGAACGCCTCGCCGACCAGGAATGCGTCGACACCGTGCGCGCGGAGTGTCGCGACGTCGGACGGCGCGCGGATGCCGCTTTCGGTGACGACCAGCCGGCCGGCCGGGACCATCGGCACGAGGTCGAGGGTCGTCGAAAGCGCGACTTCGAACGTGCGCAGGTTCCGGTTGTTGATGCCGATCAACGCGGTGTCGAATGAAAGCGCACGGTCGAGCTCCGCCGCGTCGTGCACTTCGACCAGCACCGCCATCCCGAGGTCGCGCGCGCGCGCCTCGAACGCGGCGAGGCGCGCGTCGTCCAGCGCCGCGACGATCAGCAGGATCGCGTCGGCGCCCATCGCCCGCGATTCCGCGATCTGGTATTCGTCGATGATGAAGTCCTTGCGCAGCGCGGGCAGGCCGCAGGCACCGCGCGCCGCGGACAGGTATTCGGGCGCGCCCTGGAAATACGTCCGGTCGGTCAGCACGGACAGGCACGCGGCGCCGCCGCGGTCGTAGCTTTCCGCGATGCCCACGGGATCGAATTCGGACCGCAGCACGCCGCGGCTCGGGCTTGCCTTCTTGATCTCGGCGATCACCGCCGCGCGCCCGCCGGCGATTTCCGCGCGCAGCGCTCCTTCGAAGTCGCGCGGTGCCGGACCGGTGCGCGCCGCGGCGTCGATTTCCGCGATCGGCCGCACCCGCATCGCCGCGGCGACCTCGTCGCGCTTGGTCGCGAGAATTCGCGCGAGGATGTCTTCCATCGGCACGAGCGCCGCTCAGGCGTTCGCGGAACCGAGCTTCTGCGTCAGCGCAACGAACGCGTCGAGCTTCTTTCGCGCCGCCCCGGAGGCGACTGCCGCGCGCGCGCGCTCGATGCCCTCCGCGATCGAGTCGGCCACGTCGGCGGCGTAGAGCGCCGTGCCGGCGTTCAGGATCACGATCTCCCGCGGCGTCCCTTCGACGTTGCCCAGCGCCTCGTGCACCATTTCCTTGGATTCCATCGCATCGGCGACCTTGAGCCCGCGGTTCGATTTCATCGACAGGCCGAAGTCCTCCGGGTGGATTTCGTATTCGCGCACTTCGCCGTCCTTGAGCTCGCCGACCATCGTGGCGGCGCCGAGCGACACCTCATCCATGCCGTCCTTGCCGTAGACGACGAGCACGTGCCTGCTGCCGAGACGCTGCAGCACGCGCACCTGGATGCCGACGAGATCGGGATGGAACACCCCGAGCAGCTGGTTCGGCGCGCCGGCCGGGTTGGTGAGCGGCCCCAGGATGTTGAAGATCGTGCGCACGCCCAGCTCTTTGCGCACCGGCCCCGCATGCTTCATCGCGCTGTGGTGCGACGGCGCGTACATGAAGCCGATCCCGGTCTCGGCGATGCACTGCGCGACCTGTTGCGGCGTAAGCAGGATGTTGGCGCCGAAGGCCTCCAGCACGTCGGCGCTGCCGGATTTCGACGACACCGACCGGCCGCCGTGCTTCGCGACCCGGGCGCCCGCCGCGGCGGCGACGAACATCGACGCGGTCGAGATGTTGAACGTGTGGGCAGAATCGCCGCCGGTGCCGACGATGTCGACCAGATGATCGCGGTCGGGCACCTCGACTTTCGTCGCGAATTCGCGCATCACCTGCGCCGCGGCGGCGATCTCGCCGATGGTCTCCTTCTTGACGCGAAGGCCCACCGTCAGCGCGGCGATCATCACCGGCGTCACTTCGCCGCTCATGATCCGGCGCATGATCGCCAGCATCTCGTCGGGGAAGATCTCGCGGTGCTCGATCGTGCGCTGCAGCGCGTCCTGCACGGATAGGGTCATGACGGCTCCGGGTCCTTATGGCTTGAGAATCTCGATGCGTTCGCGCGCGAGGTCGACCCGGCAGGCGAGGCGCGCGAGCGTGGCAACCGTCGGCTCGGCGGCCGCCGGCGCGCCCGCATCCGCCTGCATCGCGCGGACGTAATCGCATTGCGCCTGCTGATAGAGCGCGAACGCGCGCGACGACGAGGCAAACGCGGTGTACGCCCCGGGATGCTTGGTCGCGACTTCGACGTCGCGCGCCGCGCGCCCGGCGGCGGTCTCCGCCTGCTTCAGGGAGGCGAGCGCTTCCCCGTCGAGATTGGTCAGGCATTTCGCGACGGCCGCTCGATCGCCGGCGTCGTCGCATTCGTCCATCGCGGACGCAGCAGCGAAGGCGGGGAACAGCGCCGCGACCATCGCCGCGGCAACATATCGCCAGATCGTCATGGTTTCCCCTCCAGGAAATTGCGCAACAGCGCGTGCCCGTGCTCGGTCAGGATTGCCTCCGGGTGGAACTGGACGCCCTCGACGGCCAGACGCCGGTGGCGCACGCCCATGATCTCGCCGTCGTCCGCGGTCGCGGTGACCTCGAGGTCGGCGGGCAGCGACGCGCGCTCGATCGCCAGCGAATGGTACCGCGTTGCCGCGAGCGGCGACGGGAGGCCCGTAAAGGAGCCCTTGCCGTCATGCGTCACGGGCGAAAGCTTGCCGTGCATCACCCGCTGCGCGCGGACGATGCGGCCGCCGAACGCCTGTCCGATCGCCTGGTGGCCGAGGCACACGCCGAGGATCGGAATCTTTCCGGCGAACGCGCGGATCAGGTCGACCGAAATGCCCGCCTCGTTCGGCGTGCAGGGCCCCGGCGACACGACGATGTGCGAAGGCTCCCAGGCCGCGACCTCGGAGACCGTGATGGCGTCGTTGCGGTGCACATGCACGTCGGCGCCGAGCTCCCCCAGGTACTGGACGAGGTTCCAGGTGAAGCTATCGTAGTTGTCGATCATCAGCAGCATGGGTGCGACCGTACGACCGATTCCGTCAGCGAATCGACGTCGCAAGCAATTCAGGCAGATACCCCTGGAAGACGCCCGGGTCTGGATTGGTTCCCGCTGGGGTCTCGGGCGCCCGGGCGATGGCAGGACGTGGCGGCTACCGCCACCAGCGGAGGAGGAAGATCGGGTGCGCGTAGGTCACGGAGAGCTGCATAGATCGTGATTCTACCAACCTTCGGCCCTTTCGTAACGGGCTCCCGCATGCCGTCCGCGGCGGGGCGCTGGCATAATCTTTCCCGTCGCCGCCCGTCGGCACCATCAGGGGAGTGAACATGCGCGTACGGCAGATCGTCGTTCCGGCGTTGCTCGCACTAGCCGCAGCGTTTTCGGCCGAAGCGGCACAGCGGTCGTTCGTCTCCACTACCGGCAGCGATTTGAACGCATGCACGGTGACCGCGCCTTGCCGCTCATTCGGGGCCGCGCTGACGCAAACGGCCGCAGGTGGCGAGATCATCGTGCTCGACTCCGGCGCCTACGGCCGGGTGACCGTCACCCAATCGGTCACGATCGAAGCGCCGGCCGGTGTCTACGCGGGCATCTCGGTGTTTGCGTCGACGAACGGCATCGACGTCAACGCGCCCGGCGCAACAATTACGCTGCGCGGGCTGTCGATCAGCGGCCAGGGTGGAAACCTCGGCATCAACGTCGCAGCGGTCAACGCGCTCCGCATCGACCGCTGCCGCATCAGCGGCATGGGCGCGCAAGGAATATTGATCGTCGCCGGAAGCGTCGTCATCACGGACAGCTATATCAGCGACAACGCGCACGACGGCATCTGGGCGAACGGCGTCGTCGATGTGCTGGTCCGGAACACGGTGAGCGCGCGCAACCTGAGCGGTTCGGCGTTCTTCAACGGCGCCCGCGCCACGTTGCGTGATTCGTCGTTCACATCGAATGCCTTCTACGGCGTGTACGCCAGCGGCGGACCGGTGGCGACGCCGACGTCGGTGCAGGTGGAGGGCATAGAAGCCTTGAACAACCAGAGCGTCGGAATCGAGCTTGTCGGCCTGGCGTCCAGCTTCGCCTCGATGACGGTGACACGCTCGACGATCGCCGGCAGCAAGTTCAACGGCTTTGTCGTATTCGGCGACAGCGGGCCGGCGACGGCGGCCATCACCGACAGCACCTTCTCGAACAACTCGGACGACGGCGGCTACCCCGCCGTCACGGCGGTCGGAGCTGCCGCCAGGCTGGTCGTTGGTCGCACGACAGTCAGCGGGAATAACTCTTACGGCTTCTACAACAATGGGGCGCTGTTCGAAAGTCGCGGTGACAATACGGTCCGCAACAACGGTGGCGTCTTTTTTGGGACGATCACCACCGTCGGTGGCAACTGACGACGGATATCGCCTGGCAAGGTGCTCAAACTCGCGCCGTTCGGGCGTGGCGGCCGAGCGCGGTTCGCGCGCGGGACTAGACGTTGCGAATCGAAACGAGCTTCGACAGGCCGAACAGATTGACGTCCTTCATCCACTCGACTTTCCAGTCGTAGCGCGAGATTTCTGCCGTGAGCTCGAAGTCCGAGCGGAAGCCCACCTTCCCCGGAACCGGCTTCACGACCTGCTCGAGCAGCCACCAGAGGCGGCTGCCGCTGAAATGGTTGAGGATCAGGATCGTGCCGCCGACGCGGCAGACGCGGCGGACTTCGGCGACCAGGCGCCGCGGGTCGGGCGTCACCGAGAGCACGTAGGGGACGGTGACGCAGTCGAATTTGCCGTCAGGAAACGTCAGCGCCTCCGCATCCATCACCTCCAGCCGAATGTCGCGATCCGCCAGTTCCGGCACCCGCGCGCTCGCCTTCGCAAGCATCTCCATCGACAAGTCGATGCCGACGACGGCGGTTGTTGCCGGATAGCGGGCAAGCATGAGGCCTGTCCCGACGCCGACTTCGAGCAGCGACGCCGGCTGCAGCGCGGTCACGGCCTCGGCGAGCGCGCGCCGCCCGGGATCGAGGACACCCCCGAAGATCCGGTCGTACACGGGCGCGTAGCGCCGATAGGCGCGCACCACCACGTCGCGTGACAACGGGTTTTTCGAGCGCGCGGGCGGCGGCGCGGCCTGCGCGTCGAGCGGCACGATACGGTCTTTCCTGGCGCCGTTGCGGGCATCTGGTGACACGTTCACCCCTCGTCGTCCAATCCCTGCTGCACCATGTCCGCCGCGCGGAGTACGGCGCGCGCCTTGTTCTGCGTCTCCTGCCATTCGGATTCGGGCACCGAATCGTGGACGATGCCGGCGCCGGCCTGCACGTAGAGCATGCCGTCCTTGATCACCGCGGTGCGGATCGCGATCGCCGTGTCCATGTCGTCCTGGAAGCTCACATAACCGACCGCGCCCGCGTAGACGCCGCGGCGCGCGGGCTCGAGCTCGTCGATGATCTCCATCGCGCGCACCTTCGGCGCGCCGCTCACCGTGCCGGCGGGGAACGACGCGCGCAGGACGTCGAGGCTGCCGAGCCCCGGTTTCAGCGTGCCCTCGACGTTGGAGACGATGTGCATGACGTGCGAGTATCTTTCGACCACCATCCGGTCGGTGACGCTGACCGTTCCCGTCGCCGCCACGCGCCCGACGTCGTTGCGACCGAGGTCGACCAGCATCACGTGCTCGGCGATCTCCTTGGGGTCCGCGAGGAGCTCCTGCGCGAGCTTTTCGTCGGCGTCGCGCGTGGCCCCGCGCGGCCGCGTGCCCGCGATCGGCCGCAGCGTGACCGTCGTGCCTTCCTTGCGCACGAGGATCTCGGGCGACGCGCCGACCACGTGGAAGTCGCCGAAGTCGTAGTAGAACATGTACGGCGACGGATTGAGCGAGCGCAGTGCCCGGTAAAGCGACAGCGGCGACGACGTGAACGGCCGCGCGAGCCGCTGCGACAGCACGACCTGCATCGCGTCGCCGGCTGCAATGTAGTCCTTCGCCTTGCGCACCGCGCCCATGAACGCCTCGGCGCCGGTTTCGCTGTGCGCCTGCGTGACCGTTGACGCGGTCTGGAACGGAATCGAGACCGGCTCACGCAACCTCCGGCGCAGCGCCGACAGCCGTGCCGTGGCTCTTGCATGGGCATCGGCCTCGCCGGGATCGGCGTAGACGATCAACGTTATCTTGCCCGCGAGATTGTCGACGACGACGAGCTCCTCGGTCAGGAGCAGCAGGATGTCGGGGATCGCCGCGAGCGCAGGCGTCGCGGGCGGCGCGGTGTCCGCGAGCCGTCGCTCGATGTGGCGCACCGTGTCGTAGCCGAACATTCCCGCAAGCCCGCCGCAGAAGCGCGGCAGGCCCGGCGCAGGCGCGGCGCGGTAACGGCGCAGGAACGACGCGATGAACGCGAGCGGGTCGCCTTCGTGCCGCTCGACGATCGTTCCGTTGTCGTCGACCTCGATCGACGTTCCCCGCGCGCGGATTCGTTTTCTTGCCGGCAGGCCGATGAACGAGTACCGGCCGAAGCGCTCGCCGCCGACCACGGACTCGAGCAGGTACGTGTAAGGCGCGTTGCCGAGCTTCACGTACAGCGACAGCGGCGTGTCGAGGTCCGCGAACGTCTCGAGGACGAGCGGAATGCGGTTAAAGCCTTGCGCTGCGAGGGCGCGGAATTCGCTTTCGTTCATGATGCTTCGACTCGGGCAACGACGGGAAGGGTCGCTTGGGGCGCGCGACACCGGGCGCGATCTGACGACGGGGCGTCAGGAGCGCCAGCGGCGCCAGGCAGTCGCGCACCGACGCCCGGTCAGGGCGGCGGCAACGTTGCAATCGAAGAGGTCGAAGTTCAAGGCGTTTCCGGGATGAAACAGACAACACGATCAGCGACCGCAGCCAGCGAGGCCACTATACCATCGGCACCCAGGATTTGCACCGGCCGGCCTTCGTTGTAGCCATAGGGGAGGACCACCACCGGACAGCCCGCGGCCCGCGCGGCATCGACATCGTTGCCCGAGTCGCCGACCATCAGCAGGCGGGAACACGGAATGCCAAAGCGTTCCGCGACATGCCGGAGCTGTGCGGGATCCGGTTTCATCGTCGGCAGCTGGTCGCCGCCGACGATGACGGCGAAAAAACGCGCGATGCCGGCCTGTTCGAGATGCGGGCGCACGAAGCGCGTCGCCTTGTTGGTGACGACCGCGAGGGGGAATCCCATCGCCGTCAGCCGCTCGAGTCCTTCCCGCATGCCCGGAAAAGGGAGCGTCGCGCGGCCCAGCAGCGCGGCGTAGTGGGCCTGATAGCAAGAAAGCGCCGCGCCGAGGTCGCCGTCGGCGATGTCGTCCGCGGCGACGTTCATGGCAGTCGCGAGCGCGCGGCGCACGAGTACCGGCATTCCCTTGCCGATCATGACGCGGATCGCGTCCGTGGACAACGGCGCAAGCCCGCGATCGGCGAGCATCGCATTCACCGCCGCGGCGAGGTCGTGGACCGTGTCGAGCAGCGTGCCATCCAGGTCGAACGCGATCGCGCTGACCTCGAAGATGCGCTCGTCGCCGGCGCGCGCTTCAACGCCCGGCGCAGCATTCATCCCGCGGACTCCGCCCGAAAGTCAGCACACGAACCGCCGGTGGGTCGTCCGCACTCGATCGCTCGGCGACGCCGTTCGGGCCTTGGCTCGCTCATTCGGCCCTTGCAAGCTCCGCGCGCATCTTCGCGATCGTCGCCGCGTAATCCGGCGTGCCGAAGATCGCCGATCCGGCGACGAACGTGTCGGCGCCCGCCTTCGCGATCGCCGCGATGTTGTCGACCTTCACGCCACCGTCGACTTCGAGCATGATCGCGCGCCCGGTTTTCTGCTGGACAATGTCGATCCGCGCGCGCGCCGCCCGCAGCTTCTCGAGCGCATGCGGAATGAACGACTGCCCGCCGAAGCCGGGATTCACCGACATGATGAGGACGAGCTCGACCTTGTCGAGCGTGTGGTCGAGCCAGTCGAGCGGCGTGCCCGGGTTGAAGACGAGCCCCGCCTTGCAGCCGCATTCGTGGATGAGGCCGATCGTGCGGTCGACATGGTCGGAGGCCTCCGGGTGGAAGCTCACGATGGCCGCACCCGCCTTCGCGAAATCGGGAATGATGCGGTCCACCGGCTTGACCATCAGGTGCACGTCGATCGGCACCGTCGCGTGCCCCTTCAGCGCTTCGCAGACCAGCGGCCCGATCGTCAGGTTGGGAACGTAATGGTTGTCCATCACGTCGAAGTGGATGAGATCGGCGCCGGCGGCGATGACGGCCTTCACCTCGTCGCCGAGGCGGGCGAAGTCGGCCGAGAGCAGCGACGGCGCAATCCGAAACTCAGTCATTCTATAATCCGTCTCTTGAACGGTTGGAGCGCGGCCAATGGCCGACTCGAAAAAATACGACATCACCGTTGCGGCAAATGCGACCTACATTGCCGACCAGTCCGATCCGTCGCGCAACCAGTACGTGTTCGCCTACAAGATTACCGTGACGAACACCGGCAGCGTGCCGGCAAAGCTCATCAGCCGCCATTGGATCATCACCGACAGCGAGCATCGCGTCCAGGAGGTGAAGGGCCTGGGCGTGATCGGCCAGCAGCCGCTTCTCAAGCCCGGCGAAAGCTTCGAGTACACGAGCGGAACGCACCTCGCGACGCCGGTCGGGACGATGCGGGGCACCTACCAGATGGTCGCCGAGGACGGGAGCGCGTTCGACGCGACCATCCCGCCTTTCACTTTGTCGGTGCCCCGCGTGCTGCATTAGGAATCGCCGGGCGGCCTGCGCCGCTTCGGTCCCATCGTCCACCACACGATGCCGACCGCGATCGCGAGCGCCACCAGCACTTCCAGAAAGAACCAGACCATGACCGCGGTACTCCCTGGCCGCACGCGCGATTGCGTTCACGCGTGGGCGGCCGTCGCATTTCTGCTGCTCGCCGCCGGTTGCGCGACGGTCCCGCCACCGCCGGTCGTGCCGCCTGCCGTTGCACCACCGGCGGTTGCCGCGCCCGTCCCTTCGCTTCCCGCGAGCTACCGTGCGGTCGCCTTCGGCGCGCTTCCCGGCTGGAACGACGACCGCGTGCAGGACGTGTGGCCCGCGTTTCGCGTCGGCTGCACGGCGCTCGTGAAACCCGACGTCTCCACTCGCGCGCTCTGGACGTCCGTCTGCACCGCCGCGGAAACGGTCGACCCGCTGGACAGTGCCGCGATACGAAGCTTCTTCGAGACGCATTTTAGCCCATACGAAGTCGCCGCCGCCGACGGCCGCACCAATGGCATGGTCACCGGGTACTACGAGCCGTTGCTTGCCGGCAGCCGGACCAAGACCGCGCGCTTCGCCGTGCCGCTCTACGCCGCGCCCGACGATCTCCTCACCATCGATCTGACGGCGCTCTATCCCGAGTTCAAGGACAAGCGGCTGCGCGGACGAGTCGACGGGCACAAGGTCGTGCCGTACTGGACGCGCGCCGAAATCGACAACGGCAAGGCGCCCGGCGCCGACAAGGTGCTGGTCTATGTCGAGGATCCCATCGAGGCTTTCTTTCTCGAGATCCAGGGCTCCGGCCGGGTGAAGCTCGCCGACGGCAGCGTCATGCGCGTCGGATACGCCGACCAGAACGGGCACCCGTACAAATCGATCGGTCGCGTGCTGATCGACCGGGGCGAGATCACGCTCGACCGCGCGTCGATGCAGGGCATTCGCGAGTGGGGTCGGCGGCACCCGGACCAGTTGCCCGCGCTGCTCGCCGAAAATCCGAGCTATGTTTTCTTCCGCGAAGTTCCCGCGCCGCTGCCGGGCTCGCTCGAAGCGAAAATCGACGGCCCGATCGGTGCGCTCGGCGTCCCGGTCCTCGCGGGTCGCTCGATTGCGGTCGACACGCGGTCGATCCCGCTCGGCGCGCCGGTGTTCCTCGCGACGACGTATCCGCTGTCGACGCGCCCGCTCGACCGGCTGATGATGGCGCAGGACACCGGTGGCGCGATCCGCGGCGCGGTCCGCGCGGATTTCTTCTGGGGCTTCGGCGACGACGCGGGCCGCGAAGCGGGCCGGATGAAGCAGGACGGGCGGATGTGGATCCTGTGGCCGAGGGACGCGGGGTCGCCGCGTCCGTAACCGCACCGCAGTCGACTTCGCGGCCTCGACGGTCGCGGGGTCGCTCGCTATTCCGTCGGAATCGTCGAAGTCCAGGCAGCGTTGAATGGATTGTCGCTGAAAACATTTCCGGTTCGGCTGATCAGCGATCCCCAAACCATCCACGACCGCCCGACGTAGTTGTGGGTGACCGACGACGAACCGATTTCGATGATGCCGCCGTTGGATACCTGAAGGCCGATACTGACAGCGATAAACCGCCGTTCCCGTGACCACGATCCGCGTCGGGCCATCGGCCGCGCGCGCCCAGATTCCCTGGTTGGAGCCATCGGCGACCACGCTGTTGCGAATGAGCGCAGATGCCGCCGTCGCTGGCGATGCCGTACCCATTATGCGTCACGCGCGTGTTCTCGATGAGAATCGACTCGCGCGGAAAAAGAATGAAATAGTCGCCGTTCGTGAGATAGATGCCGCTGCCGCCATTGTTGCGGAACGTGCTGTCCTGCACCACCAGCTCCGAGTGTTCCAGCGCGACCCCGCGCTTCATCGCGAGGCCGTTGCCGGCGAAGCCGTCGACCACGACGTTTTCCACGGACAACGCCGAGTTGTCCCGCACGTTGAACTGGATGCCGTCGGAGCCAATTCCCTTGCCTTCCAGATAAAGGCCGCGCAGCGTGACCGATGCGTCGGGCGCGTTGACGACGATCCCCGGCTGCCCTGTCGTTGCCGTTATCGCCGCATGCACGCCGGGCGGGGCGATGATGGCGACCGCTGTGGTGATGGTGACCGGGCCATAGCCGCCGGAATCGAGCACGACCACCGAGCCGCCCGGATCGGTCACGCCGATCGCAATGGCGAACGAGCGGCACGGCGATACCCGCGAGCAGTTCAACGACGCGTTGGCGTCGTTTCCCGACGTCGCGACGAATGCCCGCTGCGTGGTGGCACCGGCCGGCGTCGAGCCGGCGGCCAACGAAAACGCGATTGCGGCGGTACTGAGTGCAGAATTGATTCGCACGATCGTCCTTCCGGGGTGATGAAGCATGGTGGGAGGCGCATTGCAACCGGTCCCGACGTCCCGGCACGACGAATGCGGCAATGCGCTGATTGGACCGGACGTCCTGCGAATCCCCGACGGTAACGCCCTCGGCCTGCTTGTCGGCGTGATACGACGAGCGCACCAGCGCGCCCACGGCGGCATGGCGGAAGCCCATCGCATAGGCCTCGCGTTCGAACATCGTGAAGGTGTCCGGATGGGCGTAGCGCAGCACGGGTAGATGGCCGGCCGTCGGCTGCAGATACTGGCCGAGCGTCAGCATGTCGATCGCGTGCGCGCGCATGTCGCGCATGACCGCGAGAATCTCGTCGTCGGTCTCGCCCAGCCCCACCATCAGCCCCGACTTGGTGGGGATTTCCGGGAAGCGCGCCTTGAAGTCCGCGAGGAGCTTCAGCGAATGCGCGTAATCCGAGCCGGGGCGCGCCTGCTTGTACAAGCGCGGCACCGTTTCCAGGTTGTGGTTCATCACGTCGGGCGGCGCAAGCGCAAGGACGTCGAGCGCGCGATCGAGGCGACCCCGGAAATCCGGCACCAGCACCTCGATCTGCGTGGCCGGCGAATGCTCGCGCACCGCGCGGATGCAATCGACGAAGTGCTGCGCGCCGCCGTCGCGAAGATCGTCGCGGTCGACACTCGTGATCACGACGTAGCGCAACTCGAGTGCGGCGATGGTCTGCGCGAGATTGAAGGGCTCGTCCGCATCGAGCGGCAGCGGGCGGCCGTGGCCGACGTCGCAGAACGGGCAGCGCCGCGTGCAGATGTCGCCCATGATCATGAACGTCGCGGTGCCCTTGCTGAAGCATTCGCCGATGTTCGGGCACGAGGCTTCCTCGCACACCGTGTGCAGGCGATGCTCGCGCAGGATCTTCTTGATCTCATTGAACCGCGGCGACGACGGCGCGCGCACGCGGATCCAGTCCGGCTTCTTCAGCCGCTCGGCGGCGATCACCTTGATCGGGATGCGGGAGGTTTTCGCCGCGCCCGTCTGCTTGATTCCGGCGTCGCTCATGCCATCCCCGTGAATCGCGCGGCGAGAATCGGTGCGAGCTGCGCGCCCGCTTCCTCGACCGTGCGCACGACGCCGAGGTCGGCAAGCTGCGTCACGGCGAGCCCTTTGTAGCCGCAGGGATCGATGTCGGAGAACGGCGCGAGGTCCATCGCGACATTGAGCGCAAGGCCATGATAGGTGCAGCCGTTGCGCACCTTGAGGCCCAACGCGGCAATCTTCGCTTCCGTTCCCGCCACCATCACGTACACCCCCGGCGCCGCGGGTTTTCCGTAAGCGGAAATCCGCATCGAATCGAGCCATTCTACTATGCTCGCCTCGATCGCCCGGACCAGCGCGCGAATGCCGACGCCCCGGCGCTTGAGATCGAAAAGGAGGTACGCGACGAGCTGCCCGGGGCCGTGATACGTGATCTGCCCGCCGCGGTCGACCTTGATCGCCGGGATGCCGTTGTCCCGCAGCAAATGCTCGCGCCGCCCGGCCAATCCCAGCGTATAGACCGGCGGATGCTCCGTCAGCCATATCTCGTCGCGCGTCGCGCCCGTACGCGCGGACGTGAAGGCCTGCATCGCCCGCCACGTGGCCTCGTAGTCGGTGCGGCCGAGGGAGCGCGTGACGACATCGGCAGCCGCTGCTTTCATGGGCGCTTGCGCCTCGCGCGCGGCGCCGGTGCCCGCGTCCGCATGCCCGCGCCCTGCCATGCCGCTGCCACGAATTCGAATTCGGCATCGCGGAGCACGCCGGTTCGCTGCCAGACGACGCGATCGCGGGTCACGGAAAGCATCCACGTCTGCTGCTCCAGCGGCACGCGCCCCGCAAACGCCGCCGGCGACAGCACCGCGCCGCAGGCGCCTGCGCGCGGGTCGCGCACCGATTCGTAGCGGATCGCGCCGACGCCCACCTCGCGCGCGACACGCGCAAATTGCTGGCAGTCCGCATAATCGTCGGGCCGGGTCCACGCCGCCCGGTCGCGCACGAACGGCGGCTTCCGCAGATCCACGCATGTCGCCGCGACGCGCGACCGGAAAATCGTCTGCGGCTTGGTCGGCATCGCCGCCAGCGCCGGCGAGTCCTGCAAATGCCGCCAGCGCCAGTAACCGAGCTCCGCGCACGCGGTGCGGATTTCGTCGGCCCCGTAGAAAACGCCCGGGTCGGCCGGCCCGCGAAACCGCGAGCCGCGGGGCGGCGGCGGATAGCGGAAAGGCGTGAACAGCAGCCAATGGAGGCGACGCGCGGCCAACGGTATCGCGGGTTTGCCCTCCTCGAGCAGGCGCTCCAGCGTGTGCTGCTCGTCGAGCGTGTCGACCAGCGCTGTCGTGGCCACGACGTGCTGCGCCTCGACGGCGCGCCAGAGCTCGCCCTCGAACGCAGCCGCGCTAGACGCGACCGCGCGCGCCGTCCAGGTAGTTGACGACACGGACAAGGCCTTCGACGGAGGCGAGGAGGTCGATCGGGCGGGCGGCAAGCGCGAGATTGTCGCTGCCAAGCCAGGTGCGCGCGGCCGCCTCGTGACCCCAGAGAACGTCGAGCGAGCGGAACAGGCGGACGAACAGGACCGCGAGCTCCCACTCCTTCGCGCGCTCCCGTGATAGCTCGTAATGGCCCGCGAAGAGCCGGGACGCGGTTGCGTCGGAGACGCCGAGGATCCGCCCGAGCTCGCGCTGCGACAGCTCGAGGAGGCGCGCCGCGCGCACGGTCGCCTTCGCCAGCACGGCGGCTTCGGTGGCGGGCTGCGGAACGCCAGAGGCGCGGGAGGCTTTCGCGGACATCGTGCTTCTACAGCAAAATTACTTGCAATAGCTTGCTATAGAAACCAGCAATCGTCAACCCCGCCCCGGCGGGAGCCCCCCGGAGCGACCGGTCAAAGCACCATCGTCACCATCGGGTGCGAGGAAAGGTCGCGATAGAGGTCGTCCAGCTGCGCGCGCGAGGTCGCGGTGATCGTCGCCGTGACCGACAGGTAGTTGCCGGCGCGCGACGAGCGCATCTCCAGCGTCGCGGGGTCGAAGTCCGCGGCGTGCTTGGCGACGACCGCCACGATCGCCTGCGCGAAGCCGTCCTGCGCGCGCCCCATCACCTTGATCGGGAACGAGCAAGGGAACTTGAGCGGCGATTCGTCGGCGGCGGGAGGCGCGATCGGCATGAGGTTTTCCATCCTGCGCCAGATGAGGACGCGCCGCCTGAAACGCAACCCCGCGCAACCCGCGGGTCGCTGGCGACCGCCTCAGGCGTCGTCGCGCGCGTACATGTACTCGCGCGTCAGCGGGTGGGGCAAGGCGCCATCGGGCATCGGCTTGCCCGCCAGCAGCTGCCAGAGCGACAGCCAGCCGCGGTCAAAGGCGTGCGCCGACCCGGCGAGGTATACGCGCCAGATCCGGAATTTCTCCTCGCCGACTTCCGCGCGCGCGGCGTCGGCATTCGCTTCCAGGCCGTCGAGCCAGCACCAAAGGGTTTTCGCGTAATGCTCGCGCAACGACTCGGCGTCGACGAGCTCGAGACCCGCGCGCGCGAGGCCGTCGATCACCGGCGCGACGTGCGCGAGCTGCCCGCCGGGAAACACGTATTCCTCGACGAAATCGCCGATGCCGCTGCCGAGGCTCGCGGCGCCGAGGACGTTGAGCGTGATCCCGTGGTTCATGACAAAGCCGCCCGGCTTCAGCAGGCGGTAGATCTTGCCGAAATACCTGGGGTAGCGGCGCGGGCCGACGTGCTCGAACATCCCGACGCTCGCGATCTTGTCGTAGAGCTCGCCCTCGGGCAGGTCCTGGTAGTCGAGGAGCTTTACCCGCACGCGCCCTTCGAGCCCGCGCGCGGCGATCTCGTGCGTGACGTGCTCGTACTGGTGCTGCGAAAGGGTGATGCCCGTCGCCTCGACGCCGTAGTGCTGCGCGGCCCAGAACACGAGGCCGCCCCAGCCGCAGCCGATGTCGAGGAACGACTCGCCGGGTGCGAGGCGCAGCTTGCGGCAGATGTGGTCGAGCTTCTTCGCCTGCGCGTCCGCGAGCGTGTCGCCATCCGCGCTGAAATAGGCGCACGAATAGACCATCCGCGGGTCGAGCCACAGCCGGTAGAACGCATCCGAAACGTCGTAGTGGTGGGCGATGTTCTTCCGGTTGCTGCGATGCTGGTTGCGGAAGGTCCGCCAGCGCGCCCGCAGCGATTCGTGGCCGTGGGCGACCGACCCGACCATCGCGTCGGTGATGTCGAGGATCCGCCGCGCGCCGCCGGTGAAGTCGATCTCGTTTTGCACGTAGGCGCGCGCAAGGCGCCCCAGTTCCGGCGACGCGAGCGCCTTCAGTGCCTTCCACGTGCGGACGATGATCTCGGCTTCGGTCGACGAGGATAGCGGCACCCGGCCGCCGTCCGGCAGCACGACCATGACGGGCAGGTCGCGCCCGCCGTAGCGGCTCGCGATGATCTTTTGCAGGGGCTCGGACATCGTCGCAGTTTGGAACGCAGGGCGGGCGGATACCCCGGAAGACCCGACCACAACCGATTCATTCTAATGCACCCGCCGGCGGGACGGAACCCATGCGCCGCGAACGGTTTGCTTCGCCCCCGACGCCGCAGCGCTGCTACCATCGGCGCTTTCCCCACCCCAGCCGCCTTCGCGCGGCGCGCCTCTTGCCTCCTCCCGCCGCCCGCGACCGACCCGGAGCCTCCGCCGTCGCCTTCACCGAACGCCAGTTCCGCGATGCGCTGGCGCAATTCGCGACCGGCGTCACGGTGATCGCGGCACGCCGCCCCGACGGGCGCTACGCCGGCTTCACCGCGAATTCGTTCAATTCGGTGTCGCTCGACCCGCCGCTCGTGGTCTGGAGCTTGAATCGCCGGGCCGAGAATCTCGCCGCCTTCGAAAACGCCGAGCGATACGCGATCAATGTGCTTGCGCACGATCAAATCGAGCTCGCGCGCAAGTTCTCGCGACCCCATGCCGATCGCTTCGACGGCGTCTCCTTCCGCCTCGGCGCCGCCGACGCGCCGCTGATCGAAGGCTGCATCGCGTGGTTCGAATGCCGCCATCACGCGATGCATCGCGCCGGCGATCACATGCTGTTCATCGGTCATGTGGAAACCTGCGAGCGCCGCAACGGCGTCGGCCTCGTGTTTCACCACGGCCGTTACGGAACGACCGCCAAATGCGGATCGTCGCTATAGGCTTTTTTTCGCGCGCTGGAAGATCGCGTACATCGCCCGAAAGCGCGGGCCGGGAACGCCGCCGGCGAACGGCTGGCCGTCGAGCGTCGTCACCGCGAGCACTTCCTTGCTCGACGAGGACAGCCACATCTCGTCCGCGGCGAGCGCTTCCGCCTTCGCCACCGGGCGAATTTCGATCGGCAGCCCGGCCTCGCGCGCGAATTCCTCGCTTGCGTCGTAGGTGATGCCCGGCAGGATCAGCGTGTCCTTCGGCGGCGCCACGATGGTGCCGCCCGTCACGATCAGCACGTTCGACGCCGACGCCTCGGTGAGCCAGCCGTCGCGGAACATCACCGTCTCGACCGCGCCCGCGTCGGCTGCGAGCTGGCGCATCAGCACGTTGCCGATGAGTGAAATCGTCTTGAGGTCGCAGCGCCGCCAGCGGTTGTCCTCGGCGGTGACCACCGCAACGCCGCGCTCGACCTGCTCGGCCGACGGCGTGGTGAGCGGGTTGCTCATCATGAAGACGGTGGGCGCGACACCTTTCGGAAACGTGTGGTCGCGCTTTGCCACGCCGCGCGTCAGCTGCAAATAGACGCCCTGGTCGTCGTAGGGCTGCCGCGCGATCAGTTCCGCGACGATCGCCGTCCATTCGCCCGCGGTGTGCGGGTTCGCGAGACCGATCCCGTCGAGGCTGCGCTGCAGGCGGGCGAGATGCTGCGGCAGGCGGAACGGCTTGCGGCCATAGACGGGGACGAACTCGTAGACGCCGTCGCCGAAGATGAATCCGCGGTCGAGCACGGAAATCTTCGCGTCCTCGATGGGGAGAAACGCGCCGTTGAGATACACCGTCATTTGAACCACAGCCGGATCGTGTCCCACGCGCGCCCGAAGATGTTCGCGGCCGGCACGTCGGCAAGCGCCACGAGCGGCAACTCGGCCAGCGTCCTGCCCTCGAGCGCAATGGTCACGGTTCCGACCCTCTGGCCCTGGACGACCGGCGCGACGAGCGGCTCGTTCGCCGTCCTCGTAAGCTTCAACGCCGGGGCCTTGTCTTTCGGCACGGTCAGATACTGGTCGGCGAAGAAGCCGGCCGCAACGGAGTCCTGTGCGCCTTTCCAGACGCGAAGCGTGTCGACGGTCGCGCCCGATTGATAGAGGTGCACGGTGTCGAACGCCAGGAAGCCGTAGTTGAGGAGCTTCTCGCTCTCGCTCGCGCGCGCGCCGTCGGACGCGGCGCCCAGCACGACCGACACCTGCCGCCGCTCGCCGCGCTTCGCCGACGCGATGAGGCACCACCCCGCGGCCTCGGTGTGGCCGGTCTTCATGCCGTCGACGTACGGGTCGATCCAGAGCAGCCGGTTGCGGTTGGGCTGCGTGATGTTGTTGTAGCGGAATTCCTTCAGCGAATAGAGCGTGTAGTAATCGGGAAAGTCCCGGATCAGCGCCGCGGCGAGCGTGCCGAGGTCGCGCGCGGTCGAGTAGTGGTCGGGCTGCGGGAGGCCGGTGACGTTGACGAAGTTCGTGCCGGCGAGCCCCATGCGCTTCGCCTCGGCGTTCATGCGCACGACGAACGCCGCCTCGCTGCCCGCGACCAGCTCCGCGAGCGCGATCGACGCGTCGTTGCCGGACTGCACGATCATCCCGCGCATGAGCTCGTCGACCGACACTGCGCGGCGCGGTTCGATGAACATCCGCGAGCCCTCCGCGTGCCACGCCGCGGCCGAGACCGGGACGCTCTGCGACGGCACGATCTTGCCTTCGCGCAATGCAGCGAACACGAGATACGCGGTCATGAGCTTGGTGAGCGACGCCGGCTCGCGCCGCTCGTCCGCGTTCTGCGCGACGATCGCCGCACCGCTCGCGAAATCGAGGAGCAGATAGGAAGGCGCCGCGATCGCCGGCGGCGCCAATGTCGCGGCGGCGGGAGCGGCCTGCGTCGCGGCTCGCGCGGCGGCGGGAGCGGCCTGCGCGGCAACGGGCAGCGCGACGGCGGCGGCGAGGGCCGCGGCGAGGATGAAACGGAAAGGGGACATGACGCGACCGGCGGGAAGGGAGCGGCAATTATATCGTCAATGTCGACCGCGACTTTGCCGCGCGCGGTTCATTCCGGATCGATGGGAAGAAATTCCGACGATGCGGGCATCGCGTGCATCGAGCACCACCGTCATGGAGGTGTCCCGACCCGACGAGCGGCACGTAAACGAAGTCGTTCAGCGCGCGTCCAGTCGCGGCCACGAACGCGTCGACAACGCCTTGTTCTCCGGCTTTGTGCCTTGACGAGCGTCGACAGCGGCTTCGCTTTCTTCAGCACGTCAGCGGCGATGTCGGCGTACGGCACGTAGTACTTGGGAAACTGCGGCGCGTCCTTTCCCCGACGCTGCGATGAACACGAGCTTGTTCCATTCCTCGACGTTCTTGTCCTTGTCCGGATAGCGGATGCCGACGATGCGCGGTCCCGGTCGAGCGAAAGCTCGCGATACTCGGGCGCGCCGGCGTCGAGGTCGACCTGCGTCCAGATCTGTTGGCGGAAACGATGTCGAATCGATCCATGCGCGAACGCCGTGTAGACGGGCCGCGCCTCGAACATGACCCACACGCCATAGGCCAGTGCCGCGATCTGCAATGCCGCGATCACGGACAGGTCGAACTTGAGGCTCTTCTTCTTCGCATCGAAGATGATGAGGGTCAGGAGCGGGCCGAGCGTCACGTCGACGCCGACCAGGATCTTGAGCAAACCCTGTCCGCCCATCGCGTCGAAATACGGCGGCGGATACCACACGAGGAGCATGATCGTGACGACCGTGGCGGCGATGACTGCCGACACGCCGAGATGGATTGCGGCCGCCTTCCAGCGATTGAGGGATTTGAGCTGCATCGGGGTTCGACGTCGATCGTTCGGTTCGCGCAATCTTAGGGGCCCGACAAATCCATTTCAACCCCGCGTGAACGCGAATTCCACATCCGGCGTCCGCCCGCCGACGATGTCCGCAAGCGCACGGCCCGAGCCGCAGGCCATCGTCCAGCCGAGCGTGCCGTGGCCGGTGTCGAGATAAAGGTTGGTGTATCGCGTCGCGCCGACCAGTGGAACGTTCGACGGCGTCGCGGGCCGCAACCCTGCCCAGAATTGCGCACTGTCGCGCTCGCCCGCATCGGGAAACAGCTCGAATGTCCGCTTCACCAGCGCCGCGCACCGCACCGCGTTGAGCTCGGTGCCGTAGCCCGAAAGTTCCGCCGTGCCGGCGATGCGCAGGCGACTTCCGAGGCGCGTCAGCACGAGCTTTGCCGCGATGTCGGTCAGCGACACGGTCGGCGATCCCTGGTGCGCGCCGATCGCGATCGTCGCCGAATAGCCCTTGGCCGGATAGACCGGGCAGGGCACGCCGAGGGACCGCAACACGAACGGGCTGTAGCTCGCGAGCGCGACGACGTACGCGTCGGCGGTCAGAAACTCGCTGCCCGCTTTTGCATTGGTGCAGCGCGCGCCTTTGACCGCCCCTCCATCCGCGGCCAGTGCGTCGACGGTGACGCCCCAGCGGAACGTGACGCCGCGCATCGCGGCCATGCGCGCGAGCTCCTCCGTGAACACGCGGGCGTCGCCCGATTCGTCCGTCCGTGTGTAGATGCCGCCGGCGAGGCGGTCGCGGCAGGACGCGAGGGCCGGCTCGATCGCCACGCATTCGGCGACCGTCTTGGTCTCGCGATCGATGCCCTGCTCGCGCATCATCGCGGCCGCCGCAGCACCGTCGCCGAACTCGCGCTCGTCCGTGTAGAACTCGAGGATGCCGCGCGGCCCATGGTCGTAGGCAATGCCGGTCGCGTCGCGCAGCGAGCGCAGGCAATCGCGCGAATAGAGCGCGAGATTCAGGCACTGGATCGTATTGCGCCGGGTGCGCCACGGCAGGCATTCGCGCAGGAACGCGAGACCGAACCACCACTGGTGCGGATCGGCGCGCAGGCGAAACAGGAGCGGCGCGTCCTCGCGCCCCAGCCATTGCAGGATCTTGCGCGGTGCGCCGGGGTTCGCCCACGGCTCCGCGTGCGACGCCGATATCTGGCCGCCGTTCGCGAACGATGTCTCCCGCGCGGGGCCTGGTTGCCGGTCGACGACGGTGACCTCGTGCCCGTCCTCGGCGAGGTACCACGCCGCGCTGACGCCGATCACGCCCGCGCCGAGAACCAGGATGCGCATCGTTACGCTGGCGTCGGAACGAGGCCGGGCGCGCCCGCGCCGGCCGCGCTCTCTTTGTTCGCGTATTCCTCCATCGGGATGCAGCTGCAGAAGAGGTTGCGGTCGCCGTAGACATTGTCGACCCGCGCGACGGGCGGCCAGTATTTGGCGCCGCGCAGCGCGGCGACCGGATAGGCCGCCTCCTCGCGCCGATACGCGTGCGTCCATGCATCGCGCGCAATCGCCTCCGCGGTGTGCGGCGCATGCTTCAAGACATTGTCGGCGCGATCGGCCCGCCCTTCCTCGATGGCCCGGATCTCCGCGCGGATCGCGATCATCGCGTCGACGAAGCGGTCGAGCTCCGCCTTCGATTCGCTTTCCGTCGGCTCGACCATCAACGTGCCGGCGACCGGGAAGCTCATCGTCGGCGCGTGAAAGCCGTAATCCATCAGCCGCTTGGCGACGTCGTCGACGGCGACCTCGGAGGTCTCCTTGACCGGCCGCAGGTCGAGGATGCATTCGTGCGCGACGAGTCCGCCGGGACCCGAATAAAGGACCGGATAGTGGGCGTCGAGGCGCTTGGCAACGTAGTTCGCCGCGAGGATCGCGCCCTCGGTCGCGGCCGTGAGGCCATTGCCGCCCATCATCGTCATGTACATCCATGAAATGGGCAGGATGCTGGCGCTTCCGAACGGGGCGCCGGCAACCGCGCCAATCGCACGGGGATCCGCCGCGCGCGGCATGTATCGGTGGCCCGGAAGGAAGGGCGCGAGATGCGCGCCGACGCCGATCGGGCCCACGCCGGGACCGCCGCCGCCGTGCGGAATGCAGAACGTCTTGTGCAGGTTCAAGTGCGAGACGTCGGCGCCGAACTCGCCCGGCGCCGCGAGGCCGACCAGCGCATTGAGGTTCGCGCCGTCGACATAGACCTGTCCGCCGTGCGCGTGGACGATTTCGCAGATCCTTCGTATGCCGGCCTCGAACACGCCGTGCGTCGATGGATACGTGACCATGATCGCCGCAAGATTCGCGCGGTGCGCCGCAGCCTTCGCCTCGAGGTCGGCGAGATCGACATTGCCGTCCTTGTCGCAGGCGACGACCACGACGTCGAGACCCACCATCTGGGCGGACGCAGGATTTGTCCCATGCGCGGACGCCGGGATCAGGCACACGTTCCGGTGGCTCTCGTCGCGGCTCGCATGCCACGCCTGGATCGCGAGCAACCCCGCATACTCGCCCTGCGAGCCCGCGTTCGGCTGCAGCGACACCGCGGCGTATCCCGTGACGGCCACCAGCATCCGCTCGAGATCACGGACGAGCTCGAGATAACCTGTGACCTGGTCGGTGGGCGCGAACGGATGCAGGTTCCCGAATTCGGGCCAGGTGACCGGGATCATTTCGGACGTGGCGTTCAATTTCATCGTGCACGAGCCGAGCGGGATCATCGCGCGATCGAGCGCGATGTCGAGGTCCGCGAGACGGCGCAGGTAGCGCAGCATCTCCGTTTCCGAGTGGTAACGGTTGAAGACGGGGTGCGTGAGAAACGGCGTCGCGCGGGCCAGCGTGGCGGGAAGCGCTTCCCCCACGGTCGCGTCGAGCTCGGCGACGGTGAAGGTGACGTCGGCACCGGCGAAGACGCGCCAGACCCGCGCGACGTCGTCGCGCGTCGTCGTCTCGTCGAGCGAAATGCCGAGCGTCGCATCGTTCACGCGTCGGAAATTGATGCCGGCGGCCACGCCGCGGGCGAGAACTTCGTTCGTGCGCGCGCCGGTCGCGACCGTGAAGGTGTCGAAGAAATAGGCGGTCGGGACCTTCCATCCGGCGCGCTCGAGTCCGGCCTTGAGGATCGCGGCCAGGCGATGCACGCGCCTCGCAATCGTCGTGAGTCCCGCGGGGCCGTGGTAGACGGCATACATGGCGGCGATGACGGCGAGCAGCACCTGCGCCGTGCAGATGTTCGACGTGGCCTTCTCGCGCCGGATGTGCTGCTCGCGCGTCTGCAGCGCGAGACGATAAGCGGGCCCGCCGTCCGCGTCGACGGTGACACCGACGAGGCGCCCGGGCATCGACCGCTTGAACGCGTCGCGCGTCGCGAGGTATCCCGCGTGCGGTCCGCCGTAGCCCATCGGGACGCCGAAGCGCTGCGTCGAGCCGACGACAACGTCCGCGCCCCACTCGCCCGGCGGGCAGAGCAAGGTCAGCGCGAGAATGTCGGCGGCGACCACCACATAGCCGCCGGCGGCGTGCACGGCGGCGGTAAGCGCGCGCAGGTCGCGCACGTCACCGTTCGCGCCGGGGTACTGGACGAGGACCGCGAAGGCGCCGGACGCGGCGGCTTTGTCCGCGGAACCCGTGACGACTTCGATCCCGAGCGGCCGCGCCCGCGTGCGCACGACGTCTTGTGTCTGGGCGAAGACATCGTCGGCGACGAAGAAGCGCGTGCTCTTGCCCTTGCCCATCCGCAGGCACAGCGTCATGGCTTCGGCCGCCGCCGTCGCCTCGTCCAGCATCGACGCGTTCGCGATGGCCATGCCGGTGAGATCGCAGACCATCGTCTGGAAATTGACGAGCGCTTCGAGGCGGCCTTGCGAGATCTCCGGCTGGTACGGCGTGTACGCGGTGTACCACGCGGGGTTCTCGAGGATGTTGCGCAGGATCACGCCGGGCGTATGCGTGCCGTAGTAACCCTGTCCGATCATCGACGTCAGCACGCGATTCTTCGCGGCGATCGCCTTCAGTCGTGCCAGCGCCTCCGTTTCCGGAACGGCGGGCGGAAGCGCGAGCGGCGCCGCGCGTCGGATCGACGCGGGCACGATGGCGTCCATCAGCGCCCGCGCGACGGGTAGCCCAGCGTCGCGAGCATCGCCGCCTGGTCGGCCGGCGACGTGCCGATGTGGCGCGCGACGAAGGCGTCGGTCGCCTCCAGTTGCGCGAGCGTCGGGGCGGCGCCATCGGCCGCGCGCGGTCGGGTCATGGTCATTCGTCTCCGATCACCGCTTCGTACGCCTTCGGCTCGAGCAGCCTCCCGTACGCGCCGGCATCCGCGGGCTTCAGCTTGAAGAACCACGCGGCGTACGCGTCCTGGTTCACCTGTTCGGGCGCATCGGTGAGTGGCGTGTTCACTTCGAGAACCTCGCCCGCGATCGGCGCGTACACGTCCGAGGCCGCCTTCACCGATTCGACGACGGCGCACGCTTCGCCTGCGGCGACGACGCGCCCGACCTCGGGCAGCTCGAGATAGACGAGGTCGCCCAATGCCGCCTGCGCGTGGTCGGTGATGCCGATCGTGACGGTCCCGTCGGCTTCGGCGCGCACCCACTCGTGCGCGTCCGTGTAGCGAAGATTCGTCGGTACGTTCATTTACGCTCCGGTTGGGTAAGGTTGGGGCCTGAAATGGATTGCGGCATGGAATTCATTCGACGAGCGCCTTGCCGTTGCGCGCGAACGGCGGCTTGACGACGCGCGCCGCGAGCTCGCGGTCGCGCACGACGACCTTGACGGCATCGCCGACCGCGACACCCGCCGGCAACCTGGCGAGCGCAATCGACTTGCCGAGCGTCGGGCTGAAGGTTCCGCTCGTGATCTCGCCGTCGCCGAGGGCGGTGCGCACGACCTGGTGCGCGCGCAGGATGCCGCCCTTGTCGGTCAGGAGCAATCCAATCAGGTGCCGTTGCGGCGGATGTGCGACGAGCGCCGCCTTGCCGACGAATTCGCGCGGGCTTGCAAGGTCGACCGTCCATGCGAGGCCCGACTCGAGCGGGGACACGGACTCGTCCATGTCCTGGCCGTAGAGGTTCATCCCCGCTTCGAGGCGCAGCGTGTCGCGCGCGCCGAGCCCGGCCGGTTTCACGCCGGCGGCGACGAGCGCGCGCCACAGGTCCTGCGCGTGTCCTGCCGGAAGGACGATCTCGAATCCGTCCTCGCCCGTGTAGCCGGTCCGCGCAATGAACAGCTCGCCCCACGGCGTGCGCACCGACGCGGCGTTGAACGGCTTCAGCGCCGCGCTCGCCGCTTCGCTGCCCGGAATCGCCCGCCAGACCTTCGCGCGCGCGTTCGGGCCCTGCACCGCGACCATCGCCAGGTCCTCGCGCGGCGTGAGCCGCAGGCCCGCGCCCCGTTCGGCGATGAGCTTGCGGAACCACGCGATGTCCTTGTCCGCGGTGCCCGCATTGACGACGAGGCGGAAGAAATCCTCGCGCAGGAAATAGACGATCAGGTCGTCGATCACCGTGCCTTCCGGCGTGAGCAGGCACGAGTACAGCGCCTTCCCCGCATCCTTCAATTTGTCGACGTTGTTGGCGAGCGTCCCACGCAGGAAGTCGCGCGCGCCGACGCCCTCGAGATCGACGACGCGCATGTGCGAGACGTCGAACATGCCCGCGTCGTTGCGCACCGCGTGGTGCTCGTCGATCTGCGAGCCGTAGTTGACCGGCATGTCCCAGCCGCCGAAGTCCACCATGCGCGCGCCGGCGGCGCGGTGGACGGCGTGGAGCGGAGTCTGTTTCTGCACCATATCTCCCGGCACGAAAGGAAAGGGGCGAGGCGGAAATTCCGCATCGCCCCGTCTGTCCCTTTTACCTGAGAGATTGCGGCGCGTCCTGCGATTGCGCCGGGTGCCCCTTCGGTGGGCCGCCTTGAATCGCGGCCGCTCTCCAGATCGAATTGCTGTCCGGGCAGTCCTCTTTGCCTGAGCGGTTCTCGGGAGTTGCGCCTTCGGCGGCCGCGCCGGTCGACGCCGGCGCCGCGCTCTCCTGCACGGACGACGTGAAGATTACCGGCCCGCTCGCTGGCTGTCAAAACGAGCCGGAAAGAAGTCATTCGCGAGCTGGAACGCAACCGATGTCCTGCATGCATCAGAACGATAGTGATTACTTACTTCTTAAGCGCGAGGATGTAAGCGACCATCGTTTTGAGATCGGCGTCGTTCACCTGCGGGTTCGGAGGCATCAGCACGGTCGTCCCCCAGACGCCCGCCCCGCCCTTCTTGACCTTGGCCGTCAGCTTGGCAGCCGCGCCCGCGTCGCCTTTGTATTTGGCGGCGACATCGTTGAACGAGGGGCCGACCAGCTTCTTGTCGATCGCGTGGCACGACGTGCACCCCCATTTCTTCAGCAGGTCCTGACCCGCATCGGCGTGCGCGACGCCGGCGGCGAACAGGCCCGCGGCGGCGATTGCGGCGGCAGCGATCTTCATCGACTCTCCCTGGTTCTGCGTTGCACCGGTGCGCATGGTAACCGAACGCTTCATCGTGGCAGTGCGTCGGCGAGAATCCGCTCGACGTCGGCGAGCGAATTCAAAGGCGGCAGGCATTGCGTGCCGCGGCAGACCCAGGCCGTGGCGCCCGCCGCGGGAACGGGGCCCTTGGCGAGCGCGGCCGGAAGCTCCACGCCGGCAACGTTGTAGATCGTCACGCCGGGGCGCAGCGCGCGCTCGAGCGCGCGCTGCCAATCGGCGCACGCCGCCGCGTCGCCGGCGAGCAGCACCGACGAGGGCGGCGACAGGGTGTCCTCGAGCGCGGCGAGCAGCGTGGAAAATCCCCGCGGAGACTCGCGCAGCGCGCCGGCGAACGCGCGCACGGCTCGCTCGCCGGCCTCGATGTAGCGGGGTTCCGCCGCGAGATGCCCGAGCGCGATCAGCGCGGACGCCGCGACGCCGTTGCCCGAGGGCGTCGCGTTGTCGGGGCCGGGCTTCATTCGATGGTAGAGCTGCTCGTGGTCGTGGCTCGTGAAGAAGAAGCCGCCGTTTTCGCGATCTTCGAATTGCGCGAGCAGCAGGTCGGCGATTTCGCACGCCCAGGAAAAGTCCTCGCGCCGGAAGCGGGCCTGCATCAGCTCCAGCAAGCGCATCGAGCAGGTAGGCATGGTCGTCGAGGTAGGCGTTGAGATGCGCGTGCGCGTCCTTCCGCGTGGCGAGCAGGCGTCCTTCGCGCCAGGCGGTGGCGCGCAGCGCGTCCATCGCGGCGACCGCGAGCCCCGCCCACGAAGGCTCGTCGAGCGCCCGCGCGGCGCGCGCGAGGCCGGCGATCGCGAGCGCGTTCCAGGCCGTCAGGATCTTGTCGTCGAGTCCGGGTCGCACCCGTTTCGACCGCGCCGCGAACAAAATCGCCTTCGCCCGCTCGAGCCGCGCAGTCGCATCGGCGATCGGCAGCGCGAGCGTCGCCGCGACCTCGTCGAGGGGAATCGTCACGCGCAGGTTCCACGCATGGCCCTCGAAATTGGGCGGGCCATCGAGCCCCCAATGGGATGCCGCGACCGCGAAATCCTCGGCCCGGAGCAGCGCGCGGACCTCGTCGCGCGACCAGACGTAGAATTTGCCTTCCTCGCCATCGCTGTCGGCGTCGAGGCTCGAGAGGAACGCGCCGTCGGCAGCGCGCATTTCGCGCGTCATCCAGGCGACGATGCCGCGCGCGACTGCGGCGTACCGGGGCTCGCCCGTCACCCGCGCGAAGTCCGCGTACAAGCCGAGGAGGGGCCCGTTGTCGTAGAGCATCTTCTCGAAATGCGGGATCGTCCACTCGGCGTCCACGCTGTAGCGGCAGAAGCCTCCGCCGAGCTGGTCGTGAATGCCCCCGTCGGCCATCCGCGAGAGCGTCACGCGAACGATCGTCATCGCTTCGTCGTCGCGCTCGCGCAGTGCCGCGCGCAGGCACAGCACGAGATCGGTCGGATGCGGGAACTTGGGCGCGGACCCGAAGCCGCCGTAGTCCGGGTCGAAACTCCGCTTCAGTCCGGCCAGCGCCAGCGCAGGCGCCGCCGCCGGCAGCGCGCCCTCGTCCGTCGGTCCGGGCTCGAGACTCGCGAGCGCGTCCTTCAACCGCGCGGCCTGCTCGGCGATCGCCTCGCCCTGCTGCCGATACGCGGCGGCGACCCGCGGCAGCAGGTCGAGGAATCCCGGCAGCCCGTAACGGCCCTCGCGCGGAAAATACGTGCCGCCGAAGAAGGGCGCACCCTCCGGCGTGAGGAACATCGTGAGCGGCCAGCCCCCCGAGCGGCGCGTCATCAGCGCATGCGCCATTTGATAGATCTGGTCAAGGTCCGGACGCTCCTCGCGGTCGACCTTGATGTTGACGAAGTCCGCGTTCATGGCCGCCGCGACGGCCGGGTCCTCGAACGACTCGTGCGCCATCACGTGGCACCAGTGGCACGCCGAGTAGCCGACGGAGAGCAGGATCGGCTTGCCTTCGCGCCGCGCGAGAGCGAGCGCTTCCTCGCCCCAGGGATGCCAATCGACGGGGTTGCCCGCGTGCTGCAGCAAGTACGGGCTCGTTTCTCCCGCAAGGCGATTGGTCATGGTGCGAATCTTGGCATGGGCCCGCGTCGTGGGGCCATGAGCGCCGCAGGGCCGCCCCAACACCGCGCACTGCAGTCTGCCTCGGGGGGCAGCGCAGCGGCCGAATCACCTAATGAGGCCGCAAGCGTGGGGCTCTCTAAACCGTTTCTTCGAAAGCGATGCGCTCGAAATCGACGCCGCGGTGGATGAGGCGCGTGAGGCGGAAGCGGCGCTCCGGCCCCGAATCGAGCGAGCGCAGCACGCGGCTGGGATTGAAGCTCCGCGGCGGCAGGATCAGGCTCGGCTTGTCGTCGGGCGTCTCGCCCAGCATCAGCGCCGGCAGTGGCGGATCCTCCGTGACGGCCGTCGTGAGCGGCCGCACGGCGATCGCGCGCGGCGTCGCGGACCAGAGCCTCATCGACAGCGCGAGCTCCCCATGGACATCCTGGGCGACGCGGGTGATGCAGCCGACGCGAACGCGCTCTTCGTCGCGCACCGTCACGAGCTGGTCGAGCGCCCAGCGATGCCGTGTTCCGGCCGGGCGGGCCACCGATGCCTCGCGCCACTCGTAGGTGCCGGTCCATTGCTCCCACACCCAGGTGCGCTCCGCATCCTCGCGCCCGCGGTCGTAGTCGGTGAGCGCATCCAGTGTCTGCAGATGCTGCGCTCCCTGGAACGACAGTCGTCCCAGCGGATCCTTGCGGTCGAACGTGCGGCCGCCGATGCGGAAGTACGCGCCGCCGAGGCCGCCACCGCAAAGGTCGATGGTCGTCCGCGACGCCTCGGCCGCGCGCCGCGGCACCTGGTACCAGCGCGCGTCGAGATACCCGAGCAGCGTCGTGCATTGCTCTACGCTGCAGTCGTGTCCGAGCTGCAGTTCGGCCGGGTTTGCGCCGGTTTGCAGACGCTTCAGGCGTCCGCGGACGCTCGTCGCGAGCTTGCCCGGGTAAGAGAAGCGCGTCGACGCCGGCGCATGGCGCGGGGCGGTCGCCGACAGCGCGGCGCCGGCGGGACTCTCGAGGTCGACCACGACGACCGGTCCTTCGGTCTCGCGCTGCTGGGCGTACGGAAAGATCTTGCGCGACCACATGCCGAGCCAGCGGTCGGCGAGCTCGATCTGCTTCACGCTCATCGCGCACGGATCGGCGAGGCCGAGCAGCAGCGCGTGCGTGTACGTCGAGTAGCACGAGATGCCGACCGCGTTGCCCATCAGCTCGTCGGAGACCGCGGTGACCGCGCACTCCAGCATTTCGGCGAGCCGGTAATAGGCGTGAAGCTCCTGCCACAGCGCCGCTGGCGGGACGCGCCGCGCAAGGCCGTGCACCAGCACCAGCTGCTTGCCCACGTAGAGGCCGCGCTGCAGCAGCTTCGACTTGACGCCCGACAGTTCGGGATCGCCTTCGAGCAATGGCTTCAGGCAGGCGGAATATTGCTCCCAGAGCGTCTGCCAGAGCGCGATCGCCTGTTCCGCGGCCTCGAGCTCGCGGTCGACCGCCGGCTGCGCCTTGCCGGCATAACGGCGGGCGAGCTCGGTATGCAGGTACGCGACCTGGTCGCGCAGCACCTCGGCGATCGTCGCCCGCTCGCGCGGCGCGAAATCGGCGGCGGAAAGCGCGCGCAGCTGCCCAAGCACGGCCTCGTAGACTTGCGCGATGTTCGTAAGCGGGAGCCCGTTCGCCCAGCGCTTCGCGCCGTCGGTGTCGGCAAAAGCGAGCGGCGGACGGGGGGGACCGGCGGATTTCTCCGCGCCGTCGGGCGCCGGGATCGCGCCCGTCATCACCGGGGAAGTCGAGTCATTCATGGGCGGCTGCCATGATGGAGCGGCATCGCGAGGTTATAGCACAAACCCGTGGGCGCCCGCCCTACCGCGCAGCGCCCGAAACCCCCGTTCCTGTCGGTCCGAAGCGTGAATTTTCGGCATTTTCGGGCACGATTTTTCGGGTGCGCGGGACGCGCGGGAAGACTTACGCTTTGGGCAACGATAGTTCCCTCCACCCCCCACGGCGCGGCCGGCCACAGCAGCAGGTCGTCGCCGCGGGGGCTTTTTCTTTCCCCGCGCGGCGATCGCCCCCCGTCAAACGAGCACGCGCTCGATCCCGCCGGCATTCGCCCGCGCGACGTATTCCGGCAGCCAGTCCGGGCCGAGGATGCGCTTCGCCATCTCCACGACGATGTAGTCGGCGCGCGTCCCCGCGTCGTCGTCGAACCGGGACAGGCCCTGCAGGCACGACGGGCAGGACGTGAGGACCTTGACGTCGCCGTCGAACCCGCCGGCGCGCAACCCGGCGGCGCCCTTGCGCATCTCCTCCTCCTTGCGGAACCGAACCTGGGTGGAGACATCGGGCCGCGTGGTCGCGAGCGATCCCGACTCGCCGCAGCAGCGGTCGTTCAGGACCACGGGCACGCCCATCAGTTCGTTGACGACCTTGAGTGGCGCATAGGTCTTCATCGGCGTGTGGCAGGGGTCGTGGTACATGTACCGCACGCCGTCGACCCCGTCGACGCGGACGCCCTTTTCGAGCAGGTATTCGTGGATGTCGAGCAGCCTGCAGCCGGGAAAGATCTTGTCGAATTCGTATTTCTGCAGCTGGTCCATGCACGTGCCGCAGGAGACGATCACGGTGCGGATGTCGAGATAGTTGAGCGTGTTGGCCACCCGGTGGAACAGCACGCGGTTGGATGTGGTGATCTGCCGGCCGCGATCCTCGTTGCCCGACGCGGTCTGCGGATAGCCGCAGCAGAGGTAGCCGGGGGGCAGCACCGTCTGCGTGCCGAGGTGATAGAGCATGGCCTGCGTGGCGAGGCCCACCTGCGAGAACAGCCGCTCGGAGCCGCAGCCGGGAAAATAGAACACCGCCTCCGAATCGTCGCCGATTTTCGCCGGATCGCGGATGATCGGCACGACCGCGTCGTCCTCGATGTCGAGCAGCGCGCGCGACGTGCGCTTCGGCAGGCCGCCCGGCATCGGCTTGTTGATGAAATGGACGAGTTGCGCCTTGATCGCCCGCTTGCCGACGGTTGCCGGCGGATGCCGCGTTTGCGCCTGGGCGATGCCGAAGCGCCGCGCGATGCCGTTCGCAGTCCGCTGCGCGCGGGCGCCCCAGCCGATCAGCACGCGCTGCGCGATCCTGATCGTCGCCGGGTCCGTCGCGTTGAGGTAGAACATCGTCGCCGCGGCGCCCGGATTCCACTTGCGCCTGCCCTCGCGCCGCAGCAGGTTGCGCATCGCGATCGAGACGTCGCCGAAGTCGATGTCGACCGGGCACGGGTTCTTGCACTTGTGGCAGACGGTGCAATGATCCGCGACGTCGCCGAACGCGTCGAAGTGGCGCAGGCTCACGCCGCGGCGCGTCTGCTCCTCGTACAGGAACGCCTCGATCAGCAGCGAGGTCGCGAGGATCTTGTTGCGCGGCGAATAGAGGAGGTTCGCGCGCGGCACGTGCGTCGCGCACACCGGCTTGCATTTCCCGCAGCGCAGGCAATCCTTGACCGAGTCGGCGATTTCGCCGATGGCGGACGCCTCGAGGATCAGGCTCTCGTGGCCGATCAGGGAAAAGCTCGGCGTGTACGCATTCGCGAGCGTCGCGCCGGCCACGAGCTTCCCGGCGTTGAACCGGCCGTGCGGATCGACGCGACGCTTGTAGTCCGCGAACGGCGCCAGCTCGCCGGCGGTCAGGTATTCGAGCTTGGTGATGCCGATCCCGTGCTCGCCGGAAATGACGCCGTCGAGGCGCCGCGCGAGCGCCATGATCCGCGCCACCGCGGCGTTCGCCGAGCGCAGCATCGCGTAGTCGTCGGAGTTGACCGGGATGTTCGTGTGCACGTTGCCGTCGCCCGCGTGCATGTGCAGCGCGACGAAGACGCGGCTTCGCAGGATTTCCTTGTGGATCGCATCGCAGCGCGCCAGCACCGGCGCGAACGCGAGGCCGGCGAAGATCTCGGCGAGCGGGGCCCGCAGCTCCGCCTTCCACGACACCACGTCGGATCGGTCCTGCAGCGCCGGAAAGACCGTGTCGAGCCGGTCGCGCAGATCCTGCCAGCGCGCGCGCGTCGCGCCGACGAGTGCGCGCGCTTCGTCGATCTTCGCCGTCCAGCAGGTCCGGCGCCGGACGCGCGTCGTCGTCGGGCGCCCAAAGCGACGCGAGCGACGATCCGGCATGCCTTGGCGCAAACAGCGCGCCGAGCGCGTCGCAGAGCGCGAGCTTGTTCGCGAGCGACAGCTCGACGTTGATCCGCTCGATGCCATCGGTGTAGTCGCCGAGCCGCGGCAACGGGATCACCACGTCCTCGTTGATCTTGAACGCGTTCGTGTGCCGCGCGATCGCCGCCGTGCGCGCGCGGTCGAGCCAGAATTTCTTCCGCGCGTCCGCGGAGACGGCGACGAACCCTTCGGCGCCGCGCGCGTTGGCGATGCGGACGACTTCGGACGCGGCCTTCGCCACGGCGTCGTCCGACTCGCCGACGATGTCGCCCAGCAGCACCATCTTCGGCCGGCCGTGGCGCTTGGCCTTCGTCGCGTAGCCCACCGCCTTGACGTACCGCTCGTCGAGGTGCTCGAGCCCGGCGAGGATCGCGCCGCCGGGCCGCGTGTCGAGGTAGCTCTTGATCTCGACGATCGCCGGCGTCGAGTCGCGCACCGCCCCGAAGAATTCGAGGCAGACGGTCCGCGCCGCCGGCGGCATCCGGTGCAGCACGAAACGCGCGCTCGTGATCAACCCGTCGCAGCCTTCCTTCTGGATGCCGGGCAGACCGGAGAGGAATTTGTCGGTGACGTCCTTGCCGAGCCCGGCTTTCCTGAACGATGCGCCCGGAATCGCGAGCGTCTCCTTGCGCTCGACCGTCGTGCCGTCGGCGCCGTAGAAAGCGAGCTCGAACGTCGCGACCGCCGCATCGTGGATCTTGCCGAGGTTGTGGTCGACGCGCGTGACGTCGAGCCACCGCGCGTCCGGCGTCACCATCCGCCACGACAGCAGGTTGTCGAGCGCGGTGCCCCAAAGCACCGCCTTCTTTCCGCCCGCGTTCATCGCGACGTTGCCGCCGATGCACGACGCGTCCGCCGACGTGGGGTCGACGGCGAAGACGAGTCCGGCCGCCTCCGCGGCCTCCATCACCCGGCGCGTGACGACCCCCGCGCCGCAGTCGATCGTCGCGACCGGCTCCGCGCACCCCGCGATCGCGACGCGCTCGATCGGGGACAAGCGCTCCAGCTTCTCGGTGTTGATCACCGCGGACTGGCGCGTCAACGGGATGGCGCCCCCCGTGTAGCCGGTGCCGCCGCCGCGCGGGATGATGGTGAGGCCGAGCTCGATGCAATCCTCGACCAGCGCGCGCACTTCCTCTTCGGTGTCGGGATAGAGGACGACGAACGGATATTCGACGCGCCAGTCGGTCGCATCGGTTACATGCGAGACGCGCGCCAGGCCGTCGAAGGCGATGTTGTCCCGGCGTGTATGCCGGTTGAGGACCCGCAGCGCCCGGCGGCGCAGCGCCGCGGTGCCGTCGAACGACGCATCGAAGCGGTCGACCGCCGCGCGCGCGGCCGCGACGAGCTGCGCGACGCGCGCATCGAGCTCCGCATCGCTTCCGACGTTGGCCTGCCGCCGCTTGTCGATCTCCGCCAGCCGGTGCCGCATCGCCTCGACCAGCAACCGCCGTCGCTTCGGGTTGTCGAGGAGGTCGTCCTGCAGATACGGATTGCGGTCGACGACCCAGATGTCGCCCAGCACTTCGAACAGCATCCGCGCCGACCGGCCGGTGCGTCGCTCGCCGCGCAAGCCTTCCAGGACCGACCACATCTCGTCCCCGAGCAGGCGGATCACGATCTCGCGATCGGAGAACGACGTGTAGTTGTAGGGAATCTCGCGCAGCCGGGGGGCTCGGCATGCGCGTCCGCGATGTCGGGCAGGCGGTCGGCGACGGCATTCATGGAACCGGCCAGTTTACCGCACTGCAGCAAAAGCGTAGCGGCGCGCCCTACGTGGCCTCGGCCCAGTCGAGCACGACCTTCCCGCTCTGGCCCGAGAGCATGGTCGCGAAGGCCTTCTCGTAGTCGTCGACGGCGTACCGATGCGTGATCATCGGCGTGAGGTCGAGGCCGCTTTGCAGCATCGCCACCATCTTGTACCAGGTCTCGAACATCTCGCGCCCGTAGACGCCCTTGATCTCGAGGCCCTTGAAGATCACCTGGTTCCAGTCGATCGCCATGTTCGCGGGCGGGATGCCGAGGAGCGCGATCTTGCCGCCGTGGTTCATGCACTCGAGCATGGCGGAGAACGCCGCCGGCACGCCGGACATCTCGAGACCGACGTCGAAGCCCTCGGTCATGCCGAGCTCGCGCCATCACGTCGCGCAGCTTTGTCTTCCCGACGTTGACCGCGCGCGTCGCGCCCATCCGCCGCGCGAGGTCGAGCCGGTAGTCGTTGACGTCGGTGATCACGATGTAGCGCGCGCCGACGTGGCGCGCGATCGCCGCCGCCATGATGCCGATCGGCCCGGCGCCGGTGATGAGCACGTCCTCGCCGACCAGATTGAACGACAGCGCCGTGTGCGTCGCGTTGCCGAACGGATCGAAGATCGCCGCGATCTCGTCGGGAATGTCGTCGGGAATCTTGAACGCGTTGAACGCCGGGATCACCAGGTACTCGGCGAACGCGCCTTCGCGGTTGACGCCGACGCCGACCGTGTTGCGGCAGAGGTGGCGCCGGCCCGGCGCGGCAGTTGCGGCAGAAGCCGCAGGTGATGTGGCCTTCTCCGGAGACGCGGTCGCCGATCGTGAAGCCGCGCACTTCCTGCCCGAGCTCGACGATTTCGCCCACGTATTCGTGGCCGACGTGCATCGGCACGGGAATCGTCTTCTGCGCCCAGTCGTCCCACTTCCAGATATGGATGTCGGTGCCGCAGATCGCGGTCTTCGTGATCCGGATCATCACGTCGTTGTGGCCGACTTCCGGCTTTTTCACGCGCGTGAGCGTCAACCCCGGCGCGCGTTCCAGCTTGGCAAGCACTTTCATGGCGATATCCGTTTCATTCATTGCACGACCCCGAGCGCGCGGCCGACCCGCCCGAACGCAGCGATCGCGCGGTCGACCTGCGCCGTCGTATGGGCGGCGCTCATCTGGGTCCGGATCCGCGCCTTGCCCTTCGGGACGACCGGGTACGAGAAGCCGATGACGTAGATGCCCTCGGCGAGCAGCGCGTCCGCCATCCGGGTCGCGAGCTGCGCGTCGCCCAGCATCACGGGGATGATCGGATGATCGCCGGGCACGAGATCGAAGCCGAGCGCCGTCATCCCCTTGCGAAAGCGCGCGCCATTCTCGCGCACGCGGCGGCGCAGCGCGGCGCCTTCGCTGCTTGCGAGGAGCTCGAGCACCTCGAGCGACGCGGCGGCGATCGACGGCGCCAGCGTGTTCGAAAACAGGTACGGGCGCGAGCGCTGGCGCAGGAGGTCGACGATCTCGCGCCGCGCGGCGACGTAACCGCCGGACGCGCCCCCCATCGCTTTCCCGAGCGTGCCGGTGACGATGTCGATCCGGCCCGCGACACCGCAGTGCTCCGGCGTGCCGCGGCCGCCTTCGCCGACGAAACCGACCGCGTGCGAATCGTCGACCATCGTCAGCGCGCCGTGACGGTCGGCGAGGTCGCAGATCGACGCGCAGGTCGGCGACGATGCCGTCCATCGAGAACACGCCGTCGGTGGCGATCAGCGTGAAGCGGGCCCCCGCGGCCTTCGCCTCGGCAAGCTTCGCTTCGAGGTCCGCCATGTCGTTATTGCGGTAGCGGTAGCGCTTCGCCTTGCAGAGGCGAATGCCGTCGACGATGCTCGCGTGGTTGAGCTCGTCGCTGATCACGGCGTCCTCTTCTCCGAGCAGCGTCTCGAACAGGCCGCCGTTCGCGTCGAAACAGCTGCCGTACAGGATGGCCGCGTCGGTCCGCGAGGAATGCCGCGAGGCGCCGCCTCGAGCGCCGTGTGCACGCTTTGCGTGCCGCAGATGAAGCGCACCGACGCGAGGCCGAAGCCGTAGCGCACGAGACCGTCGCGCGCGGCGCCGACGAGGCGCGGATCGTTGGCGAGGCCGAGGTAGTTGTTGGCGCAGAAGTTGAGGACCCGCGCGCCGCCCTGAAGCTCGATCTCGGGCGACTGCGGGCTCGAGATGACGCGCTCCTTCTTCTCGAAGCCGTCGGCGCGGATCTGGCCGAGGATGTCGCGGAGGTGAGTGACGTAGTGATCGTTCATCGGGGATCCGGCGGCGGCAGGCGCGCCGAGGCGGGAGAACCGAATGATAGCGGGCCGGCGGCGGCGACGCTTGCTTCGCGCTCACATCCGGTCGAAACGCCGGTAACCGACCGCTTCCGCGACGTGCGCCGCGCCGATCGTGGCCGCGTCGGCGAGATCGGCGATCGTCCGCGCGACCTTGAGGATCCGGTGATAGGCACGCGCGGACAACGACAGCCGCGCCATCGCCTGCGCGAGCAGCGCGGCGCCCGCGGCATCGGGCGTGCAATGCGCCTCGATCTCGCGGGGGCCGAGGCGCGCGTTCGGCTTGCCTTGCCGACTCGTTTGCCGCGCACGGGCGCGCATCGCACGTTCGCGGATGGCATCGCTTGCCGTCTCGCGGGATTGCGCACATGCCTCCGCGGATGCGCGCGACGCCATCGCTTCCGGCGTGAGCGCGGGAACCTCGATCCCGAGGTCGATCCGATCGAGCAGCGGCCCGGACACGCGAGCCCGATACCGTGCGATGCGGTCGGGCGTGCAGTGACAGCGCCCGCTGTCGTGACCCAGCCATCCGCAGGGGCACGGATTCATCGCCGCGACGAACTGGAACTGCGCCGGAAACGTGCTCTGGCGCGCCGCGCGCGAGATGTGGATGACGCCCGACTCGAGCGGCTCGCGCAGCGCTTCCAGCACCCGGCGGTCCCACTCCGGGAGCTCGTCGAGAAACAGGACGCCGTGGTGCGCGAGCGAAATCTCGCCGGGGCGCGGATCGCTGCCGCCGCCGGTCAGCGCGACCGCGCTCGACGTGTGGTGCGGCGCGCGAAACGGCCGCATTCCCCACGCCGCCGGATTGAAGCGGCCCGCGAGCGATGCGATGGCGGCGGTCGCGAGCGCCTCGTCCTCGGACAAGGGCGGAAGGAGCCCCGGCAGCCGCTGCGCCAGCATCGACTTACCCGTGCCGGGCGGCCCGATCATCAGCACGCTGTGTCCGCCCGCGGCCGCGATCGTCAACGCGCGCTTCGCCTGGACCTGTCCCCGGACGTCGGCGAGATCGGGAAACGCCGATTCGTCGATGACGGACGTGGATGGCACGAGCGCCGGTATCGGGTCGCGTCCCGCGAGATGCGCGCATACCGCGAGCAGCGTCGCGGCAGGGTGCACGACCGCGTCGCGCACGAGGGATGCCTCGGCTGCGTTCGCCGCCGGCAGCACGAACGCGCGGCCGTCGCGGCGCGCGCCCAATACCATCGGCAGCGCCCCGCGGATCGCCCGCAATGCGCCGCCCAGCGCAAGTTCGCCGGCGAATTCATGCGCGGCAAGCGCGTTCGCGGGAATCTGCCCCGTCGCCGCGAGGATCCCGATCGCGATCGGCAGGTCGAAGCGGCCCGATTCCTTGGGCAGGTCGGCGGGCGCGAGGTTGACCGTGATCTTGCGTGCGGGGAACTCGAACTGCGCGTTTTGCAGCGCCGCGCGCACGCGTTCGCGCGATTCCTTCACTTCGGTGTCCGGAAGACCGACGAGATTGAACGCCGGCAGCCCGCCGGCGAGATGGACCTCGACCGCGACCTGCGGCGCCTCGAGGCCGGCAAGGGCGCGCGACTGGACAACCGCGAGCGACATCGGCGCCTCGCCGGTTAAACGCAATCTGGGAGAGCAGGCGGGCGCCGCGCGCCCGCGGCGCTAGCCGGTCTTGCCGGGCGGCACGCGCTTCTCGATCTCGGCCAACCGCGCTTCGAGCGCCTCGAGTTTTTCGCGTGTCTTGAGCAGCACCTGCGCCTGCACGTCGAATTCGGCGCGCGGCACGAGGTCGAGGCGGGCGAGTCCCGACGACAGCATCGCCCGGACATTTTTCTCGATGTCCTTCGCGGGGCTGTTTTCGATGGCCTGCCCGATCCGGGCGGCGAGATCGTCGAATGCCTTGCTGTTCAGCATGGGAGGGCCTCCGGGGAGCGTCAATCCTGCGCGGAAACGATGCGGACGAGTCTAGCAAACATCGTCGCCACGACGCCTTCGACCGTTTGGCCGACGCGCCCGCGCGCATTGGATGCTCGCCCCAACGCCGTGCAGACGCCCGGAAACGCGCACCAAGAGAGTGCGTCTGAAGTCCCGCCAAAATGGCGCGCCGCCCAAAAAATCATCGCAATACATTGATTATTATCATTTTGCTGCAGTGGCACACGAAATGCTGAGGGGAAGGCGGAAATACCGTCCCTCGCTTCGCCTTTCGTCAACCACCAAGGGAATCACCATGTTCTCGAAACCTCGATCGCTTCGCTTCGCCACCTTGCTCACCGCGGCCGCCATGGCCTCGGGCGTCGCGCTGGCGCAGACCCCGCCGCCGGCCGCCGCCCCGGCGCCCGCGCCAGCGCCGACCCCCGACTACACCTTGACGGCGAATGTCGGTCTCTTCAGCCAGTACGGCTTCCGCAGCATCGCGCAAACCGGCGGCCAGCCGGCCGTCCAAGGCGGATTCGACTGGGCGCATTCGAGCGGTTTCTACCTGGGTACGTGGGCGTCGAACATCAGCTGGCTCGAGGACTTCGGCTTGTACAACCGGTCGAGCCTCGAATGGGACTTCTACGGCGGCTACAAGAATACGTTCCCGGGCAGCGAAGACTGGTCCTACGACGTCGGCCTCTACTACTACCTCTACCCGGGCCGGAAGAACCCCGGTGTGATCAACGCCGACACGTTCGAGGGCTACGGTGCCATCGCGTGGAAGTGGATCAGCGCGAAGGCAAGCTACAGCTTCACGAACTATTTCGGTGCCCAGCCGACCGGGCAGAAGACCGACGGCACCTGGTACATCGACTTCACCGCCAACTATCCGTTTGGCGAATCGGGTTTCACGCTGCTCACCCATTACGGGATTCTCGACGTCGCCCACGACGGCAGCGGCGACGCGAAGGTCGGCTACGACGACTGGCGTATCGGCCTCTCCTACCTCGTGCCCGAGGGACTGTTCAAGGGCGTGGAAATCGGCGCGTACTACACCGGCAACACGGCGAAAGCAGGCGTTCTACACCGACCTCACCGGCTACAACACCGCCAAGGACGCCGGCATCGTCTACGTCAAGAAGACGTTCTGATCCGGCGGCGACGCCATTCGAGCGACCACGAGAAACATGAGGAAATCATGAAACTGGTTACCGCCATCATCAAGCCGTTCAAGCTGGACGAGGTCCGCGAGGCCCTGTCGGCCATCGGCGTGCAAGGCGTCACCGTCACCGAGGTCAAGGGCTTCGGACGGCAGAAGGGCCACACGGAGCTCTATCGCGGCGCCGAGTACGTCGTGGACTTCCTGCCGAAGGTCAAGATCGAGGCCGCGATCACCGACGAGCTCCTCGAGCGCGTGATCGAGGCGATCGAGAAGGCCGCCAACACCGGCAAGATCGGCGACGGCAAGATATTCGTTTTCGATCTCGAACAGGTCGTGCGCATCCGCACGGGCGAAACCGGCGCGCAAGCGCTGTAAGGGGAAAAGAGATGAAACGCATGCTCGCAATGTTCGCGGTCGCCGGCGCCCTCGCGCTCGCCGCCGCCACCCCGGCACTGGGCAACGACGTCGCCCTGGCTGCACAGCCCATGCTGCTCGCGCAGGCGCCCGCCGCCGCACCCGCGGCGGCAACACCTGCGCCTGCCGCGGCGCCCGCCGCAGCGGCAGCCGCACCTGCCGAGGCGGCCGCCGCGCCCGCCGCAGCGCCGCCCTCGCCCAACAAGGGCGACAACGCGTGGATGATCGTCGCCACGCTGCTCGTGATCATGATGTCGATCCCCGGCCTCGCGTTGTTCTACGGCGGCCTCGTCCGCTCGAAGAACATGCTGTCGATCCTGATGCAGGTGTTCGTGATCTTCTCGCTGATCGTCGTGCTCTGGGCCATCTACGGCTACAGCATCGCGTTCACCGAGGGCAACGCCGGTTTCGGCGGCCTCGATCGGCTGTTCCTGAACGGGATTTTCACGATCAAGGACGGCGTGGGATCGTTTGCGACGGCGGCGACGTTCAGCAAGGGCGTCGTGATTCCCGAATACCTCTTCGTCGTGTTCCAGGCGACGTTCGCGGCAATCACGGTCTGCCTCATCGTCGGCGCGTTCGCCGAGCGCGCGAAGTTCTCCGCGGTGCTGCTGTTCGCGGTGCTGTGGTTCACGTTCGCGTACCTCCCGATCGCGCACATGGTCTGGTTCTGGCCCGGGCCGGACGGGATCAAGGACGCGGCAACGCTCGCCTCCGAGAGCGCGAAGGGCGGCTGGCTGTGGCAGAAGGGCGCGCTCGACTTCGCGGGCGGCACGGTCGTGCACATCAACGCCGGCGTAGCCGGCCTGGTGGGCGCCTACGTGATCGGCAAGCGAGTGGGTTACGGCAAGGACTCGATGGCGCCGCACAACCTCACGTTCACCATGATCGGGGCATCGCTCTTGTGGGTGGGCTGGTTCGGGTTCAACGCCGGATCGGCGCTCGAAGCGGGCGACACCGCGGCGCTCGCGTTCATCAACACGCTGGTCGCGACCGCCGCCGCCGTGCTGTCGTGGATGTTCGCCGAGTGGATCGCGAAGGGCAAGCCGTCGATGCTGGGCGCGGCGTCGGGCGCCGTCGCGGGCCTGGTTGCGATCACCCCCGCCTGCGGCTTCGTCGGCACCAACGGCGCGCTGGTGCTGGGGCTCCTCGCGGGCGTGGTCTGCCTGTGGGGCGTCAATGGTCTCAAGCACATGCTGGGCGCCGACGATGCGCTCGACGTATTCGGCGTGCACGCGGTCGGCGGGATCCTGGGCGCGATGCTCACCGGCGTCTTTGCGGCGCCGGCGCTCGGCGGCCAGGGCGTCTACGACTACGTCGCGAACAAGATCAGCCCCGACTACCATATCAGCGAACAACTGGTCATCCAGGGCACCGGCGTGCTGACGACGATCGTATGGTCCGGCGTCGTCGCCTTCATCGCGTACAAGATCGTCGACATGCTCGTGGGCCTGCGCGTGACCGAGGAACAGGAGCGCGAAGGGCTCGACATCTCGTCGCACGGCGAATCCGCGTATCGCATGTAAACGGTTGTCGGCGGCGCCGCAATCCATCGCGGGCCGCCCGCAAGGCGGGATCCTCCTCCCGCAGGTTGTTGCAATCTCTCCTCAGTGGCTATTCGGGGCGCCCCCAAAAGGCGCCCCGTTTTTTTCCATATACAATTGCCGGCTTCATGGTTCCCCATCTCACCACCGCGCTGCAAGGGCCGCTCCTCGAGCTCGAGCAGCGCTTTCTCGACCGGATGCCCGACATCGAGCGCTGGCTGCGCACGCACTGGCAGGAGCAGGCGGTGCCGTTCTATGCGTCGGTCGATCTCCGCAACGCCGGCTTCAAGCTCGCGCCGGTCGACACGAACCTCTTTCCGGGCGGCTTCAACAATCTGAATCCCGCGTTTCCTGCCCCTGTGCGTGCAGGCGATCCAGGCGGCGGTCGAGCGCGTCTGCGCCGATGCGCGCGGCGTGCTGCTCGTCCCCGAGAACCACACGCGCAACACCTTCTACCTGCAGAACGTCGACACGCTGCGCAACATCCTCGCGCAGGCCGGCATGCGCGTGCGCATCGGCTCGCTGATTCCCGGCCTCGCGGAGCCCACGACGGTTCCCTTGTCCTCGGGCGGCGCGCTCACGCTCGAGCCGATCGTGCGCAACGGGCGCCGCGTCGGGCTCGCCGACTTCGACCCGTGCATGGTGCTGCTCAACAACGACCTCTCGTCCGGACCGCCGGCGGTGCTGCAGGGCATCGACCAGCCCGTGGCCCCGCCGGTCGAGGCCGGCTGGTACAACCGGAAGAAGTCGCATCATTTCGGCGTCTTCCACACGCTGGCGAAGGAATTCGGCGCGATGCTCGGCATCGATCCGTGGCTGATCGACCCGTATTTCGGCGTCTGCGGGATGGTCGATTTCGAGGACCGCGCCGGCGAGGAGTGCCTCGCCTCGAACGTCGCGACGCTCCTTGACCGGATCCGCGTCAAGTACGCGGAGTACGGGATCGCGGAAAAGCCGTTCGCGATCGTCAAAGCCGATGCCGGCACCTACGGCATGGGCATCATGACGGTGCGCGATCCGTCCGAGGTCGTCGGCCTCAACCGCAAGCAGCGCAACAAGATGGCGGTCGTGAAAGAGGGCCTGGAAGTGAGCTCGGTGATCATCCAGGAGGGCGTGCCGACCTTCGAGTCGATCCACGATGCGATCGCCGAGCCCGTCGTCTACATGATCGACCGCTTCGTCGTCGGCGGCTTCTACCGCGTGCACACCGAGCGCGGCAAGGACGAGAACCTGAACGCGCCGGGCGCGCGGTTCGTGCCGCTCGCGTTCGAGGCGCCGTGCATTCCCGACCTCGCGGAGCCGGCCGGCTGTCCGCCGAACCGCTTCTATGCGTACGGCGTCGTCGCGCGGCTCGCGCAACTCGCCGCGGCGATCGAGGTCGAGGAGCTCGCGGCAGCCGCCGACGCCGTTCCCGCGTGATTTGCGTGGCCAGGACGAATCAAAATTTCGGCGAGCGGCCCGGGTCGCTCAGCCATTTTGAGATGATCGCGCCGTCGTACTGCCAGGTGATGGCGCGCTACAACCGCTGGATGAACGAGCGGCTCTATGCGGTGCTCTCGGAAATCGAGGACGCGCAACGCAAGCTCGATCGCGGCGCCTTCTTCGGCTCGATGCACGGCACGCTCAACCACCTGCTGTGGGGCGACCGGATGTGGCTCGGCCGCTTCGTCGACGAGCCCTGCGCGGTCCCCGCGTTCGGCGCGGACATGTATGCGCAATTCGACGAGCTCGCCCGCGAGCGCGAGCGCACCGACAAGAGCATCCTCGATTGGGCGGGCAACGTGACGCCGGAATGGCTCGCGGGGACCCTCGTCTACGCGAGCCGTGTGGACGGGCGCACGCGCGAATTGCCGCGTGCGGTTGCGGTCATGCACTTCTTCAACCACGGCACGCACCATCGCGGACAATTGACGACACTGATGAGGCAGGCAGGCCGCGATCCCGGTGTCACCGACCTCCCGTGGTTGCCCGGCGTCGTGCGGATCGTCGATTAGGCCGCGTCCGGCGGCCGCATCCCGGCGCGAATGAAAAAAGCCCCCGGGGAGGAGAGTCCCGGGGGCTTCCGCGTTGCCTGCGAGCGCAGCGGAGGGGATCGTAGTTACCGGATGAATCCGATGTCCGCAGTTGCGAACTTCCCGATGTTGGGAAAGATCTGGGCGACGTCGACCGGAGATGCGCCAAACCACTTCGCAAGCGTCGCGCCGTATTGATCCATCGAGATCGTCGGAATCCACCGTCCCTGGTTGCCCGAGTCGTTCGGACCGCCCATCGTGAGGTCGGGATAGACACCGAAGAAGTTGTTGCCGTTGACGGTGCCGGCCGAAAAGCCGTCGCCCCCCACGATGAAGTGGTGACTGCCCCAGCCGTGGTCGGTGCCCGCGCTGTTCGGTTTCATCGTCCGCCCGAAGTCCGACAGCGTGAACTGCATCACGTTGTTCGCCACACCCAGTCCGGCAGTGGCGAGATAGAAGGCATTCATCGCCTTCGACATCTGCGGGTACAGGCTGTTGTGGCCACTGATCTCGCCGGTGTGCGTGTCGAACCCGCCGATCGAGACGAAGAAGATTTCGCGACCGGGCGAGTGGCCCAGCGTCGCCCGCTGCTCGATCACCTTCGCGACCGCCTTCAGCTGGTTGGCAAGACCCGAATTCACGCCCGCGAACGCGGACGTGATCGCGGTCGAGCCGGTGCCCTGAATGATCGGATTCAGCAGCTGGCTCGAGCTCAGCGCCACGCCCATCGTCCCCTGCGCGGCCTGCACGATCTGATTCGAGTCCGGCAGCTTCAGCAGCGTCGACCGGGCAGCGGCGCGCGCGACCTGCGTTGCACTTCCGCCATCCCCCGAGAAGCCGAAATTGCCGCCGGTCGGCAGCGACAGCGAGCGAACGTTGACCCCGTTGCCGAACGTCTGCGACCCGGAGAACGACATCGAGATCGGCGTCAGCGCCGCCGGCAGCTGGCTCTGCATCGCGTCCAGCAGGCGGCCGCCCCAGCCGGTGATCTGCGCCAAGGCGTCGAATTGTTGATCACCGTCATGAACTGCTGCTGCTGGTCGCTGTGCGAGAACAGATTGTCCGGGACCTTGATGCCGCCGTGGTTGGACGAAATGTACTGCGCGCGGGTGATCGGCGCGGAGAGCGAGCCGACGTTGCACAGGACCGCGCACTTGCCGACGTTGAAGAGATTCACGCAGCTCCGGCATCGCCGGATGCAGCCCGTAGACCACGCCACCCTGGTTGGCCGGCGTGATCGGCAACGCCATCCCCGGGACCGGATTCGCAGGTCACCTTTCGGGATATTGATGCCGGCTCGCCAACGGGCGCGCCGTGAGGTATTGCCCGTAATTGGTGACCGGCATCACCATGTTGCTCGAATCGTTGCCGCCGAACATGAACACGCAGACGAGCGCCTTGTAGTCGTTCACCGCCGCCGCGGCGCTCGAAAGCCCGATCTTGTCGATGCTGCCGGCCAGCATCAGCGCGGAAGTTCCGCCGGCCTGTTGAAGGAACCGGCGACGCGAGAATATGAAAGGTGCGCTCATGTCAGAACTCCAGTTGGTACTTGGGCGAAACGGTGACGAGGTACAACGCGGTCCGGGACCGGTCCAGCAGCTGCTGGGCCGAATACGGTCCAGCGGGGCCGCCGAGCGCCGGGATGTCGATCGCGTTCTTGATCGCAAGCTTCATTCCGGGCGGCATCGTGCCGAACAGCAGCATGTTGTTGACTTGCTGGATCAGGTTCGTCGTGTTGTTGGCGTACGGCGTCAGCAGGTTGTAATCGATCCGCGTGCCGGTCGATCCCACGATCGTGGCGTCGGGATTCTGGCCGCAGAGGTTGGGCGTGGCCGCCGGGCAACTCGCGCCGAGCGAGAGGTTGTACATGAAGTTGGCGCGCGGGAAGTACGTCGTCGCATTGAAGATTCCGAACTGCGGGCCCGCAAGGGACGTGCCCGGGATCACGTAGTCGGCCGGATAGTAATTGAACACGGTCGGCGACGTGTAGACGTTCTCGTCCATGTTCGGGACCTGGTTCAGCGGATACACGCCGTCGCTCGTCGAGTTCACCGCCCGCAGCAGGTTCGTCACCAGCATTACCGGCTCCTTCAGCTTGCCGAACGACGAGGTAATCGGATTCCGCGGCGCCAGCGCTTCGGGATCGAGCAGGACGGCTTTGACCACCGCTCTCATGTCGCCGCGCGTGCCCACCGGCACGCCTGCGCCGCAGTAAAGGGCGGTGCAGCTTGCGAACTGTTGCGCGACACGCAGCACGTAACCCGGCGAGGGGTTGCTCGTCACCAGGTGCTGGATCAGCTGCTTGGAGATGAAGGGGGCGGTGTTCGGATGGTAAAAGAGCGCGTTCACCGCAACGCGGAGGTCCGTGTCCGCCGTCTGGTTCCCCGCAAACGGCATGCCCATCGGGCGCTTTTGCCGTGATGTCGTGCCAGTTCGTCGTGCCGCAGACCACGCCACCGGCCGGCGGCGCCGAACCTTCGCAGGGCGACATGTTGACGAAATAATTGATCGGCGCGTTCCACTTGATGGCGCCGGAGAGCGGGTAATACGTCCAGCCGGTCATCACCTTGGCCATCTCGGTGATGTCGTTTTGCGTATACGTCGGGATCGGGTTGCCGAGGCCGTCGAGCATCAGCGTGCCGTCCGTGTTCAGCTCCCACAGGCCGATCGAGAACAGCTGCATGATTTCGCGCGCGTAGTTCTCGTTCGGGTTCGTCCCGTTGGCCGCGTTCGCCTTCGCGTTGTTGACCATGTCGAGGTAGTTGCCCATCAGCGGGTCGACGCTGACGTAGAACAGGAGGTTCCAGAAGTTGTCGAACGCATAGTTCTGCAGCAGCTGCTGGTAATTCCGGTTCGCGTAGCCGATCGGATCGTTGGCCGCCGACGTCACGAGGATCTGCGACAGGGCCCACGTCACACGCTGGCGAAGCTGGTCCGGCGCATGCAGCGCGTTCTTGAAGAAGAAGCGCTGCGGCACGAACTGCGTGTACAGGTCGCGCGGGCAATTGGTGCCGAAGAGGGCCGCGTCGGCCGGTCCACCGGGGGTCAGCGGGCTCGTGCAATTGCCGGGCTGGTTCTGCGGCTGGTACGCCATCACGGGGAGCTGTCGTCGGCGCCATCGCGTACTGCGCGTCGATGAAGGCGTTGAAGCACACGTTCATGTTCGGCGTCTGGCAAGCGCCTGCGGCGGCGGCGATATCCCCCACCACCGGCCCGAACGTCGCATGCGTGAGGAACCGCGCGGTGTCGAGGAACGTCGTCGTCGTCGCGCCGGTGCCCGCGTACAGGGGCTTGTCGCCAGCGGTGCCGAAGACGAAGAACGTCTTGACCGTGGCGCCCTGGTCCGTCGAGACGTACCAGGTGCCGTTACGGAAGATGGCGATGTCGTCCTTCCCGTCGCCGTCGTAGTCGAACATCAGCCGGGATGTCGCCCGGCACGCCGCCGAAGAAGAAGAGTCTTGTCGACGACGCCGTTGCGGGTGGTGGTGCCGTACCAGACGCCGTTCCGATAGACGAAGAGCCCCTTCGACCCGGTGCCGTTGACGTCGCCGAGCAACGGAACGTCACCGGGCGCGCCGAAGCAGTACGTCGCGCTGACACGCCGTCGTGCGCGGCGCTTACGTACCAGAGGCCGTCCCGGAACAGGACCGGATCTTCGCGACCGTCGCCGTCCATGTCGGCAATCAGCGGCTATGTCGTTGGCGGCGCCACCGAAAACGATGGTCTGGTCGATCGTGGCATCCTTGTTGCGTCGACGTACCAGAGTGCCGTTGCGGTAGAGGACCGGATGAGCGCGTTCCCGGCGCCGGCGAGGTCGCCCAGCAGGCCGACGTCGAGCCGGGCGTGCCGAACGAAAGCTTCAAGTCGACCGAGCTTGTCGAAGTTACCGTCGAAAAAGAATTTGCTCACGCTCGGGCGATACACGCCGATCGCTGCCTGCATCGCCTGCCCGTACGCCTGCGGGATCGCAGCCACGAGACCCGCGGCCAGCCCGAGCAATGCGAACGCATGGACAAACACTGGGGACACCGCGCGGCGCCGCGCGCCGATGAATTCTTGCAGCATGGACGACCTCTTATCGAAGACCTGCTTTGCCGACCCAAAGACCGCTCTCCGGGTGTAGCGACCTGCCCTAGAAACCGGGTCAGCGCTTCGGCACTCGCAGGGAATGACGTCAATCCGACCACTTGGCCCGCTTCTCCGGACTCCGCAGTGGAGGAACCCCGCATATGACAATTGCATACGTAGGTTGCATGACGTTCGCATAAATTGCAAGCCCCCGGTCAACCCCGAAAGGGGGGTCAGCCGACGAGCGGTCGCGGTCGCGGCGAACTGTCGTGAACAACCGGGCCGAAGTGCGCGCTACTTCGGCTTGCGCTTGGCGCGGGGGTGCGCGCGGTCGTAGGCCTGCGCGAGGTACTGGAAGTCGAGGTGCGTGTACACCTGCGTGGAGGCGATGCTCGCGTGTCCCAGCATCTCCTGGACCGCGCGAAGGTCCCCGGACGACTGCAACACGTGCGAGGCGAAGGAATGCCGCAGCATATGCGGATGCACGTGTTGGGTGAGCCCCTGCTTCACCGCCCATTCGGCGAGCCGGCGCTCGATCGCCCGGGGCGAAATCCGCGCCCCGCTGCGGCCCACAAACAGCGCTTTCGAATCCCCCGGCGGCAGCGTCGCCCGGGCCGGGAGCCACGCGCGAATCGCCGTGCGCGCGGCGGCGCCGACCGGCACGATTCTCTCCTTCGCACCCTTGCCCCAGACGCGCACCTCGCCCTGGTCGAGATCGATGCGATCGAGATCGAGGCCGGCGAGCTCGGCAAGCCTTAGCCCCGACGAATAGGCGAGCTCGAACAGCGCGCGGTCGCGCAGCCCGAGCGTGTCGGTGCTCTCGATCTTGACGAGGCGCACGGCCTCGTCCGGCGACAGAACGGACGGCAGCCGGCGCGTCGACCGCGGCGGCTTGAGGCCCGCGCAAGGATTGTCCTTCAGCGCTGGATCGCGCTCCTGCAGGAACCGGTAAAACGCCCGCCAGGACGACAGCATCCGCGCGAGGCTCCGCCCGGACAGTCCCCGACCGTGCAACGTCGCGAGCAGGCGCCGCAGGTCGCGCGGCGCGAGGCTGTCGACGGCCGATTCGCCCGCGCCGGCGACGAGGACCGACGCATCGCGAACGTAGGCGGACCGCGTATGCGCGGGCCGTCCCGTCAGGGATTCGGTGAAGCCTTCGAGCAGCGACAGGTTGGCCCGCGCCACGGGCCGGGAAGGCGAGTCAGGCGGCGTGGTCTTGGTCATCGCGCCCGGATCGGCCGGAGGTCAGGCGAGCGGCAGGTAACGCGCGGTGGCAACGCTTGCGAGTTCCGCAAGCCGCGTAAGGTAGACGGTGCCCATGCCCGGGTAGAAGCGCTCGGAATCCTCGCTCGCAAGCCCGAGGAGTCCGAACGTCTGCGCGGTGCGCAGCGGCAGGAAGGCGAACGACCGCCATGCGTCGCCGCGCTCGAACCAGTCGCGCGATTCGAACGGCGCGTTCGGCCCGCAATACGGCGCGCCGACCTGGTCCGCGTACTCGCGCAATTCCATGGTCGTCGCCGCGAGTTCCGGCAGATAGGATTGCTCGGGCACGCGCCCCCAGAGCCGGCTCGCGACCTGCGGCACGCCGAAATCTTCCTTGAGGCTGTGATAGAGCACGGCCAGCGTCGTCTCGAGATCGGGCGCCGCGAAGAGCGCGAGCGTCGAGCGATGGAGCTTCTCGGCGATCTGGTCGTTCTCGCCGCCGAACTTGATCAACTCCCGGAGCCGGTTCTCGAGCTCGGCGTTCTTCTCGCGCAGCGTGACGATCTGCCGCTCGGCGATGGGGATCGCATGGCCGCCGTGCGGATGCGGAACGAAGATCTCGGCAATGAGATCCGCGTAGTCTTCGAAGAACGACGGATTTTCCTTGAGGTATTGGGCGACGGTGTTGGCGTCCATCCTGGGCAGTCCTGTCGTGGGTGCGTCGTTCGCGTTCATCATCGTGCCGCATGCGGCGTGCATCACCCTGCGGTCACCTCCCATTCGCCTTCGAACACCGTCGCCGCCGGTCCCGTCATCGTCACCGCGGCGCCCGGTCCCGGCCACGCCACCCCAAGACGCCCGCCACGCGTCGCAACGCTCACCACGCCGTCGAGCAGGCCGCGCCGGATGCCCGCGACGACCGCCGCGCAGGCGCCGGTGCCGCATGACGGCGTCTCGCCCTGCGCCGCGCTCCCAGACGCGTAGACGAATGTTAGCGCGATCCACCACCTGCATGTAGCCCACATTCACGCGCTCCGGAAACCGCGGGTCGTGCTCGATCCGGGGCCCCTGCGACGCGACCGGCGCCCGGTCGACGTCGTCGACGACCTGCACGGCATGCGGATTGCCCATCGAGACGAGCGTGACGAGAACGGTCTCGCCCTCGACATCGAGCGCCGGCGGATCACCGCGTCGCCGTCGCCGGCGAACGGGATGTCGGCGGGCGCGAACCGCGGCACTCCCATGTCGACCGCGACGTCGCCGCCGGCGACGAGTTCCGGGACGATGACGCCGCCGGCCGTCTCCACCCGGATCCGGTTCTTCGTCGTCAGCCCCTGCTGGCGAACGAAATGCACGAAGCAGCGCGCGCCGTTGCCGCACTGCTCGACTTCGCCGCCGTCGGCGTTCCAGATCCGGTAACGGAAGTCGGCGTCGGGCCCGCTCGCCTTTTCGACGACGAGGACTTGATCGCAGCCCACGCCGAAGCGGCGGTCGGCGAGCCGTTTCAACTCGTCGCGCGAAAGTTCGACGCGCTGGCGAATGCCGTCGAACACGACGAAGTCGTTGCCGAGGCCCTGCATCTTGGTGAACTTGAGCGTCGTCACCGCCGTCAGTCCCGCCGGGCCGCCCCAAGGGACTGAACAGCCCCCACTGGGGGAGGCGAGCACAGCGAGCATCGGGGGGCGTTCATTCAGACGTTGAACCGGAAGTGCATGACGTCGCCGTCCTTGACGACGTAGTCGCGGCCTTCGAGGCGCATCTTGCCGCGCTCCTTCGCGCCGTGCTCGCCCTTGCAGGCGATGTAATCGGCGAACGCGATCACTTCAGCGCGGATGAAGCCCTTCTCGAAATCGGTGTGGATCACCCCGGCCGCCTGCGGTGCGGTTGCGCCGGCATGGATCGTCCACGCACGTACCTCCTTCGGCCCGGCCGTGAGGTACGTCTCGAGGCCGAGCAGCCTGTAGCCGGCGTGGATCACCCGGTCGAGGCCGGGCTCGGCGAGTCCGAGGTCGGCGAGGAACGCGAGCTTGTCGTCGCCGTCGAGATCGGCGATCTCGGCTTCGAGCGACGCGCACACCGGGACGACCGGCGCGCCGTCCTTCGCCGCGTGCGCGACCACCATGTCCAGCAACGGATTGTCGTGGAAGCCGCGCTCGCCGACGTTCGCCACGTACATCGTCGGTTTCATCGTCAGCAGGAAGAACGGGCGCAGCACGTCGCGCTCCTCGGCGTAGAGGTCCGCCGCGCGCGCGGGCCTGCCCTGGTCCAGCACCGCCTCCACTTTCGCCAAGCGCCGCGACGATGCGCTGCGCTTCCTTGTCGCCGCCGGAACGCGCGAGCTTTTCGTATTTCGACCGCTGCTTCTCGACGGCGGCGAGGTCGGCCAGCGCCAGTTCCGTATCGATCGTCTCGATGTCGGAAAGCGGGTTCACCTTGCCGCCGACGTGGACGACGTTGTCGTCGACGAAGCAGCGCACCACGTGCGCGATCGCGTCCGTTTCGCGGATGTTCGCGAGGAACTGGTTGCCGAGTCCCTCGCCTTTCGACGCGCCCGCGACGAGACCCGCGATGTCGACGAACTCGACCGTCGCCGGAATCACCTTTTCGGGATGCGCGATGGCCGCAAGCGCCGCGAGCCGCGGGTCAGGAACCTCGACGATGCCGACATTGGGCTCGATCGTGCAGAACGGATAGTTCTCGGCGGCGATTCCCGCTTTGGTCAGCGCATTGAACAGCGTCGACTTGCCGACGTTGGGCAGGCCGACGATCCCGCATTTGAGGCTCATCTCATGTCCTTGGTGTCTTTCGCGTCCTTCGTGTGCAGCACCAGCATCGCGCGCTCGAACTCGCCGGCGGCAATCGCCGGCCACGCCGCGAGCGAGCGCTCGATGGCCGCGTCGATCCGCGCGCGCTCGGGGGCGAACGGCGGGCGCAGCACGTAGTCGACGACTTCCTGCTGCGGGATCGCGGAATCGCGCGGATGGCCGATCCCGAGTCGCAGCCGCCAGAATTCGGATGTGCCAAGCTGCGCGTCGATGTCGCGCAGGCCGTTGTGGCCGGCGTTGCCGCCGCCGAATTTCATCTTTGCCTCGCCCGGCAGCAGGTCGAGCTCGTCGTGCGCGACGAGGATTTCCGCGGGCGCGATCGCGAAAAAGCGCGCGAGCGCCGCGACCGCGCGACCCGACAGGTTCATGTACGTCCCGGGCTTCAGGAGCCGCAGGTCGCCGGCGCCGCGCGCGACCTGGCCGTGGAACTTGCCCTCCGTCGCGAACGCGGCGCCGAGGTCCTTCGCCAAAGCGTCGGCGAACCAGAACCCCGCGTTGTGGCGCGTTCCTTCGTGCTCGCGGCCCGGGTTTCCCAGGCCGACGACAAGGCGAATCGATGTGCCCATGTGAATGCTCGTGCTTTCCGTGCCGATTGCGCAGCAAAAAGGCCCGCCGGATGCTCGCGGCGGGCCTTCCTGCCGAGACGTCGCGAAGGCTTACTTTTTCTTCTTGTCGTCCTTGTCCTTGCCGCTGTCCTTTTCCTTCTTTTCGCCGGCGGCTTCCGCGGGCTTCGCATCGCCCGCCGCAGTCGCGCCCGGCGCCGCGGCGCCGGCGGCGACCGCGCCTTCCGCACCCGGCACGGCTTCGGCTTCGACCACTTCCTCGACGACGGCCTTCGGCACGACGGCCGCGGCGACGACGGGATCGAGCTTGCCGCGCATGACGACCGAAACGCCCGGCGGCATCGTCAGCGCCGAAACGTGGATCGAATGGCCGACGTCGAGCGCCACCAGGTCCACTTCGATGTATTCCGGGAGGTCCTTCGGCAGGCACGAGATGTCGAGCTCGTTCAGCACGTGCGTCACGATCGCGCTGGAGACCTTGACCGCCGGCGACGATTCGCCGTTGACGAAGTGCAGCGGGACCTTCATGTGGATCTTGCGGTTCTCGTCGACGCGCTGGAAGTCGACGTGCAGGATCTCGTTGCGAAACGGATGCATCTGCACGTCGCGCAGCAACACCTTGGTCGCGCCGCCATCGAGCTTCATCGTCAGGATCGACGCGTGGAAGGCCTCGTTGCGCAGCGCGTGGAAGAGCGCGTTGTGGTCGAGCTCGATCGGCTGCGGCTGGCCCGCGCCGCCGTAAACGATGCCCGGTGCCTTGCCGGCCCGGCGCATGCGGCGGCTGGCGCCGCGGCCTTCCGTCGTGCGCGGAAATGCGGTGAATTCGAATTGCATGTGCGACTCCCGATGTCTGCGGCCTTCCGGATATCCCCGCCTCGAAAAGCAGGTTGACGGTCGTCCGCGGTTGGCGACATCCGGGGAGGAGGTCAATGACCCGCTGCCCGGGAAAGCCTTGAATTATAACCGGAAACCGGGGCGATTGCCAATGGCCCCAGGGCCCGGGTCCTATTCAGTGAAGAGCGAGCTCACCGACTCTTCGTTCGACACGCGCGTCATCGTCTCGGCGAGGAGCTGCGCGCACGACAGCTGCCGGATGCGCGGGCACGCGCGCGCGTCGTCGGTGAGGGGAATCGTGTCGGTGACGACGATCTCGTCCAGTTCCGAGGACCCGATCCGCGCGACGGCGCCGCCGGAGAGCACCGGGTGCGTGCAATACGCGACGACTTTGCTGGCGCCGTGCTCCTTCAGCGCCGTCGCCGCCTTGCAAAGCGTGTTCGCCGTGTCGACGATGTCGTCCATGATCACGCACGTGCGCCCCGACACGTCGCCGATGATGTTCATCACTTCGGCGACGTTGGCGCGCGGGCGGCGCTTGTCGATGATCGCGAGCTCGGAATCGAGGCGCTTCGCGATCGCGCGTGCGCGCACCACGCCGCCCACGTCGGGCGACACCACGAGAAGGTCCTGGTAATTCTGCTTCCACAAATCGCCCAGCAGGATCGGCGTCGCGTAGATGTTGTCGACGGGAATGTTGAAGAAGCCCTGGATCTGGTCGGCGTGGAGGTCCATCACCATCACGCGCTGCACGCCCACCGTCGTCAGCATGTCGGCCACCACCTTGGCGGTGATCGGCACGCGGGCCGAGCGCGGTCGCCGGTCCTGCCGCGCATAGCCGTAATAGGGCATGCACGCGGTGATGCGCCCGGCGGAAGCGCGTTTCAGCGCATCCGCCATCACCATGATCTCCATCAGGTTGTCGTTCGTCGGCACGCTCGTCGACTGCAGGATGAACACGTCGCGACCGCGGACGTTCTCGAGGAGCTCGACCATCACCTCGCCGTCGGAGAACTTGCCGACCACGCAGCGCCCGAGGCTGATGTTGAGATGGCGGCAGACGGCCTCCGCGAGCGTCGGATTCGCATTGCCGGTGAAGACGCGCATGCGCTCGAAGGCCATGGCAGCGCGCTAGGGCTCTACGGGCAGATGCGCGCAGCCGCTCGCGCCGACCCTGATGAAATGGCTGGGGAGGAAGGATTCGAACCTTCGAATGCCGGAATCAAAATCCGGTGCCTTAACCAACTTGGCGACTCCCCAGCGGGAAAAACCGGCGCGCCCGCATCGCACACGGCGCGAAAGACAAAGCCTGGTATCGGTTCCGGGGATCACGCAAATGCGGCGAGCGGGTGCCGGGGAAGCGTGCGGGCGACGAACCCGCGCATGCCGGGCGGCCTCGCCACGACCGCGCGGCGCGCCAGCTCGCCGGTTGCAAATGACGCGAACACCGCACTCCCCGATCCCGTCATCCGCGCATGCCGCGAATGCTTGCGCAATTCGGCCAGGGCCGCGCCGATCTCCGGGTGGCGCATCGTTGCCACCGCCTGCAGATCATTCCGGCCATAACCCTCGGAAAAGACATCCATTTTCGCTGACGGCGTATCGCGTGTCAATTCCGGTGCCGCGAAAACGCCCGCCGTCGACACGCTGACCGCGGGCGCGATCACGGCGACCCACATCGGCGGCAACGTGACCGCGCGGAGGACCTCGCCGACGCCGCCCGCAAAGGCAGGCGCGCCGAACACGAAGAACGGAACGTCGGCGCCGAGCGCGAGGCCGATTTCCATCAGGCGGCCCCGCGAAAGGCCGAGGTTCCATAACCGGTTGAGCGCGAGCAGCACCGATGCCGCGTCCGAGCTTCCGCCGCCCAGCCCACCCCCGACCGGAATCCGTTTGGTCACCGCGATGTCCGCACCCGCGGGGCAACCCGTCGCCGTCCTGAGCGCATGCGCGGCGCGCAGCGCGAGATCCGCTTCCTCGGGAATCTCCTGCCATCCGCCGGCACGACGGATTGCGCCGTCGTCGCGGTGCGCGACCGTGATCGTGTCGCCGACGTCGAGCGCGGCGAAGAGCGTTTCCAGCAGGTGCAGGCCGTCGCCGCGGCGCCCGGTCACATGCAGGAAAAGGTTGAGCTTTGCCGGCGCCGGGACGATCAAGGTGCGCATGGCGGACAGGCTAGATCAAAGCGCGAGTTCGTTGCAGCACCACGATCCTGACTTCGAGATCGTGCTGCGTAAGCTGCAGCCGCATGGGCAGTCGCGCTTCGGCGTCGGCATAGGCATAGACGATTTCCCAGCCGTCCTGCCGCAGGACCGCCGGCCGTCCTGCCGCGTCCGGCTCGAGCGAATGCGCGGCGTTCGCCCGCGGCGCGCCGACGATCCATGCGGCGAGTCCGGCCACGGGCAGCGGCGCGCCGAGCGCACGGTCCGTCAGCGCGGACCAATCCTGCGCAACCTCGCGCTGGCCGTCGGCACGCCGAAGCTCGTAGCGCGCGGTCGACGCGTCGCCGGAAATCTCCGCCATCGTCTGGCCGAGCGGCGACGAGACGACGAGATCGTCGCGCGGCGGCGCGTGCCTCCAGGTGAAATTCCCCGCGAGTGCCTCCGTGCCGCGGCGCACCGAGAGGCGTCCGTCGATCGCGAACGGGGCGTCGGCGTTTGGCAGCTCGGCTCGCGGCGACTGAATCGGCGCCGCCGCACACGCGGCGAGCAAGGCGGCCGCCAGCGCAGCCGCGACCTTCCACGCCCGGCGGCGCGCCCCCAACGGCTACGGCGCGTACCGGCGCATCGTCTCGAGGAGCACCGGGTTGTCGGGCGTGGACTTGAGCTGCGACTGCCACACTTCCCGGGCGCGCGCCTGCTCGCCCTTCGCCCACAGCACTTCGCCGAGATGCGCGGCAATCTCGGCGTCCGGACGTTCGGCGAGCGCGCGCCGGAGGTAGCCTTCGGCGGCCTCGAGATTGCCCATCCGGAACTGGGCCCACCCCATGCTGTCGAGAATGAACGGGTCCTGCGGCGAAAGCTTGTGCGCGCGCTCGATCAGTGCCAGACCTTCCGCCGTGCGCTTCGTGCGGTCGACCAGCGTGTATCCCAGCGCGTTCAGCGCCTGCGCGTTTTCCGGGTTCAACGCGATGAGCTCGCCAAGCCGTGCCTCGGCGACGTCGAGCTTGTCGAGCTTCTCGGCGACCATCGCGATGTCGTACAGCAGGTCCGGCTGATCGGGCTGCTCGACGAGGGCCTGCGTGAGCACGGCGTAGGCGCCCGCGTTGTCGCCCGCATCGCGCAGGAGCTGCGCTTCGGCCTGGCGCACCTGCGTCCGCTGCTCCTGCGTGACCGCCGGAAGATCCGCGAGATACTGGCGCGCTTCCGGCATGCGGTTCTGCTTCGCGAGCATCGTCGCCGCGCGGATTTTCGCGATCCACGACCGCTCGCCGTCGGGAACCGCGCGATAGCGGTCGAACGCCAGCGCGTAGCGGCCGGTCTCCTCGGCGATCTGCGCGAGATAGAGCTCGACGCTGCCGTTCTCGTCGTAATTCGCGCGCTTGAGATCCTGGAACAGCGTTTCGGCGCTTTCCCAGTCCTTCATCTGCACGGCCAGCGCCGCGATGGCGAACTCGTAGTCGCGATTGGTCTTGTCCGCCGCCCAGAAGCGCTCGAAGATCGCGCGCGCATCGGCGTAGCGCTTCTGCTCGACGTAGAACTGCGCGAGCGATCCCGCGGCGGCCTTCGAATCCGGATGCGCGGCGAGATAACCGACGAGATAGTCGGTGGCCTCGGACGGCGAGCGCTTGCCGAGGATCTCGGCCTTCAGCATCGCCGCGCGCTCCCAGCCCGGCTTCAGGATCAGCGCGCGGTCGATCTCGCGCAGCGCGGTCGACGACGTCGAAAGGTCGCCGAGCCCGGTGTTGAATGCGGCGAGCGCGACGGCGAAGCGGGCCTCGGCAAGATCGGCATACGGCTGCGCGACCGACTCGACCAGCCGCAGCGTGGCCTGCTTGTCGGGCTCCGAGGCGAGCAGGCGGTTGAGCTGAAGAAACGCCTCGCCCAGCGCCGCCGGCGAGGTCGCCGCGTCAGCGAGCACCCGCTCGAGCTCGGCCTTGAGATCGTTGCCGACGCCGGGGCTGTCAAAGCCCTTTGCGCCGCTGCCGCCGGAGAGCGCGGCGATGATCTGCTTCGGGCGTTGCGCGGCCGGTTCGATTTCGCTCCACAGCCGCGCCGATTCGACCGTCAGCGACCGCGCCCGCGCGCCCACCGCGATCTCGGTTGCACGGCGCGCGAGCATCGGGTCGCGCGTCTCGCGGGCGGCCTCGAGGTAGGCGCGGGCGGCAAGCGCCGGCTCGCCCCGCTGCAGCGCGACGTCGCCCAGAAGCAGCCGGTACATGAGCTCGGCCGAGAGGCCTTCTTCCTCTGCGGGTGGCGGCGGCGCCGGAACCAAAGTCGCCGCGGGCTTGGATCCGGGGAGGCCGCCCTGCGCCATGCCGGCGGGCGAGATGCCGGCCGCGACGAACGACAGGGCGGCGGCAAAAGCAATGCGACAAAAATGAGCCAAGGTGGACTTCCCGCGTTGAGATGCGGCCGCCCGCTGCCGCCCGTGGGCGCAAAAGGGAGCCAGGTTACGAATGAGTGTAGGGTATATTCGGCAGCGCAACAATCTTGTGCCCGCCACGCGCCCAATCCCCGCTTTTTGCCGTCATGCCGGAACTGCCCGAAGTCGAGACCACGCGCCGGGGACTGCATCCGCTCGCCGTCGGGCGCCGCGTGGTCGCTACCAGAATCTACGACCGGCGCCTTCGCTGGCCGGTTCCCGCCGCGCTCGAAAAGAATCTCGACGGGCGCACGATCGACGCGATCGACCGCCGGAGCAAATATCTGCTCTTCCGCGTCGGTCCGGACACCCTGCTCCTCCATCTGGGCATGACGGGAAGCTTGCGCGCGTTCACGAGTGCGCCCCCGCGGATGGCCCACGACCACTTCGACATCGTGCTCGATTCGGGCGTCACGCTGCGCTACCGGGATCCGCGGCGGTTCGGCGCCCTGCTGTGGCTGCGCCCGCCTGCCGACGCGCATCCGTTGCTTGCCTCGCTCGGCCCCGAGCCCTTCGACCCGGCATGCGACGCCGCCTACCTGTGGGGCGCGACGCGCCGCCGAACGGCCGCCATCAAGCTCGCCCTGATGGACAACCGGCTCGTCGTCGGGGTCGGCAACATCTACGCGAACGAATCGCTCTTTCGCGCCGGAATCCGGCCCACCGTCGCCGCCGGCCGCCTGACCAAGCCCCGCTTTTCCCGGCTGCTTGTCGCGGTTCGCGAGACGCTTGCGGACGCCATTGCGAAAGGCGGATCGACGCTGCGCGACTACGTGGACAGCCGCGGCGAGCCCGGGTATTTCCAGCTCGACTATTATGTTTATGGCCGCGAGGGCCTGCCCTGCCGGATTTGCGGCACTGCAATAAAATCGGTGCGCCAAGGAGGGCGCGCAACGACCTATTGCCCCCGTTGCCAGCGTTGACGCCGATTCGGCGCCGTTTCCGGGCGCCAGGACTGCTTTTCGGCACGGTAAATGCTTACCCTGCTGTGTAAAATTCAATTTTCCCGTTTTCCAACGCTCGCTCGAACGTCCATGCCGCAGGCCCGCCCCGAAAGCGCCCTTGCCCCGTCGCGCGAGCTCGCCGCGCGATTCGAGGCGTACAGCGACTGGCGGCGGCGGCTTTCGTCGGGCATTTCCGCGCTGCACGAGTGGCTGGCGCAGCAGGACCTGGCCGACGCCCAGATCGACGTCAAGGTCCAGCGCCTGCTCGAGCGGCTGCACCAGGACAAGCTCGTCGTCGCGTTCGTGGCCGAATTCTCGCGGGGGAAATCGGAGCTCATCAACGCGATCTTCTTCGCCGATTTCGGCCAGCGGCTCCTGCCGTCGTCGGCGGGCCGCACCACGATGTGCCCGACCGAGCTCCTCTACGACGCGTCGCGCGCGCCGGCGATCCGCCTGCTGCCGATCGAGACCCGGCTGAAGGACGCGACGGTCGCCGAGTTCAAGAACTACGCCGACGAGTGGGTGACGATCCCGCTCGACCTTTCGAACGCGGACCGGATGAGCGAAGCGCTGTCACGCGTCTCGCAGGTGAAGCGCGTGCCGGTCGCGCTGGCGCGAAAGTACGGCCTCTACGAGGACGAGGATTTCCTGTCGGTGCTCGAAACCGAGGGCGAGGGCGCGGTCGACATCCCGTGCTGGCGGCACGCCGTCATCAATTTCCCGCATCCACTGCTTCAGCAGGGCCTCGTCATCCTCGACACGCCGGGACTCAACGCGATCGGCACCGAGCCCGAGCTCACGCTGAACCTCCTTCCGAACGCGCATGCGGTGCTGTTCATCCTCGCGGCCGACGCCGGCGTGACCAAGACGGACCTCGACGTGTGGAACCGGCACCTCGCCGGTGAGGACCCCGCGACGCGCGCCGGGCGCATCGTCATCCTGAACAAGATCGACGGGCTCTGGGACGAGTTGAAGACCGAGGCGGACGTCGACGCCGAAATCGAGCGCCAGGTGCGCTCGTCCGCGCAGATGCTCGGCGTCCCGCCGGCGCAGGTGTTCGCGGTCACGGCGCAGAAAGCGCTGCTCGCGAAGGTCAATGGCGACGACGCGCTGCTCGCGAAGAGCCGGCTGCCGGTGCTCGAGGACGCGCTGTCGCGCAAGCTCATTCCGGCGAAGCGCGACATCGTCGGCGCCGCGACGCAGGCCGAGGTGAAGGCGCTCGCCGTCGGCGTGCGCGCGCTGCTCGACGCGCGGCAGAACGGCATCGCCGAGCAGGCGATGGAGCTGCGCGCGCTGCGCGGCAAGAACCAGGATGTCGTCGAGCACATGATGGACCGCGTGCGCCAGGAAAAGGACCTGTTCGAGCGCGGGCTGCAGCGGTTCACCGCGCTTCGCACCGTGTTCGCGCAGCAGACAAACGAGCTCTTCGACGTGGTCGGGCTCGACGCGCTGCGGACGAATGCGAGCCGCACCCGTCGCCACATCGAAAGCAGCCCCTTCACCAAGGGCGTCCGCGACGCGATGAGCGAGTTCTTCGCGACGATCCGTCGGGATTTCGACGAGGCCGCGAGGCGGAGCGCCGAGATCCACGACATGATGCTCGCGATGTACGCGCGCTTCGCCAAGGAGCAAGGCCTCGAGCGCTACACCCCGGCGCCGTTCTCGATGCTGAAATACCAGAAGGAGATCGACCGGCTCGAGCGCGCGTACAACCAGCATTTCAACACGTTGTGGAACATGGTGAGCAAGGCGAAGTTCGCGCTGATGCGGCGCTTCTTCGAGACGATCGCCTCGCGCGTGAAGCATGTCTACGACATCGAGAACCGCGACCTCGACAGCTGGCTGAAAGCGGTGATGTCACCGCTCGAGACGCAGGTCAAGGAGCATCACCTGCAGCTGCGGCGGCGCCTCGACAGCATCAAGCGCATCCATCGCGCGAGCGGCGAGCTCGAGGAGCGCCTCTCCGAGCTCAAGCAGCAGGAGGAGGCGCTCAACGCACAGGTTCGCGCGCTCGCGCGCGAGGTCGTCGCCATCGACGCCATCATCCAGAGTCCGGACGCCTTGCCGCAGGCTGCGAACGCCTGAGCGTCGGCGGTTCAAGGCGTCACGCCGGCGGTTCGAGCGCGGCCTCCGCGAAACCGTTTGCAGTTGTTGCTCCGCGGGGTCGGCCGCCCTCGGGAATTCGCGATTGCTCCGATCCCCTGCGCACTAGCGCGCTCGGGGCCCCTCTCCGCCGCTCATCCCGATGCCTTCGCCGCCATCAACCCTTCGTATTTCCGCTGCAGCTGCTCCCGGGTCTCGACATGCGCGGGATCGAGCGGAATGCAGTCGACCGGGCATACCTCGACGCACTGCGGCGTGTCGAAATGGCCGACGCATTCCGTGCATTTCGAAGGATCGATGACGTAAATCTCCGTCCCCTGCGAGATCGCGCCGTTGGGGCACTCGGGTTCGCAGACGTCGCAGTTGATGCACTCGTCGGTGATGATCAGCGACATGGATTGGATTCGATGCGGTGGCCGGCGGCTATTTTTCGCGGGCGACTTTTTCGGCGAGCTTGCCGAGGACGATCGGGTGCACGAACGCCGAGACATCGCCGCCGAACTTCGCGATTTCCCGCACGATCGTCGCCGAGACGAACATGTACTGCTCGGACGGCGTGAGGAACAGCGTTTCGACATCGGGATAGAGGTTCCGGTTCATTCCCGCCATCTGGAACTCGTACTCGAAATCCGAGGCCGCGCGCAGGCCGCGCAGGATCACGCGGGCGCCCTGCGCGTGGACGAAATCCATGAGCAGCGTCGAGAACGACGCCACCTCGACGTTTGCATAGGGCGAGAGAACGGCGCGCGCCATGGCGACGCGCTCGTCCGTCGTGAAGTACGGCCGCTTCGACTCGCTGTCCGCGACGCCGATGACGACGCGGTCGAAAAGCCGCGCCGCGCGGCGCACGATGTCCTCGTGTCCGCGGGTCATTGGGTCGAACGTGCCTGGGTAGATGACCTTGAGCATGGGATCACGCCGCCGGTCCCGGCCGGGCGAAAAGATGATAATGCACCTGCCCCGCCCTGTCGCGCCGCCATATGGTCAGTTCGGGCGGCGGCGCCACCGGCGCGCCAGCTTCGGCGTAGATGAACCCGTCCGGCGCGAGCCGCGCGAGCGCCGCAGGAAGAAGCCAGGGCCAGGGATCGTCGCGAAAGGGCGGGTCGGCGAAGATCACGTCGAACAAGCGGCGCTCGGAGTGCAGGAACGCCCGCGCATCTCCCACCTGCGCCTCGAGCACGTCCGCGCCGAGTTGTGCGCCGGTCGTCCTCAGGGCATCGATCAGGACCCGGCTCCTGTCGACCGCGACCGCCAGCGACGCGCCGCGCGATGCGGCTTCGAGGGACAGCGCTCCCGATCCCGCATAAAGATCCAGGCAGCGTTTACCCGTCAGATCCTGTCCGAGCCAGTTGAACAACGTTTCGCGAACCCGGTCCGGCGTGGGACGCAAGCCGTCGGCGGCGGGAAACCGCACGACGCGTCGCCGGAAGGCGCCGCCGATGATGCGCACACGATTCGCGTCAGGCGTAGGCAAGGGTATCCGGAGGCGCCCCGCTTGGGGGGCGCGGGCGATGCGTTGCAAACGGGTAAAATTATAGCTTTGCCGCCGCGGCGCCTTCGCGCGCGCGTCATTTTGCCTGCGCAACCTCGCTTCTTTCCTTCACGGCTCCCCCTTGTTCGACCTCTTCAAGCGCGACAGCGCCGCCGACGTCAAGTCCTGGAGCGAGCGGCTGAAGGAGGGTCTCGCGCGTTCGCGGGAGAAATTGGGGGGCGCGATCGTGTCGGCCTTGCGCAGGCCTGCGCTCGACGATGAAACCCTGGACGCGATCGAAGATGCGCTCCTGACGTCCGACCTCGGCGTCGCCGCGACCGCCACGATCGTCCTGGACTTGCAGGCACGCTGGAAACGCGCCGGCGGGAAGGGCGACCCGAAATCGATGCTGAAGGCGTCGCTCGTCGATCTCCTTGCCCCGCTCGAGAAGCCGCTCGTCGTGGGCGCCGCGCGGCCGTGGGTGATCATGCTCGCGGGCGTGAACGGCGCCGGCAAGACGACCTCGATCGGCAAGCTCGCCAAGACATTGCAGCTGCAGGGATTGTCCGTCCTGCTCGCTGCCGGCGACACGTTCCGGGCCGCGGCGCGCGAGCAGCTTGCCGTGTGGGGCGAGAGGAATGGCGTCGCCGTGATCGCGCAGGACAGCGGAGACCCGGCGGCCGTGATGTTCGACGCGATCAGCGCGGCGAAGGCGCGCCGGATCGACGTGGTGCTGGCCGATACCGCCGGCCGGCTGCCGACCCAGCTTCACCTGATGGACGAAATCCGCAAGGTGCAGCGCGTCATCCGGAAAACCGACGCTGCCGCGCCGCACGAGACGCTGCTGGTGCTCGACGCCAACACCGGCCAGAACGGGCTCGCCCAGGTGCGGGCGTTCGATGCCGCGCTCGGGCTGACCGGTCTCGTGCTGACCAAGCTCGACGGCACGGCGAAAGGCGGGATCGTCGCGGCGATCGCCCGTGAGCACCCGGTGCCGGTGCGGTTCATCGGCGTCGGCGAGGGCGTGGACGACATGAAGCCCTTCGTCGCCGCCGATTTCGTCGACGCGCTGATCGGGTAGCGGTTTGCATCGACGGCGCGGAGGCCGCACTCCATCCCACGGATCCGGGCGTCCGTCTCACCGGACTTCCGGGCGGTAGCGGCTGAAAGGCCGCGAACCCGACGCCCGGCGCCCAGCGTATCAATGTGGGCGATCACTCCGGCGCTAACTCCCGCTAGCCGAGGCCTTCCCGTCGCGCCGAGCCCGTCCACCGTCACGGCCGCGGGCACCGGTTTCCGGGCGTCGCAAGCCCGCCTGCGTCCCGTATACCCGATCAAATCCCTCGGGAACTAACCGCCCGCCTTAGCACTCATATCGCCCGAGTGCTAAAATTGGCCTCACCAGCAGCGGGACGGAAGCCCCGCCGCTGGCCCTTTGACCAAGGAGATCGAACATGACCGGAACCGCGTTGACGTTCCCCACCCCTTCGTCGCTGGGGAGCCTGGATCACTACATCCAGGCGGTCAACCGCTTCCCGCTGCTGACGGCGGAGCAGGAGACCGCCCTCGGGCGCCGGCTCCAGCGCGACAACGACGTCGTCGCGGCGCGCGAGCTCGTGATGTCGCACCTGCGGCTGGTCGTCGCCGTCAGCCGCCAATACCGCGGCTACGGCTTGCCGCAGGCCGACCTGATCCAGGAAGGCAATGTCGGCCTCATGAAGGCGGTGCGCCGGTTCGATCCCGAACGCGGCGTGCGCCTCGTGTCGTTCGCGCTGCACTGGATCCGCGCCGAAATCCACGAATACATCCTGCGCAACTGGCGGCTCGTGAAGGTCGCGACCACCAAGGCGCAGCGCAAGCTCTTCTTCAACCTGCGCAGCATGAAGAAGTCGAGCGCGAGCCTCTCGCCGGACGAAGCCCGGGCGATCGCGAAGGACCTCGGCGTGAAGCCCGAGGAGGTCGTCGAGATGGAAACGCGCCTCTCGGGACGCGACATCGCGCTCGACCCGCAGACGACCGACGAGGACGGTGCGTCGGTATCGCCGATCGACTGGCTGACCGACCGCGAGGATGAGCCGGTGCAGATTCTGGAGCGCGAGGAAACCGCAAGGAACCGCTCCGCGGGGCTCACGCGCGCGCTCGCGAAGCTCGACGACCGCAGCCGCCGGATCATCGAGGCCCGCTGGCTGCGCGAGGACGACCCGGCGACGCTGCAGGACCTGGCGACCGAGTACGGCGTTTCCGCCGAGCGGATCCGCCAGATCGAGAGCAAGGCCATCAAGACCATGAAAGTGCAGATGGCGGCAAGCTGATCGCACGACGCACCGCGCAACGCCGGCATCCGGAACTCCGGTGCCGGCGTTTGTTTTTCCAGCCCTACAGCCCGGCCTTCGCCAGGAGTTCGGCCAGCCTGTCCCGGTGTCTTGGACTGGCGAGGGGGTAGGTCGCGAACCAGCGTTGCGGCGAAAAGTCGGCCTGCAGCGCGCGGACTTCCTCGGCCGCCCATTCTGCGGCGGCACGATCTCCGGCCGCCGCCAGCGTCGCCGCGAGGTAGACGCGAGTTTCGAGATCGACGGGATTTCGCGCGGACGCCTCGCGCAGATTGATCAGCGCCTGCTCGACGTCGTTCTCGAACAGGTATGCCCGCCCCAGCAACAGGAAGTACAGGTATCCGCCGTCGGGATTGAGCCGCAGCGCCGTGCGCAACAGCGGAATCGACCTCGCCGGCTGCCCGACGTAGGTGTAGATGCCGCCCAGGAGCGCGTAGGCGTCCGCGAACGAGCGATTCAGCTCGATTGCGCGCTCCAGCGACCGGATCGCCAGGTCGTGACGGCCGCCTTGCGCGTGGACGAATCCGAGCGCCCAATGGATTTCCGGGTTGTCAGGATCGATCAGCTTTGCCGTTTCGGCGAGCTCCAGCGCCCGCGCGAGCGCAGGTGCGGTGTCAACGGAACGCCGCAGGCGATAGTCCATGGCGTAGGTCATCGCGAGACCGGCGTACGCACGCGCGAACTTCGGGTCCAGTTCCAGCGCTTTCCGGTACATGGCGCGGGCCTGATCGTTCTCCTCGACCCGGCGTACGAGAAGCAGCGCCTGCCCGCGCAGGAAGAGGTCGTACGCCTCGAGGCTGCCGGTGTCGCGCCGTGCCGACCGCTGCCGCGCGGCGTCGGCGAGCTTTCCGGGCAACAGGTCCGTCAGCCTGCGGACCATGTCCTCCTGAACGGCGAACAGATCACCGAACGGGCGCTCGAACCGCTCGGACCACAACTGCTGGTTCGTCTCGGCATCGATCAATCGGATGTTGATCCGCAGCGAGTCGGAAGCGTGCTGGACGCTGCCCGAGACGAGATAGCGAGCGCTTCGCGCCACCGGGTTGACAGGCGCCGCGCCGGACATCCGGATCACGCGCAAGCCCGGAAGGCGGGAGAGATCGGTCATGAGGTCGTCGCTGATGCCGAGCGCCAGATACGCCTGCTCGCCGCCAGGTCCAAGCGACTCGAACGGCAGGACTGCGACCGTGAGGGGTGATTGGCGGAGGTCCGCGGCGGCGTCGATGCCCGCGTTCACGGCCGCGCCCGATACCGGGCGGAAAAGATAGAAGGCGCCCGCCGTCGCGATCAGGATGGTTGCGATCAGCGCGGACCAAACGACGCGCTTTCGCGCGCCCCTGGCGATGGACGGAGTTGGCGCAAGCCCGGGCAGGCTCGCCCGCGGCGGTTTCGCCTCGGCGCACGGGAGCAATCAACCGATAGCCGCGCTTCGAGATGGTCTCGATGTAGGACGGGGAGCGCGCGTTGTCGCCGAGGGCCTTGCGCAGCTTGATGACGCTCTGGGTCAACGCTTCGTCGCCGACGACCACACCGGGCCAGACGCCGGCGAAAAGCTCCTCCCGCCGCACGACCTGGCCGGCCCGGTCGGCGAGCAGCATCAGGACCTCCATCGCCTTCGGCTCGATCCGCACGGTCGCGTCACCGCGGCAGAGCTCGTCGGTCGCGGAATCGGCCCACCACTCGCCGATCCGGAGGCGCGATCGTGCGGCCGGACTCACATTGACGGTCTCGGTCATCACATGAAAGTCGCTTCGACACCCGTACGCAATCGAGGGATCCTGCTATGTGCCGCGGATCATAGGAAAACCATAGCCGTTTCGTCGGGACTCGGGCATCGCGTCGCGCGTCCAATCGGATTGCATTCCCGTCAAAGGAGATCCGGTAATGAATCGGTTTGTCATCGCCATCGCCATGGTTCGTCGGAGGGGGCCTCTGGTTATCGTCGTCGGATCGCGATCGCGGCAACCGACGCTCGTCATCAAACCTCTTGCCGAGAAGAAGGTTGCCGACTTGCCGGCCGGGCCGCTTTTCTGGCGCGTCGAGAAGTTTAGTACCTTGCCGCAGGCGCGCGCCGTCGAGGGCCCCTGGTCGCTGGCCGTGGAGTCGGCAGGCCGGTTCTGGCTATTCACCCTCGGCCCAGCGGCGGGTCGTCGCCTGGCGCCAACGCGATCGCCGAGATCGGGCCGATTCCGCGCATTGCCGCGCCACAATACCTCCTTCGCATCAACGAAGCGAGCGGACCCGCGGGCAGCACGACGGCGATTCACTCCCACCCCGGCTCCGAGGCGTTCTTCGTGCTGGCCGGGGAGCAAAGCATCCGCGGCCCGGGTCGGGTGATGCGCGTAGAGGCCGGCAGATCGAACGTTGGCAGCGGCGGCGATATCCCCATGCAGGTCTCGAGCAGCGGCGCGTCGGACCTGCTTGCATTGGTGATGTTCGTCGTCGATGCGACGAGACCGTTTTCGTCGCCGGCCGCGCTTCCTCCCGTTGCTCGCTAGACCCCGCGGCGCGGGACTGCGCCCACGGCCCGAGGGACTACACCTACAACTCCACCTGGGTGCCGAGCTCCACCACCCGGTTGGTCGGCACGTTGAAGAAGTCGGTCGCCTTCACCGCCATCTTCGACATGGCGACGAAAAGCCCCTCGCGCCAGAGCGCCATGCCGGGGGCCACCGCCGGAATCAGCGTCTCGCGCGAGACGAAGAACGACGTGTCCATCGTGTCGAAATTGAGCCCATGCACCTCGCACATGTCGAGGAGCTCGGGCACGTCCGGGTCTTCCGTGAAGCCGTAGCTCGCGTCGAGCCCCCAGAACGAGCAGCCGAGGTCGCGGATGGTGATGCGCTCGGCGGCAGGCACGCGCGGAATGTCCCGGGTATGCACGGTGAGGAACACGACCTGATCGTGCAGCACCTTGTTGTGCTTGAGGTTGTGCAGCAGCGCATGCGGGACGCGGTCGCCCGTCGACGTCAGGAACACCGCCGTCCCGGGCACGCGCGTCGGCGGGCTCGCCGAGATGCTTTCGATGAACACGCCGAGCGGCATCGAATCCTCGTTCAGCCGCTCCATCAGCAGCGCGCGGCCCCGCTTCCACGTCGTCAACAGCGTGAACACCGCTGCGCCGACCAGCAGCGGAAACCAGCCGCCATCCGGGATCTTGAGCGCGTTCGACGCGAGAAACGCGAGGTCGATGGCGCCGAGCGGCAGCGCCAGCGCCAGCGCCAGCGGCAGCGGCCAGTGCCAGATCCGGCGCATCACGAAAAAGATCAGCACCGAGTCGATCATCATCGCGAGCGTCACGGCGATCCCGTACGCGCCGCCCAGGTTGTCCGAGCTCCGGAATCCCAGCACGAGGAGCAACACGGCAACGAGCAGCATCCAGTTGATGAACGGCACGTAGATCTGGCCGATCTGGCGCTCGGACGTGTGAAGGAGCTTGAGGCGCGGGCAATAACCCATCTGGATCGCCGCACGGGTCAGCGAAAAGGCGCCGGAAATCACGGCCTGCGATGCGATCACCGCCGCGCAGGTGGCGAGGATCACGAGGGGAATCAGCGCCCACTGCGGCGCCAGCAGGTAGAACGGATTCTTGATCGCCGAAGGATCGCCGAGCAGCAGCGCGCCCTGGCCGAAGTAGTTGAGGACGAGCGCCGGCATCACGAACAGGAGCCACGCGCGGCGGATCGGCGAGGCGCCGAAGTGGCCCATGTCCGCGTATAGCGCCTCGGTGCCGGTGACCGCGAGGACGACCGCGCCCAGCGTGAGGAACGCGATGCGCGGCGTGGCTTCCACGAAGGCAATCGCGTACGCCGGATTGAGCGCCCGCAGCACGCCCGGATTGCCGAAGACCTCGATCCCGCCCAGCAGCGCGAGAACGACGAACCACGCGCACATCACCGGGCCGAAGAGGATGCCGACACTCGCCGTACCGCGCTTCTGGATCGCGAACAGCGCGACGATGATGACGAGCGTCACCGGAACGATGAAGGGATGGAGCTGCGGCGCGATGATCTCGAGTCCTTCGACGGCGCCCAGCACCGAGATCGCGGGCGTGATCATGCCGTCGCCGTAGAACATCGCCGCGCCGAATATCCCGAAACCGATGAGCCACCACCGCAGGCGCCCCTGGCGCGCGAGGCCGCGCGACACGAGCGCGGTCAGCGCGAGGATGCCGCCCTCGCCGCGATTGTCGGCCCGCATGATCAGCGTCACGTATTTCAGCGTGACGACGATCATCAGGGCCCAGAAGATGACGGAAAGAATCCCGAGGACGTTTTCCGGGGAGAGCGACAGCGGATGCGTGCCGGTGAAGCACTGCCGCAGCGTATAGAGCGGCGAGGTGCCGATGTCGCCGTACACGACGCCGATGGCGCCGATGACAAGCGGCGCCATGCGTTTCTGCGTGCCGGCGTCAGCACTCATCGTCGGAGTCCGGACTCGCGCCTTGCGAAGCCGGAATCAGGCGGTTTCGCCGCCGTCGCCGTCGCCGCCGCCGCCGCCGAGGGCGCCGATGCTGGCGGAATCGTCGCCGCGGCGCGCGAAGCGGATGTTGAGCTGCTTCAGCTTTCGGTACAGGTGCGTGCGCTCGAGCCCGGCCTTGTCGGCGACGCGGCTCATGTTGCTCTGCTCGCGGCCGAGCAGCTGTTCGAAATAGATGCGCTCGAATGCCTCGCGCGCCTCGCGCAGCGGCAGCTCGAAGAAGCGCGCGGTGATCTCGGGCGCGACGGCCTGGTTGGCCGCGGCGGCTTCGCCCAGCAGGCGCTTCACATGGTCGGGCGTGATCTCGCCGGCGGCCGCGTTGAGGGCGAGGTTGGCGACCACGTTCTGCAGGTGGTCGACGTTGCCGGGCCAGTACGCGTTGGTGAGCGCCGTCAGCGCCGCCGCGGGCAGCGACGCCGTCCGCGCCGGGCCGCGCTCGGATTCCTTCTGCGCAGTCCGCATGTCGCGCCACGTGCGGTCGACCAGCGCGGGGATGTCCTCGCGCCGCGCGCGGAGCGGGGGCAGCAGCACCGCGCCGATCGACAGCGCGGCGAGCAGCGCCGGGTCGAACTTGCCTTCGGCGGCGAGGTTGCCGAGCGGCTCGGCACTCGTGCACACGAGCGTCACGTTCGCGCGCTCGAGCTTCGGCAGCAGGAAGGCGAGGCCCTTCTGCTCGGCCTTTGCGTATTGCCCGATCTCGGAGCAATGGAGCGTGCCGTCGCGCGCTTCGTCCAGTACCGCGAGCGGATTGGCCGCGAGGCGCGAACCCGAGGCGAGCGGCAGCCAGGGCGTCTCCGCCTGCTGCAGCGCACGCGCAGCGACCTCGTGTCCGGTGCCGGGCTCCCCGAGGAGCAGCACCGGCTTCTTCGCTGCAAGCAGCTGCTCGATGGCCCGCTCGGCGTCGCGAATGGCCGCGCTGGTGCCGAGCGCAGCAAGCGAAACGCGGCGCGGCTCCTTCGCGAGCGTCGTCTTGAGCGCGCGGGCGACGGTGCCGAGGAGCTTCTGCAGGCCGACCGGCTTCTCGAGAAAATCGAAGGCGCCGATCTTCGTCGCCTCGACCGCGGTCTCGATGGTCCCGTGCCCGGACATCATGACGACCGGCATCGTGAGCTGCCCGGAGGCCGCCCACTCGCGTAGCAGCGTCACGCCGTCGGTGTCGGGCATCCAGATGTCGAGCAGGACGAGCGCGGGCTGCTGCTTCGCGCGGTACATGCGCGCTTCCGTCGCGTTCTCCGCGAGCGAGACGCGGTATCCCTCGTCCTGCAGGATTTCGGAGAGCAACTCGCGGATGCCGACTTCATCGTCGACGATCAGGATATCGGTGGAGGGGACCATCGGGGTCTATCCTACGCTGTCCGGCCCGCTGCGCGGGAACGTGATGGTCACGCGTGCTCCCTGCGGCTCCCGGTTTGCGAGCTGGACGCGGCCATGGTGCTCGTCGACGATCTTGCGCACGATCGCGAGCCCGAGCCCCGTGCCTTTCGCCTTGGTGGTGACGTAAGGCTCGAATGCGCGGCGCAGCACTTCGTCGCTGAAACCCGCCCCCGCGTCGGCAAACACCAGCGTCACTTCGCCCGCGCGTGCCTCCAGCGCAATGTCGTAACGGGGGTTTTCGACGTCGGTCTGCGCGTCGATCGCATTCTGAACGAGGTTGTGCAGCACTTGACGAAGGCGGGTGGGTTCGCCCTGGATGACGGCGGGCGCGGGAGGAAGCTGCAGGAAGACGTGCGGGCGCAGATTGTCGTACAACGCGAGCACGTCCTGCAAGAGCGCGCCCATGTCGACGGGCTGCATGGTCCCCGGGCGCGGCTGCCGCGCGTACACCGCGAAGTCGTCCACCATGTGCTTCATCGCCGCGACCTGCCCGATGATCGTCTGTGCCCCGCGCTTCAACGTCTCCTGGTCCTGCGTGTCGAGCTTCGGCGCGAGCTTGACCGCGAGCCGCTCCGCCGACAGCTGGATCGGCGTCAGCGGATTCTTGATTTCGTGCGCGAGGCGGCGTGCGACCTCGCCCCAGGCCGCGTCGCGCTGTGCCTGCACGAGGTCGGTGACGTCGTCGAACACGACGACGTAGCCCGCGACCGGCGTCACCGGCAGGCGCGACCCGCGGATCAGCAGCACGCGCGTCAGGTTCGCCACCGAAAGCTCCGCCTGCTTCTGCCATTGGCCGTCGCGGCTGCCCCGAAACCCGTCGGCGACGAGCGCCGCGAACGGCGCCAGCGCAGGGAGCCTCCCGCCCCACTCGTCGAGCGACTTGCCGGTCAGGTCCGCGAACGGCTGCTGCAGGATCACCGCCGCGCTCGCGTTCGCCGTGCGCAGGCGGTGCCGATCGTCGAAGGCGAGCACGCCCGTGGACAGGTTGCCGAGGATGCTTTCGAGATAGGCGCGCGTGGTCTCCGTCGCGCGGCGCGACTCTTCGGTCTTCTGCTGCGCCTCGGAGAGCTGGGAGGTCATCGTGTTGAACGATTCGGTGAGCACGCCCAGCTCGTCGCGCGAGGTCACCGGTTGCCGGCGCGTGAAATCACCCTGCGCGACCGCGCGCGTGCCCTCGGCGAGGAGCCCGAGCGGCGCCGCGAACCGTTCCGACAGGACGACGGCGAGCCCCAGCGCCGACGTGAGCGCGAGGAGCAGCGTCAGCGTCAAGGTGACCCAATAAAGGCGTTTCAGCGAGCCGCGGGTGAAGGTGATTTCCCGGTATCCGTCCGAGGCGGCCTGCACCTTGTCGATCTCCCGCGCCAGCGCTTGCGGCACCGGTTCGATCACCTGCAAAACCTTCAACGGCTCGAGGCGGTCGTCGCTGTTGACCGGGACCACCACGCGCAGAAGAAGCCGTCCGTCGGCCGCCTGCTCGCTCTTCGCATACGTCTGCTGCAATCGTGCGCCGCGGAGCGCCGCGGGCGGCGGCTGCTCCGGCGGCGCGGTCGACCCGCCGACACCGGCGACGGCAAGCACGCCACCCGTCGACGAAAACAGCGCCGCCTCGTTGACGTTGGTCTGTTCCGCTGCGCGGTTCAACCGCGTCGAAACGCTGCCCGGCCCGCCCTCGGCCAATGTCAGCGCGATCTGGCTTGCCTTGTTGCTCACGTCCTTCAGCAGAAAGTCGAGCGAGTTGCTCGCAAGCTTGAGCCCGCCCTCGAGCGCGCTGTCGACGCGCACGTCGAACCAGCTCTCGATGCTCTTGCCGAGGAATTGCACCGAAACCGCGTAGACAAGGGCGCCCGGCAGCACGGCGACCAGCGCGAACAGCAGCACGAGCCGCACCGCGAGCCGCGAGCCGAACACGCCGGCCTTGAGGTTCTTGCGCAGCCGGTACAGCTGCACGCCGACCACCAGCATCAGCAGCACGACGAGCGCCCCGTTCAGCACCAGCACCTGGTTGTAGTGGCCCGCGAACAGCTCGGTGTTCGCGGACGCGGTGGCGAGCAGGAACAGCGAGATCGCCGACACGCAGGCAAGGACCAGCAGCACCCAGCGGATTCCGCGCGACGGAAGGAGACCGCTCATTGGCCGGTTCTCATGGCGTGAACGTCCAGCGGTGCCAATCCGACTGCAAAGTCCAGTCGCGCGAGGCGAGCGCGCTCATCTGGAACGGCTTCGGCAGCTGGTTGACGTCGAGCCGCAGTCGCAGCGCGGCCTCGTAGCGCGTGCCTTTCACGAGCTGGTCGCGCCGCGCGACCTCGCGTGACGTGACGCGCGACAGGAACCGCTCGACCTCGTCCAGCGAGTCGAACGTGAGGCCGAGGAGGCCGCTCGCGATGCGGTACTGGCGCGTGAGCGCGTTGTACGAGACGCGATACTGCGTGGTCGCGGTGATCACCTTCTCGTCGAGCCAATACCAGCGCGGGCGGACGAGCTCGAACTCGAGCAGGAAATAAAGCGGCACGCCCTTCTGCAGCGCCTCGTCGAGCGTCGCATTGAGCGAGAAGTCGAATTCCGCATTGAGGAAATAGCCGTCCTCCTCGGCGCGGAGCTCCGCGGACTTGACCACGATGACGTCGGCGCGCGCCGTCGCGGCCGAAAGCGTCGCGAACGCGAAAACCAGGGCGACCAGCACGGCCCACGGGCTGCGGGGCGGCCGCGGGCGCGCGCAGAGCAACGAAATCGAAGGAGGAGGCATGCCGGGAACGGCGGAGGCGGGCAGCGGCGGGATTACCATCGGCGCGGATCCGGAAACGCCCGCCCCGCCCGGCCGTCAGGCGCGGGGTCAGCCCTTGCCAAGCAGCGCGTAGAAAAATCCGTCCTGATTGTGGCCTGCGCCCGGCAGCGAAGGCAAGAGTTGCCCGCCGCGGGCGGCGACATCGGGCGCAAAGGTGAGGATTTCGCGCAACGCATCGGGGTGTTTCGCCACGAAAGCGTCGACCTGCGCCTCGTTTTCGTCGCGAAAGACGGAACACGTGGCGTAGAGCATGCGGCCGCCCCGGGCGAGACACGGCCAAAGCGACGCGAGAAGGCGCGCCTGCTGCTGCGCAAAGCCCCGGATATCCGATTCCCGCCGCAGCCATTTGGCGTCCGGATGCCGCCGCACCACACCGGAGGCGGTGCAGGGCACGTCGGCCAGGATCAGGTCGAACGGCCGGCCGTCCCACCACGTCGACGGCGCGCCGGCGTCGCCTTCCGTCACGACGATTCGGGCGCCGCCGTGGGGCAACCGCGCGACGTTCTCGCGCACGCGCGCGAGCCGCTCCGCATCGCTGTCGAGCGCCACGATGTCGACGTCCGCAAGCTCGGCGAGATGCGTCGTCTTGCCGCCCGGCGCCGCGCATGCGTCGAGCACGCGCATGCCGCGCTCGGGACGCAGCAGCGGCGCCGCGAGTTGCGCGCCGGCGTCCTGCACGGAGAATGCGCCGTCGGCGAAGCCCGGCAACTCCGCGACGGCGCGCGGCGGGGCGACGATGATGCCCGCCGCGCCGACGGGCGCACCGCTGACGCCGGCGTCCGCAAATCGCGCAAGCAGCGCATCGCGCGACGTCACGCGCGCGTTGGCGCGCAACGCGAGCGGCGGCCGCTCGTTGCCGGCCTCGAGGATCCCCTGCCAGTCGTCGGGATAGTCGGCGCGCAGGCGGTCGATCCACCAGCCCGGATACGACCAGCGCGCGACGGGATCCGCGCGCACGGATTCGTCGAGCGCCGCGCGCTCGCGCAGATAGCGGCGCAGCAGGGCGTTGACCAGTGCTTTCGCGGCCGGCCGCACCATCGCCGCGGCGTTGTCGACGGCATGGTTGACGATCGCGAAGGACGGCGCGCGCGTGTGCTGGAGCTGATAGAGCGCAACCGCAACGAGGCAGGGAAGCAGCGGGTCCGACAGCGGTTTTGACACGAGGCGCCGGGTCAGCGCGTCGAGGGTTCCCCAGTGTCGGAGGGTGCCGTAGGCGAGTTCCTGGACGAGCGCGTGGCGGCGGCCGCCCGCGGGATCCTCCCCCGCGGCCGCCGCTTCCTGCGTGAGCGCGGCGCCGAGCGTGCCGCCGTCCAGCACCCGGCGCACGGCGAGCGCGGCTTGCCGCTGGGCTCCGTCCATCGGCGCTGGCCCTCTCTACCGCCGCCGCGCCGCGCCCGGCGTCGCGTCACCGGGCGGCGGGAGCGCGTCGAACGCGTCGCCGCGCGCGAGCCGCCGCCCCGCGACGAAGGCCGCCGCCGCCATACGCCGGCCGCCGGCCGCCTGCAGCTCGACGATGCGCAACGCGCCGTCGCCGCACGCTACCACGATGCCGGACACCTCCGTGGCGAGCACTTCGCCGGGCCGCCCTGCGGATGCCGCCGCCGGCACTGGCTCGGCCCGCCAGAGCTTGACCGGCTGACCCCCGAGCGCCGTGGTCGCCCCCGGTGCCGGATTGAAGGCGCGAACCCGGCGCGCGACCTCGGCCGCCGCGAGATTCCAGTCGACCGCCGCTTCCGACTTCATGATCTTCGGCGCATGCGTGACGCCGTCGTCCGGTTGCGCGGTGGCGGGAAGGCCGCCTGCGTCGCGCAGCCGTTCGAGTGCGGCGACGATCGCCGTGGCGCCCGCGGCGGCGAGGCGCGCCGCGAGGTCCCCGGCCGTCTCATCCGCTGCGATCGGCAGGCGGACACGGTCGATCACCGGGCCCGTGTCGAGGCCTTCATCCATCTGCATGAGGCAGATTCCGGTCTCGGCGTCACCCGCGAGGATCGCGCGTTCGATCGGTGCGGCCCCGCGCCAGCGCGGCAGCAGCGAAGCATGGATGTTGATGCATCCATGTCGCGGCCATGCCAGGACCTCCGGCGGGAGGAGGAGGCCGTAGGCCGCAACCACGAGGACATCGAGGGGAATGGCAAGCGCCGCCGCGCGGGCTTCCGCCGACTTCAGCGTCGACGGCTGCAGCACGGCGATCCGCCGTGCTTCGGCCAGCGCCTTGACCGGCGAGGGCTGCGTCCGCAGTCCGCGGCCCTGGGGCCGGTCCGGCCGCGTCAGGACGAGCGGGACCGGAAAGCCGGCGCGGAGGATCGCGTCGAGCGCGGTCGCCGCGAACGCCGGCGTCCCCGCGAAGCCGACCTGCATCAGCCGGCGAGCCGCTGTTTCTTGCGGGCCCGGGCCGTGAGCCGCGCCCGCTTCAACGGCGACAGGTGGTCGACGAACACCTTGCCGACCAGGTGGTCCATTTCGTGCTGGATGCACACGGCGAGGAGCCCGTCGGCATCGATTTCGAAGTGTTCCCCCAGCTCGTTCTGGGCGCGCACGCGCACGGTCGCCGGACGGGTTACCTTGTCGTAGTAGCCGGGGACGGACAGGCACCCTTCCTCGGCTTCGGCTTCGCCCGCCGCGGTGACGATTTCCGGGATTGATGAAGACGCGCAGCGTGTCGCGCGCCTCGGAGATGTCCATGACGATGACCCGCTTGTGCACGTCGACCTGGGTCGCCGCGAGGCCGACGCCCGGCGCCGCGTACATCGTCTCGGCCAGGTCGCGGACCAGTTTCCGGATCTCGGGCGTGACGGCGGCGACCGGCGCGGCAATCCTGCGCAGGCGGGGGTCCGGAAACTCGAGAATCGTGAGCAGGGCCATGGCAGAGTTGGCGATGCCGGGATCGACCGTTTGTCTAAATACCGCCACACGGCGCCAGGTCGGCACGGGGGACGGCTGACAGCCCGACTTGCAAATTGCAGACTCGGGATGCAGAATCCGGGCTAAGCCCTTATTTTGCGGCGCTTTAGGACGATAGCAAGCCCCGCCCCTACCGGAAGAGGCTTTATGCGTCAGAAGTTTAGCACATCAATGCACACCCTCGCAGCCGTGGCCGCGGCGGTCGTTCTCGTCGCGGCGCCGGTCCGCGCCCAGGAGCTCCAGATCAAGGAGCAGGTCACCGACAGCTACACGGTGCAGAAGGGCGACACGCTGTGGGGCATCGCCGGCAAGTTCCTGAAGGAACCGTGGCGCTGGCCCGAGATCTGGCGTCTCAACAAGGACCAGATCAAGAATCCGCACCGCATCTATCCCGGCGACGTCATCGTGCTGGACAAGGACAAGGGCCAGTGGCGGCTCTCCGTCGCGCCCTCGACGCGGGTATCGCCGACGATACGCATCACGCCGCTCGGCAACGAAGCGATCCCTTCGGTTCCGCCGGGCGACATCGAGCCCTACCTCTCGTATCCGCTGGTCACCGGGCCCGAAGGCCTCTATGGCGCGGCCGAGATCATCGCCGGCCGCGACCAACGCGTGGTTCGGGGCGATGGCGACACGATTTATGCGACTGGCATCGATCCCAAGGCGGGAACCGTCTGGCGGCTCTATCGGCCGGGCGTGACCTACACCTCGCCCGGCAACGAAGAGGACATCCTGGGCTACGAGCAGCAATTCCTCGGCACCGCGCGGGTCGAACGATTCGCCGACGTGTCGACGCTGCGCATTGTGCGCGCCCGGGAGGAAATCCTGATCGGCGACCTCCTCATCCCGGCGCCGCCGGAGCAGATCCTGAATTACGCGCCGCATCCGCCGGATCGCCCGATCAACGGCCAGATCATCCGCCTGAACCGCGACGCGGCGGAGGCCGGCCGCGGCTGGACCGTGACGATCGACAAGGGCAAGGCCGACGGGATCGATGTCGGCACGGTGCTCGCGATCTACCAGGTGGTGCCACCGATCCTCGACCCTCGGACGAACAAGAATCCCTGGCTCATCTGGCGCTGGATGGACCCGACGCTCTTCTACCAGCCGGAGGCGTACGTCAATGTTCCCGACGAGCGCATCGGGCTGTTGTTCGTGTTCCGCGTCTTCGATCGCGTGTCCTACGGCCTCGTGCTCAACACGACCGACCCGGTCGAAAACTTCGACTGGGTTCGCAAGCCGTAGTCTGCCGCGCCGCCCCCGCGCGGCGGCGCGCTCCTCGATGAAGGTCGATGCCCGCGCGCTGGCCTGGGTGAGGCTTCAGGTCAGCGGTGTCGGGCCCCGTCCGCTCGCCGACCTGCTGCGCGCCTTCGGGAGCCCGGAGGCCGTCGTCGCCGCGACGCCGGCGCAGCGCCGCAAGGTGGTGACCGCGTCCGCGGCGAAGGCCCTCGACGACAGGGCCCGGCGCGACCCGCCTCGCTGCCGCCCAGGCGTGGCTCGAAACACCCGGCCACGACCTTGTCGCGCTCGACGACGCCGACTATCCGAAAAGCCTGCTCGAGATCGGCGACCCGCCGCCGGTGTTCTATTGCCTCGGACGGCGCGAGCTTCTTGCGCGTCCCGCGCTCGCGATCGTCGGCAGCCGCAACGCGACGCCGCAAGGCGTGTCCGACGCGCGAGCCTTCGCGCAGGCGCTGTCCGCCGCGGGACTCACGATCGTGAGCGGCCTCGCGCTCGGCATCGACGCGGCGGCGCATCGCGGCGCGCTCGACGGCGCCGGCGGCAGCATCGCCGTCACCGGAACCGGGCTCGATCGCGTCTACCCCGCCGCCAATCGCGATCTCGCGCACGACCTTGCGGCGCGCGGGCTCATCGTCTCCGAATTCTCGCCGGGCACGCCGCCGCTTCCGCAGAACTTTCCGCGCCGCAATCGCGTCGTGAGCGGACTTGCGCGCGGGGTCCTGGTGATCGAGGCGACGATCTCGTCCGGTTCGCTCATCACCGCGCGGCTCGCCGGCGAGCAGGGCCGCGAAGTGTTCGCGCTGCCGGGCTCGATCCACTCGCCGTTTTCCAAGGGCTGCCACAAGCTGATCCGCGAGGGCGCGAAGCTGGTCGAGACCGCGCAGGACGTCCTCGACGAACTGCGCATGCCGGGCAGCGGGGCCGCAATCGCGGCAAAGGCATCCGCCGTGTCCGACGACGACTTCACCGACGACGAACGCGCGGTGCTCGAAGCGCTGGGGCATGCTCCCGCCGCGGTCGACGCGCTCGCGCAACGCAGCGGACGACCGCCCGAGGTCGTTGCCGCGGCGCTACTCGCGCTCGAGCTCGCGGGCCGCGCCGCGACGCTGCCCGGCGGGCTCTGGCAGCGTCAGGCCTAGGCGCCAGGCCCCCCGATCCCTCGCGTGCGTGCGCGAGCGCGCAGGCACATGCGCGCGCGCGTTGGCCTGCCTCGGCCGAACGTTTATTTGCCCTCGCCGCACGGACTTATGTACTATCTGCCGCTCTTTGCACGGCCCATTGGGCTGGAGATTCAAGTCCCCCATGTCGAAATCCCTGATCATCGCCGAGAAGCCTTCCGTCGCCGCCGACATCGCGCGGGCGCTCGGCGGCTTCACGCGGCATGGGGATTTCTTCGAGAGCGACCGCCACGTGCTCTCGTCGGCGGTCGGCCACCTGCTCGAGATCGGGATGCCGGAGGAAGAAGAGGTCAAGCGCGGCAAGTGGACCTTCGCCCACCTGCCGGCGATACCTTCGGTGTTCGCGCTGAAGCCGATCGAGAAGAACGAGAGCCGCCTCAAGACGCTGCTGAAGCTCATCAAGCGCAAGGACGTGGCCGCGCTCGTCAACGCCTGCGACGCGGGCCGCGAGGGCGAACTCATCTTCCGCAACATCGTCCAGTACGCGAAGTCGGGCAAGCCGGTGCAGCGGCTGTGGCTGCAGTCGATGACCCCGGCCGCGATCCGCGACGGCTTCGGGGCGCTGCGCGCCGACGCCACGATGCGCCCGCTGGCGGACGCCGCCGTCTGCCGTTCGGAGTCCGACTGGCTCGTCGGCATCAACGGCACGCGCGCGATGACGGCGTTCAACTCGAAGTCCGGCGGCTTTCACCTGACGACCGTCGGCCGCGTGCAGACCCCGACGCTCGCGATCCTCGTCGAGCGCGAGGAGAAGATCCGCGCGTTCGTCTCGCGCAAGTACTGGGAAGTCCAGGGCACTTTCCGCGCGAGCGGCGGCGCGTACGCCGGCCGCTGGTTCGACGAGAAATGGAAGAAGAAGGACGACGACCCCGACGCCCGCGCCGAGCGGCTCTGGGACGAGGCGCGCGCGCACGCCCTGGTCGCGAAATGCGCGGGCCAGCCGGGCGAGGTCACCGAGGAATCGAAGCCCACCACCCAGGGCGCGCCGCTCCTCTACGACCTGACGAGCCTGCAGCGCGAGGCGAACGGCCGTTTCGGACTCTCGGCGCGCACCACGCTCTCGCTCGCGCAGTCGCTCTACGAAAAACACAAGGCGCTCACGTATCCGCGCACCGACTCGCGCGCGCTGCCGGAGGACTACATCGCGACCGTGAAGGCGACGATGGACGCGCTCGCCGAAACGAACGCGTACGGCGGCTTCGCGCGGCAGGTGATCAAGCAGAAATGGGTGAAGCCCAACAAGCGGATTTTCGACAACGCGAAGATCTCCGACCACTTCGCGATCATCCCGACGCTCGTGCAGCCGAAGCACCTGAACGAGCTCGAGGCGAAGCTCTACGATTTCGTCGTCAAGCGCTTCCTCGCAGCGTTCTATCCGCCCGCCGAATTCACGGTGACGACCCGCATCACGCGCGTCGTCGGCGAGCCGTTCAAGTCCGAGGGCAAGGTGCTCGTGAGCCCGGGCTGGCTCGCGGTCTACGGCAAGGAAGCGCAGGGCGAGGAAGGCACGCTCGCGCCGGTCGCCGCGGGCGAAAAGGTCAAGACCGAAAAGGTCGAGGCGGTGCCCGCGGTGACGCGACCGCCGCCGCGCCTGAACGAGGCAACGCTGCTCTCCGCGATGGAGGGCGCGGGCAAGCTGATCGACGACGAGGAACTGCGCGAGGCGATGCGCGAAAAAGGGCTCGGCACGCCGGCGACGCGCGCGCAGATCATCGAGGGCCTGATCGCGGAAAAGTACATCCTGCGCGAAGGCAAGGAGCTTGTCCCCACCGCGAAAGCGTTCCAGCTGATGACGCTGTTGCGCGGCCTCGACGTGAAAGAACTCTTCTCGCCGGAGCTCACGGCGGAATGGGAGCACAAGCTCGCGCAGATGGAACACGGCGATCTCGCCCGCGCGGCGTTCATGCGCGAAATCGTCGAGATGACGAAGCACATCGTCGGCCAGGCGAAGGCGCACGAGAACGACACCATCGACGTCGACTTCGGGACGCTCGCCGCGCGCTGCCCGAAGTGCGGCGGCGAAGTGCACGAGAAGTACAAGAAGTTCCAGTGCCAGTCGTGCGATTTCGGCTTCTGGAAGATCATGGCCGGCCGCCAGCTGGAACTGGCCGAAGCCGATGCACTGCTGCGCGATCACACGGTGGGACCGCTCGAAGGTTTCCGCAGCAAGCTCGGTCGCCCGTTTGCCGCGGCGCTCAAGCTGACCGACGCCAATGAAGTCACGTTCGATTTCGGCGACGCCGACGAAGACGCTCCGGCCCCGGACTTCACCGGTCAGGTGCCGCTGGGGCCCTGTCCGAAGTGCGGCGCGAACGTGTTCGAAACGCCGCAAGCCTACGTCTGTGAAAAGGCCGTGGGTCCGGACAAGACCTGCGACTTCCGCTCGGGCCGCGTGATCCTGCAGCGACCCATCGAGTCCGCGCAAATGCAAAAGCTGCTCGCGACCGGCAAGACCGGTCTCCTGCAATTTGTCTCCGCCCGCACGCGCCGTCCGTTCTCGGCGTTTCTCGTGCGCCAGCCGGATGGCAAGATCGGGTTCGAATTCGAGCCCCGGGACCCGACGAAGGCCGGCGGACGGCGGGGCGCGCGCGGCGCGCCCGCCGCCTTGCGCGTGCTCGGCGCCCATCCGAAGGACGGCAAGCCCGTGGAGATCTTCGCGGGCCGCTACGGCCCGTACGTCAAGCACGGCGACGTGAACGCGACGGTGCGCGATCGCGAGCGCGTCGACGCCCTCACGCTCGACGAAGCGCTGGCGCTGCTGGCCGAAAAGGCCGGGAAGGACGCGCCTGCGAAGAAGAAGCCCGCGACGCCGAAGGCCGCGACGTCGAAGGCGGCGGAGCCGAAGAAGGGTTACGTCCCCGTGGTCAAGACCGGCCGCTCGAAGCTCGCGACGCCGAAATCGAAGGCCGCGCCGAAGACCAAGCCGGCGGCGCCGAAGAGCACGTCAAAGACCGCGAAGAAGAAGAAATAGCGGCGCGAAAGCCACAGCGCTGCTTCAGCTGCCGCCGAAACGGATCCCCTGCGCGAGCGGCAGCTCGCGGCTCGCGTTGATCGTGTTCGTCTGGCGTCGCATGTACGCCTTCCATGCGTCGCTGCCCGACTCGCGCCCGCCGCCGGTTTCCTTCTCGCCGCCGAACGCGCCGCCGATCTCCGCGCCGGAAGTGCCGAGGTTCACGTTGGCGATGCCGCAGTCGCTGCCGGTGCCGGCGACAAACGCTTCCGCCGCCCGCATGTCCTGCGTGAACATCGCCGACGACAGGCCTTGCGGAACCGCGTTGTTGAGCGCGATCGCTTCGGCCAGCGTGTCGAAGCCGATGACGTAGAGGATCGGCGCGAAACGTCTCGCGCTGGACCACGGGCCACTCGTTGCGCGCATTGGCCACGATCGTCGGCTCGACCCAGAAGCCCGGTCCCGCGCGAACCTTTCCGCCACAGACGATCTCGCCGCCCGCCGCGACGGCCTCGGCCACCGCGCTGCGGAAATTCTCCACCGCCGCCGCATCGATCAGCGGACCCATCAACGTGCCGGAATCCAGCGGGTCGCCGATCTTCACCTGCGCGTACGCCGACTTGAGTCGCTGCACGACCTCGGCGATGCGGCTCGTGTGGACGATCAGCCGCCGTGTCGACGTGCAGCGCTGCCCCGCGGTGCCGACGGCGCCGAAGAGCACCGATGGCACGACGAGGTCGAGGTCGGCATCCTGCGCGACGATCACCGCATTGTTGCCCGCGCATTCCAGCAGGGACTTGCCGAAGCGGCCGGCGACCGTCGTCGCGATTTCGCGACCCACCGCTGACGAGCCGGTGAACGAGACGAGCGCCACGCGCGGGTCCGCGACGAGCGCGTGCGTTTCCGCGTTCCCGCAGATGGCGAGCAGGAAGATCGGCGGCAATTCCAGTTCGGTCATCACGCGGTTCGCAAGATGCTGCACGGCAACCGCCGTCAGCGGCGTCTTCGGCGAGGGTTTCCACACGGTCGCATTGCCGCACACCGCCGCGAGCATCGCATTCCACGCCCACACCGCGACGGGAAAATTGAACGCCGAGATCACGCCGACCACGCCCAGCGGATGCCACTGCTCCATCATCCGGTGCTGCGGCCGCTCGGAGGCGATCGTGCGCCCGTAGAGCATCCGCGACTGGCCGACCGCGAAGTCGGCGATGTCGATCATCTCCTGCACCTCGCCATCGCCCTCGGCCTTGATCTTGCCGTTCTCGAGCGCCACCAGCGTGCCGAGCGCGTCCTTGTGCTCGCGCAACAGCATGCCGAAGCGCCGCACGGCCTCGCCGCGCTTTGGGGCCGGCACCTCGCGCCACGCGCACGCGGCGGCCGTCGCTGCCGCGAGCACGGCGTCCACGTCCATCGCGTCGGCCAGACGCACGCGCGCGAGCGCGCGGCCGGTTGCCGGATTGTCGGAGACGATTTCCGGCCCCCCTCCGCGCCACAGGTTCGGGCCGAGGCACGCGCCCAGGTTGTCGGCTGCTATCCCCAACTGCGCGAGTTGCACGAGCAGCGCAGTCGGATCGCTTTTCGGAGTCGTGTTCATCGTCGGAATATCCAGTCGCGCGCGGCGGCGGCGCGTCGCATGCGCATTACTGGCAGGTCGTCCCCGTGGTCGAGAAAAGCTCGCGCGTGATGTTCTTGGATTGCGTAACCGGTCCCGGCAAGGGGGCAACCATGACCGAATAGTCGAACCTCGCGTTGTTTCCGTTGACGAATGTGAGCTTCATCGTGCCGACGGACGGATTGGGAACGAACTGCGCCTTGTTGTAGGCATCGAAGCGCGGGCCGGACGGGCGGTAGAAGTCTCCCTGATAGACGCCGGCCGCGACCTTGGTTGCCGTGGCGACGAGCCACAGCGGCGTGCCGTCGAAGTCGTAGGTGAACCAGCTCGCGAAGATGATGTCGCCCTGGTGCGCGAGATTGATGCCCCACCCTTGCTCGGTCCCCGGGCTCGCGCTGGTGCCCGCCCACCAGATGTCCTGGTAGTTGGTCGCCGCCGCGAGTGACTGCCCGCCGCTCGATGCAGGTCGCGTAGGGCGCCGAGCCGAGCGGCTGGCGCGTGATCGCCTTGGTCTGCGAGACGGTGCCCGTCGGCAGGTTCACGTCGTAATGAAACGACGCGTTGTTGACATCGCTGAAGTTGAGCGTTGCCGTGCCGATCGGCGGCGGCGGTGGCGTGGTCTTGACGAAGGGGTCCGTGTAGAACGGCGGGCCGGTCGTCGTGAAGAGATTGGCGGTGAACACGCCGGGCGCGGGATTGCCATTGGTGATGAGCGTCATCCACCAGCCCTTGCCGGTGGTGTCGTAGGTGTACCAGGTCCCGAAGATGACGTTGCCCTGCTGCGCGAAGTTGATTCCCCAGCCATCCTCCGACGGGTCCCGCCCACCACATGCCCTGGTAGTTGGCGGGGGACACACCGCCCTGTGCCGCGACCACGGCCGCATGCGCATTGACGATCCCGGCGCCGCAGCGCGAGGTATCGCAATCCGAGCCCGCGGGGAAGGCCGACGCCGTCGATGTCAGCAGCGCGCGCAACTGGGCCGCGGTGAGGTTGGGCGCGAGCCCCAGAACCAGCGACGCGACCGCCGAGACAATCGGGGCCGAGAAGCTCGTGCCGGCCCCGATCGCCCAGGCGTCGACGTCGGGCACGGTCTTGCCGTGGTTGTACAAGATCGCGATGCTGTCGTCCTGGAGGTCGCCGGAGGATCCGCCGGGCGCCGAAAGTGCGATGCCCGCGCCGAAGTTGCTGTAACTCGCGATGTAGCCCGTGCTCAGCGTGGCCGCCACCGCAATCGTCTCGCCGCAGTTCGCCGGCACCGAGCTGGAGACATCGGAAGTTTCGTTCCCCGCCGCCACGATGATCGCGCGCGCGCTCCCCTTCGCGGGGTCCAGCGCCTGGGTGAAGACGGCGTGATAGCCCGCCTCGCACACGCCGGTGCCGCCGACGCTCAGGTTGATGATGCTTGCGGGATACGGGTTGGCCGGCACGCCCGGCACGGAAAGTCCCGCCGCCCATGCGACGCCATCCATGATGTCGGAATCGTAGCCGCCGCATTTGCCGAGCACGCGCACCGGCAGAATCTTCGCCGCCCAGTCGATCCCCGCCAGCCACATGCCGTTGTTGGAATTCGCCGCGATGATGCCGGTGACGCTCGTGCCGTGCCACGTGCTGTCCTCGATGTCGCAATCCTTGAAAAGGGAATTCGTCTTGTCGGTCGCGTCGACCCAGTCGCCCGGGTCCGTGGCGTCGGCGTCGCGGCCGTCGCCGTCGTTCGCGATCGTCGGGTCGGAGACAAAGTCGTAGCCGGGAAGGATGCGGCCGGCGAGGTCCGCGTGCGGCCGGTACCCGGTATCGACGACCGCGACCACGACATTCGGACGAGCCCGTGGTCACGTCCCACGCGCCAAAGGCGTTGATGCCGCCGGTCACGTTGCCGAGATAGGGCTGCGAGCTCAGGAACGTATCGTTGGTCGTGCGCAGCAAGTGGCGGCGAACGTCGGGCTGCGCGAACTCGACGTCCGGATTCTGCGCAATCCGCGCGGCGACCGCCCGCGCGGCCTCGAGCGTCAGCGGCCGCTCGAGTGCCATCAGGTGCGCGCCGACCGCCATCGGACGCTGGTAAGTGATCGTCACGCCCGCGCTCGCGGCATCGGCCGCGACACGGTCGAGCCGCGCGGTCGTCAACGCCTGCGTCTGCAAGGTTCCGGAATCGCGCAGCTTCACGATGAGCCGCGGGGTCGTCTCCGCGGCCGTGGATTGCGCGCCCGCAGCGAGCGCGACCAGCGCCGCCGCGATCCCCGCCGCGAGGCAAAGTCGGATTTTCCCGCTCACGAATCGGAGCATAAAGGTCGGATAGCACATGAATTTGGCGCCGGAGGAGCCCGATTGCCGCCGGAATCGACCGGAATTGGCCGGATTCCGGGGATTTGACCTTGTCCCGGTGGCGCCGTTCACGACGCGCCGTCCGGCAAAAAGCCGCAATTGTAGGCCAGAATTGCGATTGCCGCGGCGCCGCTCGTCCCGGGCGACGTCCCGATCGTCGCGCAGGCGTCCCGACCCCTACACGGACCTGCCGTTGGCGTTTCCCGCGCTGCGCTCGCTCGATTCGACCCCCAACAATCTCCCGCAGCAACTGACGAGCTTCATCGGCCGCGAGCAGGAGATCGAGCAGATCAAGTCGCTCTTCACCCGGACGCCGCTGCTCACGCTGACCGGCGCCGGGGGCTGCGGCAAGACGCGCTTGCGCTGCACGTCGCGGCCGAGCTCCTCGAGCGCCTACCCGGACGGCGTCTGGCTGGTCGAGCTCGCGCGCTTTCGGATCCCGCGCTCGTGCCGCAGACGGTGGCCGCGGTGCTCGGGCTGCGCGAGGAGAACCGGCAAGAGCCTGGCGCAGACGCTCACCGAGCACCTGAAATCCCGGCAGGTCGCTGCTGGTGCTCGACAATTCCGAGCACCTGCTCGGCGCCTGCGCGCAGCTGGCCGATGCGCTGCTGCGCCGCTGCCCGCAAGGTCGTGCTGCTCGTCAGCAGCCGCGAGGCGCTCGGCATCGCCGGCGAGCTGACGTTTCGCGTGCCGTCGCTGCTCGATGCCGGACGCGAAGCAGCGACCTCACGCCGGAACGCGTCGCGCGCTACGATTCGGTGCGCCTGTTCGTCGAGCGCGCGCAAGCCCAGCCTGCCGCAATTCGCGATCACCACGCGACAACGCCGCGGCGCTCGCGTCGATCTGCGCGCGGCTCGACGGCATCCCGCTCGCCCTCGAGCTTGCGGCGGCGCGCGTGCGGTCGATGTCGGTGGACGAAGTCAACCGGCGGCTCGATCAGCGATTCCGCCTGCTGACCGGCGGCTCGCGCACGGCGCTGCCGCGCCAGCAGACGCTGCGCGCGCTGATCGACTGGAGCTACGACCTGCTCGACGATTCCGGAGCGGGCGCATGCTGCGCCGGCTGGCGGTGTTTGCCGGCGGCTGGACGCTCGACGCCGCGGAAGCGGTCTGCTGCGGCGAAGGCGTCGATCGCGAGATGGCGCTCGACCTTCTCACCTCGCTCGTCGACAAGAGCCTCGCGCAGGCCGACGATGGCACTCAAATCGACAATCTGCAAAGCGGTGCTCTCGGTCGCCGACATCGACCGCGGCTATTACCGCGACCATGAGCTCACGATCGCGCGGCATCCGTCCGAAACGGACGAGCGCATGATGATTCGCCTCCTCGCGTTCGCGTTGCATGCGGACGACGCGCTGGAATTCGGGCGCGGCCTCAGCACCGAAGACGAGCCCGACGTGTGGCGCCGCGACCTCACGGGCGTCATCCTGCAATGGATCGAGGTCGGCCTGCCGGACGAGCGCGAGCTGCGCAAGGCCTGCGGCCGCGCGCGCGCGGTCCACGTCCTGGCGTATGGCGGGCGCGCCGTCGATCTCTGGTGGCAGGGCGTCCGCGACGCGCTCCTGCGCCAGGAGCGGCTCGCCGTCGCCGAAGTGCCCATCGACGCGAGCCGCGCGCTTGCGCTGCTGGCGGCCCGCTCCATGCGCTTGCAGGTCACGATCCAGGAAGGGCACGTCTTCGTTTCCGACGGGGCGACCTCGGTCCCGGTCGAGCTACGCGTGCTGAAAGCCCTGGCGAGCGCGCCGGTGCGCAACCGCAAGGTATAGTGCGGCGCATGAAAATCCCGAAGCGCCTGCAGCCGCTCGTCGACGAGGGCATCATCGACTCGGTGGTGCGCCAGTTGATGAGCGGCAAGGAGGCGATGGTGTTCGTCGTGCGCTGCGGCGCGGTCGCGCGCTGCGCCAAGATCTACAAGGAAGCGGACAAGAGGAGCTTCCGGCAGGCCGTCGACTACACCGAGAACCGCAAGACCAAGAACACCCGCCAGGCGCGCGCGATGGCGAAAGGCACCCGCTTCGGCCGCGAGTCGCAGGAAAAGGCCTGGCAGAGCGCTGAAGTGGCGGCGCTCTATCGTCTCGCGGCCGCAGGTGTCCGCGTGCCGCGTCCGTTCAATTTCCACGAAGGCGTGCTGCTGATGGAGCTCGTCACCGACGCCGCGGGGAACGCCGCGCCGCGGCTCAACGATCTCGACTTCGCCCCGCAGGTCGCGGTCGAGCTGCATCACCGCCTGATCCGCGAAGTCGTGCGCATGCTCTGCGCCGGCATCATCCACGGCGACCTCAGCGAGTTCAACATCCTGTTGGCCGACGACGGGCCGGTGATCATCGACCTGCCGCAGGCGGTGGACGCAGCGGGCAACAACCACGCGCAGCGCATGCTGCTGCGCGACGTGGACAACCTGCGCAGGTTTTGCGGCCGCTTCGCGCCCGCGCTGCTCGCCACGGACTACGGCAACGAGATCTGGGCGCTCTACGAGTCGGGCGCGCTCAGCCCGGACGTCGTGCTGACCGGCCGCTTCGAGCGCACGCTGGCCGCGGTCGATCTCGAGAGCGTGTTGCGCGAGATCGACGATGCGCAGTTCGAGGAAACCGCCCGCCTGCGGCGATTGCAGGAGCACGAATAGCCGGTCACGTGCTCAGCCGGCCGGCATCGGTTGCAGCCGGATCGTGCGCGCGCGCAGTTGCCCGCAACCGCCTTCGACCTCCTGCGCCGCCGAATCGCGCAGCTTGGTCAAGACGCCGCGTTCGTTCAGCGCGAGCGCCATCGCGGAGGCTCGCCGCGCGGCGGGACGCGCGTATGCGAGTCCGTCGACGGCGTTGTAGGGAATCAGGTTCATGACCGCGTACTTGCCCGCGAGCAGCCGAACGATGCCCTCGATTTCCTCCTCGCCGTCGTTGACGCCTTCGAGCAGCGTCCATTGATACTGGATCGGATAGTGCGTCGCGCGCGCGTAGTCTTCGCCCAGCGCGACCAGGAGATCGGGCTCGAGGCGCGGCGCGCGCGGCAGCAGCTTGGCGCGCCGTTCGGCGAACGTCGAATGCAACGAGAGGGCGAGGGCCGGCTTCACGCGCCCGCGCGGCAACCGCTGGAACACGCGGCGATCGCCAACCGTCGAGAACACCAGGTTCTTGTGGCCGATGCCGCCGACGGTGCCGAGCAATTCGATCGCGGCCATGACTTCGTCGAGGTTGTGCGCCGGCTCGCCCATGCCCATGAACACGACCTTGCGGACAACGCGCAAGGAGCGGGCAAGCGCCACCTGCGCGACGATTTCGGCGCTGCCGAGCGAGCGTTGCAGGCCGTCGCGCCCGGTCATGCAGAAGACGCAGCCGACCGCGCAGCCGACTTGCGTCGAAACGCACACGCCGTCGCGCGGAAGAAGCACCGACTCGACCGACTGCCCGTCCGCCAGGTCGACCAGGAGGCGCGCGGCGCCGTCCGCATCGGCGTGCGTCGAGCGCAGGCGGGCGAGGCCATGCAATGCGGCGGCGAATGCCGGCAACGCACCGCGCAGCGTGCGCGGAAGGAAATCCTCGGCCGAGCGCGTGCCGCTCTCCAGCGGCCGCGCCTCGCATCCACGCGCGCAGCACCGCCTCTTCGTGGCAAGGCTTGGCGCCCTGCACGCGCAGTCGATCACGCAGATGATCGAGGCGCATACGCGCTAGAAACGGGGAATGAATTCCGTCTCGACCGCCGTCGCCATGAGGTCGGGAGGGAGCAAGCCCTGGCTCAACAGGAAGTCGTTGAATTTCAGTCGGTCGAATTTCGGCCCGAGCGTCAATTCCGTCTGCGCGCGCAGCTGCATGAGTCGCAGGTAGCCGTAGTAGTACGAGGTCGCCTGCCCCGGCGCGTCGAACGTGTAACGGTCGACCTCCTGCTTGACCATCGCGCGTGAAAGCACGATCGAAAGGATTGCGGCGACGCGCAGCATGCGGTTCTCCTGTTTGCGACTAGAGGCCGGCGGCCAGCGCCCGCGTCACGTCCGCGGCCCGCCGCTCGCTGCAGCCAGTCGCGTTCTGGCCCGACCACAACGGCGAGAAGTCGCCCGAGCCCCGGCTTTCGGCCTTGGCGCGCAACGGCGCAATCGCGGCGGACGCCAGCGGAAATTCGGGCGCGAGCGCATTGACCGGTCCGAGCTCCCGCATGAGCCGGTTCACGATCCCGCGCGCGGGCCGTCCCGAGAATAGATTGGTCACCGCCGTGTGCTTCGCGGCGTCGCTCGCGAGCGCGGCCCGATGCACCGCGCTCGTTTGCGCTTCAGGGCACAACAGGTAAGCCGTGCCGATCTGCACGCCGGCGGCGCCGAGCGCCATCGCGGCGGCAACGCCTTTCGCATCGGCGATGCCGCCGGCCGCGACAACGGGCACGCTGACCGCGCGAACGACCTGCGGCAGGAGCGCGAAGGTTCCCACCTGCGTGGCCACGTCCTGCGACAGGAACATCCCGCGGTGCCCTCCCGCCTCGAGCCCTTGCGCGATGATGGCATCGACGCCGTTCGCCGCGAGCCAGCGCGCCTCCTCGACGGTGGTTGCCGACGAGAGAATGCGGGCCCCCCAGGCCCTCACCCGTGCAAGCAGCGATGCGGAGGGCAACCCGAAATGGAAACTGACCACGGGCGGCTTGAACGCTTCGAGGATGTCGGCCATTTCGCTGCTGAAGGGCGCGCGCGCGGGCGCCGAGTGAATTGCGCTCGCGTCGACCCCGAGCTCCGCGTAGTACGGACGGAGTGCCGCCTGCCACGCGGCGTCGCGCGCCGCGTTGAACGCCGGAGGCACATGGCAGAAAAAATTGACGTTGTACGGCTTGGCGGTGCCCGCGCGGATCGTCGCCAATTCCTTGCGCAGCATCTCCGCCGTAAGCATCGCGCACGGCAGCGATCCCAGGCCACCGGCGTTCGCGACGGCGACGGTCAGCCGGCTGTCCTGCGAGCCGGCCATCGGCGCCTGGATGATCGGCAGTTCGACGCCCAGAACCTGTTGGAGGCTCGCCATCGAATCTCCATCGCGACTGCCTTACACGTCGAGATTGCGCACCCCGAGCGCGTTCAACTCGATGAACGCGCGGCGCGGCTCGACCTGCTCTCCCATCAGCGTGGAAAAGATCTCTTCGGACGTGATGACGTCCTCGATCTGCACGCGGAGCAGGCGCCGCACCTTCGGGTCCATCGTGGTCTCCCACAACTGCCCGGGATTCATTTCGCCCAGCCCTTTGTATCGCTGCAGCGACACGGCGGCGCGCGCCTCGGCGAGCAGCCAGTCGAGCGCGTCCTTGAACGAGCGTACCGCGATTTGCTTGTCGCCGCGGCGCGCGGTGGCGCCCGGCAGCACCAGCCCCTGCAGCACGGCCGCCGCGCTCACGATCTGCGCGAAATCGCCCGAGGCGATGAGGTCACCGTCGATCACCGTGGCGTGCGGCGTGCCGTGACGGGTGCGCACGATCACGAGCCGTCGCACCTCGGTGGTCGTGTCGTAGCGCGCCTCGACGCGAACTTCCGGATCGGCGATGGCCGCCTGCAGCGCCGTGGCGCTGGTCGTCGCCGCCTGTTCCGACGCGAGGTCGAGGCGCACGCCGGAGAGCAGCGCATAGAGCGCCGCGGGCTCGACCAGCCGCGCGAGCCGCTCGATCACCGCTTCGGCCAGCAGGTATTCGCGCGCGACGTTCTCGAGCGTCTCGGGCGCGAGCGGAGGCTTGCCGGTGCCGGGAATGACCTCGGCACCTTTGAGCGCCACCTTGAGCAGGTGCTGTTTCAACTCGTGGTCGTCCTTGAGATAGGTTTCCTCGCGGCCTTGCTTCACCTTGTAGAGCGGCGGCTGCGCGATGTAGATGTGCCCGCGCTCGACCAGCTCCGGCATCTGGCGGTAGAAGAACGTGAGCAACAGCGTGCGGATATGCGAGCCGTCGACGTCCGCGTCGGTCATGATGATGATGCGGTGGTAGCGCAGCTTGTCGGCGTTGTACTCGTCCTTTTCTTCCTTGCCGCCGGTCGAGCGGCCGAAACCGGTGCCAAGCGCCGTGATGAGCGTGACGATTTCCTGCGAGGACACGAGCTTGTCGAACCGCGCGCGCTCGACGTTGAGGATCTTGCCGCGCAGCGGCAGGATCGCCTGGAATTTGCGGTCGCGGCCCTGCTTCGCGGAGCCGCCGGCCGAATCGCCCTCGACAAGATAGAGCTCGCACAGCGCGGGATCACGCTCCTGGCAGTCGGCGAGCTTGCCCGGGAGACCCATGGAGTCGAGCACCCCCTTGCGGCGCGTCAACTCCCGCGCTTTGCGCGCCGCTTCGCGCGCGCGCGCCGCATCGACGATCTTCCCGCAGATGATCTTGGCGTCGAGCGGGTTTTCCAGCATGAAATCGGCGAGCTTGGCGGCAACGATCTCCTGGACCACCGGCATCACTTCGGAGGACACGAGCTTGTCCTTCGTCTGCGAGCTGAACTTGGGCTCCGGCACCTTCACCGACAGCACGCAGCACAAACCCTCGCGCATGTCGTCGCCGGTCGTCTCGACCTTGGCCTTCTTGGCGATCTCTTCCTTCTCGATGTAGTTGTTGAGCGTGCGCGTCATCGCCTGCCGCAAGCCGGTCAGGTGCGTGCCACCGTCGCGCTGCGGGATGTTGTTGGTGAAGCACTGGACGTTTTCCGCGTACGAATCGTTCCACTGCATCGCGACTTCGACGGTCGTGCCGTCCTTCTCGCCGATCGCGTGGAAGATCTTCGGGTGCAGCACCGCCTTGCTGCGGTTCATGTACTCGACGAAGCCCTTGATGCCGCCGGAGTACGCGAAGTTTTCGCTCTTGCCGTCGCGCTGGTCGATCAACTCGATCTTCGTCCCGTTGTTGAGGAACGACAGCTCGCGGATGCGCTTCGCCAGGATCTCGTAGTGGAACTCGACGCGGTTGAACGTCTCGAGCGAGGCCATGAAGTGGACCTCGGTGCCGCGGCGGTCGGTGTTGCCGACGACGGCGAGCGGCGCAACGGGGACGCCGTCGCGGAATTCCATCTGGCTCACCTTGCCGTTGCGCCAGATGCGAAGCTTCAGCCACGACGACAGCGCGTTGACGACGGAAACCCCCACTCCGTGCAGGCCGCCGGAGACCTTGTAGCTGTTCTGATCGAACTTGCCGCCGGCGTGGAGCTCGGTCATCACGATCTCGGCGGCGGAGCGCTTTTCCTCGTCGTCTTCCTTGATGTCGGTGGGAATGCCGCGGCCGTTGTCGACGACCGACACCGAATTGTCGGCGTGGATGATGACCTTGATGTCGTCGCAGAATCCGGCGAGCGCCTCGTCGATCGCGTTGTCCAGCACCTCGAAGACCATGTGATGGAGGCCGCTGCCGTCGGAGGTGTCGCCGATGTACATGCCGGGACGCTTGCGCACCGCCTCCAGGCCCTTGAGAACCTGGATGCTGCTCGAATCGTAGTCGTCGCCGTTGGAGCCGGGCTTGTTGATTTCTGGGGTCATCGTGTTTTTCGTGGATGCTGCATAGATCGGTGAGGTTGCATAAAACGCCGGCGCCGACTCGGGGTCGGCGCCGCGGTCACGCGCAGGAATCCGGCGGCGGTCAGATTCGCATCGGCATCACGACGTACTTGTAGTCGTCGCGATCCGGCACCGTGACAAGCGCGCTGGAATTGGCGTCGCCGAAAGCAAGCACGACCTTTTCCATCGCCATGTTCTGCAGCACGTCCAGCAGGTAGGTGATGTTGAAGCCGATGTCGAGGCCCTCGCCCTTGTAGGCGACCTCGAGCTCTTCCTCGGCTTCCTCCTGCTCGCTGTTCGTGCAGATGATCTTCAGCTGGTCCGGCGCGAGCACCAGCCGGACGCCGCGGAATTTCTCGTTCGACAGGATCGCCGCGCGTTGCAGCGCGGCCAGGAGCTCCGTGCGCGGGAGCTCGATCCGTTTCGCGTGTCCGGTGGGGATCACGCGGTTGAAATCGGGAAACTTGCCGTCGACCACCTTGCTCGTGAGCTCGACGTTGGCGAAGCCGAAGCGGACCTGGTTCGCGAGCACGTCGATGGTCACGGCGTCGTCGACGTCGGCGAGGAGCTTGCCGAGCTCGAGCACGGTCTTGCGCGGCAGGATCACCTCCTGCCGCTGGTAATCGCCGACGATCGCAAGGCTCGCCCAGGCGAGGCGATGGCCGTCGGTTGCGACCGCCTGCAGCGTCCCCTTGTCGATCACGAGCAGCATGCCGTTCAGGTAATACCGGATGTCCTGCTGCGCCATCGCGAATTCGACGGACTTGAGGAGACCGCGGAGGTCGCGCTGCGGCAGCGTCAACGCCTGCACCTGGTCCTGGCCCTGTCCGATCTTCGGGTAGTCGGCGGCAGGGAGCGTCTGCAGGTTGAAGCGGGAGCGCCCCGCGCGGACCGTCATCCGGCTGCCGGCGGTCTCGACGTTGAGCGTCGTGTCCTCGGGCAGCGCGCGCAGCAGGTCCTGGAGCTTGCGCGCGGCCACCGTGACCGCCTGCGCTTCCTTGCCCGCCAGTTCGGAGTGCGCGGTGATCTGCATTTCGAGGTCGGTGGCCGTCACGTAGAGGCGGCCCTCCTTCTGCTCGAGCAGCACATTCGCGAGAATCGGCAGCGTGTGCCGCCGTTCGACGATGCCGGAGACCGCCTGCAAAGGTTTCAGCAGCGCATCCCGTGCGGTTTGCTTGAGTTGCATTGATTAAACCGATCAACAGCTAACAGGAGGCGGCCCGATTCCGGTACGGATCGAAAAAGCCTTTTCCCGTCAATGGGTTATATAGGGTAAAACGTTGTGGATAACAGGCCGCGGCGCAGTGGACCGATTGTGGGCTTTTCGGAAAGATTCGGCCCGCGCCGAGTAATCAACAGATTATAGACTGGAAAGCCCGGTTTTTCCAGCCCTGAACGGCCTGTTTTGCGCATGGAATCGGACATCGGCCTGCGCCCGCCAAATAGGTCGTAACGCGGCGTCGTCGACGTCATGTTCCAGATTGCCGCTCGCGCCTCGGCCTCCGCACCGTAATTGAGATTCGTGGGGCCCGTGGGGTCGGCCTCCTGCGCCGACTCGCGATTGCTCGCTCCCCCTTGCCTTCGGCCGGGGCCCCGGCGCGCCGCTCGCGGCGCTAATTCCTCAACACCTGGAGCAGGAAGTTGACGTCGTGGTTGAGTTCCGGCGCGGATTCGCGCAGCTTCGTGATCTGGCGGCAGGCGTGGAGCACGGTCGTATGGTCGCGGCCCCCGAAGTTGCTACCGATTTCGGGCAGCGAAAGTTGCGTCAGCTCCTTCGCCAGCGCCATGGCGACCTGCCGCGGCCGCGCGACGGCACGCGTCCGCTTCTTCGAATGCATGTCCGAGATGCGGATCTTGTAGTAGTCGGCCACCGTTTTCTGGATGTTCTCGATCGAGATCTGCCGGTTCTGCACGGCGAGGAGGTCGCGCAACGCTTCCTTGGCGACGGCGAGCGTGATGTCCTGGCCGTGGAAGCTCGAGTAGGCGGCGACGCGCTTCAACGCCCCCTCGAGTTCGCGCACGTTCGAGCGAATGTGCTTGGCGATGAAGAACGCGACCTGCTCGTCGATCTTCAATCCGCTCGCCGCAGCCTTCGACAGCAGGATCGCGACGCGCATCTCGAGCTCGGGAGGCTCCAGCGCGACCGTGAGGCCCCAGCCGAAGCGGGAGATGAGCCGCTCCTCGAGTCCCGAGATCTCCTTGGGATAGGTGTCGCAGGTGATGACGACCTGCTTGTGCGCCTCGATCAGCGTGTTGAAGAGATAGAAGAATTCTTCCTGCGTGCGGCTCTTGCCGCCGAAGAACTGGATGTCGTCGATCAGCAGGAGGTCGAGCGAGCGGTAGTAGCGCTTGAAGTCGTCGAACGCCTTGTGCTGGTACGCGCGCACGACGTCGGACACGTAGGTCTCGGCATGCGCGTAGCGGATTCGCGCCCCGGGGTTGCGCTGCAGGATGTCGTTGCCGATCGCCTGCACGAGGTGCGTCTTGCCGAGCCCGACGCCGCCGTAGACGAAGAGCGGGTTGTAGGACGTCGGATGCTCGGCCACCTGCATGCCGGCGGCGCGTGCCAGCTGGTTCGCCTTGCCGGCAACGAACGACGCAAAGGTGAAGCCCGGGTTGAGACTCGTCTGTTCGTTCCGGCGCATGGCCGTGGGCGCGAAAACGGGGGCCGCGGCCGGCGTGCGCCGCGCGACGGCCGGGTCGGGCGGCGACGACTCCATCGGTGCCACCGGGGCCGATGGCGCCACCCGCGCATCGGTCGGCGCGTCGCGCACGACGAGCGCGATCGGCATCGCCTCGCCTTCGGCGGCGGCGAGCTCGCCGATCCGGTCGGCAAAGCGCTCCTTGACCCATTGCAGGACGAAGCGGTTGGGGGCGAGCAGCCGGTACCCGCCGTCGCCGCCCTCGATGGCAAGCGGACGGATCCAGGTATTGAACTGCTGCGGGGTGAGCTCCTCGCGGAAACGCGGCAAGGCAGCGCTGCCAGAAAAGGGGAACCGGGCTCATGCGACCGACGTTTCGGGGGTACCTCAAGCAACGACCAGGCGCCGGTGCATGAGCGTCGGCGGGGGTAGCGATTCTACCGCGTCGGGAGCGACTTATCCACAGGCTCGATGGTCGACCGCCGGCGTGGGTGAGGCCGCAATCAAGCCGCCGGGCACATTGACAACGGACCCCATAACGCGTTTAAATATAAGGCTTTTTCACCCCAAGGCATTCCGACATGAAACGCACTTACCAACCCTCGGTCGTCAAGCGCAAGCGGACGCACGGCTTTCGCGCCCGCATGAAGTCCATCGGCGGCCGCAAGGTGCTCTCGGCGCGGCGCGCCAAGGGCCGCGTCCGCCTGACGCCCTGATCCCGCAACCGTCGCTGCGCGGCCTGCGCCCCTTCCGGTTGACCGGAACCGGCGCGTTCGACGGGCTGTTCAAGGCGGGGCGCCGGCGCGAAGGCGATTACGTGCAACTGGTCGCCGCGCCCGCCGCGAAGCCGCCGGGCCGTCTCGGTCTCGTGGTGCCCAAGAAAGCGTTGCCGCTCGCCGTCGACCGCAATCGCGTGCGCCGGATGCTGCGCGCGGCGCAGCGGGCGGCACGGCCGGCGGTCCTCGACTACGACGTGATCCTTCGCCTGAAGCGCAGTTGTCCGCGCGCCGAATTCCGCTGCGTCGCGGCAGATGCGGCGCGGCTTCTCGCGGCGCTTGTCGCCCGGAGTCCCGCGCGGTGAGGCCGGTGCTGCTCGCGTTGATCCGCGGCTACCAATACCTGTTCCGGCCGTTCCTCGGATCGAACTGCCGGTTTGCGCCGACCTGCTCGGATTACGCGCACGAGGCGGTGTCGACCCACGGCGCCCTCAAAGGCTCGTGGCTGGCGCTTCGGCGCGTGCTGCGCTGCCATCCGTATCATCCCGGCGGTTACGACCCGGTGCCGAAAGCCACGTCGTCTCCCCATTCTCACCCCGCCCCGCGGGGATAACGCCGTCGTCTGGGTCTCAATGGATACGCAACGCCTGATCTTGTTCGTCGTTTTCTCGATGTCGGCGCTTTTCCTGTGGGAGGCGTGGCAGAAGGAGCAACGCCCTCCGGTGCCGCCCACCGTGGCCGCAAAGGCACAGCCGGGCACCGCGCCACGCGCGCCGAACGACATTCCGGCCGCGCCGTCGGGCACGCCTCCCGCCGTCCCCGGCACGCCCGCGGCGCCCGCCCGCAGGCGTGACGGCGCCGGCGGGGCAGATCGTCACGATCGCGACCGACCTCTATCGCGCGGAGATCGATACGGCAGGCGGCGTCATTTCGCAGGTGGCGCTGCTCGCGCATCGCGACCCGACCGACGAAACGAAGCCGTACCTTGGACTCGAGCGCACGCCGGAACGCACGCTGGTGGCGCAATCGGGCCTGCTCGGCGAAGGCATGCCGAACCACAAGACCGTCTACGAAGTGCTGCCCGGACCGCGCGAGCTCGCGCCGGGCGCCGATACGCTGCAACTGACGCTCCGCGCGACCGCGGCCAACGGCGACAAGGTCGACCAGATCCTGACGTTTCATCGCGGCACCTACGTGATCGACGTCGCCTACGACATCACCAACGCCGGCGCGGCGCCGATTTCGCCGTACGCGTACTTCCAGCTCGTGCGCGACACCAAGACCCAGGGCACGCACAACTCGATGGCGCCGGCGGCCTACGTCGGGCCGGTGATCTACAACGAGGCCGACAAGTTCAAGAAGGTCGAGTTCGGCGAGCTCGACAAGATCGCGGCCGATCCCACGCGCAAGCTGCCGTACACGCCGAAGGCCGACAACGGCTGGGTCGGCATGGTCGAGCACTATTTCGTCAGCGCGTGGCTGCCGAGCGACGAAAAGAAGACGCCGCGCGAGTTCTACGCGAAGAAGCTCGACAACGGTCTCTATGCGGCGGGCGTCGTCGTGCCGACGGGGACCATCGCGCCGGGCGCGACCGGCCGGGTCGACGTGCCGCTCTACGTCGGGCCGCAGGACCAGGACGCGCTCGCGAAGCTCGCGACCGGGCTCGACCGCGTTGTCGACTACGGCATCTTCACGGTGATCGCCGCGCCGCTCTTCTGGCTGCTCAAGTGGCTGTACGGAATCATCGGCAACTGGGGCTGGGCGATCATCGCGATGACGATCATCATCAAGAGCGTGTTCTATCCGCTGAACCACGCGAGCGCCCGCTCGATGGCGAAGATGAAGGTGATCGCGCCCAAGCTCAAAGCGCTGCAGGCGCAGTACGCCGACGACAAGCAGCAGCTGCAGGTCAAGATGATGGAGATGTACAAGCAGGAGAAGATCAACCCGCTCGGCGGTTGCCTTCCGATCCTGGTGCAGATCCCGGTCTTCATCGCGCTCTATTGGGTGCTCCTGTCGGCGGTCGAGCTTCGCCACGCGCCGTGGATTCTCTGGATTCACGACCTGTCGGCGCCGGACCCGTACTTCGTGCTGCCGGTCGTCTACGCGATCACCGCGTACCTGCAGGTGAAGCTGTCGCCGACGCCGATCTCCGATCCGGTGCAGGCGAAGGTGATGCAGATCATGCCGATCGCGTTTTCGGTGATGTTCATCTTCTTCCCCTCGGGACTCGTGCTCTACTGGCTCGTCAACAACTGCATCCAGATCTTCCAGCAGTGGCACATGAACCGCCTGCTCGAGAAGGAAGCCGCGGCCGCCGCCGCGAAGCGGCGCTGATTTCCAGCAGAGTGCGGTAATCTCGCGGCATGGCCTCGCCTGCCGACACGATCGCCGCCATCGCGACGCCGCCGGGGCGCGGCGGCATCGGCATCGTCCGCGTCTCGGGCCCCGCGGTTCCCGCCGTGATCGCCGGCATCGTCAGGCGCGCGCTCGAACCGCGCCACGCGACGATTGCGGTGTTTCGCGGCGAGCACGACGAGCCGCTCGACCAGGGCGTGGCGGTCCACTATCCCGCGCCGCATTCGTACACCGGCGAGTCCGTGCTCGAGCTGCAAGGGCACGGCGGCCCCGCGGTGCTGCGCCTCGTGCTTGCGCGGTGCATTGCGCTCGGCGCGCGGCTCGCGGAAGCGGGCGAGTTCACGAAGCGCGCGTTCCTGAACGGCAAGCTCGACCTCGCGCAGGCCGAGGGCGTGGCGGATCTCATCGACGCGGCAACCGCGACCGCCGCCCGCGCGGCCGCCCGCAGTCTCTCCGGCGTTTTCTCGCGCGAAGTCCGCGCGCTGACCGATGCGTTGATCGAGTTGCGGATGTTCACCGAAGCCACGCTCGATTTTCCCGAGGAGGACATCGATTTCCTGCGTGCGGCCGACGCCCAGGGCAAGCTCGCGACGATACGGGCGCAGCTCGCGCAGGTCACGGCGCGCGCGCGGCAGGGGGCGCTGCTGCGCGAGGGCCTCGCCGTCGTGCTCGTCGGGGCACCCAACGTCGGCAAGTCGAGCCTCCTCAACCAGCTCGCGGGCGACGAGGTCGCGATCGTCACGCCGATCGCCGGCACCACGCGCGACACCGTGATGCGCGAGATCGAAATCCACGGCATTCCGCTGACCGTGATCGACACCGCAGGGCTGCGGCCCACCGACGACCCGATCGAAACGCTCGGCATCGAGCGCACCTGGGCGGCCGTCGGCACGGCGGATCTCGTGCTGGTGCTCGTCGATGCGAGGACGGCGTCGCCGCCGGGCGCCGCGGATGCATCGGTTCTCGCGGCAATGCCGGCGACGCTGCCGCGCATCGTCGTCCACAACAAGATCGACCTCGCGGGCGTGGCGCCGAAGGTCGAGCTGCAAGACGACGACGGCGTCCTGCGTCGCCACGTGCTGCTGTCGGCGAAGACCGGCGCCGGCCTCGACCTGCTGCGCCACGAAATCCTCGCGCAGGCGGGCGCGCACGAGGACATGGAGGGCGCGTTCCTCGCGCGGGAGCGGCATCTGGCCGCGCTGCGCGACGCGGACACGCATCTCGCCGCGGCCGCGCATCACCTCAACGCCGCGCCGGCCGCGCTGGAGCTCTTCGCCGAGGAACTGCGCGGCGCGCAAGTCGCGCTCGCCGCGATCACCGGCGAATTCACCGCGGACGATCTCCTCGGCGCGATCTTTTCGCGGTTCTGTATCGGCAAGTGACCGTCTCCCCTTACACGCAATGGAAGCGCGGCGGCGCGGGGCTCGCGCTTGGCGCCGTCGCCGGCTGGGTCTGCAGCCGTCTCCACACGCCGATCCCGTGGATGCTGGGGCCGCTCGTGACCATCGCGTTCCTGCGCGTGGCCGGCGTGCGCATCGGCTCGCCGCCGGGCGGTCGGCAAGTCGGCCAATGGATCATCGGGACTTCGCTCGGGCTCTATTTCACGCCGCTGGTGGTCCGCGAGGTCGCGGGCTGGTGGTGGCTCCTTGCGGTGGGCGCCGTCTTCGCCATCGGCCTCGGCTACGGCGGCGGCGTGTTGCTCGCGCGCCTCGCCGGGATCGATCGCACGACCGGCATCTTCGCCTGCGTACCGGGCGGCGCGGCCGAGATGTCGGTGCTGGGCGAGCGCTTCGGCGCGCGCGTGGACCGCGTCGCCGCCGCGCAGAGCCTGCGCATTCTCATCGTGGTGCTGACGATCCCGTTCGCGTACGCGGCGCTCGGCCTGCACGGCGCGGACGTCTATGTGCCCGGCGCGACCACGTTCGACGCGGGCGGCTACGCGATGCTGATGGCGGCGACCTTCGGCGGCAGCGTGATCGCGCAGCGCCTGCGCGCGCCGAACGCCTTCGTGCTGGGATCGCTCGCCGTGGCGATTCCGCTCACGGCAATGCACATCGACCTGTCGGCCACGCCGGCGCTCGCGTCGAACGCGGGACAATGCCTGCTGGGGTGCGCGCTCGGCGCGCGCTTCGAGCCGGACTTCCTGGCCGGCGCGCACAAGTTCATTGCCGCGGTTGCGGCGACGATACTCGTGGCGATCGCGGTGTCGGCGGGGGCGGCTATCCTGCTCGCGATGATGACCGGGCTGCATCCCGCGACGATCGTGCTCGGCATGGCGCCCGGCGGCATCGCGGAAATGTGCATCACGGCGAAGGTGCTGCAGCTCGGCGTGCCGCTGGTGACGGCGTTTCACGTGACGCGCGTGGTCGTGCTGCTGCTGCTGACGGTGCCGCTGTTCGAGCGGGCATCGGCATGGCGGCGGGCGCGAAACGAAGTGTACAAACAGGGAGACCTGGAATGACCTGGGAGCCTGGGCAATATCTCAAGTACGCGAGCGAGCGCCTGCGGCCGGCGCTCGATCTGCTCGCGCGCATCCCGCTTGCCGCGCCCGCATCGGCCGTCGATCTCGGCTGCGGCGCCGGCAACGTGACGCGGATTCTCGCGGAGCGCTGGCCGGGCGCGCGCATCGTCGGCATCGACAATTCGGACGCAATGCTCGCCACGGCGCGGGAGGCGGCCGCGGATGCGGGCAACGTCTCCTTTCAGTCGGCCGACCTCGCCGCCTGGGCCGCCACGGCAACGCCTTCGAGCCTCGACCTCGTCTACAGCAACGCGGCGCTGCACTGGCTCGACGACCACGCGACGCTGTTTCCGCGGCTCATGGGCGCCGTTGCGCCCGGCGGCGCGCTCGCCGTGCAGATGCCGTCGAATTTCCTCGCGCCGTCCCATGTCGTCCTGCAGGACGTTGCGGGCGGTCCGCGCTGGAACGCGCAGCTCGGCGCGCTGCTGCGCCCGGTTCCCGTGGCGCCGGCCGTCCGGTATTTCGAATGGCTGTCGCCCCATGCGCACACCGTCGACGCGTGGACGACCGAGTACCTGCACGTGTTGCCGCGCGCGAGCGACGGCGAGCACCCCGTCATCGCGTGGATCAAAGGCACCGCGTTGACGCCGTTTCTGGCGGTGCTGGGGGCGGATGCGCAGCGCGCGTTCATCCGCGACTGCACGGAGCGGGTCGCGCAGGCCTACCCGGCGCTGCCGGACGGGCGCGTGCTGTATCCGTTCCGCCGCGTGTTCATGGTGGCGACGCGCGGAAACCGGTAAGGCCACCCGACCGCCTGCGCGGGTTACGGCGGAGGGCCGCCGCGGTGTAAAATTATCGGTTCACACGCAGCGGCGTCGTTGTGTGGCGCGCGTTCTTTCCGAACTGCCCATCCCGCATGAACCATTCCGACTCGATTCCCACCCTCGCCGCAGCGGTCGCGGCGCCTCCTTATGTCCGCCACCTGCGCCTCCTCGCATGGGTCGAGGAAATCGCGGCGTTGACCAAGCCCTCGCGCGTAGTCTGGTGCGATGGGAGCGCCGAGGAATACGACCGGCTCTGCGCCGGGATGGTCGAATCGGGAACGCTGCGGCGGTTGAATCCCGCGCTTCGGCCGAACAGCTTTCTCGCGCTGTCGGACCCCTCCGACGTCGCGCGGGTGGAGGACCGCACCTTCATCTGCAGCGAGCGCGAAGAGGACGCCGGCCCGACCAACAACTGGATTGCGCCGGGCGCGATGCGCAAGACGCTCGACGGCCTCTTCGACGGCTGCATGCGCGGGCGCACGATGTACGTCGTGCCGTTCTCGATGGGGCCGATCGGCAGTTCGATTTCGCACATCGGGATCGAGATCACCGACAGCGCGTACGTCGTCGTCAACATGCGCCTCATGACGCGCATGGGCCGCGAAGTGTTTTCGGTGCTCGGCAACGACGGCCCGTTCGTCCCCTGCGTGCATTCGGTGGGCGCGCCGCTGGCGCCGGGCAACGCGACGCGCCGTGGCCGTGCAATCCCGCGACCAAGTACATCGTCCACTTTCCCGAGTCGCGCGAGATCTGGAGCTACGGATCCGGCTACGGCGGCAACGCGCTCCTCGGCAAGAAATGCTTCGCGCTGCGGATCGCGTCGGTGATGGGACGCGACCAGGGCTGGCTCGCCGAGCACATGCTGATCCTCGGCGTCACCTCGCCCGCGGGCGAGAAGACCTACGTCGCGGCCGCGTTTCCGAGCGCATGCGGCAAGACCAACTTCGCGATGCTGATCCCGCCGCAGGGCTTCGACGGCTGGAAGGTGACGACGATCGGCGACGATATCGCGTGGATCAAGCCGCACGCGGACGGGCGGTTCTACGCAATCAACCCGGAGGCCGGCTATTTCGGCGTGGCGCCGGGAACCTCGCGCGAGTCGAACCCGAACGCGATGGACATGCTGAAGTCGAACGTGATCTTCACCAATGTCGCGCTGACCGACGACGGCGACGTCTGGTGGGAAGGCATGACCAAGACGCCGCCCGCGCACCTCGTCGACTGGCAGGGCAACGACTGGACGCCGGAGGATGGCAAAAGCGGCCGGAAAGCCGCGCACCCGAATTCGCGGTTCACGGTCGCGGCGAGCCAATGCCCGTCGCTCGACCCCGACTGGGACAACCCGGACGGCGTGCCGATCGGCGCGTTCATCTTCGGCGCGCGGCGCTCCGACACCATGCCGCTCGTGGTGGAGGCGTCGTCCTGGCAGGAAGGCGTCTACAAGGCGGCGACGATGGGCTCGGAGACCACCGCGGCCGCCGCGGGCAAGGTAGGGGAGGTGCGTCGGGATCCCTTCGCGATGCTGCCCTTCTGCGGCTATCACGTCGGCGATTATTTCGCGCACTGGCTTGCGATCGGCGCGTCGGTCGCGAAGCCGCCGCGGATCTTCAACGTCAACTGGTTTCGCACCGACGAGAACGGCAAGTTCGCGTGGCCGGGATTCGGCCAGAACATGCGGGTGCTGCAGTGGATCGTCGAGCGCTGCCGCGGGCGCGGCCACGCGGTCGAGTCAGCGCTCGGGCTCGAGCCGGCCTACGGCGATCTCAACTGGACGGGACTCGAATACCCGCCGGAGCGCTTTGCGCAGGTGATGCACACCGACAAGACGCTCTGGGCGACCGAGCTCGCGCAACACGATCTGCTGTTCGCGAAGCTGGGCGCCAAGGGTCCGGCGGCGCTCGCCTCCGAACGCCGGCGTCTGGGTGACCGCCTCGGCCGCTGAGCTCCCGGCGCCGACGGAATGCGGGCCGGCATGCCGGCCCGTTTTGTTTGTAACATATTGATTGCACGAAGCTAATTCATATAGATGCATGGACGGACGCCATCAGGCGGTCAACGTCGGGGCGCGTGGGTGCGCCATCGCGACCCCCGAACCGCGAACACTTGAGGGCCCCGGCGGCATTCGCGAAGCGCGCGGCCATCTCGATCGCCGCACCCTCCGCCAGCGCCAGCGTGAAGGCGCCGTGCCAGACGTCGCCGGCGGCCAGGGTGTCCACGGCCTTGACGGGATAAGTGGGGACGCGCCGCTCGACGCCCGCCTCGCGCCAGAGGAATCCGTCCGGACCGAGTGTCACGCCAACGATGCCAGGGTGCCCCGCCGCGAACTTGGCGAGCGCGACGCCTGGCGCGCCGGCGCCGGCGACCAGCGCCAACCCGGGTTCCGAGAACATCACATGCGATGCGCGCGCGGCGAGGTCGACCGTCACCTCCGGTGGACCGACATCGCCGTCGAGCACGGCGACGCGTCCCGCGGCGCGGGCCGCCCCGAGGACTGCCGCGGAGCCCTCCGGCCAGCGGACGTCGGCCAGCACCGCATCGAAGGTTGCAATCCGACCCAGCGGCAGCCACGACGGGTCGCGGTCGAGATGCGGGTCGTTGTAGGCGCAAACCAGACGCTCGCCGTCATCGGCCACCAGGATCGCGGCCGAGGGCGAAACGCAGCCGGGAACCCGGCGCACGCCCGACACGTCCACGCCCTCGGTCGCGAGTTGGCCCAGGATCCGGGTGCCGAGTTCGTCGTCGCCGACGCGGCCCCAATAGTGGGACTGTCCGCCCAGCCGCGCGACCGCGACGCTGGCGTTGGCCGCCATGCCTCCGCCCGATTCCGCAAAGTCGGTCGCCAGGATCTTGGTCGGCCGACTTGGGATGGCGGGAACGCGGTAAATCGCGTCCAGCGCGGACATGCCGAGGCAGAGAATTCGTGGCACCGGGAGGAGGAAACGTCGAGGATGGATTCGCCGGGAATTGTAAACGCCGGGCCTTGCTTCGCCTGGTTCCACGTGAAACCACCCGTCGGGGTGTTCCACGTGAAACGTCGTGCCATCGGCAGGACGACGTCGCCGGCCGTTCCCGGGCCGGTTGGTATGGCGTATCATTCGCCTTCCGTTATTGGCGTGGCCGCAATCCGGTTTCGTAGAGAATACGCAATAAAATCATGATCTTCCCAACGCGTTTCGAGGTCATCGTCGTCGGCGGCGGCCATGCCGGCACCGAGGCCGCGCTCGCTTGCGCGAGGATGGGGCGCAAGACGCTTCTCCTCACCCACAACATCGAGACGCTGGGCCAGATGTCGTGCAACCCGTCGATCGGCGGGATCGGCAAGGGACACCTCGTGAAGGAGCTGGATGCCCTGGGCGGCGCGATGGCGCTCGCCACCGACGAGGCCGGCATCCAGTTCCGCATCCTCAATTCGAGCAAGGGGCCGGCCGTGCGTGCGACCCGCGCGCAGGCCGACCGCGTGCTCTACAAGCAGGCGATCCGTTCAAGGCTCGAGAACGCGCCGAACCTGACGCTCTTCCAGCAAGCGGTCGACGATTTGACGCTCGCGGGCGATGGCGCCGACGCGCGCGTGACGGGCGTCGTCACGCAACTCGGCATCCGTTTCGAAGCGGATGCCGTCGTGCTGACGACCGGCACGTTCCTGTCGGGGCTGATCCACGTCGGGCTCGATCATTACGAGGCCGGGCGCGCGGGCGATCCGCCGGCAAAAACACTGGGCGCGCGCCTGCGCGAATTGCAGCTTCCGGCAGGGCGGTTGAAGACCGGCACGCCGCCGCGCCTCGACGGCCGAACGATCGATTTCGCCGCACTCGAGGTGCAACCCGGCGACGATCCCGCGCCCGTGATGAGCTTCATGGGCGCGCGCGCGATGCATCCGCGGCAAGTGCCGTGCTGGATCACGCATACCAACGCGCGCACGCACGACATCATCCGCGCCGGGCTGGACCGCTCGCCGTTGTTCACCGGCGTGATCAAAGGCGTGGGCCCGCGTTACTGCCCGTCCATCGAGGACAAGGTCGTGCGCTTCGCCGAGCGCACGAGCCACCAGATCTTCCTCGAGCCCGAGGGCCTGACGACGAACGAGATCTATCCGAACGGCATCTCGACCTCGCTGCCATTCGACGTGCAGATGGCGCTCGTGCGCTCGATGAAGGGCTGCGCGAACGCACATCTGCTGCGCCCCGGCTATTCGATCGAGTACGATTATTTCGATCCGCGCGCGCTGCGCGCTTCGCTCGAGACCAAGGCGATTCGCGGTCTCTTCTTCGCCGGCCAGATCAACGGCACGACGGGCTACGAGGAAGCGGCGGCGCAGGGATTGCTGGCCGGCATCAACGCGGCGCGCCACGTGCGCGGCGAATCGAGCTGGTGCCCGCGGCGCGACGAAGCCTATCTCGGCGTGCTGGTCGACGACCTCATCACGCGCGGCGTTTCGGAGCCGTACCGGATGTTCACGTCGCGCGCCGAATATCGCCTGCAGCTGCGCGAGGACAACGCCGACCTGCGGCTCACCGAAGCGGGCCGCGCGTTGGGGGTGGTCGACGACGCGCGGTGGGACGCGTTCGCGCGGAAGCGCGACGCCATCGCACGTGAACAAGAGCGGATGAAGTCGACGTCGGTGAATCCCAACGTCGTCGCGACGCACGACGCGATGCGCGTGCTCGGCGCGCCGATCGAGCGCGACTACACGCTCGCGGAGCTCATGCGGCGCCCGGGCGTGACCTACGCCAACCTCATGACGCTGCCGGGGGCCGGCGCGCCGGTCGACGACGCGATCGTCGCCGAGCAGATCGAGATCGCCGCGAAGTATTCCGGCTACATCGACCGGCAGCGTGACGAGATCGAGCGAAATCGCGGGCAGGAAGACCTGCGGCTGCCGGACGACCTCGATTACCGCACGGTGCGCGGCTTCTCGACGGAAGTGCAGCAGAAGTTGAACCAGCACAAGCCCGAGACGATCGGCCAGGCGGCGCGCATTTCGGGGATCACGCCGGCGGCGATTTCGCTGCTGCTCGTGCACCTGAAGCGCGGCTTCGGTGCGCGCACCGATCCGCCGGAATCGACGGCGCGGCGGTCCGCGTGATCGCCGCGATGGATCTCGACGAAGGTCTCGCGGCGCTCGCGGCGAGCGGCATTGCATTGCCGGGCGCGGCGCGCGACAAGCTCGATCGTTATCTCACGCTGCTTGCAAAATGGAATCGCACGTACAACCTGACCGCGATCCGCGATCCGGAGCAGATGGTCACGCACCACGTGCTCGATGCGCTCACCGTGTTGCCGCACCTGCCCGGCACGGAGCGCCTGCGCGTGCTCGACGTCGGCAGCGGCGGCGGCGTGCCGGGGCTGCCGCTCGCGATCGCCCGGCCGGGCTGGACCGTCGTCCTGCTCGACAGCAATCACAAGAAGGGCGCGTTCCTGCAACAGGTCGCGATCGAGCTCGCGCTGGCCAACGTCGAGGTGGTGACGTCGCGGGTGGAGGACTATGCGCCGGCGGCGGCGTTCGACGTCGTCATTTCGCGCGCCTTCTCCGATCTCGCGGCATTCGCGCAAACGAGCGCGCGGCATCTCTCGCCCGGTGGGCGCCTCTTCGCGATGAAGGGCGTGCACCCGGACGAGGAAATCGCGCAACTGCCGGAGAGCGTGCGTGTGATCGCCACGTCGGCGCTCGTGGTGCCCGGCCTCGATGCGCAGCGGCATCTCGTCGTGATGGCGCCGCTTGCCGCAGCGGAGGGCGACGCGTGACGCGCATCATCGCGGTCGCCAACCAGAAGGGCGGCGTCGGCAAGACGACCACCGCGGTCAACCTCGCGGCGAGCCTTGCCGCCATGAAGCGGCGCGTGCTGCTGGTCGACCTCGACCCGCAGGGCAACGCGACGACGGGCGCGGGGGTCGACAAGCGCGCGCTCGAAGCGACCGTGTACCAGGTGCTGCTCGGCGAACGCAAGATCGCCGACGTGCGCGTGCATTCGCCGATCGGCGGCTTCGATCTCGTGCCCGCGAATCGCGAGCTCGCCGGCGCCGAGATCGAGCTGGTCGAGCTGCCGGAGCGCGAGATGCGGCTGAAGGACGCGCTCGCCGAGGCGCTGCGGCAGATGCGCACCGCGATCAGCGAAGTGGCGCCCGACTACGATTTCATCCTGCTCGACTGCCCGCCGTCGCTGTCGCTCCTCACGTTGAACGGCCTCTGCGCCGCGGATTCCGTGCTGATCCCGATGCAGTGCGAGTACTACGCGCTCGAGGGGCTCTCCGACCTCGTGCAGACGATCAAGAAGGTGCGGGCGCATCTCAATCCCGCGCTCGAGATCGAGGGCCTGTTGCGCACGATGTACGACCCGCGCAACACGCTTGCGCAAAATGTCGCGGCCGAGCTCGAAAAACATTTCGGCGACAAGCTCTACCGCACGATCGTGCCGCGCAACGTGCGGCTCGCCGAAGCGCCGTCGCACGGCATTCCGGCGCTGCATCTCGACCGCAATTCCAAGGGCGCGCTCGCGTATCTCGCGCTCGCGGGCGAGATCCTGCGGCGGATGGAGACCGATGCCGTGGCCGACACGCCGGCCGCCGCCTGACGTGCCGCCGATGGCAACGAGGCCACGACGATGATCCGACCGAAGGGCCTTGGCCGCGGGCTCGACGCGCTTCTATCCGGCGGCGACGACACCACCGCCAAGGAATCGCTGCAAACGATTGCGGTCGACCGCCTGCGCCCCGGCAAGTATCAGCCGCGCACGCGCATGGACGAGGCCTCGCTCGACGAGCTCGCGCAATCGATCAAGGAGCACGGGATCATGCAGCCGGTGCTCGTGCGCCCCGTGGAAGGCGGCCGCTTCGAGATCGTCGCCGGCGAGCGGCGATGGCGGGCGGCGCAGCGCGCCGGGTTGAAGGAAGTGCCGGCGCTCGTGAAGTCGGTTCCCGACGCCTCCGCGCTGGCGATCGGGCTCATCGAGAACATCCAGCGCGAGGACCTGAACCCGCTCGAGCAGGCGAACGGCCTCGCCCGCCTGATCGACGAATTCGGCCTGACGCATGACGCTGTCGCCAAGGCCATCGGACGTTCGCGGAGCGCGGTGACCAACCTGCTGCGCCTGCGCGAGCTCGCGAAGCCGGTGCAGGAATACCTGATGGCAGGAAAGCTCGACATGGGGCACGCGCGCGCACTGCTGGGCCTTGCGGCGGGGGCGCAAACCGGTGCGGCCGCGCGTGTCGTCGCGCAGGGACTCTCGGTGCGCGAGACCGAACGGCTCGTCCACCATCTCGCGCATCCGGCCACGGCGCGGGCGAAGCGCGGCGCGCGCCCCGCGGATCCCGATGTCGCGCGGCTCGCGGAGACACTGGCCGAAACACTCGGCGCGAAAGTCGCGATCGAGCCGAAGCAGGACGGCAGCGGTCGCGTCGTCATTTCGTATTCGAGCCTCGACCAGCTGGACGGCATTCTGGCCAAGCTGCGCTGAGTCGTTCGCGAACAACACGGAATACGGCCCCCAAGACGGCGGCCGCGGCCGCCGTCTTCATCGCGCGTGCGCCGTGTTCAGCCGAGCTGCTTCAGCATCGTGTCGGCATCCGAGACTTCGAACTTGCCGGGCGCTTCGATGTTGAGCGTCTTGACCACGCCGTCGTCGACCAGCATCGAGAAGCGCTGGCAGCGCACGCCCATGCCGCGCGCATTGAGGTCGAGCTCGAGCCCCAGCGCCTTCGTGTAGGCGGCGCTCCCGTCCCCCATCATCCGCACTTTGCCGCCGGATTTCTGGTCGCGGCCCCACGCGCCCATCACGAACGCATCGTTGACCGACATGCACAGGACGTCGTCGACGCCCTTCGCCTTCAACTGGTCACGCTTTTGCACGTAACCCGGCACGTGCTTCGCCGAGCACGTCGGCGTGAACGCGCCGGGCAGCCCGAAGATCACGACCTTCCTGCCTTTGACGATGTCGCCGACCTTGAACTCGTTCGGCCCGATGGTGCAGCCGTTGCCTTCCACTTCGATGAATTCGGACAGCGTGCCCGCGGGCAGCGTGTCGCCAACCTTGATCGTCATTGGAGCTCCTTGCGGTGGGAGGGGGTGGACGCGGTGAACCGGAAGAATCGCAGCGTTCGCCGCCGAATTCAACCCCGCGTCGACTCAGGGTATAGCGGCTGCGGAGGCCGAGGCGCGAGCGGCAACGAAATCCAGACGTCTTGCGGCGACGACGCACTCGCGGTAGCTTACGCGGCTCGCAGGAACGGGGGGACCACCATGGCAGCGGGAAAGAGCAGGAACGCGCCGGCCGCGAAGGCGCCGCGCAAGACCGTATTGTTGCTTTCGACGCGCAAGGGGCTGTGGACGCTCACCGGCGACGCGACGCGGCGCAACTTCAAGCTCGACGGGCCGCATTTCCTCGGCAACATCGTCCACCATGCCGTCCTCGACCCGCGCGACGGCAAGACGCTGCTTGCGGCGGCGCGAACGGGGCATCTCGGCCCGACGGTGTTCCGCTCGACCGATCGCGGCCGCACGTGGAAGGAAGCGGCGACGCCGCCGGCGTTCGCGGCGGACAGCGGACGCACGGTCGACCACACGTTCTGGCTCGCGCCGGGACACGCGAGCGAACCGGGCGTCTGGTACGCGGGAACCTCGCCGCAAGGGCTCTTCCGCTCGACCGATGGCGGCGTGAACTGGTCGGGGGTCGCCGGATTCAACGCGCACCCGGACCGCAAGGCATGGTGCGGTGGCGACCAGGACGGCACGCCCGACGGACCGAAGCTCCACTCGATCCAGATCGATCCGCGCGACCCGAAGCACCTCTATATCGGCATGTCGAGCGGCGGCATCTTCGAATCGACCGATCGCGGGGCCAACTGGCGGCCCCTGAACAAAGGCGTGCGCGCCGATTTCATGCCGGACCCCAACGCCGAATTCGGCCACGATCCGCACTGCCTGCGGATTCATCCGCTGCTGCCCGACCGCCTCTACCATCAGAACCACTGCGGCATCTACCGGCTCGACCGCCCTGCCGACCGGTGGACCGAAATCGGCGTGTCGATGCCGAAGTCCGTCGGCTCGGTCGGCTTTCCGATGGTGCTGCATCCGCGCGACCCGGACACGTTGTGGGTGTTTCCGATGGATGGGACCAGCGTGTGGCCGCGCGTCTCGCCCGGCGGCAAGCCGGCCGCGTATCGCTCGGTCAACGGAGGCAAGACGTGGCAGCGTCAGGCGACCGGATTGCCGAAAGCGCAGGCGTGGTGGACGGTCAAGCGGCAGGCCATGACGGCAGACGCGGCGGCGACGGTGGGCGTTTACTTCGGCACCACGAGCGGCGAGGTATGGGGGAGCCGCGACGAGGGCCGGACGTGGAAATGCCTCGCCCGCCACCTGCCGCATATCTACGCGGTCGAGGTCGCCTGAGGGCCGCCTGAGCTCGGCGAACGCCGGATTCGACATGCAGGTCCGGATCCCTGGATTGCTCCGCTCGTATACGAACGGCGCCGAGACGGTCGCCCTCGAGCTGCGCGGCCCGGCGCCGACCCTGGCCGACGCGCTGGCCGATCTCGATGCCCGGTTCCCGGGGCTCCGGTTCCGCATCGTCGACGAGCAGCAGTCGATCCGGCCGCATATCAAGATCTTTCTCGACGGCAAGCTCGCGCGGGACCTCGCGACGCCCGCGCCGCCGGCGGGGGAGCTCATGATCGTCGGGGCGCTTTCGGGCGGTTGATCTACCGCAAGGCGACCGCGTCTTTCGTTGCGGCGCAGCGCGCCGAAACGCTATAATTGCACGCTTTACACCTGCCCGTTTCCCGGCGCGCTCCCCTTACAACTGCGCCCGAAAGCCGCGACCCCGTGTTTGCCCCCGTCCACACCCGTCCCTTTCGCGTCGTCCTGCAATGGCAGGCCATCACTACGGTTGCGATCGCCCTCCTTGCCGGGTTTGTGGGTCGGCTGGAGCGGCGCATGGTCGGCGCTGCT
>CAWFMY010000027.1:0-431425 GCA_963816925.1 uncultured beta proteobacterium | reverse complement strand
CCTGGGTGGCAGGCCGCGCAGTTCGCCGCTGTCTTGATGCTCGACGAACGAAAGACAGCCGCCGAGACCTCATTGTGCTTGTGCCGAAACCAGCGTGTGGTCGTTATCCGGGGCTGTGCCTCGGCGACGCGACCTTCGCCGCGCCCCGCGCTGGCCGTGAGGAATCGGTCGATCTCTGTCGCGGTGTTGGTGTCGACGGAAGCGTCTACGCCAAAGTGGCGGTCGAGCGATCCTATCAGTTGGCGCCATTCCGCCGCAGGGAGCAGCGCGGGCGGATAGGCCACATGGCAGCTGCCACACTCGGCGCGCCAGATCGCGTTGTCGGCCATGAGATTCCGGGACTTCGCTTGGGCATCGACGGCGAGCAGCGTGAAGACGAGCAGCGGGGCGGTGATCCAGACGGTGAGGTCGAACAGAAGACGCTTGCGTTCGCGATTCATTATAAATTGCTCCTTCAATTCAGGGAACGCAGGAAGGCGACGACATCGCCCTTTTCCTGTGCTGTGCACGCACGGCCGAGCACGTCGCCGCAGTTGCGTTTGAACCACTTTTCGACCTTGACTGGGTCGGTGAATCGTTCGGCATTCGCGATGGGCGCGAGCGGCTGCAGGACATTCCCAGTACGCGCATGCCGGCCCAGAACCACGGGTTTCGCCGTATGGCAGGTCGCGCAACTCCAGTCATTGCCATGGGTCGAACGGAAGAACTCGCCGCCGCGCACGGCCGAAACACCATTGAAACTGGCCACCTCCTTGCGGGCGATCGCCTCGTATTCGGCCTGCAGTTGATCGGGCGTCACAGCGTAGGCAGCCCCTGCGGAAAGGGCGCCGGCGACGGCGAGTATAGAAAGAGAGCGGCGGACAACACGTGACATGGTGGGCCTCCTTAACTGAATTGGGTCCGCAGATTACGCAACTGCCTTTAGTGGCAACTACCCTTTAGTCAACGGCTGTCCCTCGGACGGCGAGGCCACGGCAAATGTGGTGGCAGCGGAAAGGGCGATTGCGGTCAACGCGAGTGTGCGGATCTTCATGGCACGTTCTCCTGGAAATGCGCGCCGCAGTCGGAAGCCCGTGCTTCCACGCTCGCGCAACGCCTCCAGACTAGAAGTGCTTCCTTACCCAGCGCTTACCAGGCGCACGATCCTCGCCGTAACCGCGGAGCCTTTCGGGTGGGTGTCTTTCTCCACGTGGGACCTTCCCGCCATGCAGCCGTGCCACCCGCCGTCGAGCCTTCGCACGTCGACGCGGTCGTCGGTTGAGTTGAGGAGTATCAGGTGGTTGGTGACACTTAGCGGACTGCACAACGACCGGCCGTGCGCGGCGCGCCCGGACCATTCAAGGTCCGATTCGAGCAATCTCTATGCTCTCATCCGACGGCTCTTGCCGCGAGTTGCCTTCGCTCGCGGTTGAAGTTACCCACGTTTCGTGGAGAGTTCCAGACAGGCACAATGGCCTTAGGAGGTCTGTGTCATGGAACGCAAGGAACGCAGGCACCATACCCGGGAGTTCAAGCTTGAGGCGGTGCGGTTGGCTGCTGTGGGAGATAAGACCAAGGCCAAGGTGGCGCGGGAGCTGGGGGTTCGGGTAAACCAGCTGCGCCAGTGGCGCCTGGACTTCGAGGAAGAGGAGCGCAACGGCGTTCCCAAGCAAGAACTCGCCACGGCTGAGCAAGACCTTGGGGCGCTGCGGCGTGAGAACGCCAGGCTGCGGGAGGAGAACGAGATTTTAAAAAAAGCGGCCATCTACTTTGCGAAGGCGTCGAGATGAAGTACGCCTTTGTCGAATGCCAGCGCCGGCAACATTCGGTGCGTACGCTGTGTCGGGCCTTGCGCGTTTCACCCAGTGGGTACTACGCAGCCCGGAGCCGGCGGCCCAGCGCCCGGGCTGAGCGGCAATCGTCTCTGACCACCAAGATTCGGGAAGTCCACCTAGCCAGCCGCGAGACGTATGGCGCGCCGCGAGTGCACGCGGAGCTCTCGGTTCAGGGAATTGCCTGCTGCCGCAATACGGTCGCCAAGCTGATGCGCAGAGCGCAGATTGTGCCCAAGGCGATCCGGCACTTCCGGGTAACGACCGACTCGCGCAATACCAAGGAGGTCTTCCCCAACCTGGTCAGGCGGTGCTTCAAAGCCGAGCGGCCCAATGCGTGCTGGCTCAGCGATGTAACGTACATCCCGACGCGCGAGGGCTGGCTGTACCTGGCGGCCGTTCTGGATGTGTACTCCCGGGCTATTGTGGGCTGGGCCATGAGCCACACGCTGGGGGGCCAGTTGACCACCGACGCGCTCGCTATGGCCATTTCCAGACGTGGCGTTCCCGAGCTGGTGCACTCCGATCGCGGTTCAACCTACGCAACCTCGATCTACCTGGACCTCGTTCGGAAGCACGGGATCCGCCAGAGCATGAGCCGCAAAGGGAATTGCTGGGACAACGCGCCGATGGAAAGCTTCTTCCACTCCCTGAAGACGGAGCTTGTAATGCACTGTGACTACAAAAGTAGGGACCAAGCACGCGCCAGCCTGTTCGATTACATGGAAGTGTTCTACAACCGCCAGCGCCGCCACTCCACCATCAACTACGTGGCTCCGCTGGCTTTCGAGGCATCAACCAACGCCTGATCGGACTGTCCATTTTTCGTGGGTAACATCACGGTTGACCCCAACCAGCCATACGCGCAGCGCAAGAGCAGCCGGTCGGAATGTAGCAACGGGGTTCGGTCAGGACACACCAGGCGGCTCCCGACACGCGTTGGGGTGCGGCGTCTGGTTACCCCTCGTTCGAATTACAATCCTCTCTGTGATAGGAGAGAACAGGCCATCCGACTTGGAGATAAGGCGAACTGAATACTATGGAACCAATCGACGACCGCGCAGGCGCACAAACCTCCGGAAACGCACATGTCACGAAGGAAGGCACGCATCCGGTACTCGTCGACGACGGCGCAGACCTGCAAACCGCCGGGAACAGGCATGTGGCGCAGGAAGGCGTGCATCCTGTACTCGTGTGGGACCTGCCGACCCGCGTTTTCCATTGGACGCTGGTAGTCTCCTTTTTCTCGGCGTTGGCAACCGGGGACCCGGACCGCTTTCGTGACCTCCATGTCTACTTTGGCTACGTCGTACTGGGACTGATCTGCTTTCGCGTTTTCTGGGGCCTCGCGGGCAGCCGCTACGCTCGGTTCAAAGCTTTCCTGTTTGGCCCGCGCGCTGCGATTGCCTATGTCGCCGACGTGATGGCGGCACGGGCGGATCGTCACGTCGGCCACAACCCGGCAGGGAGCGTCGCGATTTATCTGCTGCTGGCGCTCGGTCCGGTCATATGCGTAACCGGCATCGTGGTGCAGGGAGCGGAGGAGGCACAGGGCATGTTCAAATCACTCGCCGACCGTCCGCTCGGCGAGTTCACCAAAGGTCTTCATGAAAGCCTCGCCTGGCTGATGCTTGCCCTGGTACTGGTGCACATCGGTGGTGTCGTCATCGAAAGCCTGGTGCATCGGGAAAATCTGGCCAAGGCCATGTTCAGTGGCCACAAGATAGCTAGCGCCGACGCGGGCATCGGCTCCAACCACCCGTGGGTCGCGCTTGTGATTCTCGCATGCGTGGCAGGCAGCGCCCTCTGGCTAATTCACTGGCGATTGATCAACATACCCGGCCTCGAGCGTCTCCCATACGTCGGCAGGCAACTGCCGGACAACAAGACGTGGCGCGATAGCTGCGGCGGCTGCCACGGGCCATTTCACCCGTCCCTGCTGCCCGCGCGCTCCTGGACGGCACATCTCGACAGGCCGGACAATCACTTCGGCTTGCAGTGGCAATTCGATCCGAAAACACTGGCCGAGATCCGGGCTTTTCTCCAGCAGAACTCCGCCGAAACCGAGATGACCGAGGCGTCCTACAGGATCAACAAATCAATCCCGGCCGACGTGACGCCCTTGCGTATCACCGAAACCGCATTCTGGATCGAAAAACACGGCAGGATCGACAACGCGACATGGTCGAATTCGGCGGTCGGCTCGAAATCCAACTGCCGGGCGTGCCATCGTGATGCGGATTTCGGAACGTATGATGACGCGGCGATACGGCTGCCGCCATTGAGGGAGAACCCATAGCGAATTCAAAACCGGTCACCGAGCGTATGGCGGGAATTAAGCATCGCTAACTACCAACTGCTGTTGAACAAATATGTAAGGCGACGGTGGCCGCATTGCCTCAACTGCCGCCAGTGCGACGGCACCACATAGATCAGCATGGGCGCCGCGCTACGGGCGCTCTTGGCCCGATAGCGGAACCAGATCCGCAAGTTGCCGCGCTCGGGCGCACTCGATATGATTGCCGCTCGCCCGTCCACGGGGACGGGGTGTCACTGCGAGCATCAAGAACGGGAGGTAACATGATGCGCAGTTGCACGATTAGACTGGCCGTCGTCGTCGCCTTGACATCCCAGGCGGCCGTATTCTTCTGGTCCACCGCTTCGGCCCAGAGCGCGAGCGATGTCGTGGGGACTTGGACGCTCGTCTCGTCGGTCACGGAAAAGGACGGCACGAGAACCGATCAGTTTGGCTCCGGTGCCAAGGGGATGTTGACTTTGGATGCCGCTGGCCACTTCATGCTTACGATCATCGGGCCCGACCTACCGAGTTTCGTCTCGAACAATCGCGCTGCGGGAACGCCTGAGGAAAACAAGGCCGTAGTGTCGAAGAGCATTGCCATGATCGGAATGTATTCGGTCAACTCGGCAGACAAGACTCTAACCTTCAAAGTCGACAGCGCCACGTTTCCCAATTGGAATGGAACGGAGCAGAGGCGGTTGCTTGCATCCAGCAACAAGGACGAACTCAAATACGTCACCCCTGCCGCGTCCAGCGGTGGAGTCGGCACGGTGACCTGGAGACGCGCCAAGTAGACGAGCATGTTGGCATATCGCCCCTTGCGGGGAACCGCTACCCGATTGTGGAAGCGTACGTCCTATTCTCTAGGGTTTGGAAAGCTGCACGCTCGGCCGGACGGCGACCGTCGGGGTCGGCGTCGCGGCGAATTCGTCTGCGACCAAGTCAGATGACCGCTTCTGAGCAAGTTGGACCGCGACGTTGGCGGTCCGCAGATTGCCGCGAGCCGCCTGATCGTCGACGGTCCCAGCTCGTCCCATTGCGATCACATGCACAACAGAAGCCATTCGCAATTTTCAGAGGTCGACTGCAAGGGGAAGGCTGCCATCCTGCTCTCGATAACGCCTGGGCCATTGTTGCTTGAGCCGCCCGGACTTACGTAAGGGCGGCGTCAGTTCTCGGGAGCGCCCTCGTTCACTGTCGCACTGCACTTTGTCTTCGCCCATCGGCGATGCGCGATGCGATGTAGGCTGCGTCTTCTCCCGCGCCGTAAAGGAACGAAGACTTGGGCTTGTGCATCCATGGCAGGCCGAGGAAATAGAGCCCCGGCAACGCGGTCGCACCCCGGTACTGAGCCGGCGCGCCACGCGAGTCGAAGACGGGCAGTTGCACCCAGCCAAAGTCAAATTCGTAACCGGTGGCCCAAATGACGGATGTGATCCGGGCGGCGTTGCGATAACGGCGGGGCACCCTGCGATGCTGTCCAATCGACAGATAGACACGGCGGCCTGATTCCAGCAGTTCATCGGCGATCTGGCAGCCCGATGCACCGGAACCGACGACAAGCACGGCTCCATCAGGCAGCGCCGTGGGGTTGCGATAGTCGGCTGCGTGGACCTGGACAACACCGGCGGGCAAGGCGCGGTGGCACGTCGGAAGCCGGGGTCGCTGGTAGGGTCCGGTCGCGATGACGACGTTGCGAGCCGCGACTGGGCCCATGTCCGAGATGATCTCGTAGCGTCCGGCATAGGACTGGGCGCGCACCGCGGATACATTGACCCCGCGTTGAACGGGCGCCTTGATCCATGCGCAATAGCCTTCGATGAAGCGCAGGACTTCGTCCTTCGGCGAAAATCCATCCGGGTCGCCAGTGGGATACGAACGTCCCGGCAGCTCAATGCTCCAGTTCGGAAACTGAAACATCACTGAGTCCCACCGTTGAGAGCGCCAACGTTCTGCAACGCGCGCGCGCTCGAAGATGACGTGCTCGCACCCAAGAACGGTGAGGCGGTGGCTCATCGCCAGACCCGCCTGGCCAGCGCCTATGACGACAGTTTCGAATTTCTCCATCGCCTTGGCTCAATGGCCTCCAAGCGGCGGGCGGTACCTCTTGCTCAGGTCAAATGCTAGCGTGAGTCACGCCTCCGGCCGAACGACATTCTCCACACTATAGCCATTCATGCAGAACTCCCGGCGTCCGCTTTCGGGCAATCTGTACGGAAGTACGGACAGTCGGCTCATGGCCGGTCAGAGACTGCCGCCCTCAGTATTCGCGGCTCGAAAGCTGCCTTTCGCCAACTACGGGAGCCAACCCCTTGCCGTCGTCGCGGCGTTTCGATCCGATGTCCGGTCCAGGACTGGGTGCAGCCATTCGTTTTGGTCTTGCCTAGTGTCGATATCTGGGCCAACGCATTGTCGATCAACGGCGTTTGATGGACCTGCGTTTCGATCCGGCCGCCTGGGTCAGCTCCTTCGCGCTAAGCACGTAGTCGGGCGTATCCGCCAGACGTTGAATGGCCAGGTCGATGAAGGCGCGCACCCGCTTGGGCTGCGCCGTGCGGCTACCGTAATACAGGTGCACGCCGATGTGGTCGCTCATGTGCTGAAGCAGCACGGGCACGAGCTGTCCGTTGCGAATGTGACCCGCTGCCGACAAGTTGGAGATCTGCCCGATCACCTGCCCCGCCAGTACCGCCTGCAACTCCAGTTCGGTGTCGTTCGTCGACAGTGTCGGCGTGACATGCCGGTGCTGGATCTCGCCGTCGATCTTCAGGTACCACGGCAGAATCTGACCGGTGGCCGGATGGCGGAAGGCGCTGCAGCGGTGCGCCGCGAGGTCGTCCACGGTTTGGGGTGCTCCGAAACGCGCCAGGTAGCTCGGGCGCCGCGCAGACGACCAACTGGACCGGAAACAGCCTGCGCGCGATCACGCCTTCCTCGGGGGATGACCCGATCCGAAAGCCCACGTCCACGCGGTCCAACACCCAGTTGCCGAGACTGTCGTCGAGTTGCACGTCGGGCTGGATGTCGGGGTAGCGCCGGCAGAACTCGTCGATCACCGGCATCAGGATGTTCGCAAAGGACGACCTCGGCCCCACGATGTGCAGCGGCCCGGCGATCTCGTCCTTGGACTCGCGCACGCGGTGGAGGGCTCGCTCCAGCGCCGCCAGCGCGGGCTGCGTGGCCTCCAGGAACCGCTGGCCCTCGTCGGTGAGCGCCAGGCTGCGGGTCGTCCGATGCAGCAGACGCACGCCCAGGTGCCGTTCCAACTGGGCCAGCGTCTGGCTGGCCGCTTGCGGCGACACCCCCTGCGCGATGGCGGCGCGGCGAATGCTGCCCAGGGCCACCGCCTTGGCGAACGTGTCGATGGCACGGAATTCATTGATGGGCATGGTGATGGCCGGTCGAGAAAGACGCCATCAGTATCAACTATATGTTGATTCTCGTGCAACCAATTGCCGTCTATTCGATTGGCAGCCGGCGCGCCTACAGTTGAGCTCCATCGCGGGAGCCAAATCGAAGGAGCAAGAGATGAAAGACGTGATCGTGGTCGTGGGGGCCGGTTCAATCGGTCAAGCGATTGCAAGGCGTGTAGGTGCGGGCAAGCATGTGCTGCTCGCCAGCCTCGATGAGCAGGACGCCGTGGTGGCCGCGGAGGCGTTCGGCAACGCCGGCTTCGACGTATCCACCGCCGGCGTCGATGTGACTTCACGGAAGTCGGTGCAGGCACTGGTCAAGACCGCCTCGGGCCTCGGCAACATCACGGGGCTGATTCATGCCGCCGGCGTGTCGCCGTCCCAGGCGTCACCGGCCACCATCCTGCACGTCGACCTGTACGGCACGGCCCTCGTGCTGGAGCTGTTTGGCGAGGTGATTGCCCGTGGTGGCTCGGGTGTCGTGATCTCCTCCCAGTCCGGCCATCGCCTGCGCGCGTTGACGCCGGCCGAGGACAAGGCCCTCGCGACCACGCCGGTGGAAGAGCTTCTGCAACTGGACTTTCTGCAACCCGAGCGCGTGACCGATCCACTGCTGGCCTACCAGCTTTCCAAGCGCGGCAACTCGTTGCGCGTGATGGCGGAGGCCGTGCGTTGGGGGCGTCGTGGTGCGCGGCTCAACACCATCAGCCCCGGCATCATCATCACGCCCCTCGCCAAGGACGAATTGACCGGGCCGCGTGGTGCCGGCTACCGCCGAATGATCGAAGGTTGCCCCGTTGGACGCGCGGGCACGCCCGACGAAGTGGGCCAGGTGGCCGCACTGCTGATGGGGCCGGACGGAGCGCTTCATCACCGGCAGCGATTTCCTGATGGACGGGGGCGTGACCGCCGCCTACCGGTTTGGCGATCTCGCGCCAGCCGCCGCAACGGCCTGAGCCCACGCTTCGAACACCAACCCAATCCTGTTTCGACAACGAAGAGAATGTCCATGAGCTATCACGTCAAGAGCTACGCCGCCCACTCGCCGACCGGCCGTCTGGGCCCGTTCAACTTCGACCGCCGCAGCCCGCGCGCCGACGACGTGGTGATCGAGATCCTGTACTGCGGCGTCTGCCACTCCGACCTGCACAACGTGCGCAACGACTGGGGCAACGCGCAGTACCCCATGGTGCCCGGCCACGAGATCATCGGCCGCGTCGTCGAGGTCGGCCCGCGCGTCACGCGCTTCAAGGCCGGCGACCGCGTCGGCGTCGGCTGCCTGGTCGATTCCTGCCAGCACTGCGCGGCCTGCGGCAAGGGCTGGAGCAGTACTGCGAGAACGGCGCCACCTACACCTACAACGGCACCGACCCGCGTCGACGGCAGCCGCACGCACGGCGGCTACTCGGAGAAGATCGTCGTCGAGCGAGGACTTCGTGCTGCAAGATCCCCGACCAACCTCGACCTCGCCGGCGCCGCGCCGCTGCTGTGCGCCGGCATCACCACCTATTCGCCGCTGCGGCACTGGAACGTCGGGCGCGGGCAGCAAGGTCGCCGTCGTCGGCCTGGGCGGGCTGGGCCACATGGGCCTGAAGCTCGCCAAGGCGCATGGGCGCCGAGGTCACGCTGTTCAGCCGCTCGCCCGGCAAGGAGGCCGACGCGCGCCGCCTGGGCGCGGACCACGTCGTCATCTCCACGGATGCGGCGCAGATGGCGGCGCGTGGCCGGACGCTTCGACCTGATCATCGACACCGTGCCGTACGTGCACGACGTGAACCCGTACGTGCCCACACTCGCCGCCGGCGGCACCATCGTGATGGTGGGCTACCTCGGTCCGCTGGAGCGCCGTTCAACACCGGTCCGCTGGTCTTCAGCCGCAAGGCGCCTGGCCGGCTCGCTGATCGGCGGCATCGCCGAGACCCAGGAGATGCTGGACTTCTGCGGCCAGCACGGCATCACCTCCGACATCGAGATGATCCGCATCCAGGACATCAACGAAGCCTACGAGCGCCTGCTCAAGGCGCGACGTGAAGTACCGCTTCGTGATCGACATGGCGTCGCTGAAAGAAGAGGTCGCGGCATGAGCGCGGCGCCGCTGAAGGTATTGGTGGTGGGCGCCACCGGCAGCATCGGCCGGCTGGTGGTGGACGAAGCCATCCGTCAAGGCCACAAGGTGCGCGTTCTCGTGCGCGACTTGCGCCGGGCCGGCGAGTATGCCGCGCTGGCGCACAGCGGGTGGTCGGCGACCTCACCCGGCCGGACACGCTAGTCGCAGCCGTCGACGGCATCGATGCCATCGTATTCACCCATGGCGCTGATGGCGGCGGCAAAGCTGGTGCCGAACACGTCAGCTACGGCGGCGTGCGCAATGTCCTGCTAGCATTGCGCGGCCGCCCGGCACGCATTGCGTTGATGACCGCCATCGGTGTCACCAACCGCACCGGGTCCTATAACCGCAGCACCGAAGCGCACGACTGGAAGCGCCGCGGTGAACGGTTGCTGCGTGCCAGCGGACTGCCGTACACCATCGTGCGCCCCGGTTGGTTCGACTACAACGATGCCAACCAGCATCGGCTGGTGCTGCTTCAGGGCGACACCCGCCAGGCAGGTGACCCCAGTGACGGCGTCGTGGCGCGTGCGCAGATCGCGCAAGTGCTGGTGCGCAGCCTCACGTCGGCCAGTGCCGCGCGCAAGACCTTCGAGCTGGTGGCCGAGCGCGGACCTGCCACCGTGGACTTCGATGGGCTGTTTGCGTCGCTAGACGCCGATACGCCGGGGGAACTCGACGCTGTGCGCGACGCGCCCAACATGCCCCTGCCGCAAGAACCCGAGCGCGTGCGCGAGGACCTGCGCCGGTTGGCTGCGCGCGAACCACACGACGCGTGAGCCTGCGAGTGTCTTCACCCACTCACCATCGGCGTGCCGCTTGTGCCACACCCTGTCTCCTCACCCTTTGCAACGGAAGCCCACCATGAAGACCCTTGCCGCCGCTATGTTAGCCCTTGCAATGCTGGATGCCGCTGCTGCCGAACCCGACTTGCAGTTCTCGCGTGCTGGCTCGCGCTCCGTGGTGCCGGCACCGACGCAGTATTTCAGCGGTCAGGCCCAGGTCGAAATGCTGTTCACCCCAACCGGGCCGGATCGCACCTCCGCCGGATCAGTGAGCTTCGCGCCCGGCGCGCGCACCGCATGGCACACGCACCCGTTGGGTCAGACCCTGGTCGTCACTGCCGGTGTGGGGCGTGTACAGCGGTGGGGCGGTCCAATTGAAACCATCCGGCCCGGTGACGTAGTGCGCATTCCGCCCGGCGTGAAGCACTGGCACGGCGCCGCACCCGACAGCGCCATGACCCACATCGCCGTGCAGGAGGCACTGGAGGGCAAGACCGTCGAATGGATGGAGCTGGTCAGCGACGAACAGTACCGTCAGTCGCCGACGGCGACTGCTGGTGCCGCAGCGGCGCCCGCTTCCGGCCCCGGGCCCACGGCGGCGCAAAGGCTGATGGGCGACGTGGCACCCAAGCTCGCCCAACTCACCGACGACGTGTTGTTCGGCGATGTGTGGGCGCGCCCCGGCCTCTCGCGCAGGGACCGCAGCCTGGCCACCGTGAGCGCGCTGATCGCCATGAATCGGCCCGACCAGTTGCGCAGTCACCTCGCGTTGGCACGCCAGAACGGTCTGACCGAGACCGAGCTAGTCGAGGTCATCACGCAGCTTGCCTTCTACGCTGGCTGGCCCAGCGCCGTCACCGCCGTCGGTGTGGCGCAGAGAAGTCTTCGCCAAGCCCTGATCCCAATCCGGGTCGATGCGCGACTTACGCGTCCGATCTGGCAATGTCCGCAAACTGCTGCATTGCTGCCGCTGCCGCAGCGCGAAACCCAGCGACAGCAACGGGTCGGAAGCGGTCAACGGTCGGCGGCTGCAATCGGCCACGTGGAGACACTCGTCTGCGACGTGAAAAACCCCGAAAGCAGTCACTCGCTGGTAGGCGCGAAGCGCTGCCCGAACGCGTAGTATAGTTTGGCTTCGATTCGTCGGGCGCTTGATTCTGTATTGGATTGACGAGCATTAATCGGAGGCGTTGCGGGTTGCCTCCTCGCCGCGCCGCTCGCCGTTAAGCTTGGCCCCGCGAAGCGTCGCTGGATCGGAGGGAATCGACATGAAACTGCAATGGCAAGCGTTACTGGCGGGCGTCCTGCTGCCGCTGTGTGCGGCGTCGGCGCACGCTCAGTACCCGGACAAGGCGATCACCTTCGTCGTTCCCTTCGCAGCGGGCAGCGCCACGGACCAACTCGCGCGGGCACTCGGCATCGAAGTCACCCGCATCACGAAGCAGCCGGTTGTGGTCGAAGACAAGCCGGGCGCTTCGGGCTTTATCGGCGCCGAAGTCGTAAAGAAAGCGGCCCCCGACGCCTACACCGTCTTCATCACCACCAACACTACGCATGCCGCTAACGAGCACCTCTTCAAGAAGCTGCCATACGACCCGGTGAAGGACTTTGCACCGGTCACTGGGCTTGGTAAGGGCGGGCAGATCATGATCGTGAACCTCGATCTGCCCGCGAAGTCGGTCGCCGAGTTCATCGCCCTCGCGAAGGCCAAGCCCGGCAAAATCTCATTCGGCAGCGGTAGCTCGTCGTCGCGCGTGGCAGGCGAGATGTTCCAGCAGATGGCCGGGATCGAGCTGCTGCACGTTCCGTACAAAAGCAATCCGCTCGCGATCAACGATCTTCTGGGCGGCCAGATCAACATGATGATTACCGATATGGCCACTGGCTTGCCACAGGTAAAAGGAGGCAAGGTGCGACCGCTTGGCGTAAGTACGCTCGCACGCTCACCGCTCACGCCTGAGCTTCCGACGATCAGCGAGGCGGGACTCAAAGGCTATGACATGAGCTTCTGGTTCGCTGCCTACGTGCCGGCCGATACACCGCCGGCGATAGTCAATCGCCTGCACGACATCCTGGTCGAGGCGAGCAAGGGACCGGCGATGCAGACCTACTACAGCAACACCGGCACCACTCCTTTCGTGACTTCGCCTGCGGAACTCGGCAAATTCCAGGTGGAGGAATCGGAGAAGTGGAAGAACATCATCAAGAAGGCGGGCATCGAGCCAGAGTAGCGGCTCGCGCCAACACGCTATGCGCTCTTCGCTGCGACTTGGAGGCGGCGCGGGCTTCGCTGGCGACCGCCTCGATGCGCCGGTCGCGCTAGCCGAGCACGGCGCGCTCGACTACCTGGTGCTTGAATGCCTCGCCGAGCGCACGATCGCGCTCGCGCAACTACGAAGACGGCGCGATCCGAACGGCGGCTTCGATGCTCGGCTGGCCGAACGTATCGAGTCGCTGTTGCCGGTACTCGCCAGGAAGCGAGTCCGCCTTGTCAGCAATCTGGGCGCCGCAAATCCGGAAGGCGCGGCAGCGACGATCGCCGCGATTGCGCATCGCATGTGTATTCCCGTGAAGGTCGCTGCTGTGACTGGGGACGACGTACTCGATGCGCTCGATCTGGATGCACCCGCCCTGGAGTCGGGCCTTCCGCTGTCGAAGTACGCCCCCGTCGTATCGGCCAACGCCTATCTTGGGGCGGAGGCGATTCTGCCTGCGCTCGCCGGCGGCGCAGATATCGTCATCACCGGCCGCGTCGCCGATCCTTCGCTGTTCGTGGCCCCGCTCATGCACGAGTATGGCTGGGACCCCGGTGACGTCGACCGCCTCGCGCGCGGGACGGTAGTCGGGCATCTGCTGGAGTGTGCGGGGCAGTTGTGCGGCGGGTACTTTGCGGACCCCGGGCGCAAGGACATTCCCGGCATGGCTGCGCTCGGATTTCCGTTCGCCGACGTGGATCCCGACGGGAATGCGACGCTCGGCAAGGTCGTCGGCACCGGGGGGCGGCTCACGGTCGCCACCGCGACCGAGCAGCTTCTCTACGAAGTGACGGATCCGCACGGCTATCTCACTCCAGACGTAACGGCCGATTTTTCCGGTGTCACACTCACGGAGGCCGCGCCCGACTGCGTCGCCGTGCGGGGCGCACGCGGACGGCAACGCCCAGACCGGCTGAAAGTCAGCGTCGGCTACCGCGCCGGCTTCATCGGCGACGGCGAGATCGGGTATGCGGGCGCCAACGCGGTTGCCCGTGCCGAACTCGCTGCGGAGATCCTGCGCGAGCGGCTACATGGCCGGTTCGCCGAGCTGCGCTTTGACCTCATCGGCAGCACGTCGCTGCACGGTCGCTCCTTCGACGGTGGCGCGCATCCTTACGAGGTGCGCCTGCGCGTGGCCGCGAGGGCGGCGACGCACGAGGAGGCCGCAATCGTCGGCGATGAGGTCGAAGCGCTCTACACGAACGGTCCCGCGGGTGGCGGTGGCACGCGCAAATCGGTCACCGAGCAGATTGGCATCGTGTCCACACTGATCGATCGTTCCCTGGTCGCGAGCCACGTGACCCTGCACGAAGGAAGTGCGCATGCCGAAGCTGTATGATCTCGCGCACTGCCGCGCGGGCGACAAGGGCAACACATCCATCCTGTCGCTGATTGCGTATCGCGCCGAGGACTATCCGTTGCTTGCCGTGCGCGTCACCGTCGATGCAGTGGCGCGGCACCTCGCCGGCATTGCCAAAGGTGAGATTCGACGGTATGAATTGCCCCAGTTGTGGGCGTTGCAGTTCGTGTGCGAGCACAGCTTGGCCGGCGGGGTTACCACTTCGCTGGCGCTCGATGCGCACGGGAAGTCGCTGTCGTACGCGCTGCTTGAGATGGAAATCTAGTCACAGCGCGTCGTCACGGCGTTTGCCGCCCACATCGGCGCAGCCCGGCTGTTTCTGTGACCTCAACGTCAGCTTCCGTTGGTTTCAATGGCCGCTTCCGGTTCAGTTCTATGTCGGGATTGGGTTGCGGGCTCAACCGGTCGATGCAACACCCTTCATCCTTATAGACAGGGGTTTGAAGCCTGGGACCTTCCTGCGACTTGGCTAAGCGACGATCCGAGGTTGTACAAGCACGAGTGAGAGTGACCAGGAAACGGCACTACTTGTGATTAGCTCCGATTTGACAGGCACTTGCTGTTGCGTTTCCTAAGCCTGGCATGTGTTGCGCTGACCGGTTGAATCCACAGTCGTGAGCAGACGTTTAGCGTCTCGACCATAGTGGCCAGATCGTAGTTCTCGGCAGCCGGCCGCGTCGCACAATATGCCGTCAGTCGGAGGATTCGAGCGGCCCAGCCCGCGGTCACGGCTTTGTAATATGGTCGCGACACGCCGTGGCGTGCCCCGAGCCGGAGCATCTGTGCCTTCAGCGGTTATTGCCTCAAGCTGTCCAAGCACTGGCATTCGCCCGCCTGGACCGCTGCGGTCATGCGACTGCAACATTGTCCTGCGATTATTTCCTAGCTTTCCTGTGCATTGATCGGGGACAGTCATGGCTGCTGTTGTCATCAGCCTTGTGAGCCAACGGCCGCGCTTGATGGAAGTTGCCGCCGCGCTGCCGGTGCCACTCGGCGAGCACGCATGCAAGGCAGAACTGTGTGCGGGTGCGCTGACGGAGGCGCGTCGGCAGATTGCTGCGTGCAGATTCGGGCCACTCTTGAGTCAGTTGCTCGCCCGCGTGTGCGACCTTCTTGACGAAATGGACGAAGCGCTCATTAGGCTCGATCCGGTTCGCGAATACGAAGCGTTTGTCCGCTCGGCGGCACTGCATCGTGAGCTGGAAACGATTCAGTCGCTCGTGCCGTCGAAATACCGTTCGCTGGCACGCGGCAGCTCGCTCGGATAGTGCCCGGCCTCTTTGGCGGCCGGGGCGAGGCCACGGATCGCGAGCGCCATCAACACCTCACGGCCGATGGCCAAAGCTCGGTCCTCGATGCCGAAGCAGAGGACGGGATCTCCGTGTGGATCGACCTCGACGATTTCAGCGCCTTCGGAAATGCGGGCGCCGTGCGCGGAAAGACCGCGCAACACCCCGGCCCTGGGGGCGAGGACGGGCAGGGCGCCGACTGCGGCGATCACTTCGCCTTCCCGTACCTGATCGCCGATGCGCCGGCGCGTTGCGAAGCGACCCGATCGTGTTGCGTGAACCACCCCGTGGGGCTCACCGACGCCCACGGGGGGATCGACGAACATGTCGACCTCAGGATCGTCATTGCGCGCGCCCACGACCATCAGGAGCGCTTCCTCTGCGCCGCGTGACTTAAAGATGCCGCCCTCCGTGCTCGGGCGCAGGGTGGCATCAATGACGGCGATCGGTCGGAGCGGTCCGGCAACGCCCGCCCACGACCATGTGGTCGCCGCGATGAGACGACGACGGTCCAGCACGGCCGGAATGCTCTTCACGCTTGCGCAGAACACCGCACCCTCGCCATCAAGCTCCGCATTGCCGATGTACCAGGCGTTGGTGAACGCCATGCCACGACGCATCCATGCCGGATCGACCTTGTCGCAGATGACGACACCACAACCCGCCCGCTGGAGTGCCACGGCGATCGCCGAGCCCACCTCGCCCGATCCGATCACGACGACCGCCGGCAGTCCGTATCCATCATTCACGCGCATGTGCACCGCCAAAAAAATGGGCCGCCTGGAGGGGAGAAGCGGCCCGAAGTGGATACCCGCGACAGGAGGAGTTCGCGCGTAGTGGGTGATGATGGCCACGCAATATTGCGCGCCAAAGACAACCCGTTCCCGCCGCCGAGAATCTGCAGGCGCGTCATCGACACGTCATCTGTCCTTCACATTCGCGCCGCATTTGATCGTCACCATACCGGCCATGTGCTCGCCTCGCAGCCAATCGCCGCTGCCATCGCTGTCGAATGCGCGGCCCGTCGTCAAGCAAGCCGCTTGACCGCGAGGCGCGCGACCGCGACGCGGCGACGCCGCATTTTCCAGACACACATCCGCTCGACCGGCCCGCGACGCCGGACGAGATGGGCGATCCCGATGACGCGCCTGTATCCGGACGGCTCCGGTTTCGTACGATCTGGATCTCCGATACCCACCTCGGTACACCCGGCTGCCAGGCGCACGCGCTGCTCGAGTTCCTGCGCCGCACGGAATCCGACTATCTGTTCCTCGTCGGCGACATCATCGACGGCTGGCAATTGAAGCGGAAGTGGTACTGGCACCAGCGGCACAACGACGTCATTCAGAAGGTTCTGCGCAAGGCCCGCAAGGGAACCGCCGTCGTCTACATTCCCGGCAACCATGACGAGGCCGCGCGGCACTATCTGGGCCTCGCGTTCGGCGGCATCGCAATCCGCGACGAGGCGATTCACGTCACGGCTCGACGGCCAGCGCCTGCTAGTCACGCACGGCGACTTCTTCGACGGCGTGGTCCAGTACGCGCGCTGGCTGGCGCTCCTGGGCGACGCTCTCTACGCCTTCACGCTGCGGCTCAACCGCGCATCTCAATCACCTGCGCGCGCGCCTCGGCCTGCCGTACTGGTCGCTGTCGCAGTATCTCAAGCATCGCGTAAAGAACGCGGTCAGCTACATCGGCGCATTCGAGGAGGCGCTCGCCCGCGAAGCGCGCCGGCGCGGCCTCGATGGCGTGGTCTGCGGGCACATCCACCGCGCCGAAATACGCGACATCGACGGCATCCTCTACTGCAACGACGGCGATTGGGTCGAGAGCCTCACCGCGCTCGTCGAGACCGCCGACGGCGAGTTGCGGATCCTCAACTGGCACGAGGTGCTCGAAGCAACGCGCGGGCCCGACGACGGGCGATCGACTACGCCCGGCCCACGCGGCCAATGAACCCGCACTGTTGATCGATTGATGAGGGAAATTCGATGCGAATCTTGATCGCCACCGATGCCTGGCTGCCGCAGGTCAACGGCGTCGTCACGACGATCATCAACACAGTACGCGAGCTCCGCGCGCTCGGGCACGAAGTCGGACTCGTCACGCACGAAGGGTTTCGCACGTTTCCATGCCCGAGCTATCCCGAGATCCGTCTCGCCGTCGCGCCCGGCGCACGCGTCGCCCGCATGGTCGACGAGTTCGAGCCGGATGCCGTGCACGTCGCCACCGAGGCCCCGCTCGGCCTCGCCGTACGCCGTCATTGCCTGGCCCGAGGCGTGCCCTTCACCACGGCGTTTCACACCCAAATTCCGGAGTACGTCCACGCACGCTGCCGGCTTCCGGTCGCGATCACCTACCGTTGGCTGCGCTGGTTTCACGGCCCGCGCCGCGGCGGTCATGGTGCCCACGCCGGAGGTGCACCGCCGGCTGACGTCACGCGGCTTCACGAACCTCGCCTATTGGTCGCGCGGCGTCGACGCCGAACTGTTCGCGCCGGCGCGGCGCGAAGCGCTGCCCGGTCGCCGCGCCGATATTCCTGTACGCCGGCAGGGTGGCCGTCGAGAAGAACATCGAAGCGTTTCTCGCGCTCGACCTGCCGGGAACAAAATGGGTCGTCGGCGACGGCCCGCGCGCGCGCGTGCCTCGAAGAGCGGTTTCCCGACGCGGTATTTCACGGGGTCCAGCACGGACAGGCGCTCGCCCACTACTATCAGCAGGCGGACGTGTTCGTGTTCCCGAGCCGCACCGACACGTTCGGACTCGTGATGATCGAAGCGATGGCCTGCGGGACGCCGGTCGCCGCGTATCCGGTCACGGGCCCGATCGACGTCGTGCGCGACCCCGCGGCGGGGGTGCTTTCCGTCGATCTGCGCGCCGCCGCACGCGCCGCGCTCGATCTCGAGCGCACGGCGGTGCGACGTCACGCGCTCAAATTCTCGTGGACTGCGGCGACACGGCAATTCGTCGAGAATTTGAGTCCCGCCAGGACATCGCCCGACATCGTGCGCGCGGCCTGAAGTCGGCGCTTCCCGGCTGCGCCGTCCTTGCGGAAGCCGTGTCCGCGAACTATCGTCAGTGACGTCCGTGCGCGAGAATGTCGCGTGTTCGGCGGCTCGCGAACAGGACGAGGTAATCGTGAATTCGAGCACCCTTGCGCAGCCGCGCAAACTCGCCTTCGTAAATGCCCTTGACCTCGTCCACCGGCCTCGAGGTCTCGCGCGCCAGCGCTTCGATGGCGCTATGGCTGACCGCTTCCTGATCGGCGTCGTTGTACATTCCGCGCACGGGATTCTCCGCTCGTGATCCTGGCGGCGCGCGCGCGTCGTCACGCGTTGGGCACCGACCAGGCGGGCCGCTTGCGGGGATCGCTCGCGCCTGCCCGAGCCGCAATCTTAATGTCATCTCGCGCAGGAAAGGATGACGATTTCATGACACAACGCGCACCGACCCCGTGCACATTTCCGCAACCAGTTCTTTCAAGCCGTTGCGCGATTTAGCTCAAGCTTCGCCGTAGGTCCGCAATTGGGGCTAGGCCCGTTTCAGCGCTGCTGTGCGGCGCGCGACGCGGCGATGAGGCGGCTGGAGCCCCATCCATTGGCGACCTAACCAATGCGTCGAACCTCTGACTATCGGCGGCTTGGCGCGAGCAGGTGTAACACCATGTCCCACGAGACGTACAACAGGTTGCCCCAAGAGACGGTTTGCGGCGCGGATAGGCTTCAAAGTGCCGTCCTGCGTTGGCACTTGGGGGCAGCAGCATCCAGAACATGACGCACCTCCACTATGAACACGCATGATCTGAGCGGGACATTCCCGCTCAGGAAGGTAGTGACACGCATTGAACGTGCCAGAGCGGGCATGCAGGGTGTCGACCCCCACCGCACGTACGCATTTCCCGGGTGATCGAGACCCTTTTGCCCGGTCGCCCTGTCCAGATGGCGGCGGCCTCGCGGTTCCCGGTGCCGGAGTCCCAAGCTAGTCGAGTGGCGGGGCGAGCGCTGCAAGGTGCTTGGCTTCTCAGAACCAAGCGCCTTTAGTCGAACCTTGGACGCTGGACAGGTCAGGCCCAATGGCCGTCCGAGAGTCGACGCTCCCATAGAGTTTATCGTCCAAGCACGGCACGCGTCGTGACGCGTGGCGTGCTGTCCCCTGGCGAGGAAGCGGCGGGGCAGAATTGCCCGTTCATGGCTATAATCGGCCGAAATTCGTCGCACATCGAGTGCGCTGTTCGGAGGAGCTCACATGTCGGATAAGCACACGTTCGGCCGCGCCGCAGTCGCTGCGTTTTCGCTCGCCGTCGGCGTAGCCTGCGCGGGCGAGATACGGGTTGCCTGCTACTCGGATGGCAATGAGTGCGAGGTGACGCAGGATCTCGCCAAGCGCTTCGAGGCGCAGAATTCCGACGTCAAGGTGGTCGTCGACAAGGTGCCGTACAAGGCGATTCTCGAGCAGCTTCCGGTGCAGCTTGCCGCCGGTGAAGGTCCGGATATCGCGCGGGTCACCGACCTCGGCGGCCTGTCGAAGTACTACCTCGACATCACGCCGTATGTGAAGGACCCCAAGTATTGGGAGGCGAACTTCGGCCAGACCCTGCCGTGGATGCGTCCATCGCCGAGCGACAAGGGCATCTACGGAATGATGACCCAACTCACGGTTACCGGGCCGTACGTGAACAAGACGCTGTTCGAACAGGCGAACATCCCGTTGCCCGGACCTCAGGCAACGTGGGATCAATGGGTCGACGCCGCGCGCAAGGTGGCGAAGGCGACGCAGGTCCCGTTCGCGGTGGCGTTCGACCGCAGCGGCCATCGCTTCGCAGGTCCTGCGATCAGCATGGGTGCCAAGTATTTCGATGCGAAGGGTGATCTGGTCATCGATGATGGCTACAAGGCGATGGCGAAGAAGCTCTACGACTGGAACCGCGACGGCACGATGCCGAAGGAAGTGTGGGGCGGCGTCGGCGGCGCGACGTACCGCGATGCATTCGAGGAGTTCGCCAACGGCCGCGTGGTGATGTATCTCTCGGGTAGCTGGCAGATCCGCCGCATGGACACGCAGATCGGCAAGAATTTCGACTGGATCGCAATACCGAATCCCTGCGGGCCGGCAGCATGCACCGGCATTCCGGGCGGCGCTGCATTTGTCGCACTGAAGCGGACCAAGAATCCCAAGGACGTCGGCCGTTTCCTCGACTACCTCGCCAGCGAGCCGGTGTACGCCGAATACATGTCGCGCACCGAAAACATTCCTGCCAACGCGGCCGTGGCGAAGAAGGGCGTCGATTACAAGATATCGCCGCAAGCCAAGGCCGCGCTCAACACGTTCGTCGCCGAAGTGCCCAAGCTCTCGCCGGTCGCCTACCAGATCCAGGGCTACAAGCTCAACCGTGCGGTCTTCAATCCGACGGCCGCGAGGCTCGGGCAGGCAATCGCCGGCGAGATGTCGCTCGATGATGCCCTGAAGCGAATCAGCGCCGACATCGACGAGCAAGTCAAGGCCGCAGCCAAATAAAGCCGCCGCGGGCGAGTGTCGCCCGCAGACGAACGTGAGCACCGCTCGCCGTCCGCTGCTCGAACTGCCGGCGGCCGCCGCCGGCGCGGCGATGAACATGGTCGACGTGCCGATGCGCGCCGCGCAGCGGCTGCTCGGCGTGCCCCGCATCGCCTGGATGTTCGTCGCGCCGAATCTCGCGATTCTCGGCCTGTTCACGTTCCTGCCGATCGTCGTCAATTTCTACTTCGCGTTCACGGGTGGCGTAGAACTCTATCCCTCCCAGCGTCCTTTCACCGGCCTCGAGAATCTCGCGACGCTGTTCGACTGCGAGAGCTTTCTCGATCCGTCGACGTGCCGCAAGGACCTCTTCTGGCGCGCGATCTTCAATACCGCCAAGTTCTCGGTGCTGCAGGTGGGGTTGATGGTCGCGTTCGCGCTCGTCACGGCGCTCGTCCTCAACCGCAAGATCCTGGGGCGCGGCTTCTTCCGCGGCGTGTTCTTCTATCCGGTGCTGCTGTCGCCGGTCGTGGTCGCGCTGATCTGGAAATGGGTCTTGCAGCGCGAGGGCGTCCTGAACGCGGTGCTCGCGGGTGCCGGCGCGTCGCCGGTCGGCTGGCTCTCCGATGCCGGCTGGGCGTTCTTCTGGTGCGTATTCGTCAGCATCTGGGCCCACATGGGCTTTTATACGTTGATCCTGCTGGCTGGCCTGCAGGCGATTCCCGCCGACCTCTACGAAGCCGCGGAGATGGACGGCGCCTCGCCGTGGCGGCGCTTCTCCAGGATCACGCTGCCGCTCCTGATGCCGAACCTCGTGGTCGTGCTCGTGCTGGGCCTGATCCGTGCCGTGCAGATATTCGACGAGGTGTTCGTGCTGACCGGCGGTGGACCCGGCTCGGCGACGACGTTCGTCGTCCAGTTCATCTACCAGACCGGGTTCGCGGAATCGATCCACCAATACGGTCTCGCGGCGGCAGCGTCACTGGTGCTCGCATTGTCGCTGCTGGTCCTCACGCTGCTGCAGCTGCGCGTGACGCGCAGAAATCTCGCCGCAAAGGGGGCTCGCGACGATGGTTAGCCTCACGACCCTCCTGACGGCGCGGCGCGGACGCGGCCGGCCGGACTGGACCGACTGGTTCTCGTATGGCTATCTGCTGCTCGGTCTCGTGCTGATGTTCGGTCCGGTGCTGTGGCTCGTCTTGTCCTCGTTCAAGAGCGCCGCGGCGCTGAACGAGTTTCCGCCGCAGCTCCTTCCGTATGGACAAAAAGCGGTCGCTGTTGCCGGGCAGGAGAAGCCGCTGCCGCTCTATCGCGTGACAATGCCCGACGGATCGACGCGTGAATTGGCAGAAGTCCGCCGCATCGGCATCCAGGCGACGCTCGTTGACCCGAGTGCGCCCGACCAGGAATACAAAGTCAACATCCGCGATCGCAAGCCGGTGCGTGAGTTCCGGCTCGCGACGGGCAATTACACTGAGATCTTCCGCGAGTTCTCTTTCGGCACGTATCTGTGGAACAGCGTGTTCATCACGGTCGTCGCGACGCTGATCACGCTGCTGTTCAACGCGATGGCCGCATTTGCGCTGTCGAAATACCGCTTCGGCGGTCGCGACGCAGTGTTCCTCTTGATCATCTCCACGCTGATGATTCCGCCGACGATCATCCTGGTCCCGAATTTCCTGGTCGTCTCGCAGCTCGGTCTGCTGAACAGCCTGTGGGGAGTGATCTGGCCCGCCGTGGCGACGCCGACGGGCGTCTTCCTGCTGCGCCAGTACATGCTGACGATTCCCGACGAGCTCATCGATGCCGCCCGGATGGACCACGCGAGCGAATGGCGGATCTTCTGGCGGATCATCCTGCCGCTTTCCGCGCCGGCGCTCGCCGTGCTCGCCATCTTCTCGGTAATGTGGCGGTGGAACGACTTCCTGTGGCCGTTGATCGTGCTGTCGCGCACCGAAAAATTCACGCTGCAGCTGGCGCTCAACGCCTTCCAGGGCGAGCTGACGACGCAATGGCACTACCTGCTCGCCATGACGGTCATCACGTTGCTGCCGGTCACGCTCGTCTTCGCGTTCCTGCAGAAGTACATTACGACCGGAATCGCTTCCGCCGGCGTCAAATAATCGGAGGTGACTCCATGGCCGGACTGCAACTGAAGGGAGTCGCGAAGCGCTACGGCGCCACGACGGTAATTCACCACGTCGACCTCGACGTGAAGGACGGTGAGTTCGTCGTCTTCGTCGGGCCTTCCGGCTGCGGCAAGTCCACGCTGCTGCGGATGATTGCCGGGTTGGAATCGGCGAGCGACGGCGACATTCTGATCGACGGCATGCGGGTCAACGACGTGTCGGCGGCGCAACGCGGGCTCGCCATGGTGTTCCAATCCTATGCGCTTTATCCGCACATGACCGTCTATCAGAACCTCGCCTTCGGCCTGGAAAACCTGCGCACCCCGCGAGCGACGATCGAAGCCAAGGTACGCGAGGCGGCACAGATGCTTCGCCTCGACGCGCTGCTGGAGCGCCGGCCGACCCAGCTGTCAGGCGGGCAGCGGCAGCGCGTCGCCATCGGACGGGCGATCGTGCGCGACCCGACGATATTCCTGTTCGACGAGCCGCTGTCGAACCTCGACGCCGAATTGCGGGTGCAGATGCGCGCCGAAATCACCGCGTTGCACGCGCGGCTCGGCACGACCATGATCTACGTGACGCACGACCAGGTCGAGGCGATGACGATGGCGGATCGGATCGTCGTCCTGCGCGCGGGTCGCGTCGAGCAGGTCGGCACGCCGCTCGAGCTCTACAACCGGCCCGGCAACCGCTTCGTCGCCGGCTTCATCGGTTCGCCGCAGATGAACTTCCTGAGCGGCCGCATCGCCGCGGTGCACGACACTGGCGCACACATCGCGCTCGATGCGGCGCCGAACGCCGCCTCGGATGCCGCGTTGCCGCTCCGGGTCTCGAGCGTGACGGCGCAGCAGCCCATCCGGCTCGGGATCCGTCCGGAGCATGTGACGCTCGGAGCGTCGGCCCCGGTTCGCTGCATCTCACGGCCACGATCGATCGCATCGAACAACTGGGGGCCGCCAGCTTTCTGTATTGCTCGCTCGGAAGCGGCGAACGGCTCACCGTGCATACGGCGGGGCAGGTGGGATACTCCAGCGGCAACCAGGTCACCGTGAACCTGCCGATCACCGACACGCATCTCTTCGACGCTTCCGACGCCGAAGCGGCGCTCGCGCTTCGCTAACTGGCCCAGCGATGCGGCCGCTCGTTCGAGCCATCGTACGCGGGACGATTCCCGGATTCCGTCCGTTTCGATTTCGACGTCCGGCTGGCAATGCCGGATATTCGTGCTGGGCGAGGATCTCTTTCGCGTCCTCTTTCTGCGCAACGAAACGCTGAAGGAGCCGAGAACATGGATGGTCGCTCCCGGCGGCGTCGACGTGCCATGGGAGGGGAGGGACAGGCTCGACGTACAGCGGGTTTAGGAGCCCCGAATTCGCCGTTGTGGAGGCCGAGGGTGAGATCACGCTCGCGACGGCAACGGTATCGCTGGCGGTAACGCTGCAGCCGTTCGGCGTGCGCTGGACAGCGGGGGGCGGCTGTTCGCAGAGGACCGTCCGACGTACGCATACCAATGGAGCGAGCGCAGCGGCATCGTTCGCCACTACATGGCACGTGCAGCGACGGACCGGTATTTCGGGCTCGGCGACAAGACAGGCCCGCTCGACAAGCACGGCCGCAGGCTGCGCACGCTCGCGCTCGACGCGCTCGGGTACGACGCCGAAATCTCGGACCCGCTCTACAAGCACTGGCCGTTCATGATCGGCCGCGATGCGAGCTTCCGGAATCGCCTACGGTTTGTTCTACGACACGCTGGCCCCGACGGTCTTCGATTTGGGCTGCGAATACGACAATTATCACGGCTTCTATCGCTACGCGGAGATCGACCACGGCGACCTCGACTACTACCTGTTCGTCGGCCCGCGGATTCGGGATGTCGTCCGGCAAATTCACCGAATCTGACCGGGCGCATGGCATTCGGGCCGCGCTGGAGCCTTGGTTATGCGAACACCGCGATGAGCCTCACCGACGCGCCCGACGCACAGGCGCGGCTCTCCGAGTTCGCCGATTCGGTGCGGGCGCACGACATCCCGCTGTCGGCATTTCATTTCGGATCGGGGTACACGAGCATCGGTAAGCGTCGCTACGTGTTCACGTGGAACCGTGACAAGTTTCCCGAGCCGCGAGCAGCAATCGAGAAATTCCGGGCCCAGAACGTGCGCGTCGTTGTCAACCTCAAGCCCTGTCTGCTCGACGACCATCCGGCGTACGCGGACGTCGCCGCGCGCGGCGCGTTCGTCAGCGACGCGAAATCACACCGGCCGTGCATCGGCCAGTTCTGGGACGGGCAGGGCGCGCACGTCGACTTCACGCATCCCGCGGGCGTCCGTTGGTGGCAGGAAGGCCTGCGGCGCGAAGTGCTCGACTACGGCATCGACGCTGGCTGGAACGACAACAACGAGTACGAAATCTGGGACGACTACGCCAGCTCGCACGGCTTTGGCCGGCCGATCCCGATCGAGCTTTCGCGTCCGTTACACGCACTCTTGATGACGCGTGCCACGGCCGAAGCCCAGGCAGCCCATCGGCCCGGCGAGCGTGTCTACACCGTCACGCGCGCCGGACCTCCCGGCATCCAGCGTTACGCCCAGACCTGGTCGGGCGACAACACGACGAGCTGGCATTCGCTGCGCTGGAACCTGCGCATGGGCTTGACGATGGGCCTCTCGGGCATGTTCAACACCGGTCACGACGTCGGTGGATTCGCAGGCCCGGTACCGGATTCCGAGCTCCTCGTGCGCTGGGTGCAAAACGGGGTGTTCAGCCCGCGCTTCATCATGAATTCGTGGAAACCGGGCGGCGAGGTCAACACTCCGTGGCTGCATCGTGAAGCGCTGGAACCGATTCGCGCCGCGATTCGTTTTCGGTACCGGCTGATGCCGTACCTCTATACGCTGATGCGCCGCGCCGCCGAACGGGGCGAGCCGGTGCTGCGCCCGCTGTTCTACGAATTCGAGGACGATCCGCGCGCGTACGAGGATTGCGACGAGTTCATGTTTGGACCCGACCTTCTCGTGGCCAATGTCGTCGAACCCGGTCAGCGCGAGCGACGCGTATATCTTCCGCGCGGCGTCGAAGGCTGGTACGACTTTCATGGCGGCGCGTATTACGAGCCGGGGACGGAGGTCCTCATCGCCGCACCGCTCGACCGCATCCCGATGTTCGCGCGCGCAGGGGCGATGATCGCGCTCACGGGCCGCGACGATTTCTCCAGGCTGCACGACGAGCCGTCGCGGCACGTGCGCGTGTTTCCAGCCAAGAATTCAGCCAGCGCGACCTTTGCGCTTTACGAAGACGACGGGATCAGCTTGCGTTACCGCGACGGCGACTACGCCGAGGTCGTATTCGAGATGCAAACGACGGCCACGGAAATCGCGCTGTCGGTGCGAGTCGACGGTCGCTATGCGTTGCCGTATCGGCAGATCACCGTAGAATTTCCGGCCGGCGAAAAGCGACGCATTTCGCTGAGCGGGACGACCGTAGACATCAAATTGGGATAGATGTCCGACCGGCCCGCCACGGCCAAGAGCAGACTTTACATGAGATTAAGAAGAGAGACCGCTCAACGGTCTTTCTAAAGTCGATCAGGACCGATTACGCATTTGTCGCCGTTCCCTTCCAATCTACTTTGGAATCTTGTTTTCAAGCGTTGCACGGCGCGGGCGAGACGAGGAGTTAGCCTGCTGCGAGTTTCACACCTTTGGCTGCCTTCTCGATAAGCGCGGCAACCTCTTCTGGCTTTGACACGTAGACCGAATGACTTCCCTTAACCTCAACAACTGTCGAGCCCGCCCGTTTGGACATGAACTGTTGCGCCGGTGGAGGAATCATCCTGTCGTCGGTTGCAATCAGGTACCAGCTTGGCTTGTTCTTCCACGCGGGTGCGCTAATTGAGCCGCTCAGGGCCTCCACGCCCCACGGGACCTGTGAGTCGGCCATGAAATCCGCCTTGTCCTTGACTACGTCGGCCGCGAAGGAGGCGGCGAATTTCGCTCGGTCGAGGAATAGAAAACCGTCCTGCGGTGGCAATATTGGCGGGACCGGCGTGCCGGGCGGTGGATCTTTGATGAGTGCGGCCACGGACTCTCCCTTGTCGGGAGCAAAAGCCGCTATGTAGACGAGTCCCGTCACCTTGGGATCGTTGCCGGCCTCGGTTATTACCACCCCGCCATAGGAGTGGCCGACAAGAACGACTGGCCCGTTTTGCGCCGCGATGACGCGTTTCGTGACCGCCACGTCGTCGGCTAGCGATAACGTCGGGTTCTGGACGATGCTCACGTTGTAACCGTCATTCCTGAGGATCTTGTAGACGCCTTCCCAACCCGAGCCATCTACGAAGCCGCCGTGGACGAGAACGACTGCCGGGCTAGTGTTTTCAGCCATAATGGTCTCCTTTCCTCATGAGCTGCTGCTTGTCCTTAGCGCTGAGCGCATCCGCGAGCCGGTTGGCCTGCGAATCGTATTTTACGATGGTAGGCATTGCGTGGATGGGGAGGGACTCTAGGCGGTAATCTCAACCTGTTCATCCCGGTCGGAGACGCGTTGAATCAGTTGGGTATTGAATTCAAGCAGCGATCTTTGCCGCTGGATGGGGTCTCATCTGCAACACTCCTCTGACCGTTCAGGTCATAGTGTGTTGCATCCACCGCTTGAGTCCGCAGTCGATAGCGGAGGCTCGCATTTCCGAAATGACATAGCGTAAAATTATCACACGCAGCGCATGACCTGACTTTGGTTTCCGAAGCCAAAGGTCACAGGTTCGACTCCTGTCGGGCGCGCCATTCTCCAACAGGCATGCAGGACGCGGCCCCGGATTGACGGAGTGCCAGGTGTGCTGGCCGTGCAGGTTTTGCACGCAGGGGAGGCTTGGATGATCAGCCGGCGTCAGGTGGTGCTCACTTTCGGTGGCGGTGCGCTCGCGGCGTCGCTTCCCGGTCGTGCGCAACAAGCGCCGCCACGGGTATTTCGAATGGGATTTCTGTCGACGGGCGGGCGAACGCCCGATGGCGCGCCGCCCGCTCCGCTGCGCGAGGCATTGCGCGGGCTGGGTTACATCGAGGGTCGGAACATCGCGTACGAGGCGCGCTTCGCGGAAGGCGTCGTGGAGCGGACCCCGGGGCTCGCGACCGATATCGTCCAACTCAAGGTCGACGTGATCGTCACGCAAGGCGGACCCGCAACGCTCGCGGCAAAGCAGGCGACCTCGAGCATCCCGATCGTCATGGCGCCGGCGGCGGGAGATGCCGTAGCTACCGATTTGATAGCGAGCCTCGCGCGCCCCGGCGGCAACGTTACCGGCCTCACCGACGAGTCCGTGCAGCTGAGCGCCAAACGGATGCAGCTGCTGAAGGAGGCGGTGCCGACGGCGGCGCTCATTGCCGTCCTCTGGAACGTCAACGATCGGGGCATGACGTTTCGCTCCGACGAGATCGGCAGGGCCGCGCGGTTATTGCAGGTGGAGGTGCAGGCCCTCAGCTTGCGCGCGGTAGGCGATTTCGACGCTGCGTTCGCCACAATGACGCGGCGCCGGCCGGACGCCCTGTTCCTGGTGTCCGACGTGTTCACGCGGTCGAACCGCAAACGCATCATTCAATTCGCGGCGGAGCGCAGAATTCCAGCGATGTACGAGTACGGTTACTACGTGCGCGACGGCGGGCTTATGTCGTATGGTCCCAGCCCGGAAGATGGTTTCCGCGAGGCCGCGATTTACGTCGACCGGCTTCTGAAAGGCGCGAAGGCGGCGGATCTGCCGGCGCAGCAGCCGACAAGGTACTATTTAACCATCAATCGCACTACCGCCGCGGCACTGGGATTGACGTTTCCTCCCTCGTTTCTGTTGCGTACGGACGAATTGATCGACTGAAAGGCGTGTCTCGACAGTCCGTGGACCGCGACAGGCAAGTCCAGCGACGATCAAAACGCGACGGCGGCCTTTCCCTTGAGCTCCAGGATCCGCCGCGCGTCGTCGGGCGTCGCGATCGCAAGCCCCATCGCCTCGATGATCGTCCGCACCGCGCGCACCTGCGCGGCGTTCGATTCGGCGAGCTTGCCGGCGCCGATCCACAGGCTGTCCTCGAGGCCGACGCGCACGTTGCCGCCCATCGCCGCCGACATCGACGCGATCGGCAGCTGGTTGCGCCCGGCGCCCAGCACGCTCCAGCGGTACTGGTCGCCGAACAGCCGGTCGGCGGTGCGCTTCATGTGCGCGACGTCGTCCGGATGCGCGCCGATGCCGCCCAGGATGCCGAACACGCTCTGGATGAAAAGCGGCGGCTTCACCACGCCGCGCTCGAGGAAATGCGCCGCCGTGTAGAGGTGGCCGATGTCGTAGCACTCGATCTCGAAGCGCGTGCCGTTGTCGGCGCAGGAGGTCAGGATGTACTCGATGTCCTTGAACGTGTTCTTGAAGATGCGGTCCTCGGAGCCCGCGAGGTACGGGCGCTCCCAGTCGTGCTTGAAGGTCGGGAAGCGCTTCAGCATCGGGTAGAGCCCGAAGTTCATCGAGCCCATGTTGAGCGAGGCGACCTCGGGCTTCAGCTGCAGCGCGGGCTGCAGACGCTCGTCGATGGTCATCGTCGCGGCGCCGCCGGTCGTGAAGTTGATGACGACGTCGCAGCGGCGCTTGATGTCGGGGGCGAATTCGCGGAAGTACTTCGGGTCCTGCGTCGGATGGCCGTCGACGGGATCGCGCGCGTGCAGATGGACGATGGCCGCGCCCGCCTCGGCCGCGCCGACCGCGGCATCGGCGATCTCGCGCGGCGTGACCGGCAGGTGCGGCGACATCGACGGCGTGTGGATCGAACCGGTGACGGCGCAGGTGATGATGACTTTGCGGGCTTGCGCTCAGGTGACTCACTCCTTCGTTCGGAATCGAGTTGCTGCGCGCTTGTGCGCGACGAGCGCCATCAGACGGCGATCGCGCCAGCGCGTGCGTCCGCTCGCGCGCGGCGCGCGGCCGGCGGTCGCCAGCGCCGCCGCGACGCGCGCCGCGTTGCGCCTCGTCCCACACGTCCGGCGCGGGCGGCTGCTGCGGCGAGACGCCGGTAGAACCCGCCGTAGCGCGCGCAATAGTCGGCCACGCCGCCCGGTGCGTTGAGCTCGATGGTCGCGAACGGCCCCATGAACGACCAGCGCAGGCCAAGTCCGTCGCGCACCGTCTTGTCGAGGTCCTCCGGCGACACGTAGCCTTCGCCGACGAGGCGCATCGCCTCGGACAGCAGCGCGCCCTGCAGCCGGTTGAGGATGAAGCCGTCGAGTCTCGCGGCGCACGATGATCGGCACCTGTCCGACGTCGGTCGTAGACCGCGCGCGCGCGCTCGATCGTCGCCGGCGCGGTCCACGGCGCGCCGCACAGTTCGACGATCGGCACGAGATGCGGCGGATTGACCGGATGCGCGACGAGGCAGCGCGCGCGGCCGGCGAGCTGCCTCGGTGAACCGCGATGCGGGGATCGCCGACGTCGAGCTCGCGATGCACGGCCTCGGGCGGCGCGAGTCGATCGAGCGCGGCGAACACGTCGCGCTTGACGTCGAGCGACTCGGGCAGGTTCTCCTGCACCCAGTCCGCGCCTGCGACACGGCGTCCGTCGAGTTCCGGCACGTACGCGATCCGCGCGAACGCCGCCTGCCGGATCGGCGACGAGCCCGTGCTCGGCCTGTTGGTCGGCAGGCTCTCCGCGATGAACCCGCGTGCCGCGTCGAGCTGCGCCGGGATCGCGGTCGTACAGGCGCACGCGCCAGCCCGCGCGCGCGAACACCATGGCCCAGGCGCGACCGATCAGGCCCGCGCCGACGATTGCAGCTGTCTTTTCCATCGCTTCACGCCTTGAGCGGTGCGGATCGTACGGTGAGCGATTCGGCGCGAAGGTCGGGGCAAAGATGCGCGCCCGCGGCAATCGCCGGAACATGCCCGGTGGCACCGCAGTTATAATCCAATCGTCGACGTGTTGTCCATCCTGCTTCCCCTCCTGACCCGACACCGGACGCCATGGATCTGAAAATTGCCGGGCTGCGCGTGCTGGTGACGGCCGGGGCCTCGGGCATCGGTCTCGCCACGGCGCGCGCGTTCGCCCGCGAAGGCGCGCGGGTTTTCATCTGCGATGTCGACAAGAAGGCGCTCGCGAGCGCCGCCGGCGAGCGACCCCGCGTTCGGCCAGATCGAGTGCGACGTCGCCGATGCCGCGGCGGTGGGCCGTCTCTTCGATGCCGCCTCCGCCGCGCTCGGCGGTCTCGACGCACTCGTCAACAATGCCGGCATCGCCGGTCCGACCGCAGCGTGCGAGAACATCGCGCTCGGCGACTGGGAGCGCACGCTCGCCGTCAACCTGACCGGGCAATTCCTGTGCGCGCAGCGGGCGATCCCGCTGCTCAAGAAGAGCGCCAACGCGAGCGTCGCGAACCTGTCGTCGGCGGCCGGGCGCTTCGGCTTTCCGCTGCGCACGCCCTACGCGGCGACGAAATGGGGCGTGATCGGCTTCACCAAGTCGCTCTCGATCGAGCTCGGCCCCTTCGGCGTGCGCGTGAATGCGATCTGCCCGGGGTCGGTCGCCGGGCCGCGCATCGACGCGGTGTTCGCGAACAGGGCCGCGGCGCGCGGGATCGCGCCCGAGGTCGCCCGCGACGAGGCGCTCGCGAAAGTCTCGTTGCGGCGGCATGGTCAGCGCCGACGACATCGCGAACGCCATCGTCTTCCTCGCGTCGCCGGCCGGCGCCAACATCTCGGGACAGGCAATTCCCGTCGACGGCGACACGCAGTCGCTGGCCTAGACGGCAGCGACTGCGCGCGCGTTGCGTGCGTGAACTATTGCTTTGCCGCCGCGTTGTGCTTCTTGTCGTAGACGTGCGCGCTTTGACGATTCTCGGCCGCCTGGATGTTGGCTTGTTCCGCCGCTCCGACGTGACCGTTCGCGCCGGCGCGCGCTTCCTTGGCCGTCACGTGCGACTGGCCGCGCTCGAGCTTCGCCACTTCCGTATTCGTCAGCTGGCCCGATTGCACGCCCTGCTCGATGCGCGCCTGCTGATTCACGTTGCGCTGGACGTCGGCCTGCATCCGCTTCGAAGACGCCGAATTCGGGTTGCCGACCTGCGCGTCGTGCTTCTGGGCCGCGATGCTGGCGCTGGTCGCGTTCTGCGCCTTCGCGAGTCGTGCCTTTTCCGCTGGCGTGAGCGTCCCGTCCTTGAGCGCATTCTTCTGCATCGTCTCGACCTTCGTTTCCTGCTTCTCGAGCTTCGCGGCTTCGCCGGTCGTCAGCTGGCCGCTTTGCAGGCCCTGCTCGATGCGCTGTTGCTGGCTGACGTCGCGCTGGACCGTGGTGGCGGTACCTTGGGCGAGCGCGGCACCGGAAACGAGCGCGCCGACCGCGAGCGCAATGGCCGTTGGGGTGAGTCGCATGGCATGTCCTCCTGAATCGTTGGATGGTCGGGCGCCTGCGACGGATTGCCGCGACGCCGTGCTTCCTCCAACGCCGGGTCCGCGGCCAGCGATGACGCCGATCTTGTAAAAGGATGTTACGAAGACGGGTCGCTAGCCGGCCGGCGGTTGCCACGCCGGGACCACGACGCCGGGCGCGCGCAATACGCGGACCATGCGCACGGCCGCCTCGCGGCCCTGGTAGTAGCCGGGCACGCGAAATGTTTCGGAGAAACCGGCGGCTTCGTACAAGTCGTGCGCAGCGGTGTTGCCGGCACGCAGCTCGACGTGGATCGACGCCGTGCCGGCGGCCGCGGCCGAGTCGGCGAGCCAATGCAGCATCCGCCGTGCGATCCCGACGCGCCGCCAGGCGGGTTGCACCGCGAGCAGGATGAGGCGCGCCCGCTCGTCGCCGAAGCGCATGATCGCGAAGCCGACGGGCCTCGCGTCGTCGCGCGCCACGAGCACGGTGACCGCGGCGTCGCCGATCAGCGCGGCCATGCGTGGCGTGCGGTAGGTCCAGCCGAGCCCCGCTTCGATGAGGTCGCGCGACATCGCGGCGAGGGCGGCGGCCTCGCCCGTGCGGGCCAATCCGAGTTCGATTCCGCGGTTCGGCATGACCGGATTGTGCCACCGGTCGCGGCGCGCGGGGCGGCCGGGCGGCGTATTATCGCGGCGCGGGGGCCGCAACATTTTCGCGCGGGCCCGGTCCAACGAAACGTGCGGACCGGCGAGGTCGGTGCCTCGGGAAGGAGATTGCGCATGGAGCGGACGAACTACAAGCCGTTGTCGATGGCGCGCATGCGCCCGGGCGTGGTGGTCCAGCCCCCCGTCGCCGGACCGAAGCCGGTGCGGCTCGACTCGCCGGCGATCGAGGCGATGACGGACCTGCGGCAGGTCGCCTGCGCGACGACTCGCGCCGATGCGACGATCGTGCAGGCCAACCGGACGATGATCGCGCGCGCCGTGCGGCTGCTGCTCGTCGTCGACGTGACCGGGACCGTCCAGGGTCTCCTCACCGCGCATGACATCGTCGGCGAGAAGCCGGTCAACCTGCTGCACGAAAAGGGCGGCAAGCATGACGATCTCACGGTGGCCGACCTGATGGTGCCGACGGCCGCGATCGACATCCTCGACATGAACGTCGTGCGCCGGGTCGAAGTCGGTCACGTCATCGCGACGCTCAAGGAGGCCGGGCGCCAGCACGCGCTGGTGGTCGACCGCGACCCGCTCACCCACGAGGAATTCGTGCGCGGTATTTTCTCGGCGACGCAGATCGGCCGCCAGTTGGGGATGCCGATCGCCACGTTCGAGGTCGCGCACACGTTTGCCGAGATCGAGGCTGAACTGGGCAAATGAGTTGGCAACTCAGTTGGCAAACGAGTCCTCCACGCAGGATCGATATTCCCGCGCCATTGCGCGGTTCGACGCCGCGAACGCGGAGGACCCCAACGAAGACATCGTGGACGGGCAAGCGCGTCCGAAGGAACTCGTCTACGCCGAGCGGATGACGGCGATGCTTGCCCGTTTCGCCCCGGCCGCGTCCGAGGTCCTGCGGCTCGCGGCACGCTGCCAGCACATCCAGCGCTGGAAGATCCCGCGCGGCGACTACACGATGGACCGGATCGGTTACCTGCAATGGCGGAAGCGGTTGAACAAGTTTCACGCGCAGGTGGCCGGCGATATCCTGCGCGACGTCGGCTACGACGAGTCAACGGTTGCGCGGCTGGGCGCATTGCTGAAGAAGGAAGCGCTGAAGGCGGATCCCGACGCCCAGGCGCTGGAGGATGTGGTGGGGCTGGTGTTTCTCGAAAGCTATCTCGCCGGGTTCGTCGCCGCGCACGCGCAATACGATCCGGAAAAATTTGCCGACATCCTCGCGAAGACTGCAAAGAAGATGTCCGCGCGCGGCCGCGCGGCCGCCGTCGCGCTGATCGAGGTGCCCCCGCACCTCGCGCCGGTCGTGCAGCGCGCGATGGTCCCTGCCGAAGCGTAGCGCCTCGTCCCGGCGTCAGGAAGCGACTTCCGCCGCCGGCCGGCGTGGTCCGCTACCTCCGTGAAAGCGGCGCCCGTACTCGAGGATCGGTCGTTCGAAGAAATGCCACGAGGCAGCGGCGAGCGACACCGTCATCGTGAGGGCAATGCCGAGCGCCTGCAACGGCTCGAGGCCCGGAACCGAAAGGCAGAACTTGACCGTGAACATATGCCATAGGTAGATGCCGTAGCTGATTTCACCCAGGTACCACACCGGCCGGAGCGGCCACGTCCGCGCGACCTGCGGCAGGTACACCGCCGCAGCGACCACGCAGAGGAAAAACGCGCCGAGCGACGTGCGCCAGAACGTGATCATGAGGGGCTCGCCCCAGAAATCGTATTTCCAGAAGAAGTGCATGCAAATGGTTCCGGTGACGACCGCGCCGAGGGCCCAGGCCCAGCCTTCCAACCGGTGCGGATTCGGACGGCGATCGAGCCAGAGCGCAAGAAAGATCCCCGCGCCGAATTCGTCGAGCGTGCCCGGCAGTTGCATCATGCGCAGGAAGAGCTGTTCGGCACCGAGGTGCCGAAGAAATGGACCGCCGCGCCGCGCCACAACCATGCGATGACCATGCAGCCGAGCCAGATGCGCCAGCCGGAGGTCCGCGCAATCCACGGAATCATCAGGGCGATCGACAGATAGAACTGCATCTCGAGCGCAAGGGTCCAGTTCGCGCCGTTGATGGCGTTGTACGTGAATGGCCAGAACGTGTGCACGAACGCGAGGTGCGCGCCAAGCTGCCAGGCGACGCGGAGCGGCCGCTGATCGAAGAAATCGGGCAGGAACAGGACAATCCACGCCGCGCACGTCAGCAGGTAAAGCGGCACGATTCGCGCGAGTCGCCGCGCCCAGAAATTGCGGGCGAACGAATTCGTGTCCGCGCGCCAGAGCCCGAGCGCGCTCCGCGCAATCACGAAGCCGCTGATCACGAAAAAGAGGTCGACGCCGATCCAGCCGATCCGCAGCGTGAGCAGCGGGCCGCTCATCGGAAACGCCGTCCAGTTCATGTAGGTGATGACGTGAAAGAAGACGACCGCGAGCGCGGCGAACGCCCGCAGCAGGTTGATGTTCTCGAAGCGTTCGTTCATGGCCGCGCGGCGTCCTGCCCGGCGTAGTACGCGCGAAGGATCGCGAGCACTTCCGGCCGGCTGAATTCCGGCGGCACCTCCGCGCCTTCGGAGAGCCACTGGCGCAATTGCGTTCCGGACACGTTCAGCCGGTCGGCATCGTCGTGCGGGCAGGTGCGCGCCGAGGCCATGCCGCCACAGGCGTAGCACCAGAACGTGACGTCGAACTTGAGCGGACGTATCTGGAGCGCGCCTGGCGGCAGCCCGTCGAAGATGTGATGCGCATCGAACGGCCCGTAGTAGTTGCCGACCCCCGCGTGGTCACGACCGACGATCAGGTGCGAGCAGCCGAAGTTCTGCCGGAACACCGCGTGGAGCAAGCGCTTCGCGCGGGCCGGCGTAGCGCATGTCGAGCGGATAACCCGCCTGAACGACGGTGTCCTTGACGAAGTAATGCGCTGCGAGCGCGGCGATCGCCCGGGTCCTGACGTCGGCCGGGATGTCGCCGGCCTTCACCGCGCCGAGCAGTGAATGCACGAGCACGCCGTCGCACATTTCGATCGCCACCTTGACCAGGTATTCGTGCGACCGGTGCATCGGATTGCGCGTCTGGAAGGCGGCGATCGTCGACCAGCCGAGCGACGCGAAGAGCGCGCGCGTTTGCGCCGGCGTCATGAACAGCGCGCCGAACCTTGCGTCGAAGCCGCCGGTCGACAGCACCCTGACCGGTCCGGCAAGGTTCACGTCGCCCTGGGCCATCACGCGCGCCGCCCCCGGATGCGCAACATCGGTCGTGCGGAAGACCGCCGTGCACTCGTGCGCCTTGTCGATCGCGTATTTTTCGGCGACCGTCATCGTCGCCAACGGCTCGCCGTCATCGGGGTCGACGAGCGCGATGTCCTGTCCGACGCGAACGGACTCCGCAAATGCCGTGGCGGACGACAGCGTGATCGGAATCGGCCAGAAGAGACCGCTCGCCGTCGTCATGTCGTCGCAGACGCCTTTCCAGTCCGCGCGCGACATGAAGCCCGACAGCGGCGTGAAGCCGCCGATGCCGAGCATCACGAGATCACCCTTCTCGCGCGAGCTGACCGTGAGCCGCGGCAGCGTCGCGGCGCGGCGGCGCTCGGCGGCGAGCGCGTCGCCTTCGAGGAGCAGCGGCTTCAGCCCGCCGCCGCCATGCGGATCGACGAGGGCCATTAGGCAATTGCCTGGTAGTAGAGGTTCTGCGGGTGGTTGGCTTCGGCGAAAAAATACCACCGCTCGGCGAGGAGCCCGAGATACTGGATGACGAACGCAACCGGCAGCAATGCCGGCGGCGCGCCTGACCACGCGGCGCCCAGCAGGACGAGCGGGATCGCAAAGGCTGCCACGAGAAAGATCGCCTTGACCGATCGGACGAACGAAAGCTTCCGGCCGTGAAAGAATTCCCGCGTGTTGAACGAGCCGCCCATGAATCCCATCGACCGCTGGACGATGCGCGGGTGCTTGATGCCGATCGCGGTCTGCAGCGTGGATTTCGGACGCAGATGCGCGTTACGGACGAGCGACGCGACGCGGCAACCGCCGCCCGACAGCGTGAGCGCGAACGCCCAGCCCGCGTAAAAGCGGATCAATTCAGGCGCCGCGAGCACCGCGAACGCCGCGGCCAGCGTGAATCCGGAAGCGGCGCCCAGCAAGACGAAATTGGCGATCGTCAGCGGGCTCGCCCATTCGCGCAGGAACGGCAGGCACGCGTAGATCATTGCGGTGCAGACGTAGAGGGCGAAAGCGAACACTGCGCCGACGATGCCGAGCGCCACCGACGCGTCGATCCTGCCTGCGAGATGCGTGAAGCCGTACATCAGAACGACGGCCATGAATGCCGGCAGCGCGATGACCTCGCGCGACAACCACGACGTGCGCCACATCGCCGCCGCGCGCCACGCGCGTTCCGGACGCCCGAGATGGAAAAACGACGCGACGAGCCCCGCCGCCAGCAGCAACAGGACGAGCAGGCTGCCATGTGCGTAGAACCAGTGCCCGTCCTGCGGCGGCACGAGCCCGGCGAGCGCGCAGAGTTGCACGGCGAACAGCGCGAGGAACAGCCCCTGGCCGGCGCCGATCAGCGTCGTCAGCAGCAGCACCGAAAAGGCGGGGCGCACCGGGCCTCCCGATCTACCAGGACATGACGTCGTCGAGCGACGGATCGGACTCCGGCGGCTTCGGCAGCAGCCCGTCGACCTTGAGCGGGTTGTCGGCGCGCACCAGCGCATCGGCGTGGACGCGCATCTGCGTGCGCCGCCGCGGCAAATAGTGATTCGCCGGCCTGGTGCCCCACTCGGGCATCAGCGCATACCCTGCGCTTTCGCGAATCGCACGCGAGACGATCGAATCCGGGTCGTGAATGTCGCCGAACAGCCGGGCGTTCGTCGGGCAGGCGGCGACGCATGCGGGCTTGCGGTCGGATTCGGGGAGCGCCGTGTCGTGGATCCGATCGACGCACAACGTGCACTTGGTCATGACCTTGCGTTCGGGATCGATTTCGCGCGCGCCGTACGGGCACGCCCACGCGCAATACTTGCAGCCGATGCACTTGTCGTAGTCGACGAGGACAATGCCGTCTTCGGCGCGCTTGTAGCTCGCGCCGGTCGGGCAGACGGGCACGCACGGCGGATCCTCGCAATGCAGGCACGACTTCGGAAAGTGGACGGTCTGCGTGTGCGGGAACTCGCCGACCTCGAACGTCTGCACCCGGTTGAAAAACGTGCCGGTCGGGTCCTTGCCGTACGGCTCGAGGTCAGCGAGCGGCCCCGCCGATCCCGACGTGTTCCACTCCTTGCAGCTCGTCACGCAGGCCTGGCAGCCGACGCACACGTTGAGGTCGATGACGAGGGCGAGCTGGGTCATTTTTTCCAGCCCGCGAAGAATGCCAGTGCGACTCGGTGCGTTCGCGGTTCCCGGAGCAGCGGGCACGGTCGCGAATTGCGGTGACGTCACCTGCGGCTCGTCCGCCCCGGCCTTGCGAATGCGCACGCGCACGTCGTACCACGCCGCCTGGCCGGTGATCGGGTCCGAATTCGACATGGCGGCCGCGCCGCGCGCGCCCCGGCAATTCCTCCGAGATGAGATGGTTCAGCAGGAATCCGCGCTGCGATTCGTTGGCGTCCGGCGAGAGACGCCACGCGCCGGGCGCCTTGCCGATCGCATTCCAGGTCCAGACGGTGCCGGGCTCGACCGCCTCCGAGTAGCTGCAGAGGCAGCGGACCTTTCCCCACTGCGATTCGACCCACATCCAGCCGCCGTCCTCGATGCCTTCGGCTTGCGCCACCTTCGGGATTGACGAACAAATGGTTGTGCGTGTGGATCTGGCGCAGCCACGCGTTCTGCGAATCCCACGAGTGGTACATCGCCATCGGGCGCTGCGTCACCGCGTTGAGCGGGAACTGCGCGTTGTCCGTCGCCTGCGCTTCGAGCGGGGCGTACCAGAACGGCAGCGGATCGAAATAGGTGATGAGCCGTTCGCGCAGATGTTCCGGCGGCTTGCGTCCGCGCGCCCTTGCCCTGCGCGGCAAGGCGGAACTTCTGCAGCACCTCCGAATAGATCTGGATGATGACCGGATCCGAGTAGCGGCGGATGCGCAGCCGCTGCGCCCATTCCATGTAGCCGCGATTCCAGTTGCGCATGTACTGGTAGGACGGCGGCAGCGGGTGATGGTGGACGCAATTGTTTGCCGCGTACATCTCCCACTGCTTCGGGTTGGGCTCGCCGCGCATGTACTTGTCGCCGGCGGCCCCGCGCCAGCCCGCGAGAAACCCGATGCCCGATCCGGGCTCGGTCTCGTAGTTGACGATGAAATCCGGATAGTCGCGGAACTTTCGCGTGCCATCCGGCCGCGTGAATGCGGGAAACTTGAGACGCGCTCGCCAATTCGATCAGCACGTCCTGGAACGGTTTGCACTGCCCCGTGGGCGGCACGACCGGGACGCGCACGGCGTCGATGGGGCCGTCGAATTCGGAAATCGGCCGGTCGAGCATCGACATCACGTCGTGCCGCTCGAGATACGTCGTATCGGGCAACACCAGGTCCGCGAACGCCGTCGTCTCCGACTGGAACGCGTCGCAGACGACGAGGAACGGGATCTTGTATTCGCCGTCTTCGCCCTTGTCGTTCAGCATCCGGCGAACATCCGACGTGTGCATCGTCGAGTTCCATGCCATGTTGGCCATGTAGATCATCAGCGTGTCGATCGGATACGGGTCGCCGCGCCACGCGTTGGTGATCACGTTGTGCATCATCCCGTGCACCGCGAGCGGGTGCTCCCACGAGAAGGCCTTGTCGATGCGCACCGGCGTGCCGTCGTCGTCGATGAAGAGGTCCTTCGGCTCGCCGGGCCAGCCGAGCACGAGGCCGGCGAGCGGCGTGTCGGGACGCACCGCGTGCGGCCCGTTCGGCGGCTTGGCGGACGGCGGAATCATCCGGGGAAACGGAGTCCGGTGCCGGAACCCGCCGGGCCGGTCGATGGTGCCGAGCAGCGACATCAGGATCGCGAGCGCGCGAATCGTCTGAAATCCATTCGAATGCGCGGCCAGCCCGCGCATCGCGTGGAATGCAACGGGATTGCCGGTGACGGTCGCGTGCTCGCGGCCCCACGAGTCGGTCCAGGGAATCGGCAGCTCGATCTTGTGGTCGCGCGCGGTGACGCCCATCTCGCGCGCAAGGCGGCGGATCGTCGTCGCCGGTATGCCGGTGATCGCCGCCGCCCACTCCGGCGTGCATTCGGCGACGTGCTCCTTCAGCAACTGGTGCGCAGGCTTGACCGGGCGCCCGTCCGGCAGCGTGAACTCGCCGTAGAGGAAGGGATCCGCGCCGTCGGCATGCGATGGCACCGGCCGGTTGGTGATGCGGTCCCACCACATCGCGTCGCGGTCGTGTTCCGGCGCGCGATCGGGGCTCGGAGGCAGCGGATCGCCGCGAACGAGGAGGCCGTGGTCGTCGGCCGCCGGATCGAGATTCACGAGCTGCCCGGCGTTGGTATAGCGCACCAGGAAGTCGCGGTCGTAGAGACCGAGCTCGATCAGCTCGCGGATCAGCGCCAGCAGCAGCGCGCCGTCGGTGCCGGGCTTGATCGGCACCCATTCGTCCGCGATCGCCGAGTAGCCGGTGCGGATCGGGTTGATCGACACGAAGCGGCCGCCGTCGCGCTTGAACTTCGAGATCGCGATCTTGAGCGGGTTCGAGTGATGATCCTCGGCGGTGCCGATCATCACGAAAAGCTTCGCGCGGTCGAGGTCCGGGCCGCCGAATTCCCAGAACGAGCCGCCGATCGTGTAGATCATGCCGGCCGCCATGTTGACGGAGCAGAAGCCGCCGTGCGCCGCGTAGTTCGGCGTGCCGAACTGCCGCGCGAAGAGGCCCGTCAGCGCCTGCATCTGGTCGCGGCCGGTGAAGAAGGCGAATTTCTTCGGATCGGTGGCGCGGATCTTCGCGAGGCGCGTCTCGAGCAGCGCAAACGCTTCGTCCCACGTGATCTCGACGAACTCGCCGGCGCCGCGGTCGGAGCCCGGCTTGCGCTTCAACGGCATCGTGAGGCGCGCCGGGGAATACTGCTTCATGATCCCCGAGCTGCCCTTGGCGCAGATCACGCCCTTGTTGATCGGGTGCGCGGGGTTGCCGTCGATGTAACGGATCACGCCGTCGCGCAGGTGCACGCGGATCCCGCAGCGGCACGCGCACATGTAGCACGTCGTGTTGCGGGTTTCGGTTGCGGCGCCGGGCGCCGGGGGCGCGTGCGGATCGTGGAGGGGGGTGTGCGCCATGCTCGACAGGTTAGCGCATGTTCGAGCCGTGCGCCGACTTCCGCCCTGGCTTGAACCAGTTGAGCCGGGCGCGCAGGCGGACGACGTCGCCGACGATGATCAGCGTCGGTCCATGCAGCGCCGCGCGTTCGGCCCGTCGCGGCAGCGTGCGCAGCGTGCCGGTTACGACGCGCTGCGTGGCATAGCGTGCCCTGCTGCACGATCGCGGCCGGCGTCGTCGCCGGCAGGCCGTGCCGGACGAGTTCCGCACAGAGCACCGGCAGTCCCGGAAGGCCCATGTACACGACGATCGTCTGGCGCGGCCGCGCCAGCGCCGGCCAGTCGAGGTCCATGCTGCCGTCCTGCAGGTGGCCCGTGACGAACACGCACGACTGGGCGCAATCGCGATGGGTAAGCGGGATCCCGGCGTACGCGGCCACGCCGAGCGCCGCGGTGATCCCCGGCACGACTTCGAACGGAATGCCGTTCGCCGAAAGCGTGTCGATTTCCTCGCCGCCGCGGCCGAAGATGAACGGGTCGCCGCCCTTCAGCCGCAGCACGCGCTTGCCGGCACGCGCGTGGCGCACGAGCAGCACGTTGATCTCCTCCTGCCGCATCGCGTGATCGGCGCGCCGCTTGCCGACATAGATCCGCTCGACCGATGGCGGGAGCAGCGCGAGCACCGCCGGCGAAATGAGGTTGTCGTAGAGCGCGACGTCCGCGCGTTGCATCAGCTTGAGCGCGCGCAGCGTGAGGAGCTCCGGGTCGCCGGGGCCGGCGCCGACGAGGTAGACCTCGCCGCGGGCTTTCGCGGGCCGCCGCGCAGGCATCTAGACGAACAACGTGATGTCGGATTTGCCCGCGAACTCGAGGAAAGTCGCCGCGCCGCCGAACTCGATGCCATCGATGAACTCGTTCTTGTCGAACTCGAAGAGATCGAGCGTCATCTGGCAGGCGATCAGCTTGACGCCCGCCTCGAGACACGCCGCGCGCAGTTCCTCGAGCGAGGCGACGCCGTGCTTCTTGATCTTCTGCTTCATCATCATCGTCGCCATCGACTCCATGCCCGGAAGCGCGGCGACGAGCACCGGCATCGGCAGCGGCATCGGCATCGCCGGGTTCGCGAGGGGGCTGATCTTTACGCCCGAAAGGTCCTTGCGCAGCAAGGTGAGCCCGTAGAACGTGAAAAAAATCTGCACCTCGTAGTCGAGCGCGGCGGCCGTCGACGCGAGGATCAGCGGCGGATACGCCATGTCGAGCGCGCCCTTGCTCGCGATAATCGCCATCCGCTTCGGCTGACCGTCCATCGGGAATTCCCGCAGCGGCGCTGCCGCTCTATTTCTTCTTCATGAAAAAGATGAAGTTCTTGTCCTCGACGGTCGACGAAAGCAGCGCATGTCCCGTCTGGTTCGCGAACGCATCGAAGTCCTTGACCGATCCCGGATCGGTCGCGACGATCTTCAGCACCTGGCCCGAGGCGAGCTCGTTCAGCGACTTCTTGGTCTTCAGGATCGGCAGCGGGCACGAGAGCCCGCGCGCGTCGAGTTCCTTGTCGAAATCCACGGTGACGCCTCCTCGCTCGATGGGGATCCGGCGGGCCGCTGCGCCGCGCCTGGATGATCAGAGCGATTATAGCCGCGCGGCTACGCTTTTGCCGTGCGCCTCGCGTGGCTGGGGGTCACGCCGAATCGCTTGCGGTATTCGAGCGCGAATGTCGTGGTGCTGCCAAATCCGCAGCGCGCCGCAACGTCGGCGACCGTTGCGCCGCCTTCGCCGAGAGCCTCCCGGGCATGGTCGAGCCGCACATTGCGCACGTGCGCGACCGGCGTCATGCCGCGGAAGTCGACGAACGCCTTTTCCATCGTTCGCCAGCTGACGCCGCAATGCACCGCCAACTGCGCGACGGTGAACGGCTCGCCGAGGTGATCCAGAATGAATCGATCGGCGCGCTTGAGAAAGTAGGGCTCGAGTGGCCGTCGTGCTGCCTCGGGCGGCGCATCGTTCCCGCCCGCCGCGGCGTCCCGCTTGGAGGCGCCGACCAGCTGGAGATAGCGGCGATAGCTCGCACGCGCTCCCGCGAAGTCTCCCAGGGCGTCGAGGACGATTGAACGGTCGTATTCCAGGAACTCGAGCAGAACGTTGAACGTGCCCGTATCGCGCGCGAGGTGGAAGGCGACGTCGAGCTCGTGCAGCGCTTCGCGATGGCAGCCCATCGTGCGCAGGCCCCAGGCGAGATTCGAGCGCGTGACGATTTCGTCGTACTTCGCGCCCCGCGCCTGCAGCACCGTCAGCCGCTTGCGTATCGCGTGCACGGCGCGTTGGGCATGACCCAGAACGATCTCGAGGCGCTCGATGTTCCCGGCCACATACCACGCCGCAAACTCGTAGTGCGCGCGTTCGGCGACCGCCTTCGCGCGCTCGAACCAGGCGAGCGCCTCGCGCGCGTCGTCTTCCATCGGCGCGGTTTCGCGTGGATCGAGTGACGAGAGGTGCGCGCGCGCGTGGGGCACGCGCAGCTTCGACGTGGCGCGGTCGAAGGCAACGGCGCCCAGCACGTTGAGGACCTGGACGAGGACATAGTCGTCTTTGCCCGCTTCGGCGAGCGCGACCGCGCGGTCGGCCAGGGCTGCGACGCTGTCGTAGTCCGTTCGGGCGAGCAGGATCGCGATACGAATGCGCAGCGCGAAGGCGGCATACGCGAATTCGCCGCATTCCACCAGGAGCGGGAGCACCCGTTCGATCGTCCCATTGGCATCCGAATAGCGCCCCTGAAAGTACGCGAGCTCGGCGCGCCACACGTCCACCCGCAGGTTCGATCCCGCGTCACCATGGGTTGCCGTCGCTTGCGCTGCCGCCTCGAGCTCGCGGATAGCGGCGTCATGATCGCCCTGGCGCATCGCGCAGGACGCGCAGACGAGATGCAGCTCGACGCGGTCGGCCGGTCCGACGCCGGTCGCAGGATCATCGAGCGCCTGGCGCGCAGCGGCCACCGCCGCGCGCATTTCGCCCGAGCGGGCGAGCTCCCATGCGTCGGCTGCGGAGGTGTCCTTGGACGCAACCCCTGTTCATGCCGCCATTCTTGCGCAATTGCGCCCCGGGATTTCAGCGCCGGAATCACAAAATTGCGAATTTCGATAGGTTTGGCGGCGCGGGCCTTGCGGCGAAGACCTCTGCGCCTAGAATCCAATCGCACGCACAAAGGGAGGTCTCGTCATGAAGAAGACGCTCGAAATCGCTTTGTTCGCACCCGTTCATCATCGCCATCGCGGCGGCCCTCTCGCCGGCCGCGGCGATCGCCGCGGAAGTCGAAGGCGACGCGGGGGGCGACAACCACTACATCCTCGAATGCGGCGGCCACTGCTACCCCAACCTCGTCCCGCCGACGATTGGCCCCGGCTACACGGGCGCGTGGTTCGACCCTGCGCAAAGCGGGCACGGCCTGTTCATCGAGGTGCTGCCGGGCAACCAGATTCAAGCCGCCTGGTTCACGTTCGACCCGGCCGGAACGCAACAGTCGTGGTTCGTCGGCGTCGGCACGTACAGCGGCAACACGGCGACGGTCACCTCCGTTGTCCAGCCCACCGGTGGTCGCTGGATCCCGAACTTCAATCCCGCACAGGTCACGAACAACACCTGGGGATCGTTGACGTTCACGTTCACCGACTGCACTCACGGGAGGGTCGATTTCGTGTCGACGCTTGGATACGGCGTCGGGAGCATGAACCTGACGCGGCTGACGCAGCCGGTCGGGCTCACGTGCTCGTGAATGCGTTTGCCGTGGCGACGCGCCTAGTGCAACGAATTCACGACAGGCAGCCAAGATGAGATTCGATCAGCCAATATCACCGAAGGCACGCGTAGCGCGCTTGCTTGGTGCGATCGCTATCGCTATCGCCATCGCGATCAACACCCCGAGCATCGCGCAGCAGGCACCGACCGCCGACGTCGTTGCAAGCGAGTCGGCGAGCCAAGCGCGCTGGATTCCTACCGGTAATCTCAACGTCGCGCGTTCGGGTCACACGGCGACGTTGTTGTCCGACGGAAAGGTTCTGGTTGTCGGTGGCACGCTTAGCGGCCTCGAGGCAGAGTTGTTTGACCCCACGGCCAACACCTGGACTCGCACCGGCGATGCGGCATGCACGGCCGGCGGCGTCTTCACCGCGATCGTGAGTTCGCTTTCTAGCGCCACTCTGCTGTCCGACGGCAAGGTCCTGGTGGCCGGCGGCGGGTGCTCGGAGCTCTACGACCCGGCCACGGGCACTTGGACGCTGACCGGCCAAATGAATGTCGTGCGCTGGGGACACACGGCGAATCGATTGGCGGACGGCAGGGTTCTGGTCGCTCGGCGGAAGCAAGGAGGCGGATTGGTGGTCCAATATTACCGCCAGCGCCGAGATTTACGACCCTGTAACTGGCATGTGGACATTCACCGGCGCGCTCCATGCTGCACCCGCGGGTGGGGTTGGAGAGGCTGGCGCACGGGCTGGGCACACCGCGACAGTGCTTGGAGACGGTAGAGTCCTCGTCGCCGGGGGACACTACCCATGCTGTGTTGGTGGTGCTTGGGTAGATCTTTACCCGCATTCCAGCATGGAAATTTTCGATCCTCGCACGGGGACCTGGACGAGCGGAGGCAGCGCTTGCCATTCCCCGAGCCCACCATACCGCGACGCTGCTCCCAACTGGCATGGTTCTCGTTGCCGGGGGCTGGGACGAGCAAGGGCAGCCGCTGAAATCCTCGGAAATGAGTTCGACCCGGTTCCCGGAACGTCGTCTGCTAGCGGAAACCTCAATTTCCCGCGCGAATTCGCCGTGGCAACACGGTCGCCGAACGGGGATGTTCTCGTCACGGGAGGGGGCTCTGTATGGCACGTCCAAGAACTTACTACATTTCGAAAACACTTCTGACGCGGAGATGTACGACACGACGAGCGGGACGTGGCTGCCAGGTGCGCAGCAGGTCGCAGCGCGTACGGGACACACGGCGACGTTACTACGCGATGGCCGAGTCCTTGTAGCTGGTGGAATCGCTTCAGGTGACGCCCCCGCCCCGCTGGCCACCGCCGAGCTCTACGTGCCGCCGCCAGCTGCATCTATCGGGCCCGGATTCACCGGCTCCTGGTACGACCCGGCCCAGAGCTGGCCACGGCCTCTTCGTCGAAGTCTTCCCCGACAACCAATTGCTCGCCGCGTGGTTCACGTTCAATCCGGCCGGCACGCAGCAGGCGTGGTTCATCGGTGACCGGAACCTACGGCGGCAACAGGGCGACGGTGATGTCGGTCGTGCAGCCCACCGGCGGCCGCTGGATTCCCGAACTTCAATGCCGCGCCGCGTCGTGAACAACGCGTGGGGATCGCTGACGTTCACGTTCACCGACTGCACGCATGGCAAGGTCGATTTCGTGTCGACACTTGGATACGGCGCCGGGAGCATGAACCTGACGCGGCTGACGCAACCCGCGGGACTCACATGTCCGTCGAATCTAGACATTCGTCCCGAAACGCCTGTGGCTGCGCGCGGTTCGTGCGAAATGCCGATCCGGCGCCGATGAGTGATTCTCGTCAGCTTCGAACGGAGAACGAAATGTCAGCGATGAGTAATCCTCCCGGACGCACAGTGTGCCGACTGCTCGCATGGCTTGCGTGCATATTGCTACCGGTGCCCCGCTTTGCGAGAACAACCGCCGGCATCGAACGCGACCACGAGCGCTTCGACGAGCCAATCGAAGTGGGTGGCGACAGGAAATCTCGAACGTCGCGCGTTCGGGTCACACGGCGACGCTGCTCGACAATGGCAAGGTCCTGCGTCGTCGGCGGAGACGGTCAACACCAGCGCCGAAGTGTTCGACCCCGCCACTGCGGAAATGGACGCTGACCGGAAACACGAATTCTAGGCGTTGAAGGGCCACACGGCGACGCTGACTGTCCGATGGCATGGTTCTGGTTGCCAATGGATTGCAGCCGACGTGCGGAGTTGTACGACCCTGTGACTGGCATCGTGGACCATGACTGGGAGCATGAGTACGTCGGCGCTTTGCGAAATTCGGCAAGCTCGTTTGGCTGACGGCAAGGTTCTCGTCGCCGGCGGCAGTGCTCGTATCCAAGGCGCGCTCGCCAGCAGTCGAAGTGTACGATCCGGCCAGCCGGGGCTGTGGACGTCGTACCGGCGCGCTCAACGAGGCGTCGGCAGGAATCACGCCGCGACTAGGTCCTGCCAGACGGTAGGGTCCTCGTGCTCGGGGGATCGGCGTCTGGTCATTTTGACGACCCGTCCACGTTTTCGAGCGCGGAGTTGTATGATCCCTCCTAGGAGACGTGGAGTTCTGCCGGATCGCTCTCGGCTTCCAGCGTGGCTTCATGGAGCGATCGCTTCTGCCTGGCGGCAAGGTCCTGGTCACGGGCGGCCTTCAGCGACGACTTGCGGGTGCCTGGCGTTAACCACGAACAGTCGTTACGAGCAACCGAGCTCTTCGACCCGGTACCGGGAATTCGTGGACGCGACTGGCTGACCTCAACATTGGGCGCGATGCAGCGACGGCGAATCTGTTGCCGCAACTGGCGACGTTCTCGTCGCGGGAGGCTACAACTGGTTGCGACAGACTGGCCTTACCAGTCGTACGTCCTTGCGTCGTCGGAGCTCTACGACCCAAGCAACGGCGCGAGTGGCGACCCGCTGGGCAGTCTCATCACTGCGCGTGTCGCGACACACCGCGACGGTACTCCTGGATGGCCGCATCCTGATCGTCGCCGGCGGTATTCCGGCATCTCGCCCGAATGCGTACGGCCTATTCACACCAGCAACTTGCCAGCGCCGAGATCTACGGAGCAACCCCGCCGGGAACAATCGGGCCGGGCTTCACCGGCAGCTGGTTCGACCCCGCGCAGAGCGGTCACGGTCTGTTCGTCGAAGTGCTGCCCGACAACCAATTTCTCGCCGCGTGGTTCACGTTCAATCCCGCGGGCACCGCAGCAAGCGTGGTTCATCGGGACCGGAACCTACAGCGGCAACACGGCGACGGTGACGTCGGTCGTGCAGCCCACCGGCGGTCGCTGGATTCCGAATTTCGATCCGAGCCGCGTCGTGAACAACGCGTGGGGATACGCTGACGTTTACGTTCACCGACTGCAATCACGGCAAGGTCGATTTCAATTCGACGGCGGGCTATGGCACCGGGAGCATGAACCTGACCCGGCTGACGCAACCCGCCGGACTGGCGTGTCCATGATGTTCCGGCAGAAGTCGCAACGTCACGGGGCCAGGTGTCGACGCATGCCCGTGGATTGGCCGACCCGAAGAACCCTGGATTTGCCCGATCGCGATTCCTTGTGCAGAATGCGACGATTCGCCCGGCGACTCCGGCCACTCGGTCGCTTCACTCGTCGCCGACCTCTCATCCGATTGAAAGGGACGTTGATCATGCTTCGACCCATCCTGCTTCTCGTCATTGTCGGCGCTTCGCTCACGGCCGGTTGCGCGTCGATGGAGGACCGAGAGCGCAGCCGCACCCCGGACGATAAGTACTATGTGACGGGCAGCCGCATTGCCGTGAAGGACAAGGCCATGGTCCCGCCCGACACGGACAAGAACACGATCAACACCATCTACCAGCGCTCGCAGGTGTGTGTCGGTGGAGGCACGTGCGGCGGCGCCAACTAGGTTGCCATTCGAATCGAGTTACGACAGAAAAGTTCCTCGCCGCTGACGGACCCGCCCTCGCGCGTACCGGGAGCGAGGTCAAGAGGCATTGCTGCGCGGACTTCGCGGGAGGAAGCGTCATGAAACTGCACGTTGCAGCCGCCGTCGCTTCGATGACGACACTGTTTGCAGCCCTGTCCGCGTTTGCGGCGCCGCGGACGTTTGTGGCGAGCACCGGCAGCGACACCAATCCGTGCTCGATTTCCCAGCCGTGCCGTTCGTTTGGCGTCGCCCTCACCAAGACCGCACCTTACGGGGAAATTATCGTTCTCGATTCAGCGGGCTACGGTCCGGTGACCGTCTCGCAGCCCGTGACCATCACCGCGCCGCCGGGCGTCTACGCGGGGATTTCGGCCTCGAATGGCACGAATGGGGTCACCATCATCCCGCCGGCACCTAGCGCATCGGTCCCGCCGCCGGACGTGACCTTGCGCGGGTTGACGATCGCCGGGGGCGACTACGGCGTATACGCATCGTCCGTCCCGGGGCAGAGCGCATCAACCTCGAAATCGACCGCTGCACGCTTCGCATCGAACTTTGGCGGAATCGAGATCATCGGCAACGTTGCCGGAAAGATCACGCAAACGCGGATTTCGCGCTTCTTGATGTGGGGCATCGACGTGCGCGACGGCGCGATCGTCGACATCGACCGGTCCGACGTGTCCAATGAGGTCAACTCCTTTGGCGGCGCAATCCGATTTCTTGCGTCAATCGACGGCATCCTGACGTCCGGCAGCGTCACCAATTCGAACTTCTCGAATGTGGCAGGGCGGCGATTTACGCGACTGATGCAGTCCGGAACCAGCGCGACCCTGAAAGTTGGCGTCGCCGGGAACACGATCGTATCTTCCGGCTTCGGCATTGCGCTATCCAGCACGGGGCCGGGCCAGGTCGTGGTCAGCGCTACCGGCAATACCATCTGGGGCGGTAACGGGCTGAGTGTTTATGGTCCCGGCACGACGATCATCGCATCGGGCAATCAGCTTACCGGCGGGACGTACGGAATTCAGAACGTGAATCTGGACGGCACGGTGATCACGCTGCAGAACAACACGGTGGAAAACAACACCACCGATATTCAAGGTCCCGTGACCCTCCGTTCGGTGCGCTGAGCCAATGGCGTGCAACGCCTCATGGCGGAGCCGCGTGCGGAGGGATTGGTAGCTCGACGTCGATCATTCGAAGCTCCGCCGGTAGTAAAGGCCGACGCCGCTGACGGTCCCCGCTTCGGCGCGCACCGACAGCGAGTTCGAGAGGCTGTACTCGATGCGCAGCGCGTTGGTCGCGACCGTGAGTCCCTGCTCCCAGGCGACCGTCATGTTCTCGCTCAGGCGCTTGCCGATCGAGACGATCTGACCGCTGGTGTCCGGCGTCCCGCGCGCGGCATTGCGCGCCGCAACGGTCCCGCTCTTGAACGAGATGTCGTCGAGCCCCATCGACTGGGCGATCCCCGCCGTCACCGGCCTGCTGTTCGGGCCGAGCAGCGCCGCGGACGCAGCCTGCAGCGCGGCGAGATCGGTGCCCGACGTCCGGTCGAGGCCCTGACCCAGCACGAGCCAGGAAAGCTTCTCGCTGTCGGGCACCGGCGGATTGGACGTCAGCGCGATGATCGGCACGCGGACCGTGCCCGTCACCTGCACGCCGGCCTCGACGGCGAGGTTCCGGCGCAAGGCGACGATGTCGAGCGCCGGATTGTCGAGCGGGCCGTCGAAGATGAGGCGGCCGGGATCGATGACAAGACGCTGGCCGTACGCGAAGTACGTGCCGTTCACCGTGTAGATCGTCCCCTTGCCGGTGAATCCGCTGGGGCCGTTGCGCACGCGCACTTCGCCGCGCAGGCTTGTGTCGAGGCCCCGGCCGGCGAACGTGAGCTTGTCGCCGAAATCGAGATTGACGTCGATGACGAGCGGAATGTCGACTGAACGCATCACGTCCGGCGTGCGCTCGGGCCAGCCCTTCACGATGACGTCGTCGCCGAGCGTTGCGCTGGAATCGAACTGGTAGACGAAGCGGCCTTCGTCCGCCTTCAGCGACCCGGTCAGCGTCACCTTGCCCTTGGTGAGCGCGAGCTCGCCGTTGCCCGATACCACGAGGTTCATGTCGGGGCGGTTGAAGACGCGGAATTTCTCGGCATGCCACTTGACGCTTGCCGCCGATGCCGCGGTGTCGGCTCCCGCGGCCAGCGTTCCGGTCGCGCGGAAGTCGCCGTCGCCGGCAGAGAACGCGAGCTCATCGAGTGTGACGCGGCGATTCTCGATGTGCGCGTCGACGCGGCCGTTCCTGAAGTGCAGGCCGTATTGCGCAGCGTCGATGCGCAGATCCGTTCCTTTCACGACACCCGACACCGGCGCGTCGCGCATCGTTCCGCGCGCCGCGAGATCGAGGTGCACGCGGCCGTCGACCAGTGCCGTCGTGCCCGCCCAGGGCTGCAGCAGCTCGAGCGACGTGAGATCGGCGACGAGCGTCAGCGTGAGCGGCGCGTCGGGCGAGATGCGGCCGGGCGGCGCATTGGCGTCGGCGGCGATCTTCAGCGTGGCGTCGGCGGACCCGCCGCGCGCCGAGCGGAATTTCGCCGTCGCCTGCACCGCGTCGTCCTGGATCTGCGCGCTTGCTTCGAGCTCGGTGATACCGGCGGCGAGGTTGGCGGGGCCCGCTTCGCTTTCGCGCACGAGCCATACGTCGCCTTTCTCGCGGTGCACGGACACCGTTCCGGTCAGCTTCGGCGACGCGGCGAGCGACCAGTCGCCACCAAGGATGAGGGTGGATAGCATTGGCAATGGCCGTCCGGCGAGGCGCGCGACCGTCGCGACCGGCACCGCGGCAAAGCGCCCGCGCGATGTGATCCTGCCCTCGTCCCAGAGGAACTCGCCGATGTCGACCGTCCCGTCCGCCACGGTGAGATGCGCCTCGCCGATGCGCGCCTTGCGCTGCGCGAACGAGACCGTCGTCGGGGACGCGAGACGAACCGACCACGGTCCGCGGCCCAGCAGCGAATCGATGGTGCCGGCCCACGAGAGCGCCGTGGGGGCATCGGTCACGGGGTCGCCCTGCAGGCCGCCGTGCGCCGCGGCAGTCGAGGCCGATGTCGCCGCCATCGACCGAAATCGACACGGTGTGCGCGGCGAGCGTGCCGGCCACGCGCGCGTTCGCGCGGGCGGCATCGCCGGAAGGCGTCTTGATGTCGGTGGCGTCGACGTCGAGCCGCAGCGTGCGCGACGTGAAGTCGGCACGCGTGCTCGCGGCGGACGACGGAGCGACCGCGACATGCGCGTCGAGCGCGCCGATCGACCAGGCGCTGCCGAGTTTCAAATGCGTGCCCTTCGCGATCACGTCGAATACCGGCGACGAGCGGCGCGCCCGCCATCTGCGCCTTCACCTGCAGCGCGCCGTCCAGCGTGCGCGGAATCGCGGCCGGCAAGAGCGGCACCAGTTCCGCGAGATGCGGCGCGTCGAGCGTGGCCGCCATGTGGTCGCCGGATTCGCCGATGCTTCCGCTGGCCTTGATCGTCGCCGATCCGATGGCGAGGTCGATCGTGGCGTCGCGCAGACGATTCGGCGTTCCAGTGCCGCGCACCGTGCCGTGGAGCGGTTTTCCGGAAAGGAGGCTTCCCTGCGCGAGCACGATGTCCGCGTCGACGCGCCACGTCGGATTCAGAACGCCGGACGCGGTGATCCTGCCGTCGAGCGATGCCGCCGGATACGCGCCGATGCGCGACGGGTCGAGGTGCGTGGCGGTGGCGTCGAGCGCGAATGCGCGCTGCCCGTCAAGACCGAGGCGTCCGCGCCCGGCGAGCTCGCCGCCGCCCACGCGGGCGTTGAAGCGCGAAAGCTCGATCGCGCTATCGTCGAAGGTTGCCGCGAAGGCAACCGCAAGACCGCCCGGAAATCGCCGGTCGGTGAGATTGCCGCTGACGGTCCGCCGTTTCGGATCGAGGTCGGCGACAATTGATCCGCCAAGGCGCGTCGAAACGAGTGGCGCATAAAGTTGCCGCAGGTCGAGGTCGCGCACATCGAGCGACCAGCTGCCGCCGGTGACGCGATCGCCCAGGCCGATGCGCGCTTTTCCGGTGGCCTTCGCGCCGCCTTCCAGTTCGGCCGCAAAATCGTCGAGCGCAAGCACGTCGGCCTGCCAGGCGAAACGTGTCGTGAACGTGCGGAAGGGGCTGCGGCCGGCGGCGAAGTTTCCGGCGAGCGCGTTGGTCGCTTGAATCGTGCCGGCGAGGCCGCCGTCGGCCGGTTGCGCCTGCACGCTGGCCGCGATGCGCGTCGCGGGCAACGCCCGATCCCAGGCCGCGAGGTCGATGTCGCGGGCGTCGAGCGCGAGTGCGACGAGCGGCACGTCCGCCAGCGGTGCGAGCGTCGCGTGACCCGCCACGAATCCTTCTCCCGCGCGCCCGTCGACGTCCACCGCGAGCGACGCGAGCGTTCCCTTGGCCGCGAGATTGATGCGCGCGTCGCGCAACGTCGCGTCGCCCGCGAGCTTGAACGAACCGTCGACCGCGAACGGCTTGGCCGCGCCGAGCGTGGCGTTGCCGGTCAGCGTGCCCACTTTCGTGACGACCCGAAGATCCGTCGTCCGGTGCGCGCTTGCGCCGCCGACATAGCTGAACTCGAGGCCCTCCATCTTTCCGTGCCCTGTCCCGACACGCCAGGAAAGGACTCCGACCGCCAGGCGCTCGATCACGATGTCGATCGGCAGCGCGAGATTGTCCGGAAGCGCGACGGCGCTGTCCGCGGGCTCGATGTCGATGGAGAGAGCGCGCGCGCCCAGCCCGTGGACGAGGATCCCGCGGGAGAACAGGCTCCAGGGCCGCCAGGTCAGCGCCACGTCGGTGGCCTCGACTTTCGTCGCCGCGCCGCGCCAGGCGATGCGCCGCGCCCGCACCGTGTCCACCAACGTGCCCGTGGCGCCGTCGACCTCGAGCGCGCCGCCGCTTCTCGCCGCGAGCTCGCCGACGACGAGGTCGACGCCGGTCTGCGTCGTCATCAGCACGATCCCGAGCGCGAGAACGACCAGCAGCGCCGTGAACGCGACGACGAACGCATGCCGCAGCATGCGCAGCGAACGCCGGCGGCGCGAACGGCGCGGCGCGGCTACCGGAATGTCGTCCGTCGGCGTGGTCATCGTCAGAAGGTGAGCCCGACGGAAAGGTGGACCCGGACCTTGTGCACGTCCTGACCGTATGCGAGGTCCACGCGAAACGGGCCGAGCGGCGAACGCACGCGCAGGCCGACGCCGTAACCCAGCGCGAGGTGCGGGTTCGCGAGACTGTCGACGGCGTTGCCCGCGTCGACGAACGCGGCCACGCCCCAGGCTTCCTTGATCCAGTGCGTGAATTCGGTGTTGAACACGGCGTAGTAGCGGCCGGGAACGGTCGCGTCGCCGTCCTGCACGCCGAGGCTTTCGAATTGATAGCCGCGCACCGTCGTGTCGCCGCCGGTGCGGAACAGCAGCGCGGACGGAATGCCGACGCGCGTCGGCGCGAGCACCGCGCCGCCCTGGGCGCGGAACTGCAGCTCGTTCTTGGCGTCGACCGGATACCACGCCACGAACCGGCCGACCACGCGGCCGAAGCCGCGCGTGGAGGCGCCCGGAATGCCGCCGCCGCCCTGGAGGCTTGCCATCCAGCCCGTGGTGGGCGAGATCAGGTTGTCGGTGCGCCGCCAGTAGCGCTCGTACTCGAGATAGGTCGCGTGCGACCGCACCCATTCGGCGCCTTCGGGCTGCTGCTCGTCGAGATAGAACGTCGCGGACACCGCGCGCTCGTCGCGTTCCTCGACCGTGTGCCAGCGCGTGCCGGCCGCGACCGTGCGCGTGACCAGGCCCTCGATGTCGGTGCGCACCGCGCCGGCGATGTAGGTGCCGATCCAGCCATGGTCGTTGGGCGGCTGCGTGAACCGCGCCGACAACGACTGCAGTTTGGTGTCGAGGCGCGCTTCGAGCAGCATCTGCAATCCGTGGCCGTCGATGTTGACGTCGCGATAGGACGCGTTGCCGCGATACTCCACGTCGGTGGAATAGCCGATGCCGCCCTCGAGGCGGCGCGTGGGCGCCTCGATGACCGCGACCCTCACGGTGGCATCGTCCGGATGCGTGGTGTCGGGATCGACGGCGGCCTGCGCGCTCGCGAAATAACCGGACGCGTTGAGGCGCCGGACGAAGCGCACGAGCTCGGCGTCGCTATAGGGCGCACCCCGCTCGATCGTGCTGAAGTTGCGCACGAGCGATTCCGGGTATCGCGACAATCCGGCGATCTCGAGGTCGCCGAAGTGGAATGCGGGTCCGCTGGCGAGGTCGACCGTCAACGCGCCGGAAGAGCGGGCGGGATCGATGAACGCTTCGCTGTGCGTGATCTTCGCCGCCGCGTACGGGCTCGCGGCAAGCGTCGCCTGCGCCTGGTTCTTGGCCGCGCTCCACGCGGATTGCCGGAACGTGGCGCCGACCGGAAGGCTCCAGTCGCGCTGGAGTTTGGCGATGGCGTCGGTGCCGAGGGGAACGTCGGTCGCGGCGGGACCGGTGACGTCGATGTTCACGGCGGTGATGAGCGTCGGCTCGCCGGGGATCACCTTGAGCGTCACCGTCGGCGGCTTCGTGGCGCGATCGATGGTCACGTCGATCTCCGCTGCGAACCAGCCTTCCGCCGCGGCAGCGAAGCGCGCCTCGTCGACCGCTTCGCGCGCGAGCCGCTCGAGCAGGTCGTCCGTCATGCCGGCGAAGGCTTGCCAGCGCACGAGCCCGACGTCGCGTTCGAGCGTCGTGCGAAGCGGGGCAGGCGCGTCGATCACCACGCGGTAGGCAAGCGTCGTTGCAGCGGGAGCCGTGACGGCGCTGGTCTCCGCGGGAGCGTCCGCCGCGAACGCGTCAGCGGGCGGCAGCGTCGCCGTCGCGAACGACAGCGCGACGAGAAACGGGAACGGCGGCAGATTCGAGCGTGCTTCGAGGGACACGAGTCGGATTATCCCCGATTGCCGGATGTGCCCCGTCCGGCGGAGTCCGATTCGGCGCAACAGCATCCGGTTCCTGCTGCGTGCGCGCGGGTTCGCGCAGCGGCAATTCCCGGCGCGGGGCCGCGGGCAGCTCGGGAACCTCGCGGCGCGGCCCGTCCAGGTTCCAGTTGACGCCTGGGGGATCGCCGAAGCCCCACAGGAAGACGCCGACGCGCGACACGCCCGTCGCGTCCTGCCGGATCGCGCATCCGGCGAGCGCGCACGTCAGCGCAAGGGCAACGCCCGACGCGATCGCGCGCCGGGTCATCGCTAGAAATTGACGACCAGCGTGGCGCCGAGCGCAGGGCCGATCTTGTAGTTGTCGCTGTAGAGGCCGCCGCCATTCTCGGTGTCGACGGTGAGCTTGCCGCCGGTCACGATCGCGCCGTAGAAATCGACGCGTGCATCTTTGGTGAGCTTGCGGGTGACGCGCATGAACAGCGGAATGAAGCTGTTCTCGCCGATGCCGCTCGGCGTCGCGTTGTCGGTCGCCAGCCGGAAGCGATAGCTGCGGTACGTGAGGCCCTGCGCGAATTCCCAGCGGTCGTTCGGCGTGTAGACGACTTCGAGCCCGGCGCCGCCCGCGGGCCCGGCGGCGAACGGATTGTTCACCCGCCATTGGTCGTTGATCTTCCAGTTCACCACGAGGAACGGGAGTGCCTGCGTCTTGTCGATGCGCCGGAAGGCGCTGACGCCGAGCCCGACCAGGAGATCGGGGGAGAACGCCTTCGACACCGACGCGACCGCGCCGTAGGTCAGCGCGTCTCCCGTGGAAGCGCCGGACTCGTAGGTCCAGGCCACGGTGGGAATGACTTTGATGAAGAGGTCGGGTGCCCACGCATAGGTGAAGTCGGCGCCGATGCTCGGCGCGTTGAGGTTCTTCCACGGCGCGACGTTGCCGAAGGCGTCCGGTTCGTTGAAATTCCACGACTGGTATTCGTAGCGCGCGGCGAGGCCGATCGAAAGCTGCGGCGTGAACTGCCGCGTCAGCGACGCGCTCCCGAGACCGCCGGCCCAGTTGAAGCGTCCGCCGCTGTCGAGCTTCGTGTTGAATTGCATGTAGCCGGTCACCGCCGCGGTTCCGCTCACGTCGCCGGGGGCGGCCTGCGCGCGCGCCGTCACGGAGACAACGGTCGACAGCGCGGCCACGGTGGTGGCGAAAGCGAAAGTGGCGCGGGATTGGAATCGCATGCAGGGGCTCCGGGAAAAGTGGCGGGCGGCGCGCGGCGATTCTACTAGGAAGACGTCGCCCGGGCGCCCACGTCCGGCTATTCCGATGGCATGAACTGGCCCGCGCGGGCGCTTCGGCGCGCACAGGCCTCCGAAAACGCCGCCCGCGCAACTCCGCCTGCTCCGTCGCGGACCCTGCGCGGAGGCTTGCCCCAGCGGAATTTCGCCCTCGACGGATCGCCTGACGGGCACTTCCGAACGATCGTACTATTCTGTAGCCTCCAAACGGCTCATTCTTACTAATTTACTTTCGAAATTCATTCTAAGTATTTGTTTAATATAAAGGAAGGAATTGGATGCAACATCGACGCTAAGTCATTGTTCATAAAACGAAAAAGGGTTGACCGGGCCGCTCGCGTTCACATATAGTGCCAACTGGTGGTAAAAAGTGGGTCGAAGTGGGTCAGAAGCGGGGCATTGGCGCGCCAAACCGGGATCTCCCCACGGCGTGTGAATGAGCGCTCACCTTCGGCCGAGCCAGGAGGGGCGAGACGGTGGCGCAGGGATCCGCAGTCGCGGCGGAGGGCAATGGCGGGCGGGCCGTGTTCCGGGGCGTGTCGCAGCTCGCGCTCGACGCGAAGGGCCGGCTCGCGATCCCCGCGAAGCACCGTGACGCGCTCGCGCGGGTCGCGCCTGAACCCGATGGCGCCGATCCGGCAGCGCCTGGCGCCGTCGTCATCACCGCCGATCCGTCGCGCTGCCTCCTCGTCTATCCGCGCGCCGCGTGGGAACCGATCCAGGCGCGGCTGATGGCGCTCTCGTCGTTCAATCCCGAAATTCGCAGCCTGCAGCGGCTCATCGTCGGTTTCGCCGACGACGTCGATTTCGACGGCAACGGCCGCATCCTCGTCCCGCCCGCGTTGCGCGAGTACGCGTCGCTTGCGCATCACGTGGTGCTCGTGGGCCAGGGCAACAAGTTCGAGCTGTGGGACGCGGCCAGGTGGAACGACCAAACCGCGCGCGCGATCACGTTCCCGACCGGCGGCCTGCCGCCCGAGCTCGACGGCTTCTCGCTTTGATGGCGAATGGCGACCACGTCCCCGTCCTGCTCGAAGAAGCCGTCGCCGCCCTGGCGGTGCGTCCCGACGGCATCTACGTCGACGCGACGTTCGGCCGCGGCGGACATTCGCGACGCATCCTCGATCACCTCGGACCTTCCGGTCGACTCGTTGCGCTCGATCGCGATCCCGACGCGGAAGCCGCGGCCCGCGCGATCGGCGATCCGCGTTTCGCGTTCCGCCGCGCGTGGTTTTCCGACTTGCCCACGGTGCTCGCGGACCTCGGGATCCACGCGATCGACGGCGCGCTCCTCGACCTCGGCATCTCGTCTCCGCAGATCGACGATCCCGCGCGCGGCTTCTCGCTGCGCGGCGACGGTCCGCTCGACATGCGGATGGACCCGACGCGCGGCGAATCCGCGGCCGATTTTCTCGCGCGCGCCGACGTGCGCGAATTGACGGAGGTGATACGCGACTATGGTGAAGAACGGTTTGCTCAATCGATTGCAAGAGCAATTGTTGCGGGTCGCGCGGTCGCGCCCCTCGTCCGGACGCGGCAGCTGGCGGCCCTCGTGGCCCAAGCCGTCCGCACGCGCCCGCGGGGTGATCGGAGTCAGGATCCGGCCACGCGGACCTTCCAGGCTCTCCGGATTTTCGTCAATCGGGAACTCGCGGAACTCGCGCTGATGCTGCCGCGCGTCGTGCGGCTCCTGAATCCCGGCGGCCGCATCGCGGTGATCAGTTTCCACTCGCTCGAAGACCGCATCGTGAAACGCTTTTTCGCTTCGTCTGCGCAACCGTTCGGCGGCGACCCCCGCCTGGAGCGGATGGCGATCGCCACAGCGGCGCTTCCCGGCGCGCCGCTTGCGTCCGTCGGCCGCGCGATCCGCCCGTCGGAGCGCGAAGTCGAAATGAATCCGCGGGCGCGCAGCGCAACGCTGCGCATCGCGGAGCGCACGACGCATCCGATTCCGCCGGACTTCGGCGCCGGCGCGAGCAGGTGATCGAACCATGGTGCGCGTGAACCTCCTGCTGCTCGCACTCCTCGTCGCCTGCGGGGTTTCGCTCGTCACGTCGCGGCACCATGCGCGCAAGCTGTTCGTCGACCTCGAGCGCGGACAGGCCGCGGCGCGCAACTACGAAATCGAATACGGCCAGCTGCAGCTCGAGCAGTCGACCTGGGCGATGCCGGCGCGGGTGGAGAAGATCGCGCGCACGTCGCTCGGCATGGAGCTGCCGAACGCGGCGCGCGTCGAGATCGTTCCGGCGGGAGGCGGCCGGTGAGGAGCAACGCCGCGAGCCTGCCGCGCGGCACGGCGCCGCCGCCCGCGCTGCCGCGCTTCCGGGCGCCCGTGCTGTTCGGCGCGCTGGTGCTCGTGTTCGTGGTGCTCGGCGGCCGCTCGGTCTACCTGCAATGGTTCGACAACGTGTTCCTGCAGGAGCAGGGCAGCGCGCGCTACAGCCGCGAGCTCGAGGTCCCCGCGCATCGGGGCCGCATCATCGACCGGCTGGGCGAGCCGCTCGCCATTTCGACGCCGGTCAAGTCGCTGTGGGCGTTTCCGGCGAAGGTCAACGCGACGCCGGCGCAGCTCGCCGAGCTCGCGCGCGTGCTCGAAATGTCGCCGCAGGCGCTTTCGCTCCGGCTCAATCCCGACGAGGATTTCGCCTATCTCGCAAAACAGCTGCCGCCGGAAGTCGCCGAGCGCGCGATGGCGTTGAAGATCGCGGGCTTGAACGAGCAGAACGAATATCGCCGCTATTACCCGGCGGGCGAGACGATGAGCCATATCCTCGGCTTCACCGGCGACCGCGATGTCGGGCAGGAAGGGATGGAGCTCGCGCAGCAGGAGTGGCTGGGCGGACATCCCGGAAGTCGCCGCGTGATCATCAACCGCCGCGGCGACGCCGTCGAGGACGTCGAGGCGATTCGCGCGCCGCAGGCGGGCCGCGACCTGGCGCTCGCCATCGATTCGCGCCTGCAGCACATCGCCTTCCGCGAGCTGAAGGCGGCCGTCGAGGCGAACAAGGCGAAGGCGGGCGGGCTCGTGATCCTCGACGTCAAGACCGGCGAGATCCTGGCGCTCGCGAACTGGCCGACGTACAACCCGAACGCCCGCAACCGGGTCGCGCGCGACAAGATGCGCAACCGCGCGCTGACCGACGTGTTCGAGCCGGGGTCGACGCTGAAGCCGTTCACGATCGCCGCGGCGCTCGAAGCCGGCAAGATCCGTCCCGACACGGTGATCCAGACGGGGCCGGGCACGCTGACGATCGGGCCCGCAACGATTCACGATACCCACCCCAACGGCGCGATTACGGTCGAGCAGGTGGTCCAGAAATCGTCGAACATCGGCGCCGCGAAGATCGCGCTGTCGCTGCCGCCCGAGACGATGTGGCACATGCTGTCCGAATCCGGCTTCGGCACGGCGCCGAAGACCGGTTTCCCCGGCGAAGTCGCGGGACGGCTGCGTCCGGCGAAGACATGGCGACCGATCGAGCAGGCGACGATGGCCTTCGGCCACGGGATCTCGGTCAACCTGGTCCAGCTCGCGCGGGCCTACACGATGTTTGCGAACGAGGGCGAACTGAAGCCGGCGACGCTGTTCAAAACGAGTGGGCCCGTCGCGGGCCGGCCGGTGATCCAGCCCGAAACGGCGCTCGCCGTGCGGCACATGCTCGAAATGGCCGTGCTTCCCGCAGGGACCGCGCCGAAAGCGCAAGTGCCGGGCTACCGGGTGGCCGGCAAGACGGGCACCGCGCACAAGCTGGAAGGTCACGCGTATTCCGCGAAGTATGTGTCGTCGTTTGTCGGCCTCGCCCCCGCGTCAGCGCCACGGCTCGTCGTCGCCGTGATGATCGACGAGCCGAATGGGGCGGCGCATTTCGGCGGCGACGTCGCGGCGCCGGTGTTCTCGACGGTGACCGGCGCCGCGTTGCGCATGCTGGCGGTGCCGAACGACGCGCCCGTCGACAACGTGATCCTGCCTCCGCCCGGGGCGGCCGTCGACGAGGACACGTGATGGCGTCGATTCCGGTCCCCGAACTCGACGTTGCCGCGCTGCTCGCGAAGCTCGGCGCGCGACCCAAACGCATCACCGCCGACAGCCGGCAGGTGCAGGCGGGTGACGCCTTCGCGGCCATGCCGGGCACGCAGGCCGACGGCCGCAAGTTCATCGCCGACGCGATCGCGAAAGGCGCCGGCGCCGTGCTGTGGGACCCGCAGGGCTTTTCGTGGAATCGCGAATGGACCGTGCCGCAACTGCCGGTCGAGAACCTCAAGGGCAAGCTCGGCGCGATCGCGGATTTCATCTTCGGCAGCCCGTCGCAGGCGCTGTGGGTCGTCGGCGTCACCGGCACCAACGGCAAGACGTCGTGCACGCACTGGATCGCGCAATGCCTCGACCTTGCGGGGCGCCGCGCGGCGATCGCGGGCACGCTCGGCAACGGGCTCGTCGGCGCGCTGGAGCCCGCGACGCACACGACGCCGGACGCGGCGCAGCTGCAGGAGATGCTTGCGCGATACAAGGCGGCGGGCGCGCGCGCGATCGCCATCGAAGTGTCGTCGCACGGCCTCGACCAGGGCCGCGTCAACGGCGTGGCCTTCGATATCGCGCTGTTCACCAACCTCACGCGCGACCATCTCGACTACCACGGCACGATGGCGGCCTATGGCGCGGCGAAGGCGAAGCTCTTTTCGTGGCCGGGCCTGCACGCGTGCGTAATCAATGCCGACGATGCGTTCGGCCAGAGCCTTGCCGACACGGCGCGCGCGCGCGGACAAAAGGTGTTGACCTACGGTCTCGCGAACGCCGATGTCGCGGCGACCGGCATCGCCAATGCGAGCCGCGGCATCGGCTTGTCGGTGGCCACCCCATGGGGACGCGGCGACCTGCAGACGGGGCTCGTCGGCGCGTTCAACGCGTCGAACCTTCTGGGATGCCTCGCGGTGCTTCTCGCGAGCGACATCCCGCTCGCCGACGCGCTGCGGCGCTCGCGACCATGGACGCGCCGCCGGGACGAATGCAGCGGCTGGGCGGCGGAGTCCTGCCGCTCGTCGTCGTCGACTACGCGCATACGCCCGACGCGCTGGAGAAGGTGCTGACCGCGCTCAAGCCCGCGGTCGCTGGAGGGCGGCGAACTCGTCTGCGTGTTCGGCTGCGGCGGCGATCGCGACGCGGGCAAGCGCCCGGAGATGGGACGGCTCGCGTCCACGCTTGCGGATCGCGTGATCGTCACCAGCGACAACCCGCGCAGCGAGGATCCGGGGGCCATCGCGAGCGCGATCGTGCACGGCATCCGCGACAGCGGCAACCGCCACTGGGTGGTCGATCTCGATCGCGCGACGGCGATCAACGCCGGCATCGCCGGTGCGAAGGCGGGCGACGTCGTGCTGATCGCGGGCAAGGGGCACGAGGACTACCAGGAAGCGAACGGCGTGCGGACGCACTTTTCCGATCTCGAGGTCGCGGCCGCGGCGCTTTCGAGCAGGAGCGCGGGATGATGGACACCGCGACCGCCGCCCGCGCCGTCGGGGGTCATGTCGTGGGGGCCAACGTGCCGTTCTCGCGGGTGGTCACCGACACGCGCGCGCTGTCGTCCGGCGACCTTTTCGTCGCGCTTCCCGGCGAGCGGTTCGACGGTCACGACTTCGTGCCGACGGCATTCGAGCGCGGCGCGGCCGCGGTGCTGGTGGCCGCCGATCGCGCGCCTGCGATTCCCGGCAACCTGATCGCGGTGGCGGACCCACGGCAGGCGCTCCTCGCGCTCGCCGCGCACTGGCGCGGGCAATTCGGCATTCCGGTCGTCGTCGTGGTCGGCAGCAACGGCAAGACGACGGTCAAGGAGATGCTGGCGTCGATCCTGCGCATGCATTACGGCGCGTCGCGCGTGCTGGCCACGGAAGGCAACCTCAATAACGCGATCGGCTTGCCGCTGACCCTGCTCGGCTTGCGCAGTGCGCACCAGGTCGCGGTGATCGAGCTCGGCATGAACCACCGGGGCGAGACCGCGGAGTTGGCGGCGGTCGCGCGGCCCACGGTGGCGGTCGTCAACAACGCGCAGCGCGAGCACCAGGAATTCATGCGCACCGTTGCCGAGGTCGCGGCGGAGCACGCCGACCTGATCCGCGCGCTGCCGCCCGGCGGCGTCGCGGTCGTCAACGCCGACGACGCGTTCATCGACGTGTGGCGCGAAGCGGCGCGCCAGTGTCCGGGTGTCAGCGTGGTCGAATTCGGTCTCGACCATCCGGCCGCGGTGCGCGGGCGCTTCACCGCCGGCGCGGCCGGGTCGACGTTGTTGCTGTCGACCCCGGCGGGCGATGCGAACGTCGCGCTGGCGGTTCCGGGCCGGCACACGGCCGGCAACGCGCTCGCGGCCACGACCGCGGCGCTCTCGCTCGGTGTCTCGCTCGCGGCGGTCGTGCGCGGGCTGGAGGCGTTCCGCGCGGTGCCGGGACGGCTCGCGGCGACGCGTGCGGCGAACGGCGCCGCGCTCATCGACGACACGTACAACGCCAATCCCGATTCGGTGCGCGCGGCGATCGCCGTGCTCGGCGCCGCGCCGTCCCCCAAGTGGCTGGTGCTGGGCGACATGGGCGAGGTCGGCGCCGAGGGCCCGGCATTTCACCGCGAAGTCGGCGCCTTCGCGCGCGCGGCGGGGATCGATCGGCTGCTCACCGCGGGCGCGCTGGCGGCCGAGGCGGGCATGGCGTTCGGCGCGGGCGCGGACCACTTCGCAAGCGTGGACGCGCTGGCGCGGCATGTCGTCGCGGAGGCGGGACCCGACGTGACGCTGCTCGTCAAGGGCTCGCGCTTCATGCGGATGGAGCGCGTGGTCGCGGCACTCGCAGGTGAAACGCCCCCCCCGAAGCATGCTTCGCCTGCCTCCCCCCAAGGGGGCAGCCGTCCTCGGGGCGGCCCGTCGGACGGCGACCCGCTCACGGGAGCGCACTGATGCTGCTCTGGCTCGCCGACGTGCTTGCGAAGGACATCCGCGCGTTCAACGTCTTCGGCTACCTGACGCTGCGCGCGGTGCTCTCCTGCATGACCGCGCTCTTCATCTCGTTCATCGTCGGCCCGCGGATGATCACCTGGCTCGCGCGGATGAAGATCGGCCAGTCGGTGCGCGACGATGGGCCGCAGACGCATCTGACGAAGGCCGGGACGCCGACGATGGGCGGCGCGCTGATCCTCGTGTCGATCGCGGTGACCACGCTGCTCTGGGGCGACCTCACGAACCGCTTCGTCTGGGTCGTGCTGCTCGTCACGCTGGGCTTCGGCGCCATCGGCTGGGTCGACGACTGGCGCAAGGTCGTGCGGCGCAACCCCAAGGGGCTCTCGGCGCGCCAGAAGATCTTCTGGCAGGCGGTGATCGGGCTCATGGCTTCGGTCTATCTCGCCTTCTCGGTGTCGGCGCCGGACAACATGCAGCTGCAGAAGCTCTTCCTCGACTGGATCGGCAGCGGCTTCAACGTCAACCTGTCGCCGAAGACCGACCTCATCGTCCCGTTCTTCAAGACGATCTCCTATCCGCTCGGGATCTGGGGCTTCATCGCGCTCACGTGGTGCGTGATCGTCGGCACGAGCAACGCGGTCAACCTGACCGACGGGCTCGACGGGCTCGCGATCATGCCGACGGTGATGATCGGCGCGGCGCTCGGGATCTTCGCCTACGTCAGCGGCAACGCGATCTTTGCGCGCTACCTGCAATTCCCGCTGATCCCGGGCGCCGGCGAGCTCGCGGTGATCTGCGGCGCGATCGCCGGCGCGGGCCTGGGTTTCCTCTGGTTCAACGCGTATCCGGCCGAGGTGTTCATGGGTGACGTCGGCGCGCTGTCGCTCGGCGCCGCGCTCGGTACGATCGCCGTCATCGTCCGCCAGGAAATCGTGCTGTTCATCATGGGCGGCGTGTTCGTCGTCGAGACGCTGTCGGTGGTCGTCCAGGTGGCGTCGTTCAAGCTCACCGGCAAGCGCGTCTTCAGGATGGCGCCGATTCACCACCACTACGAATTGAAGGGCTGGAAAGAGAACCAGGTCGTCGTCCGGTTCTGGATCATCACGATGCTGCTGGTGCTGTTCGGTCTTTCCTCGCTGAAGCTGCGCTGATGAACTACACGGGACGCAACGCCGTCGTGCTGGGGCTCGGGCTCACCGGGTTCTCGCTCGCCCGCCATCTCGCGGCGCTTGGCGCGTCGGTGCGCGTCGCCGACACGCGTCCGGCGCCGCCATTCGCCGACCGGTTGGGCGCCGAACGTCCGGATATCGCGGTGTCTACGGGACCGATCACCGACGCGACGCTTGCCGGCGCGGACCTCATCGCGATCAGCCCGGGCATTGCCGTGAACCAGGGACCCATCGCCGCGGCGGTGGCGCGCGGCGCGGAGCTCGTCGGCGACATCGAGCTTTTCGCGCGCGCCCTGCCGCCCGCGCAAAAGGTGCTCGCGATCACCGGCTCGAACGGCAAGACGACCGTGACGGCGCTCACCGGGGCGCTCGCCCGCGCCGCCGGACTCACGACCATGGTTGCCGGCAACATCGGCGAGGCCGTGCTCGACGCCATTCCCGCGGACGGCCGCTGGCCTGACGCTTACGTGCTGGAGCTCTCGAGCTTTCAGCTGGAGACGACATCGTCGCTCGCGCCGGCCGCCGCGACGGTGCTCAACGTCACCGAGAACCATCTCGACCGCTACGCCGGCATCGACGACTACGCGGCGGCGAAGGCGCGCATTTTCGCGCGCGGCGGAATTCAGGTCCTGAATCGCGATGATCCGCGCTCGCTCGCCATGCGGCTGCCCGGCCGGCTGGTGCAGACCTTCGGCGCCGGCGTTCCGGAGTCGGAAGAAGCGTGGGGCATCGTCGATCGCGGCGTCGACGCGGGCGGCGCATGGCTCGCGCGCGGGGGCGCGCTGCTGCTGCCGATCGCGGACCTGAAGCTCGTCGGCCGTCACAACGCGCAGAACGCGCTCGCCGCGCTGGCGCTCGTGTCCGCCGTCGCCAGGGTGGACCGCGCCGTGCTGGCCGCGCTCGCCCGCTTCGAGGGACTGCCGCACCGGATGCACCTGATCGCGGATGCGGGCGGCGTCGCGTACGTCGACGATTCGAAAGGCACGACCGTCGCCGCGACGCGAGCCGCGCTCGAAGGCATCGGTCGCCCCGTCGTTCTGATCGCGGGCGGCGACGGCAAGGGGCAGAATTTCGCGGCGTTGCGCGCGACCGTCGATGCGCATTGCCGCAGCGTGCTGCTGATCGGCCGCGACGCGCCGCTGCTGGAGCGCGCGCTGACCGGAACGCGCGCCGCGATCGAGCGCTGCGACACGCTGGATGCCGCGGTTGCCCGCGCCGTGACGGTTGCGAAGCCCGGCGACACCGTGCTGCTGTCCCCCGCGTGCGCAAGCCTCGACCAGTTCGCCAACTACGTCGAGCGCGGAGAGAAATTCGCAAACCTCGTCCGTGCCCTCGCGGCGGAGCGCGCGCATGCGTAAGGCGATCACGTCGACCGCGACGTTGCGCCCGTTCAGCGGACCGCGGGTGATCGCGGCGCTCGGCGCGCTGCCCCGCAACCCGCGGACGATGCTCGACTACGACGCGTCGCTCGCGTGGGCGACGTTGCTGCTGCTCGCGGCCGGTCTCGTGATGGTCTACTCGGCGTCGATCGCGATGGCCGAGGCGTCGTCGTACACCGGGTTCCGCGCCTGGTATTTCCTGCTGCGGCACGGCCTCTTCCTCGCCGCCGGGCTGGTTGCGGCGCTGGTCGCGTTCCAGATTCCGATGAAGGCGTGGCAACGGCTCGCGCCGTGGATCTTCGTCGGGTCCGCCGTCCTGCTCGTGCTGGTGCTGGTTCCCGGCATCGGCCGCTCCGTCAACGGCAGCCGCCGATGGCTCTCGCTCGTGGTCGTCAACCTGCAGCCCTCCGAGATCATGAAGCTCGCGGTCGTGCTGTACGCGGCGAGCTATGCCGTGCGCAAGGCCGCGTTCCTGCACGCCCAGCAGCCGATGAAGCAGACGCTGCTCAAAGGCTTCCTGCCGCTGTTCGCGGTGATGGTCGCAACGGCGGCGCTCCTTCTGCTCGAGCCCGACTTCGGCGCGCTCGTCGTCATCGTCGCGATCGCGTTCGGCATCCTGTTCCTGGGCGGTCTCGACTGGCGCCTCTTCCTCGGATTGTTCCTGCTGTTGCCGATCGGCTTGTCGGCGATCCTCGTCGCCGCGCCTTACCGGCTGCAGCGGCTGTCCGCGTTCCTCGATCCATGGTCCGATCCGTTCGGCAAGGGATACCAGCTCTCGCACTCGCTGATCGCTTTCGGGCGCGGCGAGTGGTTTGGCGTCGGACTGGGATCGAGCGTCGAGAAGCTCATGTACCTGCCCGAGGCGCACACCGACTTCCTGCTCGCGGTCATCGCCGAAGAGCTTGGCTTCGCGGGGGTGGCCGCGATCCTCGGCCTTTTCGTCTGGCTCCTGTACCGCGCGTACGCGATCAGCCGCCAGGCCGCGCGCCTGACGCGTCCGTTCGCGGCGTTGACCGCGCAAGGCATCGGCATCTGGATCGGCGTGCAGGCGATCATCAACATCGGCGTCAACATGGGCGTGCTGCCGACCAAGGGCCTCACGCTGCCCCTTCTCTCGTTCGGCGGCTCCGGCATCGTCGTGAACTGCGTCGCGGTCGCGATCCTGTTGCGCATCGACTATGAAAATCGGCGGCTTCTGCGCGGGTTCACGGTATGAACGTCACCCGCCGATTTCGGTGAGGCTCATGCGCGCGGAGCGCGCGTGAAGGCCGCGTACGCGGCCGGCCGAGCCAAAATCGGCGCTTCTGCGCGGGTTCACGGTATGAGCGGCGCCGCAGCGTGGGGGACGCATGAGCGGCCTGGTGATGATCACGACCGGCGGCACGGGCGGCCACATCTTTCCGGGCCTTGCGGTGGCGGCGAAGCTCGTCGCGCGCGGCTGGCGCGTGTTCTGGCTCGGCACGCGCGACGGCATGGAAGCGAAGCTCGTGCCGCAGCATGGCGTGTCGTTCGAGGGTGTGTCGTTCGGCGGCGTGCGCGGCAAAGGATCTGCGCCAGCTCGTGTTCGGCCCGTTCGCGCTCGCCGGCGCGTGCTGGCAGAGCCGCGGCATCATTCGCCGGCGCGCACCCGACGTCGTGCTGGGCTTCGGCGGATTCGCGTCGTTCCCGGGCGCGCTGATGGGCGTGGCCGCGGCGAAGCCGCTGCTGCTGCACGAGCAGAACGCGATCGCGGGCCTCGCGAATCGCGTGCTCGCGTACGGCGCGGACCGCATCCTGACCGGCTTTCCGAATGCATTCGGCGGACGCCACGCGCGCAAGCTGGAGTGGATCGGCAATCCGGTGCGCGACGCGTTCGGCCAGGTGCCGCCGCCCGACGCGCGCTTCGCCGGACGCGCAGGCCCGCTGTCGCTGCTCGTCGTCGGCGGCAGCCTGGGTGCCGTGGGACTGAACGAGCGCGTGCCGAAGGCGCTCGCGCTCATGCCGCGCGAATCGCGGCCCCGTGTCGTCCACCAGGCGGGCGAGCGGCACATCGACGCGTTGCGCGCCGCCTATCGCGACGCCGGCGTCGACGCCGAATGCGTCGCGTTCATCGACGACATCGTCGCGCGATACGCAGCAGCCGACCTCGTCGTCTGCCGCGGCGGTGCGACCACGGTCGCCGAGCTCGCCGCGGTCGGCGTCGGCGCGATCATCGTTCCGCTCCCAGGCGCCATCGCCGACGAGCAAAGCGCCAATGCAGCAATTCCTGGTCGATGCCGGCGCGGCCGAGCGGATCCCGCAACCGGACCTGACGCCCGAGCGCCTGGCCGCGCGTCTCGCGTCGTGCACGCGTGAATCGCTGCTCGCGATGGCGGTGGCCGCGAGGAAAGTCGCGCGCCCGGACGCCGCCGAGCGTGTCGCGAATGCCTGCATCGCCCTCGGGGCGCCCGCGCGATGAAACATAAAGTGAAGCGCGTCCATTTCGTCGGCATCGGCGGCGCCGGCATGAGCGGTATCGCCGAGGTGCTCGCGACGCAGGGCTACCAGGTTTCCGGCACCGATCTCGCGGCAAGCGCGGTGACGCGCCGACTCGCGGGGCTCGGCGTGAAGATCGCGATCGGCCACGACGCGCCGCCACGTCGAAGGCGCGGACGCGGTCGTCGTGTCGACGGCCGTCGCCGCCGACAATCCGGAGATCGTGGCGGCGCGCGAGCGCGGCGTGCCGATCGTGCCGCGCGCGCTGATGCTGGCGGAGCTGATGCGCCTGAAGACCGGCATCGCCGTCGCCGGCACGCATGGCAAGACGACCACGACGAGCCTGATCGCATCCGTGCTGGCGGAAGGCGATCTCGATCCCACGTTCGTGATCGGCGGCCGGCTCCTGTCCGCCGACGCGAACGCGCGCCTCGGCAAAGGCGACTTTCTCGTCGCCGAGGCGGACGAATCGGACGCGTCGTTCCTGTATCTGTCGCCGGCGCTCGCGGTGATCACCAACATCGACGCCGATCACATGGAGACCTACGGGCACGACTTCGCCCGGCTGAAGCGCGCGTTCGTCGACTTCGCGCTGCGGCTGCCGTTCTACGGCGTGGTCGTGCTGTGCGTCGACGACGTCAATGTCCGCGAGATCGCACCGCGGATCGCGAAGCCCACGGTGACCTACGGGACCGCCGACGACGCGCAGCTTCGCGCCACCGACGTCGCGAACGCCGCCGGCCGGATGCGCTTCGTGGCGCGCACCGCGCACATGCCGGACCTGCCGGTCGAGCTCAACCTTCCGGGCGTGCACAACGTGCGCAACGCGCTCGCCGCAATCGCCATCGGGCGCGAGGTCGGCGTCGCCGACACGGCAATCGCGAAGGCGCTGGCGGATTTCCGCGGCGTGGGCCGCCGCTTCCAGCGCTACGGCGACGTCGCGCAGGACGGCGGCCGGTACACGCTGATCGACGACTACGGCCATCATCCGGTCGAGATGGCGGCAACCATCGAGGCGGTGCGCGGAAGCTTCCCGGGCCGGCGGCTCGTGCTTGCCTTCCAGCCGCACCGCTACACGCGCACGCGCGATCTGTTCGAGGATTTCGTGAAGGTGCTGTCGACGGTCGATGCGCTGGTGCTGGCCGATGTCTATCCTGCCGGCGAAGCGCCGATCGTCGCCGCCGATGGCCGCGCGCTGGTGCGGGCGGTGCGCGTCACGGGACAAGTCGAGCCGGTTTTCGTCGAAGCGCTGGCGGACGTGCCGGCGGCGATCCGCGCGATCGTGCGCGACGGCGACGTGGTCGTGACGATGGGCGCCGGCTCGATCGGGCAGGTGCCCGCACTGCTGGCGGCTGCATGATGATGAGCGAGCCGCGCCGGTTCGCAACGCTTCGCGGCAGCGAGATGCGCGAGGCGCGCCTTGCGCCCTACACGACCTGGCGCTGCGGCGGGCCGGCGGACCGTCTCTATGTGCCCGCCGATCGCGACGATCTCGCGGCGTTCCTGCGGGAGCTGCCGCCCGACGAGCCCGTCACCGTGCTCGGCCTCGGCAGCAATACGCTCGTGCGCGACGGCGGCGTGCGCGGCACGGTCGTGATCATGCACAACCCGGGCGGCGCGCTCGCGGTGGCCGATGGCCAGGTCTACGCGGAAGCGACCGTCGCGTGCCCGAAGCTCGCGCGCTTTGCCGCGTTGCACGGCTGCGCGGGCGCGGAATTCCTGGCGGGCGTTCCGGGCGCGGTCGGCGGCGCGCTCGCGATGAACGCCGGCTGCTATGGCGGCGAGACGTGGCGCCAGGTCGTCCGCGTCGAAGTGGTGCGCCGCGACGGCCGCTTCGAGGTCCGCACGCCGGCGGACTACGCAATCGGCTACCGGAGCGTGCGGCGCGCCGACGGCAGCGCGTTCGACGGCATCTTCACTGCCGCATGGTTCCGGTTTCCGACGGGCGACGCGACGGCGGCGCGCGCGCGCATCAAGGAGCTCCTGGCGCGGCGCATCGCCACGCAGCCGCTCAACCTGCCGAACGCGGGCAGCGTCTTCCGCAACCCGGAAGGTGACCACGCCGCACGGCTGATCGAAAGCTGCGGCCTCAAGGGCTTCGCGATCGGCGGCGCGTCGGTGTCGGACAAGCACGCCAATTTCATCGTGAATCCGCGCCGGTCGGCGAAGGCCGCCGACATCGAGGCGCTGATCGCGCACGTGCGCGAAACGGTGCGCGCGAAAACGGGCGTCGATCTCGAGCCCGAAGTGCGCGTCATCGGCGAAAAGACCGCATGAACGAATTTGGCAAAGTCGCCGTGTTGATGGGAGGGCCGAGCGCGGAGCGGGAGATCTCGTTCCTGTCCGGCAACGCGGTGCTGAAGGCGCTCGTCGAGAAAGGCGTGGAGGCGCACGCGTTCGACCCCGCCGAGCGCGACCTGTGGACGTTGCGCGAGGAGCGCTTCGACCGCGCCTTCATCGCGCTGCATGGGCGCTTCGGCGAGGACGGCACCGTGCAGGGCGCGCTCGAGACGCTGAAGATCCCCTACACCGGCAGCGGCGTGATGGCCTCCGCGCTGGCGATGGACAAGTGGCGCACCAAGCTTGTCTGGCAAGCGACGGGCATCCCGACGCCGCGCTATCGGGTGGTGACCGCGGCGACCGACTGGATGCGCGTGGTGGCCGAGCTCGGCCTGCCGCTGATCGTGAAGCCCGCGCGCGTCGGCTCGTCGATCGGCATCACCAAGGTCGCGAGCGTGGACCGCGACGAGCTCGCGCTCGCCCACGTGGAGGCGGCGAAGCACGACGATCTCGTGCTGGTCGAGGAACTCGTGGCGGGCACCGAGCTCACGGTTGGAATCCTCGCGGGGCGCGCGCTGCCGGCCATCCGGATCGAGGCGCCGCAAGGCAACTACGACTACCACCACAAGTATTTCTCCGACGCCACGAAGTACTTCTGCCCCAGCGGACTGCCGGCGGCGAAGGAGCGCGAGATCGAGGCCGCGTCGCTTGCGGCGTTCGACGTCGTCGGCTGCAGCGGCTGGGGCCGGCTCGACCTGATCCTGCGCGCGGACGGCTCGTTTTCGTTCCTCGAGGTCAACACGTCGCCGGGCATGACCGGACATTCGCTGGTGCCGATGGCGGCGAAGCAGGCGGGCATTCCGTTCGCCGATCTTTGTCTCACGATCCTGCGGGGCGCCCATGTGGGATGACGCGAAGCAGCTGAACGCGATCGCCGCGGGCCTCGCGCTCATCGCGGCGGGCGCGTTCGTCGTCGGGGGCCTCATGTGGCTCTTCCGGCAGCCGGCGTTCGAATTCCGCGAGGTCGTGGTGACGACGACGCCGGAGCGCGTGAATGCGGCGCAGCTCGAAGCGGTCATCCGCGACGAGCTCGCGGGCACGTTCTTCACGATGAACCTCGATCGCGCCCGCGCGGCGCTCGCGAAGGTGCCCTGGGTGCGGCGCGCATCGCTGTCGCGCCAGTGGCCGCAGCGGCTCGAAGTGACGATCGAGGAACACGAACCGTTCGCGCGCTGGAACGGCGACGCGCTCGTGAACGCGAATGGCGAGATCTTCAGCGCCGACTACGACGGCGACCTGCCGCAGCTCGAAGGCGCGGACGCGCGGGCGGCGGAAATCACCGCGCGCTTTTCCGAGTGGGCGGCGGCACTTCATCCGCTGTCGCTCGCGCTGCAGGAGATCCACGTCTCGCCGCGTGGCGGCTGGCGCCTCCGCGTCATCGGCCCATCGGGCCCGCTCGACGTGGAGCTGGGCCGCGACGAGCCGGGCGAGCGTCTCGCGCGCTTCGTGGGGGTCTACGGCCGCACGATCCAGGCGCTCGCGCGCGCGGGCACGCGCGTCGATCGCGTCGATCTGCGTTATCGCAACGGCTTCGCCGCGCGGGTGCCGGGATTCCACGAACGAACGGCGAAGAAGGCGGGAGCGGCGTATGAGCATGGGCGATCGACTCGAGCGAATGGGGGACCGATGGTGAAGGATGTGAAGAACCTGATCGTGGGCCTCGACATCGGGACGTCGAAGATCGTCGCGATCGTCGCCGAGGTGACGCCCGAAGGCGGACTCAACATCATCGGGCTCGGCACGCAGCCGTCGCGCGGCCTGCGGCGGGGCGTCGTCGTCAACATCGAAGCGACGATGTCGTCGATCCAGCGCGTGCTGGAGGAAGCGGAGCTGATGGCCGACTGCCGGATCACCGAGGTCTACACCGGTGTCGCGGGCAGCCACATCCGCAGCCTCAACTCGAGCGGCATGGTCGCGATCAAGGAAAAGGAAGTGACGCAGGCCGACATCGACCGCGTCGTCGAAACCGCGAAGGCGATCGCGATCCCGAACGACCAGCAGATCCTGCACATCCTGCCGCAGGAATTCATCATCGACGGGCAGGAGGACGTGCGCGAGCCGCTCGGGATGAGCGGCGTGCGCCTCGAGGTCAAGGTGCACATCGTCACCGGCGCGGTGTCGGCCGTCGAGAACATCGTGAAGTGCGTGCGCCGCTGCGGCCTCGAGGTCAAGGACGTGATCCTGCAGCCGCTGGCGTCGTCGATCGCCGTGCTGAACGACGACGAAAAGGAGCTGGGCGTGTGCCTCATGGACATCGGCGGCGGCACCACCGACATCGCCGTGTTCGCGAACGGCGCGATCCGCCACACGGCCGTGATCCCGATCGCCGGCGACCAGGTCACCAACGACATCGCGATGACGCTGCGCACGCCGACCAAGGAAGCGGAGGAGCTCAAGCTGCGGCACGGCTGCGCGCTGCGGCAGCTCGCCGACCCGAAGGACATCATCGAGGTGCCCGGCGTCGGCGATCGCGCGCCGCGCAAGTTGTCGCGGCAGACGCTGGCGGAAGTGATCGAGCCGCGGATCGAGGAGCTCTACACCCTCGTGCAGGCGGAACTCCGCCGCTCCGGCTTCGAGGAGCTGCTGTCGTCCGGAATCGTGCTGACCGGCGGCACCGCGCTCCTCGCCGGGGTGGCCGAGCTCGGCGAGGAAGTCTTCCATCTTCCGGTGCGCGTCGGCGTGCCGGCGTATGTCGGCGGGCTCGCGGATGTCGTCCGCAGCCCGCGCTACGCGACTGCGGTCGGGCTGCTGCTCGAAGGGCGCGACCAGTACCTGCAGGCGCGCGAATCGCGCGCGCGGACGTCCGGCATCTCCGGCGTCGCGGAACGGATGAAGCATTGGTTTAAGGCGAATTTCTGAATACGGACAAGAAAACGGGGAGCGGAAACCAGGGACCGGCAAACAGTAGCAATTGGCACGGCACATTCGACCGACATCGCAGCAAAACAGACAGGAGAAAGGAGCACACCATGTTCGAAATCATCGACCAGTCCCCGCAAGAAGGCGCGATCATCAAGGTCATCGGAGTAGGGGGCTGCGGCGGCAACGCCGTCGAGCACATGATCAGCAAGGGTCTCGTCGGCGTCGAGTTCATCAGCGCCAACACCGACGCGCAGGCGCTGAAGCGGTCCACCGCGCCGGTGCAGCTGCAGCTCGGCAGCACGCTGACGCGCGGTCTCGGCGCAGGGGCGCGGCCGGAAATCGGCCGCGACGCGGCGAACGAGGACCGCGAGCGCATCGCCGAATTGATCGACGGCGCCGACATGCTGTTCATCACCGCGGGCATGGGCGGGGGCACGGGCACGGGCGCCGCGCCGGTCATCGCCGACATCGCGAAGACGATGGACATCCTGACCGTCGCCGTCGTCACGCGCCCGTTCGAGTTCGAAGGCAAGCGCAAGAAGGTCGCGGATGCGGGCATCGAGGAGCTGAAGAAGAAGGTCGACTCGCTGATCATCATTCCCAACGACAAGCTGATGCAGGTGCTGGGCGACGACGTCTCGGTGCTCGACGCCTACGCCTCGGCGAACGACGTGCTGCACGGCGCCGTGTCGGGCATCGCCGAGGTGATCAACAACGCCGGCCTCGTCAACGTCGACTTCGCCGACGTTCGCACCGTGATGGGCGAAGTCGGGATGGCGATGATGGGCTCGGCCGCGGCGGAAGGCGCGGATCGCGCGCGGGTGGCTGCCGAAGCCGCGGTGAAGAGCCCGCTGCTGGAAGACGTCAACCTGCAGGGCGCGCGCGGCGTGCTGGTCAACATCACGGCGTCCGCGAGCCTCAAGATGAAGGAGTACCACGAGGTGATGAGCACGATCCGCGAGTTCATGGCGGAGGATGCGCTCGTCATCGTCGGCACCGTGATCGACGAGGCGATGGGCTCGCGCTTGCGCGTGACGATGGTCGCGACCGGGCTCGGGCCGGTGAGCGCGAAGCAGCAGCTGCGCACGCCGAACATCGCGCTGGTCGAGCCGGTGCAGGTCGTTCAGCGCACCGGCACCGACAACGTCGGCATGGCGTCGGAATCGGTCAACTACGAGGATCTCGAGCAGCCGGCCGTCGTGCGCCGGGGCCGCACGCCGTCGGCGGGCGCGGCGCCGGCGTTCGATGCGGCGGAGATCCCGGCGTTCCTGCGCAAGCAGGCCGATTAGCGATGGCGGCGGCGAACCGGGTCCCGGCCGAAGGCAAGGGGGCGAGCGATCGCAAGTCGCGGCACGGGGTGCCGCGTCCTCCTTGGCCCGACGCGGGTTTTCGTGGTACAATTTATCGCTAAGCCCTTGACCCGGCGCGCGATTTGGTCAGGTTGACGACATGCTGAAGCAGCGAACCCTCAAGACGACGATCAAGACCACGGGTGTCGGCGTGCACACCGGCGCGCGCGTCGATCTCGTGCTGCGACCCGCGGCGCCCGACACCGGCATCGTTTTCCATCGTGTCGACCTGCCGGTGCCGGTGGCGATTCCGGCGGACGCGCGACACGTCGGCGACACGCGGCTTTCGTCGACGCTGAAGCAGGACGGCGCGTCAATTTCCACCGTCGAGCACCTGATGTCGGCATTCGCGGGCCTCGGCATCGACAATGCGCACGTGGATGTCGCGGGCCCCGAGATCCCGATCATGGACGGCAGCGCGGGTCCTTTCGTCTTCCTGCTGCAGTCGGCGGGAATCGTCGAGCAGAACGCCGCGAAGAAATACCTGCGCATCGTCGAAACCGTCGAAGCGCGCGACGGCGACAAGTGGGCGCGGTTCGATCCGTTCCACGGGTTCAAGCTCGACTTCACGATCGACTTCCCGCATCCGATGTTCGGCTCCGAGAACCGTCAGGTCGTCATCGATTTCGCCGAGCATTCCTATGTCAAGGAAGTCGCCCGGGCGCGAACGTTCGGCTTCATGCAGGACGTCGAGGCGATGCGCGCGGCCGGCCTGGGACTCGGCGGCAGCCTGCAGAACGCGATCGTGCTGGACGATTTCCGCGTGCTGAACGCCGAGGGCCTGCGCTACGACAACGAATTCGTGAAGCACAAGGTGCTCGATGCGATCGGCGACCTCTACCTGCTCGGGCACCCGCTGATCGGCCAGTACACGGCGTTCAAGTCGGGACACGCGCTCAACAACGCGCTCGCGCGAACGCTTGTCGCGCGGCCGGAAGCATTCGAGCTCGTGACCTTCAAGGCCGAGGACGACGTCCCCACCGCGTTCCAGGGGTGGCAGCTGTCCCCGGCTTGATTCTCCAGCACGGGCATCCGCGTTCCCGTTTCGGGGGTCGCCTCGGCTCCCGGACTCCCTCGTCCGACTTTCACCATTCCTAGCCGGCGCGGCGCAGGAAGCGGGCCAACGCCGCCTTGAGCGGCCCCGCCGGCAGGTCGTGCGCAAGCGTCGCCAACGGCCGCAATGCGGCTCTATCAATATGTTTTGCAACGGGTTTTTCCATTTTTCGCGGCACATTGGCAACTTGCACCCGCACCCGTATTGAAGTAAATTCACACCCTTCTCGCCGCAGTTCGTCGAGGAGGTCCGGGGCACGCTGCCGGGCGACGGCGGCAATGGCGCCGGCGTCCGCGATCAGGCAGAGTTCGGGCCCGCCGTCTTCCGCGACGCGAAGCCGCTCGGCCAACGGGCGGGGCAAGTGGCGGCGAACGATGGCCGTCAATGCGGCTTCACGGCGGCGGCGCGCGTCCCAGGCGGCGAGCGCGGGGTCGGCGGCAAGAATGCGCTGCAAGGATTGCGGCGAACGCGTCATAGGGACGTGCGGCGTCGTTGATCGCCGGATGCGAAAGGGCGCACCGGCGGCGTGAACGAGGGAGAGGCCTAATTGAACATCATTCTCGTGTCGAGCGCCACGGCTCGCGCCCGGACGCTGACGCTCGACTGGCGACACGGCGTGGCGGGCGGGCTCGGGCTGCTGATGTTGTTCGTCGCATTCACGCTCCTTTTCAATTTCGTCACGCTGCGCTACGCGGCCGCGACGCAGCATCCGTGGCTGCAGGCGATCGTGCTCGCGGACCAGCGCGAAGAAGCGCTGAAGTCGCAGGAGATCGTCCAGGGGCATCTCAACGCGATGGCGCTTCGCCTGGGCGACTTGCAGGCGCAGATGATGCGCCTCGACGGACTGGGCGAGCGCCTCGCCAAAATTGCGGGGCTCAATCCACAGGAACTGCAGTCGCTGCAGCCGGGCAAGGTGCCGGGGCGCGGCGGCGCCGAGTCGACGACGATCCCGTCGCGCAATTTCACGGTCGGCGAATTCGGGGAGCTCCTGGACAAGCTCGCGCACCAGGTCGACGAGCGTTCCGACCAGCTGGGTGTCCTCGAGGCGCTGCTCGTGCAGACGTCCGCGAATCGCAAGTTCCTGCCGACGCTGGCGCCGATCGTCGAGGGTTGGTTCTCGTCGAACTTCGGCTATCGCATCGACCCGTTCACGGGGGCGAGGTCCTTCCATGAAGGGATCGATTTCCCGGCCAACATCGGGACGCCGATCGTAGCCGCGGCGAGCGGGAAGGTCGTCTACGCCGGCTACCATGCCGAATATGGTAAAATCATCGAGATCGACCATGGCAACGGGCTCCTTTCCCGGTACGCCCACGCCTCCCAGATTTACGTGAACGAAGGCGACCTCGTGGTGCGCGGCCAGCGACTGGGGTCCGTCGGTTCGACCGGGCGTTCGACGGGGCCGCATCTGCACTTCGAGGTCCGGCTGAACGGCGTCCCGCAGAATCCCGCACGCTTCCTGGAAGCCCCGGGCTGACGCTTGCGCCCACTCGGCCGATGAAATGAGGGGTGAGGCGGTCCTCACCCCTTGTTTTTTGTCCCCGCGGCTTCAAGTCACACCGACATGATCTCCAACATCCTCACCCGCATCTTCGGCAGCCGCAACGAGCGCCTTCTCAAGCAGTATGCGGCGTCGGTCCGGCAGATCAATGCGCTCGAACCCGCGATTTCCGCGCTGTCGGACGAGGCGCTGAAGGCGAAGACCGCCGAGTTCAAGGAGCGCGTGGCCAAGGGGGAGGAGCTCGACGCGATCCTGCCCGAAGCGTTCGCCGTGGTTCGCGAGGCCGGCAAGCGCGCGCTGTCGATGCGGCATTTCGACGTTCAGCTCCTGGGCGGCATCGCGCTCCACAACGGCAAGATCGCCGAAATGCGCACGGGCGAGGGCAAGACGCTCGTCGCAACGCTGCCCGCGTATCTCAATGCGCTGACGGGCAAGGGCGTCCACATCGTCACCGTCAACGATTACCTCGCACAGCGCGACGCGGACTGGATGGGGCGCATCTACCGCTTCCTCGGTCTCACCGTCGGCGTCAACCTGTCGCAGCTCGACCACGACCAGAAGCAGATGGCCTACGCGGCCGACATCACCTACGGCACGAATAACGAGTTCGGCTTCGACTACCTGCGCGACAACATGGTGTACGAGGCATCGCAGCGCGTGGCGCGCGGGCTCGTGTACGCGATCGTCGACGAGGTGGACTCGATCCTGATCGACGAGGCGCGCACGCCGCTCATCATCTCCGGGCAGGCGGACGACAACGTCGACCTCTACTATCGGCTGAACGAGCTGGCGCCGAAGCTCACCCGCCAGGCCGACGAGAAGGCGCCGGGCGACTACTGGGTCGACGAAAAGGGCCGCCAGGTGCTGCTCTCCGAGGCGGGGCATGAGCATGCGGAGGAGATTCTTTCCGAGGCGGGCCTGCTCGCGACCGGCAGCAGCCTGTACGACGCGCACAACATCGCGCTGATGCACCACCTCTACGCGGCGCTGCGCGCGCACGCGCTCTTCCTGCGCGACCAGCATTACGTCGTGCAGAACGGCGAGGTGATCATCGTCGACGAATTCACGGGCCGGCTGATGTCGGGCCGCCGCTGGTCCGAGGGCCTGCACCAGGCCGTCGAGGCGAAGGAAGGGGTGTCGATCCAGCGCGAGAACCAGACGCTCGCCTCGATCACATTCCAGAATTATTTCCGGATGTACGGCAAGCTCGCCGGCATGACCGGCACCGCCGACACCGAGGCCTTCGAGTTCCAGCAGATCTACCACCTCGAAACGATGGTGATCCCGACGCACATGCCGATGGTGCGCAAGGACGAGAACGACCAGGTGTTCCGCACGTTCAACGAAAAGGTCCAGGCGATCGTCGCCGACGTCAAGGACTGCTTCGAGCGCGAGCAGCCGGTGCTGGTCGGCACCACCTCGATCGAGAGCTCCGAGCTCCTGTCGAAGCACTTCGAGAAGGAGCGCCTGCCGCACGAGGTGCTGAACGCGAAGCAGCACGCACGCGAGGCGGAGATCGTCGCGCAGGCGGGCAAGCCCAAGGCGATCACCATCGCCACCAACATGGCGGGCCGCGGCACCGACATCGTGCTGGGCGGCAGCCTCGAGCCGACGATCCTCAAGCTGCGCGACGACGAGACCGTTCCCGATTCGGACAAGGAGCGCCGGATCGCGCAGATGCGCGCCGAATGGAAGGTGCTGCACGACAGGGTCGTTGCCGCCGGCGGTCTGCACATCGTCGGCACGGAGCGCCACGAGTCGCGCCGCATCGACAACCAGCTGCGGGGCCGGTCGGGACGCCAGGGCGACCCGGGCAGCTCGCGCTTCTACCTCTCGCTCGAGGATCCGCTGCTGCGCATCTTCGGCGGCGAGCGGCTCGGCGTCATCATGCAGAAGCTCAAGATGCCCGACGGCGAGCCGATCGAGCATCCGATCGTGAACCGGTCGATCGCCAAGGCGCAGACGCGCGTCGAGGCGCGGAACTTCGACATCAGAAAGCAATTGCTCGAGTACGACGACGTCGCCAACGACCAGCGCCGCGTCATCTACCAGCAGCGCAACGAGCTCCTGGAATCGAGCGACATCGCCGACACGATCCGCGGCATGATCGGCGGCCTGACCGAGGACACGGTGCGCCGTTACGTGCCGCCCGAATCGGTCGAGGACCAATGGGACATCCCCGGCCTCGAGGCCGCGCTCGCCTCCGAATTCCAGATGCAGGCGCCGGTCAGCCAGTGGCTGAAGGACGACCCGGAGCTCACCGACGACAAGCTGCGCGCAAGACTTTCCGAGGTGGCCCTCGCGCAGTACGCGGGCAAGGAGGCGCTGGTCGGACCCGAGCTCATGCGTCAGTTCGAGCGCAGCCTGATGCTGCAGACGCTCGACTCGCAGTGGCGCGACCACCTCGCCAACCTCGACCACCTGCGCCAGGGCATCCACCTGCGCGGCTATGCGCAGAAGAACCCGAAGCAGGAATACAAGCGCGAATCGTTCGAGCTCTTTTCCGACATGCTCGACCGGATCAAGCAGGACGTCGTGAAGATCGTGCTGACGGTCCAGGTGCGCACGCAGGAGGACGTCAAGGCGGTCGAGGAAGCGCCGGCCGTGTCGAACGTCAAATACCAGCACGCCGACTTCGACGAGGCGCTCGGTGCGCCGCCGCCCGACGACGACGCGCCCTCGGCGGCGGCCCCCGCGCCGGCGCCGTTCGTCCGAGGCGGCGAGAAGATCGGGCGCAACGATCCGTGCCCGTGCGGGTCCGGCAAAAAATACAAGCACTGCCACGGGCGCCTCGGCTGATCTCCGTACGTTAGAATCCGGGCGCCATGCCCGTCCGTTACACCCCCCCTCGTCCGCAGGACCTGCTCGCTCGTTCCCGGCGTGACGCTCGGCACAGCGGCGGCCAGGATCAAGAACTGGCAGCGCGACGACGTGCTGCTGGTCGCGTTCGACGAAGGCACGGTCGCCGCCGGCGTGTTCACGCAGAACCGCTTCTGCGCCGCGCCTGTGACGGTGTGCCGCCGCCACCTCGCCGGCGCGGGACGCGTCCGCGCGCTTGTGGTCAACGCGGGCAACGCGAACGCCGGCACCGGCGAACCGGGGATCGCCGACGCCAACGCGACGTGCGAAGTGGTGGCGATGACGCTCGGTTGCAACGCCGACGAAGTGCTGCCGTTCTCGACCGGCGTCATCATGGAGCCGCTGCCCGTCGCGAAGATCGCTGCGGCGCTTCCCGCCGCGAAGGCGGCCCTCGCCGCGGACCACTGGTTCGCCGCCGTGTCGGCGATCATGACGACCGACACGGTGCCGAAGGGCGCGTCGCGAAGGGTGGCCATCGACGGCGTCCCCGTCACGGTCACCGGCATCGCCAAGGGCGCCGGGATGATCCACCCGAACATGGCGACGATGCTCTCGTTCGTCGCCACGGACGCGCCGCTGGCCGCGGACCTTCTGCAAAGCCTCACGCGCGAGATCGCCGACGTGTCGTTCAATTGCGCGACGGTCGACGGCGACACGTCGACGAACGACAGTTTCGTGATCGCCGCGACGGGGAAGGCCACGCTTCCCCCAATCGAACGCGCCGACGATCCGCGCGTCGTGGCCATTCGCGGCGCGCTGACCGAGGTGGCGACGGAGCTCGCGCAGGCGATCGTCCGCGACGGCGAAGGCGCGACCAAGTTCATCACCATCGCGGTCGAGGGCGGGCGCGATGCCGCCGAATGCCGGGACATCGCGCTCGGCATCGCGCATTCGCCGCTGGTGAAGACCGCGTTCTTCGCCTCCGACCCGAACCTCGGCCGCATCGTGTGCGCGATCGGCAACGCCGCGGCGGCCGATCTCGATCCGTCGGAGGTGTCGTTCCGGCTGGACGACGTGCTGGTGGTCGATCGGGGCGGGCGCGCGCCGTCGTACCGCGAGGAAGACGGCCAGCGCGTGATGAAGCAGGAGGAAATCACGGTCACCGTCGCCCTCGGCCGCGGCAACGCGTCGGCGCGCGTCTGGACCTGCGACTTCTCGCACGACTACGTTTCGATCAACGCCGACTACCGCAGCTGAGATGCCCGCCCCTGCCGAAATCGCCGCCCTGTTCGCGCGCCTCGAGGGCATTCTCGCGCGGGTCGAGGCCGTGCTGCCGCCGGCGCCGCCGCCGCCCGACTGGAAGGCGACCGCGTTCCGCTGGCGCAAGCGGGCGGGCCGCGGTTACCTGCAGGCGATCCGCCACCCGCACGCGATCCGGCTCGACGACCTCGTCGCCATCGACGCGCAAAAAGGGGCGATCGACGCGAACACGCGCCAGTTCGTCGCCGGCCTGCCGGCGAACAATGTTCTCCTTACCGGCTCGCGCGGCACCGGCAAGTCCTCGCTCGTGAAGGCGATGCTCGTGAAATACGCGACGCGAGGGCTCCGCCTGATCGAGGTCGACAAAGCCGACCTCACCGACCTGCCCGACATCGCGGACCTCGTCGCGGAGCGCCGCGAGCGCTACATCGTCTTCTGCGACGACCTCACGTTCGACGCGGGCGAGGCGGGCTACAAGGCGCTCAAGGTGATGCTGGACGGCACGATCGCCGCCGCGTCCGCGAACATGCTGATCTACGCGACCTCGAACCGCCGCCACCTGCTGCCCGAATACTTCAGCGAGAACCTGGAGACGAAGCACATCGGCGAGGAGGTCCATCCGGGCGAATCCGTCGAGGAGAAGATCTCGCTGTCCGAGCGCTTCGGCCTCTGGATCTCGTTCTACCCGTTCAGCCAGGACGACTACCTCGCGGCGGTCGGCGCCTGGCTTCGCGTGTTCGACGTCCCGGAACCGAAGACGAAGCACGAGACCGCAGCGCGTTACCGCGACGCGCTGCAGTTCGCCCTGCAACGGGGCTCGCGCAGCGGCCGCATCGCGTGGCAGTTCGCGCGCGGCTACGCGGGCGCTGCCGCGCTGAAGAAAAAAGTGCGCGGCGCGTGACCGAACGCGTCGTCCCCGTCGCCGCGGCCGTGATCACGCGGCCGGATGGGCAGGTGCTCCTTGCGCAACGGCCACCCGGCAAGGCCTTCGCCGGTTACTGGGAATTCCCGGGCGGCAAGCTCGAGCCCGGCGAGACCGCGCGTCAGGCGCTGGCGCGTGAACTCGCCGAGGAACTCGGCATCCATGTGCGGCGCGCGGCGCCGTGGCTCGTCCAGCGCTTCGTCTATCCGCACGCGCATGTCGAGCTCCATTTCTTCCGCGTCTACGAATGGGACGGCGAGCCGGTTGGCCACGATGGGCAAGCGTTCGCGTGGCAGGTGCCCGGCGCGTTCGATGTGGCGCCGCTGCTTCCCGCCAATACGCTCGTCCTGCGCGCGCTGATGCTGCCGCAGGTCTGCGGCATCACGATGGCCGCCGAATTCGGAGAGGCCGGATTCCTCGTGCGCGCGAGGACGGCGCTGGAGGGCGGGCTGAAGCTGATCCAGTTCCGCGAGAAGGCGTGGCCGGAGTCGCGGCAGCGCGCGCTCTGCATCGAGCTTGGCATTCTTGCGCGGACCCATGGCGCGCGGGTCTTGCTGAATGGCAGCGAGGACAACGCGCGGGCGTGGGGATGCGCCGGTGTCCACTGGACCGCGGCGGCGCTGGCGGCGGCGAACGCACGACCGGAGAATCTGTTGTGCTCGGCGTCATGCCACACGCGCGAAGAGATCGCGAAGGCCGGCGCGCTAGGGCTCGATTTCGCCTTGCTGGGTCCCGTTGCGCCGACACCGACGCATCCCGATGCAATCGCGCTCGGCTGGGACGGATTCGCGGCGGCCGCGGCAGGCGCCGCGCTGCCGGTCTTTGCGCTGGGTGGATTGGGGAAAACCGATCTCGCCGCAGCGATCGCGCATGGCGCGCACGGTGTGGCGCTGCGCCGCGCCGCGTGGACCTGAGACGAGTCAGCCCTCGTCCTGCTTGCCGCGCTTCTCCGGGATTTCCGGCCTGCGCGCGAGCAGCATCAGGCCGCCGATGACGATGAGCAGCGCCGAAACGAGCAGCGTCCAGCGCATGCGGTAGTGGTCGTGCAGCCACCACGCAATGCCGACGGCGATCAACGACGGTCCCAGCACCACCGAGTTCTTGGTGATCCCGTCCATCACCAGGATCGCCACGCCCCCCGCAATCAGTGCGATCGCGGTGATCGAGTCGAAGTCGGGCAGCCAGCCGAAGTACCAGATGAGTCCGAGGACGCCGATGATGATCAGCGTGACGGGCGTGGCGGCATTTCGCATGCGATGCTCCTGGAATCGTGTCAGCTGCGCGCCGGATCGTCGGCGGCGGATTCGCCCGGCGCGTCGTCCCCCGATTCCGGCGGCCCGGCCACCGGAATGCGGTAGGCCTCGGTGGCCCATGCGCCGAGATCGATCAGCTTGCAGCGCTCGGAGCAGAATGGGCGCCACCGCGAGGAAGGCGTCCATTCGACCGCCTTGCCGCAATGCGGGCACGGGACGATGCGCGATTTTGACATAGTCACGGCGATGGACCGCTCGTTGCGTTGACGGGTTCGTCAGGCGCCAAGCGCGCGCTTGATCGTATCGACCTCGCGGCGCAACTCGTCGAGCTTGCCTGCCCTCGTCTGGGCATTCTCCTCGAGCTCCTTGATACGCGAATGCAGCTGCTCGATGTAGATGTGCGCCTTCTCGAGCTCCTCGAGCAGGCCCTGGCTGCGGGCGCCGACGTCGACGACGCCGCGCCCTTCCTCGTTCACGCGAGCGGGCGCCACCGCCGGCAGGTGGCGGTTCTCCCACATGAAGCTCGAGTGGGCGTCGATCGACTCGACGCTGAATGCGGGATCGAACACGTAGTCCGGCGTGATCGTTCCGGTCACGAACAGGTTGCCGTTGATGTCGACGGTATTGAGGCCGAGCACGCCGATCCGCAGCAGGTTGTCGGTGGCGCCCGGGCCGATCTTGAAGGGAACGCGCGCGCCGAGCCCCGAGGCATCGCTGATCGTCAGCCTGCCGGTCGCCGCGTTGTTCTTGATGTCCCAGACGGCCGGAACTGCGCTCGCGGTCTGTTCGATGCGCAGGATCGCGTCCGTGCCGCCTCGCTGGACATGCAGCGCCTGCTGCGGCGACGCCGTTCCGATGCCGACGTTGCCGGACGCGGCGACGTCGATGCTGCTCGTCGGCGCTCCGGGACGGATGCGCAGGGGCAAGCGATTGCCGGCGGTGATGTCGCGCACGAAGAAGTTCGCCTCGTTGCCGGCAACGTCCCAGGTCTGCGGCGTGAACCCGCCCGTGGCGTCCTGCTCGAAGCGCAGCGCCGGCGTGTTGCCCGTATCGACGTGGATGTCGAGCACCGGTGTGGACGTGCGCAGCCCGACGCGGCCGGTGCTGTCGACGAAGAGGCTGTTCGTCGGTGCGTTGCCCACCACCGTGAACGGAATTCTTCCCGCCGTCAGGTCCTCGATCGAGAACTTGTCGAGGCCGCCCGAGGCGCTGTCGTTGGCGGTGAGCTGCCAGCTGTGGGCCGGGAATCCGACGCCCGTCGACGTGTCGGTGAAAGTGATCCGGGTGTTGTTTTCCTTCACGACGATCGTCGAGAAGCCGAACGACTCGTTGTTGACGCAATCGAGCCCGACGCACGCGCTGCCCTGCACGATGAGGTCGTCGGGGACCACCTGATCGTTGATCGTGGGCGTGTCGCCGCGGCTCGCGCGAGTGCCGGGCGGCGTGGCCGTTGGTGCGACCGCGGGCACCATGATCTGTCCGCCGGCCACGAGAAACGATCCCGAGTCGGTCGCGCGCAAGGCGTCGAGCTCGGCGGCGAGCGCGGGGCTGCTTGCGGTACCGTCGTCGCGAAACGCGTTGGCGTCGAAAGCGGCACGCAGCGCCGGGCTCGGTACGCGGCCCAGCGTGAGCTCGTAGCGGTATTGCCCGTCGGCGAGGCGCCCGCCCACGCTTGCGAGATCGAATACCGGCGCCCCGGTGCCGAACGCACGCTCGAAGGCAAATCCGGAGGGGCCGACGACGCGCAGCGTCGCCGACGCGTACGCGATCCGAGGTTCGAAGCGCAACTGCGTCGCTTGAACGACGGTCCGCACGACCGGAGACGCGGCCATTCTGACCACTTGCGCCGCAACGCCCGTTGATGCCGCGGCGAACAGAACGGCCAGGAGGGCGGACACGGTGCGAAAGATGCGACTGCGGAAACACGAGCGCGACAATTCGTTCAAAGGAACTCCCTTCGGGTTGGCGGTATCCGCGCCAGGGCGGCGGGTTACTTGATCAGGATTAAACGTGCGGTATGACAGAAGACATTGCACGGAGGGCGCCGGTCATTCGTCGCGTCTTACGGCGTCGACACCAACCCCTGTTCCCTTGCTGCACCATGTCGTGGTTTCCAGGCGGCGATCGATGCAGTGGCAGCGGGTGGCGAGGTCGTAGCCATCGACACGGCCGGATATGGCGGGATGGCGATTCACAAGTCGGTTTCCGTCATCGTCCCAGCTCGGCGTGCACGCGGGCCTATCGCCAAGTACGGGAATTCCAATCCCGGGATATCCCGGGCAATACACTGTCGTGCTCATCGACGTTGCGAGCACGGACGTCGTGGTGCTGCGTGGCCTGGTAATCGCTCATCAGGGAAATGTGACCGGAGGAATCGACTGGATTGGACAGGGCGGCGGCATAGTGCATGTCGAGAATACCGTGGTGAGCGGTTTTCCGATCGAGGGCCTTTACGTGGAAGGACCGGGACAGCTTTATATTAAGGATTCCATCTTTCGCGACAACTACCACGGCATATACGCCGTCGGAAACGGCTACGGGTCAGGCTCCAAGGCAGCTCAAAGATTGCAGAACATCAGCTCGAATTCGACATCGCGATCGAACACGGTTCCGCGGTCCATGCCGGACACCCCGATGAAGCGGATGTTGAGCGCGTACTTGTTGGCGCTGATTTCCGGCACGCAGGCGACGTCGTTGTCGACGGTGAGGCGCAGGAGCTGCGCGACCTTCGATGTCGTCAGCATCAACTGGAACACGCCGCGATAGGCCGTCTGCTTGCTCGCGCGCCCGTTGTCGCGCAGCAGCCGGAGGATGATCGCGAGGCCGTCGTGGATCGGGAGGAACGGCTCGAGCCAGGCCTTGAGGTCGTTCTGCCGCGCCGCGGGATCGGCGTTGAGCCAGTAGTGGTACGCGGGCAGGTCGAACTCGCAGACGCCGCCGGGAATGGCGGTGCGCTGCTTGATCGTCATCAGCCACTCGTTCTCGCGCAGGTGCGTGCCGGCCTTGCCAGCCTGCCCGAGCAGCGCGCCGCTCGCGCGCTCGATGTCGGCCAGCAGCGCCTCGAGGACGCCAGCGTCGATCGCCGGATTGTTGCGCAGCCCTGCCATCAGCTGCTTCTGCCGCTCGAGCTCCTGCAGGATGTCGGTCTTGAGATCGGCGCGCGCGGCGACATCGGTGATCTCGAACAATGCGAGCAGCGCCGCATGGTGATCCGGACCTTCGGTGCGCGACGCGAAGAACTGCGCGCGGCGATAGAGATCTTCGAGCCGCATCAGCGTGCGGATGCGCTCGTTCAGCGGATGCTCGTAGCGGATCACGGCGGGCAGCAGGCGAATGTGGATGGCATCAAGCCGGCATTCTGCCCGAAGACGGCTCTGCGCGTCCCGCCAGGGCGGCCAGCGCCCGGTAGCGGCGGTCGAGCTCGGCGACCTGCGGTGCGATCGCGGCCATCGCGCCCGCGTTGTCGAGGACGTCGTCGGCGCCGGCGATGCGTTCCTCGCGCCCGAGCTGCGTTGCCATGATCGCGCGGACCTCGTCGGCGGCGAATCCGCTGCGGGCAACGACCCGCCGGACCTGCAGGTCCTCGGGGCAGTCCACCACGAGAATCCGCTGCACCAGCGACTTGAGTCCGCTCCGCTCGAGGAGCAGCGGCACGACGAGGATGCCATACGGGCTCTGCCAATGCGCGATTTCGTCCCGTGCGGCCTTCCCGATCCGTGGGTGGAGAATCGCCTCGAGGCGCGCGCGCGCCGTCGGGTCGGCGAACGCCAGACGGCGCAGCGCGGCGCGGTCGAGCGTCCCGTCGGAGCGGAGGATGCCCGCGCCAAAGGCGGCGGCGATCTCGCCCTGGCCCGGCGTGCCCGGAGCCGTCTGGGCATGCGCGATTCGGTCGGTGTCGGTCACGTCGATCCCGAGCGCGGCAAACGCATCGGCGACCGCCGATTTTCCGCTGCCGATGCCGCCGGTCAGTCCGACGATGAAGGGTCCGCTCACGGAAGGTAGAGCTTGATGAGCGCGGGGCCGAAGAAGAGCGCGATCGCGCCCGCGATCGCGAGGTACGGCCCGAAGGGGATGGGGAGCTCGTGGTCGCGGCCCTTGAAGGCGATCAGGGCGAGGCCGATCACGGCGCCCACGGCGGATGACAGCAGGACGATCAGCGGCAGCATCGTCCAGCCGAGCCACGCGCCCAACGCGGCGAGCAGCTTGAAATCCCCGTAGCCCATTCCTTCCTTGCCGCGGATGAGCTTGAACAGCCAGTAGATGGACCACAGGGTCAGGTAGCCGGCGACGGCACCGATCACCGCGCTCGACAGCGGCGTGAACACGCCGCCGAGGTTGACGAGGAGGCCCGCCCAAAGCAGCGGCAGCGTGAGGTCATCCGGAAGGTATTGCGTGTCGGCGTCGATCATCGTCAGCGCGAGCAGCGTCCACAGCAGAACGCAGGCGGCGGCGCCTTTTGCCGTGGCGCCGAACGCGACGATCGCGGCGACCGCGAGCAGGGCTCCCGTGATCTCGATGATCGGATAGCGGGCCGAAATGGGCGCCTTGCAGGCGCTGCACTTGCCGCGCAGTGCGAGCCAGGACACCACCGGGACATTTTCGAGCGCCGTGATCATGTGCCCGCAGGCGGGGCACGCCGAGCGCGGCACGACGAGGTTGTAGGCGGGCTCGTCGGGGACCGGCTCTTTCCGGAATTCGGCGCATTGCGCCTTCCATTCCCGCTCCAGCATCCTGGGCAGGCGATGGATGACGACGTTCAGAAAGCTGCCGACGCAAAGGCCGACCAGCAGCGCGGCGACGACCGTCAGGGCGAATTCGCTCACGGGGAGAGGCCCGTCTCGAAATGCCCGGTTGGCGCCACGACGGCGCCTATTGCGTCAGACAACCTGGCCGAGCTTGAAGATCGGCAGGTACATGGCCACCACCAGGCCGCCGATCACGACCCCCAGGAACACGATGATGAGCGGCTCGAGCAGGGTCGACAGCGCGGCCACCGCATCGTCGACTTCGCGCTCGTAGAACTCCGCGATCTTGCCGAGCATGTTGTCGAGCGAGCCCGACTCCTCCCCGATCTGCGTCATTTGCAGCACCATCGACGGAAAGAGCTTCGAGTTGGTCATCGCGTTGGTGAGGCTGGTGCCGGTGCTCACTTCGGTCTGGATTCGTTTCGTGGCAACCGTGTACACGGCATTGCCGGCTGCGCCCGCCACCGCGTCGAGCGATTCGACGAGCGGGACGCCCGCCGCGAACATGGTCTGCAGCGTTCGCGTCCAGCGCGCGATCGTCGCCTTTTCCAGGATCCCGCCGATGATCGGAATCTTGAGCGAAAGCCGGTCGATCGTGTGGCGCAGCGCCGCCGAGCGCCGGTGCAGGTAGGTGAAGCCGACAACGCATCCGGCAAGGACGATGGCCGCGAGCCACCACCAGGCGACGACGAAATCGCTCATGGCCATCACGATGAGCGTGGGGACCGGCAGGTCGGCGCCGAAGCTCGCGAAGATCGTCTTGAAGGCGGGGATCACCCAGACCATGATGACCCAGATGACCAGCGTCGCGACCACGATCACCGAGATCGGGTAGAACAGCGCCGACTTGATCTTGCTCTTGATCGCGAGGATCTTTTCCTTGTAGGTCGCGAGCCGGTCGAGGATCGCGTCCAGCATGCCGGCGGTCTCGCCGGCGTGCACGAGGTTGCAATAGAGCGCGTCGAATTGGATCGGATGCTCGCGAAACGCCTGCGACAGGCTGGAACCCGATTCGACGCGTGCCTTCAGATCCATGATGAGACGCGAGAACCGCGGATTGCTGTGGCCGCGGGCGACGATCTCGAATGACTGCAGCATCGGGACGCCGGCGCGCAGCATCGTCGCGAGCTGCCGCGTGAAGAACGTGATTTCCCGCTCGCCGACCTTCTTGCCGCCGCGAAACGTGAGCTTCTTGATCTTCTGGAGACGGATGCCCTGGCGGCGCAGGTTGGTGGTGACGACCGTTTGCGATGCGGCCTTGGATTCGCCGCGAATCTGGCGGTTGTTGCGGTCGACGCCTTCCCAGACGAAGGTGTATTCCTTGACGTCCTTGCGCGTTGCGGTGGCGGTGGCCATGTTCGGAATCCTGTCGGAAGGCGCGACGCGCGCCGTTATTCGTTGGTGATCGCCTCGATTTCCTCGAGCGACGTGACGCCCTGCTTGACCTTGACGAGGCCCGACTGGCGCAGATCCTTCACGCCTTCCTTGAGGGCCTGCTCAGCGATGTCGAGTTGGGTGCAGTTACGCATGATGAGCTGCCGCATCTCGTCGGAAATCGGCATGACCTGGTAGATGCCCACCCGGCCCTTGTAGCCCGTGCCCTTGCATTTGTCACAGCCGATCGGGCCGTACGGCTGCCAGCTGCCGTCGATTTCCTCTTCGGTAAAGCCTGCCCGGATGAGCGCCTCGGGGGGGATGTCCTTCGGCTGCTTGCAGTTCGCGCACAGCCGCCGCCCGAGACGTTGCGCAGTGATCAGGATGACCGACGACGCCACGTTGAATGGCGCGACACCCATGTTGAGGAGCCGCGTCAGCGTTGCCGGCGCATCGTTGGTATGCAGCGTCGACAGGACCAGGTGGCCTGTCTGCGCCGCCTTGATCGCGATGTCGGCGGTCTCGAGATCGCGGATTTCGCCCACCATGATGATGTCCGGGTCCTGCCGCAGGAACGATTTCAGCGCCGCCGCGAACGTGAGGCCCGCCTTGTCGTTGACATTGACCTGGTTGACGCCCGGCAGCAGGATTTCCGCCGGATCCTCGGCGGTCGAGATGTTGATGCCGGGCTGATTCAGGATGTTGAGGCAGGTGTACAGGGAGACGGTCTTGCCGCTGCCGGTAGGCCCGGTCACGAGAATCATCCCGTACGGCCGGCCGATGGCGAACATCATCCTTTCCTGCTGGTCCGGGTCGTAGCCCAATGCCTCGATGCCGAGCTTGACGCCCGCCGAGTCGAGAATCCGCATGACGATCTTTTCGCCGAAGAGCGTCGGCAAGGTGCTGACACGGAAGTCGATCGACTTCGCCTTCGACAGCACGAGTTTCATGCGGCCGTCCTGCGGCACGCGCTTTTCGGAAATGTCGAGTCTCGAGATCACCTTGATCCGGGACGCCATCTTGTCCTTGATCACGAGCGGCGGCTGCGCGACTTCCGACAGGATGCCGTCGAGCCGGTAGCGGATCCGGTAATACTTTTCGTACGGCTCGAAGTGGATGTCGGACACGCCGAGGTTGATCGCGTCAAGCAGGATCTTCTGGATGTACTTGACGACCGGCGCGTCCTCGACCTCGGAGTTCTCCTCGTCGGTGAGCACCGAGGGGGCTGCCGTCCTGGAGGTCGATCTCGAGATCCTCCATCGACGTGACGTCCTTGAGCGTCGCGCCGGTGGCCTCGACCAGCTTGACGATCGCCTGCGCGAGCTTGTCGTCCTCGACCACGACCGGCTCGACGACCAGGTTCGTCTTGAAGCGGACTTCCTCAAGCGCCTGGAGGTTCGCCGGGTCCGACGTCGCGACGTAGAGGCGGTTGCCGCGCTTGTGCAGCGGCAGTACCCGCCGCGTTTGCGCCATCTTGAGGTCGACCAGGTCCTTGTGGATCTGGTCGAGGTCGAACGCACCCAGGTCCATCAGCGGCACGCCGAAAGCCCGCGAACCGAAAACCGCGAGCTGCGTCGCGGACATCCGCTTGCCCTGGAGCAACTGCTCGACGAAGGTGATGTTTGCCTGCGCCGCCTGGGTCTGCAGCGCCTCGGCGTCGAACTCCGTCATCAGCCCGTGCTGCGCCAGGGCGCGCGCGAGTCCGCTCAGGTTGCGCGTGGCGGCGGCGTGGGTGGCCATGGGCTGGGCGGCTCGAAAGTTTGGGTTATCGGCAAAAAGCCGGGCTATCGGAGTGCTTAAGCAAATTACGTGCCCTTATTGGCTTCGACCGTTCCTTTTCGCGTTATTCCAACCGCATAAAAGTTAAGCAACTGATGATGCCTGTCCGCTCTGGCTTTGTAAAGGCGGGGGCGGGGCGCGCCCCACGGGCGGCAGCAGGCGCACCACTTTCACCGCGCGATCCTGGGTTTGGAGGATTTCGAGCTTCTGGCCGGCAACCGCGACCTTTGTCCCCGCATCCGGGATCTCGCCCAGTTGCTCGACGATCAGTCCATTGAGCGTCTTGGGCCCATCCAGCGGAAAATGCGTCCCGAGCTTCCGGTTGAGGGTCCGCAGCGCCGCCATGCCGTCGACGACGACGCTGCCGTCCGGTTCCCGGGCCCAGGATTCGCCGCCGGCCGGGGCCTGCGTCGTGAAGTCGCCGATGATCTCCTCGACGATGTCCTCGATCGTGAGCAGCCCGAGGAGCTCGCCGTACTCGTCGACGACGAGCCCGAGGCGCTCGCGATCGGTCTGGAACTGCTGCAATTGCGCGAGCAACGGCGTTCCCGCCGGCACGAAATACGCCGGGACGAAGAATCGTGCGCAGGCCGGACTCGTCGATCGTCCCGGCCTGCTGCAGGGCGACGACCTGCTTCAGGTGCACGATGCCGACGATGTTGTCGAGCTCATCCTCGTACGCCGGGAGCCGCGTGTGATACGACGTCGCCAGCTGCTGGGCGAGGTGACCTGGCTTGGCGCGGAGGTCGACCGCATGGATCTGGTTGCGCGGTGTCATCACGTCGTCGACGGTGATCGCCTCGACGTCGAGGAGGTTGGCGAGCATCGTCCGGTGCTTGCCCCGGAAATACTGCCCTTCGAGCACGAGCGAACGGAGTTCCTCCTGCGTCAGCTTCGAGCCCATGGCGGAGCCGGTCGGGATCCGCAGCAGCTTCAGCAGCCCTTGCACGAAAAGGTTCACGAACCAGACGACGGGAGTCGCCGCCTTGAGCAACGGCGCGAGGGCGAAGCTGACGACGGGCGCGATGCGGTCCGCGTGCGCCGCGCCGACGACCTTCGGCGCAATCTCCGAAAACACGAGGATCGCGAACGTGATCGCCAGCGTGCCGAGCCCCAGGGCGATCTCGCCTTCGCCGTAGAGCCGCTTGGTGATGACCGCGGTCAACGTCGCCGCCGCCGCCGCGACCAGCGTGTTGCCGAGCAGGATGACCCCCAGCAGCTTGTCGATCTCTCCGAGCAGCGAAAGCGCCTTGCGCGCGCCGGGCGATCCGCGATGAGCGCGGTGTTTGAGGCGGTGCCGGTTGGCCGCCATCATCGCCGTCTCGGCGATCGAGAAGAACCCGGACGCGAGGAGCAGCAGCACTACGGCGATCGCGAGCGTGCTGAGCGGGATGTCGTCCATGTGTGCTGAGTCAGAAATTCACTCGATGGTTCGCTGCGCTCAGTTGCCAAATGAGCGGGCGCCATGCTTTGTTGCTCGGCCTCACCGTACCACGAGGTACGTTGTCGGCCTCGCGCCTCGCCTGACACCCGATTTCACTTGCTCCTTTACCTTCGGAATTCCTGACTCAGCACACTAGCGCCTGAGCAGCACCTCGAGCACGAACTTTTCGCCGAGGTACGCGAGGAACACGAAGACCGTGCCGGCGACGATCCACCGCAGCGCGACGCGGCCCCGCCATCCGTAGCGCCAGCGTCCCAGCAGGAGCGCGCCGAACGTGAGCCAACCAAGCAGGGAAAGGACGTTCCGGTGCGTGAACAGCATCGGCTTTCCGAAGATCTGCTCGGAAAACAGCATGCCGCTCGCGAGCGTCAGCGTGAGCAGCACGAAACCCACGGTCACGAGACGGAAGAGGAAGCGCTCGAGCGTGAGCAGGGGCGGCAGCCCGCTGGCGCCGGGATCCGGCAGGTGCCGGCGCAGCCGCTTCTCGAGTCCCATCAGGAGCAGCGCCTGCAGCGCGGCGACGAGAAACAGCGAATAGGAGACCAGCGCGACCGCGATGTGCAGCGCGGCCCAGGGCTCGTCGCCGTAGGGGAACCGGTGCGGGTTGGCGACGAAGGCCGGCACCAGCGACGCGACCGCCGCGACCGGCAGCACCACGGTGCCGATCGCCGGCAGCGTCTGCAGCAGGCCCGATGCCCACGCCACGAGCGCGACGAGCGCCGCGACGACCGACACCGCATTGGGCAGGCTGAGGTCGAGGCCTTCCGGGGTCGCGAATTCGCGGCCGGCCATCCACGCGTGCAGCAGCAGCGCCGCGGGGACGAGCATCGCGTTCCACGATATCGACGTGCGGGAAGCCGCCGCACCGGCGCCGGGCGCATTGGCGACCGGCTTTGGCCAGAGCACCCACGCAGCCAGCGCGTACAGGGTGGCGACCGCGACGTGGAGTAAAATCATCGGCTTTCGATTGCGGCTTGCGGCCTCGAGCCGCCGTAGCGCAGTTTACCTCAGTACCGCAGCGCCGCCGCCGGCCCGGCCGCGGCCGATCTCACCCGGGAATCCCGATGTTCGACACCCTTACCCAACGGCTTTCGCGCGTCGTCAAATCGTTGCGCGGCGAGGCGCGCCTCACCGACGCGAACATCGCCGACGCCCTGCGCGAAGTTCGCCTGGCGCTTCTCGAGGCCGACGTCGCGCTGCCGGTCGTCAAGGATTTCATTGCCGCCGTGAAGGAAAAAGCGGTCGGCGAGGAAGTCGTGGGATCGCTGTCGCCGGGACAGGCGCTGATCGGCGTCGTCCATCGCGAGCTCGCCGCGTTGATGGGGACGGCGGCCGCGCCGCTCGATTTCGCGACGCAGCCCCCCGCCGTCCTGCTGCTCGCCGGTCTGCAGGGCGCCGGCAAGACGACGACCGCCGCGAAGCTCGCGCGCCTGCTGAAGGAGCAGAAGAAAAAGGTGCTGCTCGTTTCCACCGACGTCTACCGGCCCGCCGCGATCCTGCAGCTGCAGACGCTGTCCACACAGGTGGGCGTGGATTTCTTTCCCTCGGCCGTCGGCGAGCGGCCCGTCGCCATCGCCGCCGCGGCGATCGACTGGGCGCGCAAGCACTACCACGACGTCGTGATCGTCGACACGGCCGGCCGGCTCGCGATCGACGACGCGATGATGCGCGAGATCGCCGACGTGCATTCCGCCGCGAAACCGATCGAGACCCTGTTCGTCGTCGATGCGATGCAAGGGCAGGACGCGGTCAACACGGCGCGCGCGTTCCGCGACACGCTGCCGCTCACCGGCGTGATCCTCACCAAGCTCGACGGCGACGCGCGCGGCGGCGCCGCGCTGTCGGTGCGGCAGGTCACCGGCGCGCCGATCAAGTTCGTCGGGGTCGCGGAAAAGATCGACGGGCTCGAGGTGTTCCACCCCGAGCGGATGGCTTCGCGCATTCTCGGCATGGGTGACGTCATGTCGCTGATCGAGGATGCGCACAAGTCGGTCGATGTCGCCGAAGCCGAGAAGCTCGCGAAAAAGGTCAAGTCCGGCAAGGGATTCGACCTCGACGACTTCAAGGCGCAGATCGCCCAGATGCGCAAGATGGGCGGCGTCGCCGGCATGATGGACAAGCTGCCCGCGGAGCTCGCGCGTGCCGCGCAGAACACGAACGTCAGCGAAAAGAAGATCGCGCGCATCGAGGGCATCATCAATTCGATGACCCGGGCCGAGCGCGTCAAGCCGGAAATCCTCAAGGCGTCGCGCAAGCGCCGGATCGCGGCCGGCGCCGGCGTTTCGGTGCAGGAAGTGAACCAGCTCCTCGCGCAATTCGAGCAGACGCAGAAGATGATGAAGATGGTCGCGAAGGGCGGGATGCAGAAGATGCTGCGGGGGATGAAGGGAATGCTGCCCGGCCTGCGGTGATCGCCGCCGCCTCGCCGCCCTCGCGAAACTGGAAAATATTTTAAATCAACAGGTTGCGCGCCACGGCTGAGATGAGCCCGGCTCGGAATGCCCCGGGGCGTTTTGCGGACCGCCACCTTGCCGCCGGTGCCATTTTCCTCGTATAATTAAAGACTTTTCTCCGATAACGGACGCATCGACCATGGTTGTCATTCGACTAGCTCGCGGCGGCGCCAAAAAGCGCCCCTTCTTCAACATCGTCGTCGCCGACTCGCACAACCGCCGCGATGGCCGCTTCATCGAGCGCGTCGGTTTCTACAACCCGATCGCCGGTGAAGGCGAAGAGGGCTTGCGCATCGCGCAGGACCGGATCAGCTTCTGGCAGGAGCGCGGCGCCAAGCTGTCGGACACGGTGGCGGGCCTCGTGAAGAAATCCGCGGCGCCCGCGAAACCCGCGGCCGCGCCTGCGGTGGCCTGACCTTCGCCGCCGGCCCCGTGCCCTCGGCGGCGCCCGCGCCGGACGGCATCGTGGTGATGGGCCGGGTCCTGGTTCCCCACGGCGTGCGGGGCTGGGTCAAGGTCCAGCCGGTATCGCAGGCGCCGGAAGCGCTGCTCGATTACGCGACATGGTGGATGCGTTCTCCGCGCGACACGACGTGGCGCGAAGTGCGGAAGACGGCGGGCCGCATGCATTCGGGCGTCCTGCTGGTGGCGCTTGCAGGTGTCGCCAATCGCGAGGATGCGCTGGCCCTGCGGGGCGCCGAGGTCGGGGTGCCGCGTGCCGCGCTTCCGCGGACGAAGAAGGACGAGATCTACTGGGTCGACCTCGAGGGCCTCGCGGTGGTCAACCGGGAAGGCGCGAGGCTCGGCGAGGTGGCGGAAGTGCTGGCGCATGGCGCGCATCCGCTGCTGCGGGTCGCGCGGCCGGCAGGCGAGGCTGGTCCGGATCGGCTGATCCCGTATGTGGCGGCGATCGTCGATCGCGTCGATCTCGCGGCACGGCGGATCGACGTCGACTGGGGCGAGGATTTCTAGGATAAATCGAGGTGACGAATGAGGATCGACGTCGTCACGCTGTTTCCGGAACTTGTCGATCACGCGTCGCGCTTCGGCGTCACGGGACGCGCGCTGGAACGCGGTTTATGGCGGCTCGCAACGTGGAACCCGCGCGATTTCACGACGGACAACCACCGGACCGTCGATGACCGCCCGTACGGCGGCGGGCCGGGGATGGTAATGTTGGCGGAGCCGCTCGCGCAGGCGGTCGCGGCGGCAAGGGCGGCGCAGCGCGAGGCGGGATACGCGGCGACGCGGACGATTCACCTGTCGCCGGCGGGCACGCCGCTGACGCACCGGCGCGTCGCGGAGCTCGCGGCGGCGGCCGACGCGACGGCGTACGTGCTGGTGGCGGGCAGATATGAAGGGATCGACGAGCGGTTCGTCGCGCGCGAGGTCGACGAGGAGATCGCCATCGGCGAGTTCGTCGTCTCGGGCGGCGAGCTTCCCGCGCTGATGCTGATGGACGCGGTCGTGCGGCAGCGTCCCGGCGTGCTGAACGACGCCGAATCGGCCGCGCAGGACTCGTTCGCGGCGGGGCTGCTCGATTGCCCGCATTACACGCGGCCCGAGCGCCTGGCCGGCAAGGCGGGCGAAGGAAGCGATGGCGTCCCCGAGGAGCTGTTGTCGGGGCACCACGAGGATATTCGCAAGTGGCGGCTGATGCAGTCGCTGGGCAGGACGAAGGAACGGCGGCCCGGGTTGCTGGAAAGCCGGACGCTGACGAAGGAAGAAGAGATGCTGCTCGCGGCGTATCGGAGCCGGTCGCGGCAGCAGTAGGGTGAAGACGGCCGTCACAACAAAGCGCGCGCATCAGGGGTCGCCCTGCGCTGCCCGCCACATCGCAACGAACGGAGAACACGCGTCATGAACGTCATCGAAATGCTGGAAAAGGAAGAAATCGCGCGGCTGGGGAAGACGATTCCCGAATTCGCGCCGGGCGACACCGTCATCGTCAACGTGAGCGTCGTCGAAGGCGAGCGCAAGCGCGTGCAGGCCTACGAGGGCGTGGTCATCGCGAAGCGCAACCGCGGCCTCAATTCGTCGTTCGTCGTGCGCAAGATCTCGAGCGGCGAAGGCGTCGAGCGCACCTTCCAGACCTATTCGCCGCTGCTCGCCTCGATCGAGGTGAAACGCAAAGGCGACGTGCGCCGGGCGAAGCTCTATTACCTGCGGGACCGCTCGGGCAAGTCGGCGCGCATCCGCGAAAAGCTGGCGCACACGCACAAGGAAAAGTCCGGGGAATAGACCCTTCGGACGTATCGCAAAAAGGGCAACTTTCGGGTTGCCCTTGTCATTTGTCGGTTGCTCCCGGCGATTTCGGCCCATTTTCCCGGAATCGGCCTGCTTCTTGCTTAACTCCCCTTGCCTAGGAACGCGGATTTCCCCGAAGATTCCTGCAACAAGGCAACACCCTGGCCGGCACGTTCCGGCATGCCGTCACCACGATGCGAGCGACGCTGTACGAAGCGCTGGGAATACCGCAGGCCGCCTCGGATGAGGAGGTCCGGGCCGCGCTGCGCCGGCTGATCCGCAAATATTATGCGAAGACGCGGGATGGACAGGGCAATGTCGAAGAGGCATTGCGCTTCATCAATCATGCCAGCCGCATACTGAGCGACCACGAACGGCGCGTCCGCTACGACGAGGAGCTGTCGGTTTCGGACGGCACGACCGAACAGCGGATCGCGCACGTCGTCAGCAACGCCATGGCGGAAGCGGGCGAGCAGACGGACGTGAAGCCGCCCGAGCCCGAGCCGGAGCAGGACGAGATCCTGGAGACGGGCCTCGACGGCGAGGTGCCTCCGGCGGAGCGCATTTTCCATCACCCGGGTCTCACGGAGCGCGTCGCGTCGTTCGGCCGCTCGACGCTCGTGACCGCGGGACTGTGCGTCCTCTTCGGCGCGTTCATCGCCGCAGCCATCGTCGCGGTCACGCCCGCCGACACGGTCCTGGTCGCGAAGCAGGTGCTCGTGTGGCTCACGCTCACGCTGCTGGTGCTGACGATCGTCTACGGCATCGTCCATGGCGTGGCCTGGTCGCGCCGGAGGCGCGGCACGCCGTCGCCCGTGCTGATTCCGACGACGGACCTCGCGATCCTCAACTGGCGCCGCGAGAAGAGCGTGTTCCTCGGCACCAACCAGCCGCAGGAAGACGCGAGCTGGATCTTCCAGCTTCGCATGGCGGAGCTCGAGCGCGCGAAGGCGGGCCGAACCAGCGAGCCGCGACCGTGGAACCGCCTGGCGGCGCGGCTCTTCGATTACGCGATCTGGGGTCTCGTCCTTGCGCTGCTGCTGTCCGAGTTGCGCGGCGCCGGCGCGATGCCCGACACGCTCGCCTTCTGGGTCGGGCATCCGCTGCTCGCCCCGATGTTGATCACCGGCACCTGGGTGCCGATCGAGGCGCTGTTGATCGCCGCGCTGCAGACGACGCCGGGCAAGTGGCTCTTCGGCTGTTACCTGCAGTTCTCGATCTCCGATGCCTATGCGAGTCCGCGACACGCGCTCGCAGGTGCGCCGCGGGCTGCGGCGCGCGTTCCGCGTATGGTGGGAAGGGGTCGGCTGCGGCTTTCCGCTGCTTGCGCCGATCCTCATCGCCGTCGCCTACGAAAAGGTTTCGCAGAACCAGGAGACCGACTGGGACTTCGCGCAGGACTGCCTTGTCACCCATGGGCCGCCGGGCGTGCTCAATGCGGTGACCGGCGTGTGCGGACTCGCCGCGATGCTGTGGCTCTACGGCGTCGCGTGGCACCAGCCCATGGCGCAGTCGATCAGCTGGGCGCGCACGTCGTTGACCGAGGCGCTGCCCTCGGCGCAATCGCTGTTCCCGAGCGGATTGTCGCGTCTCGGCACGTCGGGCGTCAGCGGCGGCATCAAGTCCGCGGCCCCCGCGGCCGCGCCGGTGCCGAGCGTCGTCACGCCGCCGCCCGTGCGTGTGGAAGACACGGGGCCGGTCGATCCCGAGCTTGCGGCCGAATTCGCCGACCGGAAGGCGCGTGCTGCGGTCCTCAAGGTGGAGGGGCCGCGGATGCTGCAGGCGGGCAACTGGCGACGGGCCGCCGAGCTATGCCGCGCCTGGACCGACCTCGAGCTCGGCAACTCCGAGGCGTGGCGCTGCCTCGGCCAGGCGCTGCAGGCGCAGGGCTATCACCAGGACGCGATCAACGCATTCCGCAAGGCGAAGCAGTACGACCCGAACGACCGCACGCTCGATGCCGCCATCGACCGGAGCCAGAAGGGCATCGTCGCCGACTTCATCAACCGCAATCGGCGGTAGCGCCGCGAGCGGCGAGCCGGGGCCCCACGCCGAAGGCAAGGGGGAGCGAGCGATCGCGAGTCGGCGCATGAGGCCGACCCAACGTGCCTCCCGTGTTCCAATTCCATTGCGGAGGCCGAGGCGCGAGCGGCGAGCCGGGGCCCCACGCCGAAGGCAAGGGGGAGCGAGCGATCGCGAGTCGGCGCATGAGGCCGACCCAACGGCCCCCGTGTTCCAATTCCATTGCGGAGGCCGAGGCGCGAGCGGCGAGCCGAGGCCCACGCCGAAGGCAAGTGGGAGCGAGCGATCGCGAGCCGGCGCATGAGGCCGACCCCACAGGCCCCACGAACTTCAATCGCGGTGCGGAGGCCGAGGCAACAGCCAGCGCGCTCATCAACTCACCAGCGCGATCCACAGCGGAAGCGTGACGGCCGCAAGCAGCGTTCCCGTGCTGATCAGCAAGGCGACTGGCGCGCCGTGGCCCGTCATCTGCGTTGCGAGGATGTAGGCGGAGGGCGCCGTCGGCACCGCGGCCATTGCGACGGCGACCTGCCGTTCCAGCGGCGACAGGCCGGCGAAATTCGCGAGCACGTAGGCAACCGCCGGCACGGCGACGAGCTTGACGCCGTTCCACCACGCAAGCGCGGCCGGGGGCAGGGTCGCGCGCACGAACTTCAATCCGGCCCCGACCGCGAGCAGGCCCAACGGCACCGCCGCGCTGGAAAGCGTCGCGAGCACATGCGATGGGAGCTCGGGCAGCGGCAGCGCCGCGGCCTTCCAGGCCATGCCCGCGAGGCACGCGAGCACGAGCGGATTGCGCGCGAGCTCGACGGCGATCCGGCCGCCCTGGCCGCGCGCCAGCATCGCCACCGCGGCGATGTTCACCACCGGCACCAGGACACCGATGAGCACGCTGATCGCGGCGACCGCGACGTCGCCGCCGATGCGGCTGGCGACGGCCAGCGCGATGTACGTGTTGAAGCGAAACCCGCACTGGAAGCAAGCCGCGAACGTTGCATGCGGCAGCCGGAACAGCGGCTGCGCGAGTGCTGCAAGCAACATCCCGGCGAGCGTGAACGCAAGTCCCACCGCGGCCAGGCGGCCTGCGTCCGCGAGGCCGAGCGGCGACGTCGCGAGCGACCGGAACAGCAGCGCGGGGAACAGCACGAAATAGACGAGCCGTTCCACGCCGGTCCAGAAGGCCGCGTCGAATCCGCGCACCCGCTTCAGCGCCACGCCGAGCGCGATGAGCAGGAAATCGGGCAGCAGAAGCAGCCCGATGCTCACTTGCCGCGGATCCGGCGCAGCAGCGCCGTGGTCGAGCGATCGAATTCGAAGGGAATCGCGACGAAGCGGCCGCCCGCCGCGACGGTCTCGGCCGCGCCGGCGGTCGTCGCCGCCGAGTAGTCGCCGCCCTTGACGAGCACGTCGGGGCGGCACGCAACGATCAGGTCGCGCGGCGTGTCGGCGTCGAAGGGCACGACGAGGTCGACGGCGGCGAGGGCCGCCAGCACCGCCATGCGGTCGTCCAGCGAATTGAGCGGACGGTCGTCGCCCTTGCCGAGCCGGCGGACGGATGCGTCGGAATTGACCGCGACGACAAGCGATGCGCCCTCCGCGCGCGCCTGCTCGAGATACGCGACGTGGCCGCGGTGCAGGACGTCGAAGACGCCGTTGGTGAACACGAGCGGACGCGGCAGCCGCGCAATGCGCGCCGGCGCGTCGGCGGCCGTGGCGATCTTCGCGGCGTAGCGCGGCGACAAATCAGTTCTTGTATTCGAAGACCTTGACGACGCTCGCCACGCCCGACGTCGTGGCGGCGACCTGCGCCGCCTGGGTGCCTTCCTCGCGCGGCACGATGCCCATCAGGTAGACGACGCTGCGCTCGGTGACAACCTTGATGTAGAGCGCCTTGACCTTCTCGTCGTCGAGGAGGCGCGTCTTGACCTTGGAGGTGATGTAGGTGTCGTTCGTGCGCGCGCTGAGGTCGGTGACGGGGCCGATCACCATCTCGTTCTGCACGATGCGAACGCGATCCGTCGATTTCGCGAGCTTGGTGATCTCGTCCTGGATAATCGTGGACGGCGCTTCGCCCGTCAGCAGCACGATGCCGTTGTAGCTCGTGACGTTGAGGTGCACGTCGTTGCCCCAGCTTGCTGCCGGCCTCGGTCGTGACCTTGATCTCGATCGTCTGGTCGTCGATCTGGGCGCCGGTCGAGCGCGGATCCCCGGCGGAGACCGCGACCTGCGCGGCGCCCGCGACGATCATCGGCACGCAGCCTTCGAGGAACGGAAGGGCAAAGCAGACGGCAAGCAGGGATGCGGCGGTTCGGGCGCGATCGGGCGCGTCATGGCTCTTCTCCGAGCAGCGCGTTGTCGACCGCGTCGCAAAGGCAGTGAATGGTCAGCAGATGCACCTCCTGGATGCGCGCCGTGCGGTCGTGCGGAACGCACAGGTGCACGTCGTTTTCGCCCAGCATGCCCGCGATGCGCCCGCCGCCCTTGCCGGTCAGCGCGACGACGCGCATTTCCCGGTCGCGCGCCGCTTCGATCGCCGCAATCACGTTGCCCGAATTGCCGGACGTCGAGATCGCAAGCAGCACGTCGCCCTTGGCGCCCAGCGCGCGGACCTGCTTGGCGAAGATTTGCTCGAACGAATAGTCGTTGGCGACCGCGGTCAGGATCGCAATGTCTGTGGCAAGCGAAATCGCCGGAAGTTCCGGCCGCTCGCGCTCGAAGCGGCCGACCATCTCCGCGGCGAAGTGCTGCGCATCGCACGCGGAGCCGCCGTTGCCGCACGCGAGGATCTTGCCGTCGGCGAGCAGGCATTCGGTAAACGCGCCCGCTGCGCGGGCGATGGCCGGCGCGAGCGCTTCCGCCGCCTCCTGCTTCAGGCGCGCGCTTTCTGCGAAATGCGCGCGGATGCGTTCTATGGGATCCATGAATTTAGCGTTTTCTCCTCGGCGGATTGTACAAGATTCGCTGCGCGATCCCCTGCCTGACGTTCTCCGCCGCTCACACCTCGACGACGTTGCGGAGCCACTCGATCCGCGCGGGATCGAGCGCGTCCATCAGGATCGCGTCGAACCGGCACGGCGGCGTGCGCGAAAGCCCCGCGAGATAGAGACCCGCCGCGGCGACCATTCGAGCGCGCTTGTCCTGCGTGATGCTGGCGCCGGCGCCGCCGAAGCCCGCGCTGCGTCGCAACCGGACTTCGACGAACACCAGCATGTCGCCGTCGCGCGCGACGAGGTCGAGCTCGCCGACGCGGCGGCGCCAGTTCCGCTCGACGATGGCAAGGCCCTGGCGGACGAGGTAGGCGGCAGCGAGCGCCTCGGCGTCCGCGCCGTGGCGCGCGCGCGCCGGCTGCTTCTTCAGGGCGCCCCGGCCGGCACCACCTGGCCGCCCTTGAATTGCAGCGCGCGGCCTTCGCGCGCGAACTGCCGCGTGGCGTCGAGCCGCAGGTGTCCGGTGGCGCCGTCGAGCTCGATGTGGTCGAGGCGGCCGTCCGCGAGCAGCTGGGCCACCCGAAACGCATCGATGCCGAGCGCATACAGGCGGTCGAGCGTCGCGTTCGGCAGCGACGGCCGCGCGATCCCTGCGAACTCGCGGGCCTCCGGCGTGGCAAGCCACGGGATGTCGACGAAATGGACGTCTTCCAGATCCCGCAGCGTCTCGCGCGGCTGGCGATCGTTGACGCTGCTCCCCGCATACGTAGCGACCGTGCCGACATACGGCTTCACGAGAACCGCATCGGCGCCGTCGACGGCGAGCAGGGCCGCGTCGACCTTCGATCGTGCCAGTTCCCGCTTGAGAAGCACGAGCATGTCCTGCGCGCGATCGAAGCGCAGCGTCAGCGGCGCGGCGCCGCCGGCTTGCACCCAGGCATCGACAAAGGCCGCGGCAAAGCGCTTCTGCAGCGGCGTGTCGGCGCCGACGACGGCGAGCGTCATGGCGCCGGTGTCGCGTGCGAGTTTCGCGAGCTGCCGCGCGTCGCTTTCGACGCCGAGTGTCAGCGTGAACATGTTGGGCGGGAGCGCGAGGCCTTCGTCGACCTGGTTCAGCGCGAGCACGAGCGGCGAATCCACGCCCATGATGGCGATCGCCTTCACGTCGTCGCGCACGAGCGGGCCGACGATCACGCGGGCGCCGTCCGCCCGCGCCTGCGCGAACGCGGCCTCGACGTCATTGTCTCCGTGCGAGAGCACGAGCGGGTGCTCGCCTGCCACCGCGGCGGCCGCGAGAAAGCCGTCCTTCACCGCCGCCGCGGCGCGGCCGTACGTGCCGGAATTGAGGGGCAGCACGAGAGCGATGGCGGGGGCCTCGCGCGGCTCGGTCGCCGCTGGCGCCGCCGTGGCCGCCGCAGTGGCCGCCGCATTGGTCTGATCGCTCCTTGTCGGCGGAGTTTGCGCAGCGGACAATGCCGGCAGCGCGCCTGTCGCAATGACGAGCGCGATGACACACGCCGAAGCGCTTCGCGGCACGACGCGGCGGCATGGATGGCGGGCGGTCATGCGGCAATTCCGGATCTGACGTGCAGGCGATGGGGAGCGGCGATCAACCGGACGCGCTGGCGGCGCACGAACTTGCGTCACCGGAGGATGCGTCGAGATTCCACGCCGCGGGAGGGACATTATATGTGGTTGCCACCCCGCTCGGAAATCTCCGCGACGTGACGCTGCGCGCGCTCGACGTGCTGGCCACCGCCGATGTCGTCGCCGCCGAGGACACGCGCGTGACGGCGGTGTTGCTGCGACACTACGGCATCGCGACCCGCCCGCTGTCCCTGCACGAGCACAACGAGTCGCGGCGCGCGGCGCAGGTCGAAGACATGCTGCGCGCCGGCAAGAGCGTTGCGCTGGTCAGCGACGCCGGCACGCCCGCGGTGAGCGACCCTGGCGCGCGCCTCGTCGCCGCCATCCGCGCCGCCGGATTGCCCGTGGTTCCGATCCCCGGCGCGAATGCGGCCATCGCGGCGATTTCGGTCGCCGGGCTTCATGCCGAGCGCTTCGCATTCCTGGGCTTCCTGCCGACGGCGCCAAAAGCGCGTAACGAGCTGCTCTCGAGCGTCGCGCGGCTCCCGTTCGCGCTCGTCGTCTACGAGGCGCCGCATCGCGTCGTCCGCACGATCGGCGCGCTTGCCGAAGCGCTCGGCGGCGAGCGCGCCGTCGTCATCGCGCGCGAGATCACGAAGAAATTCGAGACGATCGTGCGTCTTCCGCTCGCCGAAGCGGCCGGCTGGCTCGACGCGGAGCCGAATCGACGGCGCGGCGAGTTCGTGCTCATCGTCGACGGGCCGCGCGACGGTGCTTCCATTGGGGATGCCGAGGCCGCTCCCGCCGATCTCGACCGGCTGCTGCGTGCCCTTGCCGACGAGCTGCCGCCGACACGCGCGGCACGTGTGGCGGCGGACGCGACCGGACTCGCGCGCGACGCGCTCTACGCGAGGATCCGGGCGCTGAAACCCGACGCCGGCTGAGCGCAGGCGCCGCCATGGGCGGCGCTGTCCAAAGTGGTGCGCCACGATTTTCACGCGCACTGAATTGGTGATTCCTGCTGACTCGATCTCGAGCGCGCGTTGTACGAGCGCACCACATTTATGCTCTAACACATTGAATTTCTAATGATTGTCCTCGGTGCCTGACCCATGGCATGGATTGTGCGATGCATCATTGCAGAGTCCCGGCGCAGGGTGGTTGCTCAGACGACATGGCGGCGGCGGCTCGAATTCAACGGGCGCAGTCATCTCAAATCTGGACACGGGGACCTCCATGCAACGCAGAAATTTCATCAAGCGGCTGGCACTTTCGGCCGCGCTCGCGACGGCCGGGCTCGCCGTCGCCGCGCAGTCGCAGGCCGCCGACACCATCAAGGTCGGCGTGCTGCATTCGCTGTCGGGAACGATGGCCATCAGCGAAACCGTCCTCAAGGACGTCGCGCTGATGACGATCGACGAGATCAACGCGAAGGGCGGGCTCCTCGGCAAGCAGCTCGAGCCGGTGGTCGTCGATCCGGCCTCCAACTGGCCGCTGTTCGCCGAAAAGGCGCGGCAGCTGATCTCGCAGGACAAGGTCGCCGCGGTGTTCGGCTGCTGGACGTCGGTGTCGCGCAAGTCGGTGCTGCCGGTGTTCGAGGAGCTGAACGGGGTGCTGTTCTATCCGGTGCAATACGAAGGCGAAGAGCTGTCGAAGAACGTGTTCTACACGGGTGCTGCGCCCAACCAGCAGGCGATTCCCGCGGTCGAGTACCTGATGAGCAAGGAAGGCGGCGGCGCCAAGCGCTGGGTGCTGCTCGGCACCGACTACGTCTACCCGCGCACGACGAACAAGATCCTGCGCGCGTTCCTGAAGTCGAAGGGTGTCGCCGACAAGGACATCGACGAGAAGTACACGCCGTTCGGGCACAGCGACTACCAGACGATCGTTGCCGACATCAAGAAGTTCGCGGCCGGCGGCAAGACCGCGGTGGTCTCGACGATCAACGGCGACTCGAACGTGCCTTTCTACAAGGAGCTCGGCAATGCGGGTCTCAAGGCAACCGATGTCCCGGTCGTGGCGTTCTCGGTGGGTGAGGAAGAGCTCCGCGGCGTCGACACGAATCCGCTGGTCGGCCATCTCGCGGCATGGAATTACTTCATGTCGCTCAAGAACCCCTCCAACGAAGACTTCAAGAAGAAGTGGGCTGCGTACGCCAAGGCCAAGAAGCTGCCCGGAGCCGACAAGCCGCTGACCAACGACCCGATGGAAGCGACCTACGTCGGCATGCACATGTGGGCGCAGGCCGTCACGAAGGCGAAGTCGACGGATCCGGACAAGGTGATCGCGGCGATGGCGGGCCAGAAGTTCAATGCGCCCAACGGCTTCGAGATCAAGATGGACGAGAAGAACCACCATCTGTGGAAGCCCGTGTTCATCGGCGAAGTGCAGAAGGACGGCCAGTTCAACGTCGTCTGGAAGACCAAGGGCCCGATCCGCGCGCAGCCGTGGAGCCAGTACATCGACGGCAACGAGAAGAAGAAGGACGAGCCGGACAAGAAGTAAGTCCCGTTCAAGGTGATGTAGCGCCGCGGGCGATGGCTTCCGATCACTGGCCATCGCCCGCGCCGCATTTGAATTCCGGAATTTTCCCGTCATGAACTTTGTGTCCGCCCGCTTGTACTGGCATCGTCGTCGCGCTGGCGTCTCGTCCTCGCGGCGGTCGCCGGTCCGAGCGTCGCGCTGACCGTGACGCCGGAGCTGGCGCGCGACCTCGCGCTCGGCGACTACGACGCCAGGGTGAAGGCGATCGGCGCGCTGACGGCCGCGGGCGGCGCGGACGCGCTTGCGGTGCTGCAGGCGCTCACCGACGGCGAGATACAGACCGCCGGCGAGCAGGTGCTGTGGATCAAGGACGGCAAGGCGACGGACCTCGCGACCGGCAAGGACGTGACGCCGGTGCCCGCGGCGCGCGAGGACGTCATCCTCAACAATCGCGTGCGCGGGGATCTCGCGGCCGCGATTGCCGCGTTGAAGCTCACGTCTTCCGATCGCGCGGTCCGGCTGGCCGCGGCGAAGGAGCTGCAAAGCGGCGCCGACGAAGCGATGCTGCCGGCGATCGAGCGCGCGCTGGCGAAGGAACAGGACCCCGAGATCAAGCCGCTCCTGACGCTGACGCAGGCGACGATCCGGCTGTCGAGCAGCGACAAGCCGCAGCGCATCGCCGCGATCCGCGCGCTGGCGGACAGCCGCGACCCGAAGACCAAGATGCTGCTGCTGCCGCTCGTGGAAAAGAAGGGCGCCGAATTCGCCGAGCCCGACGGCGACGTGCGCGCCGAGGCCGAGCTGTCGCTGCGCGCCATCGAAAGCCGGCTCGCAACCGGCGAAACCATCGGCCGGATCTTCAGCGGCATCAGCCTCGGGAGCATCCTGCTGCTCGCCGCGCTGGGCCTCGCGATCACCTACGGACTGATGGGCGTCATCAACATGGCGCACGGCGAGCTCATCATGATCGGCGCCTACGCGACCTACGTCGTCCAGAATTTCTTCCGCGCGCATTTCCCGCAGATATTCGACGCCTATCTCATCGCCGCCATCCCGGTCGCCTTCGCGGCGTCGGCCGTCGTCGGCATGGCGATGGAGCGCAGCGTGATCCGCTTCCTGTACGGCCGGCCGCTCGAGACGCTGCTCGCGACCTGGGGGATCAGCCTCATCCTGATCCAGTCGATGCGCACGCTGTTCGGCGCGCAGAACGTGCAGGTCGAGAACCCGAACTGGATGTCGGGCGGGATCGAGCTCATGCCCAACCTGGTGCTGCCGTGGAACCGCATCGCGATCATCTTCTTCGCCGCCGCCGTGGTGGTCCTGATTTCGCTGCTGCTGACGCGCACGCGCCTTGGGCTCTTCGTCCGCGGCGTCACCCAGAACCGGCCGATGGCGAGCGCGCTCGGCGTGCCGACGAACCGGGTCGACATGTATGCGTTCGGGCTGGGGTCGGGCATCGCGGGACTCGCGGGCTGCGCGCTGTCGCAGATCGGCAACGTCGGCCCGGATCTGGGCCAGAGCTACATCGTCGACTCGTTCATGGTCGTCGTGCTGGGCGGCGTCGGGCAGCTCGCCGGCACCGTCTACGCCGCGATGGGCCTCGGCATCGTCAACAAGCTGCTCGAAGCGTGGTCGGGCGCCGTGCTCGCGAAGATCGCGGTGCTCGTCTTCATCATCGTCTTCATCCAGAAGCGGCCGCAGGGACTGTTCGCGCTCAAGGGCCGGATGGCGGATGCCTGAGTGCCCGACATGAACGCTCCGCTGCCGCTGCCGTTGCGCGTGTCCCTGAAGGCACCCGCGCATCCGGTGCTCACCCGGCCGGGCTGGATCGCGTACGTCATCACGGCGTACGTCGTGCTGGTGCTGATACCGTCGGCGTATCTGCTGCTGCCGGCGGACCATCCGCTGCACCTGTCCGATTATTTCGTGACGCTGACCGGAAAGATCATGTGTTACGCGATGGTCGCGCTCGCGATGGACCTGATCTGGGGCTACGCCGGCATCCTGTCGCTCGGGCACGGTCTCTTTTTCGCGCTGGGCGGCTACGCGATGGGGATGTACCTGATGCGCTCGATCGGTCACGACGGCGTCTATCACAGCGACCTCCCCGACTTCATGGTGTTCCTCGACTGGAAGACCTACCCCTGGTACTGGAGCTTGACCGACCACTTCTGGTTCGCGGCGCTCCTGGTCGTGCTCGCGCCGGGCGTGCTCGCGTTCGTGTTCGGGTACTTCGCGTTCCGCTCGCGGATCAAGGGCGTGTATTTCTCGATCATCACGCAGGCGCTCACCTACGCGTTCATGCTGCTGTTCTTTCGCAACGACACGGGGTTCGGCGGCAACAACGGCTTCACCGACTTCAAGCGGATCCTGGGCTTCCCGATCGCGGCGCCGTCGACGCGGGCGGCGCTGTTCATCGCCACCGGCATCGCGCTGCTCGGCGCGCTGCTGCTGTGCCGGTACATCGTGACGTCGAAGCTCGGGCGCGTGCTGACCGCGATCCGCGACGCGGAAAGCCGCGCGATGTTCATCGGCTACAACCCGCTCTGGTACAAGCTCTTCGTCTGGACGCTCTCGGCGGTGCTCTGCGGCATCGCCGGCGCGCTCTACGTGCCGCAGGTCGGGATCATCAACCCCGGCGAGATGTCGCCGGCGAATTCGATCGAGATCGCCATCTGGACGGCCGTGGGCGGCCGCGGCACGCTGGTCGGCCCCATCGCCGGCGCGTTTCTCGTCAATGGCGCCAAGAGCTGGTTCACGCAGGCGTTCCCGGAATTCTGGCTGTTCTTCCTGGGCCTGCTGTTCGTGCTCGTGACGCTGTTCCTGCCGTCCGGCGTGATCGGGCTCGTCCGCCGGCGCCCGTGGCGAAGCGCATCATGAGCGCGCTGCACACGGTCGACAGCGGGGCGGCCGGCATCTCCGGGATGCGCGTCGCCGGCGCCGGCGTCGACACGACGCATGGCCCGATCCTCTATCTCGACGGCATCACGGTGAGCTTCGACGGCTTCAAGGCGCTGAACGACCTGTCGCTGACGATCGAAGACGGCGAGCTGCGCTGCATCATCGGCCCCAACGGCGCGGGCAAGACGACGATGATGGACGTGATCACCGGCAAGACGCGGCCGGATGCCGGCACCGCGTTCTTTGGCCAGACGATCGATCTCACGCTCCTCACCGAGCCGCAGATCGCGCACGCGGGCATCGGCCGCAAGTTCCAGAAGCCGACGGTCTTCGAGCAGCACACGGTGTTCGAGAACCTCGAGCTCGCGATGAAGGCCGACAAGCGGGTGCGCGGAACGTACCGCGCGCGCTTGTCCTCCGTCGATCTCGACCGGATCGCGGACACGCTCGGGCAGATCCAGCTCGCGGACCATGCGGGCCGGCTCGCCGGCCTGCTGTCGCACGGCCAGAAGCAATGGCTGGAGATCGGCATGCTGCTGATGCAGGAGCCGCGCCTGCTGCTGCTGGACGAGCCGGTGGCCGGCATGACCGACGACGAGACGATGCGCACCGCCGAGCTCTGCCAGTCGCTCGCCGGCCGGCACTCGGTCGTCGTCGTCGAGCACGACATGGATTTCATCGCGAAGATCGCGCGCAAGGTCACCGTGCTGCACGAGGGAAGCGTCCTCGCCGAGGGCCCGATGGACGTCGTGCAGGCGGATCCGCGCGTGATCGAGGTGTACCTCGGGACGATGACACGCGATGCTGACCGTCTCCGCACTGAATCAGTACTACGGCGGCAGCCACACGCTGCGCGACGTCGCGTTCGAGGCACCCTCCGGCGCCGTGACGACGATCCTCGGCCGCAACGGCGTGGGCAAGACGACGCTGCTGAAGTGCCTCGCCGGCCTCGTGCCCGCGCGCTCCGGCTCGATCCGCTTCGACGGCGCCGACGTGACCTCGCTGCCGCCGCACCAGCGCGCGCGGCTCGGCCTGGGCTACGTGCCGCAGGGCCGCGAAATCTTTCCGCGCCTGTCCGTCCTCGAGAACCTGCGTCTCGGCCTCGCGACGCGCCCGGCGGGCACGCCGATCCCCGAACGCATCTTCGAGATGTTCCCGGTGCTGCGCGACATGCTGCACCGTCGCGGCGGCGACCTTTCCGGCGGCCAGCAGCAGCAGCTCGCGATCGGCCGCGCGCTTGCGATGGGCCCGAAGCTGCTCGTGCTGGACGAGCCGACCGAGGGCATCCAGCCGTCGATCATCAAGGACATCGAGCGCGCGATCCGGCGGCTCGCCGCCGAGGGCGAGATGGCGATCCTGCTGGTCGAGCAGTACTACGATTTCGCGCGCTCGCTCGCCGACCGGTACGTCGTCCTGTCGCGCGGCGAGGTGATCAAGGCGGGCAAGGGCGCCGACATGGACGCCGACGGCGTGCGGGCCTGCCTGACGGTCTGAAGGGGCACGGCGCGAGCGAAATCCTTAACTCAGGTCAAAACGGCGTGTTACGGACCCGGTGACAATCTCCCTCATTCGCGGGAGTAAGTCCGCTTATCGGGAGCGCAAATGGCCACCGCCACCGCTGCCGAGCTCGTCCTCGACACCGCCCTGGTGAAGAAGTACGACGGGTTCGGTCCACGCTACACCTCGTACCCCACTGCCGACCGCTTTCACGCAGGCGTCACGGCCGAGCATTACGTCAACGCGCTCGGCGCGCGCAACCAGGAACGGCCGGCGGCCCCGCTGTCGCTGTACGTGCATATCCCGTTCTGCAACACGATCTGCTATTACTGCGCCTGCAACAAGGTCATCACCAAGGACCACGGGCGCTCGGCCAAGTACATCAAGTACGTCGGCCGCGAGATCGAGATCGTGAGCGGCCTCGTCGAAGGCGGCCCGAAGGTCGAGCAGCTCCACTGGGGCGGCGGCACGCCGACGTTCCTTGCGCGCGACGAGATGTCGATGCTGATGGGGATGCTGCGCGGCGGGTTCGACTTTGCGCCCGACGCCGAGGTGTCGATCGAGGTCGATCCGCGCAAGGTCGGCGCCGACACGATCGCGTTCCTCGGCCAGCTGGGCTTCAACCGCATCTCGGTCGGCATCCAGGATTTCGACCCCGTCGTCCAGCAGGCGGTCAACCGCATCCAGACCGAGGCCGAGACGATGACGGTGATCGACGCCGCCCGGGGCAACGGATTCGTCTCGGTCAACGTCGACCTGATCTACGGGCTCCCGAAGCAATCGGTCGCCGGGTTCTCGGCCACGCTCGACAAGGTGATCGCCGTCGGCCCGGACCGGATCGCGCTCTACAGCTACGCGCACGTGCCGCATCTGTTCAAGCCACAGCGGCGGATCGACTTCGACGCGCTGCCGGCGCCGGAGACCAAGCTCGCGATCCTCGCGCTCGCCATCGAGAAGCTCGGGCAGGCGGGCTACGTCTACATCGGGATGGACCATTTCGCGAAGCCGTCGGACGAGCTCGCGGTCGCGCAGGCGCAGAGGAAGCTCCACCGCAACTTCCAGGGCTACTCGACGAAGCCCGACTGCGACATGCTGGCCTTCGGCATCTCGGCGATCGGCAAGGTCGGCGCCGGCCTACATCGCCAACGTCAAGACGCTGGACGAGTACTACGAGCGCCTCGACGCCGGCGCGCTGCCGGTGATGCGGGGCGTCGAGCTCAACGTGGACGACCTCATCCGGCGCGACGTGATCCAGAAGCTGATGTGCAATTTCGAGCTCGATTTCGACGAGCTGTCCCGGCACTATGGAATTCCGTTTGCCGGGTACTTCGCGCCGGACCTGGCGGCGCTCGCGCCGCTCGCGGCCGATGGCCTGGTCGAGCTCACCGACCGCAACCTCAAGGTGACGATGCGCGGCCGGCTGCTGGTCCGGACGGTCGCGATGCAGTTCGACCGCTACCTGCGCGAGCAGCAGCAGAAGGCGCAGTACTCGCGCGTGATCTGACGTTGGATGGACACTGCGCGGCGTGCGTTCGCAGGCCGATCGAACGCCGTCACGAACGGCGTGCACCGGTGATTCCGTTGAAATGCAGTCCCGGCACCGCGTTCCTGAATTGCCGGGAATTGGACGCTAAAGGGCCGCGTCGCTGGCGTCCCACTGCGCGTTGCACTCTACAACACACGGATTAATCCGACCGCGCCGACGCGCCGGCACGTCTTCGTTCATTGGTCGATCGCCTGCGCGCGATTTCGCGGTGGGCAGATGTTGCCATCTACAGCAAATGCGTTACGCGAGTTCGCGCGCGTGCGGCAGGCGCCCTTCATGACATCTGCATAAAGCACACGTTCGGGAGCGTGCGTTCACTTGCGTTCGGCGTCGTCCTCGTATTGCGTAATATTCACGCTTGACAAGGATCGTGACGTGGGTGCAAATGCAGCTTGTCCAAATCTGCAGCATCCTGCGAATGGTCTTTGACCGGTCGCTTCGATGCGCCGCGTGACAACTCAAGGGAGCAAACGTATGACCAGCGTGCGCAAGATTGTGGGTTTCCTGATGGCATTGCCGCTCGTGGCATTCGCGCTTCCTGCGGCTGCGACGTACTACTACAGCCTCAACATGTGCGCTTATGGCACCGGTTGCACGAGCCCGATCGCCATGACGGCGGTGAATAACGTCTCGACGGGAACCGTGACGGCGATCATCAAGAACGAATCTCCCGCGAATCTCACGATGAAGTCGTTCACGATCTCGGTCCCGACAGGATCCGGATTGACGATCACGGCCGCGACCCTGCCCGCCGGGCAGACCGCCACGATATCCGGGCTACCCGGGACAACCCTGACCGTCAAGAGCATGTCGATCGGGATCGTGAAGGGCAACACCTATGCCGTGACGCTGACCGTGCAGACGACGTCATGCACGGCGGTTTCGGGATCGTGGACGGCGCAGCCCTGGACCGGCACGTCGCTCAACGGCAACAAATTCATCCTGAACCCCGTCTCCGCCACCCATCCGGTGACGACGTTTACGCCCGCGTGCAGTTTCGCGATCACGACCACGGTCAATCCGCCCAACACGGGCTCGTTGAGTTGCAGCCCGAACCCGGTGCCCTATAACACCGACAGTTCGTGTACGGCGTCGCAGACCGTCCCGGGATACGATTTCAGCATGTTCAGCGGCGCCTGCAGCGGCTCGACACCGACATGCACGGTGAGCAAGGTCAAGCAGGCGGTACGAGCGTCACAGCGAACTTCACGCCGCATAGCTACCCTGTGACAGCATCGGTACTCTCCCCCGGTCACGGGTCGATCGTCGCGACGACTCCGTCGGTTCCCTATAACACACCGGCACAACTTGCCGTGACGCCGGACCCGGGTTACGCAGTCGGCACCGTGTCCAGCTCTTGCGGTGGTTCGCTTTCGGGATCCACGTATACGACCGGTCCGGTGCCCGTCGGCGGATGCACGGTGACCGGCAGTTTCACGCCCATCAGCTACACGGTGACGACGGCCACGGCCGGCAGCGGTGCTGGGAACGATCACGCCGCTCGCCCCATCATCGTCATCGGTCCCATTCGGTACCACCCCGACCTTCACCGTGACGGCGGCCGGTGGTTCATCGGTCGTCGGCGTGACCGACACTTGCGGGACCATGGCGGTAGCGGTTCGCTGGTCGGGATCCACCTATACGGCGGCGGCGGTGCCCATCGGCGGTTGCACGGTGACGGCAACCTTCACGCTGAACACGTTGTCGATCCTGCCGCCTGCGCCAACAAGCGCCCCAGTCGGCAAGTCGTTCGATGTGATCGTCGGCGTTAACCCTGCGGCCCCGAGCGGGACGTCGTTCACGGTGGACGGTTGCGGGGCAACTGCAACTGTCAGCTCAGGACCCCACCCCAACCATCGTCACGTACTCGATAACGATCCCGACGCCCATGCCGCCGGGGGGCGCGTGCACGATCAATCTCAAGGCGACCAACTACGCGTCCGTGCAGCTTGTCAACCTTCCGGTGTACGGCGGTGTCCTCGGCTGCGGAGACCCGCTGCTCAATATCAGCAACCCGGGCGGTCCGGTCAACCGTGGTACAGGGCTTGATCCTGTAACCGGCCTTCCGGTGCCGGGTTGGGCGGCCGGAAATCGAGGCCTTTACGACAAGAACGGCCAGTGTATCCAACCGGTCAATTACACGTTTACGAACAATGTCCTTTCGGGGAACACCGTAAACGTAGTCTGGGACCTCAATGTTGCGCCGGGCTCGGCCCTCAAGTACACGGTCAACTGGAAGTCCGAGTACGTCGGCGCGACCGGGATGCCGATCCAGTCCACCAAGGTACGGTGGTCCGGCTTGAATGACCCCGGTGCCTTGATCGCGGGGCGCGCCTGCATCGCCCAGAACCAGGATCCGGTTACCAAGGACTTCCTCCCCCGTCCGTACGGCACGCTGACAGCTCTGATCGACAACGTGCAAACGTCGATCGACGTCACCGCGAGCGTGACGCTTCCGGCCCCGCCGTTCGCGATCACGATCGGCGGCGAACGCCTGCTGGTGAGTGCGATCGCGGGGACGACCTGGACTGTGGTCCGCGGCGACGGATCGACGCCGGCCGCTTCGCATCCAGCCAGTGCGCCGGTGTTGAGCAACCCGCTGCCGGTCTATTACCCGAACGGGATCACCAATCCCTCCGTTCAGATGGGGATGTGCATCGCCGACGAGGGATTTGTGATGGTGCCGCCAGGGTCGCCCGACTGCAATACAACGCCCTCGGCGCCGACGGCCTGCGCCGTGGTCACGACGACGTTCTACGACATCGGCGATGGCAGCGGGTCACGCAGCCCATGACGGTGTGATGCGGCTTGAAGGAGAGCGGCCCTCCTGGGGCCGCTTTTCTTTTGCTCGGCTAGCGCGCAACAGGCGGCATCGGCGGGATGCCGCGGATCTTCAACTGGGCGAGCAGCGCGCGGCTCTCGGTCACGATCTCTGGCGCTGGATCGACGCCCGTGAGGCGGGCGAGTTCGATCAGCGCGAGCAACGTCTGCACGACCTCGTACGGGTCGCGCCGCGCCCTTGCGGCGACGAGGCTCGACTCCAGCGCGCGCCGGGCGCCCGGAAGGTCCCCTTGCTGCATCAGCGCCTGCCCGCGCACGCGTTCCAGCAACGCCACGAGCTTCGTGTTCCTGGCGTCCGCGCTTTCCATCGTGCGGCTCACGAGGTCGAGCGCAGCGTCGGATTCGCGCATGAACACCCGGCATTCCGCGATCCGGGCGTCGACGTCGCGAACCTCCGGCTGCGATCCGGCCTCGTGGAAATTCGTCCGCGCCTGCTCGAACCGGCCGAGCGCCTCGTCGAAACGGCCGGCGCGCAGTGCCGACCCGCCCGAGCAGTGCAAGGCAATAGCCGAGATTGTCGCGGTAGTTCAGCGCCCGCCAGATCGGCAGCGATTCGTGCAGCAGAGCCTCGGCCTCGGCCAGCTCGCCCCGGTCGGCGAGGATTTCGGCGATGTTGATCCGCGCCATCTCGGCGACCTCCGTATTGCCGATCTTCAGCGCCATTTCGCGAGCCTGCTCGTAATACGACAAACCTTCGTCCCAGCGACCCTCCCATCCGCAGGCGACGCCGAGATTCAACAGCAGTCCCGTCTGCCGGACCAGGTTGCCCGACCTGCGGTAGGCCTCGAGCGCGCGTTGCCAGTACGGTTCGGCGCTATCGTGGCCGAGGCTGCTCGACGCCCACCCCAGCGCAAGAAAGGGCCTCACCGAGCGCGTCCGGATCGTCGACCGCTTCCGCCTTCGCGACGGCCTGCCGCGCCCAGCGCACCGCCTTGCGGGACTGGCCCTCCAGATCGAGCACGTTCGCATACCATGCCGTCAGTCGCGCGAGCTGTCGCGCGGCCTCGGGTCCCGGCAGTCCATCGAGCGCCTTGATGGCCTGCGCGGCCCAGCGCAGCGCCTGCGGGCAATTCCCGAGTTTCTCCTCCTGCCAGGAGCGCTTGAGAAGCAATCCGGCTTCCTTGAGCCGATCGCCCGCGGCGAGCCGTCGGGCGGCCGTGAACGCTGCCGCCGCCTTGCGGAAGTCGCCCGCGCGGTGCCATGAATCTCCGAGCGCCTCCTGCACGCTGGCGAGATCCTCCTTCCCTAGATTCTCGAGTCGCCGGCCGGCTTCCATCGCGCGCGAGTAAAGCCGCGCGGCTTCGACGTACGCATAGACCTCCGTGGCGCGCTTGCCGGCAACCGACGCGTAACGCCAGGCGGACAGATTGTCCCCGGCAACGAAATAATGCAGCGAAAGAATGTCGGCCGATTCCTCCGGATCCGCCGGCTTCCTGCGCAATCCGCGCCGCGACCGCGCCATGAAGCTCGCGGCGAAGCTTGTACGGCAAACCCTCGTAGGCCGCGTCGCGCAGCAGCGAGCGGCGAAAACGCAGATACCCGTCGGGTTCCTCGTCGAAGAAATCCTGCAGCCGGGCCCACGTGGCGGGCCCCGGCAGCGCGCCGTCGCCCTCATCGGCGAACCAGGACAGCATCTGGGGGTGGAACGTCAGCCCGAACACCGCAGCGCGTCGCACCCAGCGCGCGGTCCTCGGGAGCGAGCGCGTCGATCCGCGCCATCGCGGCGGCTTCGGCCGAATCGGGCAGGCCGCCGATGCCGCCGGAGACGATCGCCGAGCGCACGAGGTCGCGCAGGAACTGCGGATTCCCGCCGGACCGCTGCGCGACGACCTCGAGCACGTGCAGCGGCAGCGGATGCTGCTCGGTCGCCGCCTGGACCATCCTGCACCGCGTCCTTCGGCGCGAGCGGTTTCAAGCTCGATCCGCGTCACCGCGGGCGAATCGGGCGCGGTGAATCCCGACGCAGCCGGACGGCGCGCCACGCCGAAGAGCCAGGGTCGCGCGGCGAGTCGCGCGTGTCAGGTACGAGAGCAGCTCCGCCGAGGCGCCATCCATGTGGTGCGCGTCCTCGATCTCGATCAGTTGCGGATCGGGCATCAGCACCGCGAGGAACCGGCCGATGGTCTCGTGCAATTTCGCGCGGCGATTCTTCTCGGCCAGCATCTCGACTTCGGGCGTCGGCGGGACCTCGACGCCGAATGGGATCGCGATCAGCGGCAGCCACGGAGCGAGGTCCGGCGCGCGCGTCGCCACCGCGTCGCGCAGTCGCTCCGCGACGACCGCATCGGCGTCGTCGCGTCCGAAATTCATGAATTCGCGCAGCAGTTCGCGCCACACGGCGTACGGCGTGGAGGCGGTGTAGGCCTCGCACACGGCGTGCTGCAGATGGAAGCCGGTCGCGTCGTCGCGCATCGCCTCGAGACAGGCGGGTCTTGCCGACGCCGGCCTCCCCGACGATTTCGATCAGGCGCCCCGTTCCCGCGCGCGCGCCGGCGATCGCCTCGCGGATCACGCCGAGTTCGGCGTCGCGACCGATCAACGGCAGTCGCTGCAGCGCGACATTGCGCGTCCGCGATCCCTTGGCCCTTCCCACGCGACCACGCCTGAACCGGCTTCGCCTTGCCCTTGACCGCGAACGGCGTGAGCTCCGTCGGTCTCGAACAGCGTGTTCGAATGGTCGAGCACGTCGGCCGTCGCGTAAATCTCGCCCGGCTCCGCCCCGGCCATCAATCGCGCGGACAGGTTCACCGCGTCGCCCATCACCGTGTACGTGCGGCGGAAGAAAGGTCCGATGTCGCCGGCGAAAACCGAGCCGCGGTGGACGCCGATGCGGATCGGAATCGCGAGGTCGGTATCGATGATCTTGCGCAGCGCGAGCAGCATGCGCTCCTCGTCGTCGCCGGTGACCTTCGGCGCGCCGGCGGTGAGGATCAGCTTGCCGCCGTCGGCGTCGACGTCCGAGCCGAGGAACGAGACACCCTGATCCTCGGTGGCGGCCTCGACAACGCTCACCAGACGATGAAGCGCGTCCGCAGTTGCGGCCGGACCGCTTCGCTCGATCAGCGCGTCCGTTCCTTCGAAGCGGATGAACGCGATCGTGACCGGGACGATGCTCCGAAGTTCCGCCGCCGCCCTGCACGTGCGCGCGGATGGCCGGCGACAGGCAGCGCAGAACCATCTCCGGCGGCCATCTTCGGGCGCGGGATCAGCGGCAGCTTCTCCGCGTAGTCCCGGCGGCTCCCGCAGCAGCAGCACTTCCCGGTGCCTTCGGCTCGCCCAGGCACCGGCTCGGCAGCAACGCGGCCGTCTCCGGGCTGACGACGATCTCGCCGGCCGCCGGCCGCGTGCTCCATCGCGACCGCGCGGCTCCACGCGGGGCCTGTCGGCAGCAGCTCGACGTGCGAAGTGCCCGCCGCGAAGAAATGGAAGCGTCCCCGAATGCACGCCCTGCGACATCCGCAGCGTGACCTTCGCACCGGGCACCTCGATCCGGCCGACGTCGCGCAGCACCCGGCGCATCAGCACCGCGGCGCGACAGGCGCGGGCGACGTGCCCATCGCCCTGGAACCACAGCAGCAGCGCGTCGCCGCCGAACTTGAGCAGGCTGCCGCCGTTGTCGTAGGCGACCTGCAGGATCGCCTCGAAGCTGCGCCCGATGGCCTCGGTGATCTGTTCGGCGCCCTCCCGGCCCTTGCGCGCGAGCTTTTCGGACAGCTTCGTGAATCCGGAGACGTCGAGCAGCGCGGTCGTGCCCTCGCATGGTCCAGCATCGACTCGCCGGGTCGTCGATCAGGTGCTGCTGCAGGATCCGGGCGACGTATCGACTCGCGCGGTCGGCGTCGGGTCCGTGGCTGAGGACCGCCGTCTGCTCGCGAATCTTGGCGTCGGCGTGCGCTTGGGGGCGGAGGGGGGCGGTATCGTTACTCAATGGGCGGGTGCGAATCGTGACTTCTTGCCCGAGTCGACATTCTGCGAGAATAATTCGTACGGTATTGGGGCGTTTACGAGACGCTTGCTGGTTGAGACCTGCGGCAACGGATGTGACCTCAAGTCTAACCGATCGGGGTCGGCCGCCCCGGCTTACTCCCAAACATCGACGGCTCCCGCTGTACGCATCGTTCCGCGCGTGCCTGGACGTAACGCTGGAACGACGGCTCGCTCCGGTAGGCGCCGCTCGCGACGTAATCGAATGCCGAGGCGAAGTGGAATGCGCGCTGGTACGCATCCACCCGGAACACCTCGCGCCCGCTTGCATCGAAGAAGACGATCGTCGGCGTGGTGTCGACGCGCAGATCGCGGGCCCACGCGTCGGCCTTGACCTTCGTTCCGTCGGGCGCGGTCAGGTCGGTCCGCGCGCCGAGTGCAAAGCGCGCGACGTCGAACCGGGCGAGCTGCGCCTGCACCTCGGGGCGCCGGAACAGGTCCTGGTGCATCTCGTCGCACGCGGCGCAATGCGGCGTCTCGAAGACCACGGCAAGCGGCTTGCCGCCGGGCGCGCGCGCCAGCATGTACGGCGGCTTGGCGAAGAATGGCTCGTCGGCGAGCGTTGCCCCCGCCGCGACGGACGCGCGGCGCGCGGTGTACGCCGCCAGCGTTTCGCGCTTTTCGTTCTTGCCGGCGACATAGTCCAGCACCGTCTCGAACTTGTGCGGCGGGTAGTAGCCGTTGAGCCGCGCGACGATGGCGCCCTTCTCGTCGAAGAACAGGAGCGTGGGCGTGAACTGGATGTCGAGCGCGCGGGCGAGCGCCTTTTCGCTCATCGTGCGCCCGTCGAGCCAGGTGACCTCGCGATCGCCCCAGATGTTGATCGCGATCGCGACAAAATGGCGCCGGGTCTTGTCGACGATCCGTCGTTGCGAAAAATTCGTCACCATCAACTGACGGCAATACGGGCAACCGTCCTGGCCGAAGTAGACCATGAGCCGCCGCCCGTCCTTGGCCGCGTCGGCGATGTCCTCGCGGAAATCGAGGAACGACTCGGTGAACCACCGCGGGATGTCGATCGCGTACGGCGATGCGTCCTGCGCGCGGGCGCCGGTGGCGACACTCGCGGCCACGATCGCGGCCGCCAGCGCGAGGCGGAGCGCGGGCCACCTCCGCATCATGCCTTGTGCTCGGCGCCGAAACGCGTGCCGCGGCGCGCCGCCATCTCCTGCCCGATCTGCCGCAGGGCGTCGGCGTCGAGTGCTTCCGCCGCCAGCGGAATCAGCAGACGTTCCTCGCGCAGGATGTGCGACGCATAGGCCGCGCGCAGGTCGTCCACCTGTTTCGGCGACAGGTTCGCGCGCACGCTGGCGGCAATGCCGGCGAGCAGCGGCCGCAGCCGGCGCCAGCTCGCGGCGAACGCGTCGTGGTCGCGCTCGAGCTCGTCGATCAGTTCGCCGGCGCGGCTCTCGGCGAGCGAGCGCAGCCGGGGGAACAGGCTCGCTTCCTCGTCGGCATGGTGGTTGGGCGCCGCGCCGTCGAAATACTTGAGAATCGCGAGGGCGGCGGCGCGGGCCGCATCGTCGCAGCCATGCTCCGGGAGATGGCGCTGAAGCCGCTCGAGGGTCGCGAGCTCGCGCTCGATGCGCCGATGGCACGCGACCAGCATTCCCAGCGGATCTTCGAATCCCGGCGCGGTGGGTTTGAAGAGAGGATCGGCAGCCATCGATGCACCTTCGGCGTCAGCCGCGGATCGCGCAATTATAGGCGCGCGCGGGACGGAGCGCCGTCAGTACGTCTCGACATGGTAGCGCCCCGTCGCGCGCAGCTCGGGCAGTAGCGCGCTCCAGTCTGCGCCGTGCGCGCGGCACACTTCGCGAAACGCCTCGTCCACGCCGTGCTCCATGCCTTTGAGCCCGCAGATGTAGACGAAGCAGTTCGAATCGCGAAGGATGCGCGCGACGTCGGCGCCGCGCGCGCGGATGCGGTCCTGGACGTACTGCTTCGTCTCTCCGGGGACGCGCGAAAACGCGAAATTGATGTCGATGAAATCCCGCGGAAGCTTCTGCAGCGGGCCGAAGTAGGGGAGCTCGCCCGGCGCGCGCGCGCCGAAGAACAGCATCAGCTCGCCGCCTTCCTTCAACGCGATGCGACGCCGCCGGCGCTCGGTCATCGCCCGCATCGGCGCCGATCCGGTGCCCGTGCAGATCATGAGCAGGCTCGAGCCGGGATGGTTCGGCATCAGGAACGACGTGCCGTACGGCCCGACGACGGCGACCTCGGCGCCCTTGTCGAGGTCGCAGAGATAGTTCGACGCGACGCCGCGCACCGGCGCGCCGTCGTGATCCTCGGTGACGCGCTTCACCGTGAGCGACAGGTTGTTGTAGCGCGGCCGCTCGCCCTCGCGCGGGCTCGCGACCGAATAGAGGCGCACGTGGTGCGGCCTGCCGTTCGCGTCCGTTCCGGGCGGCACGATGCCGATCGTCTGGCCTTCCAGCACCGGAAACGCGACGCCGCCGAAATCGAGCACGAGGTGCCGGATATCGCAGGAGGCGTCGTCGGCAGCGAGCTTGAAATTGCCGGTGACGGTGGCAATCGCCGGCTTCGCCATCGAGTACAGATTGACGTAGGGATGCGCGGCGGACCATGGCGGCGGGACGTCGCCGCCCTGGCCGGCGATGGCGACCGAGGTGATCCGCGCTACATCCGTCGGCATGTCGGCCGCGGCGCCGGCGGCGATCTCCCCCTGCGCCGGCAACGTGTCCCAACCGAGCTGCTCGGCGAGCGTGTAGGGCTTGGCCCGGTCGACCTGCCGCCAGTTGTCGATCGCGCCGGTGGGGCAGGGCGAAATGCATTCGTTGCAGAAATTGCATTTCGCCGCGTCGACCACGTAATTGCGCGAATCGTGCGACACCGCGTCGACGGGGCACGTCTCCTCGCAGGTGTTGCAGCGGATGCAGATCTCCGGGTCGATGAGATGCTGGCGAACGATCGCGACGGTCGCTGTATCGGCCATGGAGGTCATTGGCAGGTGAAGTTCGCCGCATTGTTGACGTCGCCGCCGAGATAGGCAAGCTGCGCCGGATACATGCACAGCGGCCGGCTGCGTGGCGTGCCGGTCGTCGTGCGGACGACGATGGACGAAGGCGCTGCGCCGGTCTCGACCCAATCGACCAGCACTTGGTACATCTGCCCCGTCGCCGGCAGCGGCGGAGGAGCCGCCGCCGACCGATCCGCTGAAGGCGCAATGCCCCAGGCCGGGAACGAGGAACAGACGGGCAAATTGCTGCGTCTTCGGGAATCCGCCCATGACCTGCGCGACGCGCGTGAAGTAGTTCATCGAGCCCTGCGGGGGAATCAACGTATCCGCGAGGCCGTGATACATGATGAGCTTGCCGCCGCGATCGCGAAACAGCGACAGGTCCGGATTGTCGGTGTTGATGCCGCCGAACGCGCCATTGAGCGCCAATCCTTGCGCAAAGGCGTTGGCGATCGAGTTCGGACCCGGCGTAGGTCAACGTCTTCCATTTGTCGGCGCCATTGCCGGTGGCATTGACGAACGTCGGCCTGCGCGTACGCCGGATTCTGCAGGCTCAATGCCAGCTGGTCGGATCCAATGTCCACCGGGACGGCTCCCGTCAGGCCCGTCAAATCGGTGCCGCGCGCGAGCCCGAACCAGAGCTGGTTGCCGGCGAGCGTCGCGTTGAAGCCGTTGTCAACCGCGGGCGACGGAACCGAGCCGTCGCCGGTCTGCCCGTACCAGATCTTGTTCATCGCCCGGGCCTCCGCCGTCGTGAGGCAGGCGGCGCTCGCGTTCGAGCCGCCGCTGGCGGCGCAAAGAACGGCGGGATCGGCGGTCGGATCGTACGCGCACGCCGCCGGGTCGCTGAGGTAGCCATCGTGCGCACCGGTGAGTCGCGTGTCGCACGCATTGATCGCCGCGGTGCCGGCGGTCGCCTGCTTCGCGGTCGCGATCGGGCCGCCGGTTTCGAGGTTCATCACGACCTGCGGATACATTCCGCTGGTCGTGAATTGCGTCCAGTGGATTGCCGGCGCGCCGGCGAGGATGCCGTCGAAGTCGCCGGGGTCCGCCTGTGCTTCCATCAGCCCCTGCCGGCCACCGGTCGAGCATCCGTCCCAATAGGAATGTGCGGGATTCGCGCCGTAGTAGCCGGCGGCGAGCGCTTTCACCTTGAGCGTCATCTCGTGCGTTGCGCGACGCGCGAAGTCGGTCCACAACACGGTGTTGATGCTGCCGTCCGGGTTCATCGCAAACGAGCCGTCCGTCGCCGTATGACCCGTATCGGTCACGGCAGTCACCGCATTCTCGCCCGCCGCAACGGCGGCCGCGTGCGTGTCCCCGATCACCGTCGTCGCGCTGATCGCGGCGCCCCCATACCACCCGGCGCCGCCGATCGCGTGGAACCGACGATTCCACGCGACGACCGAAGGCAGCCACGCTTCGACGCCGATGCCGGCGGACGTCGACGGCGCGCCCGCCGGGCCCGGGTGTCCGGGACCGATGCGCAGCTTCACGAGACAAAGATCGCTGGCGGCGACCGGCGGTGCGGGGGCGGCCGGCGTGCCGGAAAGCGCGAGTGGGTCTCCGCGCTTGAACGCCCTGACGAGCGTGACGGTCGTGTTGGCGTCGGGCACGAATGCCGCCTTCAAAGTGTCGTCGCACACAAGCAGCGTGGGACTGGGCGGCACCGGCGGCGCCGGGTCACCTCCGCCGCCACCCCCACCGCAACCCGAAAGCGCCAGCCATGCCGCGACCCCACTCATTGCCGACAGGAACTTCCACGCGCTCAATTGAATCGCACGTAGTCGAATTCGACCGGCTTGTTGTCGATGCCGCGCGCGGGCGGCGCGATCCAGTTCGCGAACTTGCCCGGTTCCGCGACCCGCCCCATGAGCGAGGCGACGAACGCGCGATCGGCTTCCGACGGCAGCCACGCGAGGTGGCGGTGCGTCCAGTCGGCCTCCGAGACGACGTCGCCGTCGGGATTCACGCGCACCGACGAAAGGGGGCCGATCTTCCGGTTGAACGCCTTGTGCGGGGCGCGCAGGCGGAATGCGACGCCGGCCTTGTCGATGACCTTGTTCCAGCGCTCGATGCCGGCCACCGCGTCCTTCACGTAATCGTCGCGCAGTTTTTCGTTCAGCGCGTTCAGCGCCGGCGCCTGCGCGACGGCGAGGCGCCCGTCGCGCACTTCGAGCACGGGATAGGTGGCGCCGGCGAGCAGGTGGTCGTCGTCGATCTTCGTCTCGTCGAAGCGCCCCTTGAGGCCCGTGGAATAGAAGGTCGCGGCATTGGACGAGACGTCGGCGCCGAAAAGGTCCATCGTCACGCTGAAATGGAAGTTGAGGTAGCGCTGGATCGTCGGCAGGTCGATGAGCCCCAGCGCGCGGATTTTTGCGGGGTCGTCGATCTTGTGCGCGACCATCGCCTCGCAGGTGCGCTGGATGATGCGGCTCACGCCGGACTCGCCGACGAACATGTGGTGCGCTTCCTCGGTCAGCATGAAGCGCGTGGTGCGCGCAAGCGGGTCGAAGCCCGATTCGGCGAGCGAGCAGAGCTGGTACTTGCCGTCGCGGTCGGTGAAATACGTGAACATGAAGAACGCGAGCCAGTCCGGCGTGCGCTCGTTGAATGCGCCGAGGATGCGCGGGTTGTCGGCGTCGCCGGAGCGGCGCTCGAGCAACGCCTCGGCTTCTTCGCGTCCGTCGCGACCGAAATACGCGTGCAGCAGGTACACCATCGCCCACAGGTGGCGGCCTTCCTCGACGTTGACCTGGAACAGGTTGCGCAAGTCGTAGAGCGACGGGCAGGTGAGGCCGAGATGCCGCTGCTGCTCGACCGACGCGGGCTCGGTGTCGCCCTGCGTGACGATCAGCCGCCGCAGGTTCGCGCGATATTCGCCCGGCACTTCCTGCCACGCCGGCTCGCCCTTGTGCGCGCCGAAGTTGACCTTGCGGCCGGCTTCGGCGGGTGCGAGAAAAATGCCCCAGCGGTAGTCGCGCATCTTCACGTAATCGAAGTGCGCCCAGCCCTTCGGCTCGACGCTGACGGCGGTCCTGAGGTAGACGTCCGTGCTCGACGTTCCTTCCGGCCCCATGTCCCCCCACCAGTTGAGGAACTCGGGCTGCCACTGCTCGAGCGCGCGCTGGAGCGTCTTGTTGCTGGCGAGATCCACGTTGTTCGGGATCTTCTCGCTGTAGTCGATGCTCATACGCGCTCCCAGTTGAATTTCGCCTTGCTGCCCGTCCCGAAGACCTTGAGCGCGCCCGCTTCGCCGACGGCGTTCGGGCGGATGAAGATCCAGTTCTGCCACGCGGACAGACGCGCGAACACGCGCGTCTCCATCGTCTCCGTCACGCCGAAGCGCAGGTTCGCTTCCATGCCGGTCAGCGCGTCGGGCGAAAGGCTCGCGCGTTCCTCGAGCGCGATGCGGATTTCGTCGGCCCAGTCGAGATCGTCGGGGGCGGCCGTGACGAGGCCGAGCGAGAGCGCATCGGCGGCGGCGAGCGTTCGACCCACCGCCGCCCTCGCGGCGGCAATCGGCGCTTCCTCGCCGTAGAAGCGCGCGGCGAGGCGCGGGATGCCGTTCACCATCGGATACGCGCCGAAATTCATCGCGGACAGCGCGACTTTCGGCGCCTTGCCCGCATCCGCAGTTTCGTTCGGCAGCGCGAGCATGTAGCTGCGATCGGCGGCAAGCGCCAGTTCGAGCAGCGTCCCGGCGAAGCACGAGCCGGGCTCGATCAGCGCGTAGAGCGTGCGCGAGGTGACGTCGAGCCGCGCGAGCGTGCGGCGCAGCATGCCGATCGTCTCGCGGACGAACCAGTCGGATGCATGCCTTTCGAGCGCCGCATCGGCAGCAAGCGCGTGCGCCGGATCGCCGGTTGTCTTGAGGATCCAGGTTCCGAGCTCGGGCTCGTTGGTGCGCAGGAGCAGGATCGCGTCGTCCAGCTCGCGCGCCATCGCCAGGGGCCACCATGCGGCGCCTTGCGCGCGGATCGCGTCGAGGTCCTGCGGCGGCGCCGACGTCGGCGCGGCGACCGTGATCGTCGCGCTCCGCGCCTTGCGGTCGTAGCGCACGTCGACGTGGCCGTAGTGGATCCCCGCATCGTCGATCGTGCGTGCGAGCGGCGGAAGCACGACGCCGTGCGCGTTCGCGGGCCGGTCGCTTTGCGCGGCGAGCGCCAGTGCGCGCTCGCGCACTTTCGCGGCGAACTGCTGCGGCTTCGCGTAGTCGTCGATGAGCCGCCACTCCTTCGCGCGCGGCGCGCGCACGCCCTCGACCAGCGTGCAGAAGATGTCGGCGTGGTCGCGCCGCACATGGCGCTTGTCGGTCACGCGCGTGAGGCCGCCCGTGCCCGGCAGCACGCCCAGCAGCGGAACTTCCGGCAGGCTGACCGCCGACGAGCGGTCGTCCTGCAGCAGGATCTCGTCGCAGGCCAGCGCCAGCTCGTAGCCGCCGCCCGCCGTCGTCCCGTTGCATGCCGCGATGAACTTGAGTCCCGAATGGCGGCTCGAATCCTCGATGCCGTTGCGCGTCTCGTTCGTGAACTTGCAGAAATTGACCTTCCACGCATGCGACGAGAGCCCGAGCATGAAGATGTTCGCGCCCGAGCAGAAGATGCGCTCGCGGCTCGACGTGACGACGACGCTGCCGACTTCCGGGTGCTCGAAGCGGATACGCTGCAGCGCGTCGGCAAGCTCGATGTCGACGCCGAGGTCGTACGAGTTGAGCTTCAGCTTGTAGCCGGGCCGGATTCCGCGGTCCTCGTCGATGCCGAGCGCAAGGGTCGCGACCGGCCCATCGAACGAGAGTTTCCAGTGCGCATAGCGCTCGGGCGCGGTGTCGTAGGTGACCCAGGATTGGAGGCCCTTCCCGTCGTCGACTGCGGGTGCTGTCGTTGCGGTTGCCCTTCGTTGCCACATCAGTTCCCATGAAGAGGCTCCTTGATCGCGTCAGGCGGAAACCGCCTCGCGCAACCGGTGCAGGCTTTGCTCGGGACGCTCGCCCGAGGTATCGAGCGTCATGTCGGCCTTGCGGTACTGCGGCTCGCGGGCGGAGAGAATCTTCGTCAGATCGATCATCGCCTCCGCATTCCCCTGCATGGGCCGGAAATCTCCCTGCGCGACGACGCGCGCCATGTGCTCGTCGGGCGTCGCCTTCACCCAGACGGTGTAGCAGTTGAGCAGCAGCGCATTGAACGTCTCCGGCTCGGAGACGATTCCGCCGCCGACGGTCATCACCATCGTCGCGTGCGTCTCGATCATCCGGTCGAGACAGCGGCGTTCGATGCGCCGGTAGCCGACCTGCCCGTAGAGGAGGAACACCTCGGACAGGCTGATCCCCGCCTCGCGCTCGATCTCGCGGTCGAGCTCGACGAAATCGCACCCCATGTCCTTCGCGAGCGCGCTGCCGAGCGTCGTCTTGCCCGCGCCGCGCAGCCCGATCAGCGCGATCCGGTTCTTGCGCGTCGTCTCCTCGTGGCCGAAGTCGCGCATCAGGCGGAACACGACGTCCTCGAGGCGATGCTCGGGCAAGCGGTCGAGGAAGCGCCGGATCAGGCGCTGCTCGACGGAGTTCTCGCGCGGGTCGATGAGCTCCGTGACGCGCAGGCCGAGCGCGCGCGCGACGTTGCGCAACAGCAGCACCGAGGCATTGCCTTCGCCCGCCTCGAGCTGCGCGAGGTAGCGCTCGGACACGCCCGCACTCTGCGACAATCCCTTGCGCGCCATGCCGCGTCGCTCGCGTGCCTCGCGCACGTGCCGCCCCATTGCGATCAAGAAATCCGCGTCGTCGGCGTTTACGTCGGAGGCCGTCGGGGCGGCAATTTCTCGAGGTTCCAGCGCGGTCATGGAGGTCCGAAGACATGCGAACGGGACTGGCAATATAATGCATCTATTTTCTGAGCGTCAAGCACTTTATATCAGAGCCGTGGACTTGAACGCCGAGAGGGAATGCTGTTCAATGCCGCCGAACCACCGTTCGATAGAGGGTGGCCCACCTTGGCTGGTATATGCTGTATTGTGCTTGACCATTATGAAATCATGATCTAAAGTGCAACAGCTTTTGAGTAATCGGCCATGACCCAGAACGAATTCACCGACCTGATGGCGTCAATCACCGGGAGCATCGAAGGGCGTCCGCTCGACGCGGCGCTGGAGGCGCATCTCAATGCGACGCTTCCCCCACAGGGCGAGACTTATCGCGCCGTCGTCAACGCCTGCCGCGAAGGCATTGCCGCGGGCTGGATGTGCAGCCGCGAGCACGCCGGCATCAAGTATGGGCGGGTCGTGAAGCCGGGGCCTGCGACGCACGGGTTCTCGGTCGACGTGGTCGAAATGGACAACGTCGGCGGCGGCCACCATCGCCACCCGAATGGCGAAATCGACTTGATCATGCCGGCTGACGCTGCCGCGCGGTTCGATGGTCGCGGCGCAGGCTGGCTCGTCTATGGACCCGGCACCGCGCACGTGCCGACCGTCGCGGGCGGCAAGGCGCTCGTGCTCTACCTGCTTCCGGAAGGCGCGATCGAATTCACGAAGTCATAGCAGAACCGGGCGCGGACGAAGCCTTCGCGCCGTCGGTCCTCCGCCGCCGAAGGGCACGGGTCGCCCTTTGGGGGCAGCGAACAAGATGAGCGTGGGAGTTCACCACGCCGGACCAGGAGGAGCGCACGATGCCGTCCCTCAGCAAGACCGACCATCGGCTGACGCCGCCGCAGGTGGAGATTCCGCGCGACTACAACGCCGCGCACGACCTGATCGAGCGCAACCTCGCCGCCGGGCGCGCGGGCAAGACGGCCTTCATCGACGACCACGGCTCGTACACGTACGGCGACCTCGCCGTGCGCGTGAATCGCTGCGCGAATGCGCTCGTCGACCTCGGCCTGCAACCCGAGCAGCGCGTGCTCTTGTGCCTGCACGACACGATCGATTTCCCCGCGGTGTTCCTGGGCTGCATCAAGGCCGGCATCGTGCCGGTCGCGGGCAACACGCTGCTGACGACAAAGGACTACGAGTACATGCTGCGCGACAGCCGCGCCCGCGCGCTCGTCGTGTCGGCGCCGCTGCTGCCGACGTTTGCGCCGCTCCAGGGCGCGTTGCCGCACCTGAAGCACGTCATCGTTTCGGGGGGCGATCCGGGACAGGGCCCCGGCGCGAATCACTCGCTTGCGAAGCTCATGGCGGCGGCCGGCAAGACCTTCGCGCCGGCGGAGACGACATGCGACGATGCATGCTTCTGGCTTTACTCGTCGGGCTCCACCGGCGCGCCCAAGGGCACGGTCCACATCCAGTCGAGCTTGATCCAGACCGCCGAGTTGTACGCGAGGCCGGTCCTCGGCCTGCGCGAGGACGACGTGGTGTTCTCGGCCGCGAAGCTGTTCTTCGCCTACGGGCTCGGCAACGGCCTCACGTTTCCGATGGCGCTCGGCGCGACGGCGGTGCTGATGGCGGAGCGCCCCACGCCGCAGGCGGTGTTCGCGCGCCTCCAGAAACACCAGCCGACGATTTTCTACGGCGTGCCCACGCTCTTTGCCGCGCTGCTCGCGAGTCCCGATTTGCCGGCGCGCGGCACGCTGAAGATGCGCCGCTGCACGTCGGCGGGCGAGGCGCTGCCCGCCGAGATCGGCCGGCGCTGGACGGAGCACTTCGGAGTGGAGATCCTGGACGGGCTGGGCTCGACCGAGATGTTGCACATCTACCTGTCGAACCGCCCGGGCGATGTCCGCTACGGCACGAGCGGCACGCCCGTTCCCGGCTACGAGCTGCGGATCCTCGGCGACGACGGCCGGCCCGCGCCGCCGGGCGAAGTCGGCGAGCTGCAGATCAACGGGCCGACCGCGGCCATGGGCTACTGGAACAACCGCGAGAAGACCCGCAGCACGTTCCAGGGGCCGTGGACGAAGAGCGGCGACAAGTACTCGATCGACGCCAGCGGCTACTACGTCTATTCGGGCCGCAGCGACGACATGCTGAAAGTCGGCGGAATCTACGTGTCGCCGATCGAGGTCGAGTCGGCGCTGATCACGCATCCGGCGGTGCTGGAGGCCGCGGTCATCGGCAAGGAGGACGACGAGCATCTCACCAAGCCCGTCGCGTACGTGGTGCTGAAAGGCGGCAAGCAGGGCTCCGACGCGCTGGCCGAGGAACTGCGCCAGCACGTGAAGACGCAGCTCGCGCCCTGGAAATATCCGCGCTGGATCGAGTTCATCGACGAGCTGCCGAAGACCGCAACGGGTAAAATCCAGCGTTTCAAGCTGCGCGCGAGAGCAGCGCAATAACGAGGGGGACGCGCACGCGCCGCCCGCCGACACACCGGCAAGCCTATGGAGGAGAAGGTCATGAAAACAATCGGGTCCCTGCGCCGCATCGGCGCGATCACCGCCGCCGCAATGGCGGCCGGGGCACTGTTGCTCGCAAGTCCCGCGCTGTCGCAGCAGCAAGGCAAGCTGAAGGTCGGGCTGATGCTGCCCTACACCGGCACGTACGCCGCTCTCGGCAACGCGATCACGAACGGCTTCAAGCTCGCGATCGAGGAGAACGGCGGCAAGGTCGCCGGCCGCGAGATCGAGTACTTCGTCGTCGATGACGAGTCCGACCCGGCGAAGGCGCCCGAGAACGCGAACAAGCTCATCAAGCGCGACAACGTCGACGTCATGGTCGGAACCGTGCACTCCGGCGTGGCGCTCGCGATGGCGAAGGTGGCGCGCGACAACAACACGCTGCTCATCATCCCGAATGCGGGCGCCGACGACATCACCGGGCCGCTGTGCGCGGCCAACGTGTTCCGGACGTCGTTCTCGAACTCGCAGATGGGCATCGCGATGGGCAAGGTGATGGCCGACCAGAAGAAGAAGACCGCGGTCACGATCACCTGGAAGTACGCGGCCGGCGAGGAATCGATCGGCGGCTTCAAGGAAACCTTCGAAGCCGGCGGCGGCAAGGTGGTCAAGGAGCTGTTCCTGCCGTTCCCGCAGGTCGAGTTCCAGCCGTTGCTGACCGAGATCGCCGCGCTCAAGCCGGACGTCGTCTATGCATTCTTCGCGGGCGGCGGCGCGGTCAAGTTCGTCAAGGACTACGCGGCGGCCGGTCTCAACAAGACGATCCCGCTGGTGGGCCCGGGGTTCCTCACCGACGGCACGCTGGAGGCCCAGGGCGACGCGGCGCAGGGGATGCTGACGACGCTGCACTACGCCGACGGCCTCAACAACCCGAAGAACAACGCATTCCGCGCCGCGTACATGAAGGCCTTCAAGTCCGAGCCGGACGTCTACGCGGTGCAGGGCTACGACGCCGCGCAACTTCTGATCGTCGGGATGAATGCGGTCAAGGGCGACACCGGCAAGCGCGCGGAGCTGGTCGCCGCGATGGGCGCCGCCAAGATCGACAGCCCCCGCGGATCGCTGGCGCTCAACAAGGGCCATAACCCGATCCACGACATCTACCTGCGCAAGGTCGAGGGCAAGGAGAACAAGTACGTCAGCGTCGCGGTCAAGAACCTGACCGACCCGCCCCGGGGTTGCAAGCTGTAGGGCTGCAAGCTCTGATAACGATGTAAGATTGCGCGCGGCCAGGCGGCTCGCCTGCCCGCGCGTTTTTCATGGGGCGCCGTTCGCCGACCGATGGACGTCTATTCGTTCCTGATCCAGCTCCTGAACGGCCTCCAGTACGGGCTGCTGCTGTTCCTGGTGGCGTCGGGCCTGACGCTGATCTTCGGCATCATGGGCATCATCAACCTCGCCCATGGCAGCTTCTACATGATCGGCGCGTACATGGCGTTTTCGCTGGCGTCGCTCACCGGCAGCCTGTTCATGGCGATCGTCGTCGGCATCGTGCTCTCGGTGACGCTCGGCATCGTGCTGGAGTGGATGCTGTTCTCGCGCCTGTACAAGCGCGACCATCTGGAACAGGTGCTGCTCACCTACGGGCTCATCCTCGTATTCGAGGAGCTCCGCAGCCTGATCGTCGGCAACGACGTGCACGGCGTCACGGTGCCGGAGATCTTCAACTGGTCGATCCCGCTGACGGCCACGCTGTCGTATCCGGTGTACCGCCTCTTCATGTCGGCGGTGTGCATCGTGCTGGCGGTGCTGCTCTACCTGCTGATCGCGAAGACGCGGCTCGGCATGATGATCCGTGCCGGCGCGTCGAACCGCGAGATGGTGGCCTCGCTCGGCCTCAACATCAACCTCGTCTACCGGCTCGTGTTCGCGCTCGGGGTCGCACTCGCTGCCTTCGCGGGGATGATCGCGGCACCGGTATCGTCGGTGTACCCGGGCATGGGCACCGGCGTGCTCATCATCTGCTTCGTCGTCGTCGTCATCGGCGGCATCGGCTCGATCTGGGGCGCATTGGTCGCGTCGCTGCTGATCGGTCTCGCCGACACTTTCGGCAAGGTCCTGATTCCCGAAGCCGCGGGTGTGGTCGTCTACGTGCTGATGGCGGCGATCCTGCTGTGGCGCCCCGAAGGCCTCTTTCGCCGGGTCTGACGATGCAAAGCTACTGTGCGTGCCGTCTGCTGCGTTGTGTCCTCGCTCGGCCCTCGCTGTACCCTTGTGTACTATCTGGCCTCGCTGCGGGCCGCCTTGCATCCGGCCCTGCTCGCTACGCTTGTCATCTGCAGACCTATGTACGTTTCCTTTCGGTGAAGAGCCGCATCGCCCTCGTCGCCGCGCTTGCGCTGCTCGCGCTGTTTCCGTTCGCCGGCGCGACGTTCTACACCGAGCTCGTCACCAAGATGATGATCCTCGCGATCTTCGCGCTGTCGCTCGACCTCCTGGTGGGGTACACGGGTCTCGTGTCGTTCGGCCACGCGGCGTACTACGGCATCGGTGCCTACGCGCTCGGCCTGCTCGCGCCGAAGTACGAGGCCGCCAACCTCTGGCTCACGCTGCCGGTCGCCATCGCGGCCGCGGGGCTCGCCGCGCTGGCCGTCGGCATCTTCGTCGTCCGGGTGAAGGGCATCTACTTCATCATGGTCACGCTCGCGTTCGCGCAGATGTTCTATTTCGTGTTCCACGACACGAAGTTCGGGCGCGGCTCCGACGGCATCAGCATGAATTTCAAGCCGGTCGCCACGATCTTCGGCGTGACGCCCTTCGACCTCGGGAACGCGACGCACGTCTACTATTTCGTGTTCGCGGCGATGGTCGCCGTGTTCCTGTTCCTGCGGATGCTGCTGCGCTCGCCGTTCGGCCGCGCGCTGCAGGGCATCCGCAGCAACGAGCACCGGATGCGCTCGCTCGGGTTTCCGGTGTACCGCTACAAGCTCGCGAGCTTCGGAATCGCCGGCGCGCTGGCCGGGCTCGCGGGCTACCTGTCGGCGCTGCAATTCGGCTTCGTGAACCCCGAGCTGCTGTCGTGGCAGCAGTCGGGCAACGTCCTGCTGATGCTGATCCTGGGCGGCCAGGGCAGCCTGTACGGCGCGGTCGTCGGCGCGTTCGCATTCGTCGCGCTGGAGGAGATCTACTCGTCGGTGACGACGCACTGGCAGCTCCTGCTCGGCGCGACGATCATCGCGCTCGTGATCTTCCTGCCCGGCGGCCTCGCGAGCGTTGCCGGGCGCTTCAAGCGCACGCTGGTTGGCGGAGTCGACGAATGAGTGAGCGGGGCGAGGCCGCATGAGCGACGCCATTCTCGTCACGCACGGTCTGTCCCGGCGGTTCGGCGGGCTGATGGCGGTCAACGACGTCGCGATCGAGCTCGAAAACGGCCGGCTGCACGCGGTGCTCGGGCCCAATGGCGCCGGCAAGACGACGCTCATCAACCTGCTGTCGGGAGAGCTGCCGGCGTCCGGCGGCAGCATCCGCTACAAGGGCGAGGACATAACACGGCTGTCGCCCGACCGCCGCTCGCGCATCGGCATCGGCCGCAGCTTCCAGAAGACGAATATCTTCCTCGCGTTCACGGCTTTCGAGAATTGCCGGCTCGCGGCGCAATCGCGCATCCCGCGTCCGCTGCACGTCGCGTCCGACGCGGTCGCGTTCGCTCCGGTGCGCGAAGCGGCGCAGCGCGCGCTCGACGCGGCGGGCCTCGCGGCCCGTGCCGACGTGGCCGCCTCCGCGCTGTCGCACGGCGAGCAGCGCCAGCTCGAGATCGCGATGGTGCTCGCCACCGCCCCGGACGTGCTGCTCCTGGACGAGCCGCTGGCGGGCATGGGCGCCGAGGAAGCAGCGCGGATGGTCGAGCTCCTGAAGAAGATCACGCCGGACCATGCGCTGCTGCTGGTCGAGCACGACATGGACGCGGTGTTCGCCGTCGCCGACCGGATCACGGTGATGGTGAACGGCCAGGTCCTGGAGAGCGGCTCGCCGGAACAGATCCGCGCGAGCCCCGCGGTGCGGCAGGCGTATCTGGGCGAGGACGCATGAGGAAGCGGGGCGAAGCCAAGGCCCGAAGGGCGCGTCCGCGAACGATTGCGGCGGCCGACAGGACCACTCCGCGCGAAACCACTCGCGTTCGGAGGCCGCGGGCATGAGCGAGTCCATTCTCGAGGCACGCGAGCTGCACGCGTACTACGGCGCGAGCCACATCCTGCACGGCATCGACTTCCGCATCGATCGCGGCGAAACGGTCGGGCTGATGGGTCGCAACGGCATGGGCAAGAGCACGCTGATCCGCAGCATGCTCGGTATCGTGAAGCCGCGGCACGGCGAGGTCTTCGTCTGCGGGACGCCGATGACCGGCGCCGAACCTTTCCTCATCGCGCGCAAGGGGATCGCGTATGTGCCGGAGGGCCGCGGCATCTTCCCGAACCTGACGGTGCGCGAGAATCTCGTCATGGCCGCGCGCGCGGGCCCGGATGGCCGCCGCGACTGGACGTACGAGCGCGTGCTCGCGACCTTTGCCCGCCTGGCCGAGAGGCTGGATCACGGCGGCTGGAAGCTCTCGGGCGGCGAGCAGCAGATGCTGACGATCGGCCGCGCGCTGATGACCAATCCGGACCTGCTGATCCTCGACGAGGCGACCGAAGGTCTCGCGCCACAGATCGCGAAGGAGATCTGGCGGATCATCGACGACATCCGCGGGCATGGCATCGCGACGTTGATCGTCGACAAGAATCACGCGGCGGTCACCGCGATCGCCAGCCGCAACGTGATCCTCGTGAAGGGGCGCGTCGTGTTCGAGGGCGACAGCGCGACGCTGCGCGCGCAGCCGGAGTTGCTGCACAAGCACCTCGGGGTTTGACATGTCGTTCGCGCATGTGGGCGGGCATCGCATCGAATACGAGCGGATCGCGACCGCGGCGACGAACCGTCCGACGCTGGTGCTGCTCCACGAAGGTCTCGGATCGGTCGCCATGTGGCGCGACTTTCCCGGCCGCCTCGCGCATGCGACGGGCTGCAACGCGCTCGTCTACTCGCGCTATGGATACGGCGACTCCGACCCGCTGACGGCGCCGCGCGACGTCCGCTACATGCACGACGAGGCGCTCGTCGTGCTGCCCGGGCTGCTGGACCAGATCGGGATCGCGCGGCCGATCCTCGTCGGGCACAGCGATGGCGGCTCGATCGCGCTGATCCACGCGGGCGCGCGGATCCGGCCGGTGGCGGCTGTCGTCACCCTGGCGGCGCACGTGCTGGTCGAGGACATCTCCGTCGCGAGCATCGCCGCGGCAAAAATTGCCTACGAGTCGACGGACCTGCGCGCGAAGCTCGCGCGCCATCACGCCGACGTCGACTCGGCCTTCCGGGGCTGGAACGACATCTGGCTCCATCCGGACTTCCGCGCCTGGAACATCGAGGAGTACCTGCCGGGCATCGCGTGCCCGGTGCTCGCGATCCAGGGCGAGGACGACGAGTACGGGACGATGGAGCAGATGCGGCGCATCGGCGCGCAGGTGCGCGACGTCGAGCTCGTGGAGCTCGAGGATTGCCGGCATTCGCCGCACAAGGACCAGCCGGAGGCGGTGCTGGACGCGATCAGGCGGTTCGTCGACCGCGTGTCGTCGTGACGCCGCCTGCGCTTCGAGGACTTGCAAAGCCATGACGACTTCCGCGCCGTTCGAAACGGACAAACTGATCCGGTTTCACCACTGCGATCCGGCGGGCATCGTGTTCTACCCGCAGTACTTCGTCCTGTTCAATGAGCTCGTCGAGGATTGGTTCAACGGTGGGCTCGGCGTCGATTTCGGAAGCTTCCACGCGGTCGAGCGGCTCGGCGTGCCGATGGCGCACATCGAGTGCGACTTCCTGTCGCCCTCGAAAATCGGCGAGGTGTTGCGCTTCCGGCTCGCCGTGAAGAAGATCGGCACCAGCTCGCTCACGCTGGAGGTCGATGCGAGAGCCCACGACGAAGTGCGCGTGCGCGCGACGCTCGTCGTCGTCCTCGCGTCGCTGGATGCGCATCGGCCGGTGCCGTTCCCGCCGGAATTCCGCCGGAAGCTGGCGCGGTTCGAGGTCAAGGCGAGTTAGCGCCGGTCCCGCCCGGCCAAGCTGAATCGTCCGTTCGTCGATTCAATTCGCGACGTCCATGGCTTCGATTTGCACGTCCTTCTCCTGCCACAGGTTCTGCAGCCAGCGCTGGAAGGTCTTGCGGAATTTCGGGTCCCCCGCGTAGTCGCCTTCGCGCAGCTCGCGCGGGATGGGGATCCGGCGGGCGCGCACGACGACCTTCGGCACGTTGCCGCAGAGGAATTGCCAGAAGGTCGGCGCGCCGTCCGGATAGACGATCGTGAAATCGAGCAGCGCGTCGAACTTGTCGCCGAGCACGGCGAGCGCCAATGCCATCGCTCCTGCCTTCGGCTTCAGCAGGTGACGATACGGCGAATGCTGCGCCCGATGCTTGGCGGGCCTGAAGCGCGTGCCTTCGGGAAAGTTCATCACGCTGGTCGGAATCAGGGCGAACTTCCGGCATGCGCGCCGTGTCGCGTCGAGATCCTCGAACCGCTTCTCCGGATGCGCCTTGAGGTAGCCGTCGGAGTGGCGGCGCATGAACGGAAAATCCAGCGCCCACCACGCGAGGCCGATGACCGGCACGTAGATCAACTGCCGCTTGAGGAAGAACTTCAGCATCGGGATGCGCCGGTTGAGCAGGTGCTGGAGCACGAGGATGTCGACCCAGGATTGATGGTTGCAATTGACCATGTACCAGGCGCGATACTCGAGTCCATCGAGCCCCGCGACGTCCCAGTCGGTGCGCTGCGTGAGGCGCATCCAGCCGCTGTTGCCGGCGACCCAGCGCGTGGCGATCCCGTTCAGCGCGCGGTCGATGACCGCGCGGACGGGCCTCGCGGGAATGACCAGCTTGACGAGCGCCAGCGCAAAGAGCAGCACGCACCAGAACAACGTATTGAGCCCGAGCAAGGTCGCGGCAATGACGCCGAGAACGGGCGCAGGAAGGAAGTGCAGCATGACGCGGTCGGCGGCTTTCGTGCACCGTTACCGGATCGTCATCCCGCCGTCGGCGGCGAGCACCTGGCCGGTAACGTAGGCCGAAGCATCCGAGGCGAAGAACACGAACACGGGCGCGATCTCGGCGGGCTCGGCCCAGCGGCCGAGCGGGATCCGGTCCAGGTATTTGTCCCTGAAGCGCTCGTCGGTGCGGATCGTCTCGGTCATGGGCGTCGCCGCGCCCGGCGCGATCGCATTCACGGTGATGCCGTGCTTCGCGAGCTCCTTCGCCGCCGACATCGTGAGACCGAGGATTCCGGCCTTCGCTGCGCTGTAGTTGATCTGCCCGATCGTGCCCAGCACGCCGGCGGCCGAGGTGACGTTCACGATGCGCCCGTAATGTCGTTCCATCATGCCCGGGGCGACCGCCTGCAGGCAATTGAAGCTGCCGGTCAGATGCACGGCGAGCACTTCGTCCCACTGCGCGGCGGTCATCTTGTGCAACATCGCCGGGCGGATGATGCCGGCGTTGTTGACCAGGATGTCGATGCGGCCGAAGCGCGCGTGCGCCGCGGCGACCATGGCATCGACGTCGGCGCGCTTCGCCACGTTGCAGCCGATGCCGATCGCGTCGCGCCCGAGCGCGCGGAGTTCCGCGGCGACAGTGTCCGCGCGGTCGGCGGCGAGATCGACGACGGCCACGTCGGCGCCTTCGGCGGCGAACGACCGCGCGACCGCGGCACCGATCCCCTGCGCGGCGCCGGTTACGAGCGCGACTCTGCCCCTCAATTGCATCGGGGGCTTGTCGTCTGCGCCGTCATGCCGGCACCACCGCGGTGGCCTCGAGCTCGATCTTGCCGGGGCTGTCGAGGAGGTCGGAGACGAAGATCATGCTCATCGCCGGATAGTGCGTGCCCATCCGCCGGCGCCAGATCGCGCCCAGCTCGCGGCGCGCGGCAAGATAGCCCGGCTTGTCGCAGCAGTACGCGGTCATCCGGCAGACATGATGCGCTTCGCCGCCCGCCTCGGCCAGCACGGCGAGCACGTTGGCGAGCGCCTGGTCGAACTGCGGCGCGACGTCCTCCGATTGAAATTTCTGTTGCGCATCCCAGCCGACCTGTCCGGCGATGAAGACGATCCGGCCCGCATCGACCGCGATTCCGTTCGCGTAGCCGACGGGTTTCGCCCAGCCTTCGGGCAGCAGCGCCAGCATCGGAAGCTCCGTCAGTCGGTGTAGCTCGGGGGATCGGGGTCGACCGCCCAGTCGCGGTCGGGTTTCGGCACCTTCTTCATCCAGGCGCGGACCAGTGCAACGTGCGTCTTCTCCTCTTCCTGCAGCTCGAGCGCCGCGGCACGCACCGCGGCAACGGTCGCGACGCGCGCGAGTTCCGCAAAAAAGCGCTCGGCGCGCTCCTCCGCGGCGAGGGCCAGCTGCAGCGCGTGCCACGGCTGCATCAGGTAATGCACCTCGTCGTCCGGTGTCGTCTCCGGCGCCTCGTAGTCGGGCCAGGTGCCGCTGCGCGGCGTCAGCGGCGGCGATTCCGACCAGCCCATGGTCGCCATGATTTCATCGGCGTGCTTGCTTTCGTAGTTCGCCATGGTGCGGAACATCGCCGCGACGCCCGGATTGTTGTGCGTCTCCATCGCGTCGGCGAAATCCGAATAGCGCTGCGCCGCCTCGATCTCCATCTCCCACGCCTGCGCCATGAATTCGGTCAGCGTGCGCGGCGCGACGACGGCGGGCGCTTCGGGTTTATCGGCCGCGGTTCTTGCGGCGGTTCTTGCCGCTTTCTTTTTTGCCGCGGGACGCTTCGCGGCGGGCTTGCGGGCAGGGGTGGCGACACGACTCATAGCTCGAACTCCGCTTCCAGATTCGCAGGGGATTCGCCGGGTTCGCCGACGTGGGCCGGATACGGACGGCGGCTGCCGGCGTAGAGCACGCCGATGTTGAAGCCGTCGTCGGTCATGATGCGCCGGGCGGCCCGGGCCGGATCGTCGGTGGCGCCGACGGGCGCAGGATGGGCATGCTGCTTCCATTCGCGTTGCTCGGGCCGGAACGTGATGCACGGCGAAAGCACCTCGACGAACGCGAAGCCGGGATGGCGGATCGCCTGCGTGATGATGTCGGCCGCGCCGTTCGGGTCGCCCGCAAACGCTCGCGCGACGAAATTGGCGCCGGATGCCAGCGCGATGACGAGCGGATGAAACGAGCGCACGCCGGTGCCGCCGGGTGAAAGCTTCGAGTCCCAGTCGGGCTCGGTGGTGGGCGAGGGCTGGCCCTTGGTCATTCCGTAGACGTGGTTGTCCATCACGATGTAGGTCATGTCGACGTTGCGCCGGCACGCGTGCAGGAAGTGATTGCCGCCGATCGAGTAGCCGTCGCCGTCGCCGCCGGTGACGATCACGGTGAGGTCGGGCCGTGCGACCTTGAGCCCGGTTGCCGCTGCCAGCGCCCGCCCGTGGACGCCGTGAAAGCCGTAGCAGGTCGTGTAGGCGGGAATGCGCGACGAGCAGCCGATGCCGGAGACCACGGCGATCCGCTCGGGCGGCATGGCGATCTTCGCCAGCGCCTTGGTCAGCGCGGAGAGCACCGAGAAGTCGCCGCAGCCGGGACACCAGATCGGCTTGTAGGCCGACTTGAACGACGCCGGCGTCAGCGCAGCCGGAGGAACGAGATCGTTCATGCGGCCTCCTTCGCGCGTTGGCCCGCGCGCGCCCAGTCGACGATCGCTTTCGTGACCTCTCCGGGTCGCAGCGGCAGCGGGCCCGGGCGATGGTAGCCGGCGGGCTTGCCCGGAAGGTCGTAGACGGAGCGCAGGTAGCGCAGCAATTGTCCGCCGTGGTTCTGCTCGACGACGAGGATGCGCGACACGCCGGCGAGGGCGGCGTCCATCTGCTCGGGCCGTGCGGGCGCGATCAGGCGCAGCGCGATGAGCCGTGCCGCGATTCCCTGCAGGGCGGCGCGGGCCACCGCTTCGCGGACCGCGGCGGTCACCGAGCCGAACGTGACGACCGCGAGGTCGCCGTCGCCTTCGATGTCGGCCCAGTACGCGCCGTAGTCGTGCTGCCGCAATTTGCGCTCGCGCTTGTCGAGCTGGAGCTCGTGGTCGCGCGCGCCGCTGTTCGGGATTCCGGCTTCGGTGTGCTCGAGCCCGTCCGCCGTGTAGACGACACCTGGCGTGCCGGGGATCGCCATCGGCGAGATTCCGGACGCGGTATTCCGGTAGCGCTTGTAGTCGGGCGTGTTCGCGTCCGTCGTCAGCCGCCGGCCCGCGAACGCGATGTCGGCGGGACGATCGATGATCGCGCGCGACTGGCCCATGAACTGATCGGACAGCACGATCGCCGGCGTCTGCAGCGTCTCGGCGAGCGTTACCGCCCATTGCGTCGTCGCGAGGCAATCGGCGATCGACGTCGGCGCGAGCACGAGGCGCGGCGCGTCGCCGGTCAGTCCGCTGACGGCAAACGACAGGTCGCTCTGCTCGCTCTTCGCCGGGATGCCGGTCGACGGGCCGCCGCGCATCACGTCGACGACGACGATCGGGACTTCGGCGGCGACCGCGAGGCCGATGCCTTCGGTCATCAGCGCGAGGCCGGGGCCGGCCGTGGCGGTCAGCGACGGCACGCCGCCGTAGGAGGCGCCGATGATCATGTTGACGGAGGCCAGCTCGTCCTCCGCCTGCAATAGCGTGCCGCCGATCCGGGCCAGCGCCGGCGCCATCCATTCGAGGAGTTCGGTCGCCGGTGTGATCGGGTAGGCAGCGACGAAGCGGACACCGCCGCGGATTGCGCCCAAGCCGGCGGCCTCGTTGCCGCTGATGAGCCAGCGCGGGCGGGTCCCGGGGTTGGCAACGCGCAGGCCCGCGACGCCCTCGATCCCGGCAGCAGCGTCGAAGCCGGCTTGCAGCGCCGCGAGATTGGCCTTCAATGATTCCGCATTGCGCTTCCACGATTCGCGGACCGCTGCTTCGAGCGCCGCCGCCGGGATGCCGGCGAGCGCGCCGGCGAGCCCGAGCGCGACCATGTTGGTCCAGCTGCCGGCAATGGCCTTCGCGGTCTTCTTGAGCGGGCGCGGCACATAGCGCGCGCCGCTCGCCCTGAAGGCGTCAGGCGGCTCGCCTTCGTCCGGATCGCCGATCATCACGCTCGTCGCGCGCAGCGGAATCTCGTCGGCGAAGCGGTGGACGTTCTGCCAGTCGATCGCGAGCAGCAGGTCGAACGTGTCGTCAAGCGTGCTGGTCGGCGCATGGCCGATCCGCACCAGCGCCGCGGCCTCGCCGCCGCGGATCTGCGGCCCGCTGGTGCGCACCATCAGGCCATACAGTCCCGCGCGGGCCGCGGCGTGGAGCAGCAGCGTGCCGGCGGTCATCACGCCGCTGCCGCCGCTGCCGGCCAGCGCGATCGACAGGCTCGCGGATGTGCCCCGCGCCGAGGGCGCCGCGGCCGCGTCCCTGGGTGTCGTAGTCGTAGCCGTTGCTTGCACGTCGCGTCCTCCTCCATCCGATGAGCGCAGTAAACCGGCTTCGCGCGCGGGGGCAATTGATGCAGATCAAGACGTCCGCAATGGCGCTCGCGCAAGATGATTTGACGCAAACCGGTATTGTGGTACTGTAATACCAGAATAGCTCCGGCCGGGCGCTGGCGTCAAGCGCGCGGGAAGTCGCCTCGTCGACGCGGCGACCCCCCGGGAACCTGCAGAAGGAGGATCGTCGCGATGAGCATCGAAGCCCGCCGTTGGCTGATGACGGCAGTGAAAGCACCGCTCGAGCGCGCGACGTTCGCCGCCGAACCGGGCGCCGGCGAAGTCGTGGTCGCGATCGCGGGCTGCGGCGTCTGCCACACGGACCTCGGCTACTACTACGATGGCGTGCGGACCAACCATCCGCTGCCGCTGGCACTGGGCCACGAGATCAGCGGACACGTCGTCGCCGCCGGCCCCGGCGCCGAGCACTGGCTCCGGAAGGCGGTGATCGTCCCCGCCGTATTGCCGTGCGGCGAATGCGATCTCTGCCGGCGCGGGCTTGCGCCGATCTGCCGCACGCAGAAGATGCCGGGCAACGACATCCACGGCGGGTTCGCGTCGCACATCGTCGTGCCGGGCCGGGGGCTCTGCGAGGTCGACGAGACGCGCCTGGCGAAGGCGGGCCTCACCCTCGCCGACGTCTCCATCGTCGCCGACGCCTTGACCACGCCTTACCAGGCCGTGCGGCGCGCCGGCGTGAAGCCGGGAAGTCTCGCCATCGTCGTCGGCGCCGGCGGCGTGGGCGGCTACTGCGTCCAGGTCGCGAAGGCGTTCGGCGCCACGGTCGTCGCGATCGACGTCGACGAGGACAAGCTCGAAGCGATCTCGCATCATGGCGCCGCATTGACGCTCGACGCCCGGGTCCTCGACGGCAAGGCGATGAAGGTCGCGATCAACGCGTTCGCGAAGCAAAACGGCCTGCCCGCCACGGAGTGGTTCATCTTCGAATGCTCGGGAACCGCTCCCGGGCAGCTCACCGCATTCGGACTGCTCGTCCACGGCGCGACGCTCTCGGTCGTCGGCTTCACGATGGACAAGATCGAGATCCGCCTCTCCAATCTCATGGCCTACGACGCGCGCGCGCTCGGCAACTGGGGCTGCCCGCCCGAGTCCTATCCGGCGGCGCTCGATCTCGTGCTCGACGGCAAGGTCGCGATCAAACCGTTCGTCGAGGCGCATTCGCTCGACGACATCAACCGCATCTTCGCCGCGGTCCACCACCGCGAAATCAAGAAGCGCGTGGTACTCACGCCCGCGCACTGACCGAGGCTCCCATGAACGCACCCGACCGCATCGCCCGCCGCGAATTCAAGAACCACGACCTCGTCGACGACATCGCCAAGCCCGGCGTCCGCTATGAAAAGCGGCCGGCCACGCTGATCGACGGACGGCGTGGTTCCGGCCTCTACAACGCCTGGATCACGCTCGACAATCCGGCCCAGTTCAATTCGTACACGACCGACATGGTGAAAGGCGTGATCCTGGCGTTTCGCGCCGCATCGAACGCGCGCGACGTCAATTGCGTCGTGTTCACCGGCGCCGGCGACAAGGCGTTCTGCACCGGCGGCAACACCAAGGAATACGCCGAGTACTACGCGGGTCACCCGCAGGAATACCGGCAGTACATGCGCCTGTTCAACGACATGGTCTCGGCGATCCTCGCCTGCGACAAGCCGGTGATCTGCCGCGTGAACGGCATGCGCATCGGCGGCGGCCAGGAGATCGGCATGGCCTGCGACTTCTCCGTCGCGCAGGACCTCGCGCGCTTCGGCCAGGCGGGCCCGAAGCACGGCTCGGCACCCCTCGGCGGCGCGACGGACTTCCTGCCGGTCATGGCGGGCGCCGAGCGCTCGATGGCCGCGTGCGTGCTGTGCGAGCCGTTCTCGGCGCACAAGGCGTACTGGATGGGCATCCTCACCGACCTCGTGCCCGCGCTCAAGGTCGACGGCCAGTTCGTCGCGAATCCACTGGTCGAGACACAACAGATGACCGACGCGTTCGGACGCTTCGTGTACGGCGAGCCGAAGTCCGGCGACGCGCACAAGGCCGGCAAGGCGCAGCTGGCGCGCGGCACTGTCGACCTGTCGCTGCTCGACGCGAAGGTCGCCGAGCTCTGCGCGAAGATGCTCCTCACGTTCCCGGACTGCACGACCAAGACCCTCGAGGAATTGCGCAAGCCCAAGCTCGACGCGTGGAACCGCAACAAGGAGAACTCGCGCGCGTGGCTCGCCCTCAACATGATGACCGAGGCGCGCGCCGGATTCACGGCGTTCAACGAAGGGGCGAAGGACGACCGTGAAGCCGACTTCGTCCTGCTGCGGCAGAAGCTCGCCGCGGGCGAGAGCTGGGTCGGACCGCTGCACGATTCGATCCTGCCGAAGAGCGCGCGCAAAGGCTGAGCCATGGCTGCCGAATCCCCGTTGAAGGATCGGATCGAGCGCGACGGCGCGCTGCTGCGCCTGACCCTCGCGCGGCCGAAGGCCAATCTCGTGGACGCCGCGATGATCGCCGCGCTGCATGGCGCCTTGGTCGCCTGGCGCGGGACGCCGACGTTGCGCGCCGTGCTGCTCGACGCCGAGGGGCCGCATTTCAGCTTCGGCGCGAGCGTCGAGGAGCATCTGCCCGGCCGCTGCGCCGCGATGCTCGCTTCGCTGCACGCGCTGATCCTCGCAATGCTCGAATTCCCGGCGCCGATTCTCGTCGTTGTCCGCGGGCAGTGCCTGGGCGGAGGATTGGAGGTCGCGCTCGCGGGCAGCGCGATCTTCGCCGCGCCCGATGCGCAGTTCGGCCAGCCGGAGATGAACCTCGGCGTGTTCGCGCCGGCCGCCTCCGTGCTGCTGCCCTGGCGCGTCAACCAGCCCGCGGCGGAATGGCTGTTGTTCTCCGGACGCTCGGTCGGCGCCGCCCAAGCCAAGGCGATGGGCCTCGCGCAGGTCGTGTTCGACGATCCCGAGACGGCGGCGCTCGCGTATTTCGACCAGCATCTTGCGGACAAGAGCGCCGCGGCGCTCGCGTGCGCCGTGGCGGCCGTGCGCGGGGCGATGATCCGCGACGTTCGGCAGCGGCTTGCCGAGGTCGAGCGGCTCTACCTCGACCGGCTGATGGCGACCCGCGACGCCAACGAGGGCCTCGTCGCCTTTCTCGCGAAGCGCAAACCCAACTGGGAGCATCGCTGATGGTTGAGACTCCTGCCGTGATCAGGATCGTCGAGCGCTGCCAGGCGCTGTTCGACGACCTCGACTTCAATGCGGTCAAGGAATGGAAGGCGGCCGCGCCGGGGCGCAAGGCGATCGGCTATCTGCCGGTCTACGTTCCGCGCGAGCTGATCCACGCCGCGGGCATGCTGTCGGTCGGCATCCTGGGCGGCGGCGATCAGATCGAGGTGATCCAGGGCGACGCCTATTACCAGAGCTACATCTGCCGCATTCCGCGCTCGACGATCGAGCTCGGGCTGACCGGACGCCTCGACTGTCTCGACGGCATGCTGTTCCCGTCGATCTGCGACGTCATCCGGAACCTGTCCGGCATGTGGCAGCTGCTGTTCAAGGACAAGTACGTCAAGTATCTCGACGTGCCGCAGAACTTCGTGGACTCGATCGGCGGCGCGTTCTACATCCAGGAACTCGAGGTGCTGCGCGAAGACCTCGGAAAGATGCGCGGCAAGCCGATAACGAACGCCGAGCTCAACGCGTCGATCCGGGTGTTCAACGACAATCGCGCGGCGATACGCGACCTGTACGCCTACCGCGCGGAAAAGCCGTGGCAGGCGCCGACGTCCGAGGTCTACCTCGTGCTGCGCGCCGGCATGGTGCTGCCGCCCGAAGACCACACGAGACTCGTGCGCGAATACATCGCCGCGGCCGACGCGCTGCCGCGCCCGAAGCGCGACAATGCGCGCGTCGTGATCACCGGCGCGTTCTGCGAGCAGCCGCCGCTCGCGCTGATCAAGTCGATCGAAATGTCGGGCTGCTACATCGTCGACGACGATTTCATGCTGGTGACGCGCTGGCTGCTGGACGACGTCCCGGCCGACGCCGATCCGCTCGACGAGCTCTCGAAGGCGTTCCTTCACCGCTCGGCGACGACTGCAGCGAAGTACGAGACGACGCGCGAGGAAAAGGGCGTGTTCCTGCTGAAGCAGGTCAAGACGCGCGCCGCGGAGGGCGTCATCTTCGCCGCGCCGTCGTTCTGCGATCCGGCGCTGCTCGAGCGGCCGATGCTGCAGGACGTGCTGGGCAAGCACAAGGTGCCCCACACCGCGTTCAAGTACGCCGAGAACACCGGCCAGATGGCGCCGATCCGCGAGCAGGCGGGGACTTTCGCCGATTCGATCAAGCTTTGGAGCGCGGCGTGAGCAGCGAGCAGGGGCCCCGGGCCGAAGGCGAGGGGATGCGAGCCAGTGCGAATCGCCGCGTGAGGCCGATAGCTCGGTCGTCGGCGAACGACTTCGGCTCCGGAGGCCGAGGCGTGACCGCGCGAAGCCTGAACCAATGAGGACACAACGATGACCACCACCGCCGCGATGCCCGCCAGCGTCAAGAAGCCGCAGAACGTCCAGAAGGAGGACGCGATGCTGCTGCAGAAGGAGATGATCAACAGCAACTACCACGACCTCGCGCATGCGCACGAGCAGGGCCGCAAGGTCGCCGCGACATTCGTGCCCGGCAACCTGAACGAGCTCCTGATGTGCTTCGACTTCGCGCGGAGCCTGCCCGAGACGAACGCGCTGCAGAACGGCATGCGCAAGAAGTCCGGCAAGATGATCATGGATGCCGAGCGCGACGGCCAGTCCGAGGACGTCTGCACGTACGTCAAGGCCGATCTCGGGATGATGATGGGCGGCGAGGTCGGCCCCACCGGCGAGGTGCTCCCGAAGCCGGACATCCTGCTGCTTTCCTACACCGGCTGCTTCACGTTCATGAAGTGGTTCGAGCTGATCCGCCACAAGTACGGCTGCGAGACGGTGATGCTGCACGTCCCGTACCAGGGCGAAGGCCGGATCGCGCCGAACATGCGCGAGTATGTGGTCAAGCAGCTGAAGGAAACGGTGATCCCGACGCTCGAGCGCATTTCCGGCGTCAAGTTCGACATCGACCGTCTTCGTCAGTACATGCGCGAATCGCAGAAGGCCGAGGAGGATCTCGTCGCCGTGCTGCATTCCGCGAAGAACCGGCCCTCGCCGATCGACGGCTACTTCGGCGCCGTCTATTACATCGGTCCGATCTTCACCGCGTTCCGCGGCACGCCCGAGGCGACGGAATACTACCGGGTGCTGCGGCAGGAGATCGAGCAGCGCGTTCGCGAAGGCAAGGGCCCGGTCACGCCCGAAGGCGAGATGGGCGAGGAAAAGTACCGGCTGGTCGTGGAAGGCCCGCCCAACTGGACCAGCTTCCGCGAATTCTGGAAGATGTTCTACGACGAGGGCGCGGTGGTCGTGTCGTCGACCTACGCGAAAGTCGGCGGTCTCTACGATTTCGGCTTCCGCCACGACGCCGCCCATCCGCTGGAGTCGCTCGCCGACTACTGCCTCGGCTGCTACACGAATTTGAACCTGCCGTCGCGCGTCGACATGATCTGCAAGTACATCGACGAGTACCAGGCGGACGGCCTCCTCATCAATTCGATCAAGAGCTGCAACAGCTTCTCGGCCGGCCAGCTCCTGATCCTGCGCGAGGTCGAGCGGCGCACGGGCAAGCCCGCGGCGTTCATCGAGACCGACCTCGTCGACCCCCGCTATTTCTCCGCGGCCAACGTCAAGAACCGGCTGGAGAGCTACTTCCAGATGGTCAAGGCGAAACGCGTGGCGGCCGCCGCCGTCCACTGTGATGCCCCCAGCTCACTGCGTCGCTCCGAGGGGGCGCAGAGGGAATCCGCATGCGCTGCTTCATCGGCATCGATCTCGGCTCGACGACCACCAAGGCGGTGGTCATGGACGAGAACCAGAACATCCTCGGGCGCGGCATCACGAACTCGCGCTCGAACTACGACACCGCCGCGGCCATCGCCAAGCAGGAAGCGCTCGTCAACGGCCGCTTCTTCCTGTTCCGCCAGGCGCTTGCCAGCACGGGCGCGCTGAATGGCGCGCTCGATGGTTTCCTCGGGCAGCTCGAGCGCGATTTCCGCTCCGAGCAATACCTCGAGCAGCTCGCCGATCTCGACGCGACCTGCCAGCGGAGCCTCGCCACCGCCAAGTTCGGCGATGCGACCGAGGCCGTGGGCGAAGCGCTCACCGAAGTGTTCCGGCGCCTCACCGCCGAGGCGCCGACGCTGTTCACGCCGACCGCCAAGCGCAAGTCGGATTTCTTCCGCGACATCGCGGGCAGCCAGTACCTCGCGACCGGCGAGGCGGTCGCGAAGGAATCGGGAATCCGCTACGACTTCCTGCTCAACGTGTTCGACCGCTCGATCATCGAGGTCGAGAACCGCGTCTACGGCGATTCGATCAAGCGGCACCTGCTGGCGGCGCTCGAGCGAACGTTCGTCGAGCTGCCGGAAACGGCGGGCCGCAGGAACCAGGTCGAGGCGCCGATCAAGGGCATCCTCGACACGCCGCTCGAGGAGACCTACATCGTCGGCACCGGCTACGGCCGCGCGCGCCTGCCGTTCTCGAAGGAGCATGTCCGCTCGGAGATCCTGTGCCACGGTCTCGGTGCGCACGTGATGTACCCGGGAACGGCGACGGTGCTCGACATCGGCGGGCAGGACACGAAGGCGATCCAGGTCGATCCGGCCGGCATCGTCGAGAGCTTCCAGATGAACGACCGCTGCGCCGCGGGCTGCGGACGCTACCTCGGCTACATCGCCGACGAGATGAACATGGGCCTGCACGAGTTGGGACCCATGGCGATGAAGTCCACCAAGACCATCCGCATCAACTCGACCTGCACGGTCTTTGCCGGCGCCGAGTTGCGCGACCGGTTGTCGCTCGGCGACAAGCGCGAGGACATCATGGCCGGCCTCCACCGCGCCATCATCCTGCGCGCGATGTCGATCCTCGCGCGCTCCGGCGGCATCCGTAACGAATTCACGTTCACCGGCGGCGTGGCGAAGAACGAAGCCGCCGTCAAGGCGCTGAAGGACCTCGTTCGCGAGAACTACGGCGAGACGACGCTCAACATCGATCCCGACTCGATCTACACGGGTGCGCTGGGCGGCGCGACGTTTGCCTGGCGCGCGGTGGTCGAGGAAGGCAAGATCGCGGAGGCAAGAGTTTGACCAAGTCGTGCCCGCTCCGCGGGCGGTCAGAAAACGAAGAACCGAGGAAACCCAGCATGACCATACCATTGGCATCGACATCGGCTCGGGCGTGGTCAAGACCGCGCTGTTCCGCACGGAGGGCGACCGGCACGACTGGCTTGGGAAGCGCAGCGAACGGATCCGCCGGCGCGACCCGATGCAGCTCGCGCGGGAGGGGTTCGACGGCGTGCTCGCCGACGCGGGCCTGACCGGGGACGACATCGCGTACACCGCGACCACCGGCGAGGGCGAGAACGTGAAGTTCGCCACCGGCCACTTCTACTCGATGACCACGCATGCGCGCGGCGGCGTGTTCCTGCATCCCGGCGTCAAGGCCGTCGTCGACATCGGCGCGCTCAACGGCCGCGCGATCTACGTGGACGAGCGGGGCAAAGTCCTGTCGTACAAGATGACGAGCCAGTGCGCGTCGGGGTCCGGCCAGTTCCTCGAGAACATCGCCCGCTATCTCGGCGTCGCGGTCGAGGAGATCGGATCGCTGTCGAAGACCTCGCAGAATCCCGAGAAGTGCAGCTCGATCTGCGCCGTGCTGGCCGAGACCGACGTGATCAACATGGTGTCGCGCGGCATTGCGACGCCCGACATCCTGAAGGGCATCCACCTGTCGATGGCCTCCCGGATCGTCAAGTTGCTCAAGGTGACCGGCATCAAGGACGGCACCGCGCTCATCACCGGTGGCCTTGCGCTGGACGAAGGCCTGCTCGCCGCGATCCAGGAAGAAATGGTCAACGAGAAGGTCGCCGTGACGGCCATCAACCATCCCGATTCCATCTACGCGGGCGCGATCGGCGCGGCCTTGTGGGGCGCGTTCCGGCACGGCAAACTGCGCGAGCTGCAGGAACGCGCCGCCGCCTGAATTGCGAGGAGACCGCCATGGCACTGCTCATCAACGACAACTGCACCGCCTGCGACGCCTGCAAGCCGGTGTGCCCGAACGAGGCGATCAGCGTCGGCGACCCGATGTACGTGATCGACCCGCTGAAGTGCACGGAATGCGTGGGCGCGGAGGACGAGCCGCAGTGCAAGCTCGTCTGCCCGGCCGACTGCATCGTCGTCAACCCGGATTTCGAGGAAACGCCCGAGCAGCTGATGGCAAAGTACGAGTCGCTGCACGGCTGACCGAAAAGCGCCTTTGGACTACGGCGCGGCGGCCTTCGCGCGCCGCGCGCACAGCCCGCGCGCCACGGCGGCAGCCGTTCCCAGAATGAACGTGGCGAGCGCGATCGCGTTCAGCAGCCCGCCCGCGCGCGTCCAGTCGAACCGGCCGGTAGCGTCGCCCGCAAGCCGCACGATCAGCGATAGCGTGCAGCAGCGCGAGCGGCGCGTAGAACGACGGGTGATACGGGAGGGGCACCCGCAGCACCGCCGGGAAGATGATCGGCGCGTGGCCGAACACCATCGAGAACACGAAGCCCAGCGCCAGCGCGTGCACGGCGGCGTCCCAGGACGGCGTTCCCGGCGCGAGGCCGCCGGCGGCGAGCATGATGACCGCGGCCACCGCGAGCCATGCGTAGCCCGACAGCAGGCACGCCGCGATGAAGCGCGTGAGTCCCTTGCCGCGCACCGTGCGGCGCGCGAGGTCGTGCCGCAAGAGCCACAGCGAAAGCGCGAGCAGCCCCGTCGCGAACGTCGGCACGCCCCACGGGCGGTCCGAGCCGACGAGCCCTGTCCCGACGACGACCAGGAGCACCGCGAACAGGGCTTTTGCAATCGGCGACGGCCGCAGGAACCGCGACAGCTCGAGACGCTCGCCGGCGATCGTCAGGATCGGGAACGCGAGCCACCACGTGACGACTGCGTCAATGCCGGATCCGGTCGCCCAGAGCACGCTGCCGACCGTCCACGCGAGCGACCCGGCGACAAGCGTCAACGTGAAGAGCGCGCTCTGGCGGCGGAAGATGTCGAGCGTGGCGGCGAGCAGTACGGCGCTTCCCGCGACAAAGAGCCACGCCGCCGCGGTCGTCATGCCGGCAATCGCCGCGATGCCGCCCAAGCCCGCGGCGAGCGGCCCGAGATAGGCCCATCCTCGACCGATGGCGACCGCGCGCTCGAGCGCGATCACGACGCCGAAAAAGCCGCTGATCATCAGCGGGCCGTGCAAGGTCGCTGCCGTCGCCGCGATCTGCGGCACGGTCCAGCCGAGCCGCGCGAGCCCCGCGCCGACGCCGGCGAAGAGCGCGAGAAAGCCGAGGAGCAGCAGCGGCAGCCGGCCGACCGCGATGCCCGCGGGTGCGGGAGGCTTGTTGCCCATTCAGGATGTCCGCGGCAACCGCGCAGCGCCGGGAGGCGCGACGGCTACCAGCCGAAGTGCTCGCGCGCGATCCCGGTCATCCGCTCCGGTGTCCACGGCGGGTCCCAGACCAGGCGGACGTCGACGCTCGTTTCGGCGGGGACGATCGCGGCAATCGCGTCGCGGGCCGCGTCGACGATCATCTCGGTCATCGGACATGCAGCGGTCGTCATCGTCATGTCGACGCGGACGGCGCCGGGCGCGGCCTCGACGAGGTACACGAGGCCGAGATCGACGATGTTCATTCCCGCCTCCGGGTCTTCGACCTGGCGGAGCGCTTCGCGGACGGCTTCGTCGTCGGGTGTTGTCGTCATCGGCTGTCGGCCTGCAACTGCCGGGCGAAGGCAATGCGCTGCGACGGGGCGAATCCGACGTCGTAGAAGAAGCCCAGCAGCGCGAGGTCGCGCGGCGCGACGATCGTCTCCACCCGCTCGACGCGCAGCGCCCCGAGATTCGCGAACAGCTGCGACAGCAGCGCATGGCCGACGCCGCGATGCGCATACGCCGGGTCGACGCCGATCGTGTCGATCACCGCCGTCGGTTCGGTGCGGCCGAAGTCGCCGAGGTCGACGCGCGCCATCAGGTAGCCGACGATCGCGCCGTCGAGGCGGGCGGTCAGCGACACGCGGATCGCCGAGTCGGTGGCCGTCTCGGCGAGCTTGTGCCGCACGTACTCGCCGCGGTCGCGGCCGGTGATGTGGCGGTCGATGCGCACGATCTCCGCGAGGTCGTCCGGCCGCATCGCCCGCACGTCCGCGAGATCGCGGGCGAGACGCTCGAAGTCGTTGTCCGGCCGGCCGCCGAAATCGATTTCGTGCGCCGGGCCGTCGCCCACGGGCACGCTGACCGCGTCGTCGCGCGAAGGCGCGTACTCGCCGCCGTGCACGGCGCAGTCGACGACGTGGCTGCGCGCAACCTCGAAATGCATGGCGTCGAGCCAGCGCAGCATCGGGTGATCGTTCCACGTCGCCTGCGTGCGCAGCTCGCGCACTTCGTGCCGGCGGGCCCAGTCGGCGAGCGCGTCGAACAGGCGCTTCCCGATGCCCCGGCCCTGCGCGTCGGCGCGCACGCCCACGACCTCGAGGCGCAGCGCGGGCTCGGTGCGGCCGAACTCGCCCTCGAGCACGCGCGCGAGAATGTAGCCGGCAAGCCCGGAAGCATCCGTCGCCGCGAACTGGGCGTGCAGCGTTGGCGCGTCGAGCGCCGCCTGCAGGCGCCGCTCGAAATAGCTGCGGCGCGACCGGCCCTCGATCGCCGCGTCGATCGCGACGACCGCGTCGAGGTCCTGGCGTGCGAGGGGGCGTAGCGCAACATTCGCGGCGGTGGCGGCCATCGGCATCTTTCTCGTAGAGGTCCCCGACGTCACGAGGACAGGTAGGCGAACGCGATTTCGCGGTCCGATTCTTCGTCGAGCAGGTCGTCGAGGCTCGGGAGCAGGCTCATCGTTTCCTTCTGGATGTGCGCGCCGAGGCGCTCGGCCAGTTCCGGCGCGCCGCGTTTCAGCGACGCGAACCCTGCGTCGTCGAGTGTTCCCGCGGCCGCCGCGCGCGCGAGCGGCAGCAGTTCCGCGGCGACCGCGCGGATCGTCACGTGCTCTTCCGCGAGCAGCTCGGCGAGATCGCCGTCGCCCGCTTCAACGAGCCGCGGAAACAGCACCTGTTCCTCGAAATCGAAGTGGCGCGCGATGTGTTCGTCGATGAATTGGGCAAGCGACGCCGCGACCCGGGAAGCCTCGCTCGCCTCGTCGGTCCCCGGTCGGGGCACACGCGTGAAGGCCTGCCCGGCCCGTCCCAACAGGTCGAGCGTGGCGCGGTGCTCGTCGTCGAGCGCGCGGCTCACCTCGTTCATCGCTTCTGTCCTCCGGCTATTATGGTATTACGATACCAAAATACATTGTTCGGCGCGGGCGGTCAATTGACGCGGATCAACCTGTGGCTGCCGCGAGGTCGCGCACGAGACGCTGCGCGAGAACTGCCGCGACCTGCCGCCGGTAGTTCGATTGCGTGACGGTCGTGCGCATCGGACTCGCCTGTTTCTGCACGAGCTTGCCGAGTTTCGCCCGCGCCGCGTCGTCGAACGGCCGTCCGGCGAATTCCGCCGTGCCGTCGAGCACGAAGGGGCGCGGATTGGTGCCCGTCAGCGCGACGTCGAGCCGCGCCACGTCGCCGCCGTCCATCTCGACGCGCGCCGCCACGCCTGCGAGCGGGAAATCGATGGCGCCGCGCGCGCGCGCCTTCCGATAACCGGCGTGCGCACGCGCCGGCTGCTTCGGCACGCGCACGGCAGCGACGATTTCGCCCGGGCCGAGCGTCAGGTGCGCCGCGCCGTCGTCGGCATAGAGATCGGCTAGCGGAATCCGGCGGGTCCCCCGCGGCCCGGCAATGTCGACCTCGGCGCCGAGCACGAGCAGGACCGGCGCGAGATCGCCGGAATACGCGGCGTGACAATGACGGCCCTGCGGCGCCACGTGACAGGTCTCCCCGCCGTGCTTCAGGCAGTATTCGTTGGCGCGGCGCCACCACGCGCTCTGGTTGTAGAAGATGCAGCGCGTGTCGAGGCAGAGATTGCCGCCGAGGGTGGCAACGGTGCGATGGCCGGGGCCGGCGATCGACAACGCGGCCTCCGCCAGGATCGGCAGCGTGCTCCCGAGCCTCGCGTCGGAGCCGAGCCGTGCGAGCGTCACGCCGGCGCCGATCGTCGCGCCGTCCGTTGCGACGTCGATGGCGTCGAGCCCGCGGATGCCGCAGAGATCGACCAGCAGCGAAGGCGCGCCGAGTCCGTCGCGCAGGTTGGGCAGGAGATCGGTGCCTCCCGCCACGATGCGCGCGCGCGTGTCGGCGGCCAGCAGCGATGCGGCCGCGGCGAGCGAAGCGGGCCGCGCGAGGGCGAAGGGGGCGCTCCATTCCATGTCAGTCCCCGGTCGTGACGGCGACCTTGCCGGCCGTCTTGCGCAGACGCTCCGCGCGCCGGCGCGCGGTCAGCGCCTCCAGCAGCCGGTCGGGCGAAGCAGGCAGCTCGGTGAGTCGCAATCCGGTGGCGTCGGCAATCGCGTTGGTGAGCGCCGGCAGGAATCCGGACAGCGAGCCCTCGCCGGCTTCCTTCGCGCCGAAGGGGCCGTTGGGGTCGCGCGCCTCGACGATGAACGTCTCGATCGGCGGCGACTCGACGATCGTCGGCACCCGATAGTCGAGCAGGTTCGCGCGGAGCGGCAGTCCTTCGTGGTACTGCGTCTCCTCGGACAGCGCCTGTCCCATCCCCATCCATACGGAGCCCTGGATCTGGCCTTCGACCGCGAGCGGATTGATCGCGCGGCCGCAATCGTGCGCGACCCAGACGCGCACGACGCGGACCATGCCGGTTTCCTCGTCGACGGCGACTTCGACCACCTGCGCCGCGTACGAGAAGCCGGCGCTCGTGCCCACGGCGGCGCCCTTGAACTTCCCGCCCTGCGTCTCCGCCGGCGTCGACCACGTGCCCTTGACGGTCAGCGTGCCGGTCTCCTCGAGCGCGGCGGCGACGACGTCCTTGTAGCCGAGCGTGCGATCCGTGCCTGCGACGCGATACGCCTCGCCCAGGCATTCGATGTCCTCGGCGGCGACCTCGAGCCGGCGTGCCGCCGCGGCGACGAGCACGCGCTGGAGCTCGCGGGCCGCGCCGATCGCCGCGTTGCCGACCATGAACGACACGCGCGAGCTGTACGAGCCGTTGTCCTTCGGCGTGACGACGCTGTCGTTGGCGACGACCGTGAGCCGGTCGAGCGGAAGGCCCAGGATTTCGGCGACCGCCTGCGCGAGCAGCGTCGACGATCCCTGGCCGATGTCGGCGGCGCCGGTCAGCACGGTGATGCCGCCGTCGAAGTCGAGCTTCAGGTTGACGACCGCGTGCGGCTCGCCGGTCCAGTGCACGGGCTTCGCCGACCCGCTCACGTAATGCGAGCACGCCATGCCGAGGCCATGACCGCGCGGCAGCGTGCCGCGCCGCTCGCGCCAGCCCGATGCGCGCTCGACCTGGTCGAGACATTCCGCGAGCCCGCACGAATTGACCTGCAGGTCGTTCGCGGTCCGGTGCGGCACGTTCAGCAGATTCGCGCGGCGCACCACGAACGGATCGAGCCCGAGCTCCACCGCCATCCGGTCCAGCATCGTTTCGAACGCGTGGCGGACGTCGACCGAGCCATGCCCGCGCATCGCGCCGTTCGGTGGCGTGTTGCTGTAGACGCGCAGGCCATGGTACTTGCTCGCGGGCAGCCGATAGATCGCGTGCAGCAGCGCGCCGGCGTAGAGGATCGTCACGAGACCGTAGCCCGCGTAGCCGCCGCCGCGCTGGACGACTTCGCAGTCGACGGCGGTGAGCTCGCCGGAGCTCTTCATCCCGATCTTCATCCGCACGTCGGTCTCGGGCCGGCCGCGGTGGGTGAGGAAGCATTCCTCGCGCGAGAGCTCGAGCTTGACCACGCCGCCCGCGGCGCGCGCCAGCAACGCGGCGATCACCTCGAAGTTGAGCGTCTCGGTGCGATGGCCGAAGCCGCCGCCGACGAACGGCTTCACCACGCGGATGCGCGATTCATCCATGCCGAGGCAGCGCGCGAGCGCGAGATGCACGTAGTAGGGCACCTGGGAAACCGTGTGCAGCGTGAGCCGGCCGCGCTCGGGATCGAATTCGGCGAGCGATGCATTCGGCTCCATCATCGCGTGCGTGACCTCGGCGTAGTGGAAGCTCTCCTCGCGCACCAGGTCGGCGGCCGCGAATCCGGCGTCCACGTCGCCGAAGGCCTGGTCGACCTCGCGCTCGATGTTGCCGGGCTTGTTCGGGTGCAGCGGGGTTGCGTCCGCCGCGCGTGCCGAAGCGGCGTCGAAGTACGCGGGAAGGGACTCGATGTCGAGTTCGATCAGGTCGAGCGCGGCGCGCGCCGTGGCCGCGTCGTCGGCCGCGACGGCGGCGATCGGCTCGCCCCGATAGCGAATGCGCTCGCGCGCGAGCGGAAACTCGTTCTGCGCCACAGGGATGACGCCATAGGCCACCGCGCAGTCGTCGCCCGTGATCACCGCCCGCACGCCCGGCAGCGCGCGCGCGGCCTCGGCGTCGATCGCGTGGATGCGGCCGTGCGCGACCGGGCTGCGCAGGATTGCGCCGACGAGCGCGCCCGGCGCCGCCAGGTCGGCCGTGTACCGCGCGCGGCCGGTGACCTTTTCCACGCCATCGATCAACGGCTGGCGCACGCCGACCGCGGGCACCGGGCGGATACCCGGATTGGCGGACGGCTGCCGAATCGCCGGTCGGTCCCGCTCATCGCAGCTCGTCCGCGGTCGCGGCACGCGCCGCGGCGTCGACCGACTCGAGGATCTTCACGTAGCCGGTGCAGCGACAGAGATTGCCGGACAGGGCGAGGCGGATCTCCGGCTCGCTCGGCGCCGGATTCTTGCGCAGCAGCGCCTCCGCCGCCATGACCATGCCGGGCGTGCAGAAGCCGCACTGCGTGCCGAGCTTTTCGTGGAACGCCGCCTGCAGGGCGCTCATGCGGCCGTTTCCGGCAAGGCCCTCGATGGTCTCGATGCGCTTGCCGGCGCAGCGCGCGACGAGCGTGATGCACGCGAGCTGCGGCTCGCCGTCGACCAGCACCGTGCACGCGCCGCACTCGCCGCCGTCGCAGCCGCGCTTCGTGCCGGTCAGCCCGGCGTGCTCACGCAGGTAGTCGAGCAGCAGCAGCGAGTCGGCGACCGCGTCCTCGCGGGCGCGCCCGTTGACGTGCAGCGTGACGATGCGCTTGGTCATGGGAAATGCCGTCAGCGTCCCTTCGGCCGCAGGTCGCGCACGCGCACGGCCTTGCCTTGCGAGCGCGGGATCTCGCCGGGGCGCTTGACGATGACGTCGGTCGTGATGCCGACCAGAGACTTGATGTGATGCGCGACGCGATGGGCGAGATCGCCGAACGCCGACGCGTCGACGCCGGGCTGCGCCTCGACTTCGATGTCGACGTGATCGAGGCTGCCGCGCCGCTCGACGACGAGCTGGTAATGCGGCGCGATCCCGGGCAGTCCGACCAGCACCGCCTCGACCTGCGACGGATACACGTTGACGCCGCGGATGATCAGCATGTCGTCGTTGCGGCCGGTGATGCGCAGGATGCGCAGATGCGTGCGCCCGCAGTCGCATGGTGCGGTCGTCACCTTCGTGATGTCGCGCGTGCGGTAACGCAGCATCGGCAGCGCTTCCTTGGTGAGCGTCGTGATCACGAGCTCGCCCGCTTCGCCTTCGGGCACGTGCTTGCCGGTCTCCGGATCGATCACTTCGAACAGGAAATGATCCTCCCACCCGTGGAGGCCGGCCTGGCATTCGCACTCGCAGGCGACACCCGGCCCCATGATTTCCGACAGGCCGTAGATGTCGATGGCCTTGAGGCCCAGCCGCGACTCGATCTCCTTGCGCATCGCGCCGCTCCACGGCTCGGCGCCGAAGAGGCCGACCGCGAGCCGCGATTTCCGCAGGTCCACGCCCTGCTGCTCGGCGACCTCGGCCAGCGCCAGCGCGTAGGACGGCGTCGCGCACAGCACGCGCGCGCCGAAATCCATGATCAGCGCGATCTGCCGTTCCGTGGAGCCGCCCGACATCGGCACGACGACGGCGCCGAGGCGTTCCGCGCCGTAGTGCGCGCCGAGTCCGCCGGTGAAGAGCCCGTAGCCATAGGCATTGTGGACGACGTCGCCCGGCCTGCCGCCCGCGGCCGCGGTCGAGCGCGCCATCAGGTCGGCCCAGTTGTCGAGGTCGGCGCGCGTGTAGCCGACGACCGTCGGCTTGCCGGTCGTTCCCGACGATGCATGCAGCCGCGCGAGGGCGCGAAGCGGCCGTGCGAACATGCCGAACGGATAGTGATCGCGGAGATCCGTCTTCAGCGTGAACGGCAACCGGACGATGTCGTCGAGACTGCCGATCGCCTCCGGCACGACGCCTGCATCGTCGAGCCGCTTGCGGTGCAGCGGCACGTTGTCGTACGCGTTGCGAACCGTCGCGCGCAGGCGCTCGAGCTGCAGCGCCGCGAGGCGCTCCCGCGGCATCGTTTCCAGGTCGCGCTGGAAGAAGAAGCGCGCATCGGGCTGCGTCCCGATTCCGATTTCCGACAACGTCGTCGCGCCCATGGGATCTCCTCGCTGACGTGGCGGCTTCGCGTGCGTTCGCTAGGTCCGCGTGCCGCGAACGGGCAGATGCGGCAGCGCGAAGCCCTGGTTGAACCCGGCGCGCGTGACGAGCGTGAACTTGAAGTAAGCGCCGGCAAGCGCCGCGAGCAACCCGGCCACGGCGGCCGAAGGCAACAAAGTTGGGCCGGCGACGAAGCCCGCGGCAATCGCGGCGACGACTAACAGCGGCACAAGCGTGCCCGCGATCTCGAGCACCCGTCCGGCGCGGTCGAGCGCCGCGAGCGCACCGGGGGAGGCCTTGCCGGCGAGGCGCCGCCGGTACACGCGCCACGCGAACGCGCGGGCGATCACCAGCAGGCCGAAGGCGGCGAGCAGCCCCATCGTCGCCGCGTCGTGCAGCGGTGCTGTCACGAGGAAGACGCCGGAACCCTCGACGAGTCCCGTGACGACGAGCAACGGCACGAGCCGCGGCTCGCGCCATGCCGGGATGCCTTTCGCGGCCTGCAGCAGGCGTGCCTGGCAATAGACGAACAGCAACGCGAGCAGCAGCGCAAGCCATGGCGTCCCGGCTGCGCCGGCCGCGGCGGCAAGGCACGCGGGCACGAGCAGCGCGGAGGTCCACGCCTCGCGCGCCATCCACGACGTGCGCGGATTGCGGAAGACGTTGAGCGCGCGGAGCGGGCGGCCCAGCTCGAGCGAGACGCAGAACAAGCCGAGGCCGACGAGCGCGAGTCCCGCGAGCAGCAGCGCGACGCGTGCGATTCCACCCGCGCCGGAAATGACCGTGAACGCGATGAGGCCTCCGCCCATCCCGCCGCCGATGAAATTGCCGGCCGCCCGCGCGTCCCAGCTCGACTGGCGCCACGGATCGGGTCCGTACGCGCCGTAGCCTTGTGCGGGATAGGTCATGCGGGCCCCCGCGGGCTCTCGTTGGCGTCCCAGAGGTAGTAGAAACCGGGACCGGTGCCGAGCTCCTCGTGCATGCGGAAATGGCGGTTCTCGGCAAGGAGCCGGCATACGTTGCTGTCGGGATCGTCGAGGTCGCCGAATGCGAGCGCCTGCGTGATGCACGCGTTGACGCAGGCGGGCGTCGCTTCGGGGTCGATCCCGGGCTTCAGTCCCTTCGCGACGCCCTCGTCGATGCGGTCGACGCAAAACGTGCATTTCGTCGCGACCGCGAGCCGCGAGTCGTCGCGTCGCTTCGTCTCGTTCGCCATGGCGCGGCCGTAGGCGAACGTCGGCCGCGACGACTTGTAGCGCGCCTGATAGGGGCAGGCGACCGCGCAGTACGCGCAGCCGATGCAAAGGTCGTAGTCGATCGTGACGATGCCGTCCGCGCGCTTTTTTGTTGCGGTGGTCGGGCACACGTCCAGGCAGGGCGGGTCGTCGCAGTGCTGGCAGCCGACGGGAACGAACGCGCGCTTGACGTCGGGGTATTCGCCCTGCTCGATGTCGAGCACGCGGCGCCACTGCACGCCGGGCGGCGTCGCGTTCGCGTGGCGGCACGAGGCCGTGCACGTCTGGCAGCCCACGCAGCGGCGCAGATCGGCGACCATCGCCCACCGCGTCATACGACCCCCACGCTTGCAGCTGACGCTGCTGCGCTGCCCCCCGAGGGGGAGCAATTCGCGCCTTGGGGCGGCCCGGCGGCGCTCATGGCGCGCACCTTCGGCAGGTCGCACGCTTACGCGCACGATGTCCGCGCCGGAACCGGTCGCGTCGGTGAGGTCGAGCGACATGGTCGCCAGCGCGTTCATCGACGGCACGCCGAAATCCTTCGTGAACGGCGTGGCCCAATGGTCGAACTGCCCGATCAGCAGCAGCGTGTCCGGACGGATGCCCTGCCGCAGCACGGCGCGCCCGCGCACCTTGCGCTGCGGCGTCGCGATTTCCACCTGCTCGCCATCGCGGATGCCGAGCTTCGCGGCGGCCTGCGTGTTGATGATGACGCCGCGATGGCCCTTGACGTTGTCGGCGACCTCCTTGATGAGCTGCATGCCGACGTTGGCGCCCCACGCGTATTGCATGCTGCGCGCGGTCAGCAGCCAGAACGGGTAGTCGCTCGCCTTGCCGCCGGCCTTTTCGAGCGCGGCGACCCACGGCGCGCCGAAGTCCTTGCACTTCGGCAACGCCTGATACTCGGGCAGCTGGTTGTCCCACCAGTGCATGTCGTGCTCGTGCAGCCGCCGGCCGAGCTCGGTGCCGATGCGCAGCAGCCGCTCCTGATAGGGCAGCTCGAAGCGCAGCTTCTTTTCGACGAGCGTCGGATACAGATACCACTTGATGCGCGGGAACGGCTTCGTGGCGAGACCATGTTCGCGCCACCAGTCGAGGCCGTGGGACTCGCGCCCGTCGGTCAGCTCGGCGCTCGCGGCGCGGCACACCGCTTCCCAGATGGCTTCGGACTCGTGCGCGACATCCGGCGCGAGCGTCTCGTCCCAGTGCGCGCCCTTGAGGGGCACACCGGCGGCGCCCTTGTTGATCGCCGCGTTGTACTTGTCGAGGATCCCGGTCCGGCGCGCGAGCTCGGTGGCGATCGTCGTGAAGTCGCGCGCCTCGCCCTGCGCGGCGACGACCGGCTGGCGCAGCGCGAAGCCGGTGCAATCCCAGAACTGCTCGACGAACTTGGAGCCGCCGATGCGGATCAGCTGCAGGCTTTCGAGGTCGGTGGCTTCGGGCAGCAGGATGTCCGCGTGGTGGTTGGTTTCGTCGCGCGTGTACGCGAAGGCGACGGTGAACGGGAAGCGCGCCATCGTCCTGCCGATCCGGTCGGTGTCCCAAAACGAGATCGCCGGGTTGGTGCGGTAGACGATCCACACGTCGGGAAACGTGACCCGCGGCAAGCCCTTCGGCGTCTCGTCCAGGAACATCCACGAAAAGTGCGTCGGCCCGAGCGCCTGGCTCCACGGCCCGTTCGCGGCGAGCGGGACCATTGTCCGGTACGCGTTGCGGATGTTCGGATTCGGCGACCAGTGCGCCTTGTCCGTCGGATTGAGCGGGTAGTCCATGAAGCCATCGGGGCCGGACAGCACGCTGTCGACGCGTGCCGGCACCTGGCGATTGAGGCGCACGGTCGTGCCGAGCGTCCCGCCCGGAACTTCCAGACCGCCGACCAGCGCGGCGAGCATCGTGCGCGCCCAGACGCATTCGAAGCCGCCCCAGCCGTTGTTGACGGTCTTGCCGAGGCTCACCGCCACCGGCCGGTACGGCAGACGTTGCCCTTCGATCTCGATGGTCTCGCCGACCTTCGCGTGGTCGAGGTATTCGCGCGCGATCCGGCGCATCGTCGTCGCCGGCACTTCGCAAATGGCCTCGGCCCATTCGGGCGAATAGGGTGCCATATGCGCGACCAGCTTCGAAAACGCCGTCTCACCGGTCAGGACGCCGTCGGCAAGCACGTCGCCGTCGGGGCCGATCTCCACCGCGTCCGCGTCGTAGCGGCCTTCGAGCGCTTCGGCGATGCCCGGCGTGTCGTGCGGCGTCACGGCGCCGCCGATCGTGTCCCGGACCAGCGGCTTCCTCGTCGCGCGGTCGCGCAGGTAATAGCCGTGCGGGCCGACGAGATACGGGGACGCCGTGTGCTTCGTCAGGAAGGGAAGGTCGAGCCGCTCGCGCGGGACGCTGTGCAGCAGCACGTGCACGAGCGCGTAGAGGAACGAGGCGTCGGTCTTCGGCTTGATCGGCACCCACTCGGCCGAGCACGCGCCCGTCACCGAGAGGTGCGGCTCGACCTGCACGCGCTTCATGCCGCGGATGCGGGCGTTCGCATGGCGCCACACGCCGACGACGCCGCCGGACGCCTCGACGTTCGCGCCGCACGAAATGAGGTAGTCGCAAAGCGGCGTGTCCGGCGACACCGTGAACGCGCGATGCCAGAACTCGCCGTACAGGTGTTCCGAGTGGTAGCACTTCACGCCCTGCCCGGAACCGAAGCCCATGTCGACTGCGCCCCACGCGGCGAGGAACGCGGGGAAGGTCCCCATGTACGACTGCGGCGTGCCGGCGCCGCCGAGGCTCACCGCCAGGCGCGGATAGCCGGATTCGTCGGCGAGGCCGTCCGCGCGTGCCTTGTTCAAGCGCGCGGCGACGAGATCGAGCGCCTCATCCCAGGTGATCGGCACGAACCCGGGGTCCTCGGCGCGGCCTTTCTTCGGATTCGTCCGCTTCATCGGCGTCAGGACCCGGTGCGGGTTGTACGTCTTCTGCACGAGCCCGTAGGCCTTCACGCAGACCTTGCCGCCACCCGGATGCGCGTCGGCCGCGCAGAAATTGGGCTCGACCTCCGTCGCCACGCCGTCGACGACCTTCACCGTGAGGAGATCGGGCCCGGCGACGCACTGGTAGCAGTACGTCGGGACGCTGCGCGTTCCGCTTTCGCGCATGGTCAAGCGAGGCCGGCCTTGCGCGCTTTCGCGGCGAGCCGCTCCTCGGTCTTCTTCACGTCGACGACGAAGCGGCCGTGCGTGCCTCGACAGATGAGGTCGGCGCTGTCGCGGCCGCTGACCTCGAACGTGACGGCGCGCCCGTTGACGGCGGTCACCGTCACCGTGATTTCGACCTTCATGCCAAGCAGCGTCGCGGCGAGGTGGTCGAGCTCGATGCGCGTGCCGACCGAGTCTTCGCCGGGATCGAGGTGCGGCAGCAGGAGCTCGCGCGCGGCGAGCTCGATGTCGCGCACGAGCATCGGCGTCGCATAGACGCGCGCCTTCTCGCCCATGAAACCGATCGTCCGCTCGCGGTCGACGGTGCACTCGACGGTCGAGGTGACACCAGCGGCAAGGCTTGCCTTCATCGGATCCTCCTGTCGACGCGGGTACGGGTGCCCGACTCGCGCCGCCACACCCGTCGCGCGCACTCTGCGGTGGCTCCCGCCCGTGGCACCGCCGGATTTCGGGTTGAGACTTTGGCGATTAACGGCTATTCTGGCATTGCAATGCCGATTTAGAATTGATCTGGGTCAGTTTTCAGGGGACGAGCTTGGGCGCGACGCGGGCGGCGAAGGAGAGGAGCGGCGGCAGGGGCCGGAGCGCGGCGACCGCCGATCCTCCGGCAAGGATCGAGATCCGCGCGGTGCGGCGCGGCGATCTCGACCCCATCGTTGCCCTCGACGCCACGGTGACCGGCCTCGAGAAGCGGGCGTACTGGCGCAGCGTCTACCAGCGGTACGGCGCGGCGCCCGAGGCCGGCCGGCAGTTCCTGGTCGCCGACGCCGGCGGGCGCGTCGTCGGTTTCGTGATCGGGGAAGTGCGGGACTGGGAATTCGGTTCGCCGCCCTGCGGCTGGGTGTTCGCGATCGATGTCCAGCCCGAGGCGCGGCAGGCCGGCGTCGGCACGCGGCTGCTGTTGGCGATCTGCGCCGGGTTCCGGCGCGCGGGCGTGCGCACGGTGCGCACGATGCTCGCGCGCGACAACACGCTGATCCTGTCGTTCTTCCGCAGCCACGGGATGATGGCCGGTCCGTTCATTCCGCTGGAGATGGAACTCGACCGGTGAAACTGCAGAAGAACACGTCGCTCGCGCTCTACAGCGTCCTCGAATTCGCGGCAGATCCCACGCGCCACGTCTCCGCCGCGGAGATCGCGCAGAAATACGGCGTATCGTCGCATCACCTCGCGAAAGTGCTTGCCGAGCTTGCGCGCGCCGGGGTCGTCGAATCGGCACGCGGCGTGGGCGGCGGCTATCGCTTCGCCGGCAACGCGCGGCGGTTGACGCTGATGGACGTGATCCGCCTGTTCGAGGATTTCGGCCCGCCCGAGCCCGATCGGCGCGAGCCCGGCGAGCGCACGCCTGTTGGCCGGGCGCTGGGTGTCGTGCTCTCCGAAATCGACGAGATCGCGAAGGCGACGATGAGCTCGATCACGCTCGCGACGATGCTGCGGCTGATCGAGCGCCAGCGTAAGCCTTAGGAAACCAGCAGGCCCAGCCTGGCGAGGCGAAGGAGGTGCCCGTCGAGCTCGGCGGCACCGGCGGCATCGGAACCGGCCATCCCGCCCATCGCGATCCGCAATTCGCTACGGTCGCGCGTGCCGTCGAGCAAAGGCAGCAGGCGCGACGCGACGTCGTCGTCGATTTTCACCAGCTGGTGCCACAGCGACGTCACCATGTCGCCGGCGGCCAGTTGGGCCCGGACCACGGCGCTCGCGGCGGGCCGTTCGCCCGGCGGGCATACGAGGCGCGGGGCGATCACGTGGGGCTCGATGACACCTGCCTGAAGGCTCGCCAGCATGACCGCATCCAGCGCGACGTCGCCGGGCGCCTCCCGTTGTCCCGCGTCGGGCCGTTCCCGGATCGCGTTTCGCAGTGCGCCGAAGGGCAGCGCGTGCGGTGCGGCTGCGCGCAAGACCTCCTGCATTGCCTGCATCAGCGCGATGCCGCCGTCGCCAGCCGTGGCGGTGGGTTCCGGTGATCCGGGCGGCGCATTCTCGAGTTGCGCTGTGCGGTGCACGCGGCGCGCGGCGGTAAACGAGAGCGAGCGCATCCGCGCGGGCGTTTCATTGCGGTCCAGCACCACCGCGTCGCGGCACAGCAAGGTTTGGCGAAAGCGGCGGCATTTGATGAAATCGAGATACTGCTGCCGGGTGATCGGATCCAGCGCCGCGAGTATCCCGCGCGCCTCGGGCGCGATGCCCGCGTAGCTCGACATCACGAACGCCGCCTCGGCGAGATACTGGAGTCCGTGCCGGGCCGCATGGTCCGCGAACTCGTGGAAGTACACGGGATCGTTCACCGGCGACAGGTCGTCGTGGAAGAGCAGCGCCGACACCCTGTCCTCCATGCGCTGCGCTTCGGCGACGAGCGGCAGCGAGTACTCGTCCGGGACCGCGTTGCCGTGGGCGACGAGATGCAGCAACGCGCGGGCCTCGGTGAGCCGCGATTCGGGGTCGTCGAGTTCGCTCGTATGGAACTTCAGCATTTCCCACACCATGCGGCGCTGATGGCATCCGGGAAACGTGTTGTAGCTGACGAAAGCGACGCCTTGCGGGGCGAGATGGCGTCCGATGAGCGCGATCAGCGCGTCGCGCACGTCCGCCGGGATCCACGAATAGACGCCGTGCGCGATGATGAAATCGAACGCGCCGGCGCTTTGCGGAAAACGCGTGAGGTCGAGCGCGTCGAATGCGACATTGGATACACCCGCGCGCTGCGCAAACGCTCGCGCGGCCTCGATGGCGTCGGCGGCGAGATCGATCCCCATGAACTCGCTTGCCGGCAAGCCGTATGCCATCGGAACGAGATTGCCGCCGTCGCCGCAACCCACCTCGAGCACTCGACAGTGATCGGGCGACGCCGGCGTCAGCCCGTGGAACGTGGCCGCCGCCGCGAGGCGATCGGGGTGCGTCTCCGCATAGGGCCGGCCCGGATACCGGATTGCATCGTAGGGCGTCACGATCGCGGCGGTCTCATTGGATGCAAGGCGAGCCGACTATACCCGATCGCGAATGCGGGGCGCCAATGCCCGTCGCCTCGACCGTCGCCGGTTTGCACTTGTGCGTCCGCTCCGCGCGGTTTATTCTTCATGGCCGGGTTCGCGTGCCGCAACATGCTGGATGGACATATCGCGGATTCGGTCAGTCTCGTGCGACGTGTGCTATCCACAGGAGCAAAGACCATGACTGAAGCGAACCAGAAGTCCGCTGGATCGAAGGTGCGCCGACCGTTGCTGGCCGCGGCGCTGGCCGCAAGCGCCGTGGTGCCGGCGCCCGCGATGGCGGCCTTCGACATCTTTCTCAAGCTCGACAATGTCGTAGGGGAAGTCACCCAGAAGGGACACGAGAAATGGATCGAGCTGTTCTCGTACTCCTCCGGCTTCCAGGGACGGACCTCCAAGGGCGATGGCGCGAGTGTCGGCAAGTCCACCTGCTCCGCGATCGCCGCCGCCAAGGCATTCGACCGCGCGAGCCCGCCGCTGATCACGGCGGTCATGACGGGGCAACGGTTCCAGAAAGGCCAGATCGAGTTCGTCAAAACAGGTGGCGAAGCAGCAGTCCGGCGCCTTCCTCAAATATGAGCTGCAGGACGTCATCGTTTCGTCGGTGCAGGACAGCGGCGCCGAGGGTGGCGACAGCACGCCGACGGAAGGCATCGCGCTCAACGCCAGCAAGATGACAATCTCGTATTACCCGCAGAATGCCGATGGCAAGCTGGGCGATCCGATCGTCTCGTCGGTGAACTGCAGCCTTCCCGCGGTCCAGTAACGATTCCCCTTGCGGCCACCGCGGAGCGCCGGCGGTGAATGCGCGAGGCGGAGTTCCTTTCGACATGCCGCGACGGAAATTGTCGCGGCATTTTGTTGTCGTGGCTGATGCGCGCGACATGCCCGATTGACCCTCCCGTACGCCGGGCGTAAATTGTCGAGTCCGAAATTCGGGCGCGGCGATTCGACGTTTGCCCACTGCGTCGCAGGACCCATCGGTACGGACCACCTGCGCAAAAAAGGAATTCATGCACGTCCAGGAATACATGACGTTTGCAGATGGGTTATGCCGGTTTCGTCCCCGAGGAATCGTTTCGCTCGTCGACGGCGTAGCCCTGATCACGAGCGCCATTGCCCTTTGCTGCGCGAAGGGCGGAACGAAGATACTGGTCGACGTCACCGGCCTCTCCGGATATACCGTTCCGACGCTCGCCGATCGCTTCTGGATGGCCCAGGACTGGGCGCACGCGGCGCAGGGCCGGCTCATCCTCGCGGTGGTCGCGTCGCCGGAATACATCGATCCCAACAAGTTCGGCGTCAGGGCCGCCGCCGACGCCGGCTTGAAAGGCGACGTGTTCACGGACACGGCGGCGGCCGAGGCATGGCTCAAGGCCAACGAACCGGACGCCGCGCGCCGGAGCACCGGATGAATTGCCGATGATGCGTCGTCCCCGTCACGCACAGCGAGCTCGATGAGCGCAATCGACACCGGCGCGCAGGACGGCGGCTGCACCTGCCGCCACGTGCGCTATCGCATGGCGACGAATCCGATGTTCGTCCATTGCTGCCATTGCCGCTGGTGCCAGCGCGAGACCGGCGCGTCGTTCGCCCTCAATGCGATGATCGAAAGCGATCGTGTGACGTTGCTGCACGGCGAGGTCGAGCTCGTCGACACGCCGTCCAACAGCGGCAAGGGCCAGAAGATCGCCCGCTGCCCGCGATGCCGCGTCGCGGTCTGGAGCCACTATGCGGGCGCCGGCGATGCGGTGAGCTTCGTCCGTGTCGGCACGCTCGACGCGCCGGACCGCCTGCCGCCGGACATCCATATTTTCACGGCCTCGAAGCAGCCTTGGGTGGTGCTTCCACCGGGCACGCCCGCAATGCCCGAGTACTACATGGCGGCGGAGCATTGGCCCGAAGCGAGCCTCGAACGACGCGCGGTGCTGCTGGCGGCAAAGGCCGCGCGCGAGGGCGGCGCAGCCCGGTCATGACCGATTCGTGTGAGCACTTCAGCGCGATACGGACGGTGACGCCGAGCGCCGGCGGCTGCGAGGATTGCCTGCGGATCGGCGCCAAATGGACGCAGCTTCGCGTGTGCCTCACGTGCGGCCATGCGGGGTGCTGCGAGGATTCCCCGCACGCGCACGCGCTCGCGCACTTCAACGCGACGGGCCACCCGATGATCTCTTCGCTCGAGCGCGGCGACACCTGGGGCTGGTGCTATGTCCATCGCCGCTACTTCGATCCGATGCCGGGCCCGCTGCCGAAGCGGCGTTCCGCGCTGACGACTCTCCTCGGCCGGCTCCGCGGCCGATGAACGGCGCACGTTTCCGGATCGCGATGCAGAGCGCGCTGGTCGCGTGGGTGTGCATCGTCGCGGGCAAATCGTTTACCGGCATGATCCACGCGGACTCCGCCGGCATCGGCGCGATTTGGGCGACCATCACGGGAATCGTGGTGCTGCAGGCGACGCCGCACGAGACCTCGAGGCAGGCCGCGCTGCGCCTCCTCGGGACGCTGATTGGCGCGGCGATCGGCGCTGCATATCTCTATGGGTTTCCGGTCAATGCGGTGGGCGCCGCGCTGGCGGTCGGCGCAACGGTATTGGTCTGTCAATTTGCCGGCGTGCCGGATAACGGGCGCCTTGCCGCGATCACCGTCATCATCGTGTTCGCGGTTTCGGTGGCGGCGCCGGGGTCGAGCCCGCTCCTCAATGGCGCGCTGCGCTTCGGCGAATCGTGCATCGGCGCCGCCGCCGCCCTCCTGACCGTCCTGTTGTGGCCGCGGCCGTCTCCCTCCATTTCCGGAGGCCCGCCGCCATGAACGAGCTTTCAAGACTGCTGAACGGGCACCGCTCCATCCGCGAGTACAAGCCGGATCCAATCGACGCTTCACTGGTCGAGCAGGTCTGCGCCGACGCGATCGCCGGCAGCTCGTCGTCGGGCAACCTCAACAGCGTGTCGATGGTGCTGACGCGCGATCCCGAACGCAAGCGCAGGCTGTACGAGCTGCATTTCGAGCAGCCGATGGTGCTGCAGGCGCCGCTCGTCGTCACGTTCTGCGCCGATTGGTTCCGCACGCGGGCGTGGCTGCGGCGCCGCGGCGCGCGCGACAATTTCAACAACCTGCTCGGCTACCACGTCGCGGCCTTCGACGCGATCATTGTCGCGCAGAACGTCTGCCTCGGCTTCCAGGCGCATGGCCTCGGCATCTGCTACATGGGGACGACGCTGCATTCGATGACCGAAATCGCGGCGTTCCTGGAACTGCCGGACACCTGCGTGCCGGTCACCACGATCGTCGTCGGCTGGCCGGCTGAAGATCCCGCCAAGCGCGATCGCCTGCCGGTGCCGGCGCTCCTGCACGACGAGCGCTACCGCGAGCCCACGGGCGAACAGATCGAGGCGATCTATGCACAGCGCGAAATCCGCGGCTGGCAGCGCTACATGTCGGACCCGGAGACCAAGGCGCGGATCGAGGCGATGGGGATCACCTCGCTCGCGCATTACTACACGAGCAAGGTCAAGTACGACCCCGACATCTTTCGCGAGGATTCCGCGAAGCTGCGTGCGCTATTGGAAGCGAAGCACTTCCTGCCGTAGGTCGGGACGCGGATCCGGCAGTCAGGCCGCCGCGGCCTTCGGCGCGGCGTGCTTTTTCAGCTTGAACGACAGCATCACAAGCAGCGCGCCGTAGGCGATTGCAAACACGCCGATGAGCCACAGCACCGCCATCGCGCCGGCGCCGGGGTTCGCGATCATGAAGATTCCGAACACGACCGAAAGGACCCCCGACAGGATCAGCAGCCACTCGTTCTCGATCTCCTTTCTGAGGCGGATGGCGGCGGCGATTTCGAACACGCCGTTGACGATCGCCCACGCGGCGATCAGGATCAGCAGCGCCACCGCGGTCACGCCCGGCTGGACGAACGTGAAGATGCCGGCGGCGATGCCGACGATGCCGACCAGCACGACCTGCCACATCGGCTTGCCCGAGTCCTTGGTCTGCCAGCCGCCGATCAGCGCGGCGACGCCGTCGACCAGCGCATACGCGCCCCAGAACAGCACGAGCGTGATCAACGTCAGTCCCGGGTTCGCCCACGCCAGGATGCCGAACACGATCGCCGCGAGCCCGCGCAGCAGCACGAGCCACCACATGCGTCCCATCGTCTGCAGCAGCGTTACGTCCATGGTGTACCTCCCTGAGTGTCGCGGCACGCGCGGCGGGCGCGCCCGGTGGCGATTATGGTGCGCCGGTGCCTCCGGCGCAACAACGCCGGCCCGACGTCACTTCGCGCCGGGCGGCGGCGTGCGCACGAACGGAAAGCGAAACGCGTTCTCGGCGGGCACGCGCGGCGGATACGCGAGCGTGTAGTTCTCGCGGTCGAGGGCGAGGTTCGGGTTGTAGAACGGGTCGGCGCGCACGCCGTCGCCCCATTTGCCGATGAGATAGTTCAGCGCCGCGCGGTCGGCGGCCTCCTGTTCCGGCCGCAGGTAGTAGCCGCGCGACGCGGACTCGAAGTGATGGACGAGGGGTCGGTTCACGACGACGTTGTAACGGCCGCTCGGCACCGGCCGCGAGGCAGAGGTCGACGTCGTTGTACGCGGCCGGCAACGCCTCGTCGAAGCCGCCAAGCGCGTCGAACAGGTCGTGCCTGATCACGGCGCAGGCAGCGGTCACTGCGCTGACGGCGTGCGTCAGCAGCCCGCGGTTGCGATAGCCGCGGAAGTCCGCGGGCCGTCCCTGCAGCAAGTGATGCGTGAGCGCGAAGGCGCCGAGCAGCACGCCGGCATGCTGGATCGTGCCGTCGCCGTAGAGGAGCCGCGCGCCGACGACGCCGACCTCGGGCCGCAGCGCGAGCGCGGTCATCTCGTCGAGCCAATCGGGCACGATCACGTTCGTATCGTCGTTGAGGAAGCAGAGCACACGGCCCGTCGCGCTCTTCGCCGCGAGGTTGTTGAGCCGTGCGAAGTTGAACGGCGCCGGGTCGCGCAGCACGCGGACGCGCGGCGTCGATTCAAGTCGGGACAGCAGCGCACGCGTTTCGGGCAGCGCGCTGCCGTTGTCGACGACGATGAGCTCGAGATGCGGGTACGCGGTGCGCGTGAGGACGCCGTCGACGGCCGCCGCGAGCAGGTCCGGCTGGTCGCGTGTCGGGATGATCACCGTCACCTGCGGCGCCGGTTGCGGCAGCGGCAGCCGCAGTCGCCAGGTTCGCTGCGTCAACGGCTCGTAATCCGGGCGCATGCCGAGGCGCTCGAAGTGCCGGTGCGCCGGACGGGACGCCTTGCCGTCGCCGCGCGGCAGATGGGCGCGATGGATCAGCACGCGCGGGAGGTGGGCAATCGTGTGCGTGGGCGCCATTTCGGCGATGCGCCAGAGCAGGTCCCATTCCGAGTCGGGCGGCGCGCCCTTGAACGCGGCGGCGACCGCGTCGCGGCGCGCCACGGCCGCGCGCATGAAATACGGTTCCTGCGCGAACAGGAACGGATCCCAGCACGGCTTGAAGTCCGGATTCGCGCGCGAGCCATCGGAAAGACGCTCGTCGTGGTCGACGTAGGCGAGGACAGTGGACGGCGCCGCTCCGAGTTCAAGCGCAAGTTCGGCAAGCGCATCGGGCGCGAGGACGTCGCCCGCGGACAGGGTGCCGAGATAGTCGATGTCGTTGCGCAAGGCGAGCCGTGCGAGCGCGTTCAGCGCGGCGACTTCGTCACGGACGGATTCGACGGCGACGGGCCGGTGCACCTGCGCGTCCAGCGCCGCCAGCGTCTCGGTGCGCGCCCCCGTCCGGGCGTGCGCCTCTTCGACCACGACAAGGGCGAAGCGCGGCGCGTGGGGCAAGGCGGCGACACGCTCGCCGAGCAGCGTGAAATGCAATGGGCTCCGGGTATCGTGCTCGGCGGCCCAGGCGCTGTAGTCCGAGAACCAGTCGGTGCGCATCCGGTTGCGCTCGATCAGCTTGTCGAGCCGCCCTCCGCGCACGATGCGCCACGCCTTGCCCGCGAAATGCGGCAGCAGGCTCGGGTCCGCGCGAACGCGCCGCCACTGGCGCGCGAACGCCTGGCGCAGCGCGCGGGCGCGGGAGACGCGGCGGGAGGTCATGCCGGGCGATGCCGATGCGTGTGCAGGTTCAGCTGCTCGGTACCGGGGTGAGCGAAGCCGTGCCGTTGGTGGTGTTATTGACCACGCTGTTGTTGCCGAAGGATTTGAGTACGCCCGAACTCAGCGATTGCAACCCGGTCGCGTTGCCGGTGATCGTGTTGCCCGACAGAACAGCCGTGGCGCCGGCGAATTGCGCGTACACGCCTTTGTTGGAATTCTTGCTGATCACGTTGTCCTTCAAAACGGCGGTGGCGACGCTGCCCCCGGCCGATGCGTTGACGCCGACTCCGTTCTGATTGCGCACGAGCGTCGACCGGCTCACCGTGACATCGATCGTCGAATTGGCGCCCTGGGTATCGAGATAAACAACCTCGTTGCCCGCGCCGGTAAGCGAGCAGCTTTCGATGCTTGCGCTCACGGTAGAACCAGCCAGCGCGACGAACAGTCGCATACCCGAAGATGCGCTGTTGGCGACGACGCTGTTGGAGACGAAAACGACGGGCCCATCATGGGCATAGATGCCATTCGCATTGCGATCGAATCGACTGCGGTCGACGGTGATCGTCGACGACCCCATGGCCTCGATGCCGTCGCCGCCCGTGTCGCGGATGATGCTGTCGACGACCAGCACTTCGGAAGAACCGGCCGAGACCGTGATGCCGTTGCCCGTCAAATTGGCGATCTCGATGCTTTCGATGCGAACCTTCGAGTTCGACGAGGCTCCCTGGAAATCGATGCCTGTCACGCCGCCCTGGCCATTGATCGTGAGGCCTTTCAGGGTGACGTTGATGCCGCTGCCGTTTATCGTGATCCCGGTGCCCGAAAGGATCGAGATGCCGCCATAGACGCCCGGCGGCGCGACGATCGACACCGATTGCGCGATCGTCACGGGCCCGTAGCCGGCGGAATCCTGGATGATGATCTCGCCGTTGGCAGCGGTATTGACGAGCGCCGCCGCGAGTGAACGGCACGGCGCGGCCAGCGAGCAGGGATTCAAGTCGCTTCCGCCCGCGGAGACAAACGTCCGCTGCGCAGCGAGCGCGAGGGACGGGACGGTTGCAAGGAGCGAGGCGACGACGAGCGAACGGGCGATGCGGCGCATGATTTCCCCCTGGTGATGGCGACGCGCGCCACCGTGCGCTCGTCCCGGAGGTCGATTGTCGCCCAGATGGCGGAGGTGCGATAGCCCGACAATGTCGGCGCGTCCGCGCGAACGAATCACCTCAGGGCGCCGCCGCCTCGACGAACAGCCGTCCGTATTGCGTGACCATCGCGTCGAAGTCCGTCAGCGCGTCGAGCGCGGGCACCGCGTTGCCCGCCAGCCGCGTGCGCAGCGCATCGTCGGTCACGAGGCGCGCGATCGCCGCGGCGAGTGAGCGCACGTCGCCCGGCTCGTAGAAGAGGCCGTTGACGTCCTCGCGCACCTGCTCACGGATTCCGAACACCGGGGTCGTGACGATCGGCAGCCCCCAGGCCATCGCTTCGAGGACGACGCGCGGATAGCTTTCGACGCGCGACGTGCAGACGAAGACGTCCGCCGCCAGGAAGTACCGCGCGACATCGTCCGTCTCGGGCACGAGCGTGACGCGCGCGCGCCGCTCGTCGGGAAGCTTCCCCACCAGCGTGTGCAGCTCGCGTTGGTAGTCGCCCTCGCGGTCGCCGACGAAGAACGTCCGCGTCCGCGCCGCCACGTCTCGCGAAATGAGCGACAACGCCTGCGCGAGATCGTGCTGGCCCTTGCGCTCGCACACCGTGCCGAGCAGCAGCAGGACGATGTCGCCGGGATCGACGCCGAGCGCGTGGCGTGCCGCGTCGCGATCCATGCCCTTCGCGGCGGCGACGAGCCGGCGCCGGTCGAGGCCGTTGTGGATCACGGTGAAGTTGTGGCGCGTATCGAGTGCGGCCGAGCCCGCGGCCGTCGCGTGCGCGACGAACACGACGCGGTAGGGATACGCGTAACAGGCGAGGGCGCGCCCCCCCACGGCATCCGGATACTGGCGGAAATAGTCCTGCCACGGCTCGCTTTCGCGCGGGTTCCAGATCGATGGCAATCCGATCCGGTGCGCCGCGTCGATCGCGTAGAACGTCTGCAGGGTGTTTCCATAGACGACGTCCACGGCGAGCGTGCGGATCCAGCCGGCGAAATGATCCAGTGCCGCGTCGTAGTCGACGCCCGTCGTCACGCCGGCGAGGGGATGCGACGATACGTGCACGGCGATGCCCTCGCGCTCGTAGGCCGCACGCAGCGGGCCGTCCGACGGGGCGTACACAACCGGGTCGAGGATGCGACGGCGTTTCAACTCCGCCGTCATCTCGAACTGGCTGTACGGTGCGCCTTCCCAGTTGAGGTTGAACGCGCACATCAGCGCGCGCACGGGGCCGGGCGGCGCGGCGGTAAACGCGCGCCGCGGCTGGATGTCGAAACGCTCGTTGGCGAGCGACAGGTTCGGGTTGTAGTAGGGCTCGCGCCGACCGCCGTATTGCGCGCGGTAGGAAGCCGTCTCCCGCGGGTCGTCGGCGACGCCGCGCGCATCGACGTCGTGGTGCGTGAGCCGCGCCTCCGGGGCGTAGACGCAGCGGAGGCCCGCGGCCTCGAGGCGGAAGCCGTAGTCGACGTCGTAGTACGCAACCGCGAACCGCTCGCCATCGAAACCGCCGAGATCGAGAAAAACGCGCCGCGGCGTCAGCATGCAGGCCGCCGTCACGGCCCCGTAGTTCCGGGCGACGGCAAGATAGGCCAGGTAGCCCGGATCTTCACCCGGCGCGAGCCTGAACGCCGACCCGGCAAGGCCGTCGTTGTAGCCCTGCAGGATGCCGGCATCGCGGACCCGCCCGTCGGGCAGCGTGAGCCGCGCCCCGACGGCGCCAACGCCCGGCAACAGCGCGTAGCCCATCATCGTCGACAGCCAGCGCGGCTCGATTGCTTCGGTGGCGTCGTTCAGGAACAGCAGGTACTCGGCGTCGACGGCCTTCGCGGCGACATTGCTCACGTGCGCGAACGAGAAGCGCGGGCCCGGATTCGCGACGCGGAGCACGCGGTGCGGCAGGCCGGCCAGGTACTCGCGGGTCGCGGGGTCGTCGCTCTCGTTGTCGACCACGACGATCTCGTAGTTCCGATAAGTCGTCTTCGCGAGCGATTCGAGGCAGCGCGCGAGCACGTCGCGATGGTTCCAGGTCGGAATCAGCAGCGCAATGCGCGGGCCGTCGTCCGGGAACTCATGGCCGAAGATGCCGAATTCCGAGCGTGCCGCCCATCCCGGCTGCACCGCGCGCCCGCGGCTGCCGCGGCGCAGCAGCGCGTCGTCGACCGCGAGCAGCCCGGCCGCGAAACTCGCGGGCCCGTCGGCGGCCGACGCCGCGTTCGATCCCTGGGTGGCGAGCGAGTGGTAGAGGACGAGCGGCAGATGAAGGATCTGTCGCGCGTGCTCCGTCGCCCGCAGCGCGAAATCGTAATCCTGCGATTCCTCGAAGCCCGCGCGGAAGCCGCCGAGTTCCGCGAAGAGCGATCGCCGCACGACGAGCGCGTGTGCGACGTACATATAGGAGAGCAGAAGCTCCGGCGACCAGTCGGGCTTGAACTGCGGCGCATGGCGGCGCCCTGCGGCGTCGACCTTGTCGGTGTCCGTGTAGAGGATGTCCGCTTCCGGTGCGGCGGCGAGCGCAAGGGCGATTTCGCCGACCGCATCGGGCGCGAGCTCGTCGTCCTGGTCGAGGCAGAGCAGGAAGTCGCCGGTCGCGAGTTCCGCCGCCGAGTTGGTGTCGGGGCGGTCGTCGCCATTCTCGGCACGCAGGGCGAGCTTGATCCGCGGCTCGCGCGCGGCGAGTGCGGCGAGATGGCCGGCGAGCGCATGATCGCCGTTCGCGTCTCCCGCAATGCAGAGCTCCCAGGCTGCGTGCACCTGCGCGCGTACGGACTCGATCGTCCGGTCGAGCCGCGTCCGGTCCGGGCGGTGCACCGGCATCACGATCGAGATCGTCGGAAGCGAGGGCGCCGAGGCGAGCCTGGCCTCGAGCCACGCCGCGCGCCGACCGGTCCACTTGTTCCAGTCGAGCCACGCATCGTAGCGATCGGCAACGGGCGGAACCTGCGAACCCGCCAGGCAACCCGTGAGTCGACCCTGGCGCCACCGTGCCGACGAGGCGCCACGCCTTGCGCGCGAGGCGCGGCCAGTCGCGCGGGCGTGGAAAATGGCCGTGGCGGGTGATCCACGAACGGCCCATTGCGGCGACCCGCCCGAGCGACGCCACGCGGCGGTCGAGCGCTCGCTTGCCGCGCGCGACGGCCGAATCGGAGAGCACGCGGATGCGCGCGGGAAAATCGAGCGTCACGGACTCGCCCGACTCGAGTTCCGCGATGATCGTGACGTCGTGCAGTCCCGGGGCGAGGTCGACGTTGGCGTCGAACCCGCTCTCGGCTGCGCGCGGATGCCCGGCGAGCGCGCGCAGAACATCCGGTCGCGGCATCGGATAATCGCACTCGAGCGTTGCGTCGCCGATCCTGAGCGCGACGCGCGTCACGCGTGCCTGTGGATGGAAGCACCAGCCGGCAACGTGCGCGCGCCCGGGGAGGCAGGTCGCCGCGGGCGCTTCGAGATAGCCGAGGAGCGGCGCGAAGGCAGCTTCGACGGTGCGGTGGAACAGCTCGACGTCCGGCGCGCCATCGCGCAGCGCGACGAGCAAGACGTCGTGCCGCCCCGGCGGGAGCGGCAGCGCGACCTGGAATCCGCACTCGCCGGCGGCCGGAATCCCCGGGTGGAGCGCGGCGATGTCGGCGCGCGGAATCCCGTAGCGAACCGCGACCTTCTCGGCGCCGACGCGCAACTCGATGGCGCGAATGGGCGCCGCCACGCCAATGCACCATCCGCCCAGAATGCGCACCGGCTCGCGCGGCGGCCAGTCGGTCGCGCCCTCGAGCGCAAACAGAATTCCTTGCGCCTCCGGGGAAGTCACGCTTGCGCTTGGCGCCTTGCAAGGCGGCCGAGCCAGCGCTCGTCCAATCGCGCGAGCTTGGCCGCGGCGACATCGAGCTGTTGCGACAGCGTGCGGACATGGGCGGTGGATTCGACGAGCTGACCTTCCAGGAGCGCGATCCGCTCGCGTGCCTCCCGCTCGAACTGGGCGAGGCGCGCGCGGTCGTTCGTCAGCTCCTGCTCGACGACGGCGCGTCGCGCGAGCTCCGCGGTCAGCGCCGCCACGGCCTCTCCCGTCTGCTTCGCGGTCCCAGCGAGCGCGTCGCGTTCGCGGTCGCGGATGGCGAGGTCGCGCCGCAGCGTCTCGGCCTCCGGGGCAAGCTGCGCGAGCTTGCCGACGATCTCGTCGCGCTCGAGGCGCATGGCGTTGAACTCGGCGCCGAGCACGGAGAGCTCCTGGTGCGTCGCGTCGAGGTTCTCCTGCATCGCCGCTTCCTGCTCGTCGCGCACGGCGTGCGCCTGCCGCGCGGCGTCGATCTGGCCGAGCAGATCCTGCATGTGCTCGCGCGCATTCGCAATCTGCTGTTCCTGGTTCTGCGCAGCGTGGCGCGCCTGGTCGATCTGCTCGGAAAGTCGCGCGATCGTCGCGCGCTCGTCGCCCAGCTCCTGCTGCTGGCGGGCGACCGTGTCGCGGAGCTCGCGCTCGACGGTGCCGATGCCGCTCGTGCCCATCGCCGCGATCTCGGCGCGCAATGTTTCCTTGACCGCGGCCAGGTCGGCACGGGTGAGCGCCAGATCGTCGGTGCGGGCGCGCAATGCCGCCTCGATCTGGTCGCGCGCCATGTGCGCCGAGCGCGCCGACTCGATATTGCCTTCGAGCAGCGTGATGTTTCGGCGCGCCTCGTCGACCTCGGCCGCGCGTTCCCGGGCGGATGCCTGCGTGGCCTCGAGCTCCTGCGCGAGCCAGGGCGGCATGGCGACCGCGAGCGCGGCGCGGGCGGCCGTTGCCAGCGCCGCAACGACGGATTGCGGATCCTTGCCGATCGGCAGCTCGGCAAGCTTCGCGTAACCGCCCTCGAGCACGGTGTCGAGGCCCGACGCCAGGCTTTCGCGCGCCGTGCGCTTCGGCGCCTCGTGATTCTGGCGCTTCAGGTCCGGCTGTACGAGGTCGGCCGCGGCTTTTTTCTGCGCGGCGGACGCTTTGAGCGGAAATGCCGCTTCGTCGCAGACGCGGGCGATAACGCCGGCGGAATCGGCGAGCAACGCATCGTAGGCGATCGTCGATCGGGGCAGCCCGCGCGAATCGCGTTCGGCGTCGACGAGATGCGCGTACCACAGGGCGAGCGACTTCTCCGGCGCGAACTGGTCGCGGCGGGCGAGCGACGCCGCGACTTCCATCGGCCGGCGGATCATCAGCGCGCAGGAGAGCGTGAAGCCGGCAGCGGCAAAGGTGTCGCGCCAGAACGGCAACAGCCGGCACAGGCGCGGATCCTTCAGCACCGCGAATTTCGCGTCGCCGAATTGGGCGGCGACGATCCTGTCGGCCTCCGCGCGCAAGGCCTCGATGGCCGGGATCGCCATCCAGCCCGCGGGCAAGGGGGCGACGCTGTCCCACCGTGCGCCGAGCCGTTGCAGCACCTGGTCGTTGAGGCGCACGACCGGCGCGCATTCCCAGTACCCTTCCGGATTGTCCGCGGTGGCAGGCATGAGCTGCGTGCCCGGGAATGCGCCGGACTTCGCCAATGCGCCGGTCAGCGCCGACGTGCCGCTGCGATGCATTCCGAGGACGACGAGCAGGTGCCGCTGCATTGCGCTATGGTACCGTCAAGGCAGGCGGAAAAGGAGCGGCACTTCGAGCGTGCGCGCATGGTGGATGCCATGCTCCCACAGGCCGTCCTCGCCCCAGCAGTCGCCGTGATCGGCGCAGACGACGATGCCCGCGCCTTCGAAGGCTGCGAGCAGCGGCGCGATCTCGTTGTCGATCCATTCGATGCACGCGATCTGGCGCCGGCGCGATTCGGCGGCATCGTTGTTCGCGGCGAACGGCACGCAGGGATTCACGGCCGCGTCCCACGTGGCGCCTTCGTGCCAGTAGGGGACATGCGTTTCTCCCAGATTGGCGAACGCGAACACCGGCACGGCCGCCGCGCGCGCCAGCCCGATCTCGTGCAGCAGGAAGGCGCGCTGCGCGCGAAAGCCGGGCCCGCCTGCGTAGTGGAAGCGCTCGAAATCCCCCGTCAGCACGCGGCCGGTGTCGGTGCCCGGATCGAACCAGCCGACCGCCCCGGTGCCGATCGCCCGGTAGCCGCGCCGGCGGAAGCCGTCGACGATGTTGCGCCCCGCGAGCTCGATCCACGGGTCCGCCGCGCCGCGATTGCCGGCACCCGCCATGCGAAAGATCTTGCCGAACTTCGAATTGACGAAGCGCTCGCGCCGCGCCGGATCGCCGGGCGTGAAGCCCATGAAGAACGCTGCGTGCGCGCCGAAGGTGAAATGCGAGGGTGAAAAAGCGCGCACCAGCGGTCCGATGGCGCGCAGATTCGGCGCCGATGCGGCGGCGAACGCGTCGTAGCGGCACGAATCGAGCGTGACGAACAGGACGTCCGGCGAGGCCTCGCTCACGTGCTTGCCTGCTCGCACGTGAGCTTCAAGTCGACCAGCGCCACGTAGGCGCCGCGGTCCGGCTGCTCGACTTCGAAGACGAGCGCGCCGACCTGCTTGTCGATCGGAAACGCCAGCTGCCCGGAGCGGCGATTCTCGAGCCGCAGCGTAATCGACCAGGGGCCGGCGCCGAGTCGGTGGTGGATCCCGCAGCGCAGTGCCGCGCGGCAGACGCCGTTTGCCGATGCCGCCTTGTCGATGGGAAAAAACGCACCGCCCAGCTCGCGCGCCTGGCGGTCGTGCACGATGACCGACAGGCAGGGCTGCGCCACGTCGTCGGCGAACTCGACGTCGACGTCGAAGACGAGATCGTCGCCGTACTTCGATGTTGCCCGCGTGGTGCCGGTGCTGCAGAACGACGCGCGCGCGATCCGTCCCTCGCCGGTGCCGAACGCGATGCCCGGGCCCTCGCCGATGAACGGCTTCAGCGCGACCGGGTTGCCGGCCTGCGCGCCCTCGGCCTGGCGAATGTCGAGGGCGTAGAGCTCGGTGATCACCTCGGGACGGCCTTCGGCCTTGAGCCTGCCGCGATCGAGGTAAATCGCCCGCTGGCAGAACGACTTCACCAGCGTCGTGTCGTGCGAGACGAACAGCAGCGTCACGCCGCTTTGCGTCAGTCGCTCGAGGCGCTCGACGCATTTGAGCTGGAATGCCGTGTCGCCGACGGCGAGCGCCTCGTCGACGATCAGAACGTCAGGCTCGACGTTGACGGCGACCGAGAACGCGAGGCGCATCAGCATCCCGCTCGAATAGGTCTTGACGGGCCGGTCGATGAATTCCTCGAGTCCCGAGAACGCGACGATTCCCGGCAGCCTTGCCTCGATCTCGCTTCGCGCGAGGCCGAGGATCGCGCCATTCAGGAAGACGTTCTCGCGGCCCGAAAATTCCGGATTGAAGCCGCTGCCGAGCTCGAGCAGCGCGGCGACGCGGCCGCGGACCTGCGCCGTGCCCGTGGTCGCCGTCAGCGTGCCCGCGATCAGCTGCAGCAGCGTCGACTTGCCCGAGCCGTTGCGGCCGATGATGCCCACCGTTTCTCCGCGCGCAACCTCGAACGAGACGTCGGTGAGCGCCCAGAACTCCTGGAAGAACTGGCGACGGCCGCGGAACAGCGACTGGAGCAGCCGGTCGCGCGGCTGCGCATAGATCTCGTAGCGCTTGCCCAGTCCGCGAACGGAGATGACGGACTCGGGTGCGCCGGTGGGTGCCGGCGGCGCGGGTTGGACGGCGGCGTGCATAACCTCCCACTATACCGTGGCGCATATGCTCGCGTCATTTCGGGCAGCGCGACGGCTATAATCGCGCAGCATGGCTGCCGCCCGCTTTCCCGCGAATCCTCTCTCGCTCGTGCGCACGGTCGCGGTGCAGCGCGAGCTCGTCTTCGAACTCGTGCGCGGCGACATCGCCGGCCGTTACCGGGGATCGGTCCTCGGATTGTTGTGGTCGCTCGCGTCGCCGCTGCTGCTGCTCGGGGCGTTCACGTTCGTTTTCGGCACGATCTTCCAGTCGCGCTGGGGCAGCGGCGCCGTCGGGCACGGCGAATACGCGCTGCTGCTCTTCCCCGGCATCCTGCTGCACGGCCTGATGGCGGAGGCGGTGACGCGCGCGCCGGGGCTCGTGACCGCGGTGCCCAATTACGTGAAGAAGGTCGTGTTTCCGCTCGAGCTGCTGCCGCTCGTGGCGGTGGCCGTCGCGCTCTTCCACGCACTGATCGCCTTCGTCGTGCTGGTGGCCGCGCTCGTCATCGTCCACGGCGGGCTTCCGGTGACCGCCCTCGCGCTGCCGCTGATCCTGCTGCCGTACGTGTTGCTGATTCTCGGCGTGACCTGGATCCTCGCCGCGCTCGGCGTCTACCTGCGCGACATCTCGCAAATCATGGGGCTCGTGACGATGCTGCTCATGTTTCTGTCGCCCGTGCTCTATCCCGCGAGCGCGTTGCCGCAGCCGTACCGTACGTGGCTCTGGCTCAATCCGTTGACGCTGCCGCTCGAGGAAACGCGCGGCGCGCTGATCGAGGGCCGCTGGCCGGAGTGGGGCGCGCTGGCGATTTACTGCGATCGTCGCCGTCGCCGTCGCGTGTGCGGGCTACTGGTGGTTCCAGAAGACGCGCAAGGGATTTGCCGACGTCGTCTAGACGGCGTAGCGCGCGGCGAGCGCAGCGACGCGTTTCGACGCCGCCGCGTGCCACTCGACGAGCATGATCAGCGCGAACAGCAGGCGCTCGCGCTGAACGCCCGCGGCGAGGTCCGCGTCGACGACGGCGACGAGTTCGGCGGTGTCGACGCCGGGAATCGCGTGCGCCGCGAAGTAGGCCGCGGGCCCGCCACGCGCGTGCAGCCAGTCGCGGATCCAGGCGCGCATCGGCAGCACGAACCCCTGCTTGCGCCGCGCGTGAATCCGTTCCGGCAGCCAGCGCTGCGCAATCCTTCGCAAGGCAACCTTGCTCTGGCCGCCGCTCATCCGCTCGGCGGGCGGCAGCGCGAGCGCCGCGGCGACCAGATCGGGCTGCAGGAACGGCGCGCGGCCTTCGAGGCTCACCGCCATGGCCATCCGGTCATATTTGACGAGAAGGTCGTCGGGGAGCCACGTCGCGAGGTCTGCGGCGGTCGCGCGCTGCAACGGGTCGTGCGCGCCGGCGAGCCAGCGCAGGAGCGTCGACTCCCACGCGTCGACGTCCGGCGCTGCGCCGGGCACGAGCCGCGCGCGGCCCGCCGCGTCGGTCAGCAGCGGAAATCCCGACGGTGTCACCGGCGGCGTATTGTCGATGAAATGGGCGACCGTCGTCGGATCGTCCGCGCCGAGCGCGCGCTTCACGTTGGCGACGATCCCGGCATTCGGCGCGAACGGCGCGTAGTAGCCGTAGCCCGCGAACACCTCGTCGGCGCCTTCTCCGGACAGCACGACGGTCGCATGCTGTCGCGCTTCGCGCGCGAGCCAGTAGACGGGCAGCAGCGCCTGGTCGCCGACCGGTTCGTCGAGCGCCGCGGCGACGTCGGGCAACAGCGTGGCGAAGCTCGACTCGTCGAAGCGGAAATGATGATGACGGCTGCGCGATCGCCGTCGCGAGCTCGCGCGCGATACTCGCTCTCGTCGTGTTCGGCGGACGCGAAGCCCATCGAGAACGTCAGCACGCCGGGCAGGTGCCGCGCGGCGATCGGCGGCGACGATCGAGCTGTCGAGACCGCCCGACAGGAACACGCCGACCGGCACGTCGGCGACGAGCCTCGACGCCACCGCGTGCTCGACGAGGGCGCGAGCGCATCGTCGGCGAGCGGGGTGGCGGCGCCGAGCGTCGGCACGTAGTAACGGACGCGTTTCGGCGACGGTGCGTCGAGCGCGATCTCGAGGCGCTCGCCGGGCAGCGCGCGTCGCACGTGCCGGTAGATCGTCGCCTCGCCCGGCACATAGTGCAGCGCGAGGTAGCGCCGCATCGACAGCGGATCGATTTCGGCGCCGACCCATGGCAGCGCCGCGAGGGTCCCGAGGTCCGAGCTGTAGGCGAAGCGGCCGTCCCTCGCGGCGTAGAACAGCGGCTTCTCGCCGAAGCGGTCGCGCGCGAGGTGCAGCCGTCGCGCGCTCGCGGTCGAGGATCGCGAATGCATACATGCCGTCGATGCGCGCCAGCAGCCCGTCGATGCCCCAGTGGTCGTAACCCTGCGCGAGGATCTCGGTGTCGCTCGCGGTGGCGAACGCTACGGCCCGCGCGTTCGAGCTCGGTGCGCAGCGCGCGATAGTTGTAGATCTCGCCGTTCTGGAACACCAGCACCTGCCCGCCACGCGCACGCAGCGGCTGGTTCCCGGTCGCGAGATCGATGACGGCGAGCCTGCGCATGCCGATCGCGACGCCGGGTTCGACGTGCGTTCCCTCGCCATCCGGCCCGCGATGCCGGATGGCCGCGAGCATTTCACGCAGCACGCCCGGCGGTGTTGCCTGCGTCGAATCGATGATGCCGGCGATGCCGCACATTTCGGAATGGATCCCGGTTCGGATTGGCGAATGACTATGATAACCTTTGCGAAGGAGCCCGCTTTCGTCGAATTTCGACCGCCGTGCTGCAGGAAGACATCTCATGAGCAAGCTCGATCCCCGCGAATCGTATGCGGATCGTGTCATGCAGTTGAAGAAGGAGTTTCCATACGACGTCGCGATGCGGGCGGCGATCGGAGGCGACTTCGAAGCCAACGGAATCGTCGAGCGCGAGCTCCTCATTCAGCAAGGCCTCCGACCCGAGCATTTTCTCATCGACGTGGGATGCGGATCCGGACGGCTCGCGATGCCGCTCTCGCAGTACCTGACTGGGCGCTACCTCGGCATCGACATCGTCCCGGAGCTCGTCGAGTACGCGGCCAGGCTTGTCGATCGGCCCGACTGGCGCTTCGAGCCGGCCACCGGGTTCACGATCCCTGCAGGCGACAGCGAAGCGGACATGGTGTGCTTCTTCTCGGTGCTGACCCACTTGTTGCACGAGCAATCCTACCTCTATCTCGCCGAGGCGAAGCGCGTGCTGAAGCCCGGAGGCAGGATTGTATTCACTTTTATCGAATTCGCGATGCCGCATCACTGGATCCTGTTCGAGGACAGCATCAACCACGTGGGCGATTCGACGCAGCCGCTCAACGTGTTCATTTCGCGCGATGCGATCGCCCTGTGGGCCGAGAGGCTCGGCCTCGAGGTCGAGCTTGTCCGCGAAAGCCTCGAGCCGCACATTCCGATTCCCCATCCCATCCGCTATGACGACGGACGTGTCGCCGAAGATCTGGTTTGCCTTGGACAATCGATCGCCGTTTTGAGGGTGAAGCCTGGACCGGGAAACCTGGTGTCGAGCCCGGCGATGCCCGCGCTGGAAGCGCCGGTTATCGCGCCCGAAGCGGCCGCACAAAAGGCATCCCCCATCATCGATTCGGAGCTCGCCGCGCGCATCGCGTCGTTTCCACGATGGCACTATGCGTTCGACCTGCGCGGCCATTCGACCGCCACGCCAGACGTCACGCGCGTTCACCGCCACGCGCAGCGCCTTTCCTATCTGCTCGATCCGCTGGTCGCGCAATGCGGCGGCTCGCTCGCTGGCCTTCGCGTGCTCGATCTTGCATGCAACGCCGGGTTCTGGTCGCTGGCCGCGCTGCGCCGGGGCGCCGATTTCGTGCTCGGCGTGGAGGCGCGCAAGATGCATCTCGAGCAGGCGGCGCTGGTGTTCGAAGTCGAATGCATCGATGCCGCGCGCTATCGCTTCATCGAAGCCGACCTCATGACCTCCGACTGGGGAGCGTGGGGCCGTTTCGACGTGGTGCTGTGCCTTGGTTTGCTCTACCACGTCAATCGGCCGGTGGAGCTCTTCGCGCGCATTGCCTCGACGGGTGCCCGGCATGTTCTGGTCGATACCGCGCTGTCGCAGCTCCCGGAGGCTTCATTCGAGTTGCATAGTGAGTCGAACGTCGATCCACGCAACGCGGTCGCCTCGGGCTTCACGTTTTGGCCAACGCGCGCCGCGGTCGCGGCACTCGCCGCCGACCAGGGTTACGACGCGCGCGCGCTCGAACCCGCGTTCTCGACGTGGTACGAGTGCGAGGACTATCGCGACGGACGGCGGTGCGGATTCCTGCTGACGCGCGGAATCGGCGCGGGCTCGGGTGGGCGGGCGTGAAGGTCTCCCAACGGTATAATTTCTTCCTACTGAATTTTCGTGGCTGCCGTTAAGGAAGAAATGGTCCCGCTACCCTCCGAACGCAAGTTCGGGCTCTTCTTCGCCGTGGTGCTGGGCGCGTTTGCCGCGTGGTCGTGGCGCGGCGGCCGGCCGGCGCTTGCCGCGACGCTGCTCGCCCTTGCCGCGTTCGCGCTGATCGCGGCACTCCTCGTCCCGCGCTGGCTCGCCTGGCCCAACCGCGCATGGTTCAAGCTGGGATTGGCGCTCAACGCCATAGTGAGTCCGATCGTGCTGGGCGCGATCTTCCTGCTGATATTCGTCCCCGTCGCGCTGGCGATGCGCGTCTTCGGACGCGATTCGCTGCACCGGCGCTACGACGCGGACGCGTCGACCTATTGGGCCGATCGCTGCCCGCCGGGACCCGCACCGGATTCGTTCAATCATCAGTTCTAGGAACCTCTGTGTCATTCCTCAAGGAGTTCTGGGCGTTTCTCAAGGCACGCAAGAAGCTGTGGCTGCTGCCGATCGTCGTCGGGTTGGTCGTCCTGGGCGGCCTGCTGATACTGGCGGAGGGCTCCGTCATCGCCCCGTTCATCTACACGCTCTTCTGATGAACATCCTCGGCCTGTCGGCCTACTATCACGACAGCGCGGCATGCCTCGTGCGCGACGGCGAAATCGCCGCCGCCGCGCAGGAGGAGCGGTTCACCCGGAAAAAACACGATGCGCGCTTTCCGGAGCAGGCAATCGAAGCTTGCCTCGCGACTGCGGGAATTGCGCCCAACGCGATCGACCACGTCGTGTTCTACGAAAAGCCGTTCATCAAGTTCGAGCGCCTGCTGGAAACCTATCTTGCCTATGCGCCGCGGGGGTTCGGCAGCTTCAGGAAGGCGCTCCCCCTGTGGCTCAAGGACAAGCTCTTCCAAAGGGCCGGCCTATTGCAGGAGCTGAAACGCGTCCTCGGAGACGGCGTCGACTGGGACCGGCGCCTGCTCTTCTCCGAGCACCACCTGAGCCATGCGGCGAGCGCTTTCTTCCCGTCGCCGTTCGACGATGCGCTGGTGCTGACCATGGATGGCGTCGGCGAATGGACGACGACCTCGCTTGCGATCGGGAAGGGTTGCGAACTCGAGGTGATCCGCGAGATTCACTTTCCGCATTCGCTGGGACTGCTTTATTCCGCGTTCACGTATTACACCGGATTCAAGGTCAATTCCGGCGAGTACAAGGTGATGGGGCTCGCCCCCTACGGCGAGCCGCGGTATGCGCAGGCCATCAAGGACCATCTGATCGACGTCAAGGAGGACGGCAGCTTCCGGCTCGACATGCGGTACTTCAATTACTGCACCGGGCTCACGATGACGAACGACGCCTTCCATCGGCTGTTCGGCGGCGAGCCGCGGGCGCCGGAGACCGACCTCACGCAACGCGAAATGGACCTGGCCGCCAGCATCCAGGCGGTTACCGAAGAAATCGTGGTGAAGCTCGCCCGTGGCGCGGCGGCGACGACCGGCCAGCGCAATCTTTGCCTTGCCGGCGGTGTCGCACTCAATTGCGTGGCCAACGGCCGGCTGCTTCGCGAGCGGGTCTTCGACGGGATCTGGCTGCAGCCCGCGGCGGGGGATGCGGGCGGCGCAATCGGCGCGGCGCTGGGCGCGTACCATCTGCTGCTGGGTCAACCGCGGCGGCCGGCAGCAAGGGACGCGATGAAGGGCGCATTCCTCGGCCCGGACTATGCGCAGGCCGACGTCGAGCGGCGGCTCTCCGCCGCAGGTGCCCGCTACGAGGTGCTGGCCGACGAGGCATTGATCGCCGCGTCGGCACAGGCGCTCGCCGACGGCAAGGCGCTGGGCTGGCATCAGGGCCGGATGGAATTCGGACCCCGCGCGCTGGGCGGACGCTCGATTCTCGGCGACCCGCGATCGCCCTCCATGCAGAAGACGCTCAATCTCCGCGTGAAATATCGGGAGTCGTTCCGTCCTTTCGCTCCCAGCGTCCTGCGCGACGACCTCCCGTCGTGGTTCGATCTCGATGTCGACAGCCCCTATATGCTGCTGGTCGCCGATGTGGCCGAAAGTCGGCGCATCGCGATGACCGATGCGGAAAAAGCGCTGTTCGGGATCGCGAGGCTCAACGTCCCGCGCTCGACCATTCCCGCGGTGACGCATGTGGACTATTCGGCGCGCGTCCAGACCGTCCATCGCGATACCAATCCGCGGTATCACGCGCTGCTTTCTCGATTCAAGGAGCTGACGGGTTGCCCGGTCCTCGTCAACACATCCTTCAACGTGCGGGGCGAACCGATCGTTGCCACGCCGGAGGATGCGTTCCGCTGCTTCATGGGGACGGACATCGAGATGCTTGCGGTAGGCAACTGCCTGCTCACCAAGAACGCGCAGGACACCGAGCTTCGAACGCGGTACGAAACGCGATTCGCGCCCGATTAGCCGCCGCGGCGGGCAAATGCCGCGAGCGCGCACCGCCTGAGTTCCCGTGCAAGGAAAGCCATGCCGAAGTTGATGACTCCCGCGTTCGTGCGCGCAACCGCCGCGACCGCGATCGGCCTTTTCCTCTTCCTGCTGGTTGTCGAGATCGGGGGCGCGGTGTTCTTCTATCGCGACAATCACAGGCTCGTCTATGCCAACGAATTGCCGCGCGCGGCCGCGCCGCCGGCGGAGGAGAAGACCTACAAGCAGCGGCTTCATCCGTACTTCGGGTTTGCGGGTCCCTATTCGGAATCCTTCCACCTCTTCTCCGAAACCGTGTACACGAACAGCCTGGGGTTTTTCCAGCGCGAACCGCTCACGCTTCCCGTGGCGCGCGGCGACGCGGACTTCATCGTCGCGGTGTTCGGGGGCTCCGTCGCCGCGAACATGATTCTGGCGCCGCGCGGGGGACTCCAACTCGGCCTGGCGTTGCAGAAATTGCCCGCCCTCGCGGGGAAGCACATCGTCGTCATCAACATGGCGCAAGGTTCCGGAAAGCAGCCGCAACAGCTTCTCGAGTTCGCGTTCCTCCTCGCCTTCGGGCAGAGCCTCGATCTCGCAGTGACGGTCGATGGGTTCAACGAACTGGCGCTCGGTCTCGAGAGCTACAAGGTGGGTCTCGATCCAATCCTGCCCGCGGGCGGCATGATCGGAGGCATCGCGAACGAGGTGCTGCAGGCAACGGCGGGAAGCGTCGAGTACTACGAGATCGCCCATGGCGTTTCGGCGGCGAAGCGCGATATCGAGCGCCGCAAGCTCGCGCTGCAGTCGGCGCGCTTTGGAACCACGTATCTCGTCGATCGAGCGCTCCTTGCGCTCGATGACCGGACGTTGCGGAAGTATTTGGAGCGCTACAGCGACGCGGTGGGTCGGGCGAGCGACTGGCCGCGCGCAAGCAGGCGCTCGGCCTCGACATGCCGGTCGACCTCGCGAGGGCCGACAAGGTCCGCGAGCTCTTCGACCTGTGGATGCGCTCCGCGCGGCAGATGCGCCTCCTGGCCGACGCCAACCATATCGGGTATCTGCACATCGTCCAGCCCAACCAGTATTTCACGAAGAAGACATTCACCGATAAGGAGTCGCGGACCGCGCTATCGCTGCCGCCGGATCACCCGTATCGAGTCGGCCTTGTCGAGGGCTACCGGATGCTCAAGTCACCGCGGCGGCTCACGGGCGAATAGACCACCGACGGCAGATCTCCCGCCTGTCCGAAGCCGAATGTCAGTATCGGGTGAGTCGGGGTCAGGTCTGATGAACCAGGTTCCGTCGCGAAAGATCGCGAGCGAATACTTCTTTGCGCTCGCATCCTGCGACCAGCGCGGAATCAGCAGCGGCATGTCCTGGGGAAGGCCCCCGAAGTCGTGCGTCGCATCGACCGCGCCGGACCCTTTGGTGTCGAGAAACCACTTGCCCTGCCGATAGACGCCGTAGATAACGTTCTTCCGGTCAGTCCGATTGCCCGCGCCCGCGACGTTGAGGACCACCGGCCGGTCGCCCTCGATTCCGAGCGTGAACTGAATGTCGGCATCCGCGGCGGCGCGCTTGGTGGCGATGAGCCAGGCGCCGTCGCGAAAGACGCCGCTGTCCGAGATACCGTCGCCGTTGAAATCGGCGCAGAACGGCAGGTCGTTCGGCTGCCCGAAACCAAGATCGCCTTTCGGGGGTCGCTTGGCATTGCCGGAGTGAAACCAGAGTCCGCGCGCAAACACACGGTAGCCGTGCGGGTCTTCACGGTCATTCTGGGGACACACGAGGCCGGTATCGCCCGGAACTCCGAACGGCACCATGTCGGTCGGATCGTGCGCGTAATCGAGACTGCCGCCTGGGCCGGTGCCACGGTCGACGTAGAACAGCGCGGCGGACGGCCGATAGAGCGCAAAACGGACGCCATGGTGGCCGGGGAGTCGCGCAACAGGACATACAGGGCGCCCGCGATCGGAATCAGGAGCAGCAGGAACACCAGCGCGCGGCGGGTCGATGTCATCGCGATGTGAGCGGAACGATAAGGGGAGGATCGGGCTCAGTATCGCCGATTCCGGCCTTGCCGCGAAACCCCGGCGGTCCACGCGGGCCGCCGCGATAATGTGCGACACTTGCACGCGCCGGCGCACTCCCGCGCGGCTTCGCGATCGATTCAATGCGCTTCAACAACATCCAGATCCTGCGGTTCTTCGCGGCAGCGAGTGTTGTGCTCTACCACTGTCATGCCCACGTGGGCAACCAGGTGTGGAAGACGCCTCTCACCCGCGCTTTCGACTTCCATTTTGCAGGCGGCGTCGAGCTTTTCTTCGCCATCTCGGGCTTCGTCGTCTCGCATTCGCTGACGCAAACGACACCCGGCCGCTTCCTCGCGATGCGGCTGATGCGCATCTACCCTGCGTTCTGGCTCGCGGCCTTCATTGTCGTCGCGGGCCATGCAGCGTTCGGCGGACATCCCTTCAGCCGTGGGCTGCTGGCGGCGTTGACGCTGATGCCCGTCGGCGGCGCGGCCTACCCGCTCGGCGGTGTCGAGTGGAGCCTTGTGTACGAGGTATTCTTCTACACGCTGCTCGCTGCGGTCGCGCTGATTCCCGTGCGCTTTGCGCGCGAGTGGGCGATGGTCGTATGGATCGCCGCGATCGTCGGAGTGAAACTGTTCAGTCCGATTTACGCGACATCGTTTTTTCCGACGTTCGGCACGATCGCGTTTTCGGCGTTCAACTTTCCGTTCATCGCCGGCGTGCTCGGATATTCGTTGTTCCGGCATGTCGACCGTCTTCCCTTGGCCGTTCTCGTCGCCACCGTCCCGATCGCGCTCGTCGCCGCGGATTCCGAGATCTCCACGGAAGTCCAGCTGGCGCTGCAGGCGGTCGGCTTCGCTGCGCTGGTGCTGGCCGCGGCGGAGATCTCGCGACGATGGGATGCCTCGCCGACGAACCCGCTGGTCAAGCTCGGAGACATGTCGTACGGCCTCTACCTCGTCCACGTGCCCGTGATTCTGGCAGTGCTTTCGCGTTCTCGCGTTCGCGGCGGACGAAGCCGACGACGCCTTCATTACGTGCGCGAGCATTGCGCTCGTCATCGGCTGCGCGTATGGATGGGTCGAGATCAGCCTCTATCGCCGCAACAAGGCGCTGGTTGACCGGCGCTGGCCAAGACGCCGCCGTGCGTGACCGTGCCAGCGGCATCCTAGCGGTGCTTCGAACCCTGCGGAAGGATCCGCCCGCTATCGCCGCCGCAGCACGGCGAGGTCCTGGTGGTTGGCGCTGCACGCCGGCCCATGCCGGTCGACGCTGCGCGACCATTTGCGCCTTATTTCGTCGGCCGTCATGAACGTCGTTCCGTAATAGCCGGTGTTGCCGAGCGCATCGTCGATCAAATTCGCCGTCGGGTCGAACGTCGAACCGCCGCCGACAATTTTGCCAAAGGTCCCCGCGTCCAGTCCTGCTCGCGCCGCCGCGTGCTCGCCGAGTGTGCTCAGCAGCACGATGGCGTAGGGGGCGCTGATTCGATACAACTCGGCCAGCCATTGCTGCTGGGCATTCTCGGCGAGATGGGTCATGACCGAGATGCCGAAGATCAGGTCGAACCGACGCTCCGGTAACGGCGTAGGTGGATAGAGGTCGATGGGCCGGAAATCGCCGAAGGCAAGATTGTCGGCGCACCACTGCGCATTATCGGCCTCGATGTCGACCCCGGCGAAGCCGGGCCAATCGGTGCAAAAGCGCGCGACGCGGCCACAGCCGCAGCCCCAATCGAGTACCTGTTTGACGTCCGCGAAGTCCCGTCGCAGCGCCACGATGGCGTCACGCAATTTGACGGCCGTCGATAGCCCGGTCAGGCGGAAGTTCGCCGCATTTTCATTGCCGGTCGTCCGCAGCATCCTGGGCGGGTCGGGAAGCGCAAGTCCGCGATCGGCGGAGGCCGGCGTCGGCATGAAGTAAGCGTGATTTGGATCGAACGGTTTCCCGTTCGCGCGATCGGCAAGCTGGAGCATCACCGACGGGCTGGCGAGTTCCTCGGGGGTCAAGCGGATGCGGCATTCGAATCCGCTTGCGTTCGCGTTGGCGCGAAACCACAGGAGTTCGGTGAGGTCCCCGCGATCGAGGGGGAAATGCTGGTCGTCGAAGGGTCGGCCGTTCGCGGTGAATACGGCGTCCTGCGACCGGCCTTCGGGTGGCAGCGCCCAACCGATGATCGTCACCGTCTCGCCGTCGTGCGTCGCGCTGTCGATCGCCCAGCAGGAGGTCCCGAACGCGCGGTTGTATCGTTCCGCGGCGGCGTGAGCGGTCACGGAACGTCCGGAAATGGCGCCGATGCGCGGTTCACGTGCGATTCAGCACCGAAATCATTTCGGGTCCGGACAGTTCGAAGTGAAGAATCTCGAACGAATTGCGCAGGTGCTCACGGGCGCGACAGAGGAAATCGAGCCAGGAGTTCCCGTCCCAGACATGGAAGTGGATGCTGTAGCCGGTTTCGATGCAGACTCTCGCGTTTTCCGCGGCCGCGGCCTCGTCGTCGTGCTTGTTGACGAGCTTCGCCCATTCGAGGAAATGGCCGTAGCGTGATGCCTTGCCGCCGTCGGCCTCGTCGGCGACAAGATGGGAGAACGGCGTGAGGGGCCGCACGCTGTCGAAGCAGTTCCGCATGTTGGGCATCGCGTAATAGAGGAACCCCCCCCGCGCGACCTTGCGCAGGTGGTTGCGCAACGTCCCGAGCGGATTCTCGCAATGCTCCAGCATATGGTTGGCGATCAGGAACTCGATGGATCCATCGCGGAACTTGTCGAGGCGCTCGCCGTCGTCCACGACGTCGACGTTGACGAATCCATGGCCCTCGAGCTCGGGATACTGTCGATGCAGCTCGGGGACGGTGCGGAAATCGACGTAGCGAACGCTGGCGCCCGGCGGCAGCGGCGTCGGAGAGTCGAGCGCGCCGATCTCGATCCCGCGGCCGCGCAAGTAGCGGGCCGCGACGCGCTTTCTTTCCAGGACGAGATCTTCGGGCAGGTGCATGACGAGGCCGCGATTATACTTTACCGGTCGCGCGGCGCGTCGCGCGCGAACGGCTACGCGGCGCGGTGGCGGGACTCTGCCCTCGCTGCCGTGTCCGCGCTGCCTGCGTAGCGGGCGTAGTACAGGCGGGGAAATTCGACTTCTGCCGACTCTCCGCGCAGCGCGAAACTGCGCCCCGTCCGCGCGAACCCGGGATGATAGAAGGGGTCCGCCTCGATGATCGGGCGCCACCGTCCGAACATGGTGGCGATCTCGCGCTCGTTCTTTTCCTCGCCGCGGCTCACGCCCTCGTGATGGATGAGAACGACATCCGGATCGACGATCACGCGATAACCTTTCTGCAGCAGCCGCAGGCAGTAGTCGACGTCGTTCCAGGCGACGGGGAGCTCGACTTCGTCGAAGCCGCCTGTTTCCAGGAACAGCTTGCGCGGCGTGATGAGGCACGCGGCCGTGACCGCCGCCACATTGCGCACCGCGCGCTTGTAACACAGCGGCCCCATGACGTCCGCCTCGTTCCATTCCCCCTGGAAATAGTGGCCGGTCAGCGCTTCGTGCCCCATCACGACGCCGAGATGCTGGATGCGCTGGTCGGGATACAGGAGCTTCGCGCCCACCGCGCCGACGTTGGGGAGGCGCGCGAAGCCGACCATGCGCTTCAGCCAGTCCGCCTCGATGATCTCGGTGTCGTTGTTGAGGAAGAGCAGAAATTCGGCGTCCGTCTGCCTCGCGGCGGAATTCATGAGTCCTGAAAAATTGAACGAACCCGGCGATCGGATCACCCGGTGGCGCGACCGGCGCAGGTACTCGAGGGTCTCCGCCTTCGCGCTGTCGTTGTCGACGATGATGATTTCCAGCGCCGGGTAGTCGGTGGTCTCCTCCAGCGTCGACACGCAGCGGGACAGCAGCTCCAGGCGGTCGCGCGTGGGTATCACGACGGCGACCGACGGGAACGACGAATAGCGGAAGTCGAGGCGAAACACGCCGACGCCCGCCCTGCGCGAGAGCTCCGGCCAGCTCGCGTCCGCCTCGATTCCCGAGCGGTCGAGATGCTCCTGCAGCGCTGCGAGGCCGGAATCAATCGAATACTGCTTCTGCGTGCCGCCCGACGACGTCGACTGCGGATGCCGCCGCCAGTGATAGAGAACCTCGGGGACGTGGACGATCCGCTGCGTCCGCTCCGCGACGCGCAGCGCCAGATCGTAGTCCTCGGCGCCGCGGAATTCGGCGCGCAGGCCGCCGAGCTCGCGAATCAGCGCCGCGCGATAGCACTTGATGTGCCCCCAGTACATGTACGAGCGAAGGAGGTCGGGGCTCCAGCCCGGCTTGAGGCGCGGCTCCGACCGCACGCCATCCGGCTCGAGAATGTCGTGGTCGCTGTAGACGACGTCGACGCCGGGATTGGCGCGGAGCGTCTCCGACAGGATCGCGACGGCATCGCTGCGCAGGACGTCGTCGTGATCGCAGAACGCGATGTAATCGCCGGTGGCCAGCGCGAGGGCGTCGTTGCTCGCACGTGCGATCCCTCCGGCCTGCTCGCGCCGCTTGAGGGACACCTGCGCAGGATGCTGCGCGGCGAACGCCTCCAGCATTCGCCATGGCTCCAGCGTGGCGGAGCCGTCGTCCACCGCGCAAAGCTGCCAGCGCTCGCACGTCTGGGCGGCGATCGACGCGAGGAGTTCGCGCAGGAAGTCCGGTCGCGTCTCGTGCACCGGAACGACGATGCTGATCAGCGGATCGGCAGGATCGCAGCGATGCGGGCGCGGTACGTCGCCTTCATTCAGGCTTATCCATTTTCGGTAGAGCGCCCGCTCCGAATCGCTGTCCGGATCGGGACCCGCGCTGCGCCGGCGGAATGCGGCCCGGACGGCGCGGGCAGCGCGACGCAACCGGCGGGCCACTCGTCGCACCAGCGGCACGCGCCCGACCATCACCTTCTGCTCGCCAATCGTGACCGGCGGGCAGGCCGCGGATTTCGCCCGCAACGTGACGGTGACCGCCGGTGCCGACGTGCGCGGCACGCGGATGCTGCAATGAAAGCCGCAGTAAAGCGCGTGGGGAACGCTCGGGAAGTGCCGTTTGACATCGACGCGCGCCTCGAAGCACTGCTGCTCCTTCACCTTGCGCCCATCGACCAGGATTTCGACCTGCGTGGAATGCCCCGACACGTCGAATGCCCATCCTTGCACCAGCAGGTCCTCGCCGGATACGACGCTCGTTTCGCCGCGCGGAGCGTCGAGAGCGCCGTGGAGACTCGCCGGCGCGTGCAGGGGCAACGTTTCTCCGGGCCGCGGCTTGAAGGCGATGCCGCTCGTGCGCATCGGCAGGATCGTCACGTTGCCGAAGCCCTCTTCCGGGAACCAGCGGAGCAGCTCCTCCTCCGAGTGATAGCTTCGGTATTGCGGCGAGTACCAGTCGAAATTGAGGAATTCGGCGATCTTGGGTTCCGTGTGGCCGCCGACGGCAAACAAGGCGTAGAACTTCGCGAGCGCGACCCGGCCGTCCCGCGCGGCGGCGTCGCGCCAGAACGTCATCTTCCCGAGCAGCCGACAGATCTGGTACAGCCAGCTTGGCGGCATGCGGCAGGTGACGGGCCGGATGAGGTCGTCCTGCACGAAATGCACGGTGCGGGCGTAGAGCCCCGATTGCCGCTCGGTCGGGTACAGCCAGACCGAGAATCTTCCGCCGGGGACCACCAGCGCCGCGCTGCGCTTGAACGCCAGCCGGCAATCGGGCGTGTGGTGCAGCACGCCGACGGAGTACACGTAATCGAAGGTTCCCGGACGGAACGGCGGCTCGAGGATGTTGCCCTGCACGAGCAGCACGTTGGGGAGATCCCGCGTATTCTCGCGCGCCCGTTCCAGCGAGTGGCTGAGATCGAGGCCCACGGCGAGCGCGGCATGCCGCGCCACGGTCTTCACGTACTTCCCCATGCCGCAGCCCATCTCGATCACCGTGCGGCCTTTGATCGACGACGCGTCGATGGCGCGCACGTCCTCTTCCTGCGGAACGTGGGTGAAGATGTCGGCGAAGAACACCTTGCTGTAGAAGGCGGGGTCGAAGCCCGTCAGCCCCGCGAGCGTGACGATGTCCTCCTCCGGAGTCGTGACCTGGTAGGTGTTCCACTCGAACCCGAACGCTCGCGCCGTCTTCTTGTGGAGTTTCTCGAAGCGGCGTATCTCGCGGCTGTCCGATTCGAATCCCATCGCCGCGAGAACGGCCGCATGCGTGCGGCAGAACTCGGGCGCGGAGGACAGCGCGTTGGGGAGGATTCGCGGTATTCCGTTGGTGATCGGGTAGATGCGATTGCACGGAGCGCAGCGCAGGATCCCTTCGTCGATGTCGCCCTGCGCCTCGCGCAGCACGGTCAGCTCGAAGTCTCCGTGGCATTGAGGGCAGCAGAGGATGTCGGCGTGGTGGTTTCGCAATTTCTTCGTACTCCGTCAGGAAAAGCACGCGCGAATGATATCGCGCTTCATCTTCAGCTTGGGCACGTCCTTGCGCATTCGATTTGCGTCCACCGTGGCCGGGCTTCATCAGCCCCCTGCGCGGGATGCGCCTGTCCGGGGAACCGCCATCAGGGCGTCTCGGGCGCGCCCTGCCAGAGCATGTCGTATCCCAGCTCCTTCGTTTCGGTGCACATCGCGGCCAGCGCGCCGAACTTCGCCTTGAAGATCGCGTCGGCATGCGAGCGCTCGTGCTCGTCGTAGGTCCGCCAGTAGGTGACGATCGCCACGTGCTCGTCGGCGCGGCGCGATGCCGAGAGCGAGCCCTCGTCCGACACGAAGCCCGAGAACGTGAACACCTGGCCGGCGATGAAGCCGCCCTTGTCCCCGCCGTAGGTGTCCTTGACGACGTTGCACATCTCGCCCAGCGCGATTTCGACGTCGTCCATGGCAACGCCCGGCTTCAGCTTCACCGTGTTGAACAACATCTTCGCCCCGAAGGGGATCGTGATCGGCCCGAACATGCTGCCAGTCTCCGGCGTTGGCGGGTGGCAGGATTTTACGCCGGTCCCGCGATCGGCGTGCCCGGGCCCGGAGTAATATGTCGACCTTTGCGGCTCCCGCCGCGGTCCGGGCAAGCGTCGGGGTTCTCCCCGGCGCGGCCATTCCGCCAGACTTCAGAGCGACCACCATGCGACTGTCAAAGTATGTGAAGTTCCGCGAGGAGAAATTCGGCGGCGTCCTGTTCGAGACCCGCTCCGAGAAGGTCTTCACGCTGAACGCGGTGGCGACGGCCGTCGTCCGCGAGATCAACGCGGGCGCCGACGAAACCGCGCTCGTCGCGCGACTGCACGAGCTGTACGACGACCGCGACGGTGCGATCGAGCGCGAAGCCCGCGCGTTCGTCGCGGACCTGCGCCTCAAGGGCCTGGTGCAGGATTGACATCGTGACGGTGCAAGCCGCCCATCCGCCGAGCGAGCCGCTCGTGCCGGCCACCACGCCGGCCGCGACCGAATCCGGCGACCTCGGCGCGCCGCTTTACGTCGCGTGGCAGATCACCAACGAGTGCAATCTCGCGTGCCTGCATTGCATCGAGGAGAGCGGGCCGGGCAAGGCGTTCAAGGACGAGCTCGACGAGGCGCAGATCTTCAGCATCCTCGGGCAGTTCATGGACCACGAAGTCCCGTACCTTTCGTTCTCGGGCGGCGAGCCGATGGTCCATCCGCTGTTTTTCAAGATGGTCGAATTCGTCTGCGCGCGGGATGGCCAGCTCAAGATCGAGACCAACGGCCACTATCTGACGCCCGAGAACTGCGACCGCCTGAAGACGCTCGGCGTGAAGGCGGTCCAGGTGAGCCTCGACGGCGCGACGAAGGCGACGTTCAACCGCATGCGCGTGCGCGGCGACTTCGACAAGGCGACCGAAGGCGTGCGCAACCTGCGTGCCGCGGGCGTGCCGATCGAAGTGAACTATTCGCCGACGTTCTTCAACGTCCACGAGATCGGCACGGCGATCGATCTCGCCTACGAGCTCGGCGCCTACAGCTTCTACACCGGCCGGACGATGTATACCGGCAACGCGGTGAAGGCCTGGCACAAGCTCGCGCTGACCGAGGAGCAGTACCTCCAGTTCTTCGAGACATTGCACCGGAAGACCGAGGAATACCGCGGCCGGATGCGCGTGCACTTTCACGAAATGGGATTGCTCGACGAGTTGCGCTACCGTCTGCACCACCCGGCGGCCCTGCTGATCGTGCTGCCCAACGGCCTCGTCAAGCTCATCAATGCCTTGCCCTTCATCTGCGGCGACCTGCGAAAGGAGTCGCTGATGGACATCTGGGGCAATTTCCAGCGCGCCTGGCAGGATCCCCGGGTCGCGCAGTTCATCGACGACCTGTCCCGCGATCCCGGCAAGACGTCGTCGCTGCACCAGTGGGTCTACGTATGAGCGGCGTGGACGCCGTATGAGCACCCCGGCCGACCATCTGGCGTCGGGCCCGTCGCCGGTGACGCGCGTGCTGTCGATCTTCAGCATGGTGCGGTACCGCTTTTTCCTTTATGCGGGATTGCTGCCCTATGGGCTGGGCGCGGCGTGGGCGTATGCGGCGACCGGAACGCTCGACGCGCGCATCTTCTGGAGCGGGCTTCTCGGCGTCGTGTTCGCCGTCGTGGGGGTCGAGACATTCAACGAGTACTTCGATTCGCGGATGGGAACCGATCGAGTGTTCAACCCCGCGGACCTGCCCCCGATGTCGTCGTCGGTCATGTGGATCGGCATCGTTGCATTCGCGGCGGCGCTGGCGGTGGGCGCCTATCTCGCGTACCGCGGCGGGTGGCCGATCCTGCTGTTCGCGCTGCTGGGCGGCATGGCCGCGATCTTCTACGTCGCGCCGCCGATCCGCTGGGCCTATCGCGGCCTGGGCGAGCTCGTGATCGCGCTGTCGTACGGACCGTGGATGGTGCTCGGCAGCGTCTATCTTTATACCGGCGCGATGTCGTGGGGCGCACTCCTGGCGTCGCTCGTGCCGGGATTCCTGATCATGGCGCTCGCCGTCGTCAACGCGATACCCGATTTCCACCAGGACCGCCTCGTGGGCAAGCGGAACCTGGTCGTCCGGGTCGGACGCCGGCGCGCCGTCTGGCTCTACCTCGGCCTGGCCGCGGCGGGGCTGCTGGTCGTGCCGGTGGGCGTCGTCGCGGGCGTGTTTCCCAAGGCGTGCCTCGCTGCCCTGTTCGCCGTGCCCCTGCTCGTGGCGAGCGGGCGGCGCGCGGTCTACACCTTCGAATCGCCCCGGCTCTTCGTGCCCGCGATCCGCAGCATCGTGGCGTGCTACGCGGTCGGGGTGACGTTGTTCATCGTCGGGCTTCTCCTTTCCGCGTGGTGGCCAGGATGACGCGGCGCATCGACAGCCTGCGCGGGCCGCTGCTGGTGTCCTGGCAGCTCACCCGCGATTGCGACCTCTGCTGCCTGCACTGCTGCACCGAGTCGGCGCCGGGAAAGCGGCTGGCCGACGAGCTCGACGCCGCCGAAGCGATGCGCCTCGCCGAGGACATCGTCGCGAACGACATCCCGTACGTCATGCTGTGCGGTGGCGAGCCGCTGGTCGTCCCGCACTTCCTGGCGCTCGCCGAAGCGCTCGGGAACGGCGGGGTCCAGCTCAAGATCGAGACCAACGGGCAGCGCTTCGACGCGACGGTCGCCGAACGCCTGGCGCGGTTGCCTATCCGGTCCATCCAGATCAGCCTCGACGGCGACACCCAGGAGACCTACGAGCGCCAGCGCCCGGGCGGTTCGCTCGCCAAGGTCCACGCCGCCTGTCGCGCGGTCCGCGCGGCGGGCCTTCCGCTGGAGGTCACGTTCGCCCCCACGCGGCTCAACATCCACGAGCTCCCGGCCGTCATCGAGCGGGCGCGGGAACTCGGGGCGTTTCGTTTCAACACCGGCAAGCTGATGCGCATCGGCACGGCGGCGCGCCTGTGGGACCGGCTGGAGCCGGCCGCCCACGCCTACCAGGCGTTCCTGCGGATTCTGGAGCAGGAGACCGGACGCATTGGACAGGCTATGGAACTCTGCTATATTCCGTTCGCCATCGAAGACGCGCTGCGCGGGAGCATGGACGAGCCGCCGGCTACGATGCTTGTGCTGCCCAACGGCTGGGTGAAGGTTGCAGCAGCCCTGCCGTATATTTGCGCCGATCTGCGCCGGGAGTCGTTGGCCGCGGCGTGGGAAGCGTACTGCGGCGCGTGGCGGAGCGATGCGGTGCAACGTGCAATAAGCGGCATGATCGGCGATGAGTCGCGCCAAGCGGAAGCCAACAGCTGGAAGAAGTTTTCGGTTGCCCAAGTCTGATCTGACGGAGAACACATGAGCCCACTCGACATGAAGCTGGAAGGTGACAAGACGGCCGAAAGCAAGACGGCCGGCCCGGTGGCATCCACCCCGAAGCAGGCCTGGGAAACCCCCAAGCTGGAGGATGTCTCCGAACAGGTCATGGCGCAGCCGTACATCCGCTTTACCTGATCACCCGAACTCTCCTCGATGACAGGGCGCGCGGTCGACGAGTACCGGGCGCCTCTTTTTTTTGCCTGGCAACTGACCAACCGGTGCAGCGCCCGCTGCATCGCATGCTGCGAGGAATCGGGTCCTGACAAGGGCTGGCGCGACGAGCTCACGCGCGCCGAGGCGCTCGACGTCGCGCGGCGCATCGCCGATGAAGGCATCCCGTATGTCGCGTTCGGCGGCGGCGAGCCGCTCGGAGCGCCGCACTGCTGGGACATCTTCGAGCTGCTCGCCGAGTCCGGGGTTTCGCTCAAGCTCGAAACCGATGGCAGCCGCATCGATGCCGACGGCGGCAGACCGCCTGGCCGAGCTTGCGGTCCAATGCGTGCAGATCTCCGTCGATGGCGCGACGGCCGCGACGCACGAGCGCGTGCGTCCCGGGTCGAGCTTTGCGGCGGCCACCGGCGCCATCGAACGGCTGGTCGCGCGCGGGCTGTCGCCGCAGCTCGTCTTCGTCCCCAACCGGTTCAATATCCGCGAGATTGTCGCTGCCTACGATCTCGCGGTCGCGCTGGGTTGCGGCGCATTCGTCACGGGGCCCCTGATGCGCATCGGCCGCGCGGCGGCCGCATGGGATGACATCGCCTGCAGCCGACCTGGAATGGCGGCAGGCGGTCGACGCGCTGCGGGAACGCGCGGCCGGGCGGGACGAAGGCGTCGCGCTTTCGATCTATCCGTGGGATATCCTGACGGAAATGGAGACGAGGCTGGAAAGTCCCCAGGCCATGCTGCTGGTCGTGCCCAACGGCAAGGTCAAGCTCCTGAACGCCCTTCCGTTCTCTCCCGCCGACCTGCGCCACGAGTCCCTCGCGCAGGCATGGCAGGCCTATCGGGACGCGTGGCGCGCGCCCGAGGTGCGCGAGTTCATCGCCGCTTGCCGGACCAACCCGGCCCTGCTGCAGCACGCCAACGAGACGTGGCCGCCGGGAACGAACCGGCGCACCGGCCCCTATGCGCGCTAACGCACAGACGGCGCGCCGCGGCCGGCGCTAAAAGTCTCTTCCGGGTTGTGTAGAAAGTTGGGCATTGCCTCCCCGAGGCAGGTCCCCCGACGGGCACGGCAAGCCATTACGCCACCAAGCGAGGCGGAGTCAGGTGAGGAAAAACGTGTCCGACCCCCGCGATTTGAACGCCGCGTCCGGTGCAACCGCCCGTGCGGGCTCACGGTTGCGATCCTGATGGCGAGCCTCACCCTCCGGTCCCCACCGGCGTCGCCCCGGGCCGCCACGGCGGGTCCGTTGCGCGAGTTCACGATCCACGGCAGCGGCCGCGCCATGCGCGAGCTTTCCGAGGGGCTCGAGGCGGACACGCTGCGGCAGCTCGATGCCGTGATTTCGAGCTCGTCCCGTCTCAAAAGGGGCGACACGCTCTACCAGGCCGGCGAGACCTTCACCGCGCTCTACGCGATCCGGCAGGGCTCATGCAAGACGAGCGTCCTCGCCGAAGACGGACGCGAGCAGGTCACCGGGTACCACATGGTCGGCGACATCATCGGGCTCGACGGCATCGGCTCCGAGCGCCACGGCTGCGCCGCCGTCGCGCTCGAGGACACCACGGCGTGCGCGTTGCCCTTCGCGTGCCTCGCCAAGCTCGCCCGCACCAGCGTCACGCTGCAGCACAATATCCACCGGTTCCTGTCCCGTGACATCAGGCGCGACCAGGACATGATGCTGCTGCTCGGGAGCATGCAGGCGGAGGAGCGCCTCGCGGTATTCCTGCTCAACCTGTCCGAGCGGTACCAGCAGCGAGGCTACTCGTCGACCGAGTTCGTGCTGCGCATGACGCGGCAGGAAATCGGCAGCTACCTCGGCATCAAGCTCGAAACCGTGAGCCGGGCGTTCTCGCGTTTCCAGGAAGAGGGACTGCTCCAGGTGCAGGGCCGGTCGGTGAAGCTGTTCGCGCTGTCGGCGCTGAAGCAGATCGCCGGCCGTCGCTGTTAGCCTCGTGCGTGCCTACGTCAAACCCGCGCGCACCATCTTGCGGCGGATGAAGGCGATCTGTGTGGCCAACGGCAATTGCTTCGGACACACGTCGTGGCAGGCGAGCAGCGACATGCAGCCGAACACGCCGTCGTCGTCGCCGATCAGGTCGTAGTAGTCGTCGTCGGTCCGCGCATCGCGCGGGTCCAGGCGGAACCGGGCGACGCGGTTCAATCCGACGGCGCCCACGAAATCCTCGCGCATGCGCGCCGTGCCGCATCCGGCCACGCAGCAGCCGCACTCGATGCAGCGGTCGAGCTCGTAGATCTTGTCGGCGAGATCGGGGTCCATCCGCTGCTCGATCCGCCGCAGATCCGGGTCGGGGTCGACCATGTGCAGCCAGCCCTCGAGGCGCTCGCTCATGCCGCGCATCCACTTGCCGGTGTTCACCGACAGGTCGCCGATGAGCTCGAAGTACGGCAGCGGAGCCAGCGTGATCTGCGCGGGCAGATTCTTCGTCAGCGTCCGGCAGGCGAGTGTGGGCCGCCCGTTGATCACCATCGCGCAGCTGCCGCAGATGCCCGCGCGGCAGACAAAGTCGAACTGCAGCGACGCGTCCTGCTTTTCACGGATCTCATTGAGCGCGATGAACAGCGTCATGCCGTCCGCTTCCTCGAGCGCGTAGGTCTGCATGTGCGGAACGCTGCCCGGGTCCTGCGGGTTGTAGCGCAGGACGCTGATCGCAAGCTTGCGCCGGGCGCCGTTCGCGCCGTTGTTGCGCGGCACGACGTTGATGACTGCCGAATTCATTCCGCCGCCTCCAGCGGTTCGTCGATCCGCTCGTTCCGGCCGCGATAGCGTTCCGGCAGCAGCGACGTGTAGGGCATCAGCGCCTCCTGCACGGCGAAGCGGGGCGCCCCGGCCATCTTCTCCTTCAGCGCCGCGACCACCGCCGCGCGCTGCGGTGTGTCCGGATGGTCGACGTAGTCCTTCGCGCCGTAGCCGCGCCAGCCCGGTGGCAGCTCCATCCGGCCGACGTCCAATGCTTCGTAGGCGAGCGTCGGCAACGTGTCCGCTTCGCCCTTCCATGTGGCGAGCGTGCGCTTGAGCCACTCGGCGTCGTTGCGCCGCGGATGATCCTGGCGGAAATGGGCGCCGCGGCTCTCGGTGCGGGTCAGGGCGCCATAGGAGACGCAGAGGGCGAGCTTCAGCATCTTGCGCACGCGGTAGGCCGCCACGAGTTCGGGATTGGCGCCGCGCGCCTTGTATTTGACGCCGATGTTGCGGCTGCGCTGCAGCAGCACCTGCAATTCGTCCACCGCGGCGGCGAGGTCCTCGCCGCGGCGGAAGATCCCGACCTTGGCGGTCATGATCTCCTGCATCGCGACGCGCAGCGCCACGGCATCCTCGGTGCCCGGGCCGTCGAGCAGCGTGTCGATCTGCATCTGCTCGCGGTGCAGGAAGTCGTGGACGATGCGCGTCGGAATGGCGATGTCGTTCTCGATCTTGTCGCAGAAATCCGAGATGTACTCGCCCACGATCATGCCGGCGACCACCGTCTCGGCGACCGAATTGCCGCCGAGCCGGTTGAAGCCGTGCATGTCCCAGCACGCGGCCTCGCCGGCCGCGAACAGGCCCTTCAGCGTCGGGCTCTGGCCGGTATGGTTGGTGCGCACGCCGCCCATCGTGTAGTGCTGCGCGGGCCGCACCGGAATCCAGTCCTTGGTCGGGTCGACGCCCATGAAGTAGTGGCAGATCTCGTAGACTTCGCGCAGGTTGTGCTTGATGTGCTTCTCGCCCAGCAGCGTGATGTCGAGCCAGAGGTGCTGGCCGAACCGGTTCTTCGCGGCCTTGCCTTTCGCGATGTGCTCCTCCATCCGGCGCGAAACGACGTCGCGCGACGCGAGCTCCTTCTTTTCGGGCTCGTAGTCGGGCATGAAGCGATGGCCGTCCACGTCCTTCAGCAGGCCGCCGTCGCCGCGGCAGCCCTCGGTGACCAGGATGCCGGCCGGGAAGATGGCGGTCGGATGGAACTGCACGGCCTCCATGTTGCCCAGCGTGGCGATGCCGGTCTCGAGCGCAAGCGCGCTGCCGATGCCCTCGCAGATCACGGCGTTGGTCGTCACGCGATAGAGCCGGCCGGCGCCGCCGCTCGTGATCGCGGTCGCCTTTGCGACGTAGGCCTTGAGCTCGCCGGTCACGAGATCGCGGACGATGGCGCCGTAGCAGCGGCCGGCGTCGTGGATCAGCGCGATCGCCTCGACGCGCTCGTGGACCGGGATCGCGTTGCCGATCGCCTGGTCGCTCATCGTCTGCAGCATCGCGTGGCCGGTGCCGTCGGAGACGTAGCAGGTGCGCCACTTCTTGGTGCCGCCGAAGTCGCGCTGCGCGACGAGACCGTGCGCCTCGTCGCGCTCGGTGATCGTCACTTTCTGGCCGTTGATGATGACGTCGCGATCGCCCTTGCGCACGCGGCTCCATGGCACGCCCCAGGCGGCGAGCTCGCGCACCGCCTTCGGCGCGGTGTTGACGAACATCCGCACGACCTGCTGATCGGCGCCCCAGTCGCTGCCCCGGACCGTGTCCTCGAAATGGACATCCTCGTTGTCGCCCTGGCCCTTGATGACGTTGGCGAGCGAGGCCTGCATCCCGCCCTGCGCGGCCGCCGAATGCGACCGCTTCGGCGGCACGAGCGACAGGATGGTGACCTCGTGGCCGCGGCGCCTGGCGCCGATGCCCACGCGCAGCCCCGCGAGGCCGCCGCCGATCACGAGCACGTCCGTGTAGACGATCTTCACTGTGTGGCGCCGGTTGGAGGCTTCGCAAGCCACGTCGGGACGTAATGCTCGCCGTAGTGGCCCTGATGCTCGATGCCGATCTTGATATAGGCGGCGAGCGTGGCGAGGCCGAGCACCAGGAAGAACACGGTGATCGACCATTTGAGGATCTTGAGTCGTCTGCGCATCGTGTTCGAGTCGCCGCTGCCGAGCCAGCCCCATTTCACCGCGAGCCGGTAGAGGCCGATGCCGCCGTGGAGCTCCACGGCGAACAGCAGCACCAGGTAGAGCGGCCACATGACGTCGCTCCATACCCGGTCCGCCGACTCGAAGGGGCCGATCCGGTCCGGGCGCGTCAGCATCAGGTACAGGTGGACGGAGGCGAGAAAGAACAGCGCGAATCCGGTGAACACCTGCCAGAACCAAAGCGTGGTGTCCTCGTGGTGCATCACCCGCATGTGGCCGCGGTAGGTGTGGAGCTGCCCGTAGTTGATCGGGAACTTGCGCACCGCGAGGAACGCGTGGCCGACGAACAGCACAATGACGCAGCCGACGACGAACGAGACGATTCCGGGGTAGGACCTGCCCAGGACGAAATAGCCTTCGAAGAACCGGGTGATCGTCCACATCGCGTCCTTGGAGATCAGGATCGACGAGACGAAGAACATGTGGCCCCACATGAACAACGCCAGCAGCAGGCCGCTGGCGCTCTGGGCGAAATCCAGCCGCGCCGGCCAACGGCTCTTGCGCGCGCGATCGGCCAGTCCCGCGCCGGCGATGATCCGGTTGCTCGATTCCATGGATGAATTCCCCTGCAGGGTGTGGCGGCAGGTCGGAGCCAAGCGTATAGCCCGACCGCAGGGGCGCCCTTGACTTGCATCAAGGGATTGGCTGACTAGGCTTGCGCCGCATTTGTCGTAGTAGGGACAATGACAAATCAATGGAGACGACCGAGAGACCGTGTCTTGCATGGCATGTCAATTCCATCTCGGGACCGAAGCTCACGATGTGCGGCGACACTTCCCGGAACATGCTGATGCGAAGGCGTAGCGACGCGTGTGGCGCGGTCGCGGAGACGATTGCCGCGTGCCGGCCCGCGCTGATTTGCGCGTACCCTGGCGCCGCCCATTCCGGCATTCTCGAAGGCCTGCGCGAGCTGCAGGAGTCCGGGAGCGCTTGCGCATTGCGAATTCGTCAACGTCGAATCGGATTTCGCGGCGATGTCGGTCGCGATCGGCGCGTCGGCGGCCGGGGCGCGCACGTACACGCTGGCGACGAGCCAGGGGCTCATGTTCATGGCTGAGGCCGTGCACAACGCCGCGGGGCTGGGTCTGCCCATCGTGATGACCATCGGCAACGGCGGGACCGGCGCGCCGATCAACACGTGGAACGATCACACTGACAGCATGTCGATGCGCGATGCCGGATGGATCCAGCTCTACGCGGAGACGAACCAGGAAGCGCTCGACCTCCATGTGCAGGCGTTCCGCCTCGCCGAAGCCCTGTCCTGTCCGGTCATGGTGTGCGTGGACGGCATGATGCTTGCGCTCGATGGCGAGTGCGTCGAGTCTCCGACCCAGACGCAAGTCGATGCGTATCTTCCGCCCTTCGAAGCGCGGCGGGCGGCCGGCGTCCCCGCGACCGCTGGCCCCGCGACCTTCATGGAAATGCGCTACCTCGCCCACCACAAGCAGTTGCGCGCGTTGAGCGTGATTCCGCGCCTGGCCAGGGAATTCCTGGCGCGGACGGGGCGTCCCTCCGGCGGCCTGCTGCGCACCTATCTCACCGAGGACGCGGATACGATCGTCGTCGCGCTGGGTTCCGTCAACGCGACGGTCCGGGAGGCCGTCGACGAACTCCGAGAAGCGGGCGCCCGCATCGGTTCCGTGTCGCTGTGCTCCTTCCGTCCGTTTCCGACGGGCGTCCTGCGCGATGCGCTGCAGAATGCGAAACGCGTCGTCGTCCTGGAAAGATCGCTCGCCGTCGGCTTGGGCGGCATTCTGTCCGACGGCGTCAGCAAGGCCGTCTCGGGGATCGCCCTCAACCTGTACACGGTCATCGCCGGGCTTGGCGGCCGGACGATAGGCGAGGCGTCGCTCCGCCAGCTGTTCGACGACGCCTCGCGCGACGAGCTCGAGCACATCACGTTCCTGGATCTCAACGCCGAAGTCGTCGCCAGCCAGCTCGAGCGCGATGCACGAAGATGCGCTGCCGTTCCCGGCGACCGCGCTTCCGCCGACGTGGCGCGCTGATCGAAATTCAATGGACGGCGCCGCCGGTTGCCGACCCACAAAGGAAGCACTGCACATGAACGATATTCGACTCCCCGCCCAAAGCGCCGTGACATCGTCGTCAGCCGACGGGATGGCTGTGCTGCACGACCCCCTGCAAAACAAAGGCACCGCGTTTACCGAAGCGGAGCGGGACTCGCTCGGCTTGCGTGGCCTGCTGCCGCCGCGCGTGTTCACGCAGGAAGAGCAGCTCGAGCGCGTGCTCGAGAACTTCCGCAGCAAGCAAACCGATCTCGACAAGTACGTCAACCTCACGGCGCTGCACGACCGCAACGAGGCGCTGTTCTTCCGGATGCTGATCGACTATCCCGGACGAGATGACGCCCATCGTCTATACGCCGACCGTGGGGTTGGCGTGCCAGCAGTTCGGGCACATATTCCAGCGGCCGCGCGGCATCTTCATCAGCGCGAAGGACCGCGGCCGCGTCGCGCGCGTGCTCGGGAACTGGCCGCGGCGCGACGTGGCGATCATCGTGGTCACCGACGGCGAGCGCATCCTGGGGCTCGGGGACCAGGGCGCGGGCGGCATGGGGATCCCCGTCGGGAAACTGTCGCTCTACACCGCGTGCGCGGGAATTCCGCCCAACGCATGCCTGCCGGTGCTGCTCGACGTCGGCACCAACAGCGAGACGCTGCTGCACGATCCGCTCTATCTCGGCCTCCAGCAGCCGCGGCTGCGCGGCAACGAATACGACGAGCTGGTCGAGGAATTCGTGAACGCCGCGCAGGCGCTCTTTCCCGGCGTGGTGATCCAGTTCGAGGATTTCGCCAGCCAGAACGCGTTCCGGCTGCTGCAGAAATACCGCGACCGCATCCCGACGTTCAACGACGACATCCAGGGGACCGCCGCCGTGGCATTGGCGGGCGTCCTGTCCTCGCTCCGGATCACCGGCGGCGAGCTCGGCGAAGCAGACGCTGCTCTTCCAGGGTGCCGGCGAGGCGGCGACCGGCATCGCCGACCTGGCCGTGGCGGCGATGGTGGCGGAAGGCCTCGCGCCGGCCGAGGCGCGCAAACGCTGCTGGCTGTTCGACTCGAAGGGTCTCGTCGTCGCGCAGCGCACCGGCCTCGCCGCGCACAAGCAACCTTACGCCCACGATCATCCGCCGGTCGACTCCTTGCTTGGTGCGGTCAACGCCCTGCGGCCCACGGCCATCATCGGCGTTGCCGCGGTGGCGAATGCCTTCACGGAGGACGTCGTGCGCACGATGGCAACGCTCAACAAGCGGCCGATCGTGTTCGCGCTTTCGAACCCGACGTCGAAGGCCGAGTGCACAGCCGAGCAGGCGTATCGCTGGTCCGACGGGCGCGCGATCTTCGCGTGCGGCTCGCCCTTCGATCCCGTGACCTTCGACGGGCGGCGGCTGGTGCCGCGCCAGGGCAACAATTCCTACATCTTCCCGGGCGTGGGCCTGGGCGTCATCGCCGCCCGCGCGACGCGCGTCACCGACGAAATGTTCATGGCGGCGGCACGCACGCTTGCGGGCCAGGTGACGCAGGCCGACCTCGACCAGGGAAGCCTGTATCCTCCGCTCACGAGCATCCGCGAGGTGTCGGCGCACATCGCCGCCGCCGTCGCCGAGGTGGCCTTCCGCAAGGGCCTTGCGCGCGTGCCCGAGCCCGCCGACCTGGTGGCGTTCATGAGGGCGCAGATGTACGAACCCCGCTACCAGACGCCGCGGGCAGCGAAGCAACCGAACAGCGTGTCGTAAACGGAAGGTGAACGCGATGAACGAAAAAGTGCTGGCGATGCTGCGCAACCACCCATTCGTTGCGGGGTTCGAGCCTCGTCACGTCGAAAAGCTCGCGTCGCTGGCGACCGAAGTCCGGTTCGACCGGGACCAGATTCTGTTCCGCGAAGGCGACGATTGGCCGAAGTTCTGCCTGATCGTGACAGGGCTGATTGCGCTCGAGCTCGCCGCGCCCGGCCACACGTTTCGCGTGCAGACGCTCTTCGCCGGCGACGAGATGGGCTGGTCCGCGCTGCTGATGGGCAAGGGCAAGCAGTTCCAGGCGCGCACGCTCGAGCGCGTCGATGCGCTGTCGTTCGAAGGCGACGAGCTCCTGGCGGCATGCCGCGAGGACCCGCACTTCGGGTTCATCTTCATGCAGCACCTGCTCGGCGTGGTGTCCGAGCGCCTGCAGGCCACGCGGCTGCAGCTCCTCGACATGCATTCGCCGCGGGCGGCGCGGGCCGGCACGTAAGCGTCTCGTCCAGTCTTCCGGCCGCCTGTCACCTCAGAGCTGGTCGATCACCCAGCCCGGGAACACCGAGATCGCGATCACGATCAGCAGGCAGAGGACGCTCGCGCCCACCGTCAGCCGGCCGGCGGCGTCGTTCTTTGCGGCCGGCGCATCCGCGCTCATGAACAGGTACTGGATGACGCGCAGGTAGAAGTAGATCCCGAGGTAGCTGCCGATCAGGCCCAGCACGCCGTAGAACGTGAATCCGGCGGCGATCACGTTGCGGAAGATCAGGAACTTCGCGACGAACCCCGGCATCGGCGGAATGCCCGCCAGCGACAGCATCGCCACCGCAAGCATCAGCGCCGCGTAGGGCCGGCGGTGGAACAATCCCCTGAGGTTGTCGAGTCGATCGCGGGCCGCGTCGTCGTCATTGGGCGGCAGCACCGCGAAGGCCAGCAGGTTCATCGCGCCGTAGGCGATGACGTAGAACGCGACGGCCTGGAACCTCCCCGCCGCATCGCCCAGGAACGCGTAGAAGAGGTAGCCCGCGTGGGCGATCGACGAATACGCGATCATGCGGCGGAAACTCTGCTGCCGCATCGCGGCGAGGTTGCCCCACACGATCGAGATCAGGGGCAAGAGCGCCAGCAGGTTCGCCACGGGTCCCGTCACGTTCGCCGCGCCGAACAGGCGCACCGCCGCAAGCAGGACGCCCGCCTTGACCAGGACGGCCATGTACGCGGTCACGGGCACCGCTGCCGTCTCGTAGGCGTCCGGCGCCCACGCGTGGAACGGTACGACCGCGGCCTTGAGGAAGAACGCGGCGATCACCAGCACGACGGCCACGCGCGCCATGGTGTCGGTCGAGGCCAGCGCATCTCCGAATGTGGACAGCGCGAGCGACCCGGTCGCACCGTAGAGCAGCGAAACGCCCATCAGCAGCGTCGCGGTCGCGGCGCCGCCCAGCACGAGGTACTTCAATGCCGCCTCGGCGCTTTCCGGCCGCCGGTAGGCGAGCAACACCAGCGCGTACACGGGGAGCGACATCAGCTCGATCCCCAGGAACAGCGTCAGGAAGCTGTCCGCCGACAGCAGCAGGCAGACGCCGTAAAGCGACGACAGGATGAGGATGTGGAACTGGCGCTGCGCGATCTCGTGGCGCGAAATGAGCAGCACCGGCACGGCAAGCGCGAGGACGATCGCCTTCGCGAGCAGCGACTGTCCGTCGACCGAGAAGTGGCCGGGGAACGCCTCGAACGCAAAGCCGTTCTGCGACAGGCAGGCCGCGGCGGCGGTGGCGAGGAGCAGCGCGAGCAGCGACGCCGGCAGCGCGCTGCGCTCCTTCGCGCCGACGATTTCGAGGCCAATGAGCACCACGATGCCGGCGAGCAGCAGGTTTTCCGGCAGGAACGACGTCAGGATGTTGGCCCAGTTCATTTCACGCTCGGGTTCGGTTCGGCGGCGGCGTTGGGCTGTTCAGGCGCCGGCATCGCCGGCGCGTCGGCAGCGCGCGCCGCGATGGCTGCCCCGGTACGCTCCGCGGCGACCCGCTGCTGGAAGTCGCGCGCCGCCAGTTCCGTCTTGCGCAACGGTTCCGCGGGGAAGAGACCGAGCGCGAACACGGCGACCAGGATCGTCGCCAGGATGACCTTCTCGCGTCCGTCGAGGTCGACGAGCGGCTGGTGCGGCGCCTTCGCCGCGCCGAACAGGAAGCGCTGCGCGAACAGCAGCATGTAGAGCGCGCCCAGCACCACGCCGGAGACTGCGCTCACGCTCACGATCAGCGGATACGTCGCACCCTGCTGATACAGCGGCCAGGCCGCGCTGAACGCGCCCAGCAGCACCATGAATTCGCCGGTGAACCCGCTGGTCGTGGGCAGCCCGATCGCGGCCAGCGTCAGGACCGCGACGAACACCGAGTACACCGGCATCAATTTCGCGATCCCGCCGTACACGGCGAGCTCGCGCGTATGGCAGCGCTCGTAGATCATGCCGACGACAAGGAACAGGCCGCCGGCGACGATGCCGTGGCTCACCATCTGGATCACCGCGCCCTGGATGCCGATCAGGTCGAGGCTGATGAGCCCGAGCATCACGAAGCCGAGGTGGCTGATCGACGAGTAGGCGATGATCTTCTTGATGTCGGTCTGCACCAGCGCAAGGCAGGCGCCGTAGATGATGCTGACCACGGCCAGCGTGCCGATGAGCGGGGCGAACATCCGCGTCGCGTCGGGAAAGAGCGGGAAGCCGAGCTTCATGAAGCCGTACGTCCCCATCTTGAGCAGGACGCCGGCCAGGATCACGGAGCCCGCGGTCGGCGCCTCGACGTGCGCGTCCGGAAGCCACGTGTGCAGCGGCACGATCGGCACCTTGATGGCGAACGACAGGCCGAAGGCGGCGAGCAGGAGGGTCTGCACGGACAGCGGCAGCTCCGCGCGATAGAGGTCGACGAACGCGAAGGACGTCACGCCCGACGTCGCGTTGAGCGAGTACACGAGATAGATGAGCGCGGCCAGCATCAGGATGCTGCCGAACGCCGTGTAGAGGACGAACTTGAACGTGGCGTAGATCCGCCGCTCGCCGCCCCAGATGCCGATGATGAAGAACATCGGGATCATCATCGCTTCCCAGAACAGGTAGAACAGGAACAGGTCCTGCGCGACGAACGCGCCCAGCATCGCGAACTGGATGAGGAACACCATCGCGTAGAAGAGCTTCACGTCCTTCTGGATCGCCGTGAACGCGCCCGCGACCACCAGCGGCCCGAGGAACGCGGTCAGCGCGACGAGCAGCAGGTTGTAGCCGTCGAGGCCGATCTGGTAGTAGACGCCCCAGCCGGGGATCCACGGGAGCCGTGTCTCGAACTGCACGCCGGGGACGGTCGCGTCGTACCGGCAATAGAGCCACGCGGTCAGCGCCAGCTGGACCAGCATCACGCCGAGCGACAGCCCGCGGACGAAGTCCTCCTTTTTGGGCGGCACGACGAGCAGGAGCACCGTGCCGAGCACGGGGAGGAACAGCACGACGTTGAGGATCAGGGCGTCAGACATGGTGCCAACCCAGCGCCAGCGAGGCGATGATGCCCACGACCACGAGCAGCGCGTACCAGTGCAGGCTGCCGTTCTGCACCTTGCCGAGCACGCCGGCGGTCCGCTGCCCCAGCGCCGCCATTCCGTTCAGCGTGCCGTCGAGGATCTTGCGGTCGCCGAGGCGAAGGAAGACCCGGTCCGAGATCCAGAAGAGCGGCCGCGCGATCAGCGCGTCGTACGCCTCGTCGACGAAATACTTGCCCGACAGCAGGCGATGCAGGACCGGGAATCTTTGGCGCAGGCGCTCTGCGCGCGCGCCGGCTCCCGCCGTACAGGAACGCCGCGCCGAGCAGGCCGACAACGGCGAGCGCGACCGACACGAAGACCAGCGGCGTCTCGAGGTGCTCGAGCTCGGGTGCGGCGACGGGCATGGGCAGCAGCGGCTCGAGATAATGCGGAATCGACAGGAAGCCGCCGACCGCCGAGAGCACGGCCAGCACGATCAGCACGCCGGTCATCGAGGGCGGCGACTCGTGGATGTGGTGCGCGGTTTCGGCGCTCATCCGCGGCGCGCCGAAGAAGGTGAGCCACAGGAGCCGGAACATGTAGAACGCGGTCATGAGCGCCGTTCCCGCCGCGACGGCGTAGAGGAGCGGCGAACCGCCGCGCGTGCTCGCGAACGCGAACCAGAGGATTTCGTCCTTCGAGAAGAAACCGGCCAGCGGGGGAATGCCGGCGATGGCCGCGGTGGCGACGGCGAACGTGACGAACGTTATCGGAATCTTGCGCGCGAGGCCGCCCATCTTCCGGACGTCCTGCTCGCCGCCCATGGCGTGGATGACGCTGCCGGCGGCGAGGAACAGGCAGGCCTTGAAGAAGGCGTGCGTGTAGAGGTGGAAGATGGCGACGCCGTAGGCGCCCACGCCGAGCGCGACGAACATGAAGCCGAGCTGGGAAATCGTCGAATAGGCCAGCACTTTCTTGATGTCGGTCTGCACCACCGCGATCGTGGCCGCGAAGAACGCGGTGAGCACGCCGATCGCCGCGACGATGGCGCTCGCTTCGGGCGCGTGCAGGTAGATGCCGGACAGCCGGGCGACCAGGTAGACGCCGGCGGTGACCATCGTCGCCGCGTGGATCAACGCGGACACCGGCGTCGGCCCCGCCATCGCGTCGGGCAACCAGACGTGAAGCGGTATCTGCGCGGATTTGCCGGTGGCGCCGATGAACAGCAGGATGCCCACGAGGCTCGCCGATACGGCGGGAGCCGGCCCGCTCATGAACGCGCCGTTGATCGTGTCCATGTTGAGCGTCCCGAACGCCTGGTACAGGACGAACATGCCGAGCAGGAAGCCGGCGTCGCCGATCCGGTTGGTGATGAACGCCTTCTTGCCGGCCCGCGCCTTGTCGGGATCCTCGAACCAGAACCCGATCAGCAGGTAGGATGCGAGCCCGACGCCTTCCCAGCCCACGAAAAGAACGAGCAACGAGCGGCCGAGCACCAGCATCAGCATGAAGAACAGGAACAGGTTGAGGTACGCGAAATAGCGGGCGTAGCTCTTGTCCTCCTTCATGTAGCCGGTCGAGTAGATGTGGATCAGCGAGCCCACGCCGGTCACGATCAGCGTCATCACCGCGGTGAGACGGTCGAAGTAGAACGCGATCTCGAACGCGCGATCGCCGATGGGCGCCCAGGTATAGGCGGTCTCCACCAACGGCGCGCTGCCGCCCGCCGCGAGGTCGAGGAAGCACTTGATCGCGACGCCGAACGCCGCGATCGGCAGGCCGCACCCGACGACCGACACGAACCGGTTGCCGGCCCGGTTTCCCGCGAGGCCGTTCAGCAGGAATCCCGCGAGCGGCAGTAAGACGATGAGGGCGAGCGCGTGCGGCACCGGCTATCCTTTCAGGTCCGCGTAGGCATCGAGGTCCATCGCGCGCTTTTGCCGCGCGAGCAGCAGCACGATGGGAATCGCGATCGCGATCTCGGCGGTGGCGACGACAAAGATCAGGAACACGAGCACCGCGCCCGCCGTCGAGGCCGTCTGCTGCGCGAAGGCAACGAGGCTCAGGTTCACGCCGTTCAGCATGAGCTCCATGCACATCAGCATGATGAGCACGTTGCGCCGGACGATGACGCCGAGCAGCCCCAGCGCGAACAGCGCCATCGATACTGCGATCAGCAACTGGAGCTTATCCATGCTTGCGACGGCCCACTTGCAGCACGGCCAGAGCCGCCACGACGGCGGCCACCAGCAGCACCGAGACGAGCTCGAAATGCAGCCAGTACTCGTTCAGGAACGCGATCGAGAACTCCTTCAGCGCGAAGAGGTTGCCGGCCGCGGCGAGCGTCGGTTCGGGGAGGGAAGTCCACACGCCGTGCGCGAGAATCGCAAGCAGCGCAACGAGCGCGCCGACGCCGGGCACGAGCAGGCGCGAATAGCGCGCGGTGCGCGACCCGTCGCGGACGTCGAGGAGCATGATCGCGTAAACCATGAACACCATCACCGCGCCGACGTAAATCAGGACCTGGAACACGGCGATGACGTGCACCTCGAGGAGCGCGTAGACGGCCGCGAGCGACAGCATGCAGAGGATGAGCGCGAGCGCGACGCGCATCGGGCTCCGCAGGACGATCATCAGCGCGGCGGCGCCGAGCGCCGTGCCCGCGAAAAGGTAGAGGAACAGCGTCTCGATCATTCGGCCCCTCGCGTCGGTTCCTTGCGCGGCGCCCCCGGATAGGGCTTCGCGACGTCGCGCTGCGGATTCCAGGTGAGGAGCTCGGGGAGCGACAGCCACATCGTGCCGCGGTCGTAGGCGGGCAGGTTGGGAACTTCCTTGACCATGCGGATCGCGTCCTCCGGGCAGGCCTCGACGCACAGCCCGCAGAAGATGCAGCGCGAATAGTCGATCTCGAAGCGCGACGGGGATTTCGGGTGCGCCGGGTCGTCGGGATCGAATGCCGCCTCGATCTCGATGCATTTCGCGGGGCACACGGTCGCGCACAGGTTGCAGGCGATGCACTGGGGCTTGCCGTCCGGCCGCTGCGTCAGCACGTGCTTGCCGCGGTTGCGCTCCGCGTAGTCGAAGCGCGTCTCCTCGGGGTAGTAGGTGGTGAGCGCGCCCTTGCGGAACGTCATCCAGAGCCACATGTTTTTGAGGAAGACGCCGCCGGTGATGCCGAGGCCGCGCAGGATCTCGAACAGGTACAGCCGCTCCCACAGCGACATCGTGGGCGCGTTCCAGTATTCCTTGCGCGGGGACAGTTTGGTTTTCACGCGTCGGGGCTCATTGCGCGCGCAGCGCCCAGACCGCGACGGTGGTCACGATCAGGTTGGCGAGCGCCAGCGGAAACATGAATTTCCAGGCGAACTTGAGGAGCTGGTCGTACCGGAACCGGGGCAGCGTCCAGCGCACCAGGATCTGGAAGCTGCACACCACCAGGACCTTGACCAGAAACACCACAAGCTGGATCAGCACGACCAGCGCATGCGGAAGCGCCACCGTGCCGCCGCCGGGGAAGACGAACCCGGCATCCGTCATGAAGGGCAGGTTGTAGCCGCCGAGGAAGAGCGTGGTGAAGAGCGCGCCGATGATGGCGATCTCGATGAACTCGGCGAACATGAAGAGGCCCATCTTCATCGCGCTGTATTCGGTGTAGTAGCCGGCGATGAGCTCCGACTCCGCTTCGGGCAGGTCGAAGGGGATGCGCTTGTTCTCCGCGATGGCGGCGGTCATGAAGAGGATCGCCGCGAACGGCTGGTAGAAGACGCCCCAGGCGGGCAGCACGCCAAGCGCCACGCCCGACTGCTGCCGCGCCATGGCGTCGAGGTCGACGGTGCCGTAAATCACGATGAGCCCGAGCACCGTCAGGCCCATGATCAGTTCGTACGAGATCATCTGCGAGCCGGCGCGAAGCGCGCCCAGCATCGAGAACTTGTTGGACGACGACCAGCCGGCGAGCATCGCGCCGATGATGGTCAGTCCGCCGAAGGCGAAGACGATGAGCAGGCCGGCGTCGAGGCGCGCGATCTGCAACGGGTAGGTCCGGTCGCCGAACCACGCCGCGACCGCCGGGATCCCGCTGAAGAGTGCCGCCGGATCGAGGATGCCGCCGAAGGGAATGACCGCGAACACGAGCAGCACCGGCGTGAACACGACCCATGGCGCGAGCGCGTAGGCGAGCTGGTCGTAGGTGACGGGCCGCCAGTCCTCCTTCAGCATCATCTTGAGACCGTCGGCCGCCCCGTGAAACAGACCCAGCCACACGAGCTTGATCTGCGTGAACGGCAGGCGCACGTAGGCGCGGTTGGCGCCGATGCGATCGGACATGATCGCCGCCTGCTTGCGCTCCACCCAGGTCAGCACGGTGCCGAACACCAGCAGCACGGTCACCGCGTAGCCGATGTACGCCACGTAGACGAGGAGGTCCTGGATCATGCGGGCGCGCCCTCGGTCACCGCGAGCGCGGCGAACAGCGCCTCGGCATCGGCGACCGATGCCTTCTTCGGAAAGCAGGGCTCGAATGCGCTGACGGTGCCCTGGAAATTCGTGTAGTGCCCGCGGCGCTCGGTCTGGACGCTGACCGGGATGAACGCGTCGGCATGGCCGTTCTCGGGCGCCAGATACGAGTTGAGGAAGACGATCTTCGCCTTTGCCGGAATGCGCGCAAAGTCGAAGCCCTCGCCCCAGACCAGCACGAGGTCGCTTGCGGCGGGGAGCGCGGTGCCGTCGTCGGCCGCGGCGAACAGCGCGCGGGCCCCGGCGGTGTTCGGATTCTTGTCCGCCTTGATGAGGATGTCGTCCTCGATCCGCTCGCCCGGCTCAGGCGCGCAATCCTGCTTGACGAACGCCGTGAAGCGCGCGCCCAGTGCCCGCTTCAACGCGGCGAGTTCTTCGTTGGACCCCCAGTTCGACACGACGGCGACCGGATGCTTCGCTTCGTCGATGAGCCGCCGCGCAGTCGCGATGGCGATCGAGAGCTCGACCGGGCGGCCCTTTTCCATGGCCTGCTCCGCGCGCGGGCGCTCGAAGATGCGCGCGAGGTCGCGCCCCTTGTTGCAGATCCACGGTCCGTTGACCGCGGGATTCTCGAGCGGCGTGACGCGCTCGATCCTGACGTTCTTGACTTGATCGAGGGTGTGGAGCTTCCATTCGGGCTTGCGATGCCAGACCTGCACCGAGCAGCCGCGGGCGCAACCCGGGCAGATCGAGGGCGTGGGCTTGATGTACCAGACCCGCGCCTTGTAGAGGAACGAGCGCGACAGCAGCGCGCCGACCGGGCAGATGTCGATCACGTTGTCCGAATACGGATCGGCGTCGAGCGCGTGGTCTTCCGACGCGCGGACCAGCGACGCGTCGCCGCGCTGGACGATTCCCAGCGCATTCGACTTCGAAATTTCGCGGGTGAAGCGCACGCAGCGCGAGCAGAGGATGCAGCGCTCGTTGTCGAGCAGGATGCGCTCGGATAGCGGGTGGAACTTGGTCGACCGCACCTTGGCGTCGCGGGAAATCGACGGCTCGCCGTTGTACTGGTAGTGATAGTCCTGCAGCATGCATTCGCCGGACTTGTCGCAGATGCCGCAGTCCACCGGATGGTTCAGCGTCATCAGCTGCATGATGGACTTGCGGTATTCCTTGACCTTCGGCGAGTCGGTCAGGACGCGCAGCCCCTCGCTTACCGGCATGTTGCAGGCGATCTCGACCCAGCTGCGGTCCTCGATCTGGATCGCGCAGATGCGGCAGTTGCCGGCGACCGACAGGTTCGGATGCCAGCAGAAATACGGAATGAAGAAGCCGTTGGCGCGCGCGGCCTCCATGACCGTCTGGCTGCGGTCCGCCTCGACGGGCTGCCCGTTTATGAAGATCTGCGGCATTCGAGGTTCCCGTCGAAGCGCGAGCGCTTGTTGGCGATGAAATATTCGAATTCGTCGCGGAACTTGGCGAGGATGCCGATCGTCGCGTAGCCGGCGGCGTCGCCCATCCCGCAGATCGTGTTGCCGTCGTTCCAGCGCGAGATGTCGATCAGCCGGTCGAGATCCTCCACCCGGCCCTCGCCGCCGACGATCCGGTCGATGATCCGGTGCATCCAGCCGGTGCCCTCGCGACAGGGCGTGCACTGCCCGCACGACTCGTGGTGGTAGAAGCGCAGCATCACCTGCAAGAGCCTCACCATGCAGGTGCCCTCGCCGATCGCCACCATGCCGCCGGAACCCACCGACGAGCCCGCCGCGTTGAGCGACTGGTGGTCGAAGGTCACGCCCTCCACCTCGGCGCCCGTCAGCACCTTGGTCGAGATTCCGCCCGGAATGAGCGCCTTCACCTTGTGTCCGTCGACCATGCCGCCGCAGTCCTCGTACAGGAACTTGGCTGAGCGGGTAGCCGTACTCGACCTCGTACACGCCCGGCCTGGCAGATGTGGCCGGAAATGGACACCAGCTGCGTGCCCGGGCACTTGGCCGTGCCGAAGCTCTTGTACCAGGCCGCGCCGTTGGCGACGATGCCGGCGACGTTGGAAAGCGTCTCGACGTTGTTGACCACGGTCGGGCGCTTGTAGAGGCCCTGCACGGTCAGGCGCGGCGGGCGGTTGCGCGGGTAGCCACGCTTGCCTTCGAGCGACGACAGGAGACCCGACGCCTCGCCGCAGACGTACGAACCGGCGCCGCGGTACGCGACGATGTCGCACGCGAAGTCGCTGCCGAGGATGCGCTCGCCGAAATACCCGGCGTCGTAGGCTTCCTCGATCGCGGCGGCGAGCCGCTGGTAGGGAACGTCGAATTCGCCGCGGATGTAGACGAAGGCGTTGCGCACCTGCAGCGCGTAGGAGGCTGATCAGCATCGACTCGAGCAGCAGGTGGGGCGCGTTCTCGAGGATCCAGCGGTCCTTGAACGTGCCGGGCTCGCCCTCGTCGGCGTTCGCGCACAGGTAGTGGGGCTGGCCGTCGTTGAGGTTCACCACCGACCACTTGCGCCCGGCCGAGAACGCGGCGCCGCCGTGCCCCAGCAATCCGGCGCTCGAGACTTCCTTCGTGATGTCCGCGGGCTGCATCGACGACAGCGCCTTCGCGAGCGTGGCGTAGCCGCCGCGCGCGCGGTAGTCCGCGAGCGTATGCGAGGTCGCCGTGACCGGAAAAGTCATCAGCAGTGGTTTGCCGGGCATGTCAGTTCCGCGCGGCCGCCCGAAGGAACTGACCCGCCCCTTCGGGGGGCAGCGAACGCAGTGAGCGGGGGGGGCGTTTCATCCTAGTCGAGCCCTCCGAGCAGCGCGTCGAGCTTCTCGACGCTCATGCTCTCGTGATACTTGTCGTTGACCACGATCACCGGCGCCGTGCCGCACGACCCCAGACACTCGGCGGTCGTCCAGGTGATGCGACCGTCGGGCGTGGTTTCGCCGGGCTTGATCCCCAGCTTTCCCTTGAGATGCGCCATCAGGCGCTCGGCGCCGCACATCGAGCAGCTCACGTTGCGGCAGGTCTCGAGGTGCCAGCGGCCGATCGGCTTGCGGCGGAACTGCGTGTAGTAGCTCAGCACCTCTTCGATCTGGATCCGCGGCACCTTGAGGTACTGGACGAGGCCGTCGATGTCGCTGTCGTCGATGTAGCCGCGATCCTCCTGGATGCGGCGAACGCAGGGGAGGACCAGCGACGACTCGAAGCCCGCGGGAAAGCGCGCCTTCAGCTTGTCGAATTCGGGGATGAGGTGTTTCATCGATCGTTCACCGGTCGCTCACCTGTCACACTCGCCGCCGATCATGTTGACCGAGCCGAAGGTCGGAACGACGTCGGCCAGCTGATAGCCCTCGAGCATGCGATGCACGCCGCCCATGTGCACGAAGCTCGGCGAGCGCACGTGCATCTTGTACGGCGATCCGCCGCCGGTGCTGACGAGATAGAAGCCGAGCTCGCCGTTGGGGGCCTCGTGCGCCGTGTACACCTCGCCGGCGGGCACCTGCGGCCCCTCCATGATCAGCTTGAAGTGATTGATCAGCGATTCGATTTCCGAGTACACCAGTTGCTTTTCGGGGAGCACGCAGCGCCGGTCGTCGACGTTGATCGGTCCCGGCGCCAGGCGGTCCATGAGTTGCCGGATCATCCGGATGGATTCGTCCATCTCGCGCATGCGCACGTAGTACCGGTCATAGTTGTCGCCGTTGATCCCGACCGGCACCTCGAAGTCGAGCTCGGCGTACGCGAGGTAGGGCACGTCCTTGCGCAGGTCGCGGGGAACGCCGGCCGAGCGCAGGATGGGTCCCGTGAAGCCATAGCTGACGGCATCCTCGGGCGTAATCACGCCGACGTTGCGCGTGCGGTCGATGAAGATGCGGTTGCGATCCATCAGCCCGTGGATGCGGCCGATGAAATCCTCGTACTGGATCAGGATCTCGTCGAGGCGCGTGAGCCAGCCGTCGGGCAGGTCGCGGGCGAGTCCGCCGATCCGGCCGTAGGTATACGTGACCCGGGCACCGGTGAGCGCCGCGAGGTGCTCGTAGACGTAATCGCGGATCATCACCAGGTAGAGGAAGGCCGTCATCGCCCCCAGCTCCATCAGCGACGCCGCGATGCACGTCAGGTGATCGGCGATGCGCGAATACTCGGACAGCAGCGTGCGCAGGTACTTGCACCGCGGCGTGATCTCGATGCCCATCAGCGTTTCCACGGCCTCGCAGTAGGCGAAGTCGTTGATGAGGCCGGAGCAGTAGTTGAGCCGGTCGACGTACGGGATCAGGTTGGTCCAGGTGTGGTCTTCGCATTCCTTCTCGAACCCGCGATGCAGGTAGCCGCAGTGCACGTCGACGCGCCGCACTTTTTCGCCGTCGAGCGCGGCGATCACCTGGATCGTCCCGTGTGTCGCCGGGTGCGACGGCCCGATGTTGACGACGACCTCGCCGTCGCGTTCGAGCCCGAAGGCCGGGCGGACCGGGTTGGGCAGCTCGAATTCCGGCATCACGCGCCCTCGGTCCGGTAAGGCACAAGCGGCTGCTCTTGTGTCTTGGGGTAATCCTTGCGCAGCGGGTGGCCGACGAAGCCCTCGTAGAGCAGGATCGGGCGCAGATCCTTGTTGCCGCGAAAGTCGATCCCGTACATCTCGTGGCATTCGCGCTCCATGAAATGCGCGGAACCGTACAGCGACGTGAGCGAGTCCACGACGGGACCGGCTTCCGGCACGCGGGTCTTGATGCGCGCGCGACCGAAATGCGACGTGGAGTAGAAGTGGTACACGACTTCGAAGCGCGGCGCCTGCCCGGGCCAGTCGACCGCCGTCACGTCGAGCAGGAGGTCGAAGCCGAATTCGGTCTTGAGCTGCGTCACGACGCCGGGCAGCGCCGCCGGGTCGATCACCAGCACGAAGGTGCCGCCCGCAAAGGTCGCGTCACCGGCCGCGGAACCCAGCCGTTGCCGCAGCAGATCGAGGGTCGGCGCTGTCATTGTCAAAAGGTGTCGGTGATGATCGGATGATGCGAGCGGGCGATGCGGTCCTGCAGCTTCATGATGGCGTCGATCACCGTCTCCGGGCGGGGCGGGCACCCGGGCACGTAGATGTCCACCGGGATGATCTTGTCGATGCCCGCGACGGCGGCATAGTTCTGGTAGAAGCCGCCGCTGGTCGCGCACGCGCCGAACGCCATCACCCACTTGGGTTCGCACATCTGCTCGTAGACCCGCAGCAGCACCGGCGCCTGCTTGTGGGTGATGGTGCCGACGACCATCAGCAGGTCCGACTGGCGCGGCGAAAACCGCGGCAGCGCCGCGCCGAAGCGGTCGGTGTCGTACGGCGAGCTGCTCACGGCCATGAACTCCATCGCGCAGCACGCCGTCACGAACGGATACGGAAAGAGCGAGAACTTGCGCGCCCAGCCGACCAGCTCGTCCTTCTTGGTCGAGAAATACTCGAAGGCGGGCGTGCGGGCGTTGGCCGCGCGGATCGGAATGGTCTTTGGATCCATCGCTATTCGGTGACCGCTTCGAGCAGCCTTGCCTTGTAGACGTACAGCAGGATCGCGACCAGCAGGAAGACGAAGATGAAGAAGGTGAGCAGCATGAATCCGGTGAGCGGCTGCGCGCCGAGGGCCCAGATGTAGAGGAACACGGTCTCGAGGTCGAAGAGCAGGAAGGCGACCGCGATCGCGTAATACTTGATCGGAACGGCCTTCACGTTGCGCGTGTCGATCGGCGTCGCGCCGCACTCGAAGGGCTCGAGCTTGAGCGCGGACGGCTTCGGCTGCGGTCCCAGGTACCGGTTCATCAGCAGCGTGACCCCGACGAAGCCGAGGATCGCCAGCAGGTACAGGATGAACGCGCCGTAAGGATTCATGTGCGGTTGTCAGCGCGCCTTCCGCGCGCACGGGTCGTGGCGGGTCGGCGCGCGTTTTTGCCTTGCTGCGTACGGTAAGCGTAGCGGCGCCGGGCGCGTTTGACATGGATCAACGGACGGCGAGCCCCATGCTCGGCATGCCGCGCACGGCAACCCGGATTCCGACGACCATGCGGTACCATTGGATGACATGGATCAAGCTTCCGCGGCGAGCGCCGGTTTAGGTTTCGCAGACGTCAAGCGCAACGCTCGATACCGACGTCCCGCATTTCGAGGCCCTGCACGATGAGCTTGATTCCGAAGGACATAACCCCGGTCTACAAGGCGACGATCGGGAAGGGGACGAGCGCCGCGCGGTGGCAGCGGCCGGTCTACGTGGACCTGCTGCCCCCGTGCAATCACGCGTGCCCGGCCGGCGAGAACATCCAGGCGTGGCTCGACCTCGCGCAGGCGGGGCGGTACGAGGCGGCGTGGCAGAAATACATGGAAGAGAATCCGCTGCCGGGGACGCACGGCCGCGCGTGTTACCACCCCTGTGAAAGCGCCTGCAACCGCGCCCGGCTGGATCAGCCGGTTTCGATCCATTCGCTCGATCGCTTTCTGGGCGACCTCGCGTCGGAAAAGGGATGGCGGGTGCCGGTCAAGCCGCCTACCGGCAAGCGCGTCCTCGTCGTCGGCGCCGGTCCGGCCGGCTTGTCGTGCGCGTACCACCTGAAGCGCATGGGCCACGACGTCGAGATCAAGGACGCGAGCCCGGAACCGGGCGGCATGATGCACTACGGCATCCCGCAATACCGGCTGCCGCGCGAAGGCCTGATGAAGGAGATCGAGCGCATCCGGGCGATGGGCGTGGCGATGACCTGCAACCACCGCGTTCACGACGTGCTGGCGGAAAAGGAGGACGGCCGCTTCGACGCGGTGTTCCTGGCGGTCGGCGCGCAGGTCGGCAATCACATGGACGTTCCGTCGATGGACGGGGGTCGCATGATCCACGCGCTCGAGTTGCTGGAGCAGGTCGAGCAGGGGCACGCACCCAAGCTCGGCCGCGTCGTCGGCATCATCGGCGCCGGCAACACGGCCGTGGACGCCGCGCGGGTCGCGAAGCGATTGGGCGCCACCGAGGCGATCCTGATCTACCGTTCCGACCGCAAGCACATGCGCGCGCATCCCGAGGAGGCCGCGGAGGCCTTTGCCGAGGGCGTCAAGGTCAAGTGGCTGTCCACCGTCAAGCACTTCGGCAGCGACTCGGTCACGGTGGAGCTCATGGAGATGCTGCCCGACGGCTCCGGCACGGTCGCCACCGGCAAGTACGAGGAGCTCAAGACGGACTCGCTCGTCCTCGCGGTGGGCGAGCATTCCGACCTGGAATTCGTGAAGTCGCTTGCCGGCGTCACGATCGGCCGCGGCGACGTGGTCGAAGTCGACGCGCACATGTGCACCGGCCATCCGGGCGTGTTCGCCGGCGGCGACATGATCGGCGGCGCGCGCACGATGACGGCGGCGGTCGGTCACGGGAAGAAAGCCGCGCGCAACATCGATGCCTGGCTCCGCGGCGAGGTGTATACGCAGCCGCCGAAGAATCCGATCGTCCCATTCGAGGCCCTCAACCTGCCGGTGTTCCTCGACGCCGACCGGCGCGAGCACGCAGCGCTCCCGGTCGGAAAGCGCGCGGGCTTTGCCGAGGTCGTCGCCGGACTCTCCGAGCCCGAAGCGCGCTTCGAGGCGAGCCGGTGCCTGTCGTGCGGCAACTGCTACGAATGCGACAACTGCTACGCGTCGTGCCCGGAGCAGGCGATCACCAAGCTCGGCCCGGGGCGCTTCTACCGCTATGAATACGACCTGTGCACCGGCTGCGCCGTGTGCTTCGAGCAGTGTCCCTGCCATGCCATCGAGATGGAGCCGGAACCCGCCGCCTCGCTTGCGGTCGCCACAACAGGCACGGCGATGCCGATGAGGTTCAAGGTGCGCGCATGACGCCGGCGCAGGACACGACCCGAGCCCGGTCCGCCGTGATGGACGGCAACACCGCGGCCGCGCACATCGCCTACCGCGTCAACGAGGTCGCCGCGATCTTTCCCATCACGCCGTCGTCGACGATGGCCGAGCTCGCGGACGCATGGGCCGCCGAGGGCATCAAGAACATATGGGGCAACGTGCCGGTCGTGCAGCAGATGCAATCCGAGGGCGGGGCCGCGGGCGCGCTGCACGGCGCGCTGCAAAGCGGCGCGCTGACGACGACGTTCACGGCCTCGCAGGGGCTGCTGCTGATGCTGCCCAACATGTACAAGATCGCCGGCGAGCTGACGCCGTGCGTGTTCCACGTCGCGGCACGCGCGCTGGCCACGCAGGCGCTGTCGATCTTCGGCGACCACTCGGACGTGATGAGCGCGCGCATGACCGGCTTCGCCATGCTCGCGGCGGCCTCCGTGCAGGAAGCGCACGATCTCGCGCTGGTCGCCCACGCGGCGACGCTCGAGTCGCGGGTGCCGATCATGCATTTCTTCGACGGCTTCCGCACCTCGCACGAGGAAAACAAGATTTCGGTCATTCCCGACGGCGAGATCCGGGCGATGATCGACGACGATCTCGTGCGCGCGTTTCGCGCGCGCGCCCTTACGCCCGAGCATCCGGTCGTGCGCGGCACCGCACACAACCCCGACACGTTCTTCCAGGCGCGCGAGACGGTCAATCCGTACTACGAGAAGCTTCCCGGAATCGTCCAGGCGTCGATGGACCGGCTCGCCGCCATGACCGGGCGGCACTACAAGCTGTTTCGCTACACCGGTCATCCGGAAGCCGAGCGCGTCGTCGTGGCGATCGGCTCGGGATGCGAGGTGCTGGACGAGACCGCGACGTACCTCAACGGCAAGGGCGAGAAGGTCGGGGTCCTGCAGGTCACGCTCTATCGGCCGTGGAGCGCTTCCGCGCTGCTGGCCGCGCTGCCCAGGTCGGTGAAGGCCATCGCGGTGCTCGATCGCACCAAGGAGCCGGGGACGCTGGGCGAGCCGCTCTTCCTCGACGTCGTGGCGAGTTTCGCCCAGGCCTTCGCCGCCGGGACGTGGGCCGCGATGCCCAGGCTGATCGGCGGTCGCTACGGCCTCTCCTCGAAGGATTTCGATCCGGCGATGGCGAAGGCGGTCTTCGACGAGCTCAGGAAGGACACGCCGAAGCACGGCTTCACGGTCGGCATCGTCGACGACGTCTCGCACACGAGCCTCGAGTTCGATCCGTCGTTCAACATCGAGCCGCCCGACGTCGTCCGCGCGCTCTTCTACGGCCTGGGCGCCGACGGCACGGTGGGCGCCAACAAGAATTCGGTGAAGATCCTGGCGGCCGACCCGGCCCGCTTTGCGCAGGGCTACTTCGTCTACGACTCGAAGAAATCCGGCTCGTACACGATTTCGCACCTGCGCTTCGGGCCGAAGCGCGTGCGCGCGCCGTACCTCATCAAGGCGGCAAGCTTCATCGGCGTGCACAAGTTCGATTTCCTGTTCAAGCAGGACGTGCTGGGCGCGGCCGCGCCCGGCGCGACCGTGCTCATCAACAGCCCGTATGGTCCGGACGAGATCTGGGACGAGCTGCCGCGCAAGGTGCAGCAGCAGATCATCGACCGCAAGCTCGAGGTGCACGTGGTCGACGCCTCGAAGGTGGCGTTCGACCTCGGGCTCGGCGCTCGCAGCAACACCATCCTGCAGACCTGCTTTTTCGCGCTTTCCGGCGTGCTGCCGCGCGACGAGGCCATTGCCGCGATCAAGAAGGAGACCGAAAGGACCTATGCCCGCAAGGGCGCGGAAGTGGTGAAGAAGAATTTTGCCGCGATCGACAACGCGCTCGTCAACCTGCGCAGGAATGAAGGTCCCGGCCGACCGCCACCGGCAAGCGCGACATCGTTCGAGGATGGTACCCGACACGGCGCCCGAGTTCGTGCGCAAGGTCACGGCGGTCATGCTCGAGGGCCGCGGCGACGAGCTGCCGGTGAGCGCGCTGCCGGTCGACGGCACGTACCCCACCGGCACGACCCGATACGAAAAGCGCAACATCGCGGAGGAGGTCCCGATCTGGGAGGCGGACCTGTGCATCCAGTGCGGCCAGTGCGCGATCGTGTGCCCGCACAGCGTCATCCGCGCGAAATACTACGACCGCACGCGCCTCGACGACGCGCCCGCGGCCTTCAAGGCCGTGCCGATCAACGCGCGCGGCTACCCGGATTCGCGCTACACGCTGCAGGTCTATGTCGAGGATTGCACCGGCTGCGGCGTGTGCGTGGAGGCCTGCCCCGCGCACAGTCCGCAGGACGACAAGATCAAGGCGATCAACATGCAGCCGCGGCTGCCGCACATGGAGACCGAGCTCGCGAGCATCGCGTTCTTCGACAAACTGCCGTGGGCCGACCGGACGCGGGTCAACTTCGCCAACGTCCGCGGGGTGCAGTTCATCCAGCCGCTGTTCGAGTTCTCCGGCGCGTGCGCCGGCTGCGGCGAGACGCCTTATCTCAAATTGCTCTCGCAGCTCTTCGGCGACCGCCTGCAGATCGCCAACGCCACCGGCTGCTCGTCGATCTACGGCGGCAACCTGCCCACCACGCCGTGGGCTACCGGAGCGGAGGGCCGCGGCCCCGCGTGGGCGAACTCGCTGTTCGAGGACAACGCGGAGTTCGGCCTGGGCTACCGTATCGCCATCGACAAGCAGCGGGAGATCGCCAGGGGACTGGCGCTGAAGCTCGCTCCCAGGCTCGGCGAGGACCTCGTCACCGCGATCCTCGGGGCGCCGCAGATCACCGAATCCGACTACCGCGTGCAACGCGAGCGCATGGCGGCGCTCAAGGCGAAGCTCGCCACGCTGGACGACGCCGACGGCAGGAACCTGCTGGCGCTCGCCGACTTTCTCGTCCGCCGGTCCGTGTGGATCGTCGGCGGCGACGGCTGGGCGTACGACATCGGCTATGGCGGCCTCGACCACGTGCTCGCGACGGGCCACAACGTCAACGTTCTGGTGCTCGACACCGAGGTGTACTCCAACACCGGTGGCCAGGCATCGAAGGCGACGCCGCTCGGGGCGTCCGCGAAGTTCGCCGCCGCCGGCAGGAAGACGCCGCGCAAGGACCTCGCGATGATGGCGATAAGCTACGGAAACGTGTACGTCGCGCAGGTGGCGATGGGCGCCAACAACGAGCAGGCGGTGATCGCCTTTCGCGAGGCCGAGGCCTACGACGGTCCGTCGCTGATCCTCGCCTACTCGCAATGCATCGCGCACGGCACCGACCTGCGCCATGGCATGAAGCAGGCGGCGAGGGCGGTCGCGAGCGGGCATTGGCCGCTGCTGCGCTTCGATCCGACGATGCGCAGCCGCGGCTTGAATCCGTTCCGGCTGGATTCGACGCGCCCGCGGATCTCGCTGGAGGAATACCGCAACCGGGAAGTGCGCTTCAAGGTGGTCCAGCAGACCAACCCGAGCGAGGCGGACCGCATGCTGCACCAGGCGCAGCTCGCGGCCGACGAGCGCTACAAGATGTACGAGGACATGGCCGCCCGCGACGGCAGCCGCTTCCTGCCGCATTGGGAGAACGCCTGACCATGGACATGGCGACCACGTATCTCGGGCTGCAGCTCGCCCACCCGATCATCGCGTCCGCGTCGCCGCTGACGAGGACGGTGGACGGCATCCGCGCGCTGGAGGATGCCGGCGCCGCGGCGGTGGTCATGCCGTCGCTGTTCGAGGAACAAGTCCGCGCCGAGGACACCGCCTACGCGATGTACACCGAGCATGGCTCGTTCAGCCAGTCCGAGGCGGGCAGCTACTTCCCCGAGATGCCCGACTACGACAGCGGCGTGTCGGGCCACCTCGACACGTTGCGGCGCGCGGTGGCCGCCGTCGACATCCCGGTGATCGCGAGCCTGAACGCCGTCACGCTCGAAGGCTGGTCGAGCTATGCCGCGCGACTCGAGCAGGCCGGCGCGGCGGCGCTCGAGCTCAACATGTATTTCATCCCGGCCGACGCGACGATGAGCGGCCGCGACGTCGAGGCGCACTACGTCGCCGCGCTGCGGGCGGTGAAGAGCGCCGTGAAGATTCCCGTTGCCGTGAAGCTGTCGCCCTACTTCAGCGCGATCGGCCACATGGCGCTTGAGCTCTCGGACGGCGGCGCCGACGGGCTCGTCCTGTTCAACCGGTTCTACCAGCCCGACTTCGACCTCGCAACGCTGGCCGTCAAGGCCGACCTGAAGCTGAGCTCGAGCCACGAAACGGGCCCGCCGCTGCTCTGGATCAGCATGCTCGCCGGAAGGATCAAGGCGTCGCTCGGTGCGACCAGCGGCGTCGAAACCGCGGAACAGGTGATCAAGTACCTGCTCGTCGGCGCGGACGCCGTGATGACGACCTCCGCGCTGCTGCGCCACGGTCCGGGTTACATGCGTACGCTCGTTCGCGGGCTCGCGACATGGCTCGAGGAAAACGGCCATCCGTCGGTGTCCGCGGTTCGCGGCCTGAAGAGCGTCGACCAGCAGCACAATGTCGGCGAGCTGTTGCGCGCGCAATACATGCACCTCCTCACGGACTACGTCCCGAGGCTCCTCGCCTCCTGAGTGCGGCGCGCAGGCGTCTTCCCCGTTCGCGCGCCGAACATCCTTCCGCGCGCGACGGAAATCCGCGGGCCGCGCGCGACGCCGCGGTGCGCATGTCAATGCACGATCGGCGCGCATTGCGGTGTGGCGAAAATCCAACCGCGCCGGCGGTGACTGCAGGAGATTTGACCTAGGTCATGATCCGAATCCCCGAGTGGCCGGACACTTCCTCCGACGAAGTGATAGTAAAAAGCTGCGGAAGCGGTATTTTGTCGCACGGGCGGCAGGGGATTCCCGTGTTGACATGAAACGCAAGTAAACAGACACACGCGGCGCGAGCAGAAGCAGATCCGGAAGCGGCAGTCGGTTGCCGTCGACCGGAGGCAATACGAAATTGCGCGGGCTCATTTTCCGCGCCCGATGGCCGGCCATCCGTGGCCGGAGACCTGGCGAGAGCGGGGTCGTTGCCCCACCCTCCCGTCGTTCCGTAAGAGGAAAGGGGTTCAAATGCGAATCAAATCCTTCATCGCCGCGACGGGCGTCGTGGCGATCGTCGCGGCGTTTCTGGCGGCGCCCGCGTTCGCGCAGACCGGCGCCCCCAACGCGCCCGTGTGCGCGAATTGCCACGAGAACTCGCACTTGTCGATCACGTTCACCGCGCACGGCGCGCAGAACGACGCCGAAGGGAGCTCGTGCCAGGCCTGTCACGGCGACGCGTCGCTGCACTTGAAGGATCCGGCCAAGAACAAGCCGGCGAGCGCGCTCACGTCCAAGACGGCGACCGCGGCCGAGAAATCGGCCGTGTGCCTCACCTGCCACGCGGGGTCGCGCCATCTCGAGAACTGGGCCGTGGCGAAGCACCGCAAGGTCGACGTCACCTGCGTCAACTGCCACGAGATCCACCAGACGCAGTCGGCGAGCAACACCAAGGAGATCAAGCCCGCGCAGTTCGCGGCCGCCCCGTACACGACGACCGCCCGCCAGCTCGTCTACAAGCGATGCGTCGAGTGCCACCGCGACGTGCGCGCCGACATTCTCAAGCCCTCGCACCATCCGATCATCGAAGGCAAGGTCGGCTGCCAGGACTGCCACGACCCGCACGGCGCGCTGCAGAAGGCGAGCCTGCGCGGCGAGTCGATCACCGACCTGTGCCTGACCTGCCATGCCGACAAGCGCGGCCCGTGGATCCACGAGCATCCGCCGGTAGAAGAGAACTGCGCGATCTGCCATCTGCCGCACGGCTCGGCACACAAGGGACTGCTTGCGCAGAAGCCGCCGGCGCTTTGCTCCGACTGTCATGCGAACGGCCACACGCACGGCATCTACGACGGACGCGGGACGCTGCCGAATACGCTGCCCTCGAACATCCGCTTCGTAAGCAGCGGCTGCGTCAACTGCCATCGGCAGATCCACGGCAGCAACGCGCCGTCATCCGCCTACGGCGAATACTTCCTGCGCTGAGATCAGGGGACGATAATGAACGTCAAACTCAAACTCATTGCCATTGTCGTTGCCGGCCTCTTCGCGCAGAACGCGGTTGCCGATGACGATTTCACGTGGGGCGGCTCTTTCGAGGCCGGCGGACGTGGCACGAACATAGACGGCGCCAGTCGCAACGGCGCATACGGCAACACCGCGCCGCTTTCGACGACCAACCCGCTGAAGCCGTTCGCCGGCCCAGGCGACGACGCCAAGGCGCAGGAGTACCAGGACATCCGCAGCGCGCCGATCGGCGTGATCGACATCCGCGGCGGCAGCCGGGCCTACTACCTGCGTGCGTTCGGCGAGGAATTCGGCCGCGACGACCAGTTCATCAACATCATCGGAGGCGGCTTTGGCGCGTGGAAGGCGTCGTTCTACAACAACGACATCCCGCACAACTACTCCTTCAATGCGCTCACGCCGCTGACCGGGGTCGGCGGCACGCTGCTCGGCTTCTCCTCGCCCAGCGGCGCCTATCCGCCGGCCCAGAATCCGGGCAGCTGGGGCACCTGGAATTACGGCACCCAGCGCAACACCACCGGCGGAAACTTCGAAGTCTCGATGAAGTCGCCGTGGTTCGTCCGCGCCGACTACAACGAGGTGAGGACGAACGGCATCAAGCCGAGCAGCGGCCAGCTCGGGACGGGCTCCGGCAACGGCATGATCGAGTTTGGCGCCCCGGCCGACTACAAGACCCAGAATACGGTCATCGAGGGCGGCTACAACACGAAGCAGTACGGAATCAAGCTCGCGTACATGGCCTCGAAGTTCACCGACGCCAACGACGTGATGCAGTGGCCGAACTTCTACATGCGCAACGGCCTGGACAGTACCCTGCTGCCACCCGACAACGAGTTCAAGAAGTGGAGCATCAACGGGTACGTCAAGCAGCTGCCGTGGGATTCGGCGATCATCGCGCGATTCACGCAGAGCAAGACGACCAACAGCGTCGGACTCACTTCGCCTGCGTGGACGTCGAGCCTCAAGCCGACGGGAAATGGCACGAGCCCCCAGGGCAATCCTCCCGGGGTGGGCTATCTCTTCACGCAACCGTACGACTCCTCGTCGAACCAGAACCTGTCGAACTTCGACGGCGACATCAAGAGGTCGACCGCCAACGTCGCCTGGAACGCGAGCCCGATGGCGCAGCTCGACACGCGCGTCTACTACGACTACTACAAACTGGAGAACAACTCGACGACGGTCTCCTACAGGTTAGGCAGCCAGGGCAGCAACTGTGCGGCCACGCCGGTGACCAGTGCGACGTGTTTCGTCATCCCGGCGCTGACCGAGGAGAACGGCGAGGAGTTCTTCTACACCAAGAACGCGGCCGGGTTCGATGCCACTTGGGCATTCAACCGCAGCAACAAGCTGCTCGGCGGATTCGACTGGGAGAGCGTCAAGCGCAACTGGGAGGTCAACAACCAGGAGGCGCCCAAGTCCGACGACTACCGCTACTGGATCCAGTACAAGAACACCGGCAGCTGGGAGAACCTGACCGGCTGGCTCAAGTACGAGTTCCTGCAGCGGCGGTCCGACCTCGTCAACGACGGAAATGCGGCGACCAGTTCCGCGGCCTATTTCACGCCGTACAGCGTCAACAGCTTCGACCGCAACAAGGTCAAGCTGTGGGTCGACTGGACGCCGGCGCCGCTGTGGCTCGTCGGCCTCGGCGCGACGTGGGCGGACACCGACTACAAGGACAACTTGTATGGACGCACCAAGGACAAGAACCAGCAGTACGACGTGACGGTCGCGTGGGGCGACGAGAAGCTGCGGATCACCGGCATCGGCAACTGGGGCAAGGTCGAGTACAACCAGAAGTACCTCAACGGCAACTATCCGCCGCCGACACCGAATACCTCCGCGAATTTCGAATGGAGCACGCAGAACACGCAGGACGGCTGGATGGCCGCGGCGCTGGTCGACTGGGCGGCGACCGACAAGCTGATGCTGACCGCGTCGTACACGTACCAGAAGACCGGTGGCGGCCTTGATTTCACTTCCGGCAATACGGCGGCAGGCGGCGGCTTCAACGGCGGTCCGCTCGTCAACTACAACACCGACAACACGACGATGAACCGGTTCCAGCTCAAGGGGACCTACGAGATCAACAACCACTGGTCCGCGACCGCGGGTTACGCCTACGAGAAGTACGAATACAACGACGGGCAGATGGGGGGCTACGGCAGCTACTACGGCTACTTCCAGAACCTCAACACCGCGGCCGTCGGATCGAACTATTCCTGGTTCAGCGGGGCGTTCGCAAACCCCGCCTACACGACAAACCTGGGCTGGCTGACCGTGACCTACAAGTTCGACCCGCCCGTGCGGCCCGCGCCGATGAAAGTCGCGGAAGCGCCGCCGGCACCGAAGGTTGCGCCGCCGCCGCCACCCCCGCCGCCGCCGGCTCCGCCGCCGCCGCAGGTGCAGAAGATCACGCTGGACTCGAAGGTGCTGTTCGACTTCGACAAGGCGGTCCTGAAGCCCGAAGGCAAGACGGCGATCGACAGCCAGATCGTCGGCAAGCTGGCGCAGGTGCAGAAGCTCGAGGTGGTCCTGGTGACGGGCCATACCGATCCGATCGGCACCGAGGCCTACAACCAGAAGCTGTCGGAACGTCGTGCGGATGCGGTGCGCGACTACCTGGTCAGCAAGGGCGTGCCGAAGGACAAGATCGAGGCGATCGGCATGGGCGAGAAGCAGCAGGTCGTGAAGTGCGACCAGAAGAGCCAGAAGGAGCTTATCGCGTGCCTGCAGCCGAACCGGCGCGTGGAAGTGGACGTCAAGGGCGAGGCGAAGAAATAATCGCTGCCTGACCGCGACCCGACAGGCCCCGCCTCGCGCGGGGCTTGTTTTTTGCATCGGGCGGCGCCCCCGCAAAATGCGGCGGGAATCCACTTCCCAACGGAGTGGGGCCGGGCCCTTTTGCGCTCGTCCCTGACAAGCGGTCGTGCGCTGGTGCCGGAGGCCCCGCATCCGACTGGAGTCGCATTTTTGCAACGTCGGCTGAGCGACTCGCAGCAGGCTTGATCTAGGTCATTCCCGCGAAAGTCGCCGCTGCCAGACACTTTCACCAAAGTGAAGGCGCCCAGCGTGAGTCTGGACCCGACACTCGGAAGCTGGTCGCACCGAAACACGAAAGGGGTTCACATGCGAAACAAATCCTTCATCGCCTCGATCGGAGCACTGGCGCTCCTCGCGGTGTTCATGGCGGCACCGGCGTTTGGCCAGCAGAAGGCCGGCCAGGTCGCGCCGGTCTGCGCGAACTGCCACGAGGCGCAATGGAAGGCGATCGACCTCACGCCCCACGGCGCGAAGAGCGATGCCGACGGCAGCATGTGCCAGGCCTGCCACGGCAACGCGGCGGATCACCTGAAGGATCCGATGAAGGCCAAGCCGGCCAATCCCTTCGGCAAGGGCCACACGGCCGACGAGCGGACCACGGTCTGCCTCAGCTGTCACTCCGGCAACCGCAACCTCGCGTTCTGGTCGTCGGGCAAGCATCAGCTGAACGAGGTGACGTGCTCCAATTGCCACAGCATCCACGGCAAGTCGGTCGCCCCGTCGATCAACAAGTTCGTGACGACGTTCCTGCCCAACCAGGCCGAGACCTGCTGGCAGTGCCACCAGCCGATCCGCGCGGCGAACTTCAAGCCCTCGCACCACCCGATCATCGAGGGCAAGGTCAAGTGCACCGACTGCCACAACCCGCACGGCGCGATCACGCCGGCCATGCTGAAGCAGCCGACGATCAACGACCAGTGCTACTCGTGCCACGCCGACAAGCGCGGTCCGTACGTGTTCAACCACCCGCCGGTCGAGGAGAACTGCGCGACGTGCCACAACCCGCACGGCTCGGTCCACGCGAAGCTCCTGAACGAATCGGCGCCGAACCTCTGCCAGGACTGCCACGACGGGTCCCGGCACCCAGGCACGGTCTACGGTGCGGCCGGCGCCTACAACTGCCAGGCCGGCGATACGTCCACGACGACCGTGGGCGGAACGGCGTACCCGAACTGCCCGCCGAGCAGGACCGGACAGCCCAACCCGGCCGTCAACAACCGCCTCGTGGCGCGAGCGTGCCTCAACTGCCACAGCTCGATCCACGGCTCGAACGCGCCGGGTAACCGCGGCAAGTTCTTCACGCGATAAGGCCGGAGACCATCATGAGCAAGAAGCTTCTATCCACCCTCATCGCCAGCCTGTTCGTGGCCGCACCGGCCTTCGCGCAGAGCGACGACGATCCGATGCGAGTCCAGGGGACGGGAACCCTCGGCGGCATCTACAACAACACGAACGCGCGCGACACGGCAAAGCTCGACGAGTACCAGGACCTCGGCAACGGGGCGCTGTCGAACGTCGGCGTCCAGGGCCGCAACAGCAACACGTGGTTCCAGGGCTACGGCGAGAACTTCGGCCGCACCGATCAGTACATGTTCCTGCGCGGCGGCATGTACGACGTGTTCAAGGCGGGCGCGTACCTGAACGACATCCCGCACACGTTTTCGTCGAACGCCTGGACGCCGTTCACCGGCAGCGGCGGCAACGTCCTGACCGCGACCTTCCCGCTGGCGGCGCTTCCGGCCAATCCGCCGACCGCCTGGAACAATTTCAGGCTGGGTTACGACCGGCGCGACGCAGGCGGCTACGCCGAGTGGCAGAAGAACAGCCCCTGGTACTTCCGCGCCGACGGCAACCAGGTCACGTTCAGCGGCACCAAAGTCGGCTCGGCGCGCCAACGGGACGAGCCCGGGCAACGGCTACACCGACCTTGCGATCCCGACGAACACCAAGACGAGCAACTGGGGCGTCGAGGGCGGCTACCAGACGAGCAAGGCCACGTTCGCGCTGCGCTGGGACTACAGCAAGTTCGAGAACGACAACACGACGCTGCAGTGGACGAATCCGTTCTTCGGCGGCAACAAGCTCGACTCCACCTATCTCTCGCCGGACAACACGTTCAACAAGTTCACGGTCTCGGGCAACTATCGCGACCTGCCGTGGCGATCGGTGATTTCGGCCCGTTACACCTACGCGAAGACGACCAGCGACGTCCCGATCGGCCAGACGGCGCTCAACACCAACGCCGTCTACAACAGCACGTTGCCTGACGCGAACAACTTCAACGGCGAGAACATCAATCAGTCGTTCGCGCTCGCATGGACCGCGACGCCCATGGCGAATTTCGACACGCGCGTCTACTACAACTGGACGAAGCTGCAGAACAAGTCCGACGTGATCGAGTTCGGCAACGCGCCGACGACGCCGCTCGCGAGCGGCCTCGGGCTGCGGCAACCTGGTGGTGGGCGGGATTCCGACGACGACAGTCGGCAACTGCGAGAACGAGCTGTACGACTACACGAAGAACAACGTCGGCTTCGACGCCTGGTGGAAATTCATGCACGGCCAGCGCCTGGGCTTCGGGTGGGACTACAACAACCTCGACCAGACGCGCGTCGATTACGACAAGGCGCACTGGAACAAGCTCTGGGCCGAGTACAAGAACACGATGCTCGACACCGTGTCCGGGCGCCTAAAGTACCAGTACATCAAGCGCGACGCGACGCTCAACTACAGCAACGATCCGCTGCCCAACGGCGGGTGCGAACAACCCGAACTACCTGCTGCCGTACACCTCGGCGTTCGACATGCAGAGCAACACCACGAACCTGTGGAAGCTCTACCTCGACTGGACCCCGATGATGAACGTGGGCGTCTCGTTCGAGGGAACGTGGGCGAAGATCGACTACGACGACGTGACGTACGGCCGCACCAGCAACGACCGGCAGGGGTATTTCCTGAGCGGCTACTGGAACGCGTCGGAAAAGGTCAAGCTCAACGCGTTCGGCAGCTGGGAAGAGACGAAATATCCGTCGGACCACCGGTACATCGGCACGGTGGCGAGCGGACCGAATCCGCCGCCGGGGTACTGCGGCTTCCTGCACGACCAGCGCAATCCGAACTGCTACAGCCCGCTTCGCGCCGCCGAGCGCGCAACAACTCCTACAACTGGAGCTCGCAGACCAAGGATACGACCTGGATGATCGGCGTCGGCGCCGACTGGCAGGCGATGGAGGCGCTCAAGCTGACGGGGTCGTACCTCTACGTGTCGAACGAAGGCAATGCGACGTTCGGCGTGCAGACTGCAATATACGGCCTCGCCCGCTGCGTTGCCGCTCAACATCAGCAACTTCGACAACAGCAAGCAGCAGTACTTCAACCTCAAGGGCATCTGGAACTACAACAGGAACTGGTCGATCACGGGCGGCTACTCGTACATGAAGTACAGCCACGACGACGTGGCGACCAATGGCTACCAGTACGCGCTGCCGTACGTGGCAGTCGGCGCCGGTGGAGCGGTCAACCCGGTCAGCCCGACCAACACGTCGTTGAGTTATGGCAACGGCTACGACGCGTACACGGACGGTCACTCCAACATCTTCTACGCGACACTGACCTACAGGTTCGACGCGCCGCCGCTTCCGGTGGCGCAGCTGAAGGTCGCGGAACCGCCGCCGGCACCGAAGGTTGCGCCGCCGCCGCCACCCCCGCCGCCGCCGGCTCCGCCGCCGCCGCAGGTGCAGAAGATCACGCTGGACTCGAAGGTGCTGTTCGACTTCGACAAGGCGGTCCTGAAGCCCGAAGGCAAGACGGCGATCGACAGTCAGATCGTCGGCAAGCTGGCGCAGGTGCAGAAGCTCGAGGTCGTCCTGGTGACGGGCCATACGGATCCGATCGGCACCGAGGCCTACAACCAGAAGCTGTCGGAACGTCGTGCGGATGCGGTGCGCGACTACCTGGTCAGCAAGGGCGTGCCCAAGGACAAGATCGAGGCGATCGGCATGGGCGAGAAGCAGCAGGTCGTGAAGTGCGACCAGAAGAGCCAGAAGGAGCTTATCGCGTGCCTGCAGCCGAACCGGCGCGTGGAAGTGGACGTCAAGGGCGAAGCGAAGAAATAATCGCTGCCTGACCGCGACCAGACAGGCCCCGCCTCGCGCGGGGCTTGTTCTTTGCACGCCACGAAGCCCCCCGTCCGCGCCCGATGAATCCCGCCGCAATCACGCTGCTCATGCTGGCGGCGTTTGCCGGCTTCTTCTATCTCGCGTGGCGCAAGCTCGCCATCGTGGTCGCGCTGGGGCCCGAGATCCGGTGGGACGATCCGCTTGCGCGCCTGAAGGTCCTCGTCACCAACGGCTTCCTGCAGGCGCGGATGATCCGGCGCGAGTGGAAGCCGGGGATCATGCACGCGGTGATCTTCGGCGGCTTTCTCGCGCTGCTGGCGCGCAAGATCCAGCTGATCGGCATAGGGTACGACGCGTCGTTCGTCTATCCCGGCGCGTTCGGCGCCGCGTTCGCCTTCGGCAAGGATCTGGTCGAAATCGCGGTGGTCGTCGCGGTGGGATACGCGTTCTACCGGCGGCTCGTTCTGAAGCCGGCGCGGCTCGAGCGCAACCGCGAGGCGCTCCTCATCCTGTCGCTCATCGCGGCGATCATGGTCACCGATTTACTGTTCGACGGCTTCCGCTTCGCGCTCGCGGGCGGGCGCGACGCCGGGATCGCGCACGAGGCGCACTATGCGGTCGTCGGCGCGGCGATCGCGCGCGGATTCTCGGGCATGAGCGCATCCGCGCTGGGCATCGGCTATCAGCTGTCGTACTGGGTGCAGATGGTGACGGTCTTTTCCTTCCTGGTGCTTCTTCCCGTCGGCGAGCACTTCCACATCGTGACGGCCCTGCCCACGCTGTTCTTCGCCAGGCGCGGACGGTCGAACCGGGTGCCGACCGTGGATCTCGACAAGATGATGGAAGGCGACGGCGGCGACGACATGAAGATCGGCGTGCGCACCGTCGCGGATCTCGGCTGGAAGGACGGGCTCGACGCCTTCACCTGCACCGAATGCGGCCGCTGCAAGGACGCATGCCCGACGTTCCAGACCGGCAAGCCGCTGGCGCTGAAATGGGTGTTCGACCACCTGAAGGGGCACCTCATCGCGGAGCGGGAGGCGATCGTCGCGCACGACGACGACAAGCTGCCGCCGCTCGTTCCCGCCGTGATCGGCGAGGACACGCTGTGGGCGTGCACGACCTGCGGATACTGCGAGACGGCGTGTCCGATCGAGCTCGAGCACCTGCCGCGGTTCTACCGGCTGCGCCAGCACCAGGTGATGATGGAAGGCGCGTTTCCGCACGAGCTCAAGGCGGTGTTCGACGCGTACGAAGTCCAGAGCAACCCGTGGGGAATGCCGGCGACGGCACGTGGCGCGTGGGCGGACGGCCTCGATCTGCCGGTGGTCACGACCGCTGCAGAAGTGCAGGCGCTGGACTGGCTGTTCTACGTCGGCTCGGCGCAGTCATTCGACCCGCGGGGACAGAGGATCGCGCGTGCCTTCGTCGCGGTCATGCGCGCCGCGGGCGTGCGCATCGGGGTTCTGGGCGCCGCCGAGACGTCGACCGGCGAGTGCGTCCGGCGCGCCGGCAACGAACTGCTGTTCCAGACCCTCGCCAAAGGCCTCGTGGCGACGCTGAACGAGCTCGGGGTCAAGCGGATCGTCACCTGCGATCCTCACGCCTTCAACAGCCTGCGGAACGAGTACCCGGAATTCGGCGGCCACTACGAGGTCGTCCATCACACGCAGTTGATCGCGCAACTGATCGAGGAGGGCCGGCTCTCGCTCACGCCGCGCCACGAGAAAGTGATTTACCACGAGCCGTGTTATCTCGGCCGGCACAACGGCGAGTACGAGGCGCCGCGGCGGACGCTCGCGGCGGTGTGCAAGGACGCTCCGCTCGAGTTCGCGTTGTCCCGCGAGAAAGCGATGTGCTGCGGCGCGGGCGGCGCCCGCATGTGGATGGAGGAGAAGATCGGCCGTCGCATCAACGTGACGCGGGTCGAGCAGGCGCTCACGCGCGCGCCGACGGTCATTGCCACCGCGTGTCCCTATTGCGCGGTGATGATGAGCGACGGGGTCTCCGCGCTGGGGCACGACGGAGCCATCGCGACGCGCGACATCGCGGAGCTCGTCGCCGAGGCGCTGGCTGTTCGCCGGTCAGTAGCGGCCGTGCAGCTTGTAGATATAGTTGGTCAGCTCCGCGGACTGCATCGAAAGCTGCCGCTGGATCTGGTGGACCGCGCGCACGATCGAGCGCATCACCTTGTAGACGATCTCGGGATGGCCCGCGAGGAGCGATTCGAGCTTCTCGCGCTCGATCCCGAGCACGCGGGTCGCGCCGCCCGCCACGAGCGACGCGTAGTGCACGGTGCCGTCCATGAACCCGAGCTCGTCGGCGAAGTCGCCGCTGCCGATCGTGAACAGCGGGACGGCATCGCGCGTTCCGGCATTCCTGACCACGTTGATCGTGCCGTCGACGATCGTGTACAGGTGATTGTCGGCCTCGCCTTCCTTGACGAGGATCTCCCCGTCCTTCAGGTCGCGCAAGGTGACCAATGCGGCGAGCACGCGGCATTGCTCCTCGGAGAGCTCGGCTGCGAGCTTCGATGCGCGAAGCGCGTCATACGATTTCGGGTTCGTCATGATGACTCTTTCGTGTCGGATTGCGATTGCCACGGCGGATTCAACCTCCCGCGGCGGCGCCTGTACCGTAGACCTGTTCGGCGCGGCCGACAAACGCGTCGACGAGCGCATCCGCGATGCTGTCGAACACCGGGCCGGCCAGACGCGCCATCACGGCGCTCCGGAATTCGTAGCGCAGGCAGAACTCGATCTTGCATGCGTCCACGGCCAGTTGCCGCAAGTGCCACTCGCCCTCGAAATGCCGGAACGGCCCCTGCTCCAGGTGAACCGCCATGAACTCCGGGCGACGCTTCGGGTTGCGCGTGACGAAATTGAATCGCACCCCGTGATAGTCGACGACGATTCTTGCGCTGACCACGCCTTCGTCGCGCGCAAGCACGGTCGCCCCGGCACACCACGGCAGGAAGGCGGGATAGTGCTCGGCCGCCTCGATCAGGTCGAAAATGCCCTCGGCCGGATACGGAACGAGAGCGGTCTTGCGGACCTCGTGCACGTCGCGTGCCCCCATCGCTGCAAGGCCCTCCACCGCGATTGCGGCGCTCGGAACCTGGGGCATTGTCGACCCTCCTGCGCTCTTCCGGAAGCCCATGGTGCAACGGCGACCTGCGGAACCCCTTGATCTGGATCAGCCGCCCGCCCGAAGCCGGGCCGGCCGCGCCCGCTCGGGGATGCCCGGCGCGGCGCGGTCGGGACCCCTGTCAAGCGCCGGCGCCTACGGGGGTCGGCAATTCCGGTAAGCTAAGCGAGGTTGTCAAACGTTTGTGTACATCACCCCGGTGCCACAACCCATCGGAACGCCAGGGGAAGTCGACCCTCGTCAACCATTGCCCGCGTCAACGTCGGCACTTTTCCGGAAGGAACGAAAATGAAGTTTGCTCTGATTGCAGCAGTTGCGACCATCGGCCTCGCCAGCGCCCAGGCGGCGATCGCGCAGGAGGCCCTCGCCAAGAGCAGCGGTTGCCTCAACTGCCACGCCATCGATACCAAGAAGATGGGACCGTCGTTCAAGTCCGTTGCGGAAAAATTCAAGGGCAAGGCCGACGCCGAGGCGACGCTGGTGGCCAAGCTGAAGAACGGAACGGGCCACCCTGCACAAAAGGCGAGCGAAGACGACCTCAAGTCGCTGGTGAAATGGGTCTTGTCGATGTAACGCGGTAACCCGCGGCCGCGGTTGCCGATCTCGTCGAAGGTCGGCGCCGCGGTCGTTGCTCCATCCGCCTCCGCAAGCGCGCGCGTCCGCCGGCTTCGCGGGCGTCCCCGGATTTTCGTTTGTCAATTTGGCGCTTCGCTGTGCGCGGACAAACTGCGCGCGCCCCGCCCGTTGATCCAAGTCAACACGCCCCGGCGGTGCCGGTGTCATTCTGCAATCCGAAGTGGTGATGCGAGCGGCCTCCCGGCGCCGGAAATCGCGCCACCACGGGCATCGACCCTTCGCAAGCCTCGGATTCCCGTGAGACCCGCCCAAACGATTCGCGCAATCCTGCTCGCCGGACTGGCGGCCGCTTTCGCGGCACAGGCCGCCACGACGCCGGCGCCTGCCCCCAGCGTCACCGACACGTGCCTCATGTGTCATGCCGACAAGGACGCCAAGGGCGCCGCCGGCAACCCGATCGCCGTCGACGGCGCGAAGTTCGCGGCGTCCGTGCACGGCGAAATGAAGCTCAAATGCACGGACTGCCACGCCGACGTCGCCGTCGACAAGCTGCCGCATCCCGAAAAGCTGAAGCCCGTCAACTGCGCGACCTGCCACGCCAAGGAGGTCAAGGAGTACACGGGAACGGTGCACGGAAAGGCGCGCAAGGGCGGCAACTCGATCGCCGCGACCTGCACGGATTGCCACGGGAAGCACGACATCCTGCGGTCGAAGGACCCGGCAGCGCGAACCAATCACGCCAACATCGAGGCGACCTGCTCGACCTGCCATGGCAACGACACGGTGGTCGCCAAGGGCAAACTGCCCGGCGGAAACATCGGCGGCAAGTTCCACGACAGCATCCACGGCAAGGCGCTGATCGGCGCGGCGAAGGGATCGGCGCCGACCTGCACCAACTGCCATGGGGCGCACAGCATCCAGCCCAAGGCCGACGAGAACAGCCGCACCAGCCGCGCCAGGATTCCGGACACCTGCGGCACCTGCCACACGTCCGAGCGCGAAGCCTACGTGAAGGGGATGCACGGCAAGCTGCGCCAGGATGGCGTGCTGGCCGCGCCGGGTTGCACCGACTGCCACTCCGCGCACGGCATCCAGCAGCACGACACGCCGAAATTCCAGACCGAGGTGATCAAGGAATGCGGCACCTGCCACGCCGATTATCTCGCGACGTATCGCGACACGTTCCACGGCCAGGTCACCGCACTCGGCTACTCGCGGATGGCCACCTGCGCATCCTGCCATGGCGCGCACGAGGTGCTGCCGGCGTCGAATCCCGCGTCCAAGGTGTCGAAGCAGAACCGGCTCAAGACCTGCCAGCAGTGCCACGCGGGCGCGTCGGCCAATTTCGCGAGCTTCGATCCGCACGCGAACCGGCACGACAAGGCGCGCGACCCGCTTTTCTACTGGGCCGCCAAGTTCATGGAGCTGCTGCTCTTCGGGGTGTTCGCTTTCTTCGGCATCCACACGGTCTTCTGGCTCTATCGCGAAGTGCGTGAAAAGCTGACGAGCGGCAAGGAGCGGCACTGATGACGGCTGCAACGGTTACCCCGGCCGCCGCGCGGCCCGACGGTCAAGCGGACGGCAACGGCTTGGCACAACGATACGTTCGACGCTTCACGGCGACGGAGCGCGTGCTCCATTCGCTGCTGATGCTGACCTTCGTCGGATGCGCGCTGACCGGATTGCCGCTCGTCTTCGCCGACCGGCCCTGGGCGGCCACGCTCGCGCGCATTCTCGGCGGGTTCGAGGGCGCGGGGCTGATCCACCGCATGTGCGCGGCGGTGATGATCGTGGTGTTCGTGACGCACGTGGTCGTGATGTTCTCGAAGGCGCTCGCCGGCGGCAGGCTGATGCGGTTGCTGTGGGGACCGGACTCGATGGTGCCGCAGCCGCAGGACGCCATCGACATCTACCATAATTTCCTGTGGTTCATCGGCCGCGGGCCGCGCCCGCAGTTCGACCGCTGGACCTACTGGGAGAAGTTCGACTACTGGGCGGTGTTCTGGGGGATGATGATCATCGGCGGGTCGGGGCTGCTGCTGTGGTTCCCGGTATTCTTCGCGCGGATTCTCCCCGGCTGGGTGTTCAACATCGCGGCGCTGGTCCACGGCGAGGAGGCGCTGCTCGCCGTCGGCTTCATCTTCACCTTCCACTTCTTCAACGGGCATCTCCGGCCGGACAAGTTTCCGATGGACACCGTCATCTTCACCGGGCGGATCTCGGAGCGCGAGCTCAAGCACGAGCGCGCCGTCGAATACGCGCGCATGGTGAAGGAAGGCAGGCTCGACGCGGCGCTGGCGCCCCCACCGACGCGCGAATCGCTCGTATTCGGGTGGATCGTCGGCGGCGCCGCCCTGCTGCTCGGCATCATCGCGATCGTATTGATCGTTTACAGTTTCTTCTAGATACTGCACGCCTGACGCGGGGCAGGTCGAGGCGTGCCGCGCTGCCAGCGCGGTCGTGCGCGGTGACGGAGGGCAATCGGTGATGAATATCAAGTTGGGAAAGCGGACGTTCATGCTGGGAACGGCGATGACCCTCGTCCTCGCGGGCATCGCGCTCGCCGTGCTCGGCGCCGGCGGCATCGTCGCCTGGGAATACAGCAACAGCAACGCGTTCTGCTCGAACAACTGTCACGCGGTCCATCCCGAGGAACCGCGTGCCTACGCCGTCTATTCGCACGCGCGCGTCCAGTGCGTCGAGTGCCACATGGGTCGCCTGCCCACACTGCAGCTGATGACGCTCAAGGCCGCGCACTACCACGAGCTCCTCGGCATGATCACGGGCTACAAGCGCCCGCTGACGGCCACGACCCTGCGCCCGGCGCGCGACTCCTGCGAGGGCTGCCACTGGCCGAGCGTCAACCACGACGACAAGGTCCGCACGAAGGTCCATTACGAAGCGGACGCGAAGAACACCGAAACACGCACCCGGCTCGTCGTCCATACCGGCAGTGGCGAGGCGCGCGAAAAGGCGACGCGGGGCATCCACTGGCACGTCGACCAGAACGTCGAATACGTGACCGACGATCCGCAGAAGCGCACGATCCCGTGGGTGCGGATCACCGGCAAGGACGGCAAGACGACGACCTATTTCGATGCCGCGAGCAAGGTCGCGCGCGCGGAAATGGACCAGGCGCCGAAGCGCAAGATGGAGTGCGCCGACTGCCACAACGCGGCCGGGCACCCGTTCACCAACCCCGCCGATCGCGTCGACCATGCGATCCTCGAGGGCAGGATCGACCGCAGCCTGCCGTCGATCAAGGCGCGCGCGCTCGCGATCATCGACAAGGCCTCGCCGCTCCATGGCCCGATGGAGGAGCAGGTCCCGCAATTCAAGCAGATCATCGCCGACGCGGCGCCGAAAGGCGAATTGAAGCCGGCCGTCAAGACCGCCGAGGACCAGTTCGCGGCGACGATGCTCGACATCCTCAAGCTGTCCGAGTTCGAGGCGAAGGATCTCACGTGGAAATCCTTCCCGAATCACGTCGGGCACAAGGACTCCCCCGGTTGCTTCCGCTGCCACGACGGCAAGCACTTCAACGAGAAGGGCGAGGCCATCAGGCTGCAGTGCACGCTGTGCCACGACCTCCCGCAGGTCAGCGTCGAAGGCAACGCTCAAGACGGTGGCCTCGACAGTCGCGCCGGGCCTGACGCCGCCGGACAGCCACGAACGAGCCCAACTGGATGCGCGATCATCGCTCGCAGGTCGACACCTCCTGCGCGATGTGTCACGGGCCGATCAAGTGGGGCAATGACGGCGGCGGCTTCTGTTCGAACCCGGCCTGCCACGGTCGCGCATGGCCGAGCCTCGATCTCAACGCCGAACCGCCGAAGTCGGCCGCCGCCGCACCCGCGGCGACGGCAGAACCGGCGAAGGCCGCAGGTGCCGCCAAGAAAACAGCGGCGGGCGACGCGAAGAAGGCCCAGGGCAAGTAGTCGCGGCATCGAGGTGCGGGGCCATTGAGGCGAGTCTGCCCGGACGCGCAAGCGCTCGATCGCGGTTTTGGACGCCCCGTTTGAGCCAGATCAAGAACCGCCTTGCGCAGAGGATTACCGTGAGGGCATGAAATCCGCGGCGGCTCGCTCATGGCTCATCGCAATGGGTGCCGTGACGATTGCACTCGCTTCGATGCTGGCGACCGCGCAGCAACGGAACACCGTGGGCGGGATGGTGATCAACTTCGGCATCGTGCCCGCCGAAGTTGCATTGCAGGCGAGTGGCCATGCCGATGCACATCCACCGCATCCTCCGCCCGGTTCCCAGCACTTGCTCATCACGCTGGACGACGCGCAGCGCGGCACGCGAATCGGCGACGCGGAAGTGACGATCGAAGTGACGGATCCTCACGGGCGCGTAGAGAAGAAGCCGCTGCTGCACACCCAGGCAGGCGGGCTTCCGGACTATAGCGAGCTTTTCCGGTTCGGCTGGACCGGCAAGTACTCCGTCCGGGTGATCGTGACCCCGCGGCCGGGAGCGAAGCCGATCGAAACAATTTTCACTGGTCAACCATTCGGCATGACCGGCAGCGTGCAAATGGCAGTCCTGCTCGCGTGAAAGTTACGGCGAGCTCCTTTTCGAGCGTACTGATTGCAGCGCTGACGTTTGTCGGCGGGTCGCTCATCTTCCCGCGCGATGCCGTTGCGCTGGACGTGCTCGCGGCGCAGATGCTCGCCCGGCAAAGCGGTTGCGTCGCATGCCACGGCGTCTACCAGAAGAAGATCGGGCCGGCCTGGAAGGACGTCGCGGTCAAGTACCACAGCGAGCCCGATGCCTCGCAAAAGCTCTATCTTCATGTGACGACCGGCCGCAAGGTCAAATTCGATGACGGACACGAGGAATACCACCCGATTGTCAAATCGAAGGACCCGGTCCGCGTCGAGAACCTCGTGAATTGGATTCTCGCGCTGCCCGTCGCGGCGCCGGTGGATGTCAACGCTGCGGAGACGCTCGCGCGTCAGAGCAACTGCATGAAATGCCATGCGGTCGACGTGAAGAAGGAAGGGCCGGCCTGGAAGGACGTCGCCACCAAGTATCTTGGAAGTCCCGGCGCCGAGGACAAGCTCTACCGGCACGTCACCAAAGGCCGCAAGGCAAAGTTCGCCGACGGCCACGAGGAAAGCCATCCAGTCGTCAAGACCACCGATCCGGACCGCATCAGCAATCTGGTGAACTGGATCCTGTCGCTCAGATAGGTCCAGCCGGGGGTACGCCCCTCGAGGAAAGCCGGCCTGCGCCGGCTTTTCCTTTTTCGGAGGCATGGAAGGTTGTCGCGAACGCAGCGCTCCAGCGCTTCGTGGAATGATCGGGCATGGGTTAGACTCTTCCGTCTTCATGCCGGTGCATCGCCTGACCATGGCCAGTCCGGACAATTACGCTCCATCGTCGACCGTCGCTGCGCCGACGATCATCACGCTTCGCGACGTCAAGGCGCATTGCGTCAATTGCAGCGTGCGCGAGCTCTGCCTGCCCGTCGGCGTCGACCGGGAAGGGCTGCAGCAGATCGACGCCCTGGTGACGGATCGCATCCATCTCAAGAAAGGCGATGCGCTCTACCGGGCCGGCGACCCGTTTGCGGCCCTCCATGCGGTGCGCGTCGGATCGTGCAAGACGACGGTGCTGGGCGAGAAAGGGCACGAGCAAGTCGCCGGCTACCACATGATGGGCGACATTGTCGGCATGGACGGCATCGTGACCGACCGTCACGGCGGTCAGGCGGTCGCGCTCGAAGATTCCGAAGTCTGCGTATTGCCCTACGAGCGCCTGGAAGAACTTGCCCGGCACGTGGTCCCGCTGCATCGCAACCTCCACAAGGTCCTCTCGGCCGAGATCGCGCGCGAGCAGAATGTCATGCTCATGCTGGGCAGCATGCGCGCCGATGAACGGCTGGCGGCGTTCCTGCTCGACCTTTCGCAGCGCTATCGCGATCGCGGCTACTCGGAAACGGAGTTCGTTCTCCGGTTGACGCGCGAAGACATCGGCAGCTACCTCGGGCTGCAGCTCGAAACGGTGAGCCGCGTGTTGTCCAGGTTCCAGGCGGCGGGAATGATCCAGGTGCAGGGTCGCGCCGTGAAGCTGCTCGATCTGGCCGCGCTGAGGCGCCTCACCGGTTGACGACGCGCGGAATCGTCACGACTCGCGGTCGGCGAGCCAGTGGGAAGACCTCGTCGTCGCGCCTTCGCACGAGGTACTGTTTGGCGCGACGCTGAATCTCCCGGTCGGAGACGCTGACGCGTTCGTGCTGGCGCAAGTGCTCCTCCCACGACTCGTCCATGAAGCACTCGATGAAGCGCGTCGGGTCTTCCGAGTCGTGGAAGAGCTGCCAGAAGTAGGCGCCGTTGCGCCGGCGCATTTCGCGCACGTCCTGCATTGCGGCGACGAAATCGGCGCGCTGCTCGGCGCGCACCCGGTACACGATGGTGACCATGACCGGCACGTCGGGCTCCGGCGTTTCCGCGAGGATCGGCAGCGGCCAATCCATCGACGGCGTGAAATCGAGCACCTCGTGCTCCCCGAGCCTGGCCTTCCAGGTCAAGGCGATGGCCACCGCCATGCCGACGGCGGCCGCGGTCAGCGTGTCCGGGATGCCGATGCGCGTCGCGACCTGTCCCCAGAGAATGCTGCCGAGCGCCATCCCGCCCATGTAGATGACGACGAACGCGGCGAGCCCGCGCGCGCGCACCCACGGCGGCAGGGTCAGCTGCGCGGACACCTGCAGCGCGGACAGGATCGAAATCCACGCGACCCCGGTCGCCAGCATGGCCACGGCGAGCAGCCCGAGGTTCTGCACGTGCGCGAGCAGCAGCGCGGCGAGCGCATACAGAAGGCTGGCGCCGGCGACCAGCCCATCACGCGATACCCGGGCCCGTACTTGCGGCAGCAGCATCGCGCCGGCGACGGCGCCCACGCCGATGCAGGTCAGCAACAGGCCGTAGACTTCGGGCCCGCGCCCGAGCTCCTTGCGCACGATGAGCGGGAACAGCGACCAGGTCGCGCTCGCGAACACGAAGAACGCGGTGCCGCGGATCAGCACGACCTGCAACGCGCGGGTATGCAGGACGAAGCGCACGCCGACGCGCATGGCGCTGAAAAACCGCTCGGCCGGCAGCGTGCTCTTGCGATGCTCGCGCTTCCAGCGCAGGAGCACCGCGATGATGCCGAAATAGGAAACCGCATTCAGCGCAAAGACCAGCCACGGGCCCACGGCCGCCACGAGAAGTCCGGCGATGGCGGGCCCGATCGCGCGCGAGACGTTGATGGCGATGCTGTTCAGCGCAATCGCGGACTGGAGCTCGTCGGGCCGCACGAGATCCGGGACGATCGCCGACCAGGCCGGCATCACGATGGCGGCGCCGACGCCGAGCGCGAACGTGAATCCGAGCAGCACCCACACGGTGGTCATGCCGAGGAAGGTCAGGAGGGCGAGCGCGCCGGCGACGACCAGCAGGTACAGCTGGACGGCGATCAGCAGGCGCCGGCGGTCGACGATGTCGGCGATCGCTCCCGCGGGCAGCGCCAGCAGCATCACCGGGATGCTGTCGGCCGCTTCCACCAGCGCGACCAGCGACGGCGAGGACGAAAGCGAGGTCATCAGCCAACCGGCGCCGACGTCCTGCATCCAGGTGCCGACGTTGGAGACGATCGTGGCGATCCACAGACCCCGGAAGAGTCTGTTCTGCAACGGGCTCCAGGGCGATGCTGCCGCGCGGTCGGGTGCTTGCGCGGCCGCTTCCGTCATCCGAGCTCCATGACGAGCTCGTCGATATAGCACCAGCTCCAGCTCTCGCCGGGCTCGATGGAGGTCACGATCGGATGCCGGGTCGCGTGGAAGTGCTTCGTCGCGTGCCGGTTTTTCGAATCGTCGCAGCAGCCGACGTGGCCGCAGGCCCGGCACAGGCGAAGGTGGACCCACGTGTCGCCCATCGCGAGACACTCTTCGCAACCATCGGAATTGCGCCGGCTTGTCGTGACGCGGTCGAGGTGACTGCAGCGATGGGCCATGGCCATGCTCCCGGAATGGGGCTACTTGCGCAGCGCGGCTTCGACGGCGTTGAAGAGCGCGCGCAAGTCGTAGGAGACGTCGCAGATCCGCCCGTCGACGAAGAAGGTCGGCGTCGAGCGCGCGCCGCTTTCGCGCCCGCTTTGCATATGCTCGCGCACGCGCTGCACGTACACGTGGTCGTTCATTTCGCTGTCGTAGCGCGCCATGTCGAGCTGCAGGTGCTCGGCGTAGCTCCGCAGGTTGTGCGGATGCAGATGAGGCTGGCGATCGAACAGCATGTCGTGCATCGGCCAGAACTTTCCCTGCGCGCCCGCGCACTCCGCCGCTTCCGCCGCATTCAAGGCGTGCGGATGCACCTCCTCCAGCGGAAAGTGGCGGAAGACGAAGCAAATGCGCCCCGAGAAGTGATTCAACAGCAACTTGACCGCCGGAGCGGCCTGCTTGCAGTTCGGGCACTCGAAGTCGCCGTATTCGACGACCGCGACCGGTGCGTGCGCGGGGCCGACCGCGTGATCGGCCGGGCTGATGGGCGTGGAAAGCTCGAACATGGCTGATCCGATCTACGTGCTGTTTGAGGGGGCGTGACGATCCGGCGCGTCAGGCGGCCGTCGCGTGGCGAGGCACTTGAAGCATGGTCTTTGCGGGGCCGCGCCGCGCGGCGGCGGAAAGATGCGCGTGAATCTGCGCGACCACCGCGGCGCCTTCGCCGATGGCGCCGCCCACCCGCTTGACGGAGCCCGAGCGGACGTCGCCGACCGCGAACACGCCCGGGACGCTGGACTCGAGCGAAGCGGGACGCTCGCCTTCCCCGAACGTCGTCGCATCGCCCGTGAGCACGAAGCCGTTTTCGTCGAGCGTCACGTTGCAGCCGTCGAGCCACCGGGTCTCGGGATCGGCGCCGACGAACAGAAACACATTGCGGATGGGCAGCTCGTCTTCCACGCCGGTGCGATTGTTGCGCCACGAGACCGCGGTCAGCCCGCTGGCCGGCTCGCCATGGATCCGGGTCAGCACGGTATCCGGATGCAGCTCGATGTTCGCGGTCGCTTCGATGCGATCGATCAGATACCGCGACATGCTGGCCGCAAGCCCGGGCCCGCGCACGATCACGTGGACCTTCGCGGCGTGCTGGGCGAGGAACACGGCGGCCTGTCCGGCCGAATTGCCGCCGCCGACCAGGACGACTTCGGTCTGCGCGCACGCCTTCGCCTCGAGGGGCGAGGCCCAGTACCAGACGCCGCGGCCTTCGAATTCGGGGAGGCGCGGCACGTCGGGCCGGCGATACCGCGCGCCGCTCGCGATCACGATCGTTCGCGCCCGGAGTTTTCGCCCGTCCGTCAACGTGAGGCCCAGCTCGCCTTCGGGTCCGGCGCGGGAGCAGTCGAGCGCCGCGGCTTCCGCCGGAATCATGATCTCGGCGCCGAATTTCTGCGCCTGCACGAACGCGCGGCCGGCGAGGGCGGGGCCGGAAATCCCGGTCGGAAAGCCGAGGTAGTTCTCGATTCGCGAGCTCGCCCCGGCCTGCCCGCCGTACGACCGGCAGTCGAGCACGACCACATGCAGGCCTTCCGATGCGGCGTAAACGGCCGTGGCCAGCCCCGCGGGCCCGGCGCCGACGACGACGACGTCGACGAGCTCCTTGTGCTCGGTCGTATCGAGCATGCCGAGACAGCGCGCCAGCGCGTCTTCGGTCGGATTGAACAGCGCCATGCCATTGGGGCAGACCGCCAGCACATCCGCCGCCGATGCGCCGTATTGCGCGAACAGCGCGGCGCCGGCCTCGTCGCGGATCGGGTCGAGGGCCTGATGCGGATGCCCGTTCCGGGCCAGGAAGTTGCGCAAGCGAAGGACGCCGGAGGATTGGGGACCGCCGATCAGCACCGGGCCGCTCCCGCCGGCTTCGATCAGCCCGACGCGGCGCAGGATCAGCGCGCGGACGATCCGTTCGCCAAGATCCGCCTCGGCGACGATCAGCGCGCGCAATTGTTCCGGGGGCACCAGCAGCGTTTCCACGTCGTCGTGCGCATGGCCATCCACGAGCGCGGCGCGTCCCGACAGCGTCGCGACCTCGCCGAGAAACTGCCCGTGGCCCTGCGTGATGATCGGCACCACGTGACCCAGCCCGTCGCGCTGGCTCAGCGTCACCCGGCCCTTCAGCAGGATGAACATGCCGAGCCCGGGCTCGCCTGCGGTGATGAGGCGCTCGCCGCGCGCGTAGTTTTTCAGGGTGCCGAAGCGGCTGACGCGCGCAATCTCGGCCTCCGTCAGCGCCGGAAACATCTGGTGGCGACGGGCCATTACCCCGGTCGGCGAATCGTCGGACATAGGGTTTTCCGGGTTCGGCGTCAACGCGGATTATGCACCGACTGCACGGGAGGCATCGCGACGGGGCCGGCTTGCGCTAGAAGGCGAAACAACCAATGGACGGCGCTGCCGCGCACCGCTAGAGGAAGCGGTCGAGCGCCCCGATGGTCTCGGCGGGCTGCTCTTCGAGTATCCAGTGCCCGGCGTTCTTGATGACGACGACCGTGACGTCGGAGCCCACGAGTTTCGCTTGCGCGCCCAGCGCATCGCCCAGCGATTTTTCGCCGCCGATCGACAGCACCGGCATGGAGAGCTTCGTCTTCGCGAGCGCGGCGAAGTCGGTGGCGGTCTTCGGGAACGACGCGAAATACGCGAAGCCGGCGGCCATCCGGCCGGGAGCGGAGTAGGCGGTGGTGTACGCGCGCCGATCGGCTTCCGGAATCGAGTGGTTCCTGTCCGCGGCAAAATTGTTCCAGAAATGCTCGAAAAAGGTGCGCTCGCGCCCTTTGACGAGTGCCTCGGGCGTCGCGCCGTAGAAGCGGAAATGCCAGATCCCCGGATTGTTGTAGATCGGCTCCCAGCCGTCGACGCCGGGGAGAAATGCATCCATCAGCACCAGCTTCTCCACCTCCTGCGGATACAGGGCGGCGTAGGCATAGGCGACCATCAGTCCGATGTCGTGCCCGACCACGCGAACTTTCTTGAAGCCGAGGGCGTTCACGGCCGCGTGCACGCGCTCCGCCGACGTCTTCATGTCGATGCCCGTCTTGGGGATCGAGGAATTTCCGATGCCCGGCAGGTCCGGCGCGATGATCGTGAACCGATCCTTCAGCTTCGCCGCGAGCGGTTTCCACATCTGCGAGGTTTCGGCATAGCCGTGCAGCAGCAGGAGCGGGGGGCCGCTGCCGCCAAGCGAAACGCTCACCGTCGCGCCGTCGACCGGAACCGAATGCACCTTGAATGGCGGTCCGAGATCGGCGCCGGTGGCGGCGTCGACGGCGAGGAGAAGCGCGAAACCCCATATCGGCAGGATGGATTTTCGGGAACGCGGAATTCTTTTCGTCATCGTTCGATCCTCAAGACCGGGTTGGATTCGTCGATTGCGCGGACACGCAATCGTCATCCGCGATATCGTAAAATAAAATCGCGATTCGCGCCGTTCGTCGAAATGCCCCCAGTCGAAGAAAGGAGATCACACGATGAGTTCATTCAAGACCAAAGATGGCGCCGAGATCTACTACAACGACTGGGGCAGCGGACAGCCGGTCGTGTTCAGCCACGGGTGGCCGCTTTCGGCCGACGCGTTCGAAGACCAGATGTTCTTCCTCGCGTCGCGCGGATTCCGTTGCATCGCCCACGATCGCCGCGGCCACGGCCGCTCCAGCCAGCCGTGGAACGGCAACGACATGGACACCTATGCCGACGACCTTGCGGCACTCGTCGAATCGCTCGATCTCGAGGGCGCCGTTCACGTCGGACACTCCACGGGGGGCGGCGAAGTCGCGCGCTACATCGGCCGCCACGGCACGAAGCGCGTGGCCAAGGCGGTTCTCATCGGCGCGGTGCCGCCGCTGATGCTGAAGACGGCCGCCAATCCGGGAGGCCTGCCGATCGATGTCTTCGACGGCATTCGCGCCGGCGTGCTCGCCGATCGCTCGCAATTCTGGAAGGATCTCTCGCTGCCGTTCTACGGCTACAACCGCCCCGGCGCCAAGATCTCCGAAGGGGTTCGCGAATCGTTCTGGCTGCAGGGAATGCTGGCCGGCTTCCCGGCGTCTTACTTCTGCATCAAGGCCTTTTCGGAGACCGATCTCACGGAGGATCTCAAGAGGTTCGACGTACCGACGCTGATCCTCCATGGCGACGACGATCAGATCGTGCCGATCGGTGCGTCCGCCATGCTCTCGTCGAAGATCGTCAAAGGCGCGACGCTCAAGGTCTACAAAGGAGCGCCGCACGGCATGTGCACGACGCGCAAGGACGAGGTCAATGCGGACCTGCTCGCGTTCATCAAGGCGTAGCGCGGTAATTGCGCCGGAGGTCGGCGTGCGATGACATCGCAGATCGGCAGTCGCCCCGAAATCCTGCTCGCGGCGGGCGTCCGTACGCCGTTCGCGAAAGTCGACGGCCCGCTCGGAGAATTCGATGCGATCGCGCTTTCCGTTCCGGTCGTCCGCGACATGGTCGACCGGCTGCGCGGCGCGACGCCGGATTTCGCCGTTTGGGGAACCGTCGTCCCCAATCTCACGTGGAGCAACATCGCGCGCGAAGTGCTGATGGACGCGGGTGTGTCACCGACCGTTCCCGCGTTCTCGACGGTCATGGCGTGCGCGACCAGCATGATCGGGGCCATCGAGGCCGCGGGCATGATCGACGGCGTGCATCGCAACCTCGCGCTGGTCGGCGGCGTGGAAAGCATGAGCCGGATACAGCTCGGATTGGGCCAGCGCCTGTCGGATTGGATCCGCCGCTTCCAGCAGGCGCGATCGCTCGGACAGAAGGTCGAGCGTCTCACCGATCTGAAAGTTGCCGATATCAAGCTCTACATCCCGTCGATCACCAATCGCACGACGGGCATGAGCATGGGCGAGCACACGGAGATCACGGCGAAGGAGTGGGGCATCGGGCGCGAGGAACAGGACCGCGTCGCGCTCGAAAGCCACGAGCGGGCGGTGGCGGCATGGGAGCGTGGATTTTTCGGCGACCTGGTCATGCCCTTCGGCGGCCTGGATCGCGACACGCTTCCCCGCAAGGACACGTCGCCCGAAAAGCTGTCGCGACTCCCGCCGTCCTTCGATCGCACCAGCGGCCATGGCACGCTGACCGCAGGCAACTCCTCGCCATTGACCGACGGCGCGGCGGGCTTGTGGGTCGGGTCCCGGGCGGGGATTGCAAAATTGCCTTCGAATTCGCCGGCCGCAATCCTGGTCGACTGGGAGATTGCGGCCGTCGATTTCCGGACGGAAGGATTGCTGATGGCGCCGGCGTTCGCGATTCCCCGATTGCTTGCGCGCAACGGTCTCGCCTATGCCGATATCGACCTCTGGGAAATTCACGAGGCGTTCGCGGCGCAGGTCCTGTTCCACATCAAGGCGCTCGAGGATCCGGATTTCGTTCGCCGCAAGGCTCTCGTCGATGCGAATCTCGGGAAGTTCCCGCGCGAACGCGTGAACCCGAACGGCGGCAGCATCGCGTTGGGGCACCCGTTTGGTGCGACGGGCGCGCGGATACTGAGCCAGGCCGTCAAGGAGATCGCGAGCATGCCTTCGGGTCGGCGCTGCATCGTCAGCATCTGCACGGACGGCGGCCAGGGCAGCGTGGCGCTGTTGCAATCGCCGTAGGTGTCGCCAGTTCAGGGTGGGCCCGGCTGGATTCGAACCAGCGACCAAAGGATTATGAGTCAGATGCTTCCCTGTTCGCAAACGTTCGCTGACTCCACGCATCAGCGTTCGCGCAATCGCGTTGCGCCCCATAGGGGAATCGGCTATTATCGTTCGCGAAACGTTCGCGAAAGTTCACATGAAGCCGACCTCGAATCGGGACACCTATCGGGACAAGAAATTGACACCCGCGCGTCATTTTGTCCCTATCGTCAAACGCAAGGCCGTCGCCCCCCTGACCGCGCACGCAATCGGGGCCATGCGTCCGGGCGACAAGCGCACCGATGGGTGGCTGCGTAGCGGCTACGGTCGTCTGATCGTTCGCGCCCGAAAGCGCGCGGGCAGCACGGTGCGCGAGTTCGCATTCCGATGGCACGACGCGGACGGCGAGCATCTATTGACCCTCGGGACGCTTCCATCGCTGTCGTTGAAAGCGGCGCGCGCACGGGCGCAGGAATTGGCGAGAGTACGCGAGGACGGCGGCGATCCGCGTGTTCACGTCGAGCGCGAACAGATCGAACAGGAACGCCGCGACGCCGAGAAGCGCGAGAGCGGCACGTTCGACGATCTGCTCGACGCCTACGTCCAATCACTCGATGGCAAGTCGAGCGCGCGGGACGTTGAAGACACAATCGAGCGCCATGTGCGTAACCCCTTCGCGCGCCTGATGCAGCGCAAGGCATCAGACATCACGACGCGCGATCTCGTCGCAATCATTGCGAGAGTCATCAACGCGGGCAGCGAGCGAAAATCGAACATGGTGCGCGCGTACCTACATGCGGCATTCGCGAAAGCGTTGAAGTCGGATAACAACCCGCTACACGCAGCGCAGCATCGCTCTTTGTTTCGCTTGACCGCGAATCCGGTCGCCAACATTCCGCGACAGAAAGATTTCGACCGCGTTGGAGATCGCGTGCTGACCGATGACGAACTGCGCGCGTACTGGCGAGCGCTCGACGCGCGCTCCGATCCGATTGCGGCAGCACTCAAGTGCGCGCTGCTGCTCGGCGGGCAACGCATGACGCAGTTGCTACGCGTGACATGGGACGACTACGACGAGATCGCGGGCACACTCCGATTGCGCGATCCGAAGGGACGCGGCGGCGCGCGCGATCACTTGCTGCCAGTATCGACACGCGTTGCGGCGCTCATTCCGGCGCTGCATCCAGACGGCGGGCCGTACATCTTCACGACCGGGCACGGCGTGCCGATCCACAACACGACGCTATCAAGCGAAGTGCTGGCAATCGCCGCAACCATTGTCAAACGCGGCGAATCGTTTTCCGGTCGCGATCTACGACGCACGGTCGAGACACGGATGTCGAAACTCGGAGTATCGAAGGACATTCGCGCGCAAGTGCTGTCGCATGGATTGACGCGTGACATCCAGTCGAAGCATTACGACCGCAACGCTTATCTGCCAGAGAAAACGGCGGCGCTTGCAAAGTGGGAACAGCACATTGACGAAGTGAACACGGACCCGTCGCCGCCGCAGTCGGAACAGCCGAAGCCGATGCGACTGCGCTTGGTCGCGAACAGGAAGTGAAACGAACGACGAAGCGAGACGCTGCACAAGCTGCGCTGATCGTCGAGCGCACGCGCAGACGTGCCGCGATTCAAGAGCGCTGGCAGTTTGAAAGCGACCCTCGCGGCTTCACAGTGCTGCATCGTCCGCCGACAACACGCAAGAGCGGCACGTCGCGCTGAAGCACAAAGCAGCAACAATTGCGCAACAGCAGCGCCACACTTGCCTGCGCTGCAATGAAGCGCTGACGACGCTTGACACAGTTTCTCGCGGCGTTGTTTAATGCCGTTCACAACATAGGAGTAGTGAAGCGCCGCTGACAACTCTCATTTGACCGACTCGTATTTCTTCTGCACGCGGGTAATACAACGATCCACGCGTCAGAGAAGGAGCGGTAAATGAGGAAGCCCCCACGTAGCAAGAAGCATTCGACCTCGCGTCGCCAGCCGTCGCACATCCCCAGCGCTGCGCCCGCCGCAGCGCCCGCCGTCGTCGTTCGCGCCTTGTCCGCCCCCGCCGTTCTCGGCTTGGGCCGAACCACATTCTGGAAATTGTCGCAGCGCGCTGACTTCCCGCGCCCGATTTCGCTTGGCCGTCGCGCCAAGGGCTACCTCGTCGCCGAACTCCAAGCATGGGCGGCACAGGATGCGGAGCGCGTGTAAGACGCGTCAGCGTGAACGATCAACGAGCGGCGGGCGGGTTCCAGCATTCGGCAACGGGCGGGACGCGTCCATCCATACGCGTACTCCGACCTGTCCGCCGCTCACCCTGTGCGCGCGAGACACGACCATGACGACACGCGCTGATCTCGACGTACGGCGATACGCGGTACTCGTGCGCAAATCGAACGGGGCGCACGTCGAGTTCCAGCGCTACGCGACGAAATATGAGGCCGATGCAGTCGCCGCGCATCTGATCGAAGTCGGAGCGGAAGCGCAAGTCTCACGCATCGCGTTGTTGTCATCGTCGAAACGAAGGCGGGCGCGATGACAGCACGACGACCGCAGAGAAACGCCCCGGCTGCGGCGGCAGCTCGGGGCGCGAACAGAACCAATGGAGCAGGACAGGCTGCAAATCCTACCGCCGACCCCCGCGAACTTCAAGGCATCGCGCCCGCGCGCCATGCCGATCAGAAGCCCCCGGCATGGCCCGATCCCAAGGGCACTGACGCCATGCGCATGTTGGAGCGCATGTGGGGCAAGCGATGAGTCAACACATTTACGCAGGAAGGCTTGCCGATGCTTATCCGGGCACCGCACAAGAGCGTGCCGTTCTCTTTTACATGGCGCTGCACTTGAAGCGCAAACGCCTATCGGACCCTGTGTACCCCAGCGTCGAAAGACTCGCGTGGCTGACCGGATTCGGAATGACTGTCGTGCGCGCTGCGCTGCAAACGCTTCGAAAGACGGGATGGATAACCGCAGTCAGTGGGGAGAAGGGCGGGCACGGCGTGACCGTCTCCTACTGCATCAATCTCGACATGTTCAAACGATTCCCTGCCCGGTCGCAGTTGCAAACACCCGACCGTAACCCACCGCCACGCGATGGGTTAAATCGCCCATCAAACGAAAAGAACCCACCGCCGCGCGATGCAGAAGCCACCGGAATAGGGCAAAAGAACCCACCGCCACGCGATGGCGAACAAGGAAAGTACGAACAAGGAACGAACGAACAACAAAAAGAAACCGTGGCAAAGAAAAAGATCAACACCCCCATCTCGCGCAAAGCGCTCGATGGTCCGCGCGTTCAATCTTTCCAACCTGAAAAACTGAACGGCGAAGAACAAACGTTTTGCAAGGATTCAGGCATGCCGAACTCTGACGCATTGCGTAGCGACATTGCATCGCGACATTGCATCGTGACACTCGGCCCGCAATTCGCGAAAGCGAAATTGCAATCGGCGAAGAACATTGCACGGCGCGAACGCGCTGCGCAGAAGCGCGCGAACAAAGACTCGATCCCAACGAAAGGAAAACTCACATGCACATGACAGACGAGGAACTCCGCGCTGCACGCCAACGCGACATCGACGCAGACCGGCGCATCAAGCCCGCCGATCCCGGCCAGCAAGAGCGCGATGACGCAGACGAGCGTCGGCGCACTCTCGCGGGAATGCTCGACGATGACGTTGCAACGCTCGCCGCGCTCGCGTTCCTGCTCGGTTGCCCGCGCGGAACCTACGGCGACAAGAATGGCACCGTGGCGCGCCGATTGCTCAACGAGATCGCAGAGAAGCGATTGCGGACATTCGACAATCCGAAATTCACGGGCGGGTATTCGCCAGAAGTGCGGCGCAACCCGACGGTGCTGATGCTGCGCTACATCGGCGACGCGATTCAAGGTGACTTACTCGAATCAAGAATCGCTGCGATTGAAGCGCAAGTGAACGATGCTGCGTGATCTCATTCGTCGCGTTCGCGAAACTGAATACCGGCTCGGGCGCGCGGGCATGACAATGTGCATCCGGCTGATGCGCCCGACCGGCGGCGAATCCAAGGCGGAATACCTTGCGCGGATCGAGCAAGTGCAAGCGACATTCGGCGGCGATCTCGTCGGCACTTGGGAACGACGCTTCGGCGAGTCAGGATCGCGTCTACTTGATCGCGTCGAGAGCGAATGCAGACGCACGCAACCGGGTCAAGTCGTAGTGCTACGCCTCATCGCCAAGGCATTGGGCACGCCCCAATCTGGTGAAGCGCTGCCGACGGGGCGTCCGTGTTGACCGCCGGGTTAGGCCGCACGACGCTTGGACTGGCGAAGCAACAAATATGGTTCGATGGCAACGCTGTGAATTCCACGGTGGGCGCCTTCCGATACATTGTTGGTAGAAAAGTTGGCCACGTATACAAAGACCCCCGCAGGGTCGATTGCTACCCCAATTGGGTTTCCGCCGACTTTGACAACGGCCGCCACGCTGTTGGTAGCTGTATCGAGCGCGACCAGGTGACCACCAGTAAATCGACTTGTCACGTAAGCGATTGTGCCCGTTTCGTTGACGACAACTCCCGACGGTCCAATTCCAAGAGGCACGACGGCGATAACGGTGTTGTTTGCGGTGTCAATTACTGAAACGATGTTGCTCAATATGCTGGTCACATACGCTCGGTTGCCAACCGGACTAACCGCCACACCGTAGGCCTGCGCTCCCGTATTTATCGTCGCGACGACAGCGTTTGTTGTGGTGTCAATCACCGATACCGTACCATCGTCCGAGTTCGTTACATAGATGCGAGTGCCCGCCCGGTTTATGGCAATTCCAGTCGCATATTTTCCCGTTCCAATTGTGGCGATCACGCCATTGGTCATCGCATCGATACCCGCGGCGGGCGCGAAGCGCCGCCGACGGGGCGTCCGTGTTGACCGCCGGGTTAGGCGCGATGGGCGAGCGCAACATAGAAGACCGCAATAGCGAGGGCCATGCAAAGCGGAGCGTAGACCACGCTATCCAGACGCGCAAATTGAGTGCCGCGAATGCGTTTGAAAAAGCCGACCAGGCGAAAGTCGCCAATGGCACGCGCGAGCAATGCCAACGCGAGTGCAAAGGTTAGCCAAGTGACCCATGGGTGAGGGGCTGGCGGGCCGACGAGCCCTGCCGCTACGGCGACAAGCAATGCACACGCGGAGAGGCCGATGGCGACCACTGAGGTGCTCGCTGCCGAAGGCACGAAGGCGGGCCGGCCGGAGACTTCGGGAACCGCCGCGCGCTTTCCGCTCCGGCCGCCGAGTGCCCAGTAGAAATGGATTAGTGCGAGCACTACAAAGATTGTGACCACCGCCTTGGCAGCGAATGAGGCCATTGCGCCTAACGGACCAAGGTAACCGGCGACCCGCGGCGGGCGCGAAGCGCTGCCGACGGGGCGTCCGTGTTGACCGCGAGGTTAGGCGTCGTTGTCATGGGACCTCCGGTACCAGCGCAGGCTTGCAACCGCTGATGCCACCGCGAGTAACACGAATAAGCCAATTTGGACGGGATCGAACACCACGCGGTCATACACGGCAGAAGCCAATAGATTTACCACCGCACCAAAGCTGGCCGACGCAAATCCGATTGCAAAAAGTATAGGCAGTGGCCAGAGTCTGTGACGATATAAGCCGACCGCCGCTATCGCGCCGAGGCAACCTGATGCTCCCTAAAAAGCGCCAGTGAAAGTCCAGTGAAACATCCAGTACCCCGAGGGCCTCGGTCCAAGATGCGCAGAACGCCCAACACGCATAAGCGAGGGCACCAATTGAGCCGATCAATGTCAGGGTAGCGACTACTCGGTGGTTCATATGCGACGCCTAACGTATCAAGGTAACCGGCGGCCCGCGGCGGGCGCGAAGCGCTGCCGACGGGGCGTCCGTGTTGACCGCCGGGTTAGGGCACACAGCTAGCCCCGAATGAGGAAGTAGCCATATAGCAAAATGGCGCTCAGAAAAACGAAGGCTGCCACAGAGGCCCAACGACGCGGCGTGGGACCCCCACCGCCCTCCAGTTTGCGCAATCGGGCCGAGAATGCAAATGCCAGATAGGCCGCCATGACCGCGAGCGCCCAAATATCAGCCCGGATGAAGCGAACGGTATCGCCGAACCCACCGAGATAGCTATCGGAAATAGCGGACGGGAATGAGGCAACGATTCCGAGCGCAAGGAGGACGAGAGCCCAAACAGCGTTTGTTCCGGTCGGCGCGACGGAACTCAAACCCTCGCAACGCGCACACCGGAGCGGTGCCGATGCAGTGTCAATGCGTGCGGCGTTCGTAAACACCTGGCGGTGCGAAAAATAGGGCGCGCCGCAATGTGGGCACGCTATGCCCATGCCTGTGTGCCCTAACCGAAAGTAGGGAACCTAATTGACGGAATATAAAGCGTCAACATGATTTCCATTCGTGAATCGCGCAGCGAAAGGCTCGTGGAATCAACGCCCGTAAGCAAATTAGTAGCACCTAACGGCGACCATTGGCGATGTATAGTCTGCGCCGGGTTGAGACAACGAGCAACGAGGGGCCACCATGCCGAAAATGCCCAGTGATCCGACGACGCGCGAATCCGACGTTCAATCGATGGTCGAAACGGCGCACGCGAGTCTGCCCGCGCTGCTACGCGAGCAACGCAAGCGCATCGAGAAAGATGAGGCAGCGCGACCCCGGCGAGCGCCGCTGTTCGACGACCGCGAACCCGAGTGGCGGAAGATGATTCCGTAGCAGTCTGCCGACGAGCGCCATGCGTTGCCGGGCGCCCGTCTGATCTTGTCCCGATAGCAAATGTCGCAGCGTTCCCGCCATAGGGACACGCATCGGGACAAATTTTCGAATCATGCGCGAATGTGAAGTGATCACTATCGCGTAAATGCCCTACTGTAATGGTGGGCCCGGCTGGATTCGAACCAGCGACCAAAGGATTATGAGTCCTCTGCTCTAACCGTCTGAGCTACAGGCCCGTTGTTCGAGTAACGCGGCACCGCGCAATGCCGCCGTAGCAAACGCAAAAGTATAGCCGACGCGATCGTCGCGGGCGGATTCCGCTACGCAAATCAGATGCGGCGCGATAGAATGGCGCGTGAGTCTACCGGCCTCCCGGCGATCGCATGATGCGACGCCGCCACGCGAGCGCCGGAGCAGCGGGGGACCCGCCGATAGCGGCCCGACGATGCGCCTCACGTCCCCATTCGCACGCAGGTCCGCGCCATGACGCAGCTTCAGCACTATCTCCAACCTCTGCTGGCCCCTGAATCGGTCGCAGTCGTCGGCGCGACGGGCCGGGCGGGATCGGTCGGGCGCGTGCTGATCGAAAACCTCCTCGAGGGCGGCTTCAAGGGCGACATCCACTTCGTCAATCCGCACCATCGGCGCGTGCTCGGCAAGCGCTGCTTCGCATCGCTGCAGGAGATCGGCAAGCCGGTCGAGCTCGCACTCATCATCGTGCCGTGCGCAGCGGTCACCGGGGTGCTCGACAGCGCCGCACGCGTGGGCGTGAAAGCCGCGGTGCTGCTTTCCGCGCCGCCGGTCGATGCGACCGAGGCGCGAAAATGGGAACGCGACGTACTGGCGACGGCACGCAAGCGACGGATCCGGGTGCTCGGTCCGCACGCGTTCGGCGTGATCCGCACCGGCATCGGGCTCAACGCGACGATGGGCGCGGCCGTCGCGCATCCGGGACGGCTCGCGCTGATCGCGCAATCGGGGGCGGTCTGCACGGCGATGCTCAATTTCGCGACGCCGCTTGGCATCGGTTTCTCGACCGTGGTGGCGATTGGCGGCGGCTACGACATCGGCTTCGGCGAGCTGCTGGACGCGCTGGTGCGCGACCCGGGAACCGACGCCATCCTGCTCTATGTCGAATCGGTGCGCGACGCGCGCAGTTTCATCTCCGCGTTGCGAACGGCCGCCCGGACCAAGCCGGTGATCGTCCTGCGCGGCGGACGCTCGAAGGAGCAGGGCACGGTCGAGCCGGACGCGCCGCTGCCGGATGCCGTGTTCGAGGCGGCGATGAAGCGCGCGGGCACGGTGCGCGTCATGACGTACACGCAGCTCTTCGCCGCGGCGCGCATTCTGGCGATCGGCCGGATTCCGCACGGCGATCACCTCGCGATCATCACCAACGGCCGCGGGCCCGGCACGCTGGCGGCCGATACCGCAATGGATCGCGGCGTTCCGCTCGCCGTGCTCACGCCCGAAACCGAAGAGGCCCTCGCGCGGATCCTGCCTGCGCACCTGCCGCGATCCAATCCGGTCAACGTGCGTGGCGATGCGCCACCCGCGCTGCTTGCTGCTGCCGTCGCGGCCACGCTGAAGGATCCGAATGTCGATGCGGTCCTCGCGCTGCACGTCGACCGTCCGCTGGCCGGCGCGACGGACGCCGCCCGCGCCGTCGCCACCGTGGCGCGCGGCGCGTCGAAGCCAGTGCTGGGCGCGTGGCTGGGCGCGATCGGGCGGTCCAACGTTCGCGATGCACTCGGCGCAGGCGGCGTCCCCGATTTCTACACGCCCGAAAACGCGGTCGAGGCATTTTCGTTTCTCGCGTCCTACCGGCGCAACCAGGCGTGGCTGCTCGAGGTGCCTCCGCCGCAGCCGGAACCGCGCCCGCTCGATCTTGCGCGGGCCGAGCGGATTCGTGCCGCGGTCGCGAGCGCGAATCACACGCTGCTCACGGACCTCCAGACGCAAAAGACTGTTGAGCGTGTTCGGCCTGCCGGTCGCACCGGCGGATGTGGCCGATACTCTGAAAGAGGCGCTTGCGATGGCCCGCAAGGTCGGCTATCCGGTCACGCTGAAGCTCGATGCGCCCGGGCTGCCGGCGAAATCGCCGCTGCCGCTCGCGCGCACGAACCTTCGGGATGGACGGATGCTGAGCCGCGCCTACGGGGAGATGCAGGACGGCGTTCGGCACGCGTTTCACCGCGACGACATGCATGCCGGCGTCATCGTGCGCAAGGAAACGAGGCTCGCCGACAGCCATGAAGTCGCCATCGCCGTGCACACCGACGCTGTGTTCGGCCCGGTGATCACGTTCGGCAACAGCGCCATCGGCGCCCTGACCGACGGCGAGCGCGTGGTCCTGCTGCCGCCGTTGAACGAGCGGCTGGTGCAGGACGCCATCGGCGGCACCCGCGCGGTCGCCTCGCTGCGCGCCGGCCGCGCCAAGGCCGCGGGCTTCGAACCGCTGGTGCGGGTACTGCTGCAGGTCTCGAGCGTCGTCTGCGCGTTGCCGTGGGTGCGGACGATGACGCTCGACCCGGTGCGCGTCAGCGACGACGGGATCGTGATCGCCGGCGCGCGCGTCGTCATCGATCCGCGCCAGCCGGCGGCCGACATCGGCTACCGCCACATGGCGATCCATCCGTACCCGATCGAATTGGTCAGCGACGCAAAGTTGCGCGACGGTACGGTGCTGCACGTGCGGCCGATCCGGCCGGAAGACGCCGAACTCGAGTACGCCTTCGTGCACGGGCTTTCCGAGCAAACCCGCTACTTCCGCTTCTTCTACCGGCTGCAGGACCTGACGCCGTCGATGCTCGTGCGCTTCACCCAGGTCGACTACGACCGCGAGATGGCGCTGGTCGCGATCGACGAAGGCGGACCGGGGAAACGCGCGCCGGAGTTTGTCGGCGTCGCGCGCTACACTGCCAATCCGGATGGCGAGAGCGCCGAGTTCGCGGTCGTCGTCGCCGATGCGTGGCACGGCCGCGGCGTCGGGAACATGCTGATGAAGCGCCTGATCACGTGCGCGAAACGACGCGGCCTGTCGCGGCTGGAAGGGATCGTATTGCGCGGCAACGCCGGCATGCGGAAATTCTGCGAGGCGCTGGGCTTCGTCCTCCACGACGATCCCGACGAGCCCGAGCAGGTCGTGATGGAACTCGACCTCACCTGAGCGGTCATTCGTCCGCTGCTGGAATGATTCAGCGCGGCGCTTGTGTTTGCGCGCGGCGGGGCGTGCGCGCCGTTCATGGAATAATGGCGGGCCGAAGGGTGGAAAACAACAACCGAGGAGGAATGTCATGAAGAGAACGATGCGTGTCGGAACGGGCGCGACGCTGGCGCTGCTCGCCGTCGGAGCGGTCGCGGTGGCGCACGCGCAATCGCCGAACATGTCGTTTTTCGTAACCAGCGTGGGCACCGGCAAGGGCGCCGATTTCGGCGGACTCGAAGGCGCCGACAAGTACTGCCAGACACTCGCCGCGACGGTGGGGGCCGGCGGCAAGGCCTGGCGCGCGTATCTCAGCACGCAGGCGTCGGGCAGCGCGCCGGCGGTCAACGCGAAGGACCGGATCGGGAAGGGCCCGTGGCAGAACGCCAAAGGGGTCGTCGTCGCGAAGGACGTCGGCGAACTGCACGGGAACAACAATCTCACCAAGCAGACCGCGCTCACCGAGAAGGGCGACGTGGTGAACGGACGCGGCGACACGCCGAACAAGCATGACATCCTGACGGGATCGCAGCCGGACGGCACGGCGTTCGCGGCGGGCGAGGACAAGACGTGCGGCAACTGGACGAAGAGCGGAGAAGGCTCGGCGATCGTGGGCCATTCGGATCGGACGGGCCTCGACACGAGCCCGCCGGCGCTGTCCTGGAACTCGTCGCACAAGACGAATGGCTGCAGCGATCCCGCGCTGGTGTCGACCGGCGGCGCCGGACTGCTCTACTGTTTCGCCGCGAACTGACGTTCGTGCGACAAAAAAGCGCCCCGGATCTTCGGGGCGTTCCTTTTGGGACGGCGCGCAGCCTGACTACTTGTATTTCTTCTCGAGATCCTTTGCGAGGGCATCGAGCTCGGCGTCCGACATGCTCTCGAGCTCCTTCATCGATTTTCCGGTGACGCTCTTCAGTGCCGCGGCGCCCTGTCCCTGGCTCATCGCGGCGCGTCCGGTGGCCATCGTTTGCTGCGCGGCTTCCGTGTCCTTCCTGATCTTGGCGTCGTAGAGACGCTCGACCTCGGCGTCCGATTTGCCGTTGGCTGCGGCGCCGACCGTCTTGCGCTTTTGCTCCAGCATCGCGGCGTTGGCCTTCGCCTGCGCCTCCTGCTTCTGGCGCTGCATCTGCTGCTGCTTCTGCTGCTCCGCGCGATGCTCGGCGTCGCGCTGCGCCTTTTCGCGCGCTTCCATGGCCGGATCGTAGTCGGCAAAGGCGGGGGCGCCGACAAACAGCAGGAGGAGGGCGACACGGGCGAGAGGATTCAACAGTTTCTCCTTGACGATGGGCAGCGCTCTGCGCTCGACGTAAGTCTACTACGCGGGCCAATAAAAAACGCCCCGGGGTTGCCGGGGCGTTTTGCTGTGGTCAGACGGGAAATTACTCGCCTTCGAGGAAGCTCCGCAGCTTCTCGGAGCGCGACGGATGCCGCAGCTTGCGCAGCGCCTTCGCCTCGATCTGCCGGATCCGCTCGCGGGTGACGTCGAACTGCTTGCCGACTTCCTCCAGCGTGTGGTCGGTGTTCATCTCGATGCCGAAGCGCATGCGCAGCACCTTCGCTTCGCGCGGCGTCAGCGTGTCGAGGATGTCCTTGCAGACGTCCCGCAGGCTCGCGTTGACGGCGGCGTCCGACGGCGAGACCGTCGACAGGTCCTCGATGAAATCGCCGAGGTGGCTGTCGTCGTCGTCGCCGATCGGCGTCTCCATCGAGATCGGCTCCTTGCTGATCTTGAGGATCTTGCGGATCTTCTCCTCGGGCATCTCCATCTTCTCGGCCAGCAGCGCGGGTTCGGGCTCCTGCCCGGTCTCCTGCAGGATCTGCCGCGAGATGCGGTTCATCTTGTTGATCGTCTCGATCATGTGCACCGGGATGCGGATCGTGCGTGCCTGGTCGGCGATCGAGCGCGTGATCGCCTGCCGGATCCACCACGTGGCATAGGTCGAGAACTTGTAGCCGCGGCGATATTCGAACTTGTCCACGGCCTTCATGAGGCCGATGTTGCCTTCCTGGATCAGGTCGAGGAACTGCAGGCCGCGGTTCGTGTACTTCTTGGCGATCGAGATCACGAGGCGCAGGTTGGCCTCGGTCATCTCGCGCTTCGCCTTGCGTGCCTTCGCCTCGCCCTGCGACATCTGCTTGTTGATCTCCTTCAGGTCCTTCAAGGGGATCATCACGCGCGACTGCAGGTTGAGGATGCGCTGCTGCTGCTCGACGATGGCCTGCCGGTACTTGCCGAGCTGCTCGCTGTAGTTGTGGTGCGCGGCGACCTCGCGGTCGATCCAGCGCAGCGACGTCTCGTTGTCCGGGAACTTCTTGATGAACTCGGGGCGCGGCATGCCGCCCTTGTTCACGACGAGGTCCTGGATCTTGCGCTCGATCTGGCGGATGTTGTCGACTTCGGAGCGCACCGAGTCGCACAGGCGCTCGACCTGCCGCGCGGCGAAGCGGATCTGCATCAGCTCGGTCGAGATCTTCTTCTGCAGCTCGAAGTACTTCGGCGCCTTGTGCCCGTCCTTGGTCAGCACGACCAGCATCTTCGCGAAGAGGCGCCGGATCGTCGCGAAGCGCGCCAGCGCGGCAACCTTCAGGCGCTCGAGGTTTTCCGCGGCGATCGCGCCCGCGTCGCCTTCGTCCTCTTCTTCCTCGATGTCGTCGTCGGCGTCTTCCAGCGCGTCGAGCTCCTCGTTGAAATCCATGAGGCCGTCGACGAGGTCGTCGATCTTGAGCTCGTCCTTTTCGATCTTGCCTGCGAGCTCGAGGATCTGCGCGACCGTCATCGGGCACGCCGAGATCGCCATGATCATGTGCTTCAGGCCTTCCTCGATGCGCTTGGCGATCGCGATCTCGCCTTCGCGCGTGAGGAGCTCGACCGAGCCCATCTCGCGCATGTACATGCGAACCGGGTCGGTCGTGCGGCCGAATTCGGAATCGAGCGTGGAAACGGCGGCTTCGGCGGCTTCCTCGACGTCTTCGGCGGGCGCGGTGGGCGCGGCGTCGGACAGCAGGAGCGTCTCGGCATCGGGGGCCACGTCGTAGACCAGGATCCCCATGTCGCCGATCATGCTGATGATGCCCTCGATCTGTTCGGCGTCGAGCACGTCGTCGGGCAGGTGATCGTTGATTTCGGCGAACGTGAGGAAGCCGCGATCCTTGCCGAGCACGATCAGCGTCTTGAGGCGCCGCTTGCGCGCCTCGACGTCGGCCGGGGTCAGCACGCGCGGCGCGATCTCCGCGTGGCGGCCGTTCTTGCCCTTGCGGTTCGCGTCTTCCGCGCGCTTGCCGGCGATCTTCGCGGCAATCTCGCTCGCGGTCGGCTTGTGGCCGGGCGGCAGCGGCGCAACGACCGCGCCCTTCGCGCCCTTGCCGACGGGAACGGGCGGCGTCGGCTTGGCGACGATTTTCGCGACGGGTTTCGCGTTGCCCGCGACCGGCTTGGCCGCAGGGCGCGCCTTCGCCTTCGGCAGCGGTTTCGCTGCCTTGGCCTTGGGCGCAGCCTTCTTCAGGACGACCTTCTTCTTCGCCGCCGGCTTCGCCGACTTCGACTTGGTCCGCGCCGCCGGCTTTTTCGCCTTCGGATGCGCGGGTTTCTTCGGCGCCGCCTTCTTGCGCGCGGGCTTCGCGGGCTTGCGCGCCGCAGCACCCGCCTTCTTGCGAGCGGGATGGCGGGGCTTCGCCTTGGCGGGGGACTTGCGGGCAGGTCGTGCGGGCTTTTTGGCCATGATCATCCTGGGAAAACGGGTGCCGTACGTCCCGATATCGGGGCGAACGGGAAAACCTCAAATTTTATCATGTCGTCACGCTTCGAACCTGCCGCGACGACCCCTTTTTCGATCGTCACGACCGGTTTCCATGCTCCGCCGGCGGACCGCCCTTGGCGCCCTGCCGGACAATGTCGAGCTGCCGCAAACGTTCGTTCTCCTCCGGCGTGGACATTTCGGCGGTATCGGCGCCGGCGCCGGCGGCGACCGGCCGTCCCGCGCGTTTGGCCTGTTGCCAGTAACGGCGGACCCCGGCTTTCAGGTGTTCCGCCGCCTGCTCGGTCGAAATGCCCTGGTCTTCCGCGCCCACGAGCGCGTCGGTCAGGACCCGCTCGTGCGCAGTCCCGGCGAAGTACTGCATGACCCCGGCGGTGGTCAGTGGGTGCTCACCCGTTCCACAGAACCGTGCCAACGCGGCGAGCGCGGCGCCCTCGGCGGTCCCGTCCTGGGGCTCGGGCACCACCTCGGAGCGCGCCAATTCCGGTTGGAGCAGCAATCCCTGGATCAGTTCGCGGACGAGCGACGGTGCCTGCCGTTGGCCGGGGCCGCGCGGTCCGGCGGGGCGCGCGGATCGCTCGGCCGGCGTGCCGGAGGTGCCGCGCGCCCGGGCGTCGTCGCCCTGCAGCAGTTCGCGGAGTTCCGTTTCGGGCAGCCCGGTCAGGTCCGCCAGGCGGCGGCGGAGGAGGGCCGACAGCACCGGCGCGGTCAGCTGCGCGAGATAGGGCCGGGCGGCATGGACGAGCGCGGCGCGACCCTCGGCGGACGTTGGCGGATGCTGCACCGTGAGCTCGCCCAGCATGAATTCGGAGAGCGGCGTGGCGCGCTCGAACAGCGCCTCGAAGGCCGCCTTGCCGCGCTTCCTGATGTAATCGTCGGGATCCTCGCCGTCGGGCAGGAACAGGAACACCGCGTTCTTGCCGTCGGAAAGCACCGGCAGCGTGTTCTCCAGCGCGCGCCACGCCGCCTTGCGCCCGGCGTTGTCGCCATCGAAGCAGAACACCACCGTGTCGGTGATGCGGAAGAGCTTCTGCGAATGGACCGGCGTGGTCGCCGTGCCCAGCGTGGCGACCGCGTAGTCGACGCCGTGCTGCGCCAGGGCGACGACGTCCATGTAGCCCTCGACGACCACCACGCGACCCGCGTCGCGGATCGCATTGCGCGCGAGGTAGAGCCCGTAGAGCTCGCGGCCCTTCGAGAAGAGCGGCGTCTCCGGAGAATTGAGGTATTTGGGCTCGCCATCGCCCAGAACGCGCCCGCCGAAGCCGATCACCTGCCCGCGGCTGTCGTGGATGGGAAACATGATCCGGTCGCGGAAGCGGTCGTAGCGCTTGCCGGCGTCGCCCGCGATGACGAGGCCGGCGGTCTCGAGCTCGCGCGCCTCGTACTGGTCAAATGCCGAGGCGAGCGGCTGCCAGGCGTCCGGGGCGTACCCGATGCCGAAGCGCGCGGCGATCTCGCCCGTCAGGCCGCGCCCCTTGAGGTACTCCACGGCGCGGGGGGCGTCCTTCAGCTGGGCGCGGTAATGCTTCGCCGCGGTGAGCAGCAGCGAGGCGAGATCCTGCGCCTGTTCGCGGCGCTCGGCCTCGCCCGGCCGGGTTTCCACACGGGGGACTTCCAGGCCGGCGTCACGCGCAAGCTCCTCCACGGCGTCCGGAAAGGTCTTGCCGCCATATTCCATCAGAAAGCCGACGGCCGTTCCGTGGGCGCCGCAGCCGAAGCAATGGTAGAACTGCTTCGTCTGGCTGACCGTGAACGACGGGGTCTTTTCGCTGTGGAACGGGCAGCAGGCGACGTAGTTCGCGCCCGCCTTCTTCAGCGGGACGTAGCGATCGACGACGTCGACGATGTCGATGCGGGCGAGCAGCGTCTGTATGAAATCGTTTGGAATCATCGATTTAACGCTGCATGCCGGAGGGCAGGACGTCGCGGCCAACCCGCGGGGCGGGCCGGCCGGACGACTCACACGGCAGGGAACCTTTCAATTATAGGCAACCGTGGCCGGGGCGAAAGGGCGGCGGGCAAAAAGATGGATACCGGCGCTTCCCGGGTGACCTGCGGTCACCGTGGGGCGCCGTCCATTCCCAGTCGGGTTTTGACCTTCGCCGAGACGGCGGCCATGTCCGCGCGGCCGGCGAGCTTCGGCTTGAGGATCGCCATGACCTTGCCCATTCCCGCCATCCCGGTGGCGCCGGTTGCCGTCATCGCCGCCGTAATTTCGGCGTCGATTTCCGCCGCCGACATCTGCGCGGGCATGTAGCCCATCAGCACCTCGACTTCGCCGCGCTCGATGGCCGCCAGGTCCTCGCGGCGCCCCGCTTCGAACTGGGCGATCGAATCCTTGCGCTGCTTCAGCATCTTTTCGATCACGGCGAGAACGTCGGCGTCGGTGAGCTCGATCCGCTCGTCGACCTCGCGCTGCTTGATGGCCGCGAGCAGCATCCGGATGGTCGACAGGCGCGCCACGTCCTTCGCGCGCATCGCGGTCTTCATGTCCTCGGTAATACGGGCCTTGAGTGTCATGGGAAGCTCCAGAAACAAAGAGGGGCGAATCGCTTCGCCCCTCGTTCCAACAATGCGGTCGACAGCGAGATCAGTAGAGCTTGGGCGGCAGCTGCTGGCTGCGCAGGCGCTTGTAGTGGCGCTTCACCGCCGCGGCGAGCTTGCGCTTGCGCTCGGCGGTCGGCTTCTCGTAGAACTCGCGCGCGCGGAGCTCGGTGAGGAGGCCGGTCTTCTCGATGGTGCGCTTGAAGCGGCGCAGGGCCACTTCGAAGGGCTCGTTGTCGCGGACGCGAACGCTGGGCATGAAACAGAATCCTTTTGGTTACAGGGGCTTGCGATAGCCAAACATGATAACAGCCCGGGGACCGCGGTGCAAGTCCCCCTATAATCGACGGTTTCCGCGCCCGGCGTCGATACGCGGGCCGGCCACTCGACAAGTTACGGGTCTCCCAAGGCACGCGCGCGCCATGCTGGTCCTCGGCATCGAAACCTCCTGCGACGAAACCGGCCTCGCGGTCTACGACAGCGAGCGCGGCCTGCTTGCGCACGCGCTGCATTCGCAGGTCGCGATGCACGAGGCGTACGGCGGTGTCGTCCCCGAGCTCGCGTCGCGCGACCACATCCAGCGCGTCGTTCCGCTCGCGCAGCGCGTGCTCTCGGAGGCGGGCGCGAAGCTCGCGGATCTCGACGGCATCGCGTACACGAAGGGACCGGGGCTCGCGGGCGCGCTGCTCGTCGGCGCGGCCGTTGCGAATGCGCTCGGGTTCGCGCTCGGAAAGCCGGTCGTCGGCGTGCATCACCTCGAAGGCCACCTCCTCTCGCCGCTGCTTGCCGAGCCCAAGCCCGAATTTCCGTTTGTCGCGCTTCTGGTTTCCGGCGGACACAGCCAATTGTTCGACGTCGAGGGCGTGGGGCGTTACCGGCTGCTCGGCGACACGCAGGACGATGCCGCCGGCGAAGCGTTCGACAAGACGGCGAAGATGCTGGGGCTTCCGTATCCTGGCGGGCCCGCGCTCGCGCATCTGGCGGAATCCGGACGCGAAGGCGCGATGTCGCTGCCGCGGCCGATGCTGGACAGCGGCAATCTCGACATGAGCTTCAGCGGCCTCAAGACCGCGGTGCTGATGCTCGCGCGAAAGCAGGCGGGAAACGGCACGCTCGGGGACGCCGACAAGGCCGACATCGCGCGCGAATTCCAGCACGCGGTCGTCGACGTGCTCGTCGCGAAGGCGCTCGCGGCGCTCGGCGTCGCGGGGCGAGATCGTCTTGTCGTTGCCGGAGGTGTCGGCGCGAATACCGAACTGCGCGCGCGCCTCGTCAAGGCGGTCGCCCGTCGCGGCGGCGAGGTGTTCTTTCCCGACCTCGCCTTCTGCACCGACAACGGGGCCATGATTGCGTTGGTCGGCGCGCTTCGCCTGAGCAACGAATGCGCCGGGCGACTACGAGTTTTCAGTGTGCCCGCGCTGGGACCTCGCGTCACTGTCCGCAGCGTGACGCGCGATCAGCGGCCGATGATGCGCTCCTCGCCCGACAGGAGCTTCTGGATGTTCGCCCGATGCCGCCAGAACAGCAGCACCGCAATGGGCACCCAGATCCACGCCGCGAGCGTGTTGCCGAACGCGTAGAAAGCACCGATCGGCGCCAGGAAGGACGCGGTCAGCGCGGCGACGGAGCTGATCTTGAATCCGTACGCCATCACGAGCCAGATCGTGGCGAGCGCCAACCCGACCGGCCAATGCATCGCGAACATGATGCCCGCGGCGGTGGCCACGCCCTTGCCGCCCGCGAACCCGTGAAATACCGGAAAGAGGTGCCCGATGAAGACGGCGAGCGCGACCGCGGGCACCGTCCACTCGGCCACGCCGAACGAGGGCGCGAAATGCTGGGCGAGGTACACGGCGAGCCAGCCCTTGCCACCATCCCCGACGAACCGTCAGTGCGGCCGCAGCCTTGTTGCCGGTACGGAGGACGTTGGTGGCGCCGGGATTGCCCGAGCCGTATTCGTGCGGATCGGGGAGCCCCATCACCTTGCTCACGACCACCGCGAAGGAGATCGAGCCGATCAGATAGGCGGCGAGGACAAAGGCAAGTGACGAGAACATTGACGGATCGGCGTGCGGGCTCGGTTAGAATGCGCCGGGGGATTATAAGCGGCATGGACACGATCTTCATCCACGACCTGCGCGTGACCACGACGATCGGCGTGTACAGCTGGGAGGCGCGGCTGCCGCAGACGATTCGGCTCGACCTCGAGATCGGAATGCCGTCCGACAAGCCGTTCAAGACCGGCCAATTCGCCGATGCGCTCGACTACGCGGCCGTGGTCAAGCGATTGAAGGCCTTCGCCGGCGAGCATCCTTATCCGCTGCTGGAGCGCTTCGCCGAAGGGGTGGCGCAACTCGTCCTCGGCGAATTCCAGGCGCCATGGGTCAAGGTACGCGTCGCGAAGCTGGGTGCGTTGCCCGGCGTCAAGGAGATCGGCGTCGCGATCGAGCGCAGCCGCCAATAGGCGCTTCAACCGCGCGGATGGTGCCGCGCGTGCAGCGACTTCAGGCGCTCGCGCGCGACGTGCGTGTAGATCGTCGTCGTCGTGATGTCCGCGTGTCCGAGCAGCAGCTGGACGACCCGCAGGTCCGCGCCGTGGTTGAGCAAGTGCGTCGCGAACGCGTGGCGCAGCACGTGCGGCGACAGGCTCGCGGCGGGAATGCCCGACTTCACCGCATAGCGCTTCAGCAGCGCCCAGAACGCCTGCCGCGTCAACGGGCCGTCGCGCGCGGTGACGAACATCGCGTCGCTGCGGCCCTTCGCGGCGAGCGCGGTGCGCGAGGCCTCGAGGTAGCGCTTGATCCATGCGATCGCCTCCTCGCCGAGCGGCACGAGGCGCTCCTTGCTGCCTTTGCCGAGGACACGCACCACACCCATGTCGAGCGACGCCTGCGCGATCTTGAGCCCCGTCAGCTCCGAAACGCGCAATCCCGTCGCATAGAGCGTCTCCAGCATCGCCCGGTCGCGCAGGCCGAGCGGCGTGTCCACGTTCGGCGCGGCGAGCAGCGCCTCGACCTGGTCCTCGGAAAGATTCTTCGGCAGCCGCCGCGGCAGTTTCGGCGAGCGCACTCGCGCCGTCGGATCGGCCCGCATCGTTGCCTGGAACAGCTGCAGCGCGTAGAACCGCCGCAGCGACGACAGCCGGCGCGCGATCGACGTCGACTTCGCCTTCGCGCGAAACTGTTCCGCGAGCCAGGCTTCGACGTCCGTCCGCTGCGCCGCGAGCATCGTGCGGCCGCGCGCATCGAGCCACGCGGCCCATTGCGTCAGGTCGCGACGGTAGCTCGAGAGCGACGCGGGCGCGAGCCCGTCCTGCAGCCACACCTGGTCGCAGAAGGTGTCGATCAGGTCCGCGGCGGTATCGGCCATCGACCGGTAAGGTTCGCTTGGTGCACCTTCGCGCTGCGCGCTCCGGTATTCGCGCTTGGAGCGGCCCTTCGCGCTCATATCGCATAACCTTCGCGCTGCGCGCTCCGGTATTCGCGCTCGGGGCGGCCCTTCGCGCTCATATCGCATAACCTTCGCGCTGCGCGCTCCGGTATTCGCGCTCGGGGCGGCCCTTCGCGCTCATGCGCCGAAGCGATAGCCTTCGTGCTTCAGCAGCCACCGCTTGATCGCGAGCGGGTCGCCTTCGTCCGCATTCATGAAGCCTCCGAGCGAGCCCATGCTCCCGACGACCCGATGGCACGGCACGACCAGCGCGATCGGATTCGCCCCGCAGGCCTGGCCAACGGCGCGCGGCGCCGAGCGAACCGCGCGCGCGATCTCGCCATAGGTCCGCGATTCGCCGACGGGAATCGCCGCGATCGCGTCCCACACACGACGCTGGAAGGGCGTCCCGCGCGGCGCGAGCGGCAGCGACATTCGATAGCGCGGATCGGCGAAATAGTGTTCGAGTTCCTTCACCGCACGCTTCGCCACCGGATCGGCGGGCGCGGATTGACGCTCGCTGCGCGAAAGATATTCGATGCGGGTCACTTTGCCGTCGGCCGTGCGAATGCCGAGCACGCAGAATGGCGTCCGCATCTTCGCGGCATATGGCGACGGCGTCTTCATGGATGCACTCCTCGCGAGGATAGTCCATCAGCCCAACTTCATCTGCTGCGGCAACCAGGTTACCAGCGCCGGGACGAACCAGATCGCGAGCACCGCGCCGATCATCAGCCAGAACATCGGCAGCGCGTTTTTCGCGATCCACGTGATCTGCTTTTTGGTCATGCCCTGCAACACGAACAGATTGAAGCCGACGGGCGGCGTGATCTGCGCCATCTCGACCACCAGCACGACGAAGATGCCGAACCAGAGGAGGTCGATGCCCACCGCCTCGACCGAGGGCAGGATGACGCCCATCGTCAGCACGACCATCGAGATGCCGTCGAGAAAGCAGCCGAGCACGACGTAGAACAGCATCAGCGCGATCACGAGCGCGAAGGCGGACAGGTGAAGGCCGCCGATCCATTCCGCGAGATGCCGCGGCAGGCCGATGTAGCCCATCGCGAGCGTGAGGAACGCAGCGCCGGCGAGGATCAGCGCGATCATGCAGTAGAGCCGCGTCGCTCCCATCAGGCTGGCGCCGAACGTCCTGCGATTGAGCGAGCCTTGCGCCGCCGAGATCGCGAGCGAGCCGACGACGCCGAACGCCGCGGCTTCCGTCGCGGTCGCCACGCCGACGTAAATCGAGCCGAGGACGAGGGCGATCAGCAGCACGACCGGAGCCAGGTGGCGCGACGCATGCAGCTTCTGCGCGAGCGTCGTGCGCTCCGTGGCGGCGGGGATGGCGTCGGGATGGAGCAGCGCCCACACGACGATGTAGCCGGAGAACAGCGTCGCGAGCATGATCCCCGGAATCACGCCGGCGATGAAGAGCTGCGCGATCGACACGTTCGCGCTCACGCCGTAGACGATCATGATGATCGACGGTGGGATCAGCAGCCCCAGCGTGCCGGCGCCCGCCAGCGTGCCGATCGTGATGTCCTCCGGATAGCCGCGCGCCTTCAATTCCGGCAGCGTCATCTTGCCGATGGTCGCGCACGTCGCGGCGGAGCTTCCGGAAACCGCCGCGAAGATCGTGCAGCCGATGATGTTGGTGTGCAAAAGGCGGCCCGGCACGCGCTCCAGCCACGGCGCGAGGCCGCGGAACATGTCCTCGGACAGGCGCGTGCGGAACAGGATCTCGCCCATCCAGCAGAAGAGCGGCAGCGCGGTCAGCGTCCAGGACGATGCCGAGCCCCAGATCGTCACCGCCATGGCGTCGCCCGCCGGGCGCGACGAGAAGAGCTCCATTCCGATCCATGCGACGCCGGCCAGCGCGAGGCCGATCCATATGCCGCTGCCGAGCAACAGGAACAGCGTCACGATGAGCAGCGTGGTGATCAGCGCATCCATCGCGCTGCCGCAACGAGTTCATTCATTGTGCAAAGGCGCGGCGCTCGCCGCGTGCGCCCGCTTTCCCTGCCATTCGAGGACCAGCGCGTCGAGGAGCGCGATGGCCAGGACCAGGCTGCCGAACGCCATCGACAGCTGCGGAATCCACAGCGGCGTCGCGTCGTTGCCCGTGGAGATGTCGTTGAAGTCCCACGACTGGAAGGCGAGCCTCGCGCTGTAGTACGCGAAGGCGCCGGCCAGGACCGAGCTGGCAGCGAGGGCCCACAGCTCGAGCCCGCGGCGCGCCCTGACGCCGACATGTTCGAGAACAAGCGAGACGCGGATGTGCTCCCCCCGCTGGAACGTGTGGGCGAGCGCCAGGAATCCGGCCGCGGCCATGCAGTAGCCGGCGTAGGCGTCCGTGCCCGGAACGAACCAGTTGAGGAGGCGGCTCGCAATGCCGAGCAGCACCATCGCGAGCGTCCCCACCATGAACAACGCCGCCAGATAGCCGGCGGCGTCGTAAAGCGCGTCGAGCGTCCGGCGTACGGTCATTTCGCGCCTTTTTGGCGTCCGTTTCCCACCTACATCCCGCGATACACGTCGATGACCTTGCGTCCGTCATCCCCGGCCTTGCGCAGCCATTCGGCGAGCATGTAGTTGCCGACCTTGCGCAGGTCCGCCGTCAGCTGCTCGGACGGCACGAGGATGTTCATGCCCTTGCCCTTCAGCTGGTCGAGATACCAGCCGGTCTTCTCTTCCGAGATCTTCCAGCCGCGCACTTCGGCCTCGGCGGCGGCCTTCAGCACCGCCGCCTGTGTCGGCTTGTCGAGCGCGTCGAACGCTTTCTGGTTGACGATCACCGCGTTCTTCGGCAGCCAGGCCTGCGTGTCGTAGAAGTTCTTGATGTACTCGTACGTCTTCGAGTCCAGGCCGGTCGCGCCGGACGTCATGTTCGAGTCGATCACGCCGGTGGCCATTGCCTGCGACACCTCGGCTGCCTGCACCGTCACCGGCTGCGCGCCGACCAGCTCGGCGATCTTCGACGTTGCGGGACTGTAGGCGCGCCATTTGAGGCCTTTCATGTCGGCGACGGAATTGAGCGTGCGCTTCGTGTAGATCCCCTGCGGCGGCCACGGCACGGTGTAGAGGACCTTGATCCCCTGTTTCGCGAAGTGCTCGTCGAGCGTCTTCCGCGACGCCTTGTAGAGCTTGAACGCCGCGCCATAGGACGTCGCGAGAAACGGAATGCCGTCGAGCCCGTACAGCGGGTCTTCGTTCTCGAAATTGACGAGCAGGATCTCGCCGGCCTGCGCCTGTCCGCCCTGCACCGCGCGCTTGATTTCCGGCGCCTTGAACAGCGACGCGTTGGGATGCACGGTGATCTTGAGCTTGCCGGCAGTCGCCTTGTCGATGTCCGCCACGAACTGCTGGATGTTTTCCGTGTGGAAATTGCTCACCGGATACGCGGTCGGGAGGTCCCATTTCGTTTGCGCGAACGCGGGCAGGGCGAACGCGATCGCGGCGAACGCGACGGCGGCGGGAAGACGCTTCATGACGGGGCTCCTGGGGGCAGGCGGGGCGGGCGCCGTGACGGGCGCCATTGGGCCGCGTTTTACCATAGATTGCGTCCGCTCGGCGAGCGGCGAGCTCCCCGGCCCAACCTATAATGCGCGGCATGTGGGAGTTCTGGATCGACCGCGGCGGCACCTTCACCGACATCGTCGCCCGCCGGCCCGACGGGTCGCTCGTCACGCACAAGCTGCTGTCCGAAAATCCCGGCCGTTACCCGGATGCCGCGGTGCACGGGATCCGGGAGTTGCTCGGGCTCGCGCCCGGTGCGCCGATCCCCGACGGCACGATCGCCGCGGTGAAAATGGGCACGACGGTGGCGACCAATGCGCTGCTCGAGCGCAAGGGCGAGCCGACCGCGCTCGTGATCACGCAGGGTTTTGCGGACGCGCTGCGGATCGGCTACCAGAACCGGCCGAAGTTGTTCGTGCGCAGGATCGAGCTGCCGAGCTTGCTCTACGCGCGCGTGATCGAGGTCGACGAGCGGATCGGCGCCCGGGGCGAGGTGGTTCGCAGGCTCGACTTCGTCGGCGGCGCGACGCGAGCTTGCCGCGGCGCGCGCGGCGGGCATCGAGGCGGTCGCCATCGTGCTGATGCACGGATATCGCTTTCCCCAGCACGAGCGCGCACTGGCGGGGCTCGCGCGCGAGCTCGGGTTTGCGCAGGTGTCGGTGAGCCACGAGGTGAGCCCGCTGATGAAGCTCGTCTCGCGCGGCGACACGACGGTCGTCGACGCCTACCTGTCGCCGATCCTGCGTCGTTACGTGCAACAGGTCGAGCGCGAGTTGCGCGGCGATTCTCACCGGCCCGGCCCGCGGCTGCAATTCATGCAATCGTCGGGAGGGCTGACGGACGCGCACCGCTTTCAAGGCAAGGACGCGATCCTGTCGGGACCGGCCGGCGGCGTCGTCGGCGCGGTCGAAGTGTCGCGCCTTGCCGGCTTCGACACGATCATCGGCTTCGACATGGGCGGCACGTCGACCGACGTCACGCACTACGCCGGCGAATACGAGCGCGCGTTCGTCACCGAAGTCGCGGGCGTTCGGCTGCGCGCGCCGATGATGCGCATCCACACGGTCGCGGCCGGCGGCGGCTCCATTTGCACGTTCGACGGCGCGCGCTTTCGCGTCGGTCCCGAGTCCGCCGGCGCCGATCCCGGCCCCGCCTCGTATCGCCGCGGCGGGCCGCTGACGGTGACCGACTGCAACGTCATGGTCGGCAAGCTCGATCCGGCGCTGTTCCCGAAGGTGTTCGGGCCGCTCGGCAACGAGCCGCTGGACGCGGACGTCGTGCGCGGGAAGTTCGCCGCCCTCGCCGCCCGGATCGCCGCCGCGACGGGACATGCGCGCGCGCCCGAGGAAATCGCCGCCGGGTACCTCGAGATCGCCGTGGCCAACATGGCCAACGCGATCAAGCACATCTCGGTCGAACGCGGCTACGACGTCACGGAATACACGCTGTGCTGCTTCGGCGGCGCCGGCGGCCAGCACGCGTGCCTTGTCGCCGACGCGCTCGGCATGACCCGCGTGCTGCTGCATCCGTTCGCCGGCGTGCTGTCGGCCTACGGCATGGGGCTGGCCGACGTGCGTGCGCTGAAGCAGGAGGCGGTCGAGGCGCGGCTCGCCGACGATACGCTCGACGCGACGGAAGCTGCCTTCGCCGCGCTGGAACAATCGGCGCGGGGCGACGTCGCCGCCCAGGGCATCCCGGCGTCGCGCATCGCGGCGAAACGCACGCTGCATCTCAAGTACGAAGGCACCGACACCACGCTCGAAACCGACGTTTCCGACGTCAACGGCATCGTCGCCGAGTTCGAGCGCCGGTATCGCCAGCACTACGGATTCCTGATGCCCGGCAAGCCGCTCGTGATTGAAGCGGTGGCCGTCGAGGCGGTCGGCCGCACGCACGAGGCGCGCGAATCCGCGCCGGCGTTCGCCCCGCGCCGGGAGCCGTTGCGCCCGCTGTCCACCAACCGCGTGTACACCGAAGGAAGATTCCAGGAGGCGCCGGTCTTCGATCGCGACCACATGCGGCCCGGCGACGCGATTGCCGGACCCGCGGTGATTCGCGAGAACAACGCAACCACCGTCGTCGAGCCGGGCTGGCGCGCGACGTTCACCCAGCGCGGCGACCTCGTCCTCGAGCGCGTCGAAGCCGCGCGCCGCGACCACGCGATCGGCACGACCGCGGATCCCGTCCTGCTCGAGGTGTTCAACAATCTCTTCATGGCGATCGCCGAGCAGATGGGCGTCACGCTGGCCAATACCGCGTACTCGGTCAACATCAAGGAGCGGCTCGATTTCTCGTGCGCGCTGTTCGACGCGCAGGGCAACCTGATCGCCAACGCGCCGCACATGCCGGTCCACCTGGGATCGATGGGCGAGAGCGTGCAGACGATCATCGCGCGCCGCGCCGGCACGATGCGCCCCGGCGACGCGTATGTGCTGAACGCGCCCTACAACGGTGGCACGCACCTGCCCGACGTCACGGTGATCGCGCCGGTATTTCTGCCCGTTCCCGGGCAAGAGGGCGCCGGAAGGGCGGGTGAGGGGCCGGAGTTCTATGTCGCCTCGCGGGGCCACCACGCCGACATCGGCGGCATCACCCCGGGCTCGATGCCGAACGCGTCGACGCACGTCGACGAGGAGGGCGTGCTGCTCGACAACGTGGAGCTCGTCGCGGAAGGACGCTTTCTGGAAGACGAGATGCGCGCGCTCCTCGGCAGCGGCCGCTATCCGTCGCGCAACATCGACCAGAATCTCGCGGATCTGCGCGCGCAGATCGCGGCGTGTGCGAAGGGCGCGGAAGAGCTCGCGAAGATGGTCGCGCACTTTTCGCTGCCGGTCGTGCGCGCGTACATGCAGCACGTCCAGGACAACGCGGAGGAATCGGTGCGACGCGTGCTCGACGTGCTGAAGGACGGGCGCTTCGAGTACGAAATGGACAATGGTGCCGTGATCGCCGTCGCGATTTCGATCGACAAGGCGAAGCGCGAGGCCACGGTCGACTTCACCGGAACGAGCGCGCAGCAGCCGACGAACTACAACGCCCCGTCCGCGGTGTGCAAGGCGGCCGTGCTCTACGTGTTCCGCACGCTGGTCGACGACGAGATCCCGATGAATGCGGGTTGCCTGAAGCCGATCCGCATCGTCATTCCCGAAGGCTCGATGCTCTCGCCCCGCTATCCGGCGGCGGTGGTCGCCGGCAACGTCGAGACGTCGCAGGCCATCACCGACACGCTCTACGGCGCGCTCGGCGTGCTCGCGGCGTCGCAGGGGACGATGAACAATTTCACGTTCGGCAATGCCGCCTACCAATACTATGAGACGATCTCCGGCGGCGCCGGGGCCGGCCCCGATTTCGACGGCGCGTCGGTCGTCCAGACGCACATGACGAATTCGCGGCTCACCGATCCCGAGGTGCTCGAATGGCGCTTCCCGGTGCGGCTCGAATCGTTCGCGATCCGGCGCGGCAGCGGCGGAGCGGGCCGCCACCGCGGCGGCGATGGCGCCGTGCGGCGGGTCCTCTTCCTCGAGCCGATGACGGCGGTGATGCTCGCCAACCATCGACGGATCGCGCCGTTCGGCGTCGCGGGCGGCGGCCCGGGTGCGCTCGGGCGGAACTGGGTCGAGCGCGCCGACGGGAAGCGCGAGGAATTCGGCGCGACCTGCGCGGTCGAAATGGGCGCCGGCGACGTCTTCGTGATCGAGACGCCGGGCGGAGGCGGATTCGGTCCTCCGACGGACGCGATCCCGGCTCGCGGCGCGGACCAACGCGGCGCATAATTCGCCCAATTTCAGAATCAGGACGGAGGCAACGATGGCAGGCATCTACGATTTCAAGGTCAAGGACATTCACGGGCAGACCGTGAGTCTCGACATCTACAAGGGCAAGGTCCTGCTCGTGGTCAACACCGCGAGCAAGTGCGGGTTCACGCCGCAATACAAGGGCCTCGAAAAGCTCTACCAGGACCTGCACGGGAAGGGCCTCGAGATCCTCGGCTTTCCGTGCAACCAGTTCGGCGCGCAGGAGCCCGGAACCGAAGAGGAGATCGAGTCGTTCTGCGAGGTGAACTACGGCGTCACGTTCCCGCTGTTCGCCAAGATCGACGTCAACGGCGGCGACACGGCACCGGTCTACAAGTACCTGAAGCACGCGAAGCCCGGGCTGCTGGGCTCCGAGGCGATCAAGTGGAATTTCACCAAGTTCCTCGTCGACCGCGGCGGCAACGTCGTCGAGCGCTACGCGCCGAATGCCGAACCCGAGAGCATCGCGCCCGACATCCAGAAGATTCTGTAACGTGGGGTCACGTCGCCGCCTGGCGATCGCGCTGGCCGCCGGCGCGCTCGCCGTTCTGCCGCTGCGCGCCCTGGCGCAGTCGGATCCCGACAAAGTCCTGCACGTGGTGTTTCCCGTCGCCGAGACCGGGTTCGACCCGCAGGCGTGGGTCGACGCGTATTCCGACCACATCAACACCGCGATCTTCGATTCACTCTACAAGTATGACTATCTTGCGCGGCCGTACCGGATCAATCCGAACACCGCGGCGCTTCCGACGATCTCCGCTGACGGACTTACGTGGACGATCAAGCTGACGCCGGGAATCTATTTCGCCGACGATCCCGTGTTCAAGGGAAAGAAGCGCGAGCTCGTCGCGGCGGATTACGTTTATTCGTGGAAGCGGATCCTCGATCCCAAGGTCCACTCCGCGAATCTGCAGGTATTCGACCGGCTCTTCGTCGGCGCCGACGCCGCGGTCTCGAAAGCGAAGGAGACGGGCCGGTTCGACTACGATGCGCCCATCGAGGGATTGCGCGCGCTCGATCGCCACACGCTGCAGCTCAAGCTGACGCACCCGGCGTACAGTCTTTTGTCGGACCTCACGACGACACCGACGGCGGCTGTTGCCCGCGAAGTCATCGAAGCGTACGGCGATGCGAGCTCGTGGACGATGGCGAACCCGGTCGGCACCGGTCCGTACCGGTTGAAAGAGTGGCGCCGCGGGCAGAAGGTCGTCCTCGAAGCGAATCCCGGTTTCCGCAAGACGCTGTTTCCCGAAAGCGCCGATCCTGCGGACAAGGATATCGTCGCGGCGATGAAGGGAAAGCGACTGCCGCTCATCGGACGAATCGAGATCAGCATCGTGGAGGAGAGCAATCCACGCCTCCTGAGTTTCGAGAAGGGTGCGTTCGACTATCTCCTAATCCCCGGGGATCTCGTCGCCAACGTCACCGACCTCGGCGACGGACTGCAGCCACGCTTCGCGAAGGCGGGCGTCAGGCTCGCGCGGGGCGTCCAGCCGGCGATCAACTACACGTATTTCAACATGGAGGATCCGGTGGTTGGCGGCTACACGCAGGAGCGGATCGCGCTCCGCCGTGCGTTCGGCATGTCGTACAACTGCGAGGAGGAGATCCGCGTCCTCTGGCAGAAACAGGGGGAGTGCGCGACGCAGCCGGTCCCGCCCGGCGTCACCGGCTACGATCCCGATTTCAAGGGCCGCGTGAACTACGACGTTGCGGGTGCCAAGGCGCTGCTCGACAAGTTCGGCTACGTCGACAAGGATGGCGACGGCTGGCGCGAGCTTCCCGACGGCAAGGCGCTCGTGATCTCGATGGGCACGACGACGGACGCGCGCGGCCGCCAGTACGAGGAGATGTGGCAGCGCAGCCTCACTGCGATCGGCGTGAAGGTGCAGTTCGTCAAGCAGAAATGGCCGGAGCTCCTCAAGATGGCGCTCGCCGGGCAACTGCAGATGTGGTATCTCGGCAACATCAGCACGACCACCGATGGCTACGGCTTTCTGGGACTGCTCTATGGCGGCCACGCGGGCCTTTCCAATCTCGCGCGCTTCAGGCAGCCGGATTTCGACCGGCTCTACGACCGCTCGCGCAGCCTCCCCGACGGCGCCGAGCGCACGAAGCTGTTCCGTGAGATGTCGGCCATTGTGTCGGCGTATGCGCCGTGGTATTTCGACGTTTATCGTTACGAAAATGTGGTTCGCTATCCATGGATCATCGGCTACAAGCACAGCGTCTTCCAGGCCCACCCGTGGCAGTACTACGATCTCGACATGAAAATGCCGCGCACGCCGGTCGCGCAATGACCGCTTCCCGACTCGTCGCGATGGTCGCCGCGGCGCTGCTCGCCGCGGCTGCGCCCGCCGCGCCGGGCGCCGACATGCAGAAGGTGCTGCACGTCGCGTTCGTCGCGCCGGAGAACGGGTTCGATCCGCAGGCCACGAGCGATCTGTACTCGAACTACGTCAACCGGCAGATCTTCGATCCGCTCTACAAGTACGACTACCTCGCGCGGCCGTACAAGGTCGTGCCGAACACGGCGGCGGCGTTGCCTGAAGTCTCCGCCGACGGGATGACGTGGACGATCCGGCTCAAGCATGGCGTCTATTTTTCGGACGATCCGGCGTTCGGCGGCAGGAAGCGCGAGCTCACCGCCGACGACTACGTCTATTCGTTCAAGCGGCTGATCGATCCGAAGCTGCGCTCGAACAATGCGCAGATCCTCGACGACCGGCTCGTCGGCGCGAAGGCGGCGATCGACGCGGCGAAGAAATCCGGCGCGTTCGACTACGACGCGCCGCTCGAGGGCGCGCAGGCGATCGACCGCTACACGCTGCGCCTCAAGCTCACGTTTCCGGCGTACGACCTGCTCGCGGATCTCACATCGGCGGCGACGTCCGCCGTCGCGCGCGAAGTGGTCAAGGCCTACGGCGACCCGGCCGGCTGGGTGATGGAGCATCCGGTGGGCACCGGCCCGTACCGGCTGGCGGAGTGGCGCCGGGCGCAGAAGATCGTGCTCGAGGCGAGCCCGAATTTCCGCGACGAGTACTTCCCGACCAGCACGCAGCCCGGGGACCGCGCGATCCTGGCGAAAATGAAGGGCAAGAAGCTGCCCGTGATCGGCCGCGTCGAGATCAGCATCATCGAGGAGTCGATTCCGCGGCTGATCGCGTTCGACAAGGGCGAGCTCGACTACATCGTGATACCGACGGACCTCGTGCAGAAAGTGCTGGACGGCGACAAGCTGAAGCCCGAGCTCGCGGCGCGCGGCATCGTCCTCGGACGCGGCGTGCAGCCCAGCGTCGTCTACACCTACTTCAACATGGAGGATCCGGTCGTCGGCGGCTATGGCAACGACAAAGTCGCGCTGCGCCGCGCGATCAGCATGGCCTACAACAACGAGGACGAGATCAAGGTGATCCGCCTCGGACAGGCGATGCGCGCGACGCAGCCGATTCCACCCAACGTCGTCGGCCACGATCCCGACTTCCAGGGCGGCGCGCGCTACGACGTCGCGGGCGCCAAGGCGCTGCTCGACAAGTTCGGCTACGTCGACAAGGACGGCGACGGCTGGCGCGAGATGCCGGACGGCAAGCCGCTGAAGCTCACGCTCGCGTCCGACCCGTCGGCGATCTACCGCCAGTTCGACGAGCTGTGGAAGAAGAGCATGGACGCGGTCGGCATCCGGATCGAGTTCACCAAGCAGAAGTTTCCCGATACATTGAAACAGGGGCTCGCAGGTCAGCTGCAGATGTGGGGGCTCGCGAACACCAACACGAACGACAACGGCAGCGACTTCCTCGACCTTCTCTATGGTCCGCACAAGGGGATGTCGAATCTCGGGCGCTTCGACCTGCCGGAATTCAACGCGCTCTACGACCGCGCGAAAAAATTGCCGAATGGCCCCGAGCGCGTGAAGCTCTATCGCGAGATGTCGAAGCTCGTCGTGAACTACGCGCCATGGGTGCTGCACACCTACCGCATCGAGAACATCGTCGTGCATCCGTGGGTGGAGGGCTACAAGTACAACACGTTCGATCCGCATCCGTGGATGCACCTCGACCTCGACCTCGCGCAGCGCAAGCGGGCGACGAGATAGGATGGACCCGGCGCTCGCGCTTCGAACACCGTACGCCGCGCGCCGTATTTGTTGCCGCGGCCATCGCGCTTGCGGTGCTGGCCGGCGCTGCCGGGGCGGCGGATGCGCCGCGCTTCGCGGATCCGGCGAAGATCCTGCGGGTATCGATGGACGGTGAGGAGGCCGGGTTCGATCCGCAGGGCGTGGGCGACGTGTATTCGTTCACGGTCATCGGCGCGATCTTCGAGTCGCCCTACCAGTACGACTACTACGGCGGGGCGCGCGTCGTGCCGAGGACGGCGGCGGCGTTGCCGGAGATCTCGGCCGACGGGCGCACCTGGCGAATCCGTCTCAAGCCGGGCATCCGGTTCAGCGACGACCCGGCGTTCAAGGGGCGCCCGCGCGAGCTCACCGCGCAGGATTACGTCTATTCGTGGAAGCGGCTGCTGGATCCGCGCATCCGCTCGCCGAATTCGGAGATCTTCGCCGATCGTCTCGTCGGCGCCCGCGAGGCCATCGACAAGGCCGTCAAGACGGGCCGGTTCGACTACGACGCGGAGATCGCGGGGCTGCGCGCGATCGATCGCCATACGATCCAGCTCACGCTTCCCGTGCCGGACTACACGCTGCTGCCCTACCTCACCGGTTCCGCCCTCGCTGCCGTGGCGCGCGAGGTGGTCGAGGCGCACGCGGACGCGGGCGGACGGGTGATGGAACATCCGGTGGGAACGGGCCCGTTCCGACTGGTCGATTGGCGCCGCGCGCAGAAGATCGTCCTCGAGGCGAATCCGGTTTACCGCGAGGAGTACTTTCCGGAGCCGCCGCCGGACGCGGAGGCCACCGCGATCGCGCTCGGAAAGTCGATGGCCGGCAAACGCCTTCCGCGAATTGGCCGCGTCGAGCTGTCGATCATCGAGCCCCCTCAGCCGCTGCTCCTTGCTTTCAACAGCGGCACGCTCGACCTCATCGACCTGCCGTTCGAGCTCGCGTCCAAGGCCGTCGACCGCGCCGGCCGGCTGCTGCCCGCGTATGCGTCGCAGGGCGTGTCCATGCAACGCGTGACCGATCTGTACGTCGGCTACCTCTACTTCAACATGGACGATCCGGTGGTTGGCGGGACGGCGCCCGCGCAGCTTGCGTTGCGTCGTGCCTTCATCATGGCCTACGACGTCGAGCAGGAGATTCGCGTCGTCCGCAACGGCCAGGGGAGCGTGGCCACGCAGCCGATTCCGCCAGGCGTGGATGGCCACGTCCCGGGCCTCGACGTGCGTCCGCCTTACGATCCGGCCGCCGCGCGCGCGCTGCTCGACAGGTTCGGCTATCGCGATCGCGACGGGGACGGCTGGCGCGAGCTGCCGGACGGCCGTCCGCTGGTCGTCCGGATCGGCACGACGCCCGAGGACCGCGAGCGCGACGACCTGATTCGCAAGAACCTCCAGGCGGTCGGCGTCCGGATCGAGTTCGTCAACCGAAGATGGGCCGAACTGAACAAGATGGCGCAGGAGGGGCAGCTGCAGGTCTGGCTGCTGGGAAATTTCGCCGCGACCGGCGACGCGATGATGCTTTCGTTGTACGGGCCCGGCGCCGGCAACACCAACCTCGCGCGCTTTCGCAATGCCGAGTTCGACGCGCTGTACCGGAAGAGCAAGCTCGTCCCCACGGACGCGGAGCGAGCGCACGTCTACGAGCAGATGGCCCGCATCGTCGGCAACCAGAATCCGTGGGGCCTGCGCGTCTACGCCATCCGCACGGCACTCGTTCGGCCCTGGGTCAGCGGGTACCTGCGCAATCCGCATTTGCTGCAGGCGTGGCGCTTCGTCGACGTGGATCCCGTCGCGCAGAAGTCGGGCGGGGCGGTGCGATGAATCCGGTCGTGCCTGATTCGCGTGGCCGCGCTCGTCGCGGGCCTCATGGCCGTGTCGCCGGCCATCGCCCAGTCGCCCGCTTCGTGGGCCGATCCCGCCAAGACGATCCGCGTGATGTTCCCGATTGCCGAGACCGGCTTCGATCCGCAGGCCACGCAGGATTACTACTCGAGCCACATCCAGCGCGCGATCTTCGACCCGCTCTACGAGTTCAGCTATCTCGCGCGACCCTACCGCTTCGTGCCGAACACGGCGACGGCGATGCCGGAAATTTCCGCCGACGGCCGCACCTGGACGATGCGCGTCAAGCCCGGCATCTATTTCGCCGACGATCCCGCCTTCAAGGGAAAGAAGCGCGAGCTCACCGCCGAGGACTACGTCTACACCTGGAAGCGGCTGCTCGACCCGAAGATGCGCGCGCCGTTCCTCTGGTTCATCGAGAACAAGGTGGTCGGCGCCGACGAGGTGGTCGCCAAGGCCAAGGAAACCGGCAAGTTCGACTACGACGCGCCGATCGAGGGACTGCGCACGCTCGACCGCTACACGATCCGGCTGGTGCTGAAGGAACCCGACTACGTGATGCTGGGCTACATGACGCAGTCGCCGATGGCGGCGGTCGCGCGCGAGGTGATCGAGGCCTACGGCGATGCGAGCGGCTGGGCGATGGCCAATCCGGTGGGAACCGGCGCGTACCGCCTCGCGCAATGGCGGCGCGGCCAGCAGATCGTGCTCGAGGCGAACCCGAACTTCCGCGAAGAGTATTTTCCCGACGACGGCGAGCCCGCGGATCGAAAGGACTTTGCCGCGATGAAGGGCAAGCGCCTGCCGCAGGCGGGGCGCGTCGAGGTGTCGATCATCGAGGAATCGAATCCGCAGCTCCTCGCGTTCGACAGCCGTGCGCTCGACTACGCCAACGTGCCGCCGGATCTCGTCACCAAGGCGCTCGACCCGGCCACGAACCTGCTGCGGCCACGCTACACCGCCGAGAACGTGCGGCTCGCGCGGGTCATGGATCCGGCGCTCAATTACTGCTACTTCAACATGGAGGATCCGGTCGTCGGCGGCTACACGCCGGACAAGATCGCGCTGCGGCGCGCGATCGTCATGGCGTTCAACACCAAGGACCTGATCGACGTCTGGTGGCAAGGACAGGCGGTGCGCGCGACGCAGCCGATCCCGCCGCCGGTCGCGGGCCACAGCCCGGGATTCGACGCCAATATCAAGTACGACCCCGCGACCGCGAAGGCGCTGCTCGACCGCTTCGGTTACGTCGACCGCGACGGCGACGGCTGGCGCGACCTGCCCGACGGCAAGCCGCTTGTCCTGATGATGGGCAGCTCGACGGCGGGACGCGACCGCGAGCGCGACGAGCTGTGGAAGAAGAGCATGACGGCGATCGGCATCCGCCTCGATTTCGTCAAGCAGAAGTGGCCGGACCTGCTCAAGATGGGCCGCGCGGGCAAGCTGCAGATGTGGCCGGTCGGCTGGATCACCACGTACGGCGAGGGCGACGCGTTCATGCAGATCATGTACGGCAAGAACGCCGGCCAGTCGAACCTCGGGCGCTTCGTCAACGCCGAGTACGACGATCTCTATCGCAAGTCGAAGCTCGTCCCCGACGGGCCCGAGCGCAACGCGATCTATCGCAAGATGGCGACGATCCTCGCCGCGTACACGCCATGGGACATCGGCGTCTACCGCTACACCAACACGCTGGTCAGGCCGTGGATGATGGGGTACAAGCGGCACGTGTACTTCGAGCACCCGTGGAAGTATCTCGACATCGACACCGCGCGCCTCAAGGCCGGGAAATAGGGAGGAATCCGATGCTGCAACGACAGGTGGTCGCCGTTCTCATCCTGCCGAGTCTTGTGATCGCCGTCGACATCGCGGCGGCAGCCCAACCCGTCGTGCCGCTGACGGTGCCGGCCCTGAAGTCGATGCCGGCGGGCCCGCTGGGCGAGGACGTGCGCCTCGGCCGGACGATCGTCGTCTCGACGAAGACCGCGGCGCGCGCATACGTTGGCAATGGCCTCGACTGCACGAGCTGCCATCTCAATGCGGGCACGGTGGCGTACGCTGCGCCGCTCGTCGGATTGTGGGGCGTGTTCCCCGAATACGAAGCGCGCAGCGATCGCGTGGAGACCCTCGCGGACCGGATCAACGACTGCTTCCTTCGCTCGATGAACGGACGGCCGCTGCCGGTCGATGGCCGCGAAATGCGCGCGCTCCTTGCGTATACCGCGTGGCTTTCCACGGGCGTTCCGACGGGCTCGAGCGTCGAAGGGCGCGGCTTCGCGAACCTTGCGGCGCCGGCGCGCAGGCCGGATGCGGATCGCGGCAAGGCGGTCTACGCCCAGCAATGCGCGGCGTGCCACGGCGCCGATGGCGGCGGCGTGCACACCGCCGACGGAACGTTTGCGATTCCGCCGCTCTGGGGTCCCGAGTCGTTCAACACCGGCGCCGGGATGGCGCGTGCGTCCATCGCGGCGGCGTTCGTCCACGCCAAAATGCCGCTCGGACGCGGCGGATCGCTGTCGGTGCAGGACGCGTGGGATGTCGCGGCGTTCTTCACCGAGCAGCCGCGGCCGGCCTTTGCGCAGACGGCAAAGGATTGGCCGCGGGGCGGGCGCCCGCCCGACGCGCGCAACTGAGCACGCACGAGCACGCAACTGAGGTCGAACGTGCGACCGTTGCGCTGGCGCGACAAACGGTCGGTTCGCCGGGTCGGATTGCACGTCGTCCGATTGCCGCTTCGGCCTTCCGCGCGTAATATCTGCACCAGAACAATGCACGGAAGCCCCGAGGAAAACCCATGATCGACGCGCATCGTCATTCCCATCCGCAGTCCGCCTTCGCGGACGCGATGGCTGCGCGCGTCCACGGCGTCCGGAAGCTCGGCCTGCTGCCGGCAATGGGCCGCGGTATTTCGCAGTAGCCGCCTGGCAGGGTGTCCCGCCAGGCAGCAGGCGGGAAACCCTCGTAACACCCACCCGCCTGTCCTTTTGTGCCGCCGCATGGCGGCGCGTCCCGGCATTGCCGGGCGAGAACGGAACGAACGGGCAAACCCATGTCGCGGCTCAAGCAAACGCTGAAACGCACTTTCAAGGGACTCTGGCGCAGTCAGGACTTCGTGCGGCTGTGGACGTCGCTCACGGTGACGGCGTTCGGCTCGCAGATCACGAACCTCGCGCTGCCGCTCACGGCCGCGGTCATGCTGCAGGCCACGCCATGGCAGATGGGCGTGCTGGTCGCGCTCGAGACGCTGCCGTTCGCGCTCGTGAGCCTGCACGCCGGCGTGCTGATCGACCGCGTGCGCAAGCTGCCCATCGTCATCGTTTCCGACATCGGGCGCGGGCTCGCGCTGCTCGCGATTCCCGTTGCGGCATGGTTCGACGTGCTGTCGATCGAGATCCTGTACGTCGTCGGGTTCTTTTGCGGCGTGCAGAACGTCGTCGGCGGCGCCGCTTACCAGGTGCTGCTGGCCCAGCTCGCGGGCCGGCGGCGCCTGGTCGAGGCCAACGCCAAGGTGACGCTGGGCGAGACTTCGTCGGCGCTGATCGGCCCGGGGCTGGCCGGCGGGCTGATCCAGCTCCTGACCGCGCCGTTCGCGATCGTGCTCACCGCGTTCTCGTTTTTCGGCTCCGCGCTGATGCTGCGGCGGATTCGCGCGCCGCACGACGTGCCGCATCCGGGCCCCAATGCTTCGGTGACGACGGAGATCCACGAGGGATTGAAGCTCGTCTGGAACAACCGGACGCTGCTGGCGCTCGCGTGGGTCGCCGGGCTGTGGCAGATCCTGCACCACATGCAGGTCGCCGTGCTGATCCTCTTCGCGACGCGCGACCTCGGGTTGTCGGCGGGCGCGATCGGCGTCACGTATGCGTTCGGCGGCGTCGGATGCGTCATCGCCGCCGCGCTGGCGGAGCGGCTGTCGGCGCGATTCGGCGTCGGTCCCATCATCGGGCACGGGCTTTTCCTGACGGCGCTCGGATGGCAGGCGTTCGGGCTGGTCTCGGGCACCCCGGGAATGGCCACGCTCGCGCTCGGCCTCGCGATGCTGGTGTTCGACTTCGGCGCGGTGCTCTATGCGATCAACTACCTGTCGCTGCGGCAGGCGATCACCCCTGACCGCCTGCTTGGCCGGATGACGGCGACGATGCGCTTCCTCACCGTCGCGGCGGCGCCGCTCGGTTCGCTCGCCGGCGGCGCGCTCGCGACCTACGTGGGGCTGCGCTCGACGCTGCTGACGGTCGGCGTGCTGGGGCTCATCCTGACCGCGGCCGCGGTCTACTGGTCGCCGGTGCGGCAACACATGAAGCTGCCTGCGGTGGCGGGCGATTGATGCGATCCTTCGTCACCGTGACCGTCATCGTCGCGGCCGCCGCTCAGGTCGGTGGCTGCGACTCGGCGAGGACGGTTGCCGCGCGGGCGGGCCTCGGCGATTTCGAGGCACGCTGCGAGGCGTCGCTGCCGCCGACGCGCATCGAGGTGGTGACCACGCCCGTTGTCTACGGGACCGACAAGACACGATCCTGGCGCGAGCTGACCGCGATGAGCGGAGACGCCACGCCCACGCTGCGCGCGCTCGGCCTGACGACGGCGGAAGTCGGTCACCAGGCGACGATCGAAACGTCGGGTGTCGAGGATCCGCGCAGCGGCCGCGTCTGCGTGCGCCCGGCGATCCGGGTTCAGTTGTCGGCGACCCCGATGACCGTCTACATCGGCCGGGAAATCGCCGGCGACCCGTGCCGCGAAGCGGTGGCGCTCGAGCACGAGCTCCGGCACGTCGCCGTCTACGAGGACGAGCTCGCGCATATCGCGGCGGACGTGCGCGCTTCGCTCGATGCCGCGTACGGCAACCGCGTGCTTTATTACGGCAGCCGGGCGGAAGCGAAGCGCGAGACGCAGGCTGCGCTCGCGGCGGAGTTGAGCCCGCTCCTTGCCGGCGACGCGCGGCGGATCAAGGAGCGCCAGCGCGGAATCGATTCGCCCGAGGAATACGCGCGCGTTTCCGCGGCGTGCGGGGGAATGATGCGGAACTAGCGATTGGTCGCGAGCGCGCGATCAGAGCTGGAACGGGTACACCGACGGCAGCCGCAGGAGCGGGTGAGCTCGTCCAGCGCGCGGCGCGATTCGTCGAGGAGCGCCGGGTCGCCGAGATCGTCGGGCGCGAGTCGGTCGCGGTAGTGCCGGCGAATCCAGGCGTCGAGATCCGCGGCGAGCGCGTCGTCCAGGAACACGCGCGCGCCAATCGCAGCGCGCTCCGGCGCCGTCAGCGCAATCCGCAGCCGCAGGCATGCGGGTCCGCCGCCGTTTTCCATGCTCTGTCGCAGGTCGAACGTCAGCACCTCGGCGATCGGTCCGTCGCTTGCGACCATGCGGTCGACAAAGGCGGCCACGGCGTGATGTTCGCGCACTTGCGCCGGTGCCACGAGCAGGAAACGCCCATCCGCGCGCGGCAGCAGCTGGCTGTTGAACAGATACGTCGTGACGGCATCGGCGACGCTGACCTCGGCATCGCGGACCACGACGGGCGCGAACGAGGGTCCGACCGCCGCGGCGAGCTGCGCGAGAACCGCCGGCTGATCGACCCACGCGCGCTCGTGGCAGAACATGACGCTGCCCTGGCCCACGGCGATCACGTCGTTGTGAAACACCCCGGCGTCGATCGCGTCCGGTTGCTGTTGCGCGTACACCGTGCGGCGGGCGTCGAGACCGTGGCGGCGCGCCACCGCCTCGGAAGCTTCCCGGGTCTGCCGCGCCGGATACTGCCGAGGACCGCCGGTCGACTCGCCGTACGCGGCGCGCCCGTAGACGAAGAACTCGACGCCGGGCCCGCCATCCGCGCCGGCGAAGCGCGTGTGATTCGCCGCACCTTCGTCGCCGATTTGCGGTGCCGCAGGGAGCGGGTCGTGCACCGCGAATCGATTCGTGTCGGCGAAGATCGCGCGCAGGACGCGCGTGGTCGTCGCTGCCTCCAGCGAGCGGTGGAAATGGCTGACGAGGTTCGCGGGCGTGAAATGGACTCGGCCATCGGCGGTATCCGCCGAGGGACTCACGGTCGCCGCGTTGGCGACCCACATCGCCGCCGCCGACGAGCAGGCGGCGAGCACGCGCGGCGCCGTGCGCGCGGCCTCGACGACGATCTCGCCGTCGGTGCCGGCAAAGCCCAGCGCGCGCAGCGCGGGCACGAACGGCCGCTCGTGCGGCGGCAGCACCGCCTGCGCATAGCCGCGCGCGGCGAGCGCGCGCATCTTGGCGAGCCCCTGCAGCGCGGCGTCGCGCGGATGGGCGATCTGCGACGCATGCCGCTCGGCGGCAAGGTTGCCGCGCGCGAGACCCGCGTAGTTGTGCGTCGGACCCGGGATGCCGTCGAAGTTGACCGTGGAGTCCGGCTCCGGCCCGCTCGCGGTCATCGGTCCCTCGGCGACAGCGGGACCGCGCGCACGAGATCGCCTTCGACGACGCCGAGCTGCGCGGCCGCATACGGCAGCAACGGAAAGCGGTCGACGCGCGCGGGGGCCTGCACGAGCAGCGCCCGATAGCCTTCGAACCGGCGATTCGTCACCAGCCACACGACGTCGTGCCTCAAGTTGTCGGGAACCGGCTCGCCTTCGCCGATCTCGACCGGGAGCACGCGACTGCCGCGCACCGCATGGATATTGTCGCGAAAGCATTCGACGGTGGGGCCGGCATCGAAGATGTCGACGTACCCTTCGTAGCGAAAGCCTTCCTGCTCGAGCATCGCGCGCGCGGGCTGCGTGTCCGAATGAACTTCGCCGATGACGGAGCGCGCGGATTCCGGCAGCAGGTTCACGTACACGGGGTGCCGCGGCATCAACTCCGCAACGAAGGACTTCTGGCCGATGCCGGTGAGGTTGTCGGCGGTCGAGTACTCCATCGCGAAAAAATGGCGGCCGAGGCCCTCCCAGAACGGGCTCTTGCCGTCCGCGTCGAGCTTGCCGCGCAACTCGGCGATCACCTTCGGCGCGAAGCGGTCGGCGAACTCGGCGATGAACAGCAGCCGGCTCTTCGAAAGCAGCGGGCCGTTCCTGGCGTGGCGAAAGCCCTGGTCGAGGAAGAGCGAGCAAAGCTCGGTGTGGCCCGTGTGGTCGTTCTCGAGGAACAGCGTGGGCACCGCCGTGTACACCGAGAGCGCGCGCGACGCGTGGACGATCGTGCCGACGTGGTAGTTGTACCAGGGCTCGTTCAAGCCGACCGCCGCCTCGATCGCGGAAATGCCGACGACGCGATCCGACGTCGAGTCGACGAGCACGAACACGTAACAGGCGTCGGCGCGCGACGCGGCGCCCGCGAATGATGCAAGCGAGCGGTCGATGCGCGACGACAGACGCTCGCCGTCGGCGGGCAGCGTGGTGAGGCCGTGTCCCGTGCGCTCGGACAGCGCGAGCACCGCGGGGAGGTCGTCCCGCGCGATCGGCCGGACGAAGAACATCGGCGTTAGTTGAGCGCGCGGTTGAGCGCGAGTTCGAGCCGCGCGAGGCCTTCGAGGATCTCGTCGAGGCTGATCACGAGCGACGGCGCGATGCGCAGGACATCCGGCCCGGCGACGAGCACGATGAGCCCCGCATCGCCCGCGGCCTTCAGGACGTCCATCGACTTGCCCTTCCACGGCGCGTCGAGCTCCGCGCCGAGCCACACGCCCTCGCCGCGCAGATCCGCGAACACGCGGCGGCGCACGTTGATCGCCTTCAGGCCTTCCATGAAGAGCGCATGCCGCGCCCTCACGCCGTCCAGGACTTCGGTCGTGTTGATGACGTCGAACACCGCGCCCGCGACGGCACAGGCGAGCGGGTTGCCGCCGTAGGTCGTGCCGTGGACGCCGACGCCGAACACGCCCGCGATCTCCGTCGTGGTCAGCATCGCCCCAACCGGGAAGCCGCCGCCCAGCCCCTTGGCGCTCGTCAGGATGTCGGGGACGATGCCCTTTTGCATGTACGAGAACAGGGTGCCCGTGCGGCCCATGCCGCTCTGGATCTCGTCGAGGATGAGGAGCGCGTGATGCTCGTCGCACAGGCGCCGCGCGGCCTGCAGGAATTCCGGCGTGCCGGGCGTCATCCCGCCTTCGCCCTGCATCGGCTCGAGGATCACCGCGCAGATGTCGTCGCCGCCCTCGTCGCGAAACGCCGCCTCGAGCGCGGCGACGTCGTTGTACGGGATGTGCGTGAAACCCGACGGGTTCGGCCCGAAGCCCTGCGAATATTTCGCCTGGCCGCCGGCGGTGACCGTCATCAGCGTGCGGCCGTGAAACGCGTTGAGCGTGGAGATCACGCGGAATTTGTTGGGGCCGAACCGGTCGTTGGCGTAGCGGCGCGCGAGCTTGAGCGCGGCCTCGTTCGCCTCGGCGCCCGAGTTGCAGAAAAACGCGCGCTCCGCGAACGTCGCGTCGATGAGCCGCTGCGCGAGCCGCAGCGCCGGCTCGTTGGTCATCCAGTTGGACACGTGCCACAGCTTGCGCGCCTGCTCCTCGATCGCCTTGACCATCGCGGGATGGCAGTGGCCGAGCGCCGTGACCGCGACACCGCTCGCGAAGTCGATGTACATGCGGCCGTCCTGGTCCCACACGCGCGAGCCTTCACCGCGCACCGGCACGAACGGCGCCGGCGCATAGCAGGGGACCATCAGCTGGTCGAAGGTCGCGCGCGTCACCGGCATTGACGCGGCGTTGCTTGCCGCCGAATTGACCTCGCGCCGCGACGAGGCGGCGATGATTTCCTTCGCTCCCGAAGCCAGCGGTGGAGACGCTGTGGCGCTCATGCTTTCTCCGGGAGTGCGGCCACGACCTGGATCTCCACCATGTACTCGGGTCCCGCGAGCACTGCCTCGACGGTCGCGCGTGCCGGTGTAGCGCCCGGGGCGACCCATGCTTCCCAGATCACGTTCATTTCCGCGAAATCGGCGATGTCGGGCAGGAAGATCGTCGCGGAGAGCAACTGCGACTTGTCGGTGCCCGCCTCGGCGAGCAGTGCGTCGATCTGCGCGAGCACCTGGCGCGTCTGGTCGCTGACATCGGTCGCGGCGTCGGCCGCGACCTGGCCCGCGAGGTACACCGTGCCCGACCCGCGGTGGATCACGAGCTGCGACATGCGCTTGCCGACGTGGCGGCGTTCGATGGTCATGGTGCTATCCTGATTTCGATCCGGCGCTCCGGAACGGGGCGCCGCCATGGCATTGTAACGGAGATGACCCCCCGATTTGCCCTGACTCTCGCCGCGGCGCTGCTGTTCGCCGGCGTGGCTGCAGGCGCGTTCGGCGCGCATGCGTTGAAGGCGCGGCTTGCGCCGGACGAGCTCGGCATCTGGCAGACCGCCGTCCAATACCACGTGTGGCACGGTCTCGGATTGCTGGCGACGGGTCTCCTGCTCCTGCACAAGCCGGACAGCGGCGCGCTTGCGTCCGCCGGCTGGCTCTTCGTCGCCGGCATCGCGCTCTTCTCCGGCAGCCTTTACGCGCTGGCGTTGACCGGCGTGCGCGGCCTCGGCGCCGTCACGCCGATTGGCGGCGTCGCATTTCTGGGCGCCTGGGCGGCGATGGCGTGGGCGGCGTGGCGGTGGTGAGAACTGGTTCACGCGCTCGCCCACCTTCGCTCGGCCTCCGCACCGCCATTGTGAATCGCTGCGCCTGTTGGGTCGGCCTCATGCGGCGACTCGCGTTTGCGCGCTCCCCCTTGGCGCCTTCGCGCCGTGGGGCCCCGGCGCGCCGCTCGCGCCGCTAGTCGATCTTCGCCCCGGAATCCTTCACGACCTTCGCCCATTTCGCGGTCTCGGCCGCGATGTGCTTCGCAAAATCCTCGGGCGTGCCGCCAGCCGCGTTCGCGCCCTGCTTCGAAAGCTTTTCCTTTGCTTCCGGCGTGGCGAGCCACTTCGCGATTTCCGCATTGAGCTTCGCGACGATGGCGGGCGGCGTTCCCGCCGGCGCGAGGACGCCGAACCACGACGACGCTTCGTATCCCGGCAATCCGGCCTCCGCCATCGTGGGGACGTCGGGCAGCGCGGGCGCGCGCGTCACGGACGTGACGGCCAGCGCGCGAAGCTTTCCCGCCTTGATCTGCGGCAGCGACGGCGGCAGGTTGTCGAACATCAGCTGCACCTGACCGCCGAGCAGGTCCTGCAAGGCGGGCGCGCTGCCCTTGTACGGAACGTGCGTCATCTGCACCCCGGCCATCACCTTGAAGAGCTCGCCGGACAAGTGGATCGACGTCCCGTTGCCCGACGATGCGAAGTTGAGCTTGCCGGGATTCGCCTTCGCGTACGCGATGAGCTCGGCCACGGAATTCGCCGGCACCGCGGGGTTCACGACGAGCACGTTCGGAACGCCGGCGACGAGAATGCACGGGCGCGAAATCCTTCACGTGGTCGTACGGCATCTTCGCGTACAGGCTCGCGTTGATCGCGTGCGTGCCGACGGTCCCCATCTCCAGCGTGTAGCCGTCCGGCGCCGCCTTGGCGACGAGCTCCGACCCGATGTTGCCGCCGGCGCCCGGCCGATTGTCGACGATGACCTGCTGGCCCCAGGCCTCGGTCAGCTTCTGCGCGACGTCGCGCGCGAGGATGTCGGTCGCCCCGCCCGGCGGAAACGGAACGACGAGGCGGATCGGCTTCGCGGGATAAGTCTGCGCAGACGCGATAGCCGCGAACAGCGCCAGCAGCGCGCCGAGTGCAAACCGGTGGAGCACGGTATTCATGGCGTTTCCCCTTCAATCGACCTTCGCGCCCGACACTTTCACGATTCGCGCGTACTTCGTCAATTCGGCGGCGATGAATTGCGCGAACTGCTCCGGCGAGTTGGGTGCCGGTTCCGCGCCGTCCGCGACGAGGCGCGCGCGGACGTCCGGCATGTTCAGTATCCGGGTCACGTCGGCGTTCCACCGGGCGACGATGGCGGGCGGCGTGCCCGCGGGCGCGAACAGGCCGTACCAAGTCGAAATGTCGAAACCGGGCAGGCCCGCCTCGGCCATCGTCGGCAACTCGGGCGCGAGGCTCGAGCGCTTCGCGGTCGTGACCGCGAGCGCGCGCAGCTTGCCGCCCTTGACCTGCGCCATCGCATTGGCGAGGTTGTCGAACATGAACTGCGTATCGCCCGCGAGGAGCGCCTGCGTCGCCGGCGCGCCGCCCTTGTAGGGAATGTGCGACGGCGTCGGTGCCGGTCTCGACCTTGTAGAGCTCGCCGGCGAGGTGGCCGGCGCTGCCGTTGCTGCCGGAGCCGAACGACAGCTTTCCCGGATTCGCCTTCGTGTAGGCGATGAACTCCTTCACGTTCTGCACCGGCGAGCTCGCGTTCACGACCAGCACGTTCGGCGTGACCGCGATGAGCGTGATCGGCGCGAAATCCTTCGCCGCGTCGTACGGCATTTTCGCGTACAGGCTCGGATTGACCGCGTGCGTCGACAGCGCGCCCAGCAGGATCGTGTAGCCGTCGGCGGGAGACTTTGGCGACCAGATCGGCGCCGATGTTGCCGCCGGCGCCCGGTTTGTTCTCTACAACGACCGGCTGGCCCCACGATTTCCGTCAGCTTTTGCGCGATCAGCCTTCCGGCGAAATCGAGTGAACCGCCGGGCGGAAACGGGACGACCAGCCGGACCGGCTTCGCCGGGTAGGTCTGTGCCGCAGCGGGCGCGGTGAGGGCGACCAAGGCGCCGGCTGCCACGAGCACATTTGCAACAATTCGAAACAATGCATTCATCGCGGAACTTCCCCGGTTGGGCAAACTCGGACATTTTAGCAAGGTAAGGCTCCTCGTTTGCCGGAGTCGCGCCGTCCGGCGCATAATTCGAGGCTTTGGCAACTTTTCGAAATCCAGGCATGACAATGAACAAGGCTGTCATCGGCGCCGTCGCGGCGCTCGTCATCGCGGTCGCGGCGGGCGCAGGGTTCTGGTTCGGCCAGCAGCGTACGGCCGCGCCGGATCGTCGGCCGACGCTGTGGCATCGGGCGGGCAACCGGCCGCGAACAGGCAGCACCGCCGGCGGGCCCGCCGGCGGCGTCACCGTCGAGGCCGTCAAGGTCGCGCAGTGCTGTCGCTGCCGCAGACCATCACCGCCGGTCGGCAGCCTGCGTTCCGACGAATCGGTGACGCTTGCGTCCCGAAGTCGCCGGCCGCATCAGCGCGATCCAGTTCCAGGAAGGCCAGCGCGTCGCCAAGGGCGCGATGCTGGTGCGCCTCGATCCTGCCATCAACGACGCCGAAGTGCAGCAGGCGCGCGCCAACCTGACGCTCGCCAAGATCGAAATTCGACCGCTCGGTCGACCTCGCGAAAAGCAACTTCATCTCGGGCCAGGCGAAGGACGAGGCCGAGAACAACCTGAAGGTGGCGGAAGCCGCGCTGAACGCTGGCCGAAGCCCGGCCGGCCAAGATGGAGATCCGCGCGCCGTTCAGCCGGGATCATCGGGCTGCGCTCGGTATCGCATCGGCGACTACGTGAAGGAAGGCGCCGACATGGTGAACCTCGAGGCGATCGATCCGCTGAAGGTCGACTTCCGCGTTCCCGAGATGTACATGCGGCAAGTGCAGGTCGGCCAGCCGCTGTCGATCGCGCTCGACGCGTTTCCGGGCAAGACGTTCGAGGGCCGCGTCTTCGCGGTCAATCCGCTGCTCGATGCGGCGGGCCGCTCCGTCGTCATCCGCGCGCAGGTGCGCAACGCCGACACGTCGCTGCGTCCCGGCATGTTCGCCCGCGTGCGCGCTCGTGACGAAGGACGCGCAGGACGCGCTGGTGGTGCCCGAGCAGGCGCTGGTGCCGCAGGGCGAGGACCAGTTCGTGTTCAAGGTCGTCGACGGCAAGGCGATGCGCGGCAAGATCGAGATCGGCCAGCGCCGCGACGGCAAGGTCGAGATCGTGCAGCGGCGTCGATGCCGACGACATCATCGTCACCGCCGGACAGCTGAAGCTGCGCGACGGCATGTCGGTGCAGCGTCGCCGCCGCCGAGCGCCGCGCCGGCGTGCGCGGCGACGCCGCGCCTCGATCGGCCGCATCCGGGATGGCCGACCGGTGTCGGCGCCGGCCAAGGCCGAGACGCGACGAGCGCGGCGCCCAAGTCCTGACCGCCGCCAGAAGGCGCCGATGCAACTGCCCGAAATCTGCATCAAGCGGCCGGTCTTCGCGACGGTGCTGTCGCTGATCATCCTGCTGATCGGGCTCATCTCCTACACGCGGTTGTCGGTGCGCGAGTATCCGCGCATCGACGAGCCGGTCGTCAGCGTCAACACGACCTACCGCGGCGCGTCGGCCGAAGTGGTCGAGTCGCAGGTCACGAAGATCCTCGAGGACTCGCTGTCGGGCATCGAGGGCGTCGAGGTGATGACCTCGCAGAGCCGCTCCGAGCAAAGCCGCATCAACGTTCGCTTCACGCTGAAGCGCGACCCGGACTCCGCGGCCGCCGACGTCCGCGACAAGGTCGCGCGCGTGCGCGCGAAGATGCCCGACACGATCGACGAGCCGGTCATCGCCAAGGTCGAGGCCGATTCGCAACCCGATCATCTACATCGCCGTGCAGGCGGGATCGCTGTCGCCGCTCGAAGCGTCGGACTACGTCAAGCGCTACATCCAGCCGCGCCTGTCCGTGCTGCCTGGCGCTGCCGACGTGCGCATCTTCGGCGAGCGGCAGGTGTCGATGCGGATCAATCTCGACCGCACGCGGCTCGCCGCCTACAAGCTGACGGTGCAGGACGTCGAGGACGCGATCCGCCGCCAGAACGCCGAAATTCCCGCCGGACGCATCGAATCGCAGGCGCGCGAGTTCACGGTCGTCGCCGAGACCGACGTGAGTTCGCCCGAGCAGTTCAACAACATCATCGTCGCCAACGTCGGCGGCTACCCGGTGCGCATCCGCGACCTCGGCAACGCCGAGATCGGCGCCGTCGACGAGCGCACGATCTCGCGCTTCAACGGCAAGCCGTCGCTCAACATCGGCGTCGATCAAGCAGGCGGTCGCCAACCCGCTCGAGCTGTCGAACGCGGTGCGCGCCGAAGTCGAGAAGATGAACGCCGGCCTGCCGCCGGGCATGAAGCTGATCGTCGCCTACGACACGTCGGTGTTCATCGACCGCTCGATCAAGCAGTGTTTTCGAGACCATCGGCGAGGCGGTGCTCCTGGTCGTGCTGGTGATCTTCTTCTTCCTGCGCAGCCTGCGCGCGACGATGATCCCGATCGTCACGATACCGGTGTCGCTGATCGGCGCGTTCGCGCTGATGTACGTGATGGGCTTCACCATCAACACGCTGACGCTGCTGTCGATGGTGCTGGCGATCGGCCTCGTCGTCGACGACGCGATCGTCATGCTGGAGAACATCTTCCGGCACATCGAGGACGGGCATGCCGCGCAGGCAGGCGGCGATCCAGGGTGCGCGCGAAATCGGCTTCGCCATCGTCGCGATGACGCTGACGCTGGCCTCGGTGTTCGCGCCGCTCGCGTTCGCCACCGGCCGCACCGGGCGCCTGTTCATCGAGTTCGCGCTGACGCTGGCCGGCGCGGTGCTGGTGTCGGGGTTCATCGCGCTGACGCTGTCGCCGATGATGTGCTCGCTCCTGCTGCGGCACCAGGAGAAGCACTCGTGGATCTACAACCTGATCGAAGGCTGGATCGAAGCGCTGACGCAGGGCTACCGGCGCGCGCTCGGCGTGGACGCTGCACCATCGCTGGATCGTCGATCGCGCGCCTGGTTCGTCGTGCTGGGCCTCGGGGCGTTCGTGTTCATGCAGCTCAAGAGTCGGAGCTGCGCCGACCGAGGACCGCGGCGTCGTGTTCGGCCTCGTCACCGCGCCGCAGGGCTCGACGCCGCAGTACACCGCCGACATGATCAGGCCGATCGAGCAGCATGTACGACCAGATCCCGGAAGCCGCCGCGTATACCGTCGATCGCCGGGTTTCCCGACCGTGGTCGACGGCAACGCGGTGCTGCGCCTGAAGCCGTGGGAAGAACGCACGAAGAAGCAGCAGCAGATCACCGAGGAATTGCGCGCCGCAGATGCAGCAGATCCCGGGCGCGATCGCATTCGCCGTCAATCCGCCGTCGCTCGGCCAGTCGTTCCGCTCGACGCCGATCGAGTACGTGATCATGTCGCAGGTGCCGTACGTCGAACTGCAGCGTATCGTCGACCGCTTCCTCGACGAAATGCGCAAGTATCCCGGCGTGCAGAACCTGCAGATCGACCTGCGCCTCAACACGCCCGAAGTCCGCGTCAAGATCAACCGCGACAAGCTGTCCGACATGGGCATCAACGTCGACACCGTCGGCCGCACGCTGGAAACGATGCTGGGCGGACGCCAGGTCACGCGTTTCAAGAAGGACGGCGAGCAGTACGACGTCATCGTGCAGGTGGCGCCGCTCGACCGCACGACGCCGGCCGACATCAGCGACAGCTACGTGCGCGCCCGCGACGGCGGCATGGTGCAGCTGTCGAACATCGTCGACGTCAAGGAAGGCGTCGCGCCGCAGTCGCTCAATCACTTCAACCGGCTGCGCGCGGTCAAGGTCACCGGCACGCTGTCGCCCGGGCTACTCGATCGACGAGGCGCTGAAGGCGATGGATGCCGCGGCCAAGGTCGCGCTGCCGAACACCGCGCAGACCGACCTCGACGGCCAGTCGCGCGAGTTCAAGAAATCCGGCGGCGAGATCTACTTCACGTTCGTGCTCGCGCTGATGTTCATCTACCTCGTGCTGTCGGCGCAGTTCGAGAGCTTCGCGGCGCCGTTCGTCATCATGCTGTCGGTGCCGCTGTCGATGACGGGCGCGCTGCTCACGCTGTGGATCTTCGGCGGAACGCTCAACATCTACAGCCAGGTCGGACTGGTCACGCTGGTGGGGCTCATCACCAAGCACGGGATCCTGATCGTCGAGTTCTCCAACCAGCTCCGCGACAAGGGCGAGGCGATGTTCGACGCGGTCATCGACGCGGCGACGATGCGCCTGCGGCCGATCCTGATGACCACCGGCGCGATGGTGCTGGGCGCGCTGCCGCTGGCGCGCGCGGTGGGCGCGGGCGCCGAGTCGCGGATTCCGATCGGGCTCGTCATCGTCGGCGGAATGACCTTCGGCACGCTGCTCACGCTGTTCGTGGTCCCGACCGCCTACACGCTGATCGCCGGCAAGCGCCACGTCGAGGCGATCGGCCCGTCGAGGGCGCGCCGGCGCCGCAGCCGGGGCACGCCGACTGACCGCATGCGGAAAGGTGGCGGCGGGCCGCATTTGCAATAGAATCGTCACTCCAAGAAGGCAAACTGCACGAACGCAGACGGCCCGTATCGTCCCAATCCCGAGGAGGAGCTCCATGATGTCCCGCTCGCGCATCACCCGTTTCGCTGCGGCGCTGGCCGTCGCCGCGCTGCCGCTCACGTATGCCGCCAGCGCGTACGCGGTGACGGAGGTCCAGTGGTGGCATTCGATGACCGGCGCCAACAACGACCGCGTCAACGTGCTGGCCAAGCGCTTCAACGAGAGCCAGAGCGACTACAAGGTGACGGCCGTTTACAAGGGCCAGTACGACGAGTCGATGACCGCGGCGGTCGCCGCCTACCGCGCCGGCAACGCGCCGGCGCTGCTGCAGGTCTTCGAGGTCGGCACGGCGACGATGATGTCGGCCAAGGGCGCAATCAAGCCCGTGCACGAAGTGATGGCAGCGGCCGGCGAGAAGTTCGACCCCAAGACGTATGTGCCGGCCGTCGCCGGCTACTACACGAACACCAAGGGGCAGATGCTGTCGTTCCCGTTCAACAGCTCGACGACCGTGTTCTATTACAACAAGGACGCGTTCGAGAAAGCCGGCCTCGACCCGAACCAGCCGCCGGCGACGTGGCAGGGCGTGGTCGCCGCCGCCGCGAAGATCAAGGCCGCCGGCGTCCTGCCCTGCGCCTTCACCACGGGCTGGCAGTCGTGGGTGCAGCTCGAGAGCTTCAGCGCGTGGCACAACGTTCCCTTCGCGACAGAGCAGAACGGCTTCGCCGGCAACGATCCCAAGCTCCTCTTCAACGGCCCCGTGCAGGTCCGCCACATCGCCAACATGCAGGATTGGCTCAAGAAGGGCTATTTCACCTATGCCGGACGCAAGAACGAGCCGGAGGCGAAGTTCTACAGCGGCGAATGCGCGATGATGACCACGTCTTCCGCGGCGTACGGCACGGTGAAGCAGAACGCGAAGTTCAAGTTCGGCATCGCGCCGCTGCCCTACTACGCCGACGTCGAGGGCGCGCCGCAGAACACGATCATCGGCGGCGCGAGCCTGTGGGTGATGGGCGGCAAGTCGAAGGACGAGTACAAGGCGGTGGCCAAGTTCCTGACGTTCCTGTCGAAGCCCGAGATCCAGGCCGAGTTCCACCAGGCCACCGGCTACCTGCCGATCACGATGGCGGCCTACGAGCTGACCAAGCAATCCGGCTTCTACGACAAGAATCCCGGCACCGACGTCTCGGTCAAGCAGATGATCGTCAAGACGACGGACAAGTCGCGCGGCGTGCGCCTCGGCAATTTCGTGCAGATCCGCACGATCATCGACGAGGAGCTGGAAGACGTCTGGAACGGCAAGAAGACGGCCGCAGGCGGCGCTCGACGCCGCCGTCGCGCGCGGCAACGAGCAGATCGCGAAGTTCGCGCGAACCGCGAAGGAATGACGAAGGTTCGCGACCGTCGTTCGCGCCCCGATTAGCCTCGAGCCACCTGGCGCGCCATGGCAATGGAAAAGCGCGCCAGGTTCCGCTCGCCGTGGCTGCCGTACGTGCTGCTCGCGCCGCAGATCGCCGTCACGATCGTCTTCTTTTTCCTGCCGGCGGGCGAGGCCGTCTATTACTCGGCGCACATCCAGAACGCGTTCGGCGGCAACCTGGAGTTCGTCGGGCTCGACAACTTCCGCGAGCTCTTCAACGACCCGCTGTATCTCAACTCCTTCCGGGTCACCGCGGTGTTCTCGGCGCTGGTCGCCGTCCTCGGTCTCGGCATTTCGCTGGTTCTCGCCGTGTTCGCCGACCGGATCGTTCGCGGCGCCACGGGCTACAAGACGCTCCTCATCTGGCCCTATGCGGTGGCGCCGGCGATCGCCGGCGTGTTGTGGATGTTCCTGTTCAACCCGACGCTCGGGGTCGTCGCGCACTGGCTGAAACGCGCCGGCGTCGACTGGAATTTCCTGCTCTACGGTGACCAGGCGATGCTGCTGATCGTCCTCGCGGCGGTGTGGAAGCAGGTGAGCTACAACTTTCTTTTCTTCCTCGCCGGCCTGCAGTCGATTCCGAAATCCCTGATCGAGGCGGCGGCGATCGATGGCGCCGGGCCCTTCAAGCGCTTCGTGACGATCGTGTTCCCGCTGCTGTCGCCGACGACGTTCTTCCTGCTCGTCGTCAACATCGTTTATGCGTTCTTCGACACGTTCGGCATCGTCGATGCGGTGACGTCCGGCGGCCCGGGCCAGGCGACCAATATCCTGGTGTTCAAGGTCTTCACGGATGGATTCAAGGCGCTCGACCTCGGCGGGTCGGCGGCGCAGTCGGTGGTGCTCATGTTGGTCGTGATCACGCTCACGGTGATCCAGTTCCGCTACGTCGAGCGCAAGGTGCAATACTGATGGTCGAGCACCGCCCGTTCCTGACGTTCCTGAGCCATGCCGTGCTGATCCTCGGCGTGGCCATCGTCGCATTTCCGCTCTACGTGACGTTCGTCGCGTCGACGCGGACCGTGGAGGAAATCCTCGCCGCGCCGATGCCGCTCACGCCCGGTTCGCATTTCGTCGACAACTACCTCGCGGCCCTCGCGCACGGCGCGGGCGAGTCGACGGCCGGCGTGGGGCGGATGATGGTCAACAGCCTGATTTCCGCGCTGGTGATCTCGATCGGCAAGATCGTGATCTCGCTCCTGTCGGCGTTCGCGATCGTCTATTTCCGCTTTCCGCTGCGCACGTTCTTCTTCTGGATGATCTTCGTCACGCTGATGCTGCCGGTCGAGGTGCGCATCCTGCCCACCTATCAGGTCGTCGCCGATCTCGGCATGCTGGACAGCTACGCCGGCCTCACGATTCCGCTGATCGCGTCGGCGACGGCGACGTTCCTGTTCCGCCAGTTCTTCCTCACGATTCCGGACGAGCTCGCCGAGGCGGCGCGCATCGACGGCGCCGGGCCGCTGCGCTTCCTCTGGTCGACGTCGTCATGCCGATGTCGCGGACCAACATCGCGGCGCTGTTCGTGATCCTGTTCATCTTCGGCTGGAACCAATACCTGTGGCCGCTGCTCGTCACCACGCAGGAGTCGATGTACACCACGGTGATCGCGCATCCGGCGGATGATCTCGGGCGGCGACGCCGCGACCGAGTGGAATCTCGTGATGGCGACCGCGATGCTGGCGATGCTGCCGCCGGCGGCGGTCGTCATCGCGATGCAGCGGTGGTTCGTCAAGGGCCTGGTCGACAGCGAGAAGTGACGGCGGCGAGCGATGGCGAACGTACAACTCAGGAACGTCCGCAAGAGCTACGCGGGCAGCGAGGTCATCCACGGCATCGATGCGGAGGTCGCCGACGGCGAATTCATCGTCATCGTCGGCCCGTCGGGGTGCGGCAAGTCGACGCTGCTGCGGATGGTCGCGGGGCTGGAGGAGGTCACCGGCGGCGAAATCGTCATCGGCGACCGGGTCGTCAACGCGCTGGAGCCCAAGGACCGCGACATCGCGATGGTGTTCCAGAACTACGCGCTCTATCCGCACATGAGCGTGTTCGACAATATGGCGTACGGCCTGCGGATCCGGGGTTTCACCAAGGACGACATCAAGGCGCGCGTGGACCGCGCGGCCACGATCCTCGAACTCGGTGCGCTGCTCGACCGGAAACCGCGCGCGCTCTCCGGGCGGGCAGCGCCAGCGCGTCGCGATGGGACGAGCGATCGTGCGCGAGCCCGCGGTGTTCCTGTTCGACGAGCCCTTGTCGAACCTCGACGCGAAGCTGCGGGTGCAGATGCGCTTCGAGATCCAGAAGCTGCACCGGCGTCTTTCGACGACGAGCCTTTACGTGACGCACGACCAGGTCGAGGCGATGACGCTCGCGCAGCGGATGATCGTGATGAACGCGGGGCGCGCCGAGCAGATCGGGACGCCGATGGACGTCTACGAGAATCCGGCCACGCGGTACGTCGCGGGCTTCATCGGGTCGCCGTCGATGAATTTCCTCGCCGGACGCTCGCAAGGCAGCGGCGGCATCGCGCTCGACCACGGCGGCGCGGTGCGGCACGCAAGCGGCACCGCCGAGTCCGGGCGCGCGGTCACCGTGGGCATCCGCCCGGAGCACCTCGCGCCGTCGGGCGCCGGCGATGCACTCTTCTCGGGCAGCGTGGAAATGGTCGAGCAGCTGGGCGCGGACACGCTCGTTCACCTTTCGCATGGCGACGACCTGCTGACGGCGCGCTTGCCGCATGGCACGCTTCCGGACGTCGGATCGACGCTCCATCTGTCCGCCGATGCCGCGCGCGTCTACCTTTTCGACGCCGGGACCGGCGCGAGGATCCGCTGAGATGACTGCTCATTTCGCCCGGGACTGGCCGTATCCGCGCCTCGTCGCGCATCGCGGCGCCGGCAAGGTCGCGCCCGAGAACACGCTGACCGCGATGCGCGTCGGCCACGCGCACGGCTACCGGATGGTCGAGTTCGACGTGAAGCTCGCCGCCGACAACGTGTCCTTCCTGCTCCACGACGCGACGCTGGAGCGGACGACGAGCGGGCGCGGCCGCGCCGATGCGCTGCTCTGGCGCGAACTGTCCCGCCTCGACGCCGGCGGCTGGCATTCGGCCAAGTACGCCGGCGAGCCGCTGCCGACCCTGGCGTCGATCGGACGCTGGGCGCGCGCGCACGGCGTCGCCTGCAACATCGAGATCAAGCCCACTCCTGGCCGCGAGCGGGAGACGGGCGCCGCCGTCGCGCTCGACGCGACCGCCCTTTGGCGCGATGCAGAAACGCCGCCGCTGCTGTCGTCGTTCTCCGAAGCCGCGCTGGAGGCCGCCCGCGATGCCGCGCCGGCGTTGCCGCGCGCGCTGTTGCTCGATGCGCTGCCGGCCGACTGGAAGGCGCGCCTCGCGCGGCTCGAATGTGTCGCGATCGACGCCGACCACGAGCTGCTGACGCCGGCGCTGATCGCGGACGCCCGTGCCGCCGGATATCGCGTGCTTTGTTACACGCCCAACACGGTCGAGCGCATCGGCGAGCTCGCGGCATGGGGCGTCGACGGAATCATCACCGACGCGGTCGACCAGATCCCCGCCGATTCGCTGCCGCCGGCGACACCGCTGCCGGCGTAATTCACCGATACGCCGGAACGGCGCCCGGCCGCCGGATTTCGCGTTCGTCGACCGGCAGGTTGATGAGGGCCGCCACGATTCCGAGCGCGATGGAGATCCACCAGACGATGTCGTAGCTGCCGGTCTTGTCGTAGAACAGGCCGCCGAGCCACGCACCCAGGAAGCTGCCGATCTGATGACTGAAGAAGGTCACGCCCGACAGCATCGCAAGGTAGCGCACGCCGAAAATGGTCGCGACGATGCTGTTGGTCGGCGGAACCGTGGACAGCCATAGCAGTCCGAGCGTTACCGCGAAGAAATACACGGACCACGCGGAAACGGGCAGCCACAGGAATATCGCGATGACGACGCTGCGGCCGAAGTAGATCGCCGACAGGATGTAGCGCCGCGGCATGCGCGAGCCAAGCCAGCCGGTCGCGTACGTGCCGACGATATTGAACAGGCCGATCAGCATCAGCGCCGTGACGGCCACGCGAGGCGGCAGGCCCTTGTCGGCGAGATACGCCGGCAAATGGACGCCGACGAACACGACCTGGAAACCGCACACGAAAAAACCGAGGGTCAGCAACAGGTAACCCTTGTGCCCGAGCGCCTCGCGAATTGCCTGACCGGCGGACTGCGAAAACGCATGCGCCGGCAGTAGCGCGCTTCTCCACGAGTGCGACCGCGAGCGGTCCCATCAGCACGGCGATGCTTCCCAACGCGATCAGCGCGCCATACCAGCCGAGCTGCGAGATGAACGTCTGTGTCAGCGGCAGGAGCGCGAATTGGCCGAACGATCCGGCCGCGGCCGAGATGCCCAGCGCCATGCTGCGCTTCTCCGGCGGGTAGGCGCGGCCCAGCACGCCGGCAATGACGCTGAACGTGAGCCCCGAAAGCCCGGTACCGATCAATACGCCGCAGGAAAGGACGAGCGCAAGTGGCGTCGTCGCGTGTGCCATGGCGAACAGGCCTGCGACGTAGAGCACGGTGCCTGCCAGCACGATCTTCGCGGTGCCGAAGCGGTCGGCGAGCATGCCCGAGACCGGCTGCATCAGGCCCCACATCAGGTTCTGCACCGCCATCGCGAGCGCGAAGGTTTCGCGGCCCCAGTGGAGGTCGGCGCTCATCGGCTGCAGGAAGAGGCCGAAGCCGTGCCGCACACCCATGGACAACGTGAGCACGAGCCCGCCGCAGACGAGAACCACGGTGGGGGTGCGCCAGTCGGCGCGCGCGGAAAGAGAGGTCATGGGATTCTCCTGGACGGGGCGCGTCAGCGGTCGAGGCCGCCGGGATCGGGATGCAGCGCTTCCAGTTCATGCAGCGTCGCGACCAGCGCGTCGATCTTTCCGGCGCCGAGCCGCGCCGTGACCTGCGCTTGCGCGCGCTTCCAGTAGACCTCGGCGGCGCGAAATGCCTTTTCACCGGCGCGGGTCAGCGAGATTTCGCGCGTGCGCGCGTCGCGTCCGGGGACGATCGCGACGAACCCGCGCTCCACCAGCGGATCGAGCGTGCGCGACAGCGCCGTGCGGTCGAGCAGCAGCGTCTCGGCGAGCGCCGACATCCGGGACGTGCCCTCGCGCGAGAGCGTGCGCAGCAGCGAGAACTGCGTGACGCGCAGGCCCGACGGCGCCATCAGGTCGTCGTAGAGCTGCGTCAGCGCGCGCGCGGCGCGCCGCAGGCGGCCGCAGGTGCAGGCCGCCGGGGCAAGGGCATCGTGTGCGGAGGGCATGGCGGCGTCGTTCGCGACCATAAGGTGCATATGCACGTAAATGAGAGTATATGCACCTTTTTCCGGCCGGCGCAAGCCCCCTGGCGAGGAGGTCGGCTAGCCGCGCGCGCGACCAGCAGCATCGCGCGAAACGCCGCGAAGATCTTCTGCATCGCCGCCGGCTTGTAGGGGTACAGCGCCGGGTCGTCGAAGGCGTGGACGATCGCGGCGTTGTCGACCTCGAAGACGAGGAGCTTCCGTCCGGCGTTTCGGCGCAGTCGATCCCCAGGTAATCCAGTCCCACCAGCTCATGGATCGATTGGAGGCTCTGCCGGTGCTTTACCGCGAATCCGTCGTCGAAGCCCGCGAAGAATTGCCTCCTCTTCCTTTTCGCTTCGCAGCGCTCGCATCCATGTTCGCGTTGACGTAAGTGGATCATCCAGTTCGACGAAATCGCCAGGTGGCAGGCAAACGGCCGGCCGTCGACCAGCACGACCCGATACTTCCTGAATTGCCCGTCGCGGGAGCTGTAGTCGATGAAATTGGAAATGTAGAACTCGTCGTTCGGCAGCCGGGCGAGGTAGGACGACAGGTCCTCCACGCCGTCGACTTGACGAGATCCTTCCCGCCCTGCGAATCGGGCGGGCGCACGATGATCGGAAATCGACCGCCGCCATGATCTCGTCGAGCGACATTTCGCCGCGTTGAACCTTGACGAGGTCCTCGCCGCTTCGCCAGCACCGTCGCCGGCATGACCGCCCCGGCACGGACGCAGAGTTCCGAAACCCGATCCCGGGTCAGCCGGGCGATCCGGTCGGGAAGATTCACGACCGGCTTGGCGGAAGCCGGCGGCATCGCGCTGCCAGGCGGGCAGTATCTGGTTGCGCTCGACTCGCCAATGGCCACGAAGATCACGTCATGATCCGGCAACGGCGTCGGGAGCGGGCGACCCGGCAACACATAAAGCAGCGTCACCTTGATGTCGGCGCCTTCGAGCAGGCAATCCACCGGCGTGTTGGACGTCATGTCGCCCGGGGCCATCAGCACCAGGAGCTCGAGCGAAGCCGGATTCGCGGGTGGCGCAAGGTGATAGACCTGGCGGAGCTGGAGTGCGCGTTGCTGGTATTCAATCGCAAACTTCCGCATGTCCGGATTCGCCGTGAAGAACAGCAGCGTCGAGAGATCCAGTGACGCGTTCGCATCGGCGGGATCGCGCGCGACGCGCGGCTTCCATTTGCGGCCGAGCGCGCAGCGCCGCCGAGTACGTGCGCATGCCGCCGCCGGACTCCAGCATGCGCGCGAGGCCGAGGAAGCCGAAAAGATGCGGATACGTGGTCACGTCGACAATTCTCTGGTTCGGCGGATGCGGCGGTCATGGCGATGAAGGGATTTTCCAGGAAGCGCGTGGTGCACCGGACTGCGCGCTTCACCGGAGCAAGTTGCGCGCCATGGCCGGTTCGATTGATAATTGGCTGCCTGCACAGTCTATCAACAAGGGACCGCCGGGGTGCTTGTTCACTCGTTTAACGCGACCACGGCCGTCGAATTCGGCGAGCACATGGCCGACCGAAGTCGCGACGCATCGTCCCGCTCGAGGCAAGCCGCGCCACGCGCAAGAGCGCGGGCAAGCAGCTGGACAAGTTCCGGCGCGCGATCCTGCATGCGGGCGACCTCAAGGCCAAGGGCCGCCTCAATGTCTACAAGAAAGCGCGCTGCGCCAACGCGCTTCGCTGGAGCCTGATCGACAAGGGGTATCCGAAGCCCTTCGTCGAAGAGGTCGTGCGGCTCGTGATCACGAGGCTTTGACGCGCGCGACCGCCTTGTCCCACCCCGCGCGCAATTCGGCCGCGCGCTCGCGCGCCATGGCCGGATGGAACACGCGGTCGACCTGCCGGTTGGTCGCGACATCGGCCGCATCTTTCCAATAGCCGACGGCAAGTCCCGCGAGATAGCCGGCGCCGAGCGCGGTCGTCTCCAGCACCTTCGGGCGCACGACCGGAACGCCGAGGAGGTCCGACTGGATCTGCATCAGCAGGTTGTTGGCGGTGGCGCCGCCGTCGACGCGGAGCTCGCTCAACGTGATGCCGGAGTCCCGCTCCATCGCCGAGATGAGGTCGGCGCTTTGCAACGCGATCGCCTCGAGCGCGGCGCGCGCGATGTGCGCCGCGGTCGCGCCGCGGGTCAGGCCCGAGATCGCGCCGCGCGCGTACGCGTCCCAATGCGGAGCGCCCAGCCCGGCGAATGCGGGCACGAAGTAGACGCCGCCGTTGTCGGCAACGCTGCCGGCGAGCGCCTCGACCTCCGACGCCTTGCGGATGATCTTGAGCCCGTCGCGCAGCCATTGCACGACGGCGCCGCCGATGAACACGCTGCCCTCGAGCGCGTAGTCGAGCCGGCCATCGCGCTGCCAGGCGACCGTGGTCAGCAGCTTGTTCGTCGACGTCACGGCCTTCGTGCCGGTGTTCATCAGCAGGAAGCAGCCCGTGCCGTACGTGTTCTTCGCGAGCCCCGGCGAATGGCAGGCCTGGCCGAACAACGCCGCCTGCTGATCGCCGGCGATTCCGGCAATCGGCAGCGTCGTGCCGTCGACGACCGCCTCGGCGCAGATGCCCGACGAGGCCACGACCCGCGGCAGGAGTTCGCGCGGGACGTCGAAGAGGCGCAGGAGCTCGTCGTCCCAGTCGCCGGTGTGGATGTTGAAGAGCAGGGTGCGGCTCGCGTTCGACGAATCGGTGACATGCGCGCGGCCGTCCGAGAGGTTCCAGACGAGCCACGAGTCGATTGTCCCGAAGGCGAGCTCGCCGCGCTCCGCGCGCGCACGGGCGCCGGGCACGTGATCGAGCAGCCACTTGAGCTTGGTCCCGGAAAAATAAGCGTCGATGACGAGTCCGGTCTTTGCCGCGATGTTCGGCGCATGGCCGGCGGCCCGCAATTCATCGCAGTGCGCCGCCGTGCGGCGATCCTGCCAGACGATGGCGTTCGCGATCGGCCGGCCCGAGGCGCGCTCCCAGACGACCGTCGTTTCGCGCTGATTGGTGATGCCGATCGCGGCGATGTCCGTTGCGCGGACGCTCGCCTTGGCAAGCGCCTCGTGCATGACGCCCGACTGCGTCGCCCAGATCTCGGTCGCATCGTGCTCGACCCATCCGGGCTGCGGGAAGATTTGCCTGAATTCCCGTTGCGCGGACGCGATCACCGTGCCCGCGCGATCGAACAGCAGCGCGCGGGAGCTCGTCGTGCCCTGGTCGAGCGCCAGGATGTGGGGCATCTGGAACCTCGTGATCGATCGGGGCACGTTGCGGCGCACGTCCGGCACAGCGTAAAATGCCCCGTTGCCGGCGCCATTGTAGCGAGCGGCGCCATCGGCCGCGAATGCCGTCGGCCGGCTCCCGCGTCCTTCCCATTTCGAACCGATCCGATGCCGCTCCCGCCCAGCCCCGTTGCACGCCAGCGCCTGCACCAGCGCAGCATCACCTACGAGGGCTACCGCCGCGATGATGGCCTGTTCGACATCGACGCGCATCTCGTCGACGCCAAGGACCACGACTTCGAGCTCATGACCGGCGTGCGCCCGGCACGCGAGGCCGTCCACGACATGTGGGCGCGGGTCACGATCGACCGGGCGTTCGTCATTCACGCGATCGACGTCCGCACCGACGGCATGCCGTACCCGGATGCGTGCGACCGCATCGAGCCGTCCTATGCGAAGCTCGTCGGCGCCAACCTCGTGCAGGGCTTTCGCAAGCGCCTGCACGACGACATGGGCGGCACGCGCGGCTGCACGCACGTCACCGAGCTGCTGGGATCGCTGCCGACCGCTGCGGTGCAGACGTTCGCGGGGCTGCGGCGCGAAGACGAGGGGGACGCGAAGCCGTTCCAGCTCGATCGTTGCCACGCGCTCGAAACCACCACCGAAAGCGTCCGCCGCTATTACCCGAAGTGGTATCGCGGCGTCCATCCGCTTCCAACGCAGGAGTCCGCGTGAAGATCCACGAATACCAGGGCAAGGAAATCTTTCGCAAGTTCGGGATGCCGACGCCGCGCGGGATGCCCGCGTTCACCGTCGACGAGGCGGTGCGCGCCGCGAAACAGCTCGGCGGATCGGTCTGGGTCGTCAAGGCGCAGATCCACGCGGGCGGCCGCGGCAAGGGGGGCGGCGTCAAGGTCGCGAAGTCGCTGGACGAGGTCAAGCAGCGCGCGGGCGAGATCCTCGGCATGCAGCTCGTTACCCACCAGACGGGTCCCGCCGGGCAAAAGGTGCGCCGCCTGCTGGTCGAGGAGGGCGCCGATATCAGGAAGGAGCTCTACGTCGGCATGGTCGTGGACCGCGGCACGCAGCGCGTTGCGCTGATGGCGAGTTCCGAAGGCGGCATGGACATCGAGGAAGTCGCCGCGAAAACGCCGGAAAAGATCCACAAGGTCTTCATCGACCCGGCCAAGGGATTGACGGACAAGGAGGCCGATGACGTCGCGCGCAAGATCGGCATCCCCGAGGCGAGCGTCGCGCAGGCGCGTGAAGTGCTGAAGGGGCTCTACCGCGCGTTCGACCAGACCGACGCCTCGCTCGCCGAGATCAATCCGCTGGTCGTCACCGGCGACGGCAAGGTGGTGGCGCTCGACGCCAAGCTCAACTTCGACTCGAACGCGCTGTTCCGCCATCCCGAGATCGTCGCGATGCGCGATCTCGACGAGGAGGATCCCGCGGAGATCGAAGCGTCGAAATTCGACCTTTCCTACATTTCGCTGGACGGCAACATCGGCTGCCTCGTCAACGGCGCCGGCCTCGCCATGGCGACGATGGACGTGATCAAGCTCTACGGCGGCGAGCCCGCGAACTTCCTCGACGTCGGCGGAGGCGCCACGGCGGAGAAGGTCACCGAAGCCTTCAAGATCATGCTGCGCAATCCGAACCTCAAGGCGATCCTCGTCAACATCTTCGGCGGCATCATGAAATGCGACACGATCGCCGAAGGCGTGGTGGCGGCGTCGAAGGCGGTGTCGCTCGAGGTCCCGCTCGTCGTGCGCATGAAGGGCACCAACGAGGACCTCGGCAGGAAGATCCTGGCCGATTCCGGGCTGCCGATCATCACGGCGAACAACATGGCGGAGGCGGCGGAGAAAGTCGTCGCCGCGACCAAAGGAAGGTAAGGGACAACGAAGATGTCGATCCTGGTCAACAAGGACACCAAGGTGATCACGCAGGGGATCACCGGCAAGACCGGCCAGTTCCACACGAGGATCTGCCGCGAGTATGCGAACGGAAAGAACTGCTACGTCGCCGGCGTCAACCCGAAGAAGGCGGGCGAGGACTTCGAAGGCATCAGGATCTACGCGACCGTGAAGGAAGCAAAGCAGGCGACAGGCGCGACGGTCAGCGTGATCTACGTCCCGCCGCCGTTCGCGGCCGCCGCGATCGACGAAGCGGTCGACGCGGGACTCGACCTCGTCGTCTGCATCACCGAGGGCATCCCCGTGCGCGACATGATCCGCACGCGCTACCGGATGCAGGGGAAGAAGACGTTGCTGCTGGGCCCCAACTGTCCCGGCGTGATCACGCCGGACGAGCTCAAGATCGGCATCATGCCCGGCCACATCCATCGGAAGGGCCGCATCGGCGTCGTGTCGCGCTCCGGCACGCTCACCTACGAAGCGGTCGGTCAGTTGACGGAGCTCGGCCTCGGCCAGTCGACCGCGGTCGGCATCGGCGGCGATCCGGTGAACGGCCTCAAGCACATCGACATCCTGAAGCTCTTCAACGACGACCCGGGCACCGACGCCGTCGTGATGATCGGCGAGATCGGCGGCAGCGACGAAGAGACCGCGGCGCTGTGGGCGAAGGCCAACATGAAAAAGCCCATCGTCGGTTTCATCGCCGGCGTCACGGCGCCACCGGGCAAGCGGATGGGCCACGCCGGCGCGATCATCTCGGGCGGCAAGGGCACCGCGCAGGAAAAGCTCGCGGTCATGGACGCGTGCGGCATCAAGGTGACGCGCAATCCCGCCGAGATGGGCACGCTCCTGCAGTCCGTCCTGTAGGCCGGTGGTGGACGCCGGCATGGCGCTGCAGTTCGGTACGCCGCAATTCTGGGTCGCGGCGCTCGAGATCATCGTCATCAACATCCTGTTGTCGGGCGACAACGCGGTGGTGATCGCGCTCGCGTGCCGCAACCTGCCGAAAAAGCAGCGCAAGCTCGGCATTTTCTACGGCGTGATCGGCGCCGTGGTCCTGCGGATCGTCCTCACGTTCTTTGCGGTGCAGCTGCTGCTGCTGCCGTACCTGCAGCTCGTCGGCGCCGCGCTGCTCGTCTGGATCGGGATCAAGCTGATCGCCGAGGACGACGCCGGCGACGACCCCGCGGTGCAGGCGAGCGACCGGCTGCTGTCCGCCGTCAAGACGGTCATCGTCGCCGACCTCGTGATGAGCCTCGACAACGTGATCGGCGTCGCCGGCGCGGCCAAGGGAAGCGTGCTGCTGCTGGTGTTCGGGCTCGTCGTCAGCATCCCGCTCGTGGTCGTCGGGAGCCAGCTCATCATGATGCTGATCGAGCGGTTCCGGTGGCTCGTCGTCGCCGGCGGTGGCCTGCTGGGCTACATTGCGGGCGAAATCGCGACCCACGACGCCGCCGTCAAGCCCTGGATCGACGCGCGGATGCCCGAGCTCCACTGGATCGTCCCGGTCGTGGGAGTCGCGCTGGTCGTCGCGGTCGGCATGTGGCTCGTCCGCCGGAGCCGGACGACCGCGGAGACCTGACCCTTACGTCCTGACCCCCGAGCCCCTCTCGCAACATTGGCGGCGGCCCGTTACACTCGCGGGCTGAATCGGCCGCACGACGGCCCGCGCCCACCTCGAATCAGGCCCCGATGACCGAGCACGCCGCGCTGGACTGCGCCACCCTGTCCCATCCCGGGATGGTCCGTTCGCACAACGAGGACTCGGTGTTCGTCGATGGCGAAGCCGGAATCGCGATCCTGGCCGACGGCATGGGCGGCTACAGCGCCGGCGAAGTCGCGAGCGGCATCGCGGTCAACGTCGTCAGCACCGGGATGCTGCCGGATCTCAACTCCGGGCGCGAGCTGTCGAAGATCGACATCGCGAGCGGCCTCACCCACGCGGCGCTGCTCCTGCAGCAGCAGATCGCGGCGGCCAACAAGGGCATCTACGAGGCCGCGCAGGCGCGCCCCGAATGCGCCGGCATGGGCACCACGATCGTGGCCGCGGTGTTCTGCGGCAACCGCATCAGCATCGGGCACATCGGCGATTCGCGCTGCTACCGGCTGCGCGGCGACAAGTTCGAGCAGCTGACGCGCGACCATTCGCTGCTGCAGGAGCAGATCGACAGCGGCCAGCTCACGCAGGAGCAGGCGAAGTTCTCGCTCAACAAGAACCTCGTCACGCGGGCACTCGGCATCGAGGCCATCGTTCCCGCGGACATCGTCGAATACCGGGTCGAGGCGAACGACATCTACCTCCTCAATTCCGACGGCTTGACCGACATGGTCGAGCCCGACGTCATCCAGAAGATCGTCACGGAAAAGCGGACGGACCTGGCGCTCGCCGCCGCCGATCTCATCGACATCGCCAACACCAACGGCGGCCGCGACAACATCTCGGTCGTGCTGGTCCGCGTGCCGCCCGAGTATCTTCCCTCCGCAGGATGGGCGCAGCGCTTCCTCGCCAAGAAGAAGTCGAAGTAGGGCCGGCGATGGGCAAGCTCGTCCTCTACCTCGCCGACGGCACGACGCTCGACATCCGCCTCGCGCGCGAGCGGATCACCATCGGCCGTCGCGCCGACAACGACGTGTGCCTGCCGTATCCGGCGGTGAGCGGCGAGCACGCCGCGGTCGTGACGATCCTGTCGGACTCGTTTCTGGAGGACCTGGGAAGCACCAACGGCACTCTCGTCAACGGAAAGCCCATTGCGAAGCATTTCCTGCGTGATCGCGACCACATCGACATCGGGCGGCAGAAGCTGATTTACGTCGCCGACGAGTCGGTGCAGCTCGAACCCGGCCCGCAGTCGCTCGGACGCCTCGAGGCCCAACTCTATGGCGAGCGCGTCGAGCCCGCGCGGCCGGTGCCGAGTGTCGTCGTTCCCGACGCAGGCCGGGTCGACGATGCGCGCCACGAGAAACCGATCCCGAGCCTGGCCGAGCCGAAATCCACGCCGGGCAAAGGCGAATCGAAAGGGCCGTCGGGCGTCGGCTCGATGTCGGACATCGAGCGCTTCGTCGCCGCGGAACTCGCGACGCCGGGTGCCGACAACGGCGCGCCGGGTTCGAAGGCATCCACGCCTGTGTCCGACGCGGCCGGCAAACCCGGCGCGGCGACACCCGCTCTTCGTGTGTTGACCGGGCCCAGCGCGGGCCGCGAGCTCGCGCTCGACAAGGAAGAAACGGCGGTCGGCCGCGTAGGCGTGCAGGTGGCGACGGTTCGACGCGCCGACGGCGCGTTCCGCCTGGTCCCGCTCGAAGGCGCGACGCCTCCCAGCGTGAACGGCACGCCGGTGCCGGCCGACGGGCAGATGCTGAAGCCGGGCGACTTTTTCGAAATTGCCGGCGTGCGCCTGGAGATGATCGAGCGGGTCTCCGAGTAAGGCCGGTCGCGCCGGCGACGAGCAGGCACGACGGCGAAAATTCACTGACGATATTCGGCACCCGCGTGACGCACAGCGTCACCAGGTGCCCGTCACCGGGGCTTCCGAAGGCACGGGAACCCTCGCATCTTCGAATCCGTAGCCCTCGGATTCTGATCGATTGTCAATGCGCGATCTGTAAAAATATATTATAAACAATAGGTTACAATTTCACTCCCGAGCATCGTCGGGAACCAACGACAGTTGGCATACCGCTTGCTCGATAGGTGGCAGCATCGCTGGATGCGTGAGTACTACGTATCTTCAATCACCTAACGGAGACAGGAACCATGAAACGTATTCAACGAGGCTTTACGCTGATCGAACTGATGATCGTCGTTGCGATCATCGGCATCTTGGCGGCCATCGCCATTCCGCAATACCAGGACTACATCGCCCGCACGCAAGTCGGCGAAGCGCTGAGCCTGGCGGATGGCATGAAGACGCCGATTGGCGAGTGTGCCAACACGCTGGGCACGCTCGCGGGTTGCGATGCTGGCGGGAACGGCATTCCCGCTGGGGCGGGCATCAAGGGCAATTATGTCGGCAACTCCACGGCGACGACGATCGTCGACGGCGTCATGGTATTTACCATGGACACCGCTGCGCCGACGTCGGCGCGCGCTCAAGGTGGGGTCATTACGATGACGCCGACACTCAATGCCGGGTCGATTCAATGGGGTTGCGTGGGACCCTGTGCGCCAGGCGGTCAGAACGTCTATCCGTCGGTTTGCCGTTAATCGAAATAGAGGCGGAACCGGCGCAGCAGGCTGTCAATGCCGGGTTCAAAAGGGGCCGCCGCAAGGTGGCCCCTTTTTCGTTTTGGCTGACGAGGGAGTTGCCATGTCGATCAAGCGGCTGCTTGCCTGTCTGGCGTTGATCGCGCTTGGCGGCGTCGGTGGTGCCGTGGCCGGATATGACTTCGGGCAGTGCGATCTGGTCGATTCCGATCGGCCACTCGACCTCTTTGCGGCGACGCAGGCGCGCTACGCGGCCTATGCCTTCGCTTTGGGTAAAGGGCGGAGCGACGAATCCCAGGAAGCTGTGTTGCATGCCTACCTGAATTATCTCGACGAGCGTTCGCAACAGGCGGGGCCGGCCAACCGTAGTCTCTATGGTTTCGATAAGGCGGTCGTGCTGACTCGATTGTCCGAGATCGCGCGGCGACGTGGGGCCGGTGCAGAGGCGGAACAGCTGTCAAAGGCCGTGGATGAGGTATGCACCACCACCGGCATCAGGAAATGCACGGGCAATTCCCTGCTCGGAACGGTTCGCGAACGCGATCGCCAGATATGGGCTGGGGTCAAGAAATGAATCCCCAGCCCGCGAAAGCCCGCGATCGCTCCTTGTCCTGGTTCCTGCAAGCCGCTAATGGATATAGGTCGGCACGATTCGTTGCGCGCACATGAGTTCGGATCCGCAAACGGAGTTCAAGATCAGGGTGGTCGTCGCGACGCGCGAAAGCGAGCGAGACTTCTTCGAGCAGACTGCGACTGGGCGATCGCTAACTCTCTATAGCTCCGAGTGCCTGCAAGCCCGGGTCTTTCCGAAGAACAAGGTCGGCCTGTCCAAGGTGTACAACATCGCCATAAGGGAGGCGGTTAAGGAGCCGGCGCTCCTTGTATTTGCTCACGACGATTTGCATATTCTTGACTACTATTGGGTGGATCAGCTTGCAATCTCATTGAGGCAGTTCCAGCTGGTCGGCCTTGCCGGGAATAAGAGGCGAGTCCCTGGGCAATCGGGCTGGGCATTTCTTGATGACAAATGCACATGTGACGACCCTGAAAATTTCAGCGGCATGGTGGGTCACGGCACGTCGTTCCCGCCGGAAAATCTGAGTTTCTTCGGTTTGCCGCGGCAGGAAGTGAAGCTTCTCGACGGTCTTCTGTTGGCCTGTCACAGTAAGACTTTGATCGACAGCGATATCCGGTTTGACGAACATTTCGATTTCCACCACTACGACATCGATTTATGTCGGCAGGCAGAGATGAAGGGGTTGAAGATGGGGACGTGCCCACTGTCCGTCATTCATGAAAGCGCCGGTAATTTCGGTACTGCCCCTTGGATTGCCTCCTATCGCAAGTACATCGGGAAGTGGGGAAGTTAGGTCATGGACCAGACGCCCGCCCACGAACACCATAATCCGCAACTGCTTAAACTGATTCCAAAGTCGTCGATGCGATTGATCGAAATTGGATGCAGCTCCGGCGCCCTGGCGAGAGAGTTTAAGAAGGCCAACCCCAGTTGCAACTACCTGGGTGTCGATGTCGTGCCCGAGTATGGGGACCTGGCGCGGAGGTACTGTGACGATGTGCTGACGCTTGACCTAGACTTCGCCGACGACGATTTCTTTGTCGACAACGCGATCCGCGATTGTTGGATCTTTGGGGATACGTTAGAGCACTTCAGAAACCCATGGGTAGTGCTGGAACGAATTCGCAACGTTATCCCGGAAGGAGGGTGTGTTGTGGCGTGCATTCCCAATGCACAGCACTGGTCGCTCCGGCGCGCTTATGTGCGGGTGACTTCCGGTATGAAGACGCTGGATTGCTTGACAGGACACATCTCCGCTGGTTCACCCGACAGACGATGTTAGAGATGTTCCAAGAAACAGGATTCGCAATCGTCGAGGGCCTTTGCCGCGAATTGGCCGACAAGCCCCTGAGAGAAAAGTATTTACCGACCATTCGGGCAATGGCGGAAATTGCGGGCGTCGATTCCGATATGGCTGTGAACGACGCAATACCCATTCAGTACGTGATTCGAGCGGTGCCGGTGTGAACCAGGGCAAACGTGTCCCACCCAGGAAAGGGGCCACGCCCCAACCGCCACGGCGCCTAAGAGCCCGCCTTCTAACTCTTGGCAGGAAGCAGCAAAGGTCGCCGATCTGTCAGGCTACGTGTCGGGATAACCACAAGCTCGCCGCACGTCAATGTGGGTCATCGCCGGCGGATTCGATATGTGTCCTTCGCGTCCCCGAGCCAAGACGACGGGTGGGTTTTTTGTACGCCGTTCCAGGACAACTATGCTGTCAAACACGGAAATCGAATGCAAATTGTTGGCCATGTAAGAGTTCTCGATGTCCGACAGCGGCAAGTGGTGGAAGGCATGGATATCGTCGATTAACGATTTGACGTGTTCCAAGAAGGTTTCCGGTCGACCACGGCCTCCACCAAATTTTGGAAAGTAGCTTGTGTGCGTATCCTCGCAGAGATACGTCCCGCCATTATTCAAGAGCGGAAACAGTGTTTGCAGGGTTACGATTTGCTGTCTCATGGTGTGGCCACCATCATCGAGAACGATATCCAAAGAGGGAACGGCTTGAACGAACTCTTGCCAAAAATCTGGATCTGCTTGGTCGCCAATCCATATCTCAAATCCATCCTCTTGGAGCGCCATGCAATTGGGGTCTATGTCGATCCCGATTATTCTCGCATTGGGTCCGAAGTAGTCTCGCCACATACGCGCACTTCCACCATTTTGTACCCCGACCTCTACGAAGGTGATCGGAAGACTCCGATAGCGAGAGAAGGACCGATGGTAGATTTCAAAATAATCTATCCACTTATGAATGCTGGGTCCCCCGTTTGCGATGAAGTAATCCAATAAGGGATTCCCGTTGGATGGAGGCATTGAGCGACCTTTCCTTGTGGTTCAAGAACAGGGTCCGGGGCAATTTTGAAAACGGTGCCAAAGAGCCACAGGTACCTTCAGAGTCACATTATCGGCAAGACCATGGAGAGCACGGATTCCACAAAATCCTTTGGGTACCCGGCATCGAGCAGCGACCAACGAACGGCATTGGCGAATTTGGCTTTTTGGTAGATATTGAGCCGGTGTTGCTTGCTGAATGTCCGGACACGGGTGAGCAGACGCTCGAGGGTTTTGACCCGTTTCGCGTGACGAATATCCTGATCCTCCGCGCCTCCTGGAGGTATGAGATCCTGTATCTCACGGGAGATGTCGGACGCGAATGCAACGCTTGCGCTGGAATCGAACCATTTCAGAGCCATCATTGCCTCGCATTTCTGTGGCGCGGCCAGCGGGTTCTTCGGCGCGTCGTGACCAATGAAGCGGAAAGTGTATGAGCATTTTACCGCGATGGTTGGGCGGAAAGGAACGGCGCGCGTCCCGAAGCGACTCCCGCGCTCGGAGGCCCCGGTTCTCCGCTGCCCGACAAGAATCCGCGAGGCTCGTCGATCTCGCAAACCTCGCCGAGGACAGTGGTGACCTCACGTTGGCGTTGACGCGGCTCCGGGAAGCAATCGAAATCGATCCGCGATACGCCCGGGCGCACCTCAATCTCGGCAACGTGTTGCTGGCCGGTGGAGACACCGGAGGCGCTATAACGGCCACCTTGGTTGCCATTCGAGTCGACGAGCAATACGCTGACGCGCACTACAACCTCGGAAGGCTGTACGGCATGACAGGGCGATGCCACGTCGGCCGAGGCGTGCTTCCGTAAAGCACTTGATCTGCGTCCGCAATTTCCCAAGGCGGCAGTGGCGCTGGCCGGCCATCTCGATGCAGATGAACCGCGCCGACGAGGCGAAGTCATGGCTGCGCCGAGCGCTCGCCGACGACCCGCACTACGAAACTGCGTCCCTCAACCTGTGCCGTTTGCTGATTGCAACGAGGGAACATCGACGAAGCGGAGCAGGAGTTGAGACGCGCGGTCGAGTCAATCCAAACCTTACCGAGGGTCATTGCGTCCTTGGCGGATCTGTGTGTTAACCAAAGGCGCCGGGAGCGAAGCCATTGAATGGTGTGCGAAAGCGCTTGCGACGGGCAACTCCTCCTTAGCTGCGGAGACCCAAGTCCCTGCTTGCCCGGACTCAACTGGGAATGGGCATCCTGCTCGTTGACAGAGAATCGCTGGGCAGAAGCGGAAGTGCAACTACGGCGTGCCATGGCGCTCTTGCCCGATTCGGCGGCGCCCTACGTCAAGCTCGCCTCAATGGAAATGCGCATGGCGCGCCCGATCGCAGGCCCTGGAATTACCGCGAAAGGGCGATTGCGCGGGAGCCAGCTGCGTGGAATCTGAAATCGTTTCGCCTGTTCGCGCTGAACCTGCGTGACGACATCGAACGCACAGGAGATCTTTGCCGAGCATCGTCGTTTCGGTGAGTGGCTGGAAGGCACGATCGCAACGGACGATCCGCACGCATTCTAATTCGATCGATGCGGAGCGGACTACTGCGCGTGGGGTACATGTCGGGCGACTTTCGCGTTCACCCGGTCATGGTGTTCATGGCGCCACTGCTCGAGGAACACGACCCGGCGCGGTGCAGCCCTTCTGCTACAGCAATACGTCGAGAGACCCGACGAGGTCACCCACGATCTCGAACGGAGGTTCGCCGGCACGTGGCGTGACATCACGGGTCTGAGCGATGACGAAGTCGCTGACCTGCTAGCCGAGGACGGAATCGACATCCTGGTCGATCTTTCCGGGCATACCGAGGACAGCCGGCTCGCCGTCTTCGCGCAGAAGCCAGCCCCGATCCAGGTCTCGTGGCTCGGATACCTGAATACGACCGGATTGAAATCGATGGACTACCGGCTGGTCGATCGATTTACCGATCCGGTCGGCGTCGCCGACACGTTGCACACCGAGCGACTCGTCCGTCTGCCCGACAGCCAGTGGGCCTACTGGCCGACTCTTCGAAGTGCCGATCGTGCGCCCCGAACGAGCGAACGAGCCCTCGCGAGATCGTGTTCGGCTCGTTCAACCAGTTTACGAAGCTGAGCGATCGCTCTCTCGAGCTCTGGGCCCAGATCCTGGCAAGGTACCGGATGCCCGATTGAGAGTCGCCGGCCTGCCGCCGGGAGATTTCGAGGAGCTACTGCTGCGAAGGCTGGAAGGCGCGGGCATTGTCGCGTGCGCGTGAGACTGCACCGAGCGTGTACCGGTGATGCAATATCTGCGCGCCTTCAACGAGGTCGACATCGCGCTCGACTCGATGCCGTACAACGGGGCGACGACGACGCTGGATACGTTGTGGATGGGCGTTCCGGTGGTCGGGCTTGTGCGGCACCCGCTCGATATCCCGAGGCACCTACAGCATCCTGAAGACGCTGGGCATGGACGAGTTGATTGCCGACGTCGCCGGAGGAATACGTGGATCTGAATGTCCGATTGGCGACCGACGACGATTGGCGGGACGAATTGCATCGGATCGCTGCGTGAGAAGCTGCGGCGTTCCGCGCTGATGGACATTCCCGGTTTCACCGAGAACCTGGAAGCTGCCTATCGTACGATGTGGCGCGAATGGTGCAAATCGCAATGTCGCAAGACCGAGACGTGATTTCGCCCCTGGCGGGTTACGGAGCTGCGGGGATCAACTGCCCGTGCTGCCGAACCCGCCTGCCGCGCGCGATCGCTCTCCGCGAAGTCCTCGACCACTTCGAATGCCGCCCTGACCACCGGAACGATGACGAGCTGCGCAAGCCGCTCCATCGGCTGCAGCGTGTAGTGATGCTCGCCGCGATTCCAGCAGCTCACCATCAGTTGACCCTGGTAGTCGGAGTCGATGAGGCCAACGAGATTGCCGAGCACGATGCCGTGCTTGTGACCGAGTCCCGAGCGCGGCAGGATGAGCGCGGCGAGTCGCCGGATCGGCGATGTGAATCGCGATGACCAGTCGGCACGAGCTCGACCTGTCCCGGCGCGAGCGTCAGCGGCGCGTCGATGCACGCGCGAAGGTCCATCCCGGCCGACCCCGGCGTCGCATAGGCCGGCAGGTGCGCGCGGATGCGCTCGTCGACGATCCTGACGGCGATGCGGGTCGTGCCGGCGGTCATGCGACGCGCTGCGCGATTTCGGCGACGAGCTGTCGCGCCAATGCGAGCTTGTCCATCTTCGGCAACGGGTGCGCGCCGGCGTCGTCGAACAGCGTGACTTCGTTGTCGTCGCTGCCGAACGCATCCTGCGCGCGATTGGCCACGATGAGCGGCACCTTCTTGCGGCGGCGCTTCTCCTCCGCGTGGCGCTGGACGTCGTGGCTCTCGGCGGCGAAGCCGACGCAGTACGGCGCGTCCGGGCGCGCGGCGACGGTCGCGAGAATGTCGATTGTCGGCTTCAGCGCAAGCGTCAGCGGCGCGCCGTCCTTCTTGATCTTGGTCGCTGAAATCCTTTCCGGGGTGTAGTCGGCGACGGCGGCGACGGCGACGAAGATGTCGAAGGCCGCCACGCGCTCCAGCACGGCGGTCGCCATCTCGCCGGCGCTGACGACGTCGATCCGCTCGACGTTCGCGGGTGTGGGCAGCGTGGTCGGACCGGCGACGATGGTCACGGCGGCCCCGGCGTCCGCCGCTGCCTGCGCGATCGCGAAGCCCATCTTGCCGGAGCTCGTGTTGGTGATCCCGCGCACGGGGTCGATCGCCTCGAACGTCGGTCCCGCGGTGATCAACACGCGCTTGCCGGAAAGCAGCTTCGGCTGCGCCCACGCGACGACCGCGGCGAAGATCTGCTCCGGCTCCTGCATGCGGCCTTCGCCCGTCTCGCCGCACGCCTGGTCGCCCACGCCCGGTCCCAGCACGATCACGCCGTCGGCGACGAGCCGCGCGACATTGCGCTGGTTTGCGGCGTTGCCCCACATCTGGCGGTTCATGGCCGGCGCGACGAAGAGCGGGCAATCCCGCGCGAGCGTGAGCGTCGACAGCAGGTCGTCGGCATGGCCGTGCGCGACCTTGGCGAGAAAATCGGCGGATGCGGGGGCCACGACGATCGCATTCGCGCTGCGCGACAGATCGATGTGTCCCATCCCGTTCGCCGCGCCGGAGGCCCACAGATCGGTGAGCACCGGATTTCCGGAGAGCGCCTGCAATGTCATCGGCGTGATGAACCGGCACGCGCCGGGCGTCATGACGACGTCGACGGCGATGCCCGCCTTGACGAACAGGCGGGTCAGCTCGGCCGCCTTGTACGCGGCGATGCCGCCGGTGAGGCCCAGCACGATGCGGGTGAGCGGCGAGGGCGGAGTCATCATCCTTGCGGCCGATACGATGGCGGAGGCGCGAAGTTTACACTGCCGCCGGTCGCGATCTCGACGACGAATCACGAGGAAGGACAGGATGGGAATCGCGCAATGGCCGAAACGCGAGCGCCCGCGCGAGCGCCTGCTCTCGAACGGCGCGGCCGCGCTTTCCGATGCCGAGCTCATCGCGCTGATCGTCCGCACGGGGATCAATGGCAAGAGCGCGCTCGACATCGCGCGCGACGCGATCGCCCGCTTCGGCGGTCTGACGGCGACTCCTCGCGGCGTCCGCGTCCGAACTGTCCGCGGTGCGCGGATTCGGTCCCGCGCACTCGGCCGTGCTCGCAAGCGTGGTCGAGATCGCGCGGCGGTCGCTGGCCGAGGAGGCCGCGACCTGCGATGCGTTGAGCTCTCCGCAGGCCGTGCGCGACTATCTCAAGCTTTCCCTCGGAGGCCGGCCTTACGAAGTGTTCATCGGCCTCTTCCTCGACAGCCAGAACCGCGTGCTGGCAGCAGAGGAACTGTTTCGCGGGACGCTTGCGCAGACCAGCGTCTACCCGCGCGAAGTCGTCAAGGCGGCGCTCGCGCGCAATGCGGCGGCGATGATCTTCGCGCACAACCACCCGTCGGGCGTCGCCGAGCCCAGCCGCGCCGACGAGCTCCTCACGCAGGCGCTGAAACAGGCGCTCGCGCTGGTCGACATCCGCACGCTCGACCATTTTGTCGTGGCCGGAGGACGACTCACGTCGTTCGCGGAGCGCGGCCTCCTCTAGCGCGCGGCCGTCCGGCGGCATTTCCGTGGCATGGTTGTTGCAGTCGAACTTGTTGCTCACAACAGGCAAATGCTCCACAGGGTCGACGATAACCATCCGTCGGCCGGCGGCCTATGGAGCCACACCCGCAATGTCCATGGTGGATGCACGTGATTGCGACAATGACAAAGGCGGAAACCGGCCCTCGATCGGGGACCGGGCTTCGCGTTATGTGCAGGACAGCCAGTGACGCTTTTGCGTCAGGGCACGCCGTTTTCCGCCTGTTTTCCGCAATTGCCCGACCTTTGGATCGACGCGCGGTGGTCGCGACCCTGCTGCGCAATTCTGATCGTCGCGATCCTTGGCGGGTGGATGCAGGAATCGCAGGCGTTCGTGCCGTTCACGGGTGTCGGCGCGATCGCTGCCGGTTCCGGCGGCCGCCACACATGCGCAATCGTCGCGGGCGCCGCCAAGTGCTGGGGGGACAACACGCTGGGCGCGATCGGCGACGGCACGACAACGCAGGCGCAGTCGCCGGTTCAGGTCTCGGGCCTGACCAGCGGCGTCACCGCGATCGCGGCCGGCGCATTTTTCACGTGCGCGGTCGTCAGCGGCGGCGTCAAGTGCTGGGGCACGAACGCTCACCGGCCAGCTCGGCGACGGTACCAACGTCCAGCGATTCACGCCCGTGCAGGTGACGGGATTGACGAGCGGCGTGGTCGCCGTTGCGACCGGCGGCTCGCACGCGTGCGCGCTGACGAGCGGCGGCGCCGTGAAATGCTGGGGCGCCAACGCTAACGGACAAGCTCGGCGACGGCACGACGTCGCAGCGGCTTACGCCCGTCAGCGTGAGCGGACTTGGCAGCGGCGTGGTCGCGATCGCCGCGGGGCAGTCGCACACCTGCGCGGTGATGAGCGCGGGTGTCGTCAAGTGCTGGGGGCTCAATGCCAACGGGCAGCTCGGCGACAACTCGGTCACGCAGCGTCCTACGCCCGGTCAACGTCATGGGCCTGGCCAGCGGCGCGACGGCCGTGGCGACGGGGACGTCGCATACGTGCGCGCTGGTGAGCGGTGGCGTCAAGTGCTGGGGCCTCAATTCCAACGGGCAGCTCGGCGACGGCACGCAGGCGCAGGAGCTGGTGCCGGTCGATGTCCTCGGGCTCACGAGCGGCGTCGCCGCGATCACCGTGGGCGGGACGCATTCCTGTGCACTGACCACGGCGACCGGCATGCAGTGCTGGGGACAGAATCAGAACGCGCAACTCGGCGACGGCACGCTGGCGGTTCGCCGGCTGGCGCCGGTCGACGTGCTCGGGCTCACCGCCGGCGTCGTGGCGATCGCCGCGGGCCTGCAGCACACGTGCGCAATCGTCAGTGGCGGCATCGTAAATTGCTGGGGCGACGACGTTTCGGCCCAGCTCGGCGACAACGCGACGAACCGGCGCCTCGTTCCAACGCTCGTCTCCGGCCAGCAGAGCGTGAAGGCATTGTCCGCGGGCGGGCTTCATACGTGCGCGGTCGTCGGTCTCGGCAGCGCCCAGTGCTGGGGCGCCAACGACAGCGGCCAGCTCGGCGACACGACGAATATGCAGCGGAAGACCCCGGTCGTCGTCAACGGCCTTGCCACCGGCGTGGTCGCGACGGTGACCGGCGCGGCGCATTCCTGCGCGCTGACCGTCGCGGGCGGCGTCAAGTGCTGGGGCGACAACAGCTCGGGACAACTCGGCGACACCACGCAGACGCAGCGGCTGTCTCCGGTCAACGTCAGCGGATTGGCGAGCGGCGTGAAGGCCATCGCGGCGGGCGACAATCACACCTGCGCGCTGACGAACGCCGGCGGCGTCAAGTGCTGGGGCCAGAACAGCAACGGCCAGCTCGGCGACAGCTCGACGACGATGCGTCTCGCGCCGGTCGACGTGACGGGGTTGACGAGCGGCGTGATCGCGATCGACGGCGGCGCGTTGCATACCTGCGCGGTGACGGCCGCGAGCGGCGTCAAGTGCTGGGGCTGGAACGGCCTCGGCCAGGTCGGCGACGGGACGAATATGCAACGCACCGCGCCCGTCGACGTCAGCGGCCTCACGAGCGGCGCGAGCGCGATTGCGGTCGGGCAATTCCACACCTGCGCGCTGGTCGGAGCGGGGGTCAGGTGCTGGGGCGACAACAGCTCCGGTCAACTAGGCGACGGTACGAATTCGCCGCGACCCGCGCCGGTCGCCGTGAGCGGACTCGCGAGCGGGGTCTCGGGAATCGCCGCCGGCAACGCGCACACATGCGCGCTGATGTCGGGGGGCGGCGCCAAATGCTGGGGCGACAATACCTACGGCCAGGTCGGCGACACCACGTCGGCCAACACGCGCCTCGTGCCGGTCGATGTCTTCGGCGTCGTCGGCGCGTCGGCGATCGCCGCCGGCGGGTTCCACAGCTGTGCGCGTCTCGGCGGCGGGCTCGCGTGCTGGGGCCTCGACAGCAACGGGCAACTCGGCGACGGCACGGTGGCGACGCGTGCCGTGCCGGGCGACGTCGTGGGCCTGGCTTCGCTCGGCACTCCGGCAGGCGGCGGCATCCATTCGTGCGCGGTTACCGCGGGCGGGGGAATCCGCTGCTGGGGTGGAAATGTCGATGGGCAGCTTGGCGACGGCACCCAGTTGAGCCGGCTTTCACCCACGGCGCCGATCGGCATCTCCGGCGGCCTCACTGCCGCTGCGGCAGGAAACAACCACACCTGCGCCATCGTCGGTGGCGGCGCCAAATGCTGGGGCGACAACACCTTCGGCCAACTTGGCGACGCCACGCAGTTCCAGCGCGTTACGCCAGTTGATGTAAGTGGCCTCGCCGGCGTGACCGCCATCGCCGCAAGCGTCGGCGGCGATCACACCTGCGCAGTCGCCGGCGGCGGCGCACTGTGCTGGGGAAAGAATGTCAACGGGCAACTCGGCGACAGCTCGAACACGCAGCGGCTGGCGCCGGTCACGGTCACCGGTCTCGGAAGCGGCGTCGCCGCCATTGCCGCCGGCCAGGATCATTCCTGCGCGCTCACGACGGGCGGCGGCGTCAAATGCTGGGGCTTCAATTTCCAGGGACAGGTCGGCGATGGCACGCAGTCGCCGCGCCTTGCGCCGGTCGGCGTCACGGGATTGACAAGCGGGGTCGCGGCCATCGCGACGGGAGCGACCCACAGCTGCGCCGTCACCACGCTCGGCGCCGCCAAGTGCTGGGGATTCAATCTCAACGGGCAGCTTGGCGACGCCTCGACGACGCAGCGGCTCGCGCCCGTGCCCGTAAGCGGACTTTCCAGCGGCATCGCCGCCATCACCGCGGGACTGTCGCATACCTGCGCCCTCACCACCGGCGGCGGCGTCAAGTGCTGGGGCGACAACTCACGTGGCCAGCTCGGGGATGGCACGACAACAGGGCGCCTTACACCGGTGGACGTGAGCGGTTTAACGAGCGGCGTCATGGCGATTGCTGCAGGACAGACGCACACCTGCGCGCTCGTCACCAACGTCGGCGTCAAGTGCTGGGGCGAGAACAACGAAGGCGAGCTGGGCGACGGAACCATGGGCACGCGCCCGTTCCCGGCGAGCGTGCTCGTCATCGGCCCGGCGGCGCTGCTCACCGTGAGCAGCGTCAATGGAGGCGGCAGCGTTTCCGTCGGCACGCCATTCAACGTGATCGTCCAGAGCCTCGATGCCGGCGGGACGCCCGCGCCGGTGCTCGCCGCCACCGGCATCAGCCTCGGCTTCGTCGGTCCGGGCACGATCGGCGGCGTCACCACATGCAGCATGTCGGCGGCCGCCAACACGTGCACGGTGACCGGCGCGACGGTCGACACCGCGCAGATCGGCGCGTTGATCAGCGCGAACCGCACGAGTGGCGACGTGCTGACCGGCGGCCTCAGCGCGTCGTTCAACGTGATCGCGACGACACCAGGGTCGCCGAGCGGCGTCGTCGCGACGCAAACGCAGGGCGGGATCCTCGTGACGTTCAATCCACCCGTCAGTACGGGCGGCGCCCCGATCATCGGCTATACCGTGACGTGCAATCCCGGCGCCGTCGCGGCGGTCGGCACCGCAAGCCCCGTGCTCGTCACCGGTTTGACCAACAACACGCCGTATACCTGCAACGTTCGGGCGACCAACGCAGTGGGATCGGGCGGAGTGAGCTCGCCGTCCGGCCTCGTCTTCTATACCGTCGCGCAGCGCACGTTCGTCGCCTCCACCGGCGCCGACAGCAGCAGCTTCTGCGCGGCCACGGCCCCCTGCCGCACGCTCGCGACTGCGCTGGTCCACACGGTCGGTGGCGGTGAAGTGATCGTGCTCGACTCGGCGCCGTATGACGTGATCACGATCACGCAGCCGGTGACGATCCTGGCCGCGGCCGGCATTTTCGCCGGAATCTCCGCGCAGCCGGGGCAAAGCGCGATCACCGTCGCTGCCGGGCCGACGGACAATATCTTCCTGCGCGGGCTCGTGATCACGTCCGAGGGCGGCAACAACGGCATCCTGTTTTCGAGCGGTGGCGCGCTCTACCTCGAGAGCATGATCGTGCGCGGCTACGCGCAGGTGGGACAGGCCGACGTCAATTTCCAGCCGGTCGGAGCGGCGAAGCTCTTCCTCAAAGACAGCCGGATACAGTCGGGCGCCACCGGGCTGCGGATTGCGAATGCGGGCGCGGACATCGGGGTCATCATCGACAACGTCCGCTTCGAGAACAACGGGACCGGCATCAAGGCGATCGCCAATGGCCAGATGACGGTCCGCGATTCCGTCGTCGCCGGAGGCAGCCAGGACGGCATCAGCCTTGCCGGCGCGAACGCGCTTCCGCTCACTGCGGCATTCGACAAGCTGCTGGTGTCAGGCAATGCGGCGGCGGGCATCACGTCGGGCGGCGCGCTGCCGGTGTTCGCGACGGTGAGCCGGACGTCCGTGCGCGGCAATGGCGGCACCGGGATCTTCGTGTCCGGCGGCGCGCCCTCGTCGGTCACTCGCGTCGCGCGATCGACGATCACGCGCAATGCCGTCGGTGTCGGAGCGGGCGCCGGGGGAACGATCCTGTCGCGCGGCAACAACACGGTCGAGGCGAACAACGCCGACGGCGCATTCAGTGGACCTCCCTATTCGGGCAAATGAACGTTGACAGCAAGCGCGCGGCCTGCATTCAGGCTCCGCCATGTGAAGCAGGAGAACGAAAATGACGACAAGAATCTGGGTTGTGAGCGCCGCCATCGTGGCTGCAGTCGGCCTGGCGCCGGTGCCCGCTGCCGCGACGGCGCAACGCACCTTCGTATCGGCGGCCGGCAGCGACGCCGCGGCCTGCTCGCTGGCGGCGCCGTGCCGGGGTTTCGCGGCCGCGCTCGTGCAGACGAATCCGGGCGGCGAAATCGTCGTGCTCGATTCGGCGGGCTACGGTCCGGTCACGATCAACAAGGCGGTCTCGATCGTCGTGCCGCCCGGAATCTACGCCGGCGTGTCGGTGACCGTTGCCGGGACGGATGGCATCATCATCAACGCCGGCGCCAGCGACGAAGTGATCCTGCGCGGCCTGACGATCAACAACCAGGGCGGCAACAACGGCGTCGTGTTCAACAGCGGCGCCGCCTTGTACGTCGAAAGCTGCACGATCCGCGGCTTCTCCGGCGCGAGCATGGCGAACCTCAAGTTCGCGCCCGGCGGCGCGTCGAAGCTGTTCGTCAAGGACAGCTACATCCGCGGCGGGCAGGCGGGCATCAACCTGACCAATGGCGCCACGGCGGCGTCGGCGACGATCGACAACACGCGGATCGAGAGCAACGTCAACGGCATCGCCGCGAGCTTCTCGGGCGCGCTGGCGCTGCGCAATTCCGTCGTCGCGGAGAACACGAACCACGGCGTCAGCCTCGTGACCGGCGCCGGCCAGGTCCTCGATGCGGCCCTCGACAACGTGATGCTCAGCAACAACGACAGCAACGGGCTCAACGTCGCGGGCAGCGGCATCACGGTCGCGCTGTCGAGCTCGACGGTCGTCGGCAACATTACCGGCGTCTTCGTGCAGGGCGGCGGGAGCGCCGCGACGGCGCGGCTCACCAACAATGTGATCTCGCGCAACACGACGGGCGTCCAGACCGGCGCCAACGGCAGCGTCCTTTCGCCCGCCAGCAACACGATCGAGGGCAACGGGACGGACGGCACGCCGGGCGGCTATTCGCCGAAGTAGTCTCCGGTCTCTCTTGGTGGACGGAAGCCGCCGAAAAGGCGGCCTCCCGGCCCGCGGCTTAAGCGCTTGAATCGGGGCCGGATTTCGCGCTATAATGTCCGACTTTGCTTAGCTGTCCCCAATAGTCGAAGGAGCGAGCCATGGCTCGAGTCTGTCAAGTCACCGGCAAGAAACCGATGGTGGGCAACAACGTTTCGCACGCCAACAACAAGACCAAGCGGCGTTTCCTGCCCAACCTGCAGCAACGCCGTTTCTGGGTCGAGAGCGAGAACCGCTGGGTGAGCCTGCGCCTCACGAACGCGGCGCTGCGCACGATCGACAAGAACGGCATCGACGCCGTGCTGGCGTCCGTTCGTGCGCGCGGCGTCCAAGTCTAACGCCCGGGAGGCAATCGATCATGCGCGAAAAGATCAAGCTCGAATCGTCGGCCGGCACCGGCCACTTCTACACGACGATGAAGAACAAGAAACTCATGCCGGAAAAGATGGAGATCAAGAAGTTCGATCCCGTCGCCCGCAAGCACGTCCTGTACAAGGAAACGAAGCTGAAGTAATCGCACACGCAGTGCAGCGTGAAAGCCCGCCAATCGGCGGGCTTTTGCATTTCCGGACGGCGTCCTACTCTAGCAGCACGCCCTCGCGCCGCAGGCGCACGCGCAAACGATCGAGCTCTTCGACGAGGTCGACGACGAGGCCCGCGAGTTCCGGGTTGGCGTCGAATTGACGGGCGACATCCCGGAGGCGGCGGGCGCGGATCAGGTCGCGGCTGCTGAACGCCCAATGCGCAGGATCGGTGGCGGGGTCGGCGTTTTCGAGCAATACGCCTGCGTGCACGTATTCGACGACCCAGCTTTGGTCGACCGCGCAGTTGCCGGCGACCTCGTCGACGCCGACGCGCGACTCGTCGAGAAGCATGGCGATGAGCTGTTGCGTCATGTCTTGGCTCCTTCGGCATGGCGCGGATCGAAGGCGAGTTCGCGCGCCATGGTTTGGTAGAGTTCGCGCGCCTTAGGCGTATTCGCCGGCGGCAGGACAAGCTCGAGCACCAGGTAAAGATCGCCGGATTGCGCCCCCGGCGAATTTCCGGGAATTCCGCGGCCTTTCAACCGCAGCTTGCGGCCCGTTTGCGTACCTTCCGGCACGCGCACGTCGACCGCGCCGTCCGGAAGCGTCGCCCGGACCGACGCGCCCAGTGCCGCTTCCCAGGGTGCGACCGGCAGCGTGGCATAGACGTCCCGGCCCTCGACGCGAAAGCGCGGATGCGGCTTGAATTGCACCTCGAGGTACAGGTCGCCCGCGGATCCGCCGCCCATGCCGGCGCTGCCCTGGCCGGCGAGGCGGATGACCTGCCCTTCGTGCACGCCCCTGGGGATCTTCACTTCGAGGGTGCGCTCGGCCAGCGCGACATGCCCCTGTTCGTCCACGTGCGGCGCGCGCAGCGAAATGCCGCGCGTCGCGCCGCGATACGCATCTTCGAGGTCCAGCTGGATTTTCGCGTGGTGATCCTCGCCGCGCATCTCGAACCGTGCGCCTGCGCCGCCTTGGCCGCGACGACCGAAGAGTTCGGAAAAGAAATCGCTGAAGTCCGCTGCGTTTCCGTCGCCGGGCCCGCGACCTGAAAACTCGAACCCGGAATCCCAGTCGGGCGGCGGCCGGAAGTCCTGCCCGGCGCGGTTGCCCTGCCCGAGCTGGTCGTAGGCCGCGCGCTTCTCCGGATCGGAGAGCACCGCATGCGCCTCGTTCACTTCCTTCATCCGCGCCTCGGCGTCCTTCTCCTTCGAGACGTCCGGGTGGTACTTGCGCGCGAGCTTGCGATAGGCCTTCTTGACCTCGTCCTGCGTGGCCTCCCGCGTCACGCCGAGCGTCTGGTAATAATCCTTGAATTCCATTGCGGCGTTCCTTTGGCCGGTCGCCCGCCCCAACGAAAAGCCCGCCGGGCGGCGGGCTTTTCGTCAGTGCGCGACCCGCTGAGTTATGCGTAGCGCTTGAGCTGCAGCGAAAACTGCTCGAGCGGAACGATCCCCGACGTTTCGGCACGATGGCACCAGTCCTGCAGGCGGGCGAGCAGCTGCTCGCTCGACTCGGTCGAGCGTTCCCACAGGGCGTTCAACTCCTGCCGCATCGCGTAGATCGTCGACAGCTCCTTGCTGCGGTTCATCGCGCGCGCAAGCGTTGCGCGTTCGGGCTCGCGCAGCGGCGCGGTGCTGTCGCCGGAGAGCCAGTGCGAAAGGCGCCGCATGCTCGGGACGTGCGACAGCTCGCTGCGGCCGGTGCGCGCGCGCAGCGCCGCCAGCTCCGTGGCGAACGACTCCTTCAGCGTGCGGGCGTAGGCGCGGACGACGGTGTAACGATGCGCGATGACGGCCTCGAGGGTCGCCATGTCGGGCGCGGGCTTGCTCGTCCCCGCGACCTGGAGCTTCGGCGCGAGCTTGCGCACCGTCGCCAGGCGCAGCGACTCGAGAACCCGGATATACGTCCAGCCGATGTCGAATTCGTACCAGCGCGACGACAGCTTGGCCGACGTGCCATACGCGTGATGATTGTTGTGCAGCTCCTCGCCGCCGATCAGGATGCCCCACGGCACGATGTTCGCCGACGCATCGGCCGTGGCGAAGTTGCGGTAGCCCCACCAGTGGCCGATGCCGTTGATGATGCCGGCGGCCGTCACGGGGATCCACATCATCTGCACCGCCCAGATCGCGGCGCCGGCGGCGCCGAACAGCATGAGGTCGATCATCAGCATCAGGCCGACACCTTCCCACGAGTAGCGCGTGTAGACGTTGCGCTCCATCCAGTCGTCGGGCGTTCCCTTGCCGTACTTGTCGAGCGTCTCCGCAATCTTCGACTCGGCGCGATAGAGCTCGGCGCCGCGGAAAAGCACTTCGCGGATGCCGCGGGTCTGCGGGCTGTGCGGGTCTTCCTCGGTCTCGCACTTCGCGTGGTGCTTGCGGTGGATCGCCGTCCACTCCTTGGTCACCATGCCGGTCGTGAGCCAAAGCCAGAAGCGGAAGAAGTGGCTGATCGCAGGGTGCAAGTCGAGCGCACGGTGCGCCGAATGCCGGTGCAGGTAGATCGTGACGGCCGCAATCGTAATATGGGTCAGCGCGAGCGCGACGATGAAATACCCCCACCATGGCAGCGGCATCAATCCGTGCGCGACGAACGACAGGAAATCGAAAGACATGGGTTCCTTTTGGCGGCTGGCGGGCGCAATGGCCCCAAGCCTTGTAGGTCAAGCAAGCATTATACCTTGCGCGGCGGGTCGGGTCCGCATTCCGGGTCCGGTTGAAAACAGTCTATTAAACAGTGGGTTGACGTGGCCGACCGCATGCGGGCACCTAGGCTCCGGACGTCGCTGGCGGCGTCTTCGCGCGGAGATCGACGATTCGCGTCTCCCGCTGCGGGAACGGAATGCGAATCCCGTGCTCGCCGAACGCACGTATTACGTAGCGGTTGATCGCGCTCCTGAGCTCGAGCTGCCCGTTTTCCGGGTCGTTGACCCATAGCCCAAGCTCGAGGTCGATGCCGTTCTCGGCGAGGCGCGCGACGAACGCGGCCGGCGGGTTCGGCGCCTTCAGTACGCGCGGATGCGCGTTTGCCGCATCGGTCAGGATGCCCAGCGCCGCATCGATGTCGCTGTCGTAGCTGATCTGCACCGGCAGCGCGATCCTTGCGTTCCTGGAGGTGTACGAATGGTTGAGCACCGTTGTCGTCACGAGTGTCTCGTTCGGCACGATCGCCTCGACGCCGTCGAGGCTGCGCACGACGACGTACCTCGACGTCACGCTGGTCACGATGCCGTGGCGGCCGTCGACGGTGATCATGTCGCCCATGCGGACCGAACGGTCGAGCAGGATCGTGAAGCCTGCGATGTAGTTGCTGGCGAGCTTCTGCAGGCCGAGCCCGATGCCGACGCCAAGCGCACCGCCGAACACCGAGAGAAGCGTGAGATCGATGCCCACGGTCTGCAGCGCGAACAGGACCCCGAACGCCAGCAGCAGCGCGCGCACGAACTTCGCCAGCACGACGCGCAGATTGGGGTCGATTGCGCTGGACCGCGTCAGCCGGCTCTCGACGAGTCCGGACAGCCACAGCGCGAGCGCGATCGTCAACATGACGACGAGCAGTCCCCGGCCGATCTCCAGCACCGAGACCTGACCCCGGCCCATGGGAATCTGCATCGCGTCGAGCGTCGCCCGGGCGTCGTGCAGGATTCCGAGGAAGTACAGGACGACGAGCGCCCAGATCGAATACGAGATCGCCCGCTCGGACGATTTCATCCATGCCGCGTTGCCGAAGACGCCGCGAAGCGCGTACACCAGGAGACGGATCAGCGCGAGCGCGATCGCGAGCGGCAGCGCCAGCGAGAGGAAGAACGGCGGATGGAAGTGGCTGTAGATCGCCAACGCCACGACGAGAAGCACGAGCGACACGAGCGGAAACATCACGCGATTGACACCGCCCACGCCGACGCGCACGACGTCCTTCGCGCTCTTGGGATGCAGGCTGAACCTGCGATCGACGACCCAGCCGACGGCGAAGCAGGCGAGCGCGATTCCGAGCTCGATCCAGCCCGACGGCGACGCGAGCGCGGACTCGACGTGGCTGTAGTCGATTGACGTCAGCATGGGATCGAATCCTACCGGATCAAGCGGCGCGCTCGAGGATCGCCGCGAAGAATCCGTCGCAGCCGTGGCGGTGGGGGAAGAGCTCGAGGTTCGCGCCGGTGTCGAGCGCAATGCCGGCGCGCGCGAGCTCGGCTGCGGCATTGCCGCGCGCGAAATCGGGAGCGTGCGGCGAGGAACGCCGCGACGATCGCGTCGTTCTCGTCGGGCAGCACGCTGCACGTCGCATAGACGAGGCGCCCGCCGGGCTTCACGAGTGTCGCGGCGGCGGCGAGGATCGCGTGCTGCTTGCGCGCGAGCTCCGCGACCGCGGATTCCGGCTGCCGCCACTTGAGGTCGGGATTGCGGCGCAGCGTGCCGAATCCCGTGCACGGCGCGTCGACCAGCACGCGGTCGATCTTGCCCGCGAGACGCTTGATCTTCGCGTCGCGCTCGCTTGCGATCAGTTGCGGATGCACGTTGGAAAGCCCCGAGCGCGCGAGGCGCGGCTTCAGGTTCGCGAGGCGCCGCTCGGCCGTGTCGAAGGCATACAGCCGTCCCAGCGAGCGCATCAGCGCACCCAGCAGCAGCGTCTTGCCGCCCGCGCCTGCGCAGAAGTCGACGACCATCTCGCCGCGCCGCGGCGCGACCAGGTAGCCGACGAGCTGGCTGCCTTCGTCCTGCACTTCGAGCGCGCCGCTCGTGACGAGCGCGTGCCGCCCGAGCTGCGGCCTTCCCGCGACGCGCAGGCCGAGGGGCGAGTAGGGCGTCGGCACGGCGTCCACGCCCGACGCGGCGAGCGCCTTGCGCACCTCGTCGCGCGTGGTCTTCAGCGGATTGATGCGCAGGTCGAGCGATGCCGGCGCAAGCCACGCGCGCGAGCAAGCAACGCCCGCTCCTCGTCTCCGTAGGCAGCGCCGAGGCGCGTCCACAGCCAATCCGGAAGGTCCGCCGCCACCGCGGGCTCGAGCGGGGTGCCGAGCCGGGACTTGAAGGCGGCCAACCATTGCGCATCGACTTCCTTCACGATCGGCTGCAGGTCGCGCACGCTGTGCCCCAGCTCGCGCACGGTCACCGCCAGCGCGAGCTTCGCCGGGTGCGTCGTTTGCGCGAGCTCCTCCAGCGAGCGCCGGCGCCGCAGCCACGCGAACACGCCCTCGGTGATGAACGCGCGGTCCTGCTGTCCCATCGCGCGATGGCGCCGGAAGAATTGGTACAGCAACGTGTCCGCCGGCGCGGACAACGAATGGATTTCGGCGATCGCGTCGGCGAGGCCGGCGAGCTGGTTCGCGCGCAGCGTCATTGCTGCGCGATTTTCTGGTCTATGCGGATCGAGTCGAGCAGCGCCTCGAACGTGCCGCGCGGCCCGATGTAACGCATTTTCACGGGAATGAAATGGAGCGACGGCGCGAGCCAGACGTAGCCGTCGCTCGTCCCGTCCTCGCTGCGGCGGTGCCAGCGCACGGTGTCGATCTCGCCCTGTCCCCATTCGATCTTCTCGTCGTCCTCGCGCGTGATCGTGTAGCGCGCGACCCGCCGCGTCGTCGCGACCGCGAACGACACCTCGCTCCCGGCAGGCGGCGAAAAGTAGTACTGCCACATGATCGCGAGCCAATCGAACGTCGGCACCTCGAGCGCCGCGGTTTTCTGTTCGTAGAGCGTGACGATGCCGGCTTCCCAGTCGAACTGCGCGACCTCGCGCCGGTCCCTGCTGCCGCGCTCGACCGCGAATTCGTACGGCAGCAGGCCGGCGGCGGTGATCGCGCCGTGGCTTTCGAGGCGGCCCTTGCCGGGGAACAGCAGCGCCGCCAGTCCGCGCATCTCGCCGACCGTCGAGATCTTGTATTGGTTGCCCGAATGCTCGAAGCGGTAGGTGGCGTCGCCGAGGACGAAACCGCGCGTGCCGAGGTAGCCCTTGTAGACGAGATCGACGCGCGGCGGCAGCGTCTCCGCGGACGGCCCCGGCGGTGACGTGGTCGCGGACTCCGCCGCGACGTCGACCGGAACCGCCGGAAGCTCGGGGCCGGTCGCGATTGCGTCGGGGGTGGGATCGATCAGCGGAGGCGGGTCGCTCGCGGCGACCGGCGCGGGCTCCGGCGTGGTCACCGGCGCCGGAGGCGCGATCGGACTCGGTCGCCGCGGCTTCGGTTTTGGCTTTGCCACAGCGGCCACCGGCTGCGGCGGCGGCGGAAGCTCGGTGATCGTCGCCACGAGCGGCGGCGCGTCCGGCGCGGTCGTGAAATCGACCGGCCACAGCGAGAGCGCGAGGTGCAGCGCGATCGATGACCGCGAACGCGATCACGAAGATCGGTCGGACGGTCGGCGAGGTCGTGTTCACGAAGGTTCGGCCGCGGCGGCGGAGGGTTCTCTAACGCGCACCTGCCGTCCTTCGATGACGACCCGACCTTCGCAGACGGCCCGGACGGACGCCGGCAGCAGCACATGCTCGAGCTCGAGGACGCGCGCCGCCAGCGACGCGGCATCGTCGCTGTCGCGCACGTCGAGGCTCGCCTGCGCGACGATGGGACCGTGGTCGACGTCCGGGGTGACGAAGTGGACGGTGCAGCCGTGGACGCGCGCGCCGTCGGCGAGCACGCGACGATGCGTGTCGAGCCCCGGATAGGCGGGCAGCAGCGACGGGTGGATGTTGAGCATCCGGCCTTCGTAGCGGCGCACGAACGGCGCGCCGAGGATGCGCATGAAACCCGCCAGCACGACGACGTCGGGCTCGCTTTCATCCACCGCGGCGGCGAGCGCCGCGTCGAAGGCATCGCGCTCCGCGAACTCCCGATGGTCGACGATCGCGGTCGCGATGCCGTGTCGCGCGGCGATCGCGAGACCCTCGGCGCGGGCCCGGTTGCTGATCACGGCGGAGACCGCTCCACCCAGCGCGCCGCGCCGCTCGGCGTCGATCAGCGCCGCGAGATTCGTGCCGCGGCCGGAGATGAGTACGGTGATGCGCGGAATCGCCATCACCCGCGCCTTCACTCGACGACCGTGGCCGGCATTCCGGTCGCGCGCGGAACGACCGTGCCGATGCGATGGACGGTTTCGCCGGCGGACGCGAGTTGCGCCATCGCCCTCTGCGCGTCGGCCGGCGCGACGACGAGGATCATGCCGATGCCGCAGTTGAACACGCGGTGCATTTCGGCGTCGGTGACCCGGCCCGCGCGCTGCAGCCAGTCGAAGATCGGCGGGCGCGGCCACGATGCGCGGTCGATGCGCGCGGCGAGGCCGTCGGGAAACATCCGGTGCGTGTTTTCGACGAGGCCGCCGCCGGTGATGTGCGCCATGCCCTTCACGTCCACGTCGCGCAGGAGGGCGAGCACCGGCTTCACGTAGATCCGCGTCGGCTCCAGCAGCGCGTCGCCCAGCGTCCGCCCGGCGGGCGGACCGGGCAGCGCCTGCGCGAGATTCGCGCCGGACACTTCCAGGATCCGGCGGATCAGCGAGAACCCGTTCGAGTGCGGCCCGCTCGACGCGAGGCCGAGGAGCACGTCGCCCGCGGCGATGCGGCGCCCGTCGATCGCCTTCGACTTCTCGACGACGCCGACGGCGAAGCCGGCGAGGTCGTATTCGCCCGGGACGAACGCCTTCGGATGCTCGGCGGTCTCGCCGCCGATCAACGCGCAGCCCGCCTGCTCGCAGCCGGCCGCGATCCCCTTGATCACGTCGCTCGCGACGGCGACGTCGAGGCGCTCGCATACGTAATAGTCGAGGAAGAACAGCGGCTCGGCGCCCTGCACGAGGATGTCGTTGACGCTCATCGCGACGAGGTCGATGCCGATCGTGTCGTGGCGAGCGAGCGCGAACGCGAGCTTGAGCTTCGTTCCGACGCCGTCGGTCCCGGCGACCAGCACGGGCTCCCGATACCGCTTGGGCAGCTCGATCAGCGCGCCGAAACCGCCGATGCCGGCCAGCACTTCGGGGCGCAGCGTCCGCTTCGCGAACGGCTTGATGCGTTCGACGAGCGAGTCGCCGGCATCGATGTCGACGCCGGCGTCGCGATAGGACAGCGGGGAAGGCGGGACGGAGGCGGAAGCGGTCATGGGGCGCGCCGAATTGGGGGTTGGCCCGGCGCCGCGGTAAAGTGCAGGACTGCGCCGATTTTACCGGAATTGCCTGCGCGCCGGCCTCGCGTCGCACCGCGGCGGCATTCCGGCATCCGCTGTGACAACGACCCCGATGGAACAACTCGTCTTCGATCTCGTGCCGCCCGAGCCGCCGTCGTTCGCGAGCTTCCTGCCGGGCCGCAACGCGGAGGGGGTCGCAGCGCTCACGCGATTTGCAACCGGGGAGGCGACGGAGCGCGGAGTGGTTCTCTGGGGCGCGGCGGGCGCGGGGAAGTCGCACCTGCTGCGCGCATGCGTCGCGGCGGCGTCGGCGCATGGATTCGCGGCCACCTATATCGCGGATCCGGGCGCCCTGGTCGCGATGGACCCCGAATCGCTCGCCGGCCAATCGCTCGTCGCCGTCGACGCGATCGAGGCGGCCACGGCCGAAGCGCAAGGACGCCTCTTTACGCTTTTCAATGCGCTGCACGCCGTCGGCCACCGTTTCGTCGGCGCCGCGAGCGTCGCGCCCGCCATGCTGCCGGTGCGCGAAGACTTGCGAACCCGCCTCGGCTGGGGCCTCGTCTACGAAATCGTGCCGCTTGCCGACGACGACAAGCCGGCCGCCCTGGTCGGCTACGCGCGCCGTCGCGGTTTTGCCGTCCCCGACGACGTCATCCGCTACCTTCTCGCCCATGGCCGGCGCGACATGTCCGCGCTGCTCGGCGCACTGGCGGCGCTCGACCGGCATTCGCTCTCGTCGCGACGAGCGATCACCGTGCCGATGCTGCGCGAGTGGCTGCAGCGGGAAATCGGGCTCCCCTGACAACACGCGCTTTGGGCGGCCAAACTCCGTTGTGCGCAAAGTCCCCCGGGAAATTGACCGGTAACCGTCAACATTAGTGTGTCATCCGTTATAAATCAATGACTTGGACAAAGTGCCGGGAATTGAAAGTGTAACGGTTGTGTCAACCGCGGGTGCGAGGCCCGCGTTAACGGCGGCGACACCAAGGATTTGTGTCAAACCCACTCTAACCTCGAAAGAAGCGACAGATGAGCAAACTCCTGACCGCCCTGATCGCCAGCGCGTTCGCGCTGACGGCCTTTGCGCAAACCACGACCCCGGCGGCGCCGGCCAAGGCTCCGGCTCCGGCCGCAGCACCTGCGGCGGCTCCGGCGGCAGCGCCTGCAGCCCCGATGGCGACCCCGGCCAAGTCGGCCGACGCCACGAAGTCGACGGCGGAACCGAAGAAGACGAAGTCCAGCAAGAAGAAGAAGAAGTCGAGCACGAGCTCGACCACCGCCGCACCCGCACCGGCACCCGCACCAACGAAGTAACGGCAGGAAAGCGTCGTGCGGCGGGTTGCGCTTTTGGCCCGAAGTCTCTATAATTCCAAGGCTTTATTGACTTTCAGGCCAGCGATTATCGTCGCCGTGATGAAGTCCGTGCACATCAATACTACTGAGGGATTCAAATGAACAAACTGTTGATCGCGCTCATCGCCGGCACATTCGCCGCTGTCGCTGGCGCCCAGGGCACCAACCCCGTTACCAACCCGTCCCCCGCGACCAAGGCCAAGCAGGCGGAAGTCGATGCCGCTACCAAGGCCTCGACCGACACCGCCGAACGCAAGGCGCAGGAACAGAAGGGCGTCGCCGAAGCGAAGGCCAACAAGAACACGCCGAAGGACGCTGCCGACCAAGCAGGACAAGGCGAAGGCCGTCGACGCCGCCACCGCGGGCGAGCACGCCGACTGCGGCGAACCGGGCGCAGGAACAGAAGGGCGTCGCCGACGCGAAGGCCATGAAGAACGACCCGAAGGCGCTGCCGACCACGCAGGACAAGCAGAAGGCCGTCGACGCGTCGACCAAGGCGAACGCGAGCCCATAAGGTCTTTCGCTCGTTCGAGGAAGGCAGGGGCCGCAAGTCCCCTGCCTTTTTCTTTTGGCCGGCCGCGCCGGCCGGCATCGTGACGGACATAGCGTGGCGCGCAAGGAACGCGTGGTGATCGGAATGTCGGGCGGCGTCGACTCGTCGGTCGCGGCGTGGCTGCTGAAATCGCAGGGCTTCGACGTCGTCGGCCTGTTCATGAAGAACTGGGAAGACGACGACACCGACGAATACTGCACGTCGCGCGCGGATCTCGTCGACGCGGCGTCGGTGGCCGACGTGATCGGCATCGAGCTCGAAGCCGTGAATTTTGCCGCCGACTACCGCGAGCGCGTGTTCGCGCATTTCCTGCGCGAGTACGAAGCCGGCCGGACGCCCAACCCGGACGTGCTTTGCAACAGCGAGATCAAGTTCCGCGCGTTCCTCGATCACGCCCGCACGCTCGGCGCGGACCGCATCGCAACCGGGCACTATGCGCGCGTGCGGCGCGCCGGAGCGCGCGTCGAGTTGCGCAAAGCCACCGACGCGACCAAGGACCAGAGCTATTTCCTGCACCGGCTCACGCAGGAGCAGCTTGCGCCGGTCCTGTTCCCGCTGGGCGAGATCGCAAAGCGCGACGTGCGCGCGATCGCGAAGCGCGAAGGCATTCCGACGTGGGCGAAGAAGGACTCGACCGGGATCTGCTTCATCGGCGAACGGCCATTCCGTGATTTCCTCGCGAAATACCTGCCGCGCACGCCGGGCCCGATCGAAACGCCGGACGGGCGGGTGGTCGGGCGTCACGACGGGCTCGCCTATTACACGCTCGGGCAGCGGCAAGGGCTCCGCGTGGGCGGCACCCGGGACGGCTCCGAGCTGCCGTGGTTTGTCGCCGGCAAGGTCGGCGCGCGCAACGCGCTTGTCGTCGTCCAGGGCCACGACCATGCGCTGCTTTACCGGCGCGAGGTCGATGCGCAGGAGATGCACTGGATCGCCGGCGCGCCCCCTGCCGCGACGACGCTGGCGGACCTCGGCGCGAAGACGCGCTACCGGATGCCGGATGCCGGCTGTCGCGTGGAATTGTGCGACGGGAACCGCGCGCACGCGACGTTCGGCGAACCGCAATGGGCGCCGACGCCGGGACAGTATCTGGTGCTCTACGACGGGGACGTGTGCCTGGGCGGCGGCGTGATCACGACGACCGCGGGCAGTGACGTCCGGGCACGCGGAAGCCCCGGTGCGCGCAGCCGTTTGACCGCGCATCGCGGGCACCCGACGGTCAGCCGGCGGATGCGTTCGCCGTTCCGTCCTTCGCCATCACGGCACGGCGCACCAGCCCGATGTGCTCGCGCAACGTGTACGCCTCGCTGGCGTAACTTACCGGGGTCTTGAGCTGCTCGGCTTCCCGCTCGATGCGATCCAGGTCCGCATGCCAGCGCTCGACGGGCAGCGCGCCGGTGCGCGCGGCAACGTCGCGTTCGAGCAGCTTGAGCTCGCCGTACAGGCGAAAGATGCGCGATCGTACCCGCCAGCGGAGCATCTGAGGAAGAAGATTGATCAGGGGAATCACGATGACGAGCAGCGGCAGCACCACGATGATCAGGCGCTCCAGGAAGGTCGCGACCCAGAACGGCAGGTAACGATGCAGGAAGCTCGGCCCGAACCGCTTGTGCCGCTCGGCGGCTTCGGAGACGGGAAAGTCGACGGGCGTGATGCCCGGAAACTCTCCCGCCGCTTCGAAATACCCTTTCCCCGAGTGCATGTCGCGTGCCGTGTCCATCAGCAGGTTCACGAGCGCCGCGGGAAAGGCGTCGCGGGCGACCAGCATGGCGGTCGTGCCGATCAGGGTCACGTCCTGCGGCGGAATGTTGCCGCCGAGGTCGATCGTTCCTTCAGGCAGCGTGAGCTTGGCGATGTACGGCACGCGACGCACGTAGGCATCCGCGCGCGCGAAGCTCATGAGCTTGAGGTCCGCGTTCCACAGCGCGTCATGAATGACGGCGCTCTCCGGCCCGCCCACGAAGATCGCAGCATCGACGTCGCCATTTGCCAAGGCCTGCTGCGCGTCCTTGCCGCCGAGGGAGCGCAGCGTGGTGTTGTCCGGCGCGATGCCGCTCATCGAAAGCACCGACTCCGCGAATTTCCGCGTCCCGCTTCCAGGGGCGCCGACGGCAATGCGCCTTCCGCGCAATTGCGGGATCGTGGAGATCGTTTCGGTGCCCGTGTAGAAGATCCAGAGAGGCTCGTAATAGAGGCTCGCCAGCATCACGAGGTCGTTGTCCTCGGCATTGGGCGCGACACCGCCTTGCATGAAGGCGACGTCGACGCCGGATTTCGGATCGAGCAACAGCTTCAGGTTCTCGTCCGCGCCGGCCGTGATCCGCTCGTCGACGGTGACGCCGTCGCGCGCGAGCAATTCCTTGTATCGCCTCGCATAGCGATGATAGACGCCGCCTTCCGGGCCGGACGCCAGCACGATATGACGCGGCACCGTGGTGACGACGAACTCGTAGACGCCCCAGACCAGGGCGGCGATCAGCGCCAACGCCAGCAGCGCGAGCCGCAGGCGATGGCGCCCGGGGAGCGACGACAGTTCATCCGCATCGTCGGCCGGGGACGATTCACTGCTCATTGGATAGGTTGCGTCCTGTCGAAACGTCGAAGTCGCGCCGTGAAGAGTGTCACGTTGCCGCCAACGCCGTAGGTTGATTGCGACGCACGGGCTGGCGCTCTTCCGGGATGTGAGGCATTCGAGTCAGCGCGGCGTCGCGGCAGGTGCTTGCAGGACAACGGTCGCGACAGCGCCGCCCCTTAGCCGCATGCATGTCACGGCCAGGACAGCGCCGCGAACTCCGGCCATCCATCCCAGGGTATGCCCGCGTAGCGTTTCGACGTCGCGGTCATCGCGGTGTCCTGCTTGTAGTACGACGCTTGCGGGTCGGTGTCGGGAAGATTGCCTTGCGTCCGCAGCTTGAGGTAGGCGCGATACTCGGCCTCCGTGCCGACGTAAACACGATTCCTGGCGTGATCCGGATAGACGAACCAATCCTTGCCGGTCTGCGTGATGACGGTCACCTGTCCCGCCGGCAATGTCGGCAGCTGCTGCAATTGCCGATCGTTGCTGGCGACCACGGTCTTGAACCCGGCGGCAACCAGCAACGGCTCGACCTGCGCCGTGCTCGGACCCCCGCTCGGAGCGCCTGCGCAGCCCCACAGGAGCACCGGCAATGCGAGCACCGCGACGAACCGGGACATCCCCTCTCGCGTGATCATGGCCTAGAACGGAATGTCGTCGTCGAAATCGTCGGATTTCGGCTTCGGCGCAGCGCCGCCGCCACTGCTGCTCTTGGCTCCGCCCGCGGCGCTACCGCCGCCGCTTCTGGCGCGCCCGCCACCTCCGGCCGAATCGAATTCGACGTCGCCTCCGCCGGCCCCGCCGCCTCCGCCGCCTTCACGGGAGCCGAGGAGCTGCATTTCCTCGGCGACGATTTCGGTCGTATAGCGGTCGACACCTTCCTTGTCCTGCCATTTGCGCGTCTTGAGCCGGCCCTCGACGTAAACCGGGCGGCCTTTCTTGAGATATTCGCCGGCGATCTCGGCCAGCCGGTCGTAGAACACGACCCGGTGCCATTCGGTCTCTTCCTTCTTTTCGCCGCTCGTCTTGTCCTTCCACTGGCGCGAGGTCGCGACCGTGATATTGCAGATTGCCGAGCCGCTCGTCGCGTAGCGCGTTTCGGGATCGCGGCCGAGGTTGCCGACGATGATCACCTTGTTGACCGAAGCCATCTATGTTTCTCCCATCGAGTAATTGCCGTGATTGTAGGCCGAAGGCACCGTCATCGTCGCGCTTGCAGCAAGCCAGAGCGCGGCCAGGACCACGCCGAAAATGAATACGGAGGCGCCGCCCGCGTGGTCGGCGAGCCAGCCGCCCGCCGTGGCGCCGGCGAACGCGCCCAGGAACTGCGCCGTCGAGTTCACGCCGATGGCCGCGCCGCGGGCATCGCCGGGCGCGCACTTCGAGACCAGCGACGGCAGCATGGCTTCGAGCAGGTTGAGGGCCGCGAAAAACAGCGTCATCGCGAGGGCGAGCGCGAGCAACGAATGCAGCGCCAGCGCGAGCGCGACTTGCGACGCGATGAGCACGATCACCGCGCCGTTGAGCAGCGCCTTGGCACGCGCGGGCCGATCGACCTGTCGCACGAACGGCAGCATCAGCAGGATCGACACCAGCAGCACGGGCAGGTACACGATCCAGTGCCGCTCCACGACGAGGCCGTTGTCCCGCAGCGCGAACGGTATTTGCGTGAAGAGCGCCATCAGCACCGCATGCAGCGTGAACATGCCGAAGTTGAGGCGCAGCAGCTGGGCATCGGCGATCGCGCGCGCGAGCTGGCCCGGCGCGACGTCCCGCTCGTGGGATGCATGATCGGGGTTCGGCACCAGGAAACGCACGACCACGATGGCGGCGACCGCCAGCACGCCCGTCAACGTGAAGATTCCAGGCACGCCGATCCAGGCCTTGAGCACCGGGCCCGCGATCATCGAGGCCGCGAACGTGATGCCGATGGTGATCCCGATCACCGCGATCGCGCGCGTGCGCACCGCGTCGCGCGTGAGGTCGGCCGTCAGCGCGATGACGGCCGCCGAGATGGCGCCGGCGCCCTGCAGGGAGCGGCCCACGATCACCCAGCCGATGGACGGCGCCCACGCCGCTACAAAGCTCCCCACCGCAAAAATCGCGAGACCCATGTAAATCACGGGCTTGCGCCCCCATCTGTCGGAAGCCCAGCCGAACGGAATCTGGAGGATCGCCTGCGTGAGGCCGTAGGCGCCGAGCGCCACGCCGATCAGCGTGTGGCTGGCGCCGCCGGGCAGCGCCGTGGCGTACAGCGCGAACACGGGCAGGATGACGAACATGCCGAAAAGGCGCAGGCCGTAGATGCTGGCGAGGCTCGCGGCGGCGCCCCTTTCGGCAGGCGTCATCCGCATGCTCGCGAGGGACGGCGCGGCGGGATTCGACATGGGCAAATAGCGCAACTGAAAACGCGACTGGAAGCAGGCGACCGAAACGCAATATACTAACAGGTTGGCCCGCCGTCCCTCGACCATGCGGTCTAGGCAAAACGTCGGGCCGGTAACCCACTTGGGGCGCGCGAAGCCGCCCGCACCGAAAAAGAAAGCCACATCCCCCGCATGGAATACATCCGCATCCGCGGCGCGCGCACGCACAACCTCAAGAACATCAACCTCGAGCTGCCGCGGCAGCGGCTGATCGTCGTCACCGGGCTGTCGGGCTCGGGCAAGAGCTCGCTCGCGTTCGACACGCTCTACGCCGAGGGGCAACGGCGCTACGTCGAGTCGCTGTCGGCGTACGCGCGCCAGTTCCTGCAGCTGATGGAGAAGCCCGACGTCGACCTGATCGAGGGCCTCTCGCCGGCGATCTCGATCGAGCAGAAGGCGACGTCGCACAATCCGCGCTCGACGGTGGGGACCGTCACCGAGATCCACGACTACCTGCGGCTCTCTGTTCGCGCGCGTCGGCGACCCGTATTGCCCGGACCATCCCGAGCAGAAGCTCGCCGCGATGACGATATCGCAGATGGTCGACGCGACGCTTGCGTTCCCCGCGGACACGAAGCTCATGATCCTGGCGCCCGTCGTCGTCAACCGCAAGGGCGAGCAGCTGGAGCTCTTCGTCGAGCTTCGCGCGAAGGGCTTCGTGCGCGTGCGCGTGGACGGCAAGGTGCACGAGATCGACGCGGTGCCGCGCCTGGCGAAGAACTCGAAGCACACGATCGAGGTCGTGGTGGACCGCCTCAAGGTGCAAGCGGAGTTCAAGCAGCGGCTGGCGGAGTCGTTCGAGACGGCGCTGCGTCACGGCGACGGCCGCGCGATCGTGCTCGAGATGGACACGAATCAGGAGCACCTCTTCTCCGCCAAGTTCGCGTGCTCCATCTGCAACTACTCGCTGTCCGAGCTCGAGCCGCGGCTCTTCTCGTTCAACAGCCCGATGGGCGCGTGCCCGCGCTGCGACGGCCTCGGCTCGATCAGCTTCTTCGACCCGAAGCGCGTCGTCGCGTTTCCGCAGCTCTCGCTCGCCTCGGGCGCCATCAAGGGCTGGGACCGCCGCAACCAGTTCTACTTCCAGCTGCTCGGCAGCCTCGCGAAGCACGCGGCGTTCGACCTCGAGCGGCCCTTCGGCAAGCTGACGGAGCGCGTCCAGCAGCTCGTGCTCTACGGCAGCGGGGACGAGACCATCCCGTTCACGTACCTCTCCGAGCGCGGCAAGCCGATGGTGCGCGAGCACGCGTTCGAGGGGATCATCCCGAACCTCGAGCGCCGGTACCGCGAAACCGACTCGGTGATGGTGCGCGAGGAGCTCGCGAAGTACCTCAACTCCAAGCCGTGCCCGGAATGCGGCGGCACGCGGCTGCGGCGCGAGGCGCGCTTCGTCAAGGTCGGCGAGGGCGCCGCCGCGCGCGCGATCTACGAGGTGTCGGGCCTCGCGTTGAAGGAGGCGTCGGAATACTTCGGCGCGCTGAAGCTCGAAGGGCAGAAGCTCGCGATCGCCGAAAAGATCATCAAGGAAATCGTCAGCCGGCTGGCGTTCCTCAACAATGTCGGCCTCGATTACCTGTCGCTCGACCGCTCGGCGGAGACCCTTTCGGGCGGCGAGGCGCAGCGGATCCGCCTCGCGTCGCAGATCGGGTCCGGCCTGACCGGCGTGATGTACGTCCTGGACGAGCCCTCGATCGGCCTCCATCAGCGCGACAACGACCGGCTGCTCGCCACGCTGAAGCACCTGCGCGACCTCGGCAACAGCGTGATCGTCGTCGAGCACGATCACGACGCGATCTGCGCGGCGGATTACATCGTCGACATGGGGCCGGGCGCCGGCGAGCATGGCGGACAGGTCGTCGCGCAGGGCACGCCCGAGGAAATCCGCCTCGCGACGCATTCGCTGACCGGCCAGTATCTCGCCGGCCATCGCCAGATCCCGATGCCGTCGCACCGCCTGCGCGCGGATCCGAAACGCGTCCTGACCATCACGGGCGCCACCGGCAACAACCTGCGCGAAGTCACGCTCGAGCTTCCGGTGGGCCTCTTCGTCTGCGTCACCGGCGTGTCGGGCTCGGGCAAGTCCACGCTGATCAACGACACGCTCTACCACGCGGCCGCGCGCGCGCTCTACGGCAGCACGACGGAGCCGGCGCCGTTCCGCGAGATGCTGGGTCTCGAGCATTACGACAAGGTGATCAGCGTCGACCAGGGCCCGATCGGGCGCACGCCGCGGTCGAATCCGGCGACTTACACGGGCCTCTTCACGCCGATCCGCGAGCTCTTCGCGCAGGTGAAGGAGGCGCGCGAGCGCGGCTACGGCCCCGGACGCTTCTCGTTCAACGTCAAGGGCGGGCGCTGCGAGGCGTGCCAGGGCGACGGCCTCATCAAGGTCGAGATGCATTTCCTGCCCGACGTGTACGTGCCGTGCGACGTGTGCCACGGCCAGCGCTACAACCGCGAGACGCTCGAAATCCGCTACAAGGACAAGAACATCCACGAAGTCCTCGCGATGACGGTCGAGCAGGCGTACGCATTCTTCGAGCCGGTGCCGGCGGTCGCGCGCAAGCTCTCCACGCTGCTCGACGTCGGGCTGGGCTACATCACCCTCGGCCAGTCGGCGACGACACTCTCGGGCGGCGAGGCGCAGCGCGTGAAGCTGGCGCTCGAACTGTCGAAGCGCGACACGGGACGCACGCTCTACATCCTCGACGAGCCGACGACCGGTCTCCATTTCCACGACATCGAGATGCTGCTGACCGTGCTGCACCGGCTGCGCGACCACGGCAACACGGTCGTCGTGATCGAGCACAACCTCGACGTGCTGAAGACAGCCGACTGGATCATCGACCTCGGGCCGGAAGGCGGCGGCGGCGGCGGACGCATCATCGCGCAGGGTCCGCCGGAAGAAATCGTGAAGATCGCGGCGAGCCACACGGGACGCTATCTGCGGCCGGTGCTCGATGCGCATTCGGCGCGGCGCGGCCGCGAGACGGCGCCCACGGTGCGCGCCGCGCGCGGCCGGAAGGTGTCGGGCGACCTCCTCGGTTGACGCGCGCGAAATGACCGACGTCGCGATCCGCCGGCCCAATCCTGCCCGGCTCGACGCGGAGGCCGACGCTGCGATGGCGGTGCAGCGCGCCGCGACGCGCGCGACGCTTCCGGGGTTGCTCGAGCCGCACACCGCCGCGGAGGACGCCGCGTGGATCCGCGGCAATTTCGCCCGTCACTCGGTGTGGCTCGCGCTGGAGGGCGATGCCGTGATCGGCATCGCGACGCGCGACGGCGAGTGGGTGCGGCAGCTCTACGTCGCGCCCGGCCGGACGGGAATGGGCATCGGCCAGCGTCTCCTCGACCGGATGTTGACCGAGGCGGCGCCGCTCGGCGTCCTTCGGCTCTGGACGTTCCAGCGCAACGCCGGCGCGCGGCGCTTCTACGAGCGCAACGGGTTCGTCGCCGTCGAATTCACCGATGGCAGCGGATGCGAGGAACGCGAGCCCGATGTGCGCTACGAGCGTGCGTTACCCGCTTCGATCTGAGGCCGGAGCGTCCTGCACGAACGCTTGGACATGCGGGCTGCCAAAAATAACCGATGGGCATAACGCAGCACCAAAGGTCCGCGCTAACCCACGTCAACCTCGAAGTAGTATACTACAAGTCGCTGGCACCCGGGCACGTCGAGTGCACGCCAGGTGCACGGCGCGGTAATTCAGACAGAAAGGAATGGACATGAAAACGACGATCATCAAGGCCTTAACCTGCGTTGCGGTGTCGCTATTTGCAACCACTACGATGGCGCAGACACCCCTTGTCACCGGCGGCGCAAAGCCGGGCATGGTGGGCACGGCGAGTACGATAACGATCAAGGCGACGGTGGTCGCCGTGGACAAGGCCCTGCGCGACGTGACGCTCAAGGGACCGCAAGGCAACGAGCTCACGGTCACCGCCGGCGCGGACGTCAAGAATTTCGACGCGATCAAGGTCGGCGACGTGGTCAACGCCACGTATAAGCAAGCGGTGACGGTCGAGCTCAAGAAGGGCGGCGGCATGGCGGTCGGGCGCGCTGAGAGTCAGGGCGCCATGAAGATGAACTCGGGCGAGACGGTGTCTGGCACCGTCGGCCGCCGGGTGACGATCGTCGCGGATGTCGTCGCCGTCGACCCCGCGACCCAGGTCGTGACGCTGCGCGGGCCGAAGCGCACCGTGGACATCGTCGTCTCGGACCCGGAGCAGTTCAAGCGCGTCGCGAAGGGCGACCAGGTCGAGGTGACGTACATCCAGGCGTTTGCAGCGGCCCTCGATCCCGCCAAGTAGCAGGGGAAGCCGGCGCGGCGTTGCGCGCGGATCGCGCCGCCTGGCACAAAGACCGTCTCGCACACGATCCTGCTGTCGGAAGCTGGCGGCTTTGCAGCCGTCAGCTTTCTGTCGGTGGAACATACGGCGGCTGCGGATATGAACGTCGTGCGCCCGAACAAGTGCCTGGCATGGGCGTTCTGCGCGCGCCGGATCACGACCGCCCGTGACGCATCCAGATCGCATCCTCCTGCTCGAGCTCCTCGAGGCGCGTCTCGAGCTCGCGCACGTCGCGGTCGAGTTCCGGCAGCAGGACGTCCTGCAGCGCGCGGGCGCGCCGGACCGATCGCTTGTACTCGAGGGACAGGCGCGTGAGGTTGCCGCTGACGGCGGCGAGGGGCGCCGCGGCGGAGGATATCGCGGCGAACGCGCGCCGGCAGGCTTCCGCCTCGGGCGAGGCGTCGATGGCGCGCGCCGCCGCCGGCGGGTCCCCGGCGAGCACGGCGTCCTGCAGCGGCACCCCCATCAGCGTGCGCGTCGTTCGGGCGATCGTCGTGTGACCGGCGTCGGCGCCCGGGTAGACCTCGAGTCCGTGCAGTCCGTGCCGCGCGATCGCATCGCGCAGTCGGTCGATGGCGGCCGCATAGGCCGTCGCGAAGGCAGACTGCAGCGCGTCGTAGCGTTCCAGCTCGCGCAGCATCTCTCCGGCGAGCAGCAGGCATTTCTCGTCGAGGAACACGTAGCCGTCGTGCATCGCACGACGCTCGTCCTTCATTTCGAGGACCACGCTGCGCGTGGGGGTTGCTTCGCTCATGCGGGCGTGTTCGAACGCGTGCCGAGATGCCGGTCGATCTGCGCATCGGACAGCCGCGCGAGCTCGCTCGTCGGCAGTCCCGCAAGCAGCGTCCACCCGGCGGCCATGCTCTCTTCGAGCGACCGCGCGCCGTCCTGCGCGACGAGCTGCCCCTCGAACGCCGTGCCGAAGGCGAGGTACCTGCGATCGGTGTCCGCGAGCCCTTCCTCGCCGACGACGCTCGCGAGCACGCGCGCCTGGACCGCGCGCGCGTACGCGGCATAGAGCTGGCTCGCGAGCGCCGGGTGGTCGGGATCCGTGTACTTGCCGCCGGTGCCGTCCTTCATCAGCCGCGAAAGCGACGGCAGCACGTTGACCGGCGGATAGATGCCGCGCCGGTCGAGGTCGCGCGAGAGGACGATCTGGCCCTCGGTGATGTAGCCGGTCAGGTCCGGGATCGGATGGCCGATGTCGTCGGCGGGCATCGTCACGATGGGCAGCTGCGTCAGCGTGCCCGCGACGCCCTTGATGCAGCCCGCGCGCTCGAACAAGGTCGCGAGGTCCGAATACATGTAACCCGGAAATCCCTTTCGGCTCGGGATCTCGCCTTTCGACGACGAGACTTCACGCAGCGCCTCGGCGTAGTTCGTCATGTCGGTCAGGATCACGAGCACGTGCTTGCCGCAACGAAAGGCCAGGTATTCGGCCGCGGTCAGCGCAAAGCGCGGCGTCAGGAGCCGCTGCGTCGACGAATCGCTCGCGAGGTTGAGGAACAGTGCCGTGCGCTCGAGCGCGCCGCTTTGCTCGAGGCTGCGCCGGAAATATTCGGCGCTGTCGTAGGGCACGCCGATGCCGGCGAACACGATGGCGAACTCGCCGCTGGCGGCGTTGCGGATGCGCGCGTGCGTGGCGATGTCGACGGCAAGGCGGTCGTGCGGCAGCCCGCCGCCGGAGAACAGCGGCAGCTTCTGCCCGCGCACGAGGCTGTTCATCAGGTCGAGCGTGGTGACGCCGGTTTCGATGAAGTCGCGCGGCATCGCGCGCGCCACCGGATTGATCGGCAGGCCGTCGATCCGCAGGCGCTCGCGCGCCGGGAGCGGCGGCCCGCCGTCGATCACCTGGCCGACCCCGTTGAAGACTCGGCCCAGGATCGACGGCGCGACGCCGAACGACAGGGGCTCCCCGAAAAAACGCACCACCGTGCCCGGAAGCGTGAGTCCCGCCGTCGCTTCGAGCACTTCGATCGTCATCACATCGTTGTCGATCGCCGCGACCCGGCCGAGGCGCGCGCGGCCATCGGCGCCCTGCACCTCCACGGCGTCCTGCAGGCCGACGTCGAGCGTCCGGCGCAGGAACAGGAGCGGCCCTTCGAGCCGCGTTGCAGCGCCGCTAGACGTGAGGCGCATCGTGCGGCTCCTTCGTTTCGATCATCGCCTCGAATTCGCGCTCCACCGCTTCGGCAACGTTGCGATCCGGTCGAGGTCGGCATCGCCGATGTCCTCGCCCAGCCGCTGCAGCGGGCGCACGCATTGCATCTGCGCGATGGCGGCCGGTGTCGCGCCTTGCGCAAGCGCACGCTCGGCGAGGTCGAAGAAATGGGCGAGCAGGCGCATCATCGCCGCCTGCCGCGCCGGCGCGCACACGCGGTCGTTGTCCGAATACGCGGACTGGCGCAGGAAGGCGTCGTTGACGAGCCCCGCGCAGAAAAGCGCGAGCTGCTGGCGCGCGGGCAGGGCGTCGCGGCCGATGATGCGCGCCATCCGCTCGAGCCGCGCCTCCTCGTCCAGCAGCGTCAGGAAGCGCCGCCGCAGCGCGAACCAGCGGTCGTTCCCCTGCGCCGCCCACCACGGGGCGAAGGTGCGCGCATCCTCGGCGTAGGACTGCAGCGGATTGATCGCGGGATAGAAGCGCGCCTGCGCGCGTTTCACGTCGAGCGCCCAGAATGCCTTGACGTAACGCTTCGTGTGCGACGTGACCGGCTCCGAAAAGTCGCCGGAAGGCGGGCTGATCGCGCCGATGATCGTCACCGAGCCGATGCCGCCGGCGAGGGGCTCGACCAGCGCAGCGCGCTCGTAGAAATCCGCGATGCGCGACGACAGGTAGGCCGGATAGCCGCCTTCGCCGGGCAGCTCGCCGAAGCGCCCCGACACTTCGCGCAGCGCCTCCGCCCAGCGCGACGTCGAGTCGGCCATCAGCGCGACATGGAGTCCCTGGTCGCGAAAGTACTCGGCCACGGTGACGGCGGAATAGATCGACGCCTCGCGCGCCGCGACCGGCATGTTCGACGTGTTGGCGATGATCACCGTGCGCTCCATCAGCGGACGGCCGGTGCGCGGATCGGCGAGCCCCGGGAATTCCTCGAGGACGCCCGCCATCTCGTTGCCGCGCTCGCCGCAGCCGAGGTACACGATGACGTCGGCGTTGCAGCCTTTCGCCAGCGCTTCGAGCAGCACCGTCTTGCCCGTGCCGAACCCGCCGGGGATCGCGGCCTTGCCGCCCTGCGCGACGGGGAACAGGCTGTCGAGGATGCGCTGGCCGGTGACGAGCGGCGCCGTTCGTCGGCAGGCGCGCCGCGACCGGGCGCGGTTTGCGCACCGGCCAAGTGTGTGTCATCGCGAGCGCATGCTCGCCGCCCGCGGCGTCGCGCAGCGTGCCGACGACGGCATTGTCCGCGTATTCCCCGGGCGCGACGATCGTGACGACGGTGCCTGCGACATCGGGCGGCAGCAGGCATGCCTGCACGACGCCGTTCGCGGACGTTGCCGTGCCGAGGATCGCGCCGCCGCGCACCGTCGCGCCGGCTTGCACGCCCGGGGCGAACGCGAATGATCGCGGTGCCGGCTTGCGCCTGCCGGGTTGCACGTTGATCGCTTCGGCGCCGGCGAGAGGTCGAAGCAGGCCGTCGAAGATATGGCCGAGCAATCCGGGCCCGAGGGGGATCGCGAGTGGCGTGCCGTCGCCCTCGACCATGGCGCCGGGCCGCAGCCCCGTCGTGTCCTCGTAGACCTGCGCCGTGATTTCGTCGCCGTCGAGGCGGACGACTTCGCCCAGCAGCGCGTCGTCGCCCACGCGCACCGCTTCGCGCAGCGCGAAGGGCCCCGTCGCCGTCGCGCGCAGCACGGGTCCCGAAATCCACCGTATCGTCGCGCGGCTCATGCGTCGCAGTCCAGATGCTCCAGCAGCCGGGCGCCGATTTCGACGCGGTCGGCGACGAGTCCCGCAAGCGTCGCGTCGACGACGTCGCCGCCGGCGGCGATCTTCATGCCTGCGCGGAGCGCTTCGTCGGCAACGAATTCGGGAGGCGTGCCGCAGGTCGGCGCGAGCGCGGCCGCGATGGCGTGCCGCTCGTCATCGGTCAATCCCGGGGCATGCGCGATGCGCCACGCGCCTCGCGGCAATGCGGCGCGGGCTTCCGCGACAACAACATCGATCCATGCATTGCGCGCCGCCGGCTGCTGCCAGCGATCGCACAGCGCCGCGGGCAGCCGTGCCAGTCCGGCCGCGAGCAGCTCCGCCGCGCGCCGCTGCTCGCGCAAACGGCGGTGGGTGTCGAGTCGCGCCTGCGCCGCGCCCACACCGGCCGCGAGCCGGCGGCGCTCTTCGTCGAACGTGTCGCGCAGGTGCTGCCGCGCCTGCTGACGCGAAGTCGCGAGCGTCTCCGCGGCGCGTGCCCGCGCCTCGCCGAGAATCGCGTCGCAGCGGCGCGCGCGATCGGCCGACACGAGGTCGATGAGCGCCTGCATGCGCAGTTCGAGCGTCATCGCGGTTCCTCGAGGCCGAGCTGTCCGCGAAGGCGCGACGCGAGATCGGGCGGCGCGATATCGTCGCGCAGGTCCGGCACGATCAGCGTGAGTGGCGTGAGCGCCAGCGTCGCGGCGTCCATGTCGCGCGGCGGAATCCGCGCGGCGACGAACGCGGAGACGAGGACCAGCGAGGCGCTTTCGCGGGCGGTGGCCAGCGCCGCAGCCTCTTCACCGGCCTCGGGGATCACGACCTGCGCGCCGGTGAGACGGAATCCCGCGGCAGTCGCTTCGTCGCCGATGTAGCACAGCGTCGACATCAGCCGAGCCGGTTCAGGATCAGGATCGAAACGATGAGGCCGTAGATCGCGATCCCTTCGGCCAGGCCGACGAGGATCAGCAGCCGTCCGAAGAGCTCGGGCTTTTCGGCGAGCGCGCCGATCGCGGCGGAACCCACTTTGGCGACCGCATAGCCGGCGCCCAGCGCGGCGAGCGCCGTCGAAAGCGCCGCGGCGAGCACGCCGAGGGTTGCGGCCTCGGGACCGAGTCCGCCTCCCCCGGCAGCCGGTCCCGCCGCGAGCGCGTGCGGCGCCGTGGCGAGAAACAGCGTTCCGAGGGCCGCGAGGAATGCGGTCACGGCGGCGAGTGCGACGACGAAACGGGTCGATGGTTTCATTCAATGCTCCTGCGCGACGAAAGGGGGCGCCGGCAAGGGGCGGAACACGCGCCCCGGCGCGGCGAGGAAACGCGTGAAGAATTCGAACAGCACGAGGCGCGTGGTCTGGATGGAGACCACGAGGCCCTCCAGCACGAGCACGATCACATTGCCGACGATCAGCACGACGACCTTGGTGGCGGTGCCGCCGGCGGCGCCCATCAGCGCGACGATCGCGGACGACAGGCCGGCGTGGGCGAGCGCGAAGGCGCCCACCCGCGCGAACGAGAGCGTGTTGATCAGGATCTGCAGCGTCCGCTCGACCAGTTCCGCGATTCGCGGAGAACGCCGCCGCGACCTTGCGTGCCGCCGCGGCCCGGCCGATGCAGAACGCCGCCGCGGCTGCCGCGGCGACGAAGAGCGCGGCAGATGACACGACCGTGGCCAGCAGCGCGATGTAGACGACGACCAGCCAGACTTCGCTGCAGAACCAGCCGCGCAGCTCGCCGCGCCAGTAGGCCTCCACTGCGGTGAGCAGGAGGCCCGTCGTGAGCAGCACCGCGCCGCCGTAGAGCGGGATCAGCAGCACCGACAGCGGATCGGCGAGCGGGTCGACCCATACGGGCTCGATCACACCCTGCAGGCAGAAGACGCTGCCGAACAGAACGCCGAAAAAAGCGGCCCCGATGCCGCCGGCGATGAAGAGGCGGGCCAGCGGCCAGCGCTTGCGGAGCGCGATGCCCGCCGCGGCGATCACGAGCCCCTGGCCGACGTCGCCGAACATGTAGCCGAACATCAGCGGCACGACGACCACGAGCAGCAAGGTCGGGTCGGCCTCGTTGCGCGCGGGGATGCCGAGCGCGCGGCTGAAGATCTCGAACGGCCGCGCCCACAGCGGATTCGCGAGCAGCAGCGGCGCTCTCGCCGTCGGCGGCGCCGGCGGGAAGTGCAGCAGCGCGCGCGCGCCGGATTTCTCCAGTGCAGCGCCGATTCGCGCCCCCGCGAAATCGCTGGTCCAGCCGGTGATCCGGCAGAAGAGGTCGCCAGACTCGAGCACGCGGACGTTCTCGATCAGCCATTGCAGCCGGCGCGCGTCGCCGAGCGCGGTCGGCAGTCCGTGTTTCGCGTGCAGGGCGGCGAGCTCGCCGGCAAGCCGATGCTGCTCGCGGTCGAGGGCTTCGAGGCGCGGCGCGATGTAGCGCTCGGTCGCGGCAGCATCCGCCTCGAGCCAGGGCGGCGTGTCGTGGACCCGGCCCTTGAGCAGCGCCGCCTGCTGGTCGAGCGCCGCGATGTCCTCTTCGCTGCCGACGGTGAGACCCGCCAGCGCGCACACCATCGTTCCGTCGAGATCGACGCTGCGGGTCAGGACGCCCGGCGGCAGCTGCGGCTCGCTGTCCGGCGGGAACACGGCCAGCCGCGCGTGCAGCACCGGCCCGGCACCGGCAAGATGCGCGAGATCGAGGCTCGACGTGCCGATCGCGGCGAGCACGCGGCGCCACAGCAGGATCTCGGCGCGCTCCTCCCCCACGCGCTCGATCTGCCGGATGACGGATTCCGCCTCCTCTGCCCACGCGTGCACTCGTGCAAGACTTCGCGCGAGCGTGGTCGCCGGGGCTTCGGGGAACGCGGACGCCGGGTGCGCTCCGGCGGGCCAGTACGCGTGATGGCGCAGCGCGAGCTCCGCGAATTCGGCCAGCGCGGGACGCAGATCGGCAAACGCCGCGGGAAGCGCCGCGCTCGCCCGCGCCTCGATTTCCACGGCGCCGGTCGCCGCCAGCGCTTCGAGGGCCAGCGTGGCGTCGTCGCGCGCGGCGATGATTTCGAACCAGCGTGCGGGCTGCGGGCGGATCACGAGGCGACCCCGAACCGGGGAAAGATCGCCCGCCGGAGCAATTCGCCGCGCAGGCGCTCCATGTCGAGCGCGGACAAGGCGAGGAATATGAAGGCTGCGGCCGGATCCGATATTGCGCGGCGGTACAGAAGCGCGAGCCGCGACACCAGGGTTCGTCGCGGGAGCACGCCGTCGCGGGCGGCGGGCTCGGCGAGCGCCGCGTGATGCTGCGCGACCACGCGCGCGAATGCGTCGAGCAGCGCGCGGTCCGATCGCGCGGCGGCGGGAATCCGTCGCTGCCATTCGGCCCGCCATACGCGCATGAATCCGTCCGGATCCGACCATGCGCGCGCGAGCGCCGCGAGCGGCCTCGTCGCGCCGGGCACCGGAACTTCAGTGCAAAGCTCGCGGAAGACGGGGTCGTCGCGCATCCACGGCAGCGGTGCACCGCCGCGCGCGAGGTACTGCGCGACCGGCAACTCGGCGAGCACCCCGGCCCAGACGACGCCATCCTGCCATTCGGCCGGCATCCAGACCCGCACTTCGTCGACCAGCGCGCGCCGGTTCGCGCGCAGCGCGGCTTCGATCGCATGCGGGTCCGCGTCCGGCGCAACGCCCACCGTCCACCGCCGGAATGGGGACGAACGCGCCGCGTCGAGCAGGGCAGGCATTCCGCGAATGACCGTCAACGAGCGCCATGCCGCTTCGCCCGGGCGCTCGCCGAAGCGCGCCGCAACGCGCGCCAGCGCGTATTCGAGGTCGCCCGCGCGGATCATGGGGGAGCGGAAGTGAGCTCGATCGACAGCGCCGCCACCGCGCGCTCCAGGCGCAAGAGATCGTCGGGTGAAAGCTCGCGTACCGCATCCTGCGCGGCGACTTCTGCGTCGATGGCCGCGATCTGTCGTGCCGCGTGGTCGGCGAACGCCTCTCGCACGCGGCGCATGCGCCGTTCGGCGCGCTCGGCGATCGCGCGCGCCGCATTGCGCGAGGATTCGATGATGGCGCCAGCGTCGCTCGACGCGCGCGTCACGTCGTCGCGTGCGTCGCGTTCGACGGCGAGCACCCGGGCAATCGCCGCTTCGGCGGCGACATCGGTGGAAGGTGGCGGTCGTCGGGACATTGGCCTATCCGTGCGCAGGATGAAGCACGCTCCGATCCCGATTGGCGTGGCCGGCTGACCCGCATGACCTGGATCCGACGGCGGGTAGAACGAGTCGCGGTCTCATCGCGATGTTTCTTCTCGGCCGGCTCTGTTACACGATCCGTTACAGCGTTCGGAACAATGATGCCGGCCCTTCGCTGCGCTTGCACCAGTGAAGTTATCCCCTTCATCAGGCGCGGTTGTTGACCGGCATCAAGATGCCCCCGGTGCGACCGGTTCTAAATGGGGTGGTCAAAAAGCAGGCGCCGCGGCGGCCGCAAACTTGCACGTTCCTGTCGGAGGATAGATCGTGTACGAAACCACCTATGAACTGATGCGCCGGCAAGGGATATCGCGGCGCAGCTTCCTCAAATTCTGCAGCCTCACCGCGGCTTCGCTCGGGCTCGGCGATGCAGGTGCGCAGCAGATTGCAAAAGCACTGGAAACGAAACCGCGCACGCCGGTGATCTGGCTCCACGGCCTCGAGTGCACGTGCTGCTCCGAGTCGTTCATCCGCTCGGCGCATCCGCTCGCGAAGGACGTCGTGCTGTCGATGATCTCGCTCGACTACGACGACACGCTGATGGCGGCCGCCGGCGTGCAGGCCGAGGAGCAACTCGAGGCGACGATCGCCAAGTACAAGGGCAACTACATTCTCGCGTGCGAGGGCAACCCCCCGCTCGCGGACGACGGCGTCTATTGCATTCCCGGGCGGCAAGCCGTTCGTCGAGAAGCTGCGCCACGTCGCCAAGGATGCGAAGGCGATCGTGTCGTGGGGGAGCTGCGCGTCCTGGGGCTGCGTGCAGGCCGCGAAGCCGAACCCGACCCGCGCGACGCCGATCCACAAGGTCATCACGGACAAGCCGATCGTCAAGGTCCCCGGATGCCCGCCGATCGCGGAGGTGATGACGGGCGTGCTGACCTACATCCTGACGTTCGACCGTCTGCCCGATCTCGACATGCAGGGCCGGCCGAAGATGTTCTACAGCCAGCGCGTGCACGACAAGTGCTACCGCCGGCCGCATTTCGACGCGGGCCAGTTCGTCGAGCATTTCGATGATGCCGGCGCGCGGATGGGCTACTGCCTGTACAAGGTCGGCTGCAAGGGGCCGGTCACGTACAACGCGTGCTCGGCGCTGCGCTGGAACGAGGGCCTGTCGTTCCCGATCCAGTCGGGCCACGGCTGCATCGGGTGCTCGGAAGACGCGTTCTGGGACAAAGGCTCCTTCTACGACCACCTGACGACGATCAAGCCGCCCGGCATGAGCGGCATCGAAGGCACGGCCGACACGATCGGCCTCACGGTGCTCGGCATCGCCGGCGCCGCGGTCGCGGCGCATGCGGCGGTCAGCGCGATCAAGCAGGCGCGCAGCAATTCGCGCAACGACAAGGTAAGCGAGGCGGAGAAGTAACATGACGATCATCCAGACGCAGGGCTTCACGCTCGACAACAGCGGCAAGCGCATCGTCGTCGACCCGATCACGCGCATCGAAGGGCACCTGCGCATCGAGGTCAACGTCGACAAGGGCAACGTCATCCGCAACGCGGTCTCCACCGGCACGATGTGGCGCGGCCTCGAAGTGATCCTCAAGGGCCGCGATCCCCGCGACGCGTGGGCGTTCGTCGAGCGGATCTGCGGCGTGTGCACCGGCGTGCACGCGCTGACCTCGGTGCGCGCGGTCGAGGACGCGCTCCAGATCAAGATCCCGAAGAACGCGAACATCATCCGCAACCTGATGCATTCGACGCTGTACGCGCAGGACCACCTGGTCCATTTCTACCACCTGCACGCACTCGACTGGGTCGACGTCGTGTCGGCGCTGAAGGCGGACCCGAAGAAAACGTCGGAGATTCAGCAAAGCATCTCGCCGTGGCCGAATTCGTCGCCGGGATATTTCCGCGAGGTGCAGGGGCGGCTTCGGAGATTCGTCGAAAGCGGCCAGCTCGGCATCTTCGCCAACGCATACTGGGGCAGCCCTGCGTACAAGCTGCCCCCCGAGGTGAACCTGCTTGCGACGACGCACTACCTCGAGGCGCTCGATTTCCAGAAGGAGATCGTCAAGATCCAGACGATCTTCGGCGGCAAGAATCCGCACCCGAACTGGCTCGTCGGCGGCGTGCCGAGCCCGATCAACGTGGACGGCACCGGCGCGGTCGGTGCGGTCAACATGGCCACGCTCAACATGGTCGGCGACATCTGCAACCGGACGGTCGAATTCATCGACCAGGTCTACATCCCCGACCTTCTCGCGATCGCCGGCTTCTACAAGGACTGGGCGGCCATCGGCGGCGGCCTGTCGGGCAAGAACGTGCTGGCGTACGGCGAGTTTCCGGAAATCGCCAACGACTACTCGAACAACAGCCTGTCGCTGCCCTCCGGCGTGATCCTGAACGGCGATCTCACCAAGGTCTACGACGTCGACCTCAAGGCGCCCGATCAGGTGCAGGAATGGGTCACCCACTCCTGGTACAAGCAGAGCGACGAGTCCAAGGGCCTGCATCCGTTCGACGGCGTCACCGATCCCAACTTCGTGCTCGGCGCGGGGACGAAGGGCACGCGGACCAACATCGAAAACCTGGACGAAAGCGCCAAGTACTCGTGGGTCAAGGCGCCGCGCTGGAAGGGCAACGCGGTCGAGGTGGGCCCGCTCGCGCGCTACATCGTCGCCTACGCGCGCGGCCGCAAGGACATCAAGGAACAGGTGGACGGCGCGCTCAAGGCGCTCGACGTTCCGATCACGGCGCTGTTCTCGACGCTCGGGCGCACGGCGGCCCGCGGCCTCGAGTGCCAGTGGGCCGCGCACAAGATGAAGCAGTACCACGCGGACCTCGTCGCCAACATCAAGGCGGGCGATCTCGCCACCGCGAACGTCGAGAAGTGGGAGCCGTCGACGTGGCCCGCCGAGGCGCAGGGCGCGGGCCCGTGCGAGGCGCCGCGTGGCGCCCTCGGGCACTGGATCAAGATCAAGAACACGAAGATCGACCTCTACCAGTGCGTGGTCCCGACGACGTGGAACGCCGGTCCGCGCGATGCGAAGGGCCAGATCGGCGCCTATGAAGCGGCGCTGCTCAACACGCCGATGGCGAATCCGGTGCAGCCGGTCGAGATCCTGCGCACGATCCACAGCTTCGACCCGTGCCTCGCCTGCGCCACCCACGTGATGAGCCCGGAAGGCGAGGAGCTCGTTTCGGTCAAGGTGCGGTGATACCGAGGGAGTCTGCGATGCAAATCAATCCCGTGTCCGGGCAGGTGCTGTCGGGTCCGCTGGAGCCCGTCTATGTGTACGAGGCGCCCGTGCGGCTGTGGCACTGGGTGATGATGGTCGCGATGGCGTTCCTGGCGGCAACGGGCTACCTGATCGGCAGCCCCCCGCCCGCGATCGGCGGCGAGCCGGCTTTCCACTACTTCTTCGGCTACATCCGGATGATCCATTTCATTGCGGCGATGGTCTTCGCGATCAGCTTCGCGGTGCGGGTCTACTGGGCGTTCGCCGGCAATCACTCGGCGCGCGCGATCTTCGTGCCGCCGGTGTGGAACGGCAGCTGGTGGAAAGGACTGTTCAGCCAGATGGCGTATTACCTGTTCCTGAAGAAGGAATCGGATCTGTGGGTCGGCCACAACCCGCTGGCGCAGATCTCGATGTTCGTGATGTACACGCTGGGCTCGATCTTCATCATCGTGACCGGCCTCGCGCTCTACGCCGAGCAGTGGGGCTGGGGCACGACGCCGATGAACCTGATGGGATGGGTTTTCGTCCTGTTCGGCGACCCGCAGATGGTGCGCACGCTGCACCACCTCGCCATGTGGTGGCTGCTGCTGTTCGCGCTGATCCACGTGTACATGGTGTTCCGCGAGGACATCATGAGCGGCGAATCGGTGATCGGCACCATGACCAACGGCATCCGGTTCTGGAAGAACGAACCGAGATCATGACCCGAGTTTCGACGCCGATGCTGAGCCGAACGGGGACGATGCGCCTGCCGCGGCCGGCGGCCGCGCTGCCGTCCGCGCGTTCGCGCAAGCCGCCGCATCCGGGCGCATTCCTCGAGTCGAGGTTCCTGAAGCCGCTCGTCGATCACCCAGACGGAACTCGCGCAGGCGCTCGGCATTTCGCGCCGGCGCGTCAACGAGCTCATCAACGGCCGCCGCGCGATCACGCCGGACTCCGCCGTGCGCCTCGCGCTGTACTTCGGGAACGACGCCGAGTTCTGGATGCACCTGCAGGTCGCGTGGGACATGCACGCGGCCACGCGGCAGTTCCGCTCGCTCGCTTCCCGCCGATAACGTCGTCCGCGGCGCCGCGGCCGCCGAGAGCTGCGCAACCGTTGACCTAGCGCAAGACGCAGCGCGCCCGCGCGCGTAGTCTGTCCTTGTTACATCGGACGTTACACGGACCCGGATGAAGCGTCGCTGCGAAGCATTGGTGCTCGGCATTGGCAACGTGCTTTGGGCAGACGAGGGATTCGGCGTGCGTGCCGTGGAAGCGCTGCACGCGGCGTTCGTCTTTCCTCCGGCCGTCCTGCTGCAGGACGGCGGCACTCTGGGCCTTGCGCTCTACGACGCAATCTCGGCCGCACCGCGCGTCCTCGTCTTCGACGCGATCGATTACCGGCTGCCGGGCGGCGCGTTGCGCGTGCTCCGGGACGACGAAGTGCCCGCCTGGGGCCGCGCGAAGATATCGCCGCACCAGACCGGATTCAACGACGTTCTCGCGCTCGCGCAACTGAACGGTTGCGCGCCGCAGACGATCGTCGCCATCGGCGTCCAGCCGGTCCTGCTCGACGATTTCGGCGGCAGCCTCACCGACCCCGTGCGGGCGCGCCTTGCCGAGGCGGTCGCTCTCGGCGCGCGCGAGCTCGCGGCGTGGGGCTTTCCCGGCGTGCCGCGGCGGACCGGCGAAGCGTTCGAGCCGCTCAACGCGACGTCGCTCACGCTCGAAGCCTACGAGTCGGGGCGTCCGTCGAGCGCCGACGCGTGCCGCATCGGCGATCCGCGCGTGCTGGCGGACTTTCTGCGCGACGAGAACTGACGATGTGCGTCGGCACGCCGATGCGGGTCGTGGTTGCCGACGAGTCCTTCGCCGTCTGCGCGGGACGCGACGGGCAAGCGTTGATCGACGTCAGGCTCGTCGGCGCCGCGCCGCCCGACACCTGGTTGCTGGCGTTCCAGGGCACCGCGGTGCGCATCCTGACGGCGGCCGAAGCGGTGCAGACCAACGCCGCACTCGACGCGCTCGCCGCGCTGCAAGCGGGCGCGGGCGACATCGACGCCTATTTCGCCGACCTCGTCGGGCGGGAACCGCAGTTGCCGGACCATCTCAAGGAGGGTCGTTGATGGCCATACCGATGCCGCTCGAAGCCGGCGCCGACCCGTTGGCGTACCCGCCGATCGCGCAGTTGTTCACCAAGCATGGCTTCACCAACGTGAGCGTCGGCAACTTCGACGCGTTCACGCGCAGGCCAGGGCGGACGCTGCTCCTCTTCCTCGAGGACCCGATCCGCTACAAGGAATCCCTCGACCTCGCCGTGATCGTCCCCGAAATCGCGCGCGCGTTCGCGCCGCGGCTCGCGGTCGGCGTGCTGCTGCCGGAGGCCGCGCGCGAATTCGCCCCGCGCTTCGGTTTCCGGCGCTGGCCGGCCTTCGTGATCCTGTCGGGCGGCGACTATGTCGGTGCCGTCGACGGCCTGCGCAACTGGGACGAATACCTGACCGAAGTGGGCGCCTTGCTCGAGCGTGCGCCCACTCGGCCGCCGACGATCGGCATCCCGGTCCGCGGCGGCGATGGAGCGGACGGCTGCCATGCATGACGACAAGGAACTGGAGGAATGATGAAGGATTTTCCGCTCCCCGTGCGCGTGGTGGGCGCCGGATCGCAGCTGGACGACGAGGAGCCGCTCCAGTATCTCGACATGCCGCGCGGCATGGACACGTTTGCGATGCCGCACGTGCCCGACGATGCCGATGCGAACGTCCTCGCCATCGCGCGGGATGCGCTGGCCGGCTACCTGAAGGCGTTGGCGCGGTGGGATCCGGCCGTCGGCGGCGAGGGCCCGCAGCTCGATCTTGCGTGCCTGCCGGCGCGCGCGCTCACCGTCATGAACCAGGTCCTCGGCGAAGGCGAAGTCTCGATTCGAATCGACGGGCCCGTGCCGTACCGGATCCAGGAAAGCGTGTTCACCGGAATCTGGCGCGTCGTCGGGCTCGACGGCGATGGCCATGCCGCGACCGACGCGCTGGAAGCGGCGCCGCTGCCACGCGCTGCGATCGACGCTGCGCGCGCCGCGGCGTCCACGCGCCTCCCGGACATCACGCTGCCGGCGGGCGCGATGAACTCGCCTGCGCTGCTCGCCGAGATCGCCGGCCAGCTCGCCACGCGCAAGGCAGGCGACCGCGCGCACGTCATCAACCTGACGCTGTTCCCGATGACGCCCGACGACCACCGCGTGCTCGAGGCGGCGCTGGCGGTCGGCCCCGTCGCGATCATGTCGCGCGGCTTCGGCAACTGTCGCGTCACGTCGACGGGCGCGCGCGACGTCTGGCGCGTCCAGTATTTCAACAACATGAACACGTTGATCCTCGACACCCTCGAGATCGTCGACTTGCCCGAGGTCACGCTCGCCGCCGCGGAGGACCTCCTGGACAGCCGCGCGCGCATGGCCGAGCTCGTCGAATGGATGAGCGAGTCGGTCGCCGAGGCGTAGGGATGCCGACGTTCGAGACCTTCGGCGACGCCGGCAAGATCGGACCGGACACGCGCATGGAGTGCAAGGTGTGCTGGTACGTCTACGATCCCGCCGAGGGCGACGTCGTCTGGCAGATCCCGGCGGGCACGCCCTTCGCGCAGCTGCCGCCGCATTGGACCTGCCCGAATTGCTCGGCGCTGCCGAGCCAGTTCCTGGTGCAAAACGATGAGTGACGTCGCGCTGCTGCCCGACCCGTCGCCGCGCCTGGAAGCGGCCTTCCGCGCGGTCGCAGCCCGGATGGCGGGACTCGGCTTCGTCAATCCCGCGCTCGAGGTCGAGGCGGTGGGCTTTGCCCCGTGGAACGGGCATTGGCTCGGCGTGCTGGTCACGCCATGGTTCATGAATCTCACGCTCGCGCCGCGCGACGTCGCGCTGTGGCACGCGCTCGCACCGGGCGCGAAGCGAAGCTACACGTTTCCCGCGGGCACCTACGAATTCATCGGCGCCGTCGACGAAATCGCCGGTGCGTACCACCTGTGTTCGCTGTTTTCGCCGGTGCGCGAGTTCGAGGACCACGCGACGGCGCGTCGCGTCGCGCAACTCGCCCGCGAGGCGCTGTTCGATCCCGCGCACGCCGCTGCGCCGACGATGCCCGCCGCGAATCTCGCGTCTCCCCCGGGGCCGCTTGCACGGATCGAGGGACAGCTCGCCGCGCCGCTGTCGAAGCGCGATTTCCTGCACGGACGCTTTGCCGGAGCCGGCCGTGGCGATCGAGGGTGAATTGACGCTCCGCCTCGCATGGGACGGGCAGCGCGTCACCGGCGTCGACTTGCGTTCGACGCGTCCATTCATTGCGAGCCGACTGTTCGCCGGACGGACGCCGGCCGACGTCGTGACGATGGCGCCGCTGCTCTACAGCGTCTGCGCGCACGCGCACGGCGTAGCGGCGGCCGGAGCGCTGGAGGCAGCGACCGGCCGGAACCCCTCGTCCGCGACGATCGCGGCGCGTCGGCTCTGCGTCGTCCTCGAGACGATGCAGGAACACCTGTGGCGGCTCCTGCTCGACTGGCCGGTCGCGATGGGTCGCGCGGGCGAAATCCTGCCGGTCGCCGCCACGCGGCGCGCGATCGCGCCCATCCTTGCGGCGCTGGCGCCGGTCGCACGGAGGATCGACGGGGGCGACGGCACGCCGGCCGACTGCGATGTGAGTGGGCTGGCGACGTCGCTTAACCGACTCGCCGCCACGCACGTGTACGGCGCCGCGCCGGATGCGTGGCTCGCGCGCGCGGACAACGACGCGATCGCGGCGTGGGCGCAGGAGGGGCAGACGCTCCCGGCGCGTCTTCTTCACGAATTGCTGAGCGATGCGCCGGATCTCGCGCGAAGCGACGTCGCGCTGATGCCGGCGACGCAGCGTGGCGCGCTGGCGGCGGCGGTCTTGCCGGCGTTGCGCGGCGATCCCGCGTTCGCGCAGGCACCGTCGTGGAATGGCGCACCCGTCGAGACCGGGGCTCTCGCCCGGGCGCGCGCGCATCCGTTCGTCGCGGCGATCGGCGCGCGCTGCGGCAACGCGGTGCCGTCGCGGATCGCCGCGCGGCTGACCGAACTGGCGCTGCTGCTGCGCCAGCTCGAGGCCGGGACGATCGACGAGACTCATGCGCCTTGGGCGGACGCGTTTGCGCTCGACGCGGGCGAGGCGCTGGGGGCGGTGCAGACGGCGCGCGGCCTCCTGCTCCACTACGCCAGGATCGACGGCGGCCGCGTCGTCGCCTATCGGATCGTCGCGCCGACGGAATGGAATTTCCACCCGGCCGGCGCGCTGGCGCACGGGCTTGCCGCGCTCGCCGCGAACGACGAGCAACGGCTCGTCCGCGAGGCGCGCCTCGCGGTGCAGGCGCTCGATCCGTGCGTCAATTGCCGTGTCGAGGTCGCGCATGCATGAGCTGTCGCTCGCGGAAGGCATGCTCGAGGTGGTCGCGGGCGCGGCACGGGCGGAAGGCGCGCGGAAGGTGCGCACCGTGTGGCTCGAGCTGGGCGCGCTGTCGCACGTCGAGGCGCAGGCGCTGCGCTTCTGCTTCGATGCGGTGACGAGGGGAAGCATCGCCGAAGGGGCGGCGCTCGAAATCGTGACGACGCCGGGGCAGGCCTGGTGCATGCCCTGCGGCAGGCGGGTCGCGCTCGCTCGTCTGGGCGATGCCTGCCCGGCCTGCGGCAGCCATCAGCTGCAGGTCGTCGGCGGCGAGGAAATGCGGGTGCGGGAAATCGCGGTGGCCTGACGGCCGCCGCATTGGGCAACGACAAGGAGTCGGACATGTGCACGACTTGCGGCTGCGGCCACGGCGAAACGCGGATCGACGGTGTTCCCGCGGGCGCCACGGCGTCATCCGGACACGAACACGCGGACATGCACGATCACGGCCACCGGCACGCCGACGGGACGTGGCACCGTCACGATGCGGGCGACCGCGCGACGGTTGCCGGGGGCGCATTCGGCGCCGTGCACGCGGGCGGGACCTCGCCGGAGCGGATCGTGCAGGTCGAGCGCGACATCCTGAGCCGAAACAACGCATTCGCCGCCGCGAACCGCCGCGCGTTCGCGGACCGTGGCGTGTTCGCCCTGAACCTGGTGTCGAGCCCCGGATCGGGCAAGACCACGCTGCTGGTGAAGACCATCGAGGCGTTGCGCGGCCGGCTGCCCGTCGCCGTGATCGAGGGCGACCAGCAGACTTCGCTCGACGCCGACCGCATTCGCGCGACGGGCGCCGCGGCCGTGCAGATCAATACGGGGAAGGGCTGCCATCTCGACGCGCAGATGGTCGGGCACGCACTCCGGTCGCTGGACATTGCCGATGACGCCGTGGTGCTGATCGAGAACGTCGGCAACCTCGTCTGTCCCGCGGCGTTCGACCTCGGCGAGGCGCACAAGGTCGTGATCCTCTCGGTCACCGAAGGCGACGACAAGCCGCTCAAGTATCCCGACATGTTCCACGCGGCGGATCTCCTCATCGTCAACAAGATCGACCTCCTGCCGTACGTGACGTTCGACGTCGACAAGGCGATAGAGTGCGCCCGGCGCGTGCGTCCCGGCCTGGAGGTCCTGTGCGTGTCGGCGACCACCGGCGAAAATTTCCCGGCGTGGGTCGCCTGGCTTGAACGGGGCGTAGTGCGCGAGCGCGCGCGGCGCGACGAGACGATCGACGCGCTCCAGCGTCGGATCGCCGCGCTCGAGGGCGAGCTGGCCCGGCGCACGACGACAGCGTAGCCGCTTCGTGGAATCACGAACATGATCGAGACGACAGCGCCTCCGGCCGCCACGACGCGCACGCGCCTCGAGGTGCGGGGGATCGTGCAGGGCGTGGGCTTCCGACCGTTCGTCTACCGGCTCGCGCACGAGTTGAACCTCGCGGGCTGGGTCAACAACGACGGCGCGGGCGTGGCGATCGAGGTCGAAGGCGACCCGGCGCAGATCGCGCGCCTCGCGCGGCGCCTTGCCGCCGACGCGCCGAGCCGCGCGCGCGTCGACAGCGTCACGACGCGGGAATGCGCGCCGTGCGCCGACGCGGGCTTCGTGATCCGCGAAAGCGGCGGTGGTCGCGCCAGCACGGCCATCGGTCCCGACAGCGTGGTCTGTGACGACTGCCTCGCCGAGTTGTTCGATCCCGCCGATCGTCGCTACCGTTACGCCTTCATCAACTGCACGAACTGCGGTCCGCGCTACACGATCACGCGGGCGCTGCCCTATGACCGCGCGACGACCAGCATGGCCGCGTTCGTCCAGTGCCCCGAGTGCCTCGCCGAGTACCGCGCGCCCGCGCACCGCCGGTTCCATGCCGAGCCGAATGCGTGCCCCCGGTGCGGCCCGCGGCTTGCGCTGGTCGATTCTCGCGGCCGGCCGATTGCCGGCGTCGATCCGATCGCGGCGACGCTCGCCCGGCTGCGCGCGGGCGAAATCGTCGCGGTCAAGGGGTTGGGCGGCTTCCATCTCGCCTGCGATGCGCGCGATGCCGCCGCGGTCGCCCGCCTGCGGGCGCGCAAGGCGCGGGAGGAAAAGCCATTCGCGGTGATGGTCGCGAACGCCGTCTCGGCGCGTCCATTCGCGAACGTCGCGCCTGCGGATAGAGCGCTGCTCGACTCCGCCGAGCGCCCGATCGTGCTGTTGCGCAAGACCGGGGCCGCGGACCGGGAGCTCGCCGGTGTCGCGCCGGGACTCGCATGGCTCGGCGCCATGCTTCCCTCCACGCCGCTCCAGTACCTGCTCTTTCATGAAGCGGCGGGACGACCGGCGGGCACGTCCTGGCTCGCGGAGCCGCAGCCTCTCGTGCTGGTGATGACCAGCGCAAACCCGGGAGGCGAGCCGTTGGTCGTCGACAACGGCGAGGCCGTGCGCCGGCTGGCGGGCATCGCCGATGCGCTGCTCGTGCACGATCGCGCCATCGTCACGCGCTGCGACGACAGCGTGGTGCGGACGAGCCCGGACGTGCGTCCCGGCGGATTCCAGTTCGTGCGCCGCGCCCGCGGCTACACGCCCGTCGCGATCAAGCTCGCCCGATCGGGGCCGCCGGTGGTCGCGCTCGGCGGGCATTTCAAGAACACGATCTGCGTCACGCGCGGCGACGAGGCATTCGTGTCGCAGCACATCGGCGATCTCGACAACGCACCGACGTGCATGGCGCTGGTCGAAGCCATCGCGCACCTGACGTCGATCCTCGAGGTCGACCCCGAGGTCGTCGCCCACGACCTTCACCCCGACTACTTCAGCACGCGCCACGCGGTGCGCCTCGCGCAGGCGCTCGGCGCATCCCGGCTCGGTGTTGCGCATCATCATGCCCACGTCGCGGCGGTCGTGGCCGAACACCGGATCGACGGCGCGGTGCTCGGTCTCGCGCTCGACGGCGTCGGCCTCGGCACCGACGGCGGCGCATGGGGTGGCGAGCTCCTGCGCGTCGACGGGCACGTTTTTCAACGGCTCGGGCACCTTGCGCCGTTGCGGCTGCCTGGCGGCGACGTCGCGGCGCGCGAGCCGTGGCGCATGGCGGCCGCCGCGCTTGCGCGCTGCGGCAGAAGCGACGAGATCACGCGCCGTTTCGACGACGAGCCGGCGGCACCGACCGTGGCCGCGATGCTGGCGCGCGGCGTCAACGCGCCGCCGACATCGAGCATGGGCCGCCAATTCGACGCCGCCGCGGGCCTCCTCGGCATCCGCCGCCGAATGGCGTTCGAGGGACAGGCGGCGATGCTGCTCGAAGGTCTCGCCGAGGCGCGGGGCACGGTCCGTGCGCTGGACGGCAGGTTTTGCCATCTCGGCCGCCAACGAGCTCGATTTCACGCCGTTGCTGGCACGGCTCGCCGAAGAGCGCGATGCGCCGTTCGGCGCCGCGCTGTTCCATGCGACGGTCATCGAGGGTCTCGCCGAGTGGGCAGCGCTTGCGGCGGAGGCGGAAGGACTTGCGACGGTGGCGTGCGGCGGCGGTTGCTTCCTCAACGCCCTTCTGGCGCGCGGCTTGCGGAACGCGCTCGCCGCCCGCGGTCTCGCGATGCTCGAGGCGATGGCCGTTCCGCCCAACGACGGCGGCTTGAGCCTCGGGCAGGCCTATGTCGCGCTGCGCGCGTCATCGATGGAGCATTGATCATGTGCCTCGCCATTCCCGCTCGCGTTGTCGCCCTGCCGAATCCCGATACGGCGATCGTCGACGTCGACGGCGTGCGGATGAGCGTGTCGCTGGCGCTGGTGGACGGCGTGGAGCCCGGCGACTACGTGATCGTGCACGTCGGCTACGCGCTTGCGCGACTCGATCCGTCCGAGGCGGAGCGCACGCTCGCGCTTTTCGCCGAGTCCGGCGAAAGCCCGGCGGCCGCACCGGCCCTGCCATGAAATACATCGACGAATTCCGCGACGGTGCGCTCGCGCGACGGATCTCGTCGGCAATCGCCCGCGAAGCGCGGCCGGACCGCCGCTATCACCTGATGGAATTCTGCGGCGGCCACACGCACGCCATTTCACGCTACGGCATCAAGGACTTGCTGCCGCGGAACGTCGAAATGATTCACGGCCCCGGCTGCCCCGTCTGCGTGCTGCCCATCGGCCGCATCGACAGCGCCATCGAGCTCGCCGCACGACCGGGACTGATCCTTGCGACGTACGCGGACACGATGCGCGTGCCGGCCTCGCACGGGCTGTCCCTGCTGCGGGCAAAGGCCCGCGGCGCCGACATCCGGATGGTCTATTCGTGCGCCGACGCGGTCGCGATGGCGCGCGCGAACCCGGAGCGCGAGGTCGTGTTCTTCGCCATCGGCTTCGAAACGACGACGCCGCCGACGGCGGTGGCGATCCTCGCGGCGGCGAAGGCGGGGCTCGCCAATTTCAGCGTGTTCTGCAATCACGTCCTGACGCCCGCGGCGATTGCCAATATCCTGGAGTCGCCCGAGGTGCGCGAGCTCGGGACCGTGCCGCTCGACGGCTTCATCGGGCCCGCGCACGTTTCCGCGGTGATCGGGACGCAGCCGTACGAGTATTTCGCCGAGGAGTACCAGCGGCCCGTCGTGATCGCCGGGTTCGAGCCGCTCGACGTCATGCAGGCGATCCTGATGCTCGTCCGCCAGCTGAACGAAGGCCGGGCAGAGGTCGAGAACGAGTTCACCCGCGCCGTCACGCGCGACGGGAACGTCAAGGCCAAGAGGCTGGTCGCCGAGGTCTTCGAGCTGCGGCGCACGTTCGAGTGGCGCGGCCTGGGCGAGGTGCCGTACAGCGCGCTTCGGATCAAGGAGAAGTACCGCGCGCACGACGCGGAAGCGCGGTACGGCATCGAGTACCGCTCGGTCGCCGACAACAAGGCGTGCGAATGCGGCGCGATCCTGCGCGGGGTGAAGAAGCCGGCGGACTGCAAGGTCTTCGGTACCGTATGCACGCCCGAGAATCCCATCGGATCGTGCATGGTGTCGTCGGAGGGCGCCTGCGCCGCGCATTACACGTACGGCCGCTTCAAGGACGTGCCCGTCGTGGCCGCCGCCGTGGCATGAGCGCGATCCGCCCCGGTTATGTCAGGCCCGTCGACTTCAAGCACGGGCGCGTCGACATGACGCACGGAAGCGGCGGGCGGGCGACGGCGCAGCTCGTCGACGAGCTCTTCGTGCGCGCGTTCGACAACGAATGGCTGCGGGCCGGCAACGACGGCGCGCGGATCGCGATGCCGCCGGGCCGGATGGTGATCGCCACCGACGCGCACGTGGTCTCGCCGCTGTTCTTTCCCGGCGGCGACATCGGCTGCCTCGCCGTCCACGGCACGATCAACGACGTCGCGATGGCGGGCGCCGTGCCGCTCTACCTCGCCGCGACGTTCGTCCTCGAGGAGGGCTTTCCGCTCGCCGACCTGCAGCGGATCGTGCAGTCGATGGCCGCAGCGGCGCGCGACGCCGGCGTGCCGATCGTCACCGGCGACACCAAGGTCGTCGAGCAGGGCAAGGGCGACGGCGTCTTCATCACGACCACCGGCGTGGGCGTCGTTCCGGACGGGGTGGACATCGACGGGCGCCGCGCGCGACCGGGCGACGCGATCCTCGTCAGCGGCACGCTGGGGGATCACGGCGTGGCGATCATGTCGCTGCGCGAGAACCTTGCGTTCGAGACGTCGATCGAATCGGACACCGCGGCGTTGCACGGCCTCGTGGCGGCGATGGTTCGGGCGGTGCCCGGCATCCATTGCCTGCGCGATCCGACGCGCGGCGGGCTCGCGACGACGTTGAACGAGATCGCGGCCCAATCCGGCTGCGGCATGACGATTCGCGAGCGCGACCTGCCGGTCAAGCCGCAAGTGAACGCAGCGTGCGAATTTCTCGGGCTCGATCCGCTCTACGTCGCCAACGAGGGCAAGCTGGTCGCGATCGTGCCCGCGGAGCACGCCGCGCGCCTGCTCGCGGCGATGCGCGAGCATCCGCTTGGGCGCGACGCCGCGATCATCGGCGAGGTCGTCGCCGATGCGCACGGCTTCGTGCAGATGGAAACGACGTTCGGCGGTCGCCGCAACGTCGATTGGCTGACCGGCGAGCAGTTGCCGCGAATCTGCTAGCCCTGCCGCGATGCGGATCCTGCTGCTGACGCATTCGTTCAACAGCCTGACGCAGCGGCTCTACGTCGAGCTCGTCGACGCCGGCCATGCGGTGGCGGTCGAGTTCGACGTCAACGACCGGGTCACCGAGGAGGCCGTCGGCGCCTGTTCGGCCCGATCTCGTCGTGGCGCCGTTTCTCAAGCGCGCGATTCCCGAGTCGGTGTGGCGGAAGCATCGCTGCATCGTCATCCATCCCGGTGTGCCGGGCGATCGCGGCCCGTCGGCGCTCGACTGGGCGATCGTGCGCGGCGAGCGTGAATGGGGTGTCACCGCGCTCGAGGCCATCGGCGAGCTCGACGCCGGCCCGATCTGGGCGACGAGATCGTTTCCCATGCGCGATGCGTCGAAGTCGAGCCTGTATCGCAACGAGGTCACCGAGGCCGCCGTTGCATGCATCCGGGACGCGCTCGCGCGGCTCGCCCAGCCGGGATTCGCGCCGATGGCGCAGGAACGCGGACGATCCGGCCTGCGCGGACGCACGCACCCGACGATGCGCCAGGCGGACCGCGCAATCGATTGGCGCCGCGACGACACGGCGACCGTCCTGCGCAGCATTCGCGCGGCCGACGGATTCCCCGGCGTGCGCGACGACGTCGCCGGCATGCCGTGCTACCTGTTCGACGCGCATCGCGAAGGGCGTCTGCGGGGCGACGCCGGCGCCATCGTTGCAACGCGCGGCGGCGCGATCTGCCGCGCGACCCGCGACGGCGCCGTCTGGATCGGGCACTTGCGCCGCGCGGACGACCCGGCCGCTTTCAAGCTTCCGGCGACGATGGTTCTCGCCGGTCGCCTGACGGATGTGCCGGAATCGGCGCTGGCGGCGGAACAGGTGGTCGACTACCCGACCTGGCAGCCGATCCGCTACGTCGAGGCGGGCCAGGTCGGCTTCCTGCATTTCTCCTTCTACAACGGGGCGATGGGCACCGCGCAGTGCGAGGCGCTTTGCCGGGCGTACGCCCATGCGCGCTCGCGGCCGACGCGCGTGATTGCGCTCATGGGCGGCGAGGACTTCTGGTCCAACGGGATCCATCTCAACCTGATCGAGGCATCGCCGCACCCCGCCGACGAATCGTGGCGCAACATCAACGCGATCGACGACCTCGTGCGCGACATCGTCGTCACCGATCGCCAGCTCACGATTGCGGCGATGTGCGGCAACGCGGGCGCCGGCGGCGTGTTCATGGCGCTCGGCGCGGACCATGTCTACGCCCGCGACGGCGCGATCCTCAACCCGCACTACAAGGGGATGGGCAACCTGTACGGCTCCGAGTACTGGACGTACCTGTTGCCGCGGCGCGTGGCGTCCGGCGCGGCGCGCGCCCTGGTGGAGAACCGGCTGCCGATCGGCGTCGCGCGCGCGGCGGCGATCGGCCTGATCGACGGGCACTTCGGTCCGACCCCCGCGGCGTTTCGCGCGGAAATCGCGCGGCGCGCCGTCGGCGCTCGCGGAGGATCCCGGCTTCGCGGGGATGCTGGCCGCGAAAAACCGGCGCCGCGCCGACGACGAGGCGGCGAAGCCGCTGGCCGCCTATCGCGACGCGGAACTCGCGCACATGCGGCTCGCCTTCTACGGCTTCGATTCGAGCTACCACGTTGCGCGCTTCAATTTCGTCCGGAAGGTGCCGCGCTCGCGCACGCCGCTGTATCTCGCGCCGCATCGAATCCGGACCGTCGGCGGCACGTCGGCGAACGCGGCCGAGCGCGCGGAAGCCTGAGCCGCCATTGCCGGTTCAGCGGAGTCGGCGCGGGACGATCGGCGTCTCGCGCGCGCGGTCGCCGCTGCGCTCGATCCACCAGGCGCGGGCCGAAGATCGTGCGCTGACGACGTCGTGCAGCGTGTCGTCGACGAAATGCAGCGCGACGCCGTCGTCGGCAGCGAATCCGGCCGTAACGGTGCCGCGGGCGACCAGCCGCCGGAACGTCGGCCGGCGCGCGCGCTCGCTGTCGTAGTGCGGGCAGGCCGATCCTTTGAGCCAGCCCAGGCAGCGCAGCGGGGTCAGCGCGCCCGGAATCGAATCGGTGACGCCCCAGTCGAACCAGCAGATCATGCCGGCGCTGACGCCGCCGATGACGGTGCCGCGCGAGTAAGCGCGGTGCAGGATCCCATCGAGCCGCCATTCGCGCCAGAGCGCGAGCAGCGAGCGCGTGTTGCCGCCGCCGACGAAGATCGCGTCGTGACGGGCGACGAAGGCGTCGAGGTCCCCGGCGGGCGGCTGGAACAACGACAGATGCGACGGACGGCAATCGAGCTCGCGCATCGCCGCGTAGAACCTCGCGCGGTAGGCCTCGCCATCGCCGCTCGCGGTGCCGATGAAGAGGACGCGCGGACGCGCCCGTTCGGTTTGCGCCAGGAAGTGACGGTCGAGCGCGCGGTTCTTCTCCATCGAAAAGCCGCCTCCGCCGAGAACGATGAGCTGGCGCATGGCGCGCGCGTCGTTACGACTGCGGGAGGTGGGGCTCGACGGGCACGGGCGCCGGCGCGAACCGGGTGATGGCGGCGAGGATTCCTTCGAGCAATGCGGTCGGCGGGGGCGGACATCCCGGCACTTCCACGTCGACGGGAATCACGTTCGCGACCCGGCCGAGACTCGCATAGCTCTCGCCGAAGATCCCGCCGGTGCAGCCGCAGTCGCCCACCGCGACGACGAGCTTCGGCTCCGGCGTGGCGTCGTACGTGCGCTTGAGCGCGATCGCCATGTGCTTCGACACGGGGCCGGTGACGAGCAGCAGGTCGGCATGCCGCGGGCTCGCGACAAAGCGGATGCCGAGGCCCTCGATGTTGTAGTACGGATTGCCGAGCGCGTGGATCTCGAGCTCGCAGCCGTTGCACGAGCCGGCATCGACCTGGCGAATGGTCAGCGCGCGGCCGAGCGTGCGCAGGATCTTCTCCTGCAGGCGCGCGGTCTCGGACGCTTGCATCGCGGGCGACGGCGTCGGCTCCGTGCGGATGCCGGTCCTGGCGATCTGTTTCAGGATGTGCAGCATGGTCGGTCCGTCAAAGATCGGGTCCGCTGTACGACAGGTTGAACGATTTGTTGATCAGCGGGAAGTCCGGAACGATGTTGCCGATCACCGCGTGCTCCAGCACCGGCCAGCTCGACCACGACGGATCGTGCGGATGGCAGCGGCGGATCGATCCACCCGGGCCACTCTCGAGCGCAATGAAAACCGGTCCGCGCCAGCCTTCGACGTAGCCGAGACCGAGCTTGAACGGGGGCGGCTCGGGCAGCGCCGCGTGCGCCGGCCCCTCCGGCATCGAGTCGACGATAACCCGGATGAGCCGCAGCGATTCCTGCGCCTCGTCGAAGCGGACAGCGACGCGCGCCGCGACGTCGCCGTCGCTTTGCGTCGCCACCCGGACGTCGAGCGCGTCGTAGGGCGCGACCGGGAAATCACGGCGCAGGTCGCGCGACTGCCCGCTCGCGCGCCCCGCGAGTCCCGGGAGCCCGAGCTTTGCCGCGAGCGCCGGCGTGACGATGCCGCACGCGCGGACGCGATCCTGCAATCCGGTGTGCTCGTCGTAGATGTCGCGCAACACCGCGATTTCGCGATCGAGCCGCGTGCATTCGTTGCGCATGGCGGCCGCGTGATCGGGGATGACGTCTGCCGCGACGCCGCCCGGGACGACGTAGTCCATCATCATCCGGTGGCCGAACGCGGCGAAGTTCGTGCGCAGCACGTCCTCCTTGAGGCGCGAGAATTGCGCGAGGCCGAACGCGAAGCCGCAGTCGTTTCCGAGATAGCCGAGGTCGCCCAGATGGTTCGCGAGGCGCTCGCGCTCGAGCGCCAGCGCGCGCAGCCATGCGGCCCGCGGCGGCAACGCAACGCCCGCGATCGCTTCCACGGCCTGCGCATAGGCCCAGGCGTACGCGACGGTGCTGTCGCCGGAGACGCGGCCCGCGAGGCGATGCGCGTCGGCGATGCGCAAGCGACTCGAAGCGCTTCTCGATGCCCTTGTGGGTGTAGCCCAGGCGCTCCTCGAGCCGCAGCACTTTCTCGCCGACGACCTGGAAGCGGAAATGCCCGGGCTCGATGATGCCCGCGTGCACGGGGCCGACCGGAATCTCGTGCACGCCGTCGCCTTCGACGCGCACGAAGCCGTATTCCTCCTCGCCGGGCTCCCATTTCGGCGACGCCTCGAAATCGCGCCGCAGCGGATAGCGGTCGATCGGCCAGCACGCCTGCCAGAGCCATTGCCGCTGGTCGTCGCTGTCCGCGGCGATGCCGGTGAGGTCGAACGCGGCCCGCTGCATGCGGTTCGCCGCGGGAAAGATCGCCGCGACATCGGGATAGTGCGCGCTGGCGCCCGCCAGCGTGTGCTCGAGTACCGTGAGTCCGCCGGCATCCTCGAGCGCCACGCGCACGGCGAAGCCGCGGTCGCGGTCGGAATCGTCGCTCACCCAAAGCGCCACCAGCCGTCCGGCGCCTTCCCACGCGAGGCGGCATGCGGTCAGCAGTTGTCCGGAGCTGACGGGAACGCGCTGCGCCGGCACCGCCGAAGGCAGCGGTGCGCCAGCGAGTCCGAGGCGGGAGACGTCCATGGGTCAGCCGATGAGCCGCGCCGCCTGACGGTACCACTCGGCGAGGAACGGCGGGATCCACAACCCCAGCATGAGCACGAGGGCGAGGTGCACGAACACCGGTATCATCGCCGGCCGATGCGGCAGGCGCTTGGCCGTCGTCTCGCCGAACACCATGGGCTGCACCTTGGAAAAGACGGCGGCGAACGCGACGCCAAGCGCCAGCAACAGGAGCGGCGTCGCCCACGGCTGGTCGCGCATCGCGGTGACGAGGATCAGGAATTCGCTCGCGAACACGCCGAACGGCGGCATCCCGAGAATGGCGAGCGTGCCGAGTATCAGCCCCCAGCCGATGACCGGGCTGACCGTGACGAGTCCGCGGATGTCGTCCATGATCTGCGTCCCGGCCTTCTGCGTCGCGTGGCCGACAGCGAAGAAAATCGCGGATTTCGTCAGCGAATGAACGGTCATGTGCAGCAGCGCGGCGAAGTTGGCGACCGCGCCGCCCATGCCGAAGGCGAACGTGATGATGCCCATGTGCTCGATCGACGAGTAGGCGAAAAGCCGCTTCACGTCCCGCTGCCGCGACAGCATGAAGGCGGCGACGACGACGGAAAGGAGCCCGAAGCCCATCATCAGGTCCTTGGCGACCGACGTGTGCAGCGAGCCTTCGACGAGCACCTTGCAGCGCACGACCGCATACAGCGCGACGTTGAGCAACAGCCCGGAGAGGACGGCGGACACGGGCGTCGGGCCCTCCGCATGCGCGTCCGGCAGCCAGTTGTGCAGCGGCACGAGGCCGACCTTTGTCCCGTAGCCCACGAGCAGGAAGACGAATGCGAGCGAGAGCACCGTCGGCTCCAGGTCGCCTTTCACGCGGTCGAGCTCGGTCCACAGAAGCGCGCCGCCCTCGACGCCGAGCAGCTTCTCCGCCGCGAAATAGAGCAGGATCGTGCCGAACAGCGCCTGCGCGATGCCCACGCCGCAGAGGATGAAATATTTCCATGCCGCCTCGAGGCTCGCCGGCGTGCGGTAGAGCGAGACGAGCAGCACGGTGGCGAGCGTGGCCGCTTCGAGCGCGACCCACAGGATGCCGAGGTTGTTGGACAGCAGGGCCAGCAGCATCGTGAAGTTGAAGAGCTGGTACATCGAGTGATAGAGACGAAGCCGCGCCGGGGTCAGCCGGCCGTGCTGCTGCTCGATCCGCATGTACGGGCGCGAGAAGATCGACGTCGTGAAGCCCACGAACGCGGTGAGCGCGACCAGGAACACGTTGAACGGATCGACGAAGAAGAGCCGGTCGAGCGCGATGAACGGGCCCCCGCGGATGACGCGGGCGGTGAGCGCCATCGCCGCGACGAAGGTCGAGAAGCTCGCCAGGATGTTGAGCTCGGCGGCGATGCGCCGGTGACCGACGAGCGCGAGCGTCGCCGCACCCAGGAGCGGAAGGCCGAGGACGGCGATGATCTCGTTCATTCCGCGCTCATTCCTCGTTTTCCTTCAGCTGCTCGAGATTCTTCAGGTCGAGGCTGTCGAACTGCTCGCGGATCTGGAAGAAGAAGACGCCGAGGATCAGCATCGCGACCAGGATGTCGAGCGCGATGCCGAGCTCCACCACCATCGGCATGCCGTAGGTCGCGCTGGTCGCCGCGAAGAAGAGCCCGTTCTCCATCGACAGGAAGCCGATCACCTGCGGAATGGCCTTGCGCCGCGTGATCATCATCAGGAACGAAAGCATCACGCATGCCATCGCGATCCCCAGCGTCGAGCGCGTGACGGTGCTTGCGAGCTGCGAGATGGGCAGCGCGAGATTGAACGCGAAGACGACGAGCACGATGCCGATCAGCATCGTCGTGGGGATGTTGATCAGGCCCTCGAATTCCCAGCGCACGTCGAGCTTCCTGATCAGCCGGTACAAGAGCCACGGCAGCAGGCCGACCTTGAGCGCCAGCGTCAGGCCGGCGGACCAGTACAGGTGCGACTGCCCGGTGCCGTAGGCCACCACCGCGGTCGATATCGCGAGCGTCAGTCCCTGCATGGCGAAGAGGTCGATCAGCGACAGCACCCGGCGCTGCGCCAGCATCGCGAACGACAGCAGCAGCAGGATCGCCGCGAAAAGATTGATCAGCTGCGCGTAGAGCGGGACGTTGGCCATGTCGGCTAGCTCCCCAGCAGCAGGTTGACCAGCATTCCCAGCACCGCCAGCAGGAAAGCGGTGCCGAGGAATTCCGGCGCGCGGAAGATCCGCAGCTTCGCCGTCATGGTCTCGATCAGCGCCAGCAGGAATCCGCCGCAGGCGAGCTTGGCGACAAGCGCCGGCGCCGCGCCCAGGATCGCCACCCAGTCGCCGCCCTGGGCGATGCCGAACGGAAAGAACAGCGCGAGCCCGATGCACGAGTAATTGAAGAGCTTGAGCGCCGCGGCCCACTCGATCAACGCAAGATGCCGCGCCGAATACTCGAGGATCATCGCCTCGTGGATCATCGTGAGCTCGAGGTGCGTGGCCGGATTGTCGATCGGGATCCGCGCGTTCTCCGCGAGCGACACCATCGTGAACGCGACGCCGGCGAAGGCGAGGCTCGGGTAGATCGCGAGCTCGCGGTGGGCGAACGTGTCGACGATGGTCGGCAGCGACGTCGAGCCGGAGATCAGCGACGCGGTGAAGAGCACCATCAGCAGCGCGGGCTCGGCGAGGAAGCCGACGAACATCTCGCGCCGGGCGCCGAGCGAACCGAACGCCGTGCCGATGTCCATCGCGGCCAGCGCGATGAACACGCGGGCGAGCGCGAACAGCCCGACGAGCGCGATGGCGTCGGCAGCGCGCGCGAACGGAAGGTCGGTCGCGAGCGAAGGCACGATGGCCGCCGCGCAGCACATCGCGCCGAACACGATGTACGGCGCAAGACGGAAGATCGGCGAGGCGGTGGCGGCGACCACGGCGTCCTTCATGAACAGCTTGCGGATCGTGCGATAGGGCAGGAACAACGACGGCGCGCTGCGGTTCGAAAGCCACGCGCGGCACTGGTTGACCCAGCCCACCAGCAGCGGCGCGAGGAGCAGCGCGATGGCGAGCTGCAGCAGCTGGGAAAATAGGGCCAGTCAGGGTCATCGCGCAAAGAACAACAGGGCGAGCAGCGTGACGAAGCTGTAGGTCAGGTACACCGAGATGCGTCCCTGCTGGATCCGGCCGACCTGCCGCGCGACGAAATCCGCGGCCCGCGCGACGGGCAGGTAGAGCCAATGCCACGCGTGGTCGGACGCCGTGACCGAATAGCGCGGCTTCGCGTCGAACGGCGACGGCAGGTGACGCTCCACGCGGAAGAACGGCTCGAACACCTGGCGGATCGGCTGGCCGAAACCTTCGGCGGTGTCCTGCATGCGCGGCGTCTGCTGCGCAAAACCGCAGTCCCAGGGCGGCGCATGCCGCACGCGGCCGTGGTAATACCGGTGCACGATCTGCATCGTCAGCAGGACGACGCCCGCGATCACCAGCAGCATGATGAGCGGGCTGTAGCTCGAGCGGTCGGCGTTGATCGGCGCGAGCAGCAGCCAGTTGCCGGTTGCGGCGCGGCCGACCGTCGAGCCGATCAGCATGGCGTTGACATGGTCGAGAACGCCGATGACGGCGACCGGGAAGAGACCCAGCAGGACGCAGCCCACGGCGAGCCACACGAGCGCGATCCGCTCGTACATGCCCGCGTCGCGCGCGTAGGCGAGATTCGCCTCGCGCGGCCGGCCGAGGAACACGATGGCGTAGAACTTCACCATCACGTACGCGGCGAGCGCGACGGCCAGCACCAGCGCGGCGGCGGCGACCGGCACCAGCATGTTGATGAACGACTGCGGCAACCCCGGCGTGAACAGGAAGGCCTGCAGCAGAAGCCATTCGGAGACGAAGCCGTTCAGCGGCGGCAGCCCGGCGATCGCGAGCGTGCCGACGAGGGCGAGCCAGGCGACCCACGGCATCCGGTGGATGAGTCCGCCCAGCTTGCCGAGGCTCCGCTCCTTGGTCGCGTGCAGCACCGAGCCCGTCGCGAGGAACAGCAGGCTCTTGAAGAACGCGTGGTTGAGGCAATGGTAAAGGGCGGCGGTGAGGGCGATCGCCGCGATCAGCGTCTTGCCGTACGACTTGAACAGGATGGCGAGGCCGATGGCCGCCACGATGATGCCGATGTTCTCGATCGACGAGTAGGCGAGCAGCCGCTTCATGTCGGTTTGCGCCGCCGCGAAGATGACGCCGAAGAGCGCCGTCGCGAGGCCCAGCGCCAGCGCGGCCACGCCCCACCACCAGAACTGCACGTTGAGCAGGTCGAACGTGACGCGCAGCAGGCCGTAGATCGCGGTCTTCAGCATCACGCCGCTCATCAGCGCCGAGACGGGCGAGGGCGCCGCCGGATGCGCCTCCGGCAGCCAGATGTGCAGCGGGAGGACCCCTGCTTTCGCACCGAAGCCGAAGAGCGCGAGGAAGAAGGCGATGCTGGGCCACGCGCCGGTGAGGATCACCGAGCGCATGGATCCGAACGTGTAGTCGCCGTTGCCGCCCTGCAGGACGCCGAAGCACAGCAGGATCGCGATCGCGCCGACGTGCGCGATCAGCAGATACAGGAAACCGGCGCGGCGGATCTCGGGAATCCGGTGGTCGGTGGTGACGAGGAAATACGACGACAGCGCCATGGTTTCCCAGGCGACCATGAACAGGTAGGCGTCGTCGGCGACCAGCACCATCGCCATCGCGGCGAGGAAGACGTGGTAGTAGAAGCAGATGAGTCCCGGCGCCGTGCCTTCACCCGAGCGGAAATAGCCGGCCGAGAAGAGCGAGATCGCCGCGCCGGCGGCGCCCAGCAGCAGCAGGAAAAACGCGGACAGCGAGTCGACGCGCAGGTGGAACGGGAGATCGGGAAGTCCGAGCGGAAGCACCGTCGACTGGGGCAGCGGGCCGATGGCGAAAAACGCCGCGACGGCGAGCGCCAGGCCGACGGCGGCGCCGGCGGGGAACAGCGCCTGGCGGATGAATTCGAGATTGCGCGGCCGCACGAGGCCGAGCGCGCCGATCGCGATCCACGCTCCGACCGCGGTCAGGACGAGCGTGAGCGACGGCTGATCCATCGGCGGCGGCAGTCGGTCAGCGCCGCTGCAGTTCCGCGCCGACGGATCGGCGGCGACTTGTAGGTTCCCCCCCGATCGTCGCTGCGCGCCGCTCCCCCCCGGGGGGCGAGTGCGGCCTCCGCAGCCGTGTGCGGCGTGCGTTGCGGCTTGAGGTCGGCCGCCGCCCACACTCGCAGACGCGCCCTGCGGGCCTTGGCTTCGCCCTGCTCGTGCGGACGTTCCGGGCGGCCCGGCGGCACTCATTTGATGCGCATTCCCGGCTGCGCGCCCGAATCCGGTGCCAGCAGGAAGAGGCCGGGGCCGTCGCCCGACGCGGCGAGCACCATTCCCTCGGAAAGGCCGAATTTCATCTTGCGCGGCGCGAGATTCGCGACCATCGGCGTCAGCCGGCCGACAAGATCCTCCGGCTTGTACGCGGACTTGATGCCGGCGAACACCGTGCGGTGGCGGCCCTCGCCGACATCGAGCGTCAGCTTGAGCAATTTGTCGGCGCCGTCGACGTGTTCGGCATTGACGATCCGCGCGATGCGCAGATCCACTTTCGAGAAGTCGTCGATCGATATCTGCGCGGCAGTCGCGAACTCCGATCGCCTCGCCGCGCGGGAGGGGGAGGGCTGGGACGCGGAGGCCGCCGCAGACGGCGGACCCTCGAGCAGCGCGTCGATCTTTTTCGGGTCGATGCGGTTCATCAGGTGTGCGTAGGCATTGATGCGATGACCCGTGGGGAGCGCTCGCTGGATGTCGGCCCACGATTGCGGCGGGAGATTGAGGAATTCCTCCGCCTTCGCGGCGAGCGCGGGCAGCACGGGCTTCAGCAGCGCAGTCAAGACGCGAAAATCGTCGAGGCAATCCGACGCGGCCTCGCGCGCAAGCGGCGCCCTTGCCGGATCCTTCGACGCCTCCCATGGCTTCGCATTGTCGAAATACTGATTCGATTTGTCGGCGATGACCATGATCTCGCGCAATGCCTTGGCGAATTCGCGCCGCTCGTAGTGACGGGCGATCGTCGCCGCGACTTCGTCGAGCCTGATCGCGTGCCGGGCCTCGAAGCCCTGTCCCCGCACGAGCTCGTTGTCATGGCTGGCCACGAAACGCGACGCGCGGCTCGCGATGTTCACGTACTTTCCGATCAGGTCGCTGTTCACCCGCGCGACGAAATCGTCCGGGTTGAAGTCGATGTCCTCGACCTTGTCGTTCAGCTTGGCGGCGATGTAGTAGCGGAGCCACTCGGCGTCGAGGCCGAGGTCGAGGTAGTAGTCGGGGCTGATACCGGTGCCGCGCGACTTCGACATCTTCTCGCCGAGCGCGGTCAGGAAGCCGTGCACGAACACATTGGTCGGCGTCCGGTACGGCGACCCGGCGAACTTCAGCATCGCCGGCCAGAACAGCGTGTGGAAGTAGACGATGTCCTTGCCGATGAAGTGGAACTGCTCGGTGTCGGGGGCCGAAAGGAACTCGGCAAAGCTGCGCGTCTCCCCCTTCGCCCTGGCCTTGCCGCTGTCGAAATAGCTCTTGAGCGAAGCCAGGTACCCTACCGGAGCGTCGAGCCAGACATAGAAATATTTGCCGGGTTCGTCGGGAATCGGAATGCCGAAGTAGGGCGGGTCGCGCGAGATGTCCCAATCAGTCAGCTTGTCCGGGCTGCCGTCGCCGCCCAGCCATTCGTGAATCTTGTTCAGCACCTCGGGCTGCAGCGACTGGCCCGGTGCGGGCGCACGCGTCCATTCGCGCAGGAACGCGACGATCGCGGGATCGGAAAGCCGGAAGAAGAGGTGCGGTGACGTGCGCAGTTCCGGCCGCACGCCGGTAAGCGTCGAACGCGGATCGATCAGGTCCGTCGGGGCGTTGACGGTGCTGCACTTCTCGCAGGCGTCGGCGTACTGGTCCGCGGTGCCGCACTTCGGGCACGTCCCCTGGATGTAGCGATCCGGCAGGAACATCGCCTTGACCGGATCGTAGAACTGCTCGACCGGCTTCGTGTAGATGAAACCCTTGGCCTTCAGGCGGCGATAGATATCCTGCGACAGCTCGACGTTTTCCGGTGAATCGGTCGAATGCCAGTGGTCGAAACTCAGGTGGAAGCCGTCGAGAACCTTCGGCCGCGTCGCCGCGATGCGCGTGACGAGCGCCTGCGGCGTGACGCCCTCGGCTTCCGCCTTGAGCATGATCGGCGCGCCGTGCGCGTCTTCCGCGCCCACGAAATGGACCTCGTGGCCCTGCATCCGCTGGAAGCGCACCCAGATGTCGGCCTGGATGTACTCCATGACGTGGCCGATGTGGAACGGGCCGTTCGCGTAGGGCAGCGCCGTCGTGACGAACAGCTTGCGGCGGCCGGACGGAACGGCGAAAGGCGCGGACATCGCGGAAAACCTTGTACGGGAGAGGGAGAAGTGTCGATTCTAGCAAAGCGACCCCTTCCGAATATCGGCGCGACGCGAATTTGGCTAGAATCGAACTCTTTTCCTCTTTTCCTTCGACCGGAGCTACACCACCGATGGCCATCACCGAGGCCGACATCCAGGCGCGGCTCAAGACGCTGACCGATCCCATCACGGGAAAGGATTTCGTGAGCGGAAAGGCCGTGAAGCACGTGCGCGTCGACGGCGCCGACGCGGTCGTCGACATCCAGCTCGGCTATCCCGCGAAGACTCAGCACGAAGCGCAGCGCAAGCTGATCGTCGACGCGCTCGCGGCGCTGCCGGGCGCGGGGCGCATCACCGTCAACATTACGCAGAAGGTCACGTCGCACTCGGTGCAACGTGGCGTCAAGCTCATACCGGGCATCAAGAACATCATCGCGATCGCGAGCGGCAAGGGCGGCGTCGGCAAGTCGACCACCGCCGTCAACCTGGCGCTGGCGCTGGCCGCCGAGGGCGCGCAGGTCGGCGTACTCGACGCCGACATCTACGGCCCGTCGCAGCCGATGATGCTGGGCATCTCCGGCCGGCCCGAATCCAGGGACGGCAAGACGCTGGAGCCGATGGAGGCCTACGGGCTGCAGGCGATGTCGATCGGCTTCCTGATCGACATCGACACGCCCATGGTCTGGCGCGGCCCGATGGTCACCCAGGCGCTGGAACAGCTGCTGAAGGATACGCACTGGCGCGACCTCGACTACCTCATCGTCGACATGCCGCCCGGCACCGGCGACATCCAGCTCACGCTGTCGCAGAAAGTGCCGGTGACCGGCGCGGTGATCGTGACCACGCCGCAGGACATCGCGCTGCTCGACGCGCGCAAGGGGCTCAAGATGTTCGAAAAGGTCGGCGTCCCGATCGTCGGCATCGTCGAGAACATGAGCATGCATGTCTGCTCGAAATGCGGCCACGCCGAGGCGATCTTCGGCGAGGGCGGCGCCGCGAAGATGTGCGCCGACTACAACGTGCCGTTCCTCGGCGGCCTTCCCCTCGACATCCGCATTCGCGAGCAGACCGACTCCGGCCGCCCGACCGTGGTCGCCGATCCCGACGGCGCAATCGCGCAGATCTATCGCGAAATCGCGCGCAGGACCGCGGTGTTCGTCGCCCAGAAGGCCGAGGATTTCTCGGGCAAGTTCCCGAGCATCGTCATCCAGAACACCTAGGCCCGGAGATGATCAAGTCCGACAAATGGATCCGCCGCATGGCGAAGGCCACCGGCATGATCGAGCCGTTCGAGCCGGGGCAGGTGCGCGAGGTCGACGGCAAGAAGATCGTCTCGTACGGCACGTCGAGTTACGGCTACGACATCCGCTGCTCGCGCGAATTCAAGATATTCACCAACATCAACTCGACGATCGTCGACCCGAAGGCGTTCGACGCCGGATCGTTCGTCGATTTCACCGGCGACGTCTGCATCATCCCGCCCAACTCGTTCGCGCTGGCGCGCACCGTCGAATTCTTCCGCATTCCGCGCAACGTCCTGGTCGTGTGCCTCGGCAAGTCGACGTACGCGCGCTGCGGCATCATCGTCAACGTGACGCCGCTCGAGCCGGAGTGGGAAGGGCATGTGACGCTCGAGTTCTCGAACACGACGCCGCTGCCCGCGAAGATCTACGCCAACGAAGGCGTGGCCCAGGTGATCTTCTTCGAGTCCGACGAGGTCTGCGAGATGTCGTACAAGGACCGCGGCGGCAAGTACCAGGGGCAGCAGGGCGTCACGCTCCCCAAGATCTGATCCAGGTTGTCGGGGGAGGCGGGGATGGCGCTGGCGACGTCCAAGGTCGCGTCGGTAACGGTCATCGCGGTCTGCCAGGTCGCCGCGATGGCGCTGTGGTTCTCGGCGTCGGCGATCATTCCGGCGCTGGTCGCCGAATTCAAGCTGTCGGGTTTCGCGCAGGCCGCCATGACGAGCGGCGTGCAGGCCGGGTTCGTCATCGGCTGCCTCGCGAGCGCGTTCCTCGGGCTCCCCGACCGCGTCGATCCGCGCCGCCTGTTCGCCGCCGCCGCGTGCATCGGCGCGATCGCGAACGCGCTGCTGCTCGTGGTGAACCCGGCTTCGCCGGCCGCGCCCGCGCTGCGTGTCGTCACGGGCATTTGCATGGCCGGCGTCTATCCGGTGGGCATGAAGCTCGCCGCGACGTGGGCCAGGGGCGACATGGGATTGATGGTCGGCATCCTCGTCGGCGCGCTCACGCTGGGCTCCGCCGCGCCGTACCTGTTCAATGCGTTCGGCGGCTTCGATTGGCGGCCGCCGCTCCTCATCGCGTCGGGCTGCGCGCTCGCGGCGTCCGCGCTGATCGGCGTGGCGGGAATCGGACCCAACCGGGCGCAGACACCGAAATTCGACCCGCACGCCGCGCTGGCGGCATGGCGCGACGTGCCGCTGCGGCTCGCCAACCTCGGCTATCTCGGCCACATGTGGGAGCTCTATGCGATGTGGGCGTGGATCGGCGTGTTCTTCAACGCGAGTTTTGCCCTGACGCTGCCCGCGGACACGGCGCCCATGGCGGCCAAGCTGGCGGCCTTCGTCACGATTGCCGCAGGTGCGATCGGCTCCGTGGGCGCAGGCCTTCTCGCCGATCGCCTCGGGCGCACGACGATCACGATCGCCGCCATGGCGGTCAGCGGGACCTGCGCGGCGACCATCGGCTTCCTCTTCGGCGGCGCGCCGGCGTGGCTCGTCGCGCTGGGCGTGATCTGGGGCATCAGCATCGTCGCCGATTCGGCGCAGTTCTCGGCGTCGATCGCGGAACTGGCCGACCGCGAGCGCGTCGGCACGATGCTGACGGTGCAGACGGCGCTCGGCTTCACGCTGACGCTGGTCACCATCCATCTGATGCCGTCGCTGGTCGACGCGCTCGGCTGGCGCTACGCGTTCCTGCCGCTGGCGATCGGGCCGGTGTTCGGGGTCTGGGCCATGGCCCGCCTGCGCGCGCATCCGCGGTCGGCCGCGCTGGCCGGCGGACGGCGGTAGGCCGCTTGGCACTGCGGCGAGCGCAGGCGTAGGATGCCAGGTCTGCCTGCCGGCACCGAGCTCGGATGCGGCGGGCATTTCCCCCGGTTCGACAATCGAAGGAGGTCACCATGGGATATCGACTCGAAGGACGGCTGCTCGAGGTCTGCAACTGCCGCGTGCTGTGCCCGTGCTGGATCGGAGAGGACCCCGACTTCGGCACCTGCGACACGATCGTCGCCTGGCACTTCGACAAGGGGACGATCGATGGCGTCGACGTTTCCGACCGCACGATCGCGCTGATCGCGCACGTGCCGGGCAACATCCTGCAGGGCAACTGGCGCGCCGCCGTCTACCTCGACGAGCGGGTCACGCCCGCGCAGGAGGCGGCGATCCTCAAGGTGTACACCGGCAAAGCCGGCGGGCCGGTGGGCGAGCTCGTGAAGCTGATCGGCGAGGTCGTCTCCGTCGACAAGGTGCCGATCACGTTCACCGTCCAGGGCGGGCGCGGCACGATCAAGCTGGGCGACGCGGGCTACGCGGAGCTCGAGCCGTACGTCAGCGCGTCCGGCGCGACGACGACGCTCGCCGACACCGTGTTCTCGACGGTTCCCGGCGCGCCGGTGTTCGTCGGCAAGGCGCCGCGGTACACGTCGAAGAACGCGAAGCTCGGCATCGACCTCGACCTCAAGGGGCACAACGCGCTGCAAAGCACGTTCGTGTTCCAGTCCTAGCGACGCGCGTGGCAGGCGTCCGCTCCGCGACGACGCCGACCCTTCCTGCCGACGGGCGCGGCACGCTCGTCGCATGGCTGCTGGGTCTGCTCGTCGTCGCGGCATGGGGCACGCTGGCGCTGTGGAGCGCGAGCCCGTACGGCCGCTACCTGGAGCACGGCGGGTGGGGCGACGACGGTGCGTTTGCGGCGTTGTGCCGCGCCATTCCCCAGGGCGACATCGTCGTTCCCGCGTTGCTGCACGCGCTCGCGTGGGTGCTGATGATCGCGGCGATGATGCTGCCGACGACCTTTCCGTTGCTCGCGATCTTCCGCCGGATCACCCGCGACCGGCCGGACGCGGGCCGGCTCGTGGCGCTGGTCGTCGCCGGGTTCTTCGCGGCGTGGCTCGCCTTCGGGTTGCTCGCCCATGGCGCCGACGAGGCGCTGCGGTGGGCCGCGGGCCGCAGCGGATGGTTCGTCGCGAACGGCTGGATCGTCGGCGCGGCGGTGCTCGCCGGCGCGGGGCTGTTCCAGTGGAGCGCGCTCAAGTACCGCTGTCTCGAGCAGTGCCACACGCCGTTCGCGTTCGTCGCGTCGCGCTGGCATGGCCACGCGCCTTCGCGCGAGGCGTTTCGGCTCGGGCTCGACCACGGCGTGTTCTGCGTCGGCTGCTGCTGGGCGCTGATGCTGCTGATGTTCGTCGTGGGCACCGGGAACCTGGGCTGGATGCTCCTGCTGGCGGCCGTCATGGCGGCGGAAAAGAACCTCCCGTGGGGGCGGCGCCTGCGCACGCCGCTGGGCGTCGGCCTCGTCGCCTGGGCCGGCGCCATCGCGTATTCGCATCTCTGACCGGAGCCCCTGGTCCCCGGGGCCGCTTGTCGCAGGCGCGCAACGCCCGGGTGGCGGGCGCCGGTGAATGCATAGCCACCGCCCGCGAATCGCCCCATAATTCGCGGCTTCCGAAGCACCGGGGACGCCGCCTCGCCCCGGACGCCTTCCCACGCAGTCAGGAACCGCCCATGAAATTCCGCTTCCCGATCGTCATCATCGACGAGGACTACCGCTCCGAGAACACGTCGGGCCTCGGCATCCGCGCGCTTGCGCAGGCGATCGAGAAGGAAGGCATGGAGGTGCTGGGCGTCACGAGCTACGGCGACCTCTCGCAGTTCGCGCAGCAGCAGAGCGCGCGCGTCCGCCTTCATCCTGTCGATCGACGACGAGGAGTTCACGCCGGGACCGGAGCTCGACCCCGCGGTCGTCAACCTGCGCAACTTCATCACCGAGATCCGCTTCAAGAACGCCGAGATCCCGATCTACCTGTACGGCGAGACGCGGACCTCGCAGCACATCCCGAACGACGTCCTGCGCGAGCTGCACGGCTTCATCCACATGTTCGAGGACACGCCGGAGTTCGTCGCGCGGCACATCATCCGCGAAACGAAGTCCTACCTCGATTCGCTGGCGCCGCCGTTCTTCCGGGCGCTCGTCGACTACGCGCAGGACGGCTCGTACTCGTGGCACTGCCCCGGCCACTCGGGCGGCGTCGCGTTCCTCAAGAGCCCGGTCGGCCAGATGTTCCACCAGTTCTTCGGCGAGAACATGCTGCGCGCCGACGTCTGCAACGCGGTGGACGAGCTCGGCCAGCTGCTCGACCACACGGGGCCGGTCTTCGCGGCGGAGCGCAATGCGGCGCGCATCTTCAACGCCGACCACTGCTTCTTCGTCACCAACGGCACGTCCACGTCGAACAAGATGGTGTGGCACGCCAACGTCGCGCCGGACGACATCGTCGTGGTGGACCGCAACTGCCACGTGTCCGTGCTGCACGCGATCACGATGACGGGCGCGATTCCCGTGTTCCTGCCGCCGACGCGCAACCACCTCGGCATCATCGGCCCGATACCGCTGGAGGAATTCCGGCCGGAGAACATCCGCAAGCGCATCGACGCCAACCCGTTTGCCCGCGCGGCGAAGAACAAGAAGCCGCGGATCCTGACGCTCACGCAAAGCACCTACGACGGCATCGCCTACAACGTCGAGATGCTGAAGGCCACGCTCAACAACAGCATCGAGACGCTGCATTTCGACGAGGCGTGGCTGCCGCATGCCGCGTTCCACGAGTTCTACCGCGACATGCACGCGATCGGCAAGGACCGCCCGCGCAGCAAGGAAGCGCTCATCTTCGCGACGCACTCGACGCACAAGCTGCTGGCGGGCATCTCGCAGGCCTCGCAGATCATCGTTCAGGATTCGGAGACGCAGAAGCTCGACCGGCACCGGTTCAACGAGGCCTACCTGATGCACACGTCGACCTCGCCGCAATACGCGATCATCGCGTCGTGCGACGTGTCGGCCGCGATGATGGAGCCGCCCGGCGGCACCGCGCTGGTCGAGGAGTCGCTGATCGAGGCGCTCGATTTCCGGCGCGCGATGCGCAAGGTCGACGACGAATGGGGCAAGGACTGGTGGTTCAAGGTCTGGGGGCCGGAGCGGCTCTCGGTCGAAGGCATCAAGCGCGACGACTGGTTCCTGCGCGCCAACGAAAAATGGCACGGCTTCGGCGACCTGGCGCCCGGATTCAACATCCTCGACCCGATCAAGGCCACGATCATCACGCCCGGACTCGACGTTTCAGGAAAATTCGCGAAGTCCGGCATCCCCGCGTCGATCGTCACCAAGTTCCTGGCCGAGCACGGCGTCATCGTCGAGAAGACCGGGCTCTACTCGTTCTTCATCATGTTCACGATCGGCATCACCAAGGGCCGCTGGAACACGCTCGTCACCGCGCTGCAGCAGTTCAAGGACGACTACGACAAGAACCAGCCGCTGTGGAAGATCCTGCCGGAGTTCGTCGCCAAGCAGCCGAAATACGAGCGCGTGGGACTGCGCGACCTCTGCCAGCAGATCCACGAGACGTACAAGGCCAGCGACGTCGCGCGGGTGACGACGGAGATGTACCGGTCCGACATGCAGCCGGCGATGAAGCCGTCCGACGCCTATGCCTGCATGGCCCATCGCGAGCTCGACCGGGTGGAGATCGACGATCTCGAGGGCCGCGTCACGAGCGTGTTGCTCACGCCGTATCCCCCGGGAATTCCGCTGCTGATCCCCGGCGAGCGGTTCAACCGGACCATCGTCCAGTACCTGCAGTTCGCGCGGAGCTTCAACGAGAAGTTCCCGGGTTTCGACACCGACATCCACGGGCTGGTCGAGGAAGCGGACGGCGCGAAGGTGCGCTACTACATGGATTGCGTGAAGCAGCGTTAGCGCCGCGTCCCGTCCGGCAGCGTCGTGGCGCACTCGTTGAAGATCCGCGCGGTGCAAGTGCGGCACGTGGCCGGATCGAGCCTCCGGTAGATAGCCCGAATCGCCTCGTCCTTGTTGACGAACACCCGGTCTTCGCCGAAGCGGGCGAGGAACCCTCCGCGCTCCAGCACCTCGCGCACGACGACCTTCAGGTTGGCAAGGTAGAGCGCGCCGCCGCCTTCGCGGGACAGCCTTGCCTCGCGCTCCAGCAGCTCGCCGCCGGCGACGTCGACGAAGTTGATCCCGCTGCCGATCAGCAGGAGGTGGCGGCGGGCGGGGGACGCGATGCGCAAGGCGTGCAGCTCGTCGTGGACGTGCTCGACGGCACCGAAGAAGAGCGAGCCGTCGACGCGCAGCAGCGCGAGCTGCGGGCATTGGGCACGCGGCGCGGCGCCGCCGCCGGCGACGTTGAAGCGGCGCTGCGGCGACGCCGGATCGGGCGTGACGGCGATCAGGCGCGGGTGCGTGGTGCGATTGAGATAGACGAACAGCGACGCCAGTACGCCGACGAAGATGGCGAACTCGAGCTGGATGGCGAGCGTCGACGCGAAGGTGAGCGACTAACACCAGCGTTTCACCGCGGCCCGCGCGCGCGATCCTGCGCATCTCGGCGATGTCGATCAGCCCCCACGCGACGACGAACAGCAGCGCGGCCATGGTGGCAAGCGGGAGGTAAGCGGCGAGCGGCGCGACGGCGAGGACGATGGCGAGCAGGGCGAGCGCGGAGAACACGGCGGACAGCGGCGTGCGCGCGCCGGCGTCGTAGTTCACCCAGATCCGGTTGAACGATCCGGACGACGGGTACCCCGACGCGAAGGCGCCGGCGACGTTCGACAAGCCCTGCCCGATGAACTCCTGGTTGCTGTCGAGGCGCTGCCCCGATTTCGCGGCCACGCTGCGGGCGACCGACACGGCTTGCGTGAGTGCGAGCGCGGTCAAGGCCAGTGCCGCCGGCGCGAGCCGTCGCCAATCCTCGGGATCGAACGAGGGCAGCGACAGCGAAGGCAAGCCCGACGGCAGCGCGCCGATCGTCGGCACGTGCGCCGCTCCGGTATAGGCGAGCGCGTATCCGAAGAGGCTTCCGGCAAGCATCGCGACGATCATGTACGGCAGGCGCGGCAGAAGCCGCTTGGCGGCAACCGCGGCCACGAGTGTGAACATCGCCGTCGCCAGGACCCAGGGATCGGTGGACGCGAGATGGCGCGCGAAATCGCGCAGGCTCTCGAAAAACCCGGCGCCGGACGGAACGGGGACGCCGGAGAAATTGTGGAGTTGCGCGGCGATGATGAGCAGCGCCGCGCCTGCCGTGAACCCGACGATGACCGTGTGCGAAATGAAATTCACCAATGCTCCGAGCCGCGCAACACCCATGACCACCTGGATGAGGCCCACGAGCAGCGTCAGCGTCAGCACGAGCCGGATGTAGTCCGGACTGCCCGGCGCGGCGAGTGGCGCGATCGTCGCGAACACGGCCAGCGAGATCGTGTTGGTCGGGCCGGACATCTGGTGCCAGGACGAGCCCCACAACGCGGCGACGACGACCGGGATCATCGCGCAGTAGAGGCCATATTGCGGCGGCATGCCCGCGAGCGTCGCGAACGCCACCGCCTGCGGCAACACGACGAGCGCGCCGACCACGCCGGCAACCAGGTCCGCGCGCACGGAATCCCGGTTGACGCGATCGCGCCAGGCGAGGAACGGAAACAGCTTGGAAGCGAGCGGCGGCATGGACGATGCGGCGACGCCCGTCATGTGCACGCCGTCACCGGACGCCATGATGCGGCCTGGCCGCGCGCCGGCGCAAATGCTTCGCGCTGTACGAGTGAAACGGGGATGGGTGCTGCAGGATGCCGCGGATCAGGCGGCGACGCGGGCCGCTTCGGCCGATCCCGCCACCGCCACGGGCTTGCCGTTCCGGTCGGCGCCTTCGGCGCGCGCCAACAGGATGAGCGCAGCCAGGACGCACGAGGCCATCCGCACTTCCATCGAATCCGTGCGCGCCGGAATCACGATCGGAAGAGTGGCCCCCAGCACGATGCCTGCGGCGAGGCCGCCGGTGAGGCCGGTCAGCGTGCGCACGACCATGGAGGCTGCTTCCATCGTCGGCGCAATCAGGACGTCCGGGTGCCCGGCGACGTCGGACTTGACGCCGTTCGCGCGCGCGGCGTCGGCGGACAGCGCGCTGTCCGCGGTCAGCGGGCCGTCGACGACCGCGCTGCCGAACATCGATTGCTCGGCCATGGTCTTCAGCGCGGCGGCATCCGCCGTCGACACGAACGCGGGCGTCACGTAATCCATCGCGGCCAGCAGCGCCACGTTCGGCGTGACGATGCCGATGGCGCGCGCGAGGTCGACCGTATTGGCGACGATGTCCTTCTTCGCGGCGAGATTCGGGACGACGTTGAGCTGCGCATCGGCGATGAGCATGCCGTTGGGCCGGCCGGGCAGGTCGAGAAAGTAAGCGTGCGACAGCCGGCGGTCCGAGCGCAGGCCCGACTCCGGCGCCGCGACCGGGGCGAGGAGGTCGCCGTCGCTCATGCTGCCCTTGATCAGCGCCGACACCTGTGCCTTCCCGGGCGATTTCCGCAGCGCGCAGGCCTGCCGCGCGCGGGTCGTCTGCGGTATCGATGATCGACAGCCGCGAAATGTCGAGACCGGCCCGGGCCGCGGCGTCGCGGATGCGGCTTTCGGGACCCACCAGGACCGGCGCCAGGTAGCCCGCGAACGCCCCCGAAAGGGCGAGCTGCAGCGATTCGCTGTCGCACGGGTGCACGATCGCCGCGGGCAGCGGCGGGCGCATGCGGATCTTCTCGACGAGGCGCTGGAATTGCGGACGCATGGCCATGATGCCCGCAGGGTGTCAAGCTGCCCTGTTATTGTCAACACCCCGCCGATAGGTGGCGGCCGGCAGGGGACCCGCGGCCGACGGGCGGAGGGGCGAAAAACGGCGGCGAGGCCGCTTCCGGCGCCAGTCCCCGGCCGGTGCGATGCCGCCCTTTGACCCCGGTCAAGACCGCGGTCGACGCGGAGCCTAGGATGAGGTTGCCCGCCAGGAGGAGGGAATGCGTATCCGTATCGAGACTCGCTTGACTCGCGCGCGCCTACCGCGCGCCGTTTCGGCATGACCGCCGCGAATCCGCCAGGTGCTCCGGCCATGCGCGCCATCCGCATCATCGAGGACGAGCATCGCTCGCTCGCGGCCGTGCTGCACGGACTGCTTTATCTCGTCCGCGAAATCCGGCTGCGCAAGGCAACGCCCGATTTCGCGCTGCTGTCCGCGATGCTCCACTACATCGATGCGTTTCCCGAGCGCTTCCATCATCCCAAGGAGGACGCATATCTCTTCCGCCTGCTGCGCGTGCGCGATCCCGCCGCCGGCGAATTGCTCGACCGCCTCGAGGCGGAGCACCGGGAGGGTACGATCCGTATCGTCGACGTGAAAGCCGCGCTCGCGCGTTACCAGCAAGGGGGCGAGCCGGAATTTGCCGGATTCGCGCAAGGCGTCGCCGAATTCGCCTCGTTCCATTGGGAGCACATGCGCGCGGAGGAGGACGAAGTCATGCCGCGCGCGCGCCAGCACCTGACGGCGGCGGACTGGGCGGAGATCGACGCCGCGTTCGCCGACAACGAGGACCCGCTGATCGGCGCCGATGCGCGCGAAAACTACCGTCAGCTGTTCCGGCAGATCGTCAATCTCGCGCCGCCACCGCTCGGCGTCGGGCCCGCGCGCTGACGCGATCCGCGGTCAGGAGCCTTTGGCGTCGTGGCGCAGTCGCGTCGCGCCGGCGCCGCGATTCCACGTGTAGGGAATTTCCGGGGAGTCGAACGGGAGCCGGAAATGGTCCGGGTCGTCGTAGTCGTAGGCCCGTGTCGGGAAGTTGATGATCAGCGCGTCGGTGGCGCCGAGGTTCTGGAGTCCGTGCCAGACGCCGATCGGCAGGATCAGCAGCGTGGGCCGCGCATCGCCGGCGTAGATTTCGTCGACCTGCCCATGCGTCGGGCTTTCCTCGCGGCCGTCGTAGAGAACGACTTTGAGGCTGCCCGCGTTCACGAACAGCCGGTCGATGGTCTTCGCGTGGCAGCTCCAGGCGCCGATCGCTCCCGGATACAGGCGTGACTGGTAAGCATGCACGACCGGCATGCCGGTGCCGTCCCAATCGGCGCGGTAGAGCTCGGTGATGATCCCGTGGTCGCGCGGGACATGAAGGACTTCCCGCACGACGACGCCGTCGATCAGCGCGCCCGGCTTTTGCCACTGGTCGTTGATCAGGGCTGGATCTTTTTTCGCGCCAGGCAACATTCGCCGATTCCTCTTGCTGGGGTCTATGCCGGCAGGCCCGGGAACAGTAATGGTTGCCGGGAGTGCGGGTCAACCCTACCATGCAAGCCGGCGCTGCGGAACAGGCATCGCCGACAACGGCTTGTCCGGCATGGATCGATCCACACCCCTCGTCACGGTCGTCGTTCCGACCTTCAACGGCGCGCCGACGCTGCGCTCCGCGCTCGCGAGCCTGATGGGACAGGATTGTGCGGAGTTCGAGGCGCTGGTGGTCGGTGACGGATGTACCGACGACAGCGAAGGCGTCGTGGCATCGTTCAACGACGCCCGCTTGACGTGGCACAACCTGGCGGTGAATTCGGGCAGCCAGAGTGCGCCGAACAACTATGCCGCGAGTCGGGCGCGTGGTCGCTGGATCGCCTATCTCGGACACGACGACCTGTGGTTTCCCTGGCACCTGTCCAGCCTGCTGCAGGCAGCCGCCGACAGCGGTGCGGAATTCCTGCATTCGACGTGCCTGATGCTGCATCCGGACGGTCGCCACCAGGTCACCGGCCCGTTGGGCATCGGCCGCTCGCATGCCGACCAGTTCACGCCGCCCGTCGAGCTGGCTGCATCGCCGCGACGTGATCGACCGCGTGGGTGCCTGGCGTTCGCCTTCGGAACTCGCGTACGGCGATCGATTTCGACTACCAGCGGCGCAGTGCGCTCGCGGGTTGCCGCTTCGCGCACGCCCGACGATTGTCGGTGCTCAAGTTTCCCTCAGGGTGGTGGCGCAACTACGATCACACGCGTCCGCATCCGCAGGCCGGCTATCTCGAGCGCATCGTTGCCGCACCGCTCGACGTTGAGCGTGACTTGCTGGGCGAACTCGTGCAGCGGTATGCGAGCGAAGCGAATGGCGCGCGTCCCGGGCGAGCCGCTTCGCGCTGCCATGCAAGCCTTGTCGCGGCGTGTCGCCGACGGCTACGGCCGCGACCGGTGGCCGATGTCGGCCATCCTGTTTTGGCGCCAGCAGCGTTTCATCCGGCGAAATCGCCCGCGCCGCGGGCTGCCGGCGCGATGAAGCTCACGCTCCTGTCCTAGCGCCGCGGCCCGTAGCCGCCCTGTCCCGTGCGAAATTCGGCGCGGCATCCATTGGTGACCCAGATCGTGTTGTTGCCACCATTGAATCCCCACGTCCGGCCCTCGATGCAATCGCCGGGCGGCGTGCTCAGCTGCCGCACGAGCGCGACGGGTCCGCCGGCGACGGGGCACTCCGCATTGCGATAGTCCTGCGATTCGCAGACCACCGTCGTGGCGGGCCCGGGAATCGGCCGTGCCGGCGCTCCGCCGTAACCCGTACGAAATTCCGCCCGGCAGCCGCCGGAGACCCAGATGGTGCTTCGCTGGGCGTCGAAGCCCCACGTGCGGCCTTCGATGCAGTTGCCGGGGGGCGCGCTGAGTTGCCGGGCAAGGGCAACCGGCCCGCCTTCGACCTGGCATTCCGCGTTTTGATAGTTCTGCGATTCGCAGATGACCGTCATCCCCGCCACCGGAGACGGGCGCGGGTTGGCGCCCCCATACCCGACGCGAAACTCCGCCCGGCATCCGCCGGTGACCCAGATCGTGCCGTTGTTGGGGTCGAAGCCCCAGGTCCGGCCTTCGATGCAATCGCCGGGCGGTGTGCTCAATTGCCGGACGAGCGCCACAGGCCCACGGCCGACGCGACACTCCTCGTTGCGGTAATTCTGCGATTCGCAGGTGACGATCGTTGCCTGCGCCGCAACGTTTCCCGTGAACAGTGCCGCCAGTGCGGCGGCCGCGCACGTTGCCAGGTCTCTCCTGATGCCCATCGTTGCACCTCCGTTGCGTGTTCTAAACCTTCCCTTTCCATGGTACGACGACGCGCTCGACATAGCGCATGAGGAGGTCGAAAAGGTAGGCGATCGCGCCGATCACGACGATGCCCATGATCACGATGTCGGTGCGCAGGAAGTTCGACGCGTTCAGCACCATCTGGCCGAGGCCGTGCGTCGCGGCGACCATTTCGGCGGCGACGAGCGTCGTCCACCCGAAGCCGATCGCGATGCGCATCGCGGTCAGGATCTCGGGCATCGCGCCGGGGATGATGACGTGCATGATCACCTGCCATTTCGACGCGCCCATCGAATACGCCGCCTGGATCTGCTCCTGCGACACCGAGCGCACGCCGGCGCGCGCGCTCATCGCGAGCGGCGCGAAGCAGGCAAGGTAGATGAGGAACACCTTGGACAATTCGTCGATGCCGAACCAGATGATGATGAGCGGCAGGTAGGCGAGCGGCGGCAGCGGCCGGTAGAACTCGATCGGCGGGTCGAAGATGCCGCGGGCGATCCGCGAGACGCCCATCGCGATGCCGATCGGGATCGCGGTGACGCAGGCGGCGAAGAACGCGGTGAACACGCGAAACATCGACCAGCCGAAATGCGTGGCCAGCGGCGCGTCGGTCAGCTGTCCCATCGCCGATTCGTACAGGCGCGTGAAGACGACCTCCGGCGTGGGCAGGAACAGCGGCGGCAGCCAGCGCAGGTGGCTCGCGAGCCACCACAGCAGGAAGATCCCGCCCATCGTGACGACGCTGATCAGCGTGCTGCGGCCTTCACCGAGCGTGGCGTAGCGCGACGTTTTCCGTGGGCCGCTGCCATTCGCCGCCATCGTCATTCTCCGAGGGGCGAAACGCCCGCTTCGGCCTCGCGGTGCAGGATCACCGCCAGCACTTCCTCCCGGATGCGGATGAAATCGGGCGACGACTTCACCGCTCGCGCATTGCGCGTCTCGATGAATCGGCGGCCGAAATCGAGCTCGTATTCGTGCGAGATCTTGCCGGGGCTCGGCGTCATCACGACGAGGTGCGTGGCGAGGAACAGCGCCTCCTCGACGCTGTGCGTGATGAAAAAGCACATCTTCCCGGTGCGGTGCCAGACGTCGAGGATCAGCTCCTGGATCGACTCGCGCGTGAAGGCGTCGAGCGCTCCGAGCGGCTCGTCCATCAGCATGAGCTCGGGGTCGGAGGCGAGTGCGCGCGCGATGCCGACGCGCTGCTGCATTCCGCCGGACAGCTCGTAGATGGCGCGCTCGGCGAAATCGTCGAGCCCGACGAGGCGCAGCTGCTCGTGCGCGATGCGCCTTCGCTCGTCCGGCGCGACGCCGCGCATCCGCAGGCCGAAGGCGACGTTGTCGATGACGTTGAGCCAGGGCATCAGCGCATGCTTCTGGAACACGACGCCGCGGTCGGCGCCGGGGCCCTCGACCGGCTTGCCGTCGAGCAGGATCTCGCCCTCGGTCGGCGGCAGGAAGCCCGCAATGCACGACAGGAGCGTGGTCTTGCCGCAGCCGGACGCGCCGATGGCGACGACGAAGTCGCCGTCGCGCATCGCGAGGTTCACGTTCGTCAGCGCGTCGACCGTTCCCGCCTTCGCGGCGTAGCGGACGCATAGCTCCCGGATGTCGAGCGTCGGCATGGGGATTCTGGAGGCGGACAGAAAAACGGCGGCGCCGGTCTTTGGACCAGTCGCCGCCGCGCGGCGGGCGAGGTTGCCTTCGCGCCGCTTATTTCATCGCCTCCGAGACGAACTTCGTGCTCACGGACTTGCTGTAATCCGGTACCACCGCCTGCAGGCGGCCCTGCTCCTTGAGGAAGTTCGCCTGTTGCGCAAGGGCCTTGGCGGCCGCGCCATCGGCGCCGCCTCCCAGCCATGCGGGCGACATCTGGTCCTTCATGCTTGGAAAGCCGTACAGCGCCATCGCGTCGGCGACGTCCTCGGGCTTGCCGCCCGACCATTTGGCGACCGCTGCCGTCTTCGCCGCGTCGCCGGTCCAGGCCTTCGGATTCGCGCGATAGTCGGCGTCGGCTTTGCCGATGGCCTTCACGAGCGCGACCATGAACGCCGGATTCTCCGCCGCGAACTTGCGCGAAACCACCAATCCATCGAACGTGCAGGCGCCTTGCTTGCAGATGTCCCCGGACGTCGTCAGCACCTTGCCGTTCTTCTTGACCGTCGACAGCACGGGATCCCAGATGAACGTGGCATCGAGATCGCCACGGCCCCATGCGGCCGCGATTTCCGGCGGTCGCATGTTGAGGATCTGCACGTCCGTCGGCTTGAGTCCGGCCTTTTGCAGCGCGTAGAGGAGCTGGAAGTGCGACGTCGAAACGAAGGGCGTTCCGACCTTCTTGCCCTTGAGATCGGCGATCGTGTTGACGCCGCTGCCGTTGCGCGCGACCAGCGCTTCCGCCGCCGCGATGTCCTCGAGGATCCAGAAGAGCTCGACATCCATGCCCTGGCTGATCGCCGTCGCGACGCCGGTCGACCCCACTTCCCCGATCGCGACGTCGCCGGAGGCCATTGCGCGAATGACGTCGCCGCCGCCGCCGAATTGCCGCCAGTTGATCTTGTAGCCGGTGGCCTTCTCGATTTCTCCCGACTGCTGCACCCACCGGAACGGATTCATCATGTCCTGGTAGGCGAAGGTGACCGTCTTTTGCGCCCATGCCGGCATTGCGGCGGCAAGCGCCAATGCCAGTCCTGCAATCAATCGTTTCATGCTTCCTCCCGGAAAAGGCAACTCTAAATTGTCGCCAGAGTCTTGCGCAAGATATCTCCGATCATATCGATATGCGATTTCTCGGCGATCAGCGGCGGCGCGACGATCGCGGAATCGCCGGTGTTCTTGAGATGGAGACCGTTGTCGAACAGCTTCTTCTGGAACGCGTGGCCGCGTGCGCCGGGCGTGCCGGCGGGCGCGATGTCGAAGGTGCCGAACATCCCGTAGCCGCGGATGTCGGTGACGATGCCCACGTCCTTCAGCGAGAACAGCATGTCGAGGAAATACGGCGACAGCTCGCGGCCGCGCTGGAACAGCCCCTCGGCCTTGTAGAGGTCGAGCGTGGCGAGCCCCGCGGCGCACGGCCCCGGATGGCCCGAGTACGTGTAGCCGTGGAAGAACTCGATCGCGCCTTCCGGCGCCGCCGCCATGATCGTGTCGTGGATGCGCTCGGAAATCGCGACCGCGCCCATCGGCTGCGCGCCGTTGGTGAGGCCCTTGGCCATCGTCATGAGGTCCGGCGTGACGCCGAAGCTCTGCGCGGCGAACGTTTCGCCGGTGCGGCCGAAACCGCAGATCACTTCATCGAACACGAGCAGGATGCCGTGCGTGTCGCAAATCTCGCGCAGGCGCTTCAGATAGCCCTTCGGCGGCACGATGCAGCCGGCCGACCCGGCGATCGGCTCGACGAAGCACGCGGCGATGTTCTCCGCGCCGTAGAGGTTGACGAAGCGGACGAGGTCCTCCGCCAGCTCGACGCCGTGCGCGCCTTCGCCGCGGGTGAAGTAATTCTCCTTGAGGTGCGTATGGCGCATATGGGCGATGCCGGGCATGCCCTGGCCGAACTTGCGGCGGTTGTTCACGAGGCCGGAGAGCGCGACGCCGCCGAAGTTCACGCCGTGGTACGCGCGCTCACGCGACACGAAGCCGGTGCGGCCGCTCTGCCCGCGCGCCTGGTGATAGGCGAGCGCGACCTTCATCGCGGTGTCGACGGATTCCGAGCCCGAGTTCGTGAAAAAGATCCGGTTGAGGTCGCCCGGCGTCAGCTCGGCGACGCGCGTGGCGAGCTCGAACTGCTTCGGATGACCGCGCAGGAACGGCGGCACGAAGTCGAGCTCGCGCAACTGACGGCCGACGGCGTCGGCGATTTCCTTGCGCCCATGTCCCGCGTTGGCGCAAAACAGGCCCGACGACGCGTCGATGAGCTTCTCGCCGCGATCGTTCCAGTAGAACATCCCCTCCGCGCGCACCACCATCTTGGGGTCGGCCTTGAAGTCGCGGTTCGGCGTGAACGGCATCCAGTATTCGTCGAGCGAAATGCGCTTCGTCGTGGTCTGGTCCTGGATCTTGAGTTCGGCATGGCCCATCGTGGTCTCCCGATGCTGCGGTGCGGCAAGCCGGCGTCGGCTGCGGGCAGCAAGGCTGATAGAAGGTTGATCCGTAATGCTACACCCACGTGCGCGCCGGCGGCAGGTCAGCGCGCGACTGCGCCATCCTTTATCATGGTCGATTGCGGCAGCCGCGGGCTCGAGGTGACGGGTCCCGGCGCGCCCCCGTCCCCTCGAATCCGGAGCAACTCCCATGCGCATCGGCGTCCCCAAGGAAATCAAGGTTCTCGAAAATCGCGTCGGCCTCGTGCCGGGAAGCGTGCGCGAAGCGGTCGCGAACGGCCACGAAGTGCTGGTCGAGCACAACGCGGGGCAGGGCATCGGGATGGACGACGGCGCGTATCGCAACGCCGGCGCGAAAATCGCGGCGACGGCGGCCGAGGTGTTCGCTGCCGCCGACATGATCGTCAAGGTGAAGGAGCCGCAGGCGGTCGAGCGCAAGATGCTGCGCAACGGCCAGATCCTTTTCACCTACCTGCATCTCGCGCCGGATCCGGACCAGGCGAAGGACCTGGTCGCGAGCGGCGCCGTGTGCATCGCCTACGAGACCGTGACGTCGTCGTCGGGCGGACTGCCGCTGCTCGCGCCGATGTCGGAGGTCGCGGGGCGCATGGCGGTTCAGGCCGGCGCCTACTACCTCGAGAAGCCGCACGGCGGCCTCGGCGTGCTGCTGGGCGGCGTGCCGGGCGTCGATCCCGCGAAAGTGGTGATCCTCGGTGGCGGCGTCGTGGGCGCGCACGCGTGTCACATCGCGCTCGGCATGGGCGCCGACGTCTGGGTGCTCGACCGCAGTGTCGAGGTGCTGCGCGCGCTGTGGCGCCAGTTCGGGCGCCCGCTCAACACGGTGTTCTCGACGCACGACGCCGTCGAGCATCACGTCACGACCGCCGATCTCGTCATCGGCGGCGTGCTGATCCCGGGCGCGTCGGCGCCGAAACTCGTTTCCGCCGCGCTGGTCAAGCGGATGAAGCCGGGCTCGGTGATCGTCGACGTCGCGATCGACCAGGGCGGCTGCTTCGAGACCTCGCATGCGACGACGCACGCCGACCCGGTCTACGTGGTCGACGGCGTGACGCATTACTGCGTGGCCAACATGCCCGGCGGCGTGCCGCGCACGTCGACGTTCGCGCTCAACAACGCGACGCTGCCGTTCGTGCTGGCGCTCGCCAACAAGGGCTGGAAGAAGGCGCTCGCCGACGACGTCCACCTGAAGAACGGGCTCAACGTCGCCTTCGGCAAGGTGACCTGTCAACCGGTGGCCGAAGCGCTGGGGTACGCGTTCGTCGCCCCCGAGTCGGTAATGGCATAAGGAAGACCGGCATGAACACAATGACCGAGCAGAAGAATCTCGCCGTGACGGGTCGCCAGAAGATGACGTCGTCGGAAGCCTTCGTCGAGACGCTCGTCGCGCACGGTGTAAAGGACGTGTTCGGCATCGTCGGTTCGGCGTACATGGACGCGCTCGACCTCTTTCCGCTGGCCGGCATCCGCTTCATCTCGGTGGCGCACGAGCAGGGCGGCGGGCACATGGCGGACGGCTACGCTCGCGTTTCGGGCCGCCACGGCGTGTGCATCGGGCAGAACGGGCCGGGCATCACCAATTTCGTCACGTCGACCGCGGCCGCGTTCTGGGCGCATTCGCCCGTCGTCGTGATCACGCCGGAAACGGGCTCGATGACGCTCGGCCTCGGCGGCTTCCAGGAAACCGAGCAGCTGCCGATCTTCTCCAAAATCACGAAATACCAGGCGCACGTCAACAACCGCGCGCGGATGGCGGAGCTCACGAGCCGCGCGTTCGACCGGGCGCTGCTCGAGATGGGCCCCACGCAGCTCAACATTCCGCGCGATTATTTCTACGGCGACATCGAGTGCGAGATTCCGCGGCCGCTTGACATCGAGCGCGGCGCCGGCGGCGAAAAGAGCCTCGACGAAGCCGCGGCGCTTCTGGCGGCGGCGAAATTCCCGGTGATCCTGTGCGGCGGCGGCGTCGTGATGGCCGATGGACAGCCGGAGGCCATCCGGCTCGCGGAACTCCTGCAGGCGCCGGTCGCGGTGAGCTACCTGCACAACGACGCGTTCCCCGCGAAGCATCCGCTGTGGGTCGGCCCGCTCGGGTATCAGGGCAGCCAGGCGGCGATGCAGCTGATCGCGAAAGCCGACGTGGTGCTGGCGCTCGGCACGCGCCTCGGCCCCTTCGGCACGCTCCCGCAATACGGAATGGAATACTGGCCCAAGGACGCGAAGATCATCCAGGTCGACGCCGACGCGAAGATGCTGGGGCTCGTGAAGCCGATTTCGGTCGGCATCTGCGGCGACGCGAAGGCGGCGGCCGTGGCGCTCGCCGCGCGTCTCGCGGGCAAGTCGCTCGCCTGCATCGCCAACAAGGATGCGCGTCTTGCCGGCATCAAGGCGGCGAAGGCCGCGTGGGAATCCGAGCTCGACGGCTGGACGCACGAAAAGGATGCGTGGTCGGTCGAGGTGTCGAAGGGCTCGAGCCACATGCATCCGCGGCAAATGCTGCGCGAGCTGGAGCGCGCGATGCCGGCGGGCGCGATGGTGTCGACCGACATCGGCAACATCTGCTCGGTTTCGAATTCGTACCTGCGCTTCGACCGCCCGCGCTCGATGTTCGCGGCGATGAGCTTTGGCAACTGCGGCTACGCGTTTCCGACGATCGTCGGCGCGAAGGTCGCCGCGCCCGATCGGGCGGCGATCGCCTACGTCGGCGACGGCGCATGGGGAATGAGCTTTGGCGAATTGCAGACCTGCGTGCGCGAGCAGATCCCCGTCACCGCGATTGTCTTCAACAACGGCCAATGGGGCGCCGAGAAGAAGAACCACGTCGATTTCTACGAGAACCGGTTCCTCGGCGTCAACCTCGACCACCAGCCGTCGTGGGCCGCAGTGGCGAAGGCGATGGGCGCCGAGGGCCACCGGATCGAGAAGCTCTCCGATGTCGGACCGGCGCTCGCCGCGGCCGCGAAGGCGCAAGGCGAAGGCAAGACGACCGTGCTCGAGATGATGGTCACGCGCGAGCTCGGCGACCCGTTCCGCCGCGACGCCTTGGCGCTCCCGACAAGGCATCTCGCGAAGTACCAGGCGACCGCGGCAAAACGCTGAGATCGACGCGCGCTTCGAGCGGCGCGTCGTCGACGTCAATCAATGGAGACCGGCCGATGAAGTTTCGTCCCCTGCGCGCACTCTTGCTCGCAATGTCGATCGTCACCGCGGCGTCGGTCGGAGCCCAGGACTATCCGAACAAGCCGATCAAGTTCGTCGTCCCGTATCCGCCCGGCGGGGGGACCGACGTCGTCGCGCGGATCGTCAACGAGCCGCTGGCGACCGAGCTCGGCCAGCCGATCATCATCGACAACCGGGGCGGCGCCGCCGGCAACCTCGGCACCGACATCGTCGCGAAGTCGGCCGCGGATGGCTACACGATCCTCTTCACGCTGTCGTCGCACACGATCAACCCGAAGCTCTACGAGAAGCTGCCGTTCGACGTCGAGCGCGATTTCGTGCCGGTGAGCCTCGTCGCGCTGATCCCGCAGATCCTCGTCGCCAATCCGTCGGTTCCGATCACCAGCGTCAGCGAGCTGATCGCCTACGCCAAGGCCAACCCGGGCAAGCTCAACTACGCGTCGGTCGGCATCGGCTCGCCGGCGCACATCGCGGGCGAGCTCCTCAAGCTGAAGACCGGCATCGACATGGTGCACGTCCCGTACAAGGGCGGCGGCCCCGCGGTCACCGACACGATCGGCGGGCAAGTGCAGCTCGCGTTCGTCTCGATGCCCGCCGCGTTGCAGCACGTGAAATCCGGACGGTTGCGGGCGATCGCCGTCACGAGCGCCAAGCGCAGCGCCTCGGCGCCGGACGTGCCGACGATCGCCGAGTCGGGCGTGCCGGATTACGCGGTCGAATCATGGTACGGCGCGCTGGCGCCGGCGAAGACTTCGCCGGCGATCGTGGCCAGGCTGAACGCGGCCTTCGTCAAGGTGCTGGACAACGCGCAGGTGAAGGAACGGCTGTTCGCGCAAGGCGCCGAGGCCGCGCCATCGACGCCGGCGGAGTTCGACCGCGTGATCAAGGACGAGCTCGCGAAATGGGAGGTCGTGATCAAGTCCGCGAAGATCAAGCCGGAATGAATCGGGCGAGACCATGAACGCGCCCGCTCCGCAAGCGCCGGATGCCGTCGTCACCGCGCTCATGGCGCGCGCGCGGGCGGCACAGCGTGAATTCGATTTCTGGACGCAGGAGCGCGTCGACGAGGCCGTCGTGGCGGCCGGCTGGGCGATCGTCGAGCCTGCGCGCAACCAGGCGCTGGCCGAGCTCGCCGTGCGCGACACGGGCCTCGGCAGCGTCGGCGACAAGATCGCCAAGAATCGGCGCAAGACGCTGGGGCTGCTGCGCGACCTGCAGGGCGCGAAGTCGGTCGGCGTCATCGCCGAGGATCGGCGCCGGGGCTTGATCGAGATCGCCCGCCCGGTGGGCGTCGTCGCGGCGATCACGCCGTCGACCAATCCGGCCGCCACGCCGGCGAACAACATCATCAACGCGTTGAAAGGCCGCAACGCGATCATCGTCGCGCCGTCGCCGAAGGGCGCCACGACCCTCGGTTTACTGCATCGAATACATCCACGCCGAGCTCGACCGCGTCGGCGCGCCGCGCGACCTCGTGCAGATGCTGCCCGCGCCGGTGACGCGCGAGCAGACGTTCGCCTTGATGCGGCAGGCGGATCTCGTTGTCGCCACCGGCTCGCAGACCAACGTGCGCGCCGCGTACGAAAGCGGCACGCCGGCGCTTGGCGTGGGACCCGGCAACGTTTCGTCCATTGTCGACGAGACCGCCGACATCGCCGATGCCGCGGCGAAGATCGCGGCGTCCAAAGCGTTCGATCACGCGACGTCGTGCTCGTCCGAGAACAGCGTCATCGTCGTCGACGCCGTGGCCGATGCGTTGCTCGCCGCGTTCGCGCGCGAGGACGGCGTGCTGCTCGACGGCGAGGAATCGCGGCGCCTCGCGAAGGCGATGTTTCCCAATGGCAAGCTCGCGTCGAGGATGATCGCGCAGGCGGCGCCGGCGATCGCGACGCACGCGGGCCTCGTCCGGCCGGAGCTCGACGGCGCGCGGTTCCTCATTGTCGAGGAGACGGGGGTCGGGCCCGCGCATCCGTTCTCGGGCGAGAAGCTCTCGCCCGTGCTCGCGCTCTACCGCGTCGCGGATTTTGCCGCGGCAACCAACCTCGCCGAGCGGCTGCTGGCGTTCCAGGGCGCGGGTCATTCGGTCGGGCTGCACACGCGCACGCCGGAGCGCGCCGTCGCGCTCGGGCTGACGCTGCCGGTGTGCCGCGTCATCGTCAACCAGGCGCATTGCTTCGCGACCGGCGGCAGCTTCGACAACGCGCTGCCGTTCTCGCTGTCGATGGGCTGCGGGACGTGGGGACGCAACAGCCTGTCGGACAACCTCAACTACCGGCACTTCCTCAACATCACGCGCGTCGTGACGCCGTTCGCCGCCGCGGACGTGCACGAGCCGACCGACGACGAGATCTTCGGAGCGTACCGGCGAAAATTCCGTGCCTGAGCCTGCGGCGACTGCGCGGACGATCCGCGAGGTCGTCGACCGGCATGCGCGACGCGCGGCCCGAGGCGCCCTTCCTTCTTGCGCCCGAGCCGGGGACGACGGTCACCTACGGGGCATTGCGCGACACGTCGCTGCGGCGTCGCGGCGGAACTCGCGATGCACGGCATTCGCCCCGGCGAGGTCGTCTCGTACATGCTGCCGAACGGCATCGCCGCCGCGAGCGTGTTCCTGGGCGCGATGCACGGCGGCTATGTCGTTTCGCCGGTCAGCCTGCTCGCGCAGGACGCGCTGATTGCCCATACGCTCCGCCATTCGCGCACGCGCATCGTGTTCGCGGCGATGGAACATGTCGAGCGCTTGCGGGCGATCGTCGCCCGGAGCGGCGGCAGCGCGATCATCCGGCCGACGTCGCCGGACGACCTCGGCGTTGCCCAGGCGGCGGAGACGGGGCCGGTGACGGATCTCGATCCGGCATCGCCCGCGCTGCTGATGTACACGTCCGGCACGACCGGCACGCCGAAGGGCGCGCTGCTGTCGCACGCGAACCTGGTCCACGCCGGCCGCACGGTGAGCGAGGCGCATGCGCTGTCGCCGGCCGACCGCGTGCTGTCGTCGCTGCCGCTCTATCACGTGAACGGGCAGTGCATCGCGACCGTGTCGCCGCTCTGCTCGGGCGGCAGCGTCGTGATCCCGCACCGCTTCAGCGCGTCGCAGTGGTGGACCTGGGTCGAGCGCTATCGGCCGACGTGGCTCAACGTTGTCCCGACGATCATCGCGTATCTCCTCAACGGCGCCGATCCGACGCCGGCGCAGGCGGCGGCGTGCCGGTCGATCCGCTTTGCGCGTTCGGCTTCGGCGCCGTTGCCGCCGGAGCAGCATCGCGCGTTCGAGGCGCGCTTCGGCATCTCGGTGCTCGAGGCAATGGGGCTGACCGAGTGCGCGTCGGTCGCGTTCGCGAACCCGCTCGCCGCCGATGCGCGCAAGATCGGCTCGCCGGGGCTGCCGCTCGGCATGGAGGCGCGCGTCGTCGCCGCCGATGGAACGGTCATGGGCGACGGGGAAAACGGCGAAATCGAGCTCCGCGGCCCCAACGTCATGCTGCGCTACCACGACGACGCGGACGCGACCGCGCGCACGTTGCGTCCCGGCGGCTGGCTTGCGACCGGCGACCTCGGGAAGCGCGATGCCGACGGCTTCTACTTCATCACCGGCCGCCTGAAGGAATTGATCATCAAGGGCGGCGAGAACATCGCGCCGCGCGAGATCGACGAAGCGCTGCTGCGGCATCCGGCCGTGCTGGAGGCGGCGGCGGTCGGCGTTCCCGATCCCGAATACGGGCAGGAAATCCTGGCCTGCGTGGTGCTGAAGGCGGACGCGACCTGCTCGGAGGAAGCATTGCGCGCGCACTGCCTCGCCGAACTTGGCCGCTACAAGACTCCGAAGGCATTCCGCTTCGTCGCCGAGCTGCCGAAGGGGCCTTCCGGAAAGGTGCAGCGGCTGAAGCTGGCCGATCCCGCCGGCTGATCGGCGCGAGTATCATTTTCGAGGGAGGATCGACGATGTTCATCGGTCATTTCGGATTGGCGCTGGCGGCAAAGAAGGTCGCGCCGAAGCCGTCGCTCGGCACGCTGGTGCTCGCGGCCCAGCTCGTCGACGGCGTGTGGCCGATCATGCTGCTGCTCGGGCTGGGAGACGGTCGAGATCCGAGCCCGGCATCACCGCGGTCACGCCGCTGCTGTTCGTCTCGTATCCTTACACGCACAGTCTCGTGGCCGGAGGCGTCTGGGCCGCGCTGCTCGGCGGTGGTTACTACTTGCTGCGCCGCGACCGTGTCGGCTCCGGGTGGATCGCCGCGCTCGTGCTGTCGCACTGGGTCCTCGACTTTGTCTCGCACCGGCCCGATCTGCCGGTGTGGCCGGAAGGGCCGAAGGTCGGACTGGGGCTTTGGTATTCGCTGCCGGCGACGCTCGTCGTCGAATTCGCGCTTTTCGGCATCGGCACGTGGCTCTACGCTTCGGCGACGCGGCCGCGCGACCGCACCGGGACGATCGCGCTTGCGGCGTTCATCGCGGTCCTCGCGGTGATTTATCTGATGGCCGTCTTCGGACCGCCGCCGCCGTCCGTGCCGATCCTGGCGCTGAGCGGACTCCTCGGCTGGCTGTTCGTCGCGTGGGCGTACTGGATCGACCGTCATCGCGAAACGGTCGCGGCCTGACGCCGCGCCACGACGATCGATCGCATGGAGGATTCGATGGACATCAAGCTTGCCTATGCCATTCACTTTGTCGCCGACATGGATCGCGCGGTGGCCTTCTACCGCGACACGCTGGGCCTGACGCTCAAGTTCGCCTCGCCGGGCTGGTCCGAATTCGTCACCGGCGAAACGACGCTCGCGCTGCATCCGGGATCCCTCGAAAATCCCGCCGGCTCGACCCATCTCGGGTTCGGCACGCCCGACGTGCACGCCTTTCACCAGGCGATGACCGCCGCGGGCGTGCGCTTCTCCAAGGCGCCGGAACCCATGCATGGGGTGACGCTGGCGGAGTTCGTGGATTCCGAAGGCGCGCGGTGCAGCGTCAGCGGATAGCGATGGCCGATCCAGGTCGACTGGTTTGCACGAGTTGCGGCGCGGACAATCGCGCCGGCCGCCGTTTTTGCGCGCAGTGCGGCGCCGCGCTGCCCGTCGTCTGCCCGACCTGCGGATTCGCCAACGAGGCCGGCGAAAAGTTCTGCGGCGGCTGCGGCGGGTCGCTTTCGATCGCGCCCGCGCCTGCGACACAGGCCGGAGGCGATGCCGCCGAAGCCGAGCGTCGCCCCGTCACCGTCCTCTTCGCCGACCTCTGCGGCTACACGCGGCTGTCGCAGACGCAGGACCCCGAGGATGTCCACGAGATGCTCGAACGGTTCTTCGGCGTGGTCGACGCCATCGTCGAGCGTTTCGGGGGACGGGTGGACAAGCACATCGGCGACGCGGTCATGGCGATCTTCGGTGCGCCCGTCGCGTACGGCGACGATCCGGCGCGCGCCGTGCGCGCGGCCGATGCCATCGTGCGCGCGATGCCGGGCATCCGCGCGCCGTCGGGACCGGCGCAGGACGTGCATGTCGGCATCGCGGCCGGCGAGGTCGTCGCGAGCGGCATGGGCAGCGACCAGCATCGCGCCTATACGGTGATCGGGCCGTCGGTCAATCTGGCGGCACGCCTTGTCGGCATCGCCGGGCCCGGTGAGGTCGTGCTGGACGATAGCGTGCATGACGCGATCGCGCGCGAGGCGACGTGCGCGATGCTGGAGGCGCTCGCGATCAAGGGCATCGACCGGCCGATCACCGCGTGGCGGCTGAACGCGCTTGTCGCGGGAGGCGACGCCGGCGCCGCGGCGCCGTTCGTCGGTCGTTCCGGCGAGCTCGCGCAGCTCACCGCGATCATGCAGGCCTGCGTCGCCGGCGGCGCGGGCACGGTCGTCCTCGTGCGCGGCGATCCCGGCATCGGCAAGTCGCGGCTGGTGGCGGAAATGCGGCGTGTCGCGGTGGCGAGGGGTTTCGCATGCCACACGGGCCTCGTCCTCGATTTCGGCACGGCAGAGGGCCGCGACCCGGTGCGCGACATCGTCGCGTCGCTCGTCGGGCTGCCCCCGGCCTCCAGCACGCCGGATCGTGCACGCGCGCTCGAGATGGCAATCGCGCGCGGCATGGTCGACGCGGACCGGCGGCCGTTCCTCGCGGACCTGCTCGACCTGCCGCTGCCGGCGGAAGGGAGCGAGCTCTACGGAGCCATGGACAGCGCGGCGCGGCAGCGCGCGCGCGGCGACGTGCTGATTCAATTGGTCGAGACGGCATCCCGTGCGGCGCCGGTGCTCATCACCATCGAGGATCTCCATTGGGCGGATAACGTGACGCTCACGCTCGTGGCCGCGCTGGCGCGGGCTACGCCGAGAGGACGCACGCTGCTCGTGCTGACTTCGCGCGCCGACGGCGACCCGTTGTCGGGCGGCTTTCGCGCGTCGCTCGCCGGCTGCGCGCTCGCGACGCTCGACATCGCGCCGCTGACCGACGCGGATGCCGTGACGCTCGCCGGCGGACTCTTCGCGACGTCGGCGACGCTCGCGCGGAAATGCATCCAGCGCGCCGGCGGCAATCCGCTGTTCCTCGAGCAGCTGTTGCGCACCGCCGAGGAAAGCGACGACCGCCTGCCGGCATCGCTGGGGAGCCTCGTGCTGGCGCGCGTCGACCGGTTGCCGGAACGAGAGCGCGTGGCGTTGCGCGCGGCCGCTGTGCTCGGCCAGCGTTTTCCGCTCGCCGCGCTGCGGCACCTGATCGCGACGCCGAATTACGATTGCGGCGCGCTGCTTGCAGCGTCGCTGGTGCGCCCGGACGGCGAGGAATTCCTGTTCGGGCATGCACTGATCCGCGACGGCGTCTATGCGTCGCTGACGCGGACGCGCCGCGCCGAACTGCACCGTAGCGCGGCATCGTGGTACGGCGAACGCGACCCGACGCTGCACGCGGAACACCTCGATCGCGCCGACGCGCCGGAAGCCGCGCGGGCATATCTTGCCGCGGCGCGGGCGCAATCGGACGCGCTGCATCCGGAACGGGCTCTGGCGCTCGCCGACCGTGGTGCCGAGCTCGCGCACGAGCCCGCCGATGTCTATGCGCTCAACATGCTGTGCGGCCGGCTGCGCTGCGAAGCGGGAGAAGGAAAGCCGACCGTCGTTGCGTACATCAATGCGCTGGCCGCGGCGGCGGAGCCCGCCGAGCGGTGCTGGGCGCTGCTCGGCATCGCCGCCGGTCACCGGCTCACCGCCAGCCTCGACGCCGCGCTGGCGGCGCTCGCGGAGGCCGAGCCGATTGCGCGAACGCATGGGCTGACGCGAGAACTGGCGGAGCTCCACCACACGCGCGGCAACGTGCAATTCGCGCGCGGCGAGGTCGCGGCGTGCCGCGCTGCCCACGAGATCGCTCTGGATTGCGCGCACGTGCTCGGCGACGTCGCGTGGGAGGCGCGCGCGGTCAGCGGGCTTGCCGACGCGTCCTACGCCACCGGCCGGATGCGCACCGCGTTCGAAGCGCTTCACCGAATGCGTCGCGCTGTGCGATGCGCACGGACTCGCGCGCATCAAGATTCCCAACCTGGCGATGCAAGGTCACTGCCGCATCTACCTGACGGAGTTCGACGCCGGCATCGCCGACATGCGCGCCGCGCACGCACTCGCGCGCCAGGTCGGGGACCGGCACGGCGAGATGTTTTCGCTGGAATCGTTGGGTCTCCTGCTCGCGTTCGGCGCGCGATACGCCGAGGCCGAGCCGATCCTGCGCGAGGCGCTCGCGCAGGCTGCGAGTCTCGGTGCCCGGCGCTACCAGGTCGTTCTGCTGACCGTGCTGGGCGAGACATTGTTCGCGACCGGACGCGCGGCGGAGGCGCACGAGCGGAACGAGGAGGCCTTCGTCCTGGCGCAGGAAACAGGCATAGCGTTTCGGCGGGGCATTCATTTTCGCGCTCAAGGCACGAATGCAGGACGACCCGGTCGAGCGCGAGCGCTGTCGCGCCGAGGCCGAGTCATTTCTCGACGAAGGCAGCGTCGGGCACGGCCCGATCGGCTATCACCGCATCGGCATCGACGACACGCTGGCCCGCGGCGAATGGGACCGCGCGCGCGCGCATGCGGCCGCGCTCGACGCGTACACCCGCGACGAGCCGCTTCCGTATGTCGATTTCCTGGTCGCGCGCGGGCGGGTCCTGGCGGCGCTGGGCGAGAAGCCCGCGGACGCGGCTGCGCGCGCCGAGCTCGCGCGGCTCCAGGCGGAAGCGGCGCGGCTGAAATGGCCGATCGACTGGCCCGGGGCCACGCCCGGCTGACCCCAACGCCATCACAAAACTGTCATGTGGCGTCGTTCGCGCGTCACGCGGCTGTAACACGCGCCCCCTAAGCTCGCGCCTGTCCATCCTCTAGGGAAACGCACATGCGCAAGCTATCACTGCAAGCCTTTTTCGCCGCCGCCACGATCGCCTTCGGTCTTTCGACGGCGTCGGCGGTCGACATCACCGGCGCCGGCGCGACGTTTCCGTTCCCGATCTACGCCAAATGGGCGGAGGCCTACAAGGCGAAATCCGGGGTCGGGATGAATTATCAATCGATCGGCTCGGGCGGCGGCATCGCGCAGATCAAGGCGAAGACCGTCGACTTCGGCGCCTCGGACATGCCGTTGAAGCCCGAGGACCTGCAGGCGGCGGGACTCATGCAGTTCCCCGCGATCATCGGCGGTGTCGTCCCGATCGTGAATCTCGAAGGGGTGGCACCCGGCGCCATCAAGTTCACCGGACCGGTACTCGCCGACATCTACCTCGGCAAGATCAAGTCGTGGAACGACAAGGCGATCACCGATCTCAATCCCGGGCTCAAGCTGCCGGCGGACCCGATCACCGTAGTGCGCCGCTCGGATGGTTCTGGCACGACGTTCCTCTGGACCGACTACCTGTCGAAGGCGAGTCCCGAGTGGAAGGACAAGGTCGGCTCGAGCACCGCGGTCGCGTGGCCGGAAGGCGTGGGCGGCAAGGGCAACGAAGGTGTTGCGGCCTACGTGCAACGCATCAAGGGTTCCGTCGGCTACGTCGAGTACGCGTACGCGAAGAAGAACAAGATGACCTACGCGTCGCTGCAGAATCGCGACGGCCAGTACGTGCAGCCGGACGACACGTCGTTCCAGGCCGCGGCGGCGGGCGCGGACTGGAAGAACGCGCCCGGATTCGGCGCGATCCTCACGAACCAGCCGGGCAAGGCGAGCTGGCCGGTCACCGGCGCGAGCTTCATCCTGATGCACGTCAAGCAGGACAAGCCGCAGAATGGGACCGAGGTTCTCAAGTTCTTCGACTGGGCGCTGAAGAACGGGCAGAAGATGGCGGACGAGCTCGACTACGTCGCGCTGCCGCCGCCGCTCGTCGCGCAGATCGAGGACGCGTGGAAATCGCAGCTCAAGGACGGTGCCGGCAAGGCGCTTTGGAGCTACTGACCCCGTTCGCGGCCGCGGCAGGTTGAGGGGTTTATCATGCCGATCGATGCGGCCGCCGCCACCCTGGGCTCTTCCATGACCGCCGACGCGCCCGCGCGCGCGCGGCGGCCGTCGTCGCCACGAGGGCCGCGCCGCGGGCGTCCGGCGCGTGGGGCGATTGGGTGTTCGAGCGCACCACGCTGTTCTTTGCGCTGCTGGTGCTCGGGCTGCTCGCCGGCATCCTCGTCGCGCTTGGCATCGCCGCGGCGCCCGCGCTCCAGCAATTCGGCATCGGCTTCTTCTTCACCAACGTGTGGAATCCGGTCAAGGGCATCTTCGGCGGGCTGGCGCCGATCTACGGCACGCTCGTGACGTCGGGCATCGCGTTGCTGATCGGCGTGCCCGTGAGCTTCGGCATCGCGCTCTTCCTGACCGAGATGTGCCCCGTCGTATTGAAGCGTCCTCTCGGCACGGCCGTCGAACTGCTGGCGGCGATTCCCTCGATCATCTACGGCATCTGGGGCCTCTTCATCTTCGCGCCGCTGTTCGGCGACTACGTGCAGCCGCTTTTGACCCAGACGCTCGGTCGCATTCCGCTTCTCGGCGAGCTGTTCCAGGGCGCGCCCAACGGGATCGGCATCTTCACGGCCGGGTTCATCCTGTCGATCATGATCATTCCCTTCATCGCCTCGGTGATGCGCGACGTGTTCGAGATCGTGCCGCCGGTGCTGAAGGAGTCGGCGTACGGGCTCGGCGCCACGACATGGGAGGTCGTCTGGAACATCGTCCTGCCGTACACCAAGGTCGGCGTGATCGGCGGCATCATGCTCGGACTCGGGCGGGCGCTCGGCGAGACGATGGCCGTGACCTTCGTCATCGGCAACGCCTACAAGATCAGCGCCGCGCTGTTCAATCCGGGCAACTCGATCGCCTCCGCGCTCGCCAACGAGTTCAACGAGGCGGCCGACCCGGTGCATCGCGCCTCGCTCATCTCGCTCGGGCTCGTGCTGTTCGTGCTGACGTTCATCGTGCTCGCGTGCTCGCGCCTGCTGATCGCGCAGCTTGCGCGCGGGGAAGGACGGACGACATGATCACGCAGCCGAGGGCACTGCTATGACCGCGCGCGCCGATTCGCCGATCTACCGCCGGCGCCTGCGGGTCAACCGGTTCAACCTGCTGATGTCGATGGGGACGATGGCATTCGGCATGGTGTTCCTGATCTGGATTCTGGTGGTGCTGTTTGCCAAGGGCATCGGCGCCATGGGCCCATCGCTCTTCCTGCAGACGACGCCGCCGCCCGGTTCCGCCGGCGGCCTCGCCAATGCGATCGCCGGCAGCATGATGATGGTCGCCATCGCTACCTTCATCGCCACGCCGATCGGCATCCTGGCCGGCATCTATCTCGCCGAGTACGGTCGCAACGGGCTTGTCGCGCGCGTGACGCGCTTCATCAACGACATCCTGCTGTCGGCACCATCGATCGTTCTCGGCCTGTTCGTCTACACGGTCTATGTCATGAACGTCGGCCACTTCTCGGGCTGGGCGGGCTCCGCCGCGCTGGGGTTGATCGCGATTCCGGTGGTCGTGCGCACGACCGAGAACATGCTGCAGCTCGTGCCGGCGAGCCTGCGCGAGGCGGCGGTCGCGCTCGGTGCGCCCATGTACAAGGTCATCCTCACCGTCACGCTGCGCGCCGTCCGCGGCGGCGTCATGACGGGCATCCTGCTTGCCGTCGCGCGCATGTCCGGCGAGACGGCGCCGCTGCTGTTCACGTCGCTCAACAACCAGTTCTGGAGCCTGGACATGAACGGCCCGATGGCCAACCTTCCGGTCGTCATCTTCCAGTTCGCGCTGAGTCCCTATGACGACTGGAAGGACCTCGCCTGGGGCGGGGCGTTCCTGATCACGATCACCGTGCTCGTGATCAATATCCTGGCGCGCACGCTGTTTCGTCAGTCTGCCGTACGCTAGCCACTACTCGCCAGGCGAATGCCCATGGAAACCGCCATCGCAATCTCTACTCCCGCCGGTGTGGCCGCGCCCGTCGCGGCCAGCGAGCCGAAGATGTCCATTCGCAATCTCGACTTCTTCTACGGCAAGTTCCAGGGACTGAAGGACATCAACCTCGAGATCGCCGAACGGCGCGTGACGGCGTTCATCGGACCGTCGGGCTGCGGCAAGTCGACGCTGCTGCGCACGTTGAACCGGATGTATTCGCTGTATCCCGGACAGCGCGCCGTCGGCGAGATCCTGCTGGACGGCGAGAACATCCTCGATGCCGGGGTCGACATCAACACGCTGCGCGCCAAGGTGGGCATGGTGTTCCAGAAGCCGACACCGTTCCCGATGTCGATCCACGACAACATCGCGTTCGGCGTGCGCCTCTACGAGGACCTGTCGGCGCGGGAGATGGACGAGCGCGTCGAATGGGCGCTGACCAAGGCCGCGATGTGGGACGAGGCGAAGGACAAGCTGAAGCAAAGCGGGATGGCGCTTTCCGGCGGCCAGCAGCAGCGGCTGTGCATCGCGCGCGCCGTGGCGGTCAAGCCGGAAGTGCTGCTGCTGGACGAGCCGACCTCCGCGCTCGACCCGATCTCCACCGCCAAGATCGAGGAACTCATCACGGAGCTGAAGGAAGACTACACGATCGCGATCGTCACCCATAATATGCAGCAGGCGGCGCGCGTCTCGGACTTCACCGCCTACATGTACCTGGGCGAGCTCATCGAATTCGGCGAGACCGACCAGATCTTCCTCAAGCCGCGGCGCAAGGAGACTGAGGACTATATTACGGGACGCTTCGGCTAACCGCCGCCAATCCACGAGAACCACACCATGACCGAACACACGCACAAGCAGTTCGACGCCGAGATGGAGCTGATCCGGAGTGGCGTCCTCGCGATGGGCGGCCTGGTCGAGACGCAGCTCACGCGGGCGCTCGCGGCGCTGGCCGACGACGAGCCCGCCGACCTGATCGACGCGGTCGGCGCCGACGAGCAGGCGATCAACCGGATGCAGATGGAGATCGACCAGCAGTGCACGCAGATCATCGCCAAGCGGCAGCCCGCGGCGATCGACCTGCGGATGATCATGACGGTCACCAAGGTCGTCAACGATCTCGAGCGCATCGGCGACGAGGCGAAGAAGATCGTGTTCAAGGCCGAGCAGGCGGCGGGCAGCGGGCGGCTCGCGCAGGTCCTCCACTACGACGTGACCCGCGCGCTCGTGACCGTGCGGAGCATGCTGCAGGCGGCGCTCGACGCGTTCGCGCGTCTCGACACCGAGGCCGCCGCGAAGGTCGTCGGCGACGACCAGAGCGTCGATGCGTCGTTCCACGCGATCATGCGCCAGCTCATCAGCTACATGATGGAGGATCCGCGCACGATCAGCACGGCCCTCGAGATCCTGTTCATCGCGAAGTCGATCGAGCGCGTCGGCGACCACGCGAAGAACATCGCCGAAGCCGTCGTGCAGGCGGTCAAGGGCGTCGACGTGCGGCACGCGTCCGCCGACCAGATCCGCGCGGAGATCCAGCAGCCATGAGCCCGCCGGCCGCCGGGCGAATGCCGCAGCGCGCAGCGCGAAGGTATGTCATGACGCCGACGATCATGGTCGTCGAGGACGAGCCCGCGATCATGGAACTTGCTGCGGGTCAACCTCGTCGACGCCGGCTACGACGTGCGCGGCGCCGCCGACGCCGAGACCGCGCAGCGGATGCTGAACGAATCGATGCCCGACCTGATGCTGCTCGACTGGATGCTGCCGGGCCAGTCGGGGCTCGCGTTCGCGAAGCAGCTGCGCGGCGACGCGCGCACGCGCGAGCTTCCGGTGATCATGGTGACCGCGCGCACCGACGAGGCCGACAAGGTCGTCGGCCTCGAGGCCTGGGTCGACGATTACGTCACGAAGCCGTTCAGCCCGCGCGAATTGAAGGCGCGCGTGAAGGCCGTTCTCCGGCGCCGTGCGCCGGAAGCCGCGCAGGAGGTGCTCGAGGTCGGTCCGCTGCGGCTCGATCCGTCGACGCACCGCGTGACCGTCGCCGGCAAGCCGCTCGACCTCGGGCCGACCGAGTTTCGCCTGATGCGTTTTTTCCTCGCGCGGCCCGAACGCGTCCACACGCGCGCGCAACTGCTGGACCAGGTCTGGGGCGACCAGGTGTACATCGAGGAACGCACCGTCGACGTCCACATCCGGCGGCTGCGCCTCGCGCTGGAGCCGCACGGCAGCGACGGGATGATCGAGACCGTGCGTGGCACCGGCTACCGCCTCGCCTTGCCGCGCTGACGCCGGCTGCGCGCCGGTCCTCCCGATAGTGCTAAATTGCGGCCGATGAGCCGCACGTTCTTCGTCGCGCTGATCGCTCCGCTCGCTGTGGCCGCAGCGACGCTCATTGCATGGGCTGGTCTTTCGGCGTCGGCTGGGCGCTTTGCGACGCTGGCGCTCGGCGCGGCGGTGCTCATCGGCTTCCACCTCTGGCACCTCGACCAGCTTGCACGCTGGGCGGAAGGCCCGCTCGACGCGCCGGTACCCGAAGGTCACGGCAGCTGGCGGCAGCCATTCACCGGGCTCTATCGGCGCGCCCGCACCCGGGTCGCGGTGCAACGCAGCCTCGCCCAGCGACTCGATCGATTTGCCGCCGCCGCGGAGGCGATTCCCGAAGCGATCGTCGTGCTCGACGACGCGAACAAGATCCGCTTCGCGAATGCCCGCGCACGCTCGCATCTCGGGCTCGATCCCGAGCGCGACCTCGGGCAGGCAATCGGCAATCTCGTCCGGCAACCGGAGGTGATCCGTTACATCGAAGCGGGCGATTTCTCGGACGCCGTGGTCGTGCCGTCGCAGCGCGAGCCGGGGGTGACGCTGTCGATCCAGGTCGTGCCGTACGGCGACGAGCAGAAGCTGCTGCTGTCGCGCGACATCACGCGCATCGAGGCCACCGCGCGCATGCGCCGCGAATTCATCGCCAACGTCTCGCACGAATTGAAGACGCCGCTCACCGTCGTCGCCGGATTCGTCGAGACGCTGCAGGACCTCCAGCTCGACGAGCGGCAGCGTCAGCGCTATCTCGCGCTGATGCACGAGCAGGCCGGCAACATGCAGCGACTGGTCGACGACCTGCTCACGCTTTCCGCGCTCGAAAGCGAGCAGAACCCGCCGGTCGACGCGACGTTCCCCGTCAAGCCGCTGCTGGCCGAGACCTGCGCGCAGGCGCGCGCGCTGTCGGCGGGGCGCCATACGATCGTCGCTGTCGTTGCCGACGATTCGGCGGCGCTGGTGACCGGCGCGCGCGACGAGCTTGCGAGCGCGTTCGGCAACCTCGTATCCAACGCGGTGCGCTACACGCCGGACGGCGGCACGATCACGCTCTCGTGGCAGATCGATGCCGAGGGCCGCGGGCGCTTCGCGGTCGCCGACTCCGGAGTCGGCATCGCGGCGGAGCACCTGCCGCGACTCACCGAGCGTTTCTATCGCGTCGACCGCAGCCGCTCGCGCGCGACCGGAGGTACGGGCCTCGGCCTCGCGATCGTCAACCACGTCCTGCTGCGCCACCAGGCCGAGCTCGCGATCGAAAGCGAGCCGGGCAAGGGAAGCACGTTTGCCGTGATCCTGCCGGCGGCGCGCGTCACGCCCATCGCGACCGAGGCCGCGGACGTGAATATTCCGGCGGCGGTCACCAGTAGCTGAGCGCCGCCCGGAACAACGCCTCGAGATCGTCGCGCCCGACGTCCTTCGGCGCATTGCGGATCACGCGGTACTGCGGCTCGGCGCCGGTGGCGAGCGCGGGAATGTGCGAGTCGTCGAAGCCGAGCGCGGCGAGTCCGTTCGGCATCGCGGTTGCCTTCATCAGCTCGATCACGCGCGCGGCCAGCACGTCGCCCGCGTCGTCATCGCGTGCGCCCGCGGTCGCGGCGCCGAGGCAATGGGCGCCGTGGAGATGCCGCTCGGGACAGCAGGGCGCCGTGAATCGCCACACCGACGGATTGTTGAGCACGACCGCCATGCCGTGCGGCACGAGTGTCCTGCCGGCGGGATAGCCGTCGACGTGCCAGTCCTTCGCCTGTGCCGACACCGCGTAGGACAACCCGTGCGGCAGGTGGCAGCCGGCGGCGTTGAACGCGATGCCGGCGAGCATCGCCGCGTACATCATCTCGGTGCGCGCCTCGGTGTCGGACGCGTCGTTCACCGCGCGCACGAGGAATTTGCCCACGCCTTTCAGCGCTTCGGTCGCGAGCATGTCGGAAAAGGGATTGGCCCCTTGCGAAACCGGACGGCCCACGCCCTTCGCGGGATTGAGACGCCGCGGCCACGCTCGCGCGGTCAGCGATTCGAGCGCATGGCTCATGCAGTCGAAGCCCGTCGCCGCGACCGCATTCTTCGGCAGCGTCGCGGTGACCGTCGGGTCGATCAGCGCGACGGTCGGAATGAGCCGCCGCGAAATGATGCCCGTCTTGGCGTTGATTGCGCGCAGGGCGAAGATCGCGATGCCGGTCGTCTCCGATCCGGTGCCCGAGGTCGTCGGGCACGCGATATGCGGCTTGACGGCGCCAGGGACTTTTTGTCCGGCACCGATAGGCGCGTTTACGTAGGTCATGAACTCGGCCGGATGGCAGGCATACAGGTTTGCCGCCTTGCACGTGTCCATCACCGAGCCGCCTCCAACCGACACGAAGCCGTCGAAACGTCCCTCCGCGGCGAAGCGTGTCGCATCCTGGAACGACCCATCGGTCGGCTCGATGGCGACGTCGTCGTACACGGCGAAGTCGACGTGCGCCGCGGCGAGCGAGGCCTGCACCGTCGCGACGTACTCCGACGTGCGCATGCGGGCGTCGGTAAAAAGAGCGACCCGCCGCAAGCCGAGCTCGCGCGCGTTGTCGCCGGCTTCGGCGAGGACGCCGGCGCCGAACGTGAACGTCGGCATGCCGACGGTGAAGCCGCGGTCACTGCCTTCGACGGCGGCGAAATCGGCGTGGCAGCAGGGCATGGGCGTTTCCTCGGGTGCGAATTGCGGCTCAGGCGGCGGCTGCGCGCAGGATCATGTCGGCCGCCTTCTCCGCGATCATGATGACCGGTGCGTTCGTGTTGCCGGAAACGAGCGTGGGCATGACGCTGCAATCGACCACGCGCAGGCCGGCGATCCCGTGGACGCGCAATTCGGGGTCGACGACGGACATCGCGTCGCTCGCAGGCCCCATCTTGCACGTGCCGGCCGGGTGGAAGATCGTCGCGCCCTTGTTGCGGGCGAATTCGAGGATATCGTCGTCGGTGACGGCGTCGGCGCCGGGCAGATACTCGCCCGCGACGTAAGGCGCAAGCGAGCGGGTCGCGGAGAGACGGCGCGCGAGCTTGATGCCAGCGACGATCGTCGCGCGGTCATGCGGCGTCGAAAGATAGTTGGGCTGCATCGTCGGCGCGGCGAGGGGATCGGGCGACGTCACGCGAATGACGCCGCGCGACTCCGGGCGAAGCTGGCACACCGACAGCGTGAAGCCGGAGAACGTGTGGACGGGCGAGCCCGCCATGTCGGACGACAGCGTCGCGAGGTGGAACTGCACGTCGGGGCGGTCGAGGGAGGGATCGGTGCGCGCGAACATGCCGCCCTGGTTGATGCCGATCGCCATCGGCCCCGTCCGCGTGAGCACGTATCGCGCGCCCATCCCCATCGTCCGCCACCACGATTTCAGCGTGTCGTTGGTCGTGATCGGCTTCGTGCAGCGGAAGATCGTGCGCACCTGCAAGTGATCCTGGAGATTTTCGCCGACGCCGTCGAGCGCGTGGTTGACGTGGATTCCCAGCGGCTGCAGCACCGCGGGCGGCCCGATGCCGGAAAGCTGAAGCAACTGCGGCGACTGCAGCGAGCCCGCCGCGACGATCACCTCGCGTCGCGCGGTGACGGTGCGCTCCGCGTTTCCCTTCCGATAGACGACGCCCGTCGCGCGGCGTCCGTCCTGCACGATTCGCGTGACGCGGGCGTCCGTCTCGATGGCGAGATTCGGGCGACCGCGCGCCGGCCGCAGGTAGCCGACCGCGGTCGAGCAGCGAAAGCCGCGCCGGGTCGTGAGCTGGTAGTAGCCGGTGCCTTCCTGGGTGGCGCCGTTGAAGTCGTCGTTGGGCGGAATGCCGAGTTCCGCGCCGGCCGCGATCAGCGCCTCGACGAGCTCGTGCTTGGCGACGATGTCGGATACCCATAGCGGGCCGTCGGCGCCGTGCCATTCGCTCTCGCCACGAACGTTGTGCTCGAGCTTCCTGAACCAGGGGAGGACCTCGCGGTAGGTCCACCCGTGGTTGCCGAGAGCGGCCCAGTGGTCGTAATCGTCGCGATGGCCGCGGATGTAGATGAGTCCGTTGATGGCGCTGGAGCCCCCGAGGGTGCGGCCGCTGGGCCAGTAGATCTCGCGACCGTTCATGCCCGGCACCGGCGCGGTCTTGAACCGCCAGTTGTAGACGGGGTGGAACATGGTCTTCGCGTACCCGATCGGGACGTGAATCCACGGATAGATGTCTCGCGGCCCGGCCTCGAGCAGCACTACGCTGTTCCGGCTGTCCGCCGAGAGGCGGTTGGCCAGCACGCAGCCAGCCGTTCCGCCGCCGGCGATGACGTAATCGAACTCGGTCATGGCGGCGCGCCCGCCACCCGGCGGAGCCGCCCGGAAAGGACGCCAGATGTCTGATTACCCTTGATTTTCAGCGCTTTGACAGTCCGGCCCACAAATTGCTATACTCGCGAGTTCTGTCGGAGGGGTTCCCGAGCGGTCAAAGGGAACAGACTGTAAATCTGTCGGCTCTGCCTTCGAAGGTTCGAATCCTTCCCCCTCCACCAAATTGAGGTCGGGATGCAGGGGAAATGCAACAGAACTGTATCACCGTCGCACCTTTGTCATGGCCGGTTTCTGTTACCTGACCTGTGTTGCCTGTGCCCTGACATGCGGGTGTAGCTCAATGGTAGAGCAGAAGCCTTCCAAGCTTACGACGAGGGTTCGATTCCCTTCACCCGCTCCAGAAGCATCGCAATAGCCAATTTCAAAATATCGGAAAGCGAGTATTCGGGTGCCAGGCGAGGCGCAAGGAGAATTCCGAAGCGCCGTGTACATGAGACGTGCACAAGCTGGGAACTCGACGAGCAACAAAGCATGGCGCCCGAAGACGAAGTTTCACGAGCCCATGTAGCTCAGTGGTAGAGCACTCCCTTGGTAAGGGAGAGGTCGAGCGTTCAATCCGCTCCATGGGCACCAAAAGCTGGTCGACGAATAATTTACGGAATAGCTGGAGATAGCAATGGCCAAGGGCAAATTCGAGCGGACGAAGCCGCACGTGAACGTGGGGACGATTGGACACGTGGATCACGGGAAGACGACGCTGACGGCGGCGATGACGCTGGTGCTGTCGAAGAAGTACGGTGGCGAGGTGCGGGCGTACGACCAGATCGACAACGCGCCGGAGGAGAAGGCGCGGGGGATCACGATCAACACGGCGCACGTGGAGTACATGACGGAGAAGCGGCACTACGCGCACGTGGACTGTCCGGGGCACGCGGACTACATCAAGAACATGATCACTGGGGCGGCGCAGATGGACGGGGCGATCCTGGTGGTCGAGTGCGGCGGACGGGCCGATGCCGCAGACGCGGGAGCACATTCTCCTGGCGCGGCAGGTGGGGGTTCCGTACATCGTGGTGTACATGAACAAGGCGGACATGGTCGACGACAAGGAGCTCTTGGAGCTCGTCGAGATGGAGGTGCGCGAGCTCCTGTCGAAGTACCAGTTTCCGGGGGACAAGACGCCGATCGTCATTGGCAGCGCGAAGATGGCCTTGGAAGGCGACAAGAGCGAGATGGGGGAGGGGTCGATCTTCAAGCTGGCGGAGGCGCTGGACAGTTACATTCCGCAGCCGGAGCGGGCGATCGACGGGCCGTTTCTGATGCCGGTGGAAGACGTGTTCTCGATCTCGGGTCGGGGGACGGTGGTGACCGGGCGGGTGGAGCGGGGCATCGTGAAGGTGGGGGACAACCTGGAGATCGTGGGCCTCAAGCCGACCCTGGCGACGGTGTGCACGGGGGTGGAGATGTTCCGCAAGCTCCTGGATCAAGGGCAGGCGGGGGACAACGTGGGGGTGCTGCTGCGCGGCACCAAGCGGGAGGAGGTCGAACGCGGCCAAGTCCTCGCCAAGCCGGGCTCGATCACGCCGCACACCAAGTTCAGCTGCGAGGTGTACGTGCTGTCCAAGGACGAGGGGGGCCGGCATACGCCGTTCTTCCCGGGGTACCGGCCGCAGTTTTACTTCCGGACGACCGACGTGACGGGGAGTTGCGAGCTGCCGGCGGGGACGGAGATGGTGATGCCGGGGGACAACATCGGGATGACGGTGACGCTGATTGCGCCGATCGCGATGGAAGAGGGCTTGCGCTTTGCGATCCGCGAGGGCGGCCGCACGGTGGGCGCCGGCGTCGTCGCCAAGGTCATCGAATAAAGAAAGACGGAACGAAGGCCAGTAGCTCAATTGGCAGAGCGGCGGTCTCCAAAACCGCAGGTTGGGGGTTCGATTCCCTCCTGGCCTGCCACGATGAATCGTCGTGGCGAGGACAGCGGAAGTTCAGGCAACGGACAGGCAGATGGTCGACAAGATAAAGATCGTGCTGGCGCTGGCGTGTGTGGTCGGTGGATTGGCGGCGTATTACTGGTTCGGCGACACGGCGCTCGTATTCCGGGTGCTGATGGTGCTGGGCGGCCTCGTCGCCGCGGGCCTCGTCGCCTGGACGTCGGCGCCGGGCAAGGAGTTCTTCGTGTTCGCGCAGGAAGCGTGGCAGGAGGCCGGACGGGTCTCGTGGCCGACGCGCAAGGAAACGATTCAGACAACGGCGATCGTGTTTGCATTCGTCACGATCATGGCGCTGTTCCTCTTCTCGGTGGACACGACCCTCGCATGGATAGTGAAGCTATTGACCGGACGGATCGAGTAA
>CAWFMY010000026.1:0-9992 GCA_963816925.1 uncultured beta proteobacterium | reverse complement strand
CGCGCGCGAGGAACTCGCCGCCGAGCACCTGGCCGAGCGCTTCGGCCGTCGCGACGTCCGCAACCCCGGCGCTCTTGTCCCCGCGCATCACTTCGGTGCCGTCCGGGCTCGCGACGAGGCCGCGAAGCCACAGTTCGCCGTGGCGGAACACGGCATGCGCGGCGAGCGGCGTGTGGCAGCTTCCCGACAGCATGCGCGCGAAGGCGCGTTCGGCGGTCGTCGCGAGCGTCGTCTCGCGATCGGCAAGCGGCGCGAGCGCGGCCATGACATCGGCGCGGTCGGCGCTGCACTCGACCGCGAGGGCGCCCTGCCCCGCCGCGGGAAGCATTTCCTCCGGATCGAGCAGCGAAGCAATCCGGCTCGCGAATCCGAGCCGTTTCAATCCGGCCGCCGCGAGGATGATCGCGTCGTACTGGCCTTCGTCGAGCTTGCGCAGCCGCGTGTTGACATTGCCGCGCAGCGGCTCTATCGAAAGCAGCGCGTCGCGCTCGCGCAGCTGCGCTTCGCGCCGCAGGCTCGACGTGCCCAAGCGGGCGCCACCGGGCAAGCCGGCGAGGTCGAGGTAATGATTGGACACGAGGGCATCGCGCGGATCCTCACGCGCGCCGATCGCGGCCAGCGCAAATCCCTCCGGCATCTCCATCGGCACGTCCTTCAGCGAATGGACGGCGAGATCGGCGCGGCCGTCGGCCATCGCGACCTCGAGTTCCTTGATGAAAAGCCCTTTGCCGCCGATGTCGGCGAGCGGCCGGTCGAGAATCTGATCGCCTCGCGTCGTCATTCCGAGGATGCGCACGTCGCATCCGGGATGAAGCGCGGCGAGACGCGCCCGGATGTGCTCGGCCTGCCACATTGCGAGCGCGGACTCGCGCGTCGCGATCGTCAGGCGCGGCGGTACGGAAATGTTCATTCTTCCCATTGTACGTCCGGCGTCGATGGGTCCCGCGAAAACGTCGGACCCGACGCCACGATTACATTTTCGCGTTCGGATCGAACTGGATGACCCCGAAGAGGTTGCCTTCGGTGTCCTTCCCATACCCCAGCCAGCCGATGGTCGGGACCGGCATTTTCGGCAGCGCGATCGAGCCGCCCAGCTCGGGAATGCGTTTCAGGTAGGCATCGACATCGTTCACGTCGACGGTGCAGACGAACGCGTTGACGGGCTGCATGTCGGCCGGGCCCGTCCCGCGGCGCTGCATGAGTCCGCCGTCGATGCCCGGCGTGCCTTTCGCGCCGGTCGTCACCACCCAATAGGGCTCGTTGCCCCATTTGTCGAATTTCCATTCGAACAGCGTGCGATAGAACGTGATGGCCCGTTCCGGATTGTCGGCATGGATCTCGAAGTGCACGGGACGCGGCATGGGGACCTCCTCGGGGGTGTCCGCGCAAGCCGGGATGGCCGCGCGGCGAGCCGGTTATGATACTGCGGTCGAATTGCCAGGGACATCAAGCCATGCGCATCGTAATCACCGGCGGTGCCGGATTCCTCGGCCGCAAGCTCGCGGCCGCGCTGCTTGCCCGCGGCACGCTCACCGATGCGCGAGGCGCAGCACGTGCCATCGAGCGGATCACGCTCGTCGACGTCGTCGCCGCACCCGTCGACGCGGACGCTCGCGTGCAAGTCCTCGCCGGCGACCTCGCCGACCCGGCGCTCGTCGACGCGGTGCTCAAGGGCGGCGCCGACACCGTGTTCCACCTTGCCGCCGTGGTGAGCGGCGAGGCCGAAACCAATTTCGACCTCGGCTGGCGCGTCAACGTCGATGCCACGCGGCTATTGCTCGAGCGCTGCCGCAGCCTGCCCGCGCCGCCGAAATTCGTCTTCACGAGCTCGTGCGCGGTCTTTGGCGGCCCGCTGCCCGACCCCATTCCCGACAGCCAGGCGCTGTGGCCGCAATCGTCGTACGGCAATCAGAAAGCCGTCGGCGAATTCCTGGTCTACGATTTCACGCGCAAGGGCTTCATCGACGGCCGCAGCCTGCGCCTGCCGACGATCAGCGTGCGCCCCGGCAAGGCGAACAAGGCCGCGTCGTCGTTCGCGAGCGGGATCCTGCGCGAGCCGTTGAACGGCGTCGAGGCGATCTGCCCGGTGAGTCGCGAAACCCGGATGTGGCTCCTTTCGCCGCGCGCCGTCATCGCCAACATGATCGTCGCCCACGAGGCGCCGGCCGCGGCCTTCGCGCATACGCGCAGCATCAACGTCCCCGGCATCTCGATTACCGTCACCGGCATGATCGATGCGCTGCGTCGAGTGGCGGGCAACGCCGTCGCCGATCGCGTCGTGTGGCGACACGATCCCGCCATCGACCGCATCGTGCAGACGTGGCCGGTCAATTTCGACACCGTGTTCGGGCGCTCGCTCGGCATGACCGGCGACGCCGACTTCGACGGCATCGTCCGCCAGTACATTGCGGACGAGCTGCCCGCACGCGCCTAGCGGAAAAGGTCCGCGCTCACGCCGCGGCGGCGACCGGCTCCACCGCCGCCAACGCTTCGAGAAAGAGTCCCGGCCCCGCGTCGCGGAGCTTGGCCGCATCCGACAGAATCCGCCGGAAATGGCGCCCGCCCGGGCAGCCGTGATAGAGGCCGAGCACGTGCCGCGTGATCGCGCGCAGCAGCACGCCGCGCGCAAGTTGCGCTTCCGCATAGGGAACCAGCGCGTGAATGATCGCGGCGCGCGAATGCACCGCGCCCGCATCGCCGAAGACACGCGCGTCGGCCTCGGCGAGCAGCCACGGATCGTGATAGGCGACGCGCCCCAGCATCACGCCGTCGACACTGCCCAGCTCCCGCTCGATTGCGTCCCAGTCACCGAGCCCGCCGTTGCCGACGATGGTCAGCGCCGGAAAATCCCGCTTCAGCTGATGCACGACATCGTGACGCAAGGGCGGGACCTCACGATTCTCCTTTGGTGAAAGGCCCTTCAGCACCGCGTTGCGTGCGTGCACGATGAACACGTCGCACCCTGCTCTCGCCACCGTGCCGACGAAATCGCGGACGAAGCCGTAATCCTCGCCGTGATCGAGCCCGATCCGGTGCTTGACGGTGATCGGAACCGCGACCGCGTCGCGCATCGCCGCAACACATTCGCCGACGAGCGCCGGCTCCGCCATGAGGCACGCGCCATAGCTGCCTTTCTGCACGCGCTCGGACGGGCAGCCGCAGTTGAGGTTGATCTCGTCGTAGCCCCAGCGCTCTCCCATCTTCGCGCCGTGCGCAAGCACCGCCGGATCGCTGCCGCCCAGCTGCAGCGCCAGCGGATGCTCGGCGGGATCGAAGTCGAGGTGATGCGGGATATCGCCGTGCACGAGCGCGGCGCTCGTGATCATCTCGGTGTACAGGCGCGACCGCCGGCTGATGAGGCGCAGGAAGTACCGGCAGTGCCGGTCGGTCCAGTCCATCATCGGAGCCACGCACAAGCGATGCGACAAGGTATTCATTCAATTGGTATTCTCGACGCTCGGTCGACCCAATGAACCATCGGACCGATTGGCCATTTTATCGTCATGCGACCGTGACCGCCCTCGCTCAATTGACCGGCGTCGCACACGGGTGCGCAGCGACGGTGACGGTGGTGGCTACCAGCTGAGGCGCTGGTCGAACTCGAAGGCCGGGGCGGACTGGAGCAGCGGATCAGCGCAGCGATCGTGCTCGGGGTCGGCGGCCTCCCACAGCGGCGGGCCGCGGGCGGGTGCGATGCGCGGCGGTGCGGTGGGCTCACCCAGATGGACGAGGATGTCGCGCACGGTCGGCCCGTCGGTGATGAAGGCGATGATCGAGGAATCAAGCCTGAGCGGCGCTGGTGCGCGTCGATGTCGTTTGTCGCCGCATTCGGGCGTACGGCTTTTGGTGATCCTGCGGTCGTCCGAACGGCTCACAATGTCTGGTCAGGACGGAGCGTCGGCCGGCGTCCATCATCGCCGGTACGCGTGTCACTTCTCAACGTGACCGGCCCCAACGAGGTCGATGCCTCGCTCGCCGGAGCGATTCGGAACCGTGTCTTAACCTTGACCTGCGTAATTGCGCGCGTAGACTCAATGAGCCTTCCGGTTCCGAGGAGCGCTGGAAGCAGTGCCCAATCGTTACCGCGGCGACAGAACTAAAACGACAACTTGGGGAGACGAACATGACTCACGTTCGCACGTGGAGTGTGGTGTTCGCTGTGGTCGCTGCATTGCTGTCAGGGGCGGCACCCGCGCAGACGGGGGGACCCGGCCGATTCACCCCTGCCAGTTCGCACGGTGCCGTAAAAGTCTCCAAGCTCCCTCCGGGCCTCGACACGACGCCGCTGGTCGTGGTCTTGATTCTTTCCGGTGACCCGGTGGCGGCGGTTCAGGAGACCGCGGGCCGCAAGCTCACGCGCGGCGAGAAGGATGGCGTCAAGGGGCAACGAAAATCCGAACAAAACGCGGTCCGGTCCCAAATCGACGCTGCCGGCGGCAAGATCGTGGGCACCTTCCAGAGTGCGGTGAACGGGATCAAGGTCCAGATCCCGAGGAACAAGCTCGGTGCGCTATCCCAGATTACCGGTGTCGTTGACGTCAAGGGCGTTAATACGTACCGCCGCGACAATGTGATCGGCATCCCGCGCGTGCAGGCACCCGCCGTCTGGGCAGGCATCCCCGGATTCCGCGGCGAAGGCATCAAGGTCGCGATCATCGATACCGGGATCGACTACACGCACGCCGACTTCGGCGGTCCGGGAACGCGCGCGGCGTTCGATGCCGAGTTCGCGCACAGCACGCTGCCGCCGAATCCGCTCCTCGTCGGACCGCTTGCCCCGAAGGTCAAGGGCGGCATCGATCTTGTCGGCGACAACTACAACGCAGACGATCCCGCTTCGATTCCCGTTCCGGATTCGAATCCGCTCGATTGCGCGGGACATGGCACGCATGTGGCTGGCACGGTCGGGGGCTTCGGTGTGAAGTCCGATGGCGCGACGTTCCATGGTCCCTACGACCTCACCACGTACAGCACCGAGTTTCGCGTTGGCCCAGGTGTCGCACCCAAGGTCGATCTGTACGGGGTGCGGGTATTTGGCTGCGAAGGGACGAGCAATATCATCGTCGAAGCGCTCGACTGGGCGGTCGACAACGACATAGACATCGTCAATATGTCGATCGGCTCCCCATTCGGCACGCCCGACTCCGCCGACGTACTAGCCACGGACAATGCGATTCGGGCCGGTATCGTGGTCGTGGCAGCTGCCGGCAACGACACCGATATTAGATATATAGCGTCGGCGCCTTCTGCGAGCTCACGTTCCATTTCCGTGGCTGCGACGGAGACGTCCACCGAAGGAACCCCCTCATACAACATGGCGCTGCCGGCGGTATCCGGCGATCCGGCGCGCACCATCGTCGCGCAGAATACCAACGCGGCGGCTGTCAGCGCCCTCACGGGCATGGTGAAGGTGCTGATGTCCGGCCCTGAAGTAAGCCTGGGCTGCGATCCCGCCGAATATGCGGCCGTCGCCGCCGGCAAGATTGTCGTGGTCAATCGGGGCGTCTGCGGGCGCGCGAACAAGGCCTTTTACGGCTGGAATGCGGGTGCGATCGCCGTGGCCATGATCAACAATGCCGACGATCTGCCCCCATTCGAAGGCCCGATCGACTTCGATCCCGACACGGGCGATCCGCTGCCCGTGCCCGTGAGCATTCCGTTTCTGGGCGTTCGTGGCACCACCGGCGTCCCAAGTTCGGACGGTTCGCTTCTCGTCCTGCGCGACGGCGTCTCGATTTCCTTTGCCACGGGAACGCCCATCCCGGCCGGCATCGCATCATTCAGTTCAAGCGGACCGCGAAATCTCGACAGCGTGCTCAAGCCCGACATTTCCGCGCCGGGCAGCCCGATCTACTCGGCGCTCATCGGCTCGGGTACCGAAAGCCTGGGCTTTTACGGAACGTCGATGGCCACACCGCATGTGGCAGGAATTGCGGCGCTGGTCCAGCAGGCGCATCCGGCCTGGAAACCGGGACAAGTCAAGTCGGCCATCGTCAACAGCGGCAATCCAGCCGTCATCGGCGACTATCGGACCCGCCGGGCTGGCACCGGCTTTGTCAATGCCAACGCGGCCGCGCGCACGACGGTCGTTGCCTACGCCGACGACAAGCTGACCAGCATGAGCTTCGGCCTCGAGGAATTCGGAAGGGATTACATAAAATCCAACAGCATTACATTGCGTAACGACGGAAAGTCGGATGCGAGCTTTAACATCAGCGTGCAATTGCCGCAGGGCTCGCCACACACGGTCGCGCTGGACAGAACGCAGATCAAGGTGAAGGCGCATGACGCTGCCGAGGTGAAGGTGACGCTCCGAATTCCGGTCGCCACGACCGGAAACTCGGACGCGTTCCGCGAAGTCGCTGGTCTCGTCACGTTCACTCCGGTGGCCGGATCCGACAACGGCGGAATCGCGCTGACCGTGCCGTACTACCTCGTGCCGCGCGTGTCGTCCAACGTCAATGCGGATCTCGACAAGCCCGTCAAGCTCGCTAATCCAAACGGCAACATCAACCTGACCAACAAGGACAGCGCCATCGCTGCCACGGCGGACTTCTACAGTTGGGGGTTGTCGGGCGCGGGCAAGGCTTCGGGCAAGAAGAACAAGAGCATCAACCTGTCGGCGGCGGGCGCGCAGGCTTTCCCGTTCAGCGCGACCGATCAGTTCATCGTGTTCGCCATCACCACCGAGGAGGCTTGGTCGTCACCATCCATGCGAGAGTTTGATGTCCTCGTCGATGTAAATGGCGACGGAAATCCGGACTACGCAGTCGTGGCGATCGATCTCGGCTATATCTCCACGGGCTTCTTCAACGGCCAAATTGCTGCAATCGTTTTCGATCTGACAACCGGTGACGGCGAGTTCGATTACTTCGCGTATGCGCCGACCGACAGCAGCACGATCTTGATTCCCGTGCTGTCGTCACGTTTGGGCCTTAACGCAGCGACGCGGCCGCGGTTCAGCTACACCGCCGTGGGGTACGATTTCGCGCACACGGGAGCGTCCGATGCGTTCACGAATTGGGCGAAATACAACCCGTTCTCGAGCGCGATCACCGACGGACAGTTCGCCGTGTTGCCCCCGAACGGCTCCGCCGCGGTCCCATTCTCGGTGAATGCGACAGAATTGGCGGTGACACCTCCGCTTGGCCTCATGGTGGTCACGCAGGACAACAAGAATGGCAAGGACGAGGCGAACCTCGTCAAGATCGACCTGAAGCACTGAGCCTGATTCGATGCAGTGTGCGCGGCGTCGGCCGTCAGCCATCCGCTGGCGGCCGATTTCTTGTGTTTTCGGAGCTTGGAAACCCTTCGAAAACGGATGGAGTTGTGATGCGATCTCGACTCGCGACCCGATACCTCGCATGAGCGCGAAGAGCCAAGCGATTTTTCTCAGTTACGCCTCGCAGGATGCGGAGGCCGGATTGCGCATCTGCGACGCACTGCGAAGCGCAGGCTGCGAGGTCTGGTTCGACCAGAGCGAGCTGCGCGGCGGCGATGCGTGGGATGCGTCGATCCGCCACCAGATCAGAGAGTGCGCGCTGTTCGTGCCCGTCATCTCGGCGAATACTCAGGCGCGCAGCGAAGGCTACTTTCGCCTGGAGTGGAAGCTGGCAGTCGACCGCTCGTACCTGATGGCGGACGATCAGCCGTTTTTGCTGCCCGTGGTGATCGACGACACGTCCGATGCATCGGCCCGGGTCCCGGACCGGTTTCGGGAACGGCAATGGTCGCGGCTCATGGATGGTGAAACGCTGGCGGCATTCGCCAAGCTCGTCGGGGGGCTGCTCTCGGTTGGCGCGTTGCCCTCTTCGGCAGCGTTGGCGCGCGCTGGGCAGAAGGCGACGCCGGCAGCGACGACATCCCCGCAGCCACCTCCATCGATCGCAGTGCTGCCGTTCGTCAACCGCAGTCACGATGAGGAAAACGAATATTTCTCAGATGGTCTTGCCGACGAGTTGCTCAACGTGCTGGCCAAGATCCGCGGCCTGCGGGTAGTGGCTCGGTCATCCGCGTTCACATTCAAGGGCAAGGGAGCGACGGTCGCCGAGGTGGGCCGCGCCCTCAACGTCGGCACGGTGCTGGAAGGCAGCGTGCGCAAGTCCGGAAACCGTTTGCGGATCGCGGTGCAGCTCGTGAATGTTGCAGATGGCTATCACCTCTGGTCGGAAAGCTACGACCGAACGGTGGACGATATCTTCGCGGTGCAAGATGACATTGCGCAGTCGGTGGTAAGGGAATTGCGCGGCACCTTGCTGGGCGCAGTGGAGGATACGACGGTGACGGCACAGGTGGCGGATGCGGTGAAGGGTCGCGCTGCCGATCCGGAGGCACACCGCCTCTATCTGCAGGCGCGGTATTTGATCGACCGCAGCATTCGCGAAGATACGATGAAGGGCATCGGACATCTCCGGCAGGCTTTGGACCGTGACCCTGACTTTGCACTCGCGTGGGTGGAGCTCAGTGTAGCGTTCATGGTCACGGCGAATCATGGCTGGGCACCGGTCAGCGAGGGGTACCGTCAGGCGCGAGAGGCGGCGGCGCATGCTCTATCACTCGAACCGGATCTGGCGGAAGGGCACGGCGCGTTAAGCGCAATCCAGACCTTGCACGATTGGGAGTGGCGGGGCGCGGAGGCATCCTTGCGCCGTGCACTCGATCTGGCGCCTGGGAATGTCAACGTCCTGCGCCGGGCCGCGAGACTGGATTTATGCCTGGGTCGGCTGGACGAGGCGATCGGGCGCTATCGCAAAGCGTTGGAGCAGGACCCATTGAGTGCAGGGACCTACCACGTCCTCGGGTTGGCACTCGACGCGGCCGGACGCCTTGCCGAGGCTGAATTCGCGTATCGGAAATCGCTCGATCTCGCCCCGCAGTGTGCTGCTTCACGTGCGATGCTTGCACTCATCATGTGTGCACAAGGTCGACTTAAAGAGGCATTGGCCGAGGCGCAGCAGGAACCCGAGGAGTTGGCGCGTCTCTATGCGCTAGCGATCGTCCATCAGGTCGCAGGCAACCTGACCGAGGCAGACGCGGCGCTGCGCGAGCTTATTGGCAAGCAAGCGGACTCCGCCGCCTACCAGGTCGCGCAGGTGTATGCGGTGCGTCGGGAGAATGACCTTGCTTTCGACTGGATCGAGCGGGCGTATGTTCAACGCGACCCCGGGCTCAGTGAAATGAAAGCGTGCCCACGCTTGCGCATTCTGCACTCCGATCCGCGATGGGGTGCATTCCTGCGCAAGATGAGACTCGACGGTCAGGACCAGGACGGATGATGTCAGCGGGGGCCATGCTTGCGACGCAACGAGGAATTGCACGGATAGCCATTTCAATCGCGCGAGCCTGATTGTGGTCGGGTGGGTGGTGCGAGTCAAACGTGTGTGGATTTTCGGCGGCGATGGGCTGCTACGCGCGCTTGTCGTCGGACTTGCGCGCGGGCGCCGAGGTCAAGGTGGCCGCGCGCGGGCAGGCTGGCGGGGGCAGGCACGAGCCTGCCCGGCGTCGCACACGGGTGCGCAGCGACGGTGACGGTGGTGGCTACCAGCTGAGGCGCTGGTCGAACTCGAAGGCCGGGGCGGACTGGAGCAGCGGATCAGCGCAGCGATCGTGATCATCTCGGTGTACAGGCGCGCGCACCGGCTGATGAGGCGCAGGAAGTACCGGCAGTGCCGGTCGGTCCAGTCCATCATAGGCGCAATACACAAACGGTGCGATAAGTGATTCATTCAATGGAAGCTTTTGACGTTCAGTCGGTCCAATAGATTATTGGAGCGACCGGTCATTTTATCGCGATGCGACCGTGACCGCCCTCGCTCAGCGGCGTGATACTCGCAGACTGGAAAGCGAAGTCGCGTGGAAGAGTTGTCAGTGCACATGTAGCGCCCATACGGCACCCATCGCGCAAGCACTGACAACTACGTCCGGAAATCCCCATTGGCCGGCAACGACTCTCACCCGCCCTTGGCGTCTTTGGGACCGACCGGCAGGTCCAC
>CAWFMY010000025.1:0-59535 GCA_963816925.1 uncultured beta proteobacterium | reverse complement strand
AGCCGGCGCTGGATGCAGCGCCGGCGTACCTGCCGCTACTCCTCGCAGTGGCCGTGGCCGAGCTGCCTTCGCGCGCGCGTCACTTGCCGAGCCATGCCGCGAGATCCTTCTTGAGTTTTTTCATGTCGGCTTCCCGCGTGTACATCATGTGGCCGGCGTCGTAGTAATGATGCTCGACCCGCGCCAGCACGTCCTCGGGCGCGTCGAGCTGCGCGAGCGACCAGTTCGACGCGCTGTACGGCGTGCCGAGGTCGTAATGGCCGCTCGCGACCAGCACCCGCAGGTGCGGATTGCGGCGCAGCGCGCGCGCGAGATCGGGGCTGGTGCACGCAAAGCTGTTGCCCTTCCCTTCGCCGCGGTTCCAGTTCCAGTGCTTGTGGGCGTCTTCCGAGAGCACTTCGTAGCGCGCGGTCGATTCCACGCCCAGCGCCTCGCTCATGTACGCGTGCGCGGCCATCGTATACGGCGCGACGATCGCTTCGATGCCGGGATCGAACTCCCAGTCGCGCGTCCGGCTGGCGGCCATCGGACCCGTCACCCGCGCCTCGAGGCGCCCGACGATCTGCCCGCGATCGCGCAACAGCTCGAAAAAGAACGTCTGGTCACTGATGCGAAGGTTCTTTTCCTCGATCAGCGCGGCGGGCAGCCCGGTGAGCTGCGCCATGCGGTTGACGATGCGACGGCGCGAGTCCTTGGACAGCCGCGCCCCGGCGTGCAGCGCGCCGAGATAGTCCTCGTCGACAAACGCCTCGGCGGCCGCGCGCGCGGCCGCCGGCGACGCGCCGGCCGCACCTTTGAGCTTGTCGTGGTACTGCGCGACGCAGGCGAAGCCCGGCAGGAACAGCGCGTACGGCAAGTCGTTGCCGGGCGCGAAGATGAGCGTCTGCAAATCCATCGCGCACGACACGAGAATGAGGCCGGACAGCGCGATCCCCGCCTGCTGCAGCCTGTCGGCGAGCGCCGCGCCGCGCGTCGTCCCGTAACTCTCGCCGACGAGATAGAGCGGCGATCCCCAGCGGCGGTGGCGCCCCAGCCATACGCGGATGCAATCGACGAGCGCGTCGACGTCGCCGTCCACGCTCAGGACCTTCTTGCGCACCTCGTCGCTGCTCGTGATCGAGTAGCCGGTGTGCGGCGGATCCACGAACACGAGGTCGAAGTGCTCGAACCACGATTCGGGGTTGTCGGCCACGGTGTATGGCGGCGGCGGCATCGTGCCGTCCTCGCGGGTGACGACATGCTTCGGCCCGACCGCACCGAGATGCAGCCAGATCGACGCCGAGCCCGGTCCGCCATTGAAGGCGAAGCACACGGGGCGCGTCTTCGCGTCGGCGTCGTCCAGGAAATACGACGTCGTGAAGACGGCGGCTTCCGGCTCGCCGCGCTTTTCGTCGACGCCGCCGGCCGTCACGGGCACGAACGCCGCGACCGCGGTGTACTTCATCGTCCGTCCGTTGAGCTTGATGGACGACGTGCTCTTGCGCGGTTCGGAGGCGAGAAGCGCATCGACCTTTTCGCGCAATTTCTTTTTTGCTTCTTCCGTCGGGGGTGCGGGCGTGGGTTCGCTCATGGGGGCACGTGCGGAGGTTGTCGGAGGAACGGCAGGACGCCTGAGGGCCGTCAAGGGGCGCCGGTGTCAATGGCGGCACGCTAATTTACACTGCCGTCTTCAATCGCACTAATCCGTCTTCGCCAGGCCCCCGAATGCCCGAGACTGTTTTCGCCGCAACCCGCTTTGGACGCGAGCGTCTCGCGGCGGGGTCCGTCAAGCGACGGCACCGGCACGAGCGCGGATATGTCGCGGTCGTGCTCGCGGGAAGCTACGTCGAGGCGGGCGACGAGGGACGTCGGCGCCTGGGGCCGGGCGATGCGCTCGTCCACCTGGATTTCGACGGGCACCTCGATCTCATCGGCCGCGACGGCGCCGACGTGCTGAACCTGCCGCTTCCGGCGGATCGGTCGCTGCCCATTGGCGTCCGCGTCCCCGATCCCGACGCGGTCGCGCGCATCGCCGAAGCCGATCCGGCCGCCGCCTCCGCGATGCTCGACATTGCGGAGGACGTTCCGCCGCTGCAGGACGATTGGCCGGACCTTCTCGCCATCGCTTTGCGTGCGCAATCGGACCTGCGGATCGCCGAATGGGCGGCGTCGACGGGACTCGCTCCGGCGACCGTCAGCCGGGGATTCCGCGCCGTCTTCGGCCTGTCGCCGGCGCGCTACCGGGCGGAAATGCGCGCGCGCCGCGCCTTCGCCGCGCTCACCGCGGGCACGCTGCCGTTGGCGGAACTCGCGCTGGCCAGCGGATTCGCGGATCAGGCGCACCTGTCGCGCGCGATCGCGGATCTCACGGGCGCCCCGCCGTCCGCGTGGCGGCGCACGTCAAATCCGTTCAAGACGACCGGGATGCGCCCCAACTAGAGTGAATGCCTCTGCCTGACTGCAAAGATAAGTGCGCGCGGCGTGCGCGCGGGTCGGGCGATGGAGGATTCACTTGATCGCCGTCGGAAAATGGATCCTATTGACCCTTGCGGTTGCCGAAGCGGCCGCGGGCGCGGCGCCGAGCTCGCCGGCCGCGATGCAGGCGGTTGCCGACGCGACCGGCGCCGGATTGCAGGCCGATGCCGCGCGCGCGATCCGGCGGCTGCGTGCAGTGCCGCCGAGCCAGTTCGTCGGCGACGACGCCAAATTCCGCAGGTGCATGGAGCAGCGGTTCGGCGGGACGCAGTGGCGTCCGTCATTGGCAGCGATATCCGATCCTTTTGTACGCCGGGCGCTTGCCGCCTATCAATCCTATTGGCGGGCCGCGCTGCTGCAGCCGGCCGCGCGGGAAAAGGCGGAGGCGACGTTGCTCGCGACGCTGCGCCGCCTTCTGGCGCGCAACGACCTTGCCGACATGGACGCGCTCGAGCCCGTGCTCCAGGTCCGGCTCCGCGAATCCGGTCACTACTCGCTGCAGGGCATGACCGGCCCGCTGCGCGAGCTGATGCTTTGGTCGGCGCAGGACGAGCGGGAGGTTCGCGTCGCGCTGCCGGAAGGAACGCACACGACGAAAGTCATGCTGCTCGACGATTTTTCGAGCTTCGGCTGGAGCGCCTTCGCGACGTGCGAACGGAGGAGCACCGGCGGCTGGGCCACGACCGAGGCGCTGTTCGCCGTGCGCCCGCGCTACGCAACGATCGACGACGAGGAGTTCCGCGTGAGCTTTCTCGGGCACGAGACGCAGCACTTCTCCGACTACGAGCGCTTCCCGGGTCTCCCGCAGTGGGAACTCGAGTATCGCGCCAAGCTGACCGAACTCGCGCAGGCCGACGAGACCCGCGCCAAAGTGCTGCGCAAATTCGACGAGGATCAGGGGGACGATCCGGCCTCGCCGCATGCCTATGCCAACAAGCGCGTGCTGGCGGCGCTTCGCCAGCGTCTCGCCCTTCCGGCGGGCGCGCGGCTCGATGGGGTCGACATTGCCGCCCTTCAGGCCGCGGCGGCCGACGAATTGCGCGAGGACTCGCGGCGGCGCGCGGTGCCCGCGCGTCCGGCGATGTAATATTCGGGTTTGACGCAGCCGACCGCCACGATCCCGATCAACCCCAGAAGGAGACGCCATGACCACCCGTCGACAATTCGTCCTGACCGTCCTGCCCGCGGCGCTTGCCCTCGGTGCCGCGCGTGCCGCTTCGGCCCAACCCGCCAAGCTCGAGGAATCCGACCCCACGGCGGTCGCGCTCGGTTACAAGATGGACGCAACCAAGGTCGATGCGAAGAAATTCACGACCTGGGCGAAAGACCACACCTGCTCCAACTGCCAGTTCTACAGCGGCAAGGCAGGCGAAGCGACGGGACCCTGCTCGGCCTTCGGCGGAAAGCTCGTCGCCGCCAAGGGCTGGTGCTCGGCGTGGGTCAAGAAGGGCTGAGCATTCGCTGCACCCCGCGATCGCCCGGGCGTCATTTCGTCTGACGGCGACCGCGGGTCCCCATCCGCCGCGAAGCTCCGCTGTAGCCGACAGTCGCGCGCGCGACGCCGGTTGCGCAGCACGCGCTTGACAGCGCGGGTTCGTGGCGCGCACATTGCCACGGGTCGCGTGAAAAGATCCTGCATCGGCGTCTTGCCGAGCGTCCGGGGCAAAGGGGAGACAAAAACGACATGCCAACGAGCGTGTTGCGGACAAGCGTAGCGCTGGTGCTCGCCGGGATCGTCGTCGGTGCAGTCCATGCCGCGCCGCGCACTTTCGTCGCCTCGACCGGCAACGACGTCAATGCGTGCTCGCTGACCGCCCCGTGTCGGACCTTCACCGGCGCGCTTTCGAAAACCGATCCGGGTGGCGAGATCGTCGCGCTCGACTCCGGCGACTTCAGCCCGGTCACGATCGGCAAGGCCGTGTCGATCATCGGCCCCGCGAGCCTCGATGCGCGGATCAAGACGAATATCGAAGCGGCGGCGATCATCGTCCAGGCCGGTGCGAGCGATGTCGTGTCGCTGCGCGGGATTTCGCTGACCAGCGGAACTACTCCCTCCACTGCCTACGGAATCTGGTTCAAGTCCGGCATGGCGCTGCACATCGACGGCGTCGCGATAAACGACTTCAGCTCCGGCGTGGTCCAGACGGCGACCGGCTTCATGGCCATTCGCGATTCGCGGATCCACAATACCCTGTTCGATGCCATTACCGTCTCCGTCCTCAGCGGCGGCACCGGCGCCTTCGCGATCGACCGCGTGAGCATCGAAGGCGCGGGCTACAAGGGGCTGCGCCTGGGCGGCATCGCGAATGGCTATATCCGCGACTCGCATATCTCGTTCGTCCGCGATGCCGCGAACACGCAGGGCTCCGGCATCGACGCCACGGCGAATTCGCCCGGGCAGCGCATCGACGTCGCGGTCGACCGTTGCGAGATCGTGTCCAGTTACTACGGTCTCCTCGCAGCGGTCAGCAACGGCGCGACCGCCGCCAACATCCGGCTCTCGAATTCCACAGTGCTGGACAATACGGTCCGTTACTCGGTCACCGGTGGCGCGTCGCTGATTTCGCTGAAGAACAACAACCTCGGCGCGGCGGACGACGGAACGACCGCGGGTTCGATCACGGCCTCCGGGAAATTCTGATGCGCGCACGCTTGCAGGCACTCGCATTGACGCTCGTCGCGGGAGTGTCTCTCCCCGCGGCGGGTGTTTCGCCGCAGCTCGCCTATGTCGCCTCTTTCGGGCTCGATTCGAACCCTTGCTCGCGGGTCCAGCCGTGCCGGTCGTTCCAGACGGCAGTCAACACCGTCGCCACCGGTGGAACCGTCATTGCGCTCACCACCGCAGGCTACGGGACCGTGACGATCAACAAGTCGGTGAGCGTCGTCGCGCCCACGGGGGTCTACGCAGGAATCAGCGGATCGGGCATGGGCATCATGGTCGACATTCCGGCGGGTTCCGAGGTGATCCTGCGGGGGCTCACCGTCACCCAATCTCCGCCTGGCTCAGGAAACGGGGTCGAGCTGCGCAACGGCGGCCGGCTGACCGTCGACGGCTTGACGATCACGGGCTTCGCCGGCGCGGGCATCAAGCCGGCCACCGAAACCGGCCAGTTGATCGTCATCGACACGATGATCGTCAATTGCGGGACCGCGATCGCCGCGGGAACGCTCAACGCCTCGATCGGGGACATCGGAAAACTTGCCCAGCCGTTCACCGTCGATCGGCTTCGCGCGCTGCACAACGGCGTCGGCGTTGGCGTTTACGAGGAGTACACGCGGGACGGTGCGCGATTCGACGATTGCCTATTCGGCGCTGCACGGCGTGCAGGTCGCGGGCGGCGAGATCAACGGTGTTCATCCGGCGTGCTTCCCCGCGAAAGTGCGGGTTGACGATTCGCTGGTGTTTGGCGGCAACAACGGCATGACCGTCCAGCAGGGCACGACCGCCGGTTGCGTCGCGCTGGCCAATGTCGCCGGCACCGCGGTCGTCGGCACCCAGAACGCCTCGATCCAGATCACGGGGGCCGGCTCGTCGGTGCAGTCGCTCCACGACAATGTCGTCGACAAGAACAAGGCCGTCGGGTTGCCGGTGACCTATGCTCCGCAATGACGATATGGCGATGATTCGTCCCATCACGCTCGTTGCCGCAGTGCTTGCGCTCGTCGTTTCCGCCGGTGCGCATGCCGGCTCGCCGCGAACGTTTGTCGCCTCCTCCGGGGCCGACACCAATGTCTGCTCCTTCTCGGCACCCTGCCGCAGCTTCGGAGCGGCCATCGCGCAGACCACTCCGGGCGGCGAGGTACTGGTACTCGATTCCGCCGGCTACGGACCGGTGACGATTTCGCAGGCGGTGTCGATCGTTGCGCCGTCGGGGATCTACGCGGGCATTTCGGTACTCGGGGGCAGCGCACCGACGATCGGCATCAATGTCACCGCGCCGGCGGGTGCGCTGGTCATGCTGCGCGGCCTCGCGATCAACAAGGTCGGCAGCGGCGGGACCACCGGGATCCGCTTCGGCTCGGGTGGCGGATTGATCGTCGATCGTTGCATCATCACCGGATTCCCGACCGGCATCTCCCACTCCGCCAGCGGCAACCTGTCGGTGCTCGACACGCAGATCCGGGACGGCTCCATGGGCATCCAGACAGGCATCGCCTCGGGCACGTCGGCCTTCCTCGTCGAGCGCAGCACGATCGAGAACATGACCGGCGCCGGCGTCGAGGCGGACGACAATTCGGTGGGCATCGTGAACAACTCGATGCTTTCCAATATCCGATCGGCGACCGTCAACGGCGTGGGGATATTGGCCGTGGCGCTCAGCGGCAACTCGGCGGTGACGGTCAACCGGACCGCCATCACGCGAAGCGACCTCGGCGTCGGCGCGTTCGGCTTCCCGGGTGGATTTCAGGCGACCGCGACGGCGAGCCGCACGGTGGTCACGGATAGTGGCGCGGGATTCATTTCGATAAACGGATTCGGAACAGGCATTGGAATAATGTACTCGTACCAGGACAACATGGAGGACGGCAACGGCACTCCGTCGTCGACGCCGGTCCTGAGGTCCTTCTACTGATGCGCGCCTCCTCCGCACGTTGGGTCATCCTCGCCGCCGGCGTGCTGGTTGCGGCCGTCGCGCAAGCCGCCGCCCAGCGCACCTTCGTGCATTCGGCGCCCGTCGGCGACGACGCCAACACCGCGTTCAATTGCTCGTCGTCCAAGCCGTGCCGGAGCTTTTCCGCGGCGCTCGGGATCACGCTTCCCGGCGGCGAAATCGTCGCCCTCGATTCGGCGGGTTATGGCCCGGTGACGATCTCGCAGGCCGTCACCATCGTCGCGCCGGCGGGGGTCTACGCCGGAATCACCGTTCCTGCCTCGGGCACGGGCGTCAAGGTTCAAGCGGGCGCCACCGACACGGTGACGTTGCGCGGCCTCACGATCACCACTGCCAGCAATCAGACCCTGGGGATCGTGTTTACTTCCGGGAAATCCCTGCTGATCGATCGTGCGGTCATCAGCGGTTTCGGCAAAGGCGTCGCCCAATTTGGCGCGGGCAACCTTACGGTTCGCGACAGTGCAATTTCCGAAGGCGTGACCGGCATCTACTGATAGCGACCTACCTCGGTACCGGTGGACTCGCCGAGTTCACCGTCGATCAGTGCATCATCCACCACATGTCGGGCCAGGGAATTTCCGGCTGAAGATGTCGCGACAGGTTACATTCGCGATACGCGTTTTGCGCAGATCCACGATCTCCGGCATCGGCGGCGGCTATTACGGTGTGGCCATTGGGGCTACGCAGTACTGTTCTCGGGGGCGGCGACGGCGGTCACCCTTGACGGCGCATTGATGTCGACGAACGACAAAGGGTGTCTACGTCGATTCCTTTGGCGGCCGTACCGCGACGGTCCGAGTGGCGAGGTCTGTCGTGACCGGAAACGGCATGGGATTCCAGGTGGAGCCCACCAGCGATGGCGCAAGCTTTCGCTCGCTGAACAACAGCCTGGACGACGGAAACACCAATCCGTCGTCGCCGCGAACGACGCTGACCCCGTATTAGCGCCTCGCGGGGGCGCGTGCGCAGATTTGCCGTGCCTGGCGCGGAACCGCCGGACGCCGTCGCCGCTGCTCCCACGCACTACGGAAGGCGGCGCCCACCCCCTGGTCGCCTCCCTCTGTTTATACTAGGACCTGCTTCGTCCTCCTGGTGCCTGACGATCCCACGCCTGCGGCGAAGCATTGGCCAAGCCGGCCGCGGCGCATCTTTCCGAACTCTATCTGGACACGGGATTTGACCGGCGTATGCCCGCTACGCGAAAGACGAAATCCCCGAAGGCGCGCCGCCCCGCGACCCGTGCCAAGCCTGCGGCGAAACCCGCCGCGCGGCGGCTCGCCAAGCCCGCGGCGAACCGAATCGCCAAGCCCGCCCCCAAGTCGAAGGCCAAGCCGGCGGCCAAGCCTGTAAAGCGCGTACCGCGCGCGCCGAAGCCCACCGATCGCGAGCGAATCGCGCAACTCGCCGCCGAAATTGCGCTCGTCAATGGCGTCCAGCGGGGTGTGGCAAGGTCGCTTGACTTCCAGGCCATCATCGACCTCGTCGGCGACAAGCTGCGCCAGGTGTTCCCCGGTGCGATCGTCGGCATTCGCATCTTCGATGCCGAGGCCAACCTGATGCACTACCCGTACCTTCATACCAGGGGCAAGAAACGGAAGGTTCCGTCCGAGGCGCCCAGCGGCTTCGGCGCCGAAGTGATCCGCACGCGCAAGACGCTGCTGGTGAATCACGACATGGACAAGGCGTCCGCGCGCGTGCGCAGCCGCGGCAGTCTGATCAGCGGTGTCGGCGAGCCGAAGTCGCAGCTGATGGTGCCGATGCTCGTGAGCGGCCAGGTCCGCGGCATGCTCACGCTGAACGACGAGCGCGAGCACGCGTACAGCGAATCCGACGTGCGCCTGCTCGAATCGCTTGCCGCGAGCCTGAGCGTGGCGCTCGAGAACGCGCGACTGTTCGACGAAACCCAGCGCCTGCTCAAGGTCACCGAGCAGCGCGCAACGCGAGCTCGCGGTGATCAACAGCATCCAGCAAGGGATGGCCGAGAAGCTGGACTTCCAGGCCATCATCGATCTGGTCGGTGACACGCTGCGTCAAGTATTCGGCGGCAGCGATATCGGCATCCGCTGGCACGACGCCAAGACCAACCTGATCCACTATCTCTACGACTACGCAAGAGGCGTGAAGCGGCACCACGCGCCGCGTCCGCCCATGCCGGGTGGACCGTGGGACAAGGTCGTCGCAACACGCAAGCCCGTCGTTATCAACAATCCGAGGCGGATCGTGCCGGGCTGATGGTAAAGGCGCTGCCCGGAGGCGAGCTGCCCAAGTCCTCCCTCCACGTTCCGATCCCCGGGAGCCATCGCGTGCTCGGCTCGCTCTATCTGCAGCAACTTCGAGCGCGAGAACGCCTACGGCGAGGCCGAGGTCCGGCCTGCTGAGTACCGTCGCGGCAGCATGGGCGTGGCGCTCGAGAACGCGCGCCTGTTCGACGAGACGCAGCTCCTGCTCAAGGTCACCGAGCAGCGCGCAGCGGAGCTCGCGGTGATCAACCGCATCCAGGAGGGAATGGCCGCCGAAGCTCGATTTCCAGGCGATCGTCGACCTCGTCGGCGACAAGCTGCGCGAGGTATTCAACACCGGGGACATCGGCATCTGGTGGTGGGAGGAGAGCACCCGGATGTCGCATGGGCTCTACGTTTTCGAGCATGGCGTGCGCCATCCGAATGCGCCGTTCCCCGTCAAACCGGGCGGCGCGGCCGACCGGATCCTCTCCGGACGCGAGGTGATCGTGGCCGGAAACCAAGCCGAACAGGAGGCGCTGGGGTTCGAGCTGGTGCCGGGCACGGACCAGAGCCAATCGGTCATCGGCGTCCCGATCCTGGGCGGCGACCGCGTGATCGGCTCGATCCTGCTCGAGGACCACGACCGCGAGAACGCGTTCGGCGAGGCCGAGGTGCGCCTGCTGACGACCGTGGCCGCGAGCATGGGCGTCGCGCTCGAAAATGCGCGCCTGTTCGACGAGACGCAGCGGCTGCTGAAGGAGACCGAGCAGCGCAACGCCGAGCTCGCGGTAATCAACAGCATTCAGCAGGGGATGGCCGAGAAGCTGGACTTCCAGGCGATCATCGACCTCGTCGGCGACAAGATGCGGGAAGTGTTTAGTACCGGGGACATCGGCATCCGATGGTATGACTCAAACACGAACCTGATTCATTTCCTGTACGAATTCGAGCATGGCTTACGAAGGGACGAGGCGCCCCGGCCCCCGCTCCCCGGGGGTCCCTGGGAGAAGATCCGAGTCACGCGCAAACCTATAGTGATCCACGACCCGCGGGAGTCCGCGGCTATGGGAGTTGGCCCACTTCCTGGAACCGACAGCAGTCAGTCGTCCGTCTTCGTTCCCATCCTCGGCAGCGACCAGGCGCTGGGGTTGATTGTGTTGGAGGACTACCAGCGCGAGAACGCATTCGGTGAGACCGAAGTCCGGCTGCTGAGCACCGTCGCCGCGAGCATGGGCGTCGCGCTGGAGAACGCGCGCCTGTTCGACGAGACGCAGCGGCTGCTGAAGGAGACCGAGCAGCGCAACGCCGAGCTCGCGGTGATCAACAGCGTGCAGGCGGCGCTGGCCGCGGAGCTCAACATCCAGGGCATCTACGACGCGGTCGGCGACAAGATCCGGGAGATCTTCAACAACACGGATCTCGGCATTCGGATCTACGACCCGAAGACCAAATTGATCCATTTCCCCTACGTGTACGAGAACGGGATGCGGATCACGATCGACTCGCTCACGCTGCCCGAAACGGGATTCGGCCCGCACGTGCTCCGCACGCGCGAGACGCTGGTCATCAACGAGAACATGGAGGAGGCAATAAGGAAATTCGGCAGCTTTGTTCACGCGGGGACGCAAATGGACAAGTCTTCCGTATACGTTCCGCTGGTGGTCGGCGACGAGGCGCGGGGCCTCATCAACCTGATCAACATGGAGCGCGAGCACGCCTTCAGCGACTCCGACGTTCGACTGCTGCAGACGCTCGCCAATTCGATGAGCGTCGCGCTGGAGAACGCGCGCCTGTTCGACGAGACGCAGCGGCTGTTCAAGGAGAGCGAGCAGCGCGCCGCCGAGCTCGCGATCATCAACAGTGTTCAGGCCGCGCTCGCCGCAGAGCTCGAACATGCAGGGGATCTACGACGCGGTCGGCGACAAGATCCGCGAAATCTTCCACCAGGCGGACCTGAGCATCCGTATCCACGATCCAGGACGGATATCGCTTCACTTTCCGTATCACTGCGAGAAAGGAAGCGGATCGCGGTCGAGTCAATGCCTCTCGGCGACCAAGGGATTTGCCGCACCACGTCCTGCGCACCCGCGAGACCGTCGTAATCAACGAGAACATGGCGCAAGCAGGCGGAAACGTATGGCAGCTACACCCTGCCGGGCACGCAGACGGAGAAATCGTCGGTCTTCGTTCCGTTGGTGGCCGGCGACCAGGCGCGCGGCGTGATCCACCTGATGGACATGGACGCGCGAGCACGCCTTCAGCGACTCCGACGTGCGCCTGCTGCAGACGCTCGCCAACGCGATGAGCGTCGCGCTCGAGAACGCGCGCCTGTTCGACGAGACGCAGCGGCTGTTCAAGGAGAGCGAGCAGCGCGCCGCCGAGCTCGCGATCATCAACAGCGTGCAGCAGGGCCTCGCCGCGGAGCTCGATTTCCGGGCGATCATCGACCTCGTCGGCGACAAGGTGGCGGAGATCTTCGGCTCCAAGGACATGTCGATCGCGTTGTACGACCGCCGGAGCAACGTGATCGCCATGCCGTACTACCTGGAGCACGGCGAGCGTTTCCCCGTCGAACCCATGCAGATGGCGGAGGGATTCACCGCACACGTCATCCGCACGCGCCAGCCGCTGGTGATCGACCGGGATCTGCTGCAAGCGAGGCGTCGAGATTCGGCGCCAAAAGCATCGGCGACCCGAACGTGCCGGACGTCGGACAGAGCTACGTCGGCGTGCCGATCCTGATCGGGGACGAAGCGCGCGGCGTCGTCGCGATGTATTCGCCGAAGCAGAACGCGTTCGCCGAATCGGACGTGCGCCTGCTTCACCACGCTTGCCACCACGATGAGCGTCGCGCTGGAGAACGCGCGCCTCTTCGACGAGACGCAGCGCTGCTCAGGGAGACCGAGCAGCGCAACGCAGAGCTTGCCGTCATCAACAGCGTGCAGCAGGGAATCGCCGGGTCGCTCGACTTCAAGGGCATCGTCAACCTGGTCGGCGACCGCTTGCGCGAGGTGCTGCACACCGGGGACATCAGCATCCGCTGGTTCGACCACGACAGCGGAATGGTGCAGCGCCTCTACGATTACGAGCATGGCGTGAGACTCACGCTGCCGCCGAGCCTGCTGGCAGAGGCCAGCGCCGCGACACACCGGCTGATCGACACGCGCCGGCACAACGTCTACCACACGGTCGCCGAGCAGATCGCCGCCGGCGTCGAGGCGGCCCCGGGCACCGACCGCGCGATCTCCATGGCCTACGTTCCCATCGTCGTCCGCGACCGCGTCGTCGGCGTGATCGGACTCGAGGACCACCAGCGCGAGCACGCCTTCGGCGAGCCGGAGGTGCGTCTCCTTCAGACCATCGCGAACTCGATGGGCATGGCGCTCGAGAGCGCGCGCCTCTTCGACGAAACGCAGCGCCGCTCGCGCGAAACCGCGGCGCTGGCCGAAGTCGGCCGCGACATTTCGTCGACGCTCGAGCTTTCGACGGTGATGGACCGCATCGCGCGCCATGCGAAGGACCTGCTCCACGCCGACAACGGCGCGATTTTCCTGCCCGACGCCGGCGGCAGGACGCATCGCGCCATCGTCGCCGTCGGCGAAATCGCCGACGCGATCAGGGCGACGGAGGTCGTATCGGGTGTCGGCATCATCGGCAGCCTGCTCGAAGCCGGGCGCGCCGAGTACATCAACGACACCCGGGCGGATCCGCGCGCGATCCAGATCCCCGGGACCGACCGCGCGGAAAACGAGCGGCTGATGGTCGCGCCGCTGGTGGCGGGCACGACCGTGAGGGGCGCGATGGCCGTGTGGCGGACCGGCGGCCTTCCGTTCAACGACGCCGAGCTCGAGTTCCTGTCGGGACTTTCGCTGCAGGCCACCGTCGCCATCGAGAACGCGCGATTGTTCCACGAAGCGCGAGAGGCCCGTGCCCAGGCCGAGGCCGCCAACGACGCGAAGAGCTCGTTCCTCGCGACGATGAGCCACGAGATCCGCACGCCGATGAACGCGGTGATCGGCATGAGCGGGCTCCTGCTCGACACGCCGCTCAACGAGGAGCAGCAGGACTACGTCTCGACGATCCGCGAATCCGGCGATTCGCTGCTCACCATCATCAACGACATCCTCGATTTCTCGAAGATCGAGGCCGGCCGGATGGACATCGAGGCGCAGCCGTTCGACCTGCGCGAATGCGTCGAGTCGGCGCTCGACCTCGTCGCCGCGCGCGCCGTCGAGAAGCACCTCGACACCGCCTACCTGTTCGATGGCGACGTCCCGCCGGCGATCGTCGGCGACGTGACGCGGCTGCGCCAGATCATCCTCAACCTGCTCGGCAATGCCGTGAAGTTCACCGAGAAGGGCGAGGTCGTGCTCACGGTGACGTCGAAGGCGCACGCCGACGGCAAAGTCGAGCTGACGTTCGCCGTGCGCGATACGGGAATCGGCCTGTCGGCGGAGGGCATGAGCCGGCTCTTCCAATCGTTCTCGCAGGCGGACTCGTCGACGACGCGCAAGTACGGCGGCACGGGCCTGGGCCTCGCGATCAGCAAGCGCCTCGCCGAGCTCATGGGCGGCCGCATGTGGGCGACCAGCGACGGCGAAGGCAAGGGGGCGACGTTCTACGTCAGCATCGTCGCTTCCGTGGGGGAGCTGCCGCCCGCACGGCAGCGCGAATTCGTCGGCGTGCAACCCGGCCTCGACGGCAAACGCGTGCTCGTCGTCGACGACAACGCGACCAACCGCCGCGTGCTCGAGCTGCAGACGGCGAAATGGGGCATGGCGTCGCGCGCCACCGAATCGCCGAAGGAGGCGCTGCGCTGGCTGGATGCAGGCGAGGCATTCGATCTCGCGATCGTCGACATGCACATGCCCGAAATGGACGGGGTCGCACTTGCGCGGCAGATCCGCGAGCGCCGCGCCGCGCTGCCGATCGTGCTGTTCAGCTCGCTCGGCCGGCGCGAAGCCGGCGCCGACGAGGCGCTCTTCGCCGCCTATCTCGCGAAGCCGCTCCGGCAATCGCAGCTCTTCGACACGCTGGTCGGCATCCTGGCACAGGACGCCGCGCATAGGGCGGCCCCCGTGACGCGCGAACCGTTGCGGCTCGACCCCGAGATGGCGACGCGTCATCCGCTGCGCATCCTCCTGGCCGAGGACAACGTCGTCAACCAGAAGCTCGCGCTGCGCCTCCTGCAGCAGATGGGTTATCGCGCCGACCTCGCGTCGAACGGCCTCGAAGCCGTCGAGTCGGTGCAGCGCCAGATCTACGACGCGGTGCTGATGGATGTCCAGATGCCGGAAATGGACGGGCTCGACGCGGCGCGCGCGATCACCGCGCGCTGGGCGCCCGACAAGCGCCCGCGCATCATCGCGATGACCGCCAATGCGATGCAGGGCGACCGAGAGATGTGCGAGGCGGCGGGCATGGACGATTACCTGACCAAGCCCATCCGCGTCGGCCGGCTGGTCGAAGCGCTCTACAACGTCGCCGCTCGCACGGAGCGTTGACGTGGCCGCGAAGAAAAAGCCCGTCGCCAAGCAGGCGGCCCGTCGCCCCCGCGCAAAGCGGAAGTCGGGTGGCGCGGTCAAGGCGACATCGGCGGTGCGCAGGATCGCGCCGACAGGAGCGCGTGCGAAAGGTCGTCGACACCGCACGGCCCGCGCCGAAAGTGAAGGGCCGCGTCGACGCCGATCGTCTCGCTCGGCTCGAGCGCGAGATCGAGGAGCGCAACGCGGAACTTGCGGAATCGCTGGGCTACCAGACGGCGATCAGCGAAATCCTGCGCGTGATCAGCAGGTCGCCGGCCGACGTCACGCCGGTCTTCGAGGCGATCATGACTCGAAGCCGGACGCGCCGAGTACATCAACGACACGCAGGCGGATCCGCGTGGCGATCCAGATTCCCGGCACCGACCGCCAGTCGAACGAACGGCTGATGGTCGCGCCGCTGGTGGCGGGCACGACCGTGAGGGGCGCGATGGCCGTGTGGCGGACGGGCGGACTTCCGTTCAACGACGCCGAGCTCGAGTTCCTGTCGGGACTTTCGCTGCAGGCGACCGTCGCCATCGAGAACGCGAGGCTGTTCCACGAAGCGCGCGAGGCGCGCGCGCAGGCGGAATCGGCCAACGACGCGAAGAGCTCGTTCCTCGCGACGATGAGCCACGAGATCCGCACGCCGATGAACGCGGTGATCGGCATGAGCGGGCTCCTGCTCGACACGCCGCTCAACGACGAGCAGCAGGACTACGTCTCGACGATCCGCGAATCCGGCGATTCGCTGCTCACCATCATCAACGACATCCTCGATTTCTCGAAGATCGAGGCCGGGCGCATGGACATCGAGGCGCAGCCGTTCGACCTGCGCGAATGCGTCGAGTCGGCGCTCGACCTCGTCGCCGCGCGCGCCGTCGAGAAGCACCTCGACACCGCCTATCTGTTCGATGGCGACGTCCCGCCGGCGATCGTCGGCGACGTGACGCGGCTGCGCCAGATCATCCTCAACCTGCTCGGCAATGCCGTGAAGTTTACTGAGACGGGCGAGGTCGTGCTCACGGTGACGCCGAACGCGCACGCCGACGGCAAAGTCGAGCTGACGTTCGCCGTGCGCGATACTGGAATCGGCCTGTCGGCGGAAGGCATGAGCCGGCTCTTCCAATCGTTCTCGCAGGCGGACTCGTCGACGACGCGCAAGTACGGCGGCACGGGCCTGGGCCTCGCGATCAGCAAGCGCCTCGCCGAGCTCATGGGCGGCCGCATGTGGGCGACCAGCGACGGCGAAGGCAAGGGGGCGACGTTCTATGTCAGCATCGTCGCTTCTGTGGGTGAGCTGCCGCCCGCGCGGCAGCGCGATTTCGTCGGCGTGCAACCCGGCCTCGACGGCAAACGCGTGCTTGTCGTCGACGACAACGCGACCAACCGCCGCGTGCTCGAGCTGCAGACGGCGAAATGGGGCATGGCGTCGCGCGCCACCGAGTCGCCGAAGGTGGCGCTGCGCTGGCTGGATGCAGGCGAGGCATTCGATCTCGCGATTGTCGACATGCATATGCCGGAGATGGACGGCGTCGCTCTCGCGCGGCAGATCCGCGAGCGCCGCGCCGCGATGCCGATCGTGCTGTTCAGCTCGCTCGGCCGGCGCGAAGCCGGCGCCGACGAGGCGCTCTTCGCCGCCTATCTCGCGAAGCCGCTCCGGCAATCGCAGCTCTTCGATACGCTGGTGGGCATCCTGGCACAGGACGCCGCACAAAGAGCGGCCCCCGTGACGCGCGAACCATTGCGGCTCGACCCCGAGATGGCGACGCGCCATCCGCTGCGCATCCTCCTGGCCGAGGACAACGTCGTCAACCAGAAGCTCGCGCTGCGCCTCCTGCAGCAGATGGGTTATCGTGCCGACCTCGCATCGAACGGCCTCGAAGCCGTCGAGTCGGTGCAGCGCCAGATCTACGACGCGGTGTTGATGGATGTCCAGATGCCGGAAATGGACGGGCTCGACGCGGCGCGCGCGATCACGGCGCGCTGGGCGCCCGACAAGCGCCCGCGCATCATCGCCATGACCGCCAATGCGATGCAGGGCGACCGGGAGATGTGCGAGGCGGCGGGCATGGACGATTACCTGACCAAGCCCATCCGCGTCGGCCGGCTCGTCGAAGCGCTCTACAACGTCACCGCCCGCATGGAGCGTTGACGTGGCCGCTAAGAAAAAGCCCGTCGCCAAGCAGGCAACCCGCCGCCCCCGCGCAAAGCGCGAAGTCGGGTGGCGCGGCCAAGGCGACATCACCGGTGCGCAAAATCGCGCGGACGGGAGCGCACGCGAAGGCTGTCGACATCGCATCGTCCGCGCCGAAAGTGAAAGGCCGCGTCGACGCCGATCGTCTCGCGCGGCTCGAGCGCGAGATCGCGGAGCGAAACGCGGAACTTGCGGAATCGCTGGGCTACCAGACGGCGATCAGCGAAATTCTGCGCGTGATCAGCGGGTCGCCGGCCGACGTCACGCCGGTGTTCGGGGCGATCATGGACAGCGCGATGCGGCTTCTCGGCGCGTCGATCGCCGCGGTGTTCCGTTACGACGGCCGGCTGGTTCACCTGGTGGACACGAGGGGCTGGTCGGCCAAGACGTTGAAGGAATCGAAGCGTCTCTTTCCGGCGCCGCCCAATCCCGCATTGATCAGCGGGCGGGTCATCCTCTCCGGCCGATTGCAAACAACGGTCGACGCACCGGGCGACCCGACCTACCATCAATTCACGCGCAGCGCCATCACATGGCGCCGCTCGATCGGCGCGCCGATGCTGAAGGACGGAAAGCCGATCGGCGTCATCGTTGTCGCATGGCCAGAGCCCGGCGAAACGCCGAAGCGGCAAGCGGATCTCCTGATGACGTTCGCCGACCAGGCGACGATCGCGATCCAGAACGCGCGCCTCTTCAACGAGACGCAGGAGGCGCTCGGCCGGCAGATCGCGACCGCCGATATCCTGCGCGTGATCAGCAGCTCGCCGACCGACGTGCAGCCGGTCTTACGACGCGATCGTCGCGCACGGCCGAGCGCCTGCTCGCCTGCGACGGCGCGATCTTCCTGCGCACGCGACGGCCGACACCTTCGTGCCGGTCGCCGGCGTCGGCCGCGACGGCCCGATGGAACCTGGTGCACGTGAACGGCACGCTCGTCGATCCAGCGGCGAATTTCCCGTCGCGCGTGATCGTGGAAAGGCGCCGCTGCACCTGCCGGACTGGGACGCGATCGAGCTGCCCACGCACGAACGGACGTCAAGCGGGCCCGCGACATCCGCGCCTCTTTGATGCTGCCGCTCCTGCGCGAAGCGCGAGTGCATCGGCGTGCTCGCGCTCCTGCGTCACCGGCCCGGCCCCTTCACCGAAGCGGAGATCGCGCTGGCGGAATCCTTTCGCGACCAGGCCGCTGATCGCGATCGAGAACACTCGCCTGTTCAACGAGACGAAGGAAGCGCTGGAGCGGCAGACCGCGACGAGCGAGGTCCTCCGCGTCATCAGCGAGTCGCCGACCGACGTGCAGCCGGTGTTCGACATCATCGCCGAACGCGCGGCAGCGCTGACCGATGCGCGCTACTGTCTCGTGATGCGCCTCGATGGCGAAATGGTGCGGCTGGTGGCTCTGCATGGCGTCAACAAAGCCGGCACCGCTGCGCTGCGCGCGGCCTGGCCGCAGCCATTGCAACAAAGTACGTCGATCGCCGCGCGCGCGATCCGGGAGCGACGGGTCGTCAACGTGGCAGATCTGCTCGCCTTGTCCGATGACGAGTACGCGCCGGCCTTGAAACGCGCGTGCGAGTTGGCGGGTTTTCGCAGCTGCCTGTCGGTGCCGCTATTGCGCGATCAGCAAGTAATCGGCGCGATCGTCGTCAACCGCGCCGAGACCGGCCTCTACGCGGACAAGGAAGTCGACCTTCTGCAGACGTTCGCGCGCCAAGCCGTGATCGCCATCGAGAACGTGCGGCTGTTCAACGAGACGAAGGAGGCGCTCGAACAGCAAACCGCCACCGCCGAGGTGCTGCAGGTGATCAGCGGTTCAATGGCCGATGCGCAGCCGGTGTTCGAGAAAATCCTCGACAGCTGCGGACGCCTGTTCGAAGCCACGGACATGGGTGTATGCATGGCCGATCCCAACGACGGCATGCTGCACCTCGTCGCCCGCCGTGGCGCGTACATCGACGCGGCAGCAAACGAATTTCCGAGGCCGCTCGCCGGCACCGTCAGCGAAATCGCCATGCGTCGAGGCGACGTGCTCCACATCGCCGACGCGCAGTCCGACCAGAGCGTGCCCTTATACATCCATGAGGCCGTGCGCCGCGTTGGAAACTTCTCCGTCGCTAACGCGCCGATGATGTGGGAAGGGCGCGGCATCGGCACCATCGACATTGTCAGGTCGCCTCCGCGTCCGTTCAGCGCCAAGGAGCTCGCGCTGCTGAAGACCTTTGCCGACCAGGCCGTGATCGCGATCCAGAACGCGAAACTGTTCAACGAGACGCAGCGGGCCCTGAGCCACCAGACGGCGACCGCGGACATCCTGAAGGTCATCAGCGAGTCGCCGACGAATGCGCAGCCGGTGTTCAATGCCATTGTCGAGACGGCCGTGAAGCTCCTTGGCTGCGACCGCACCGCGCTGGTTCGGGTGGAGGGCACCCACTACCTGCCCATCGCGCACGCGACGCCGGCCGGCCTCGAGAACGACCGCTGGACCGAGCCCGTGCCCATCGATCCCACGGCGAACTTCCCGTCGCAGGCGATCGTCCGCAAGCAGACGGTCCACATCGCCGACTGGGATGCGATCGAGCTGCCCGAGCGTCAGCGCATGGTCCGCGCCACGACCGGCGCGCGGTCGTCGCTCGCCGTGCCGCTCTTGCGCGAGGGAGAGGCCATCGGCGCGCTGATGCTTTTCCGCAACCATGCCGGCGGTTTCGCCGACGAGGAGATCGCCCTGGCCGAGTCGTTTCGCGACCAGGCGGTCATCGCGATCGAGAACGCGCGACTGTGGAACGAAACGAAGGAAGCGCTCGACCAGCAACGTGCATCGGGCGAAGTGCTCGCCGCGATCTCGAGCTCGATCGCCGACACGGCACCGGTGTTCGACAAGATCCTCACGAGTTGCGAGCAACTGTTCGCCGGCAAGCTGATCGGCATCAACCTGGTCGACGACGATGGCCTCATCCGCATCGGCGCCTACCACGGTCCAGGCCGCGAGAAGCTGGAAGCGATCTACGTCGGCAAGCGCGTTGACGAAAGCACCGGGACGGGAAGCGCGATCCTTCGGCGCCAAATGCTGCATTTCCCCGATGTGGACCGTGGCGAGCACGTGCCCGTGGTCATGCGGGACGCATGCCGGGCCATCGGCATCAAGTCCGTGATATTCGCCCCCATGCTGTGGGAAGGCCGCGGCATCGGCGCCATCTTCGTCGGTCGCGAGCACGCGGGCGCGCTTTCCGACAAGGAAATCGCGCTGCTTCGGACGTTCGCGGACCAGGCCGTCATCGCGATCCAGAACGCGCGGATGTTCAACGACACGAAGGAGGCGCTCGAACGGCAGACGGCCACCGCCGAAATCCTGCGCGTCATCAGCAGCTCGCCGACCGACGTGAGGCCGGTGTTCCAAGCGATCGTGCAGACAGCGGTGCGGCTCCTGTCCTGCGATTCGGCGGGCTTGCTGCGTTGTGACGGAAAGACCTATACGCCCGTCGTGGGCGTGCTCAAGGATGGCAGCCCCATGAAAATGGTGCAGAGCCCCGAGCCCGTCGATCCCGACGCAAACTTCCCGTCGCGGGTCATCGCAAGCAAGACCTTACTGCATCTGCCGGATTGGTCGGTCATCGACCTCCCCAAAGAGCAGCAGCGCGTCTACGACAAGCTCGGCGTTCGGTCCTCGCTCTACCTGCCGCTCCTGCGCGACGACGAATGCATCGGCGTGCTGGCACTGGGACGCGTCAAGCCCGGCGCCTTCACCGAAGCGGAGATCGCGCTTGCAAAGTCCTTTGTCGATCAGGCGCTGATCGCCGTCGAGAACGTGCGCCTGTTCAACGAGACCAAGGAGGCGCTCGAACAGCAGACCGCCACCGCTGAAGTGCTGCAGGTGATCAGCAGCTCGGTGGCCGACACCGCGCCCGTGTTCGACAAGATCCTCGACAGCTGCCAGCACCTTTTCGCCACCGAGCAGCTCGGCATCTTCATCGTCGGCGCCGACGAAATCGTCCAGGTGGGCGCGTGGCGCGGCTCGGCGCTGGAGGCCGTTGCCGCGAGCTTCCCGAAGCCGCTGGACGAGACCATGACCGCCAGCGTCATTCGCGAACGTCGCACGATGCACATTCCGGATGTGCTGAACACGCCCGGGACGCTGCCGATCGTTCGCGGTGTTGCCGAGCGGATCGGCAACTGCTCGATCGCGTGGGCACCGATGCTTTGGGAGGATCGCGGCATCGGCTCGATCGCCGTGATGCGCCAGCCGCCGCGGCCTTTCACGGACAAGGAACTTACGCTGCTTCGAACCTTCGCGGACCAGGCGGTGATCGCGATCCAGAATTCCCGGATGTTCAATGAATCACAGGAAGCGCTGGAGCAGCAGACGGCCACCTCCGATGTGCTGCAGGTGATCAGCAGCTCGGTCGCCGACACCGCGCCCGTGTTCGACAAGATCCTCGACAGCTGCCGCCGCCTGTTCGCAAGCGAGCAGCTCGCCATCATGCTCGTCGAAGACGAGGGGTGCGTGCGCACGGCGGCGTGGCGGGGATCCGCGTTCGACGCCCTGTCCCGGGAGGTCGGATCGATGCCGCTCGAACACGACGTTCACGGGGCGGGCAATCCGCGAGCGGAGGACGGTACAGGTGACCCAGGCCGACATGGCCAGCATGTGGGACGCGGGTGCGCGCAAGTGGGTGGAGTCGGTGGGACCTTACACGGCGATCTACAGTCCGATGTTATGGGAGGGTCGCGGCATCGGCTCGATCTGCATCGTCCGGCCAGCCGCCACGCCCGTTCGCCGACAAGGAGGTGGCGCTGCTCGAGACGTTCGCCGACCAGGCGGTGATCGCGATCCAGAACGCGCGGCTGTTCAAGGAAGCGCAGGCAGGCGCGCGCCGCGGCCGAGACGGCGAACGAGGCGAAGAGCTCGTTCCTCGCCACGATGAGCCACGAGATTCGCACGCCGATGAACGCGGTGATCGGCATGAGCGGCCTCCTGCTCGATACGCCGCTCGATACCGAGCAGCGCGACTACGCAGCCACGATCCGCGACTCGGGCGACGCGCTCCTCACCATCATCAACGACATCCTCGATTTCTCCAAGATCGAAGCCGGGCGCATGGACATCGAGGCGCACCCGTTCGACCTGCGCGAGTGCGTGGAGTCGGCCCTCGACCTCATCAGCACGCGCGCCGCCGAAAAACACCTCGACATCGCCTACCTGTTCGAAGGCGACGTGCCGGTCGCCATCGACGGCGACGTGACGCGGCTGCGGCAGATCCTGCTCAACCTCCTGGCGAACGCGGTGAAGTTCACGGAGGCCGGCGAAGTCGTGGTGAGCGTCGCTGCGAAGCCGGCGACTGCGGCCGCAGTCGAGCTGACCTTCACCGTGCGCGACACCGGCATCGGCCTCACCGAAGAGGGCATGAGCCGCCTCTTCCAGTCGTTCTCGCAGGCCGATTCGTCCACCACGCGCAAGTACGGCGGCACGGGCCTGGGCCTTGCGATCAGCAAGCGGCTCGCCGAGCTGATGGGCGGCACGATGTGGGTCGAGAGCGCGGGACCCGGCAAGGGCTCCGCGTTCCACTTCACGATTCGCGCACCGCTCGCGGAGTCGCCGCAGCCCAAGCGACGCGACTTCATCGGACGGCAGCCTGCGCTCGCCGGCAAGCGAGTTTTGGCGGTGGACGACAATGCCACCAACCGCAAAGTGCTGGCGCTGCAGGCCGCCAAGTGGGGGATGGTTCCACGCGACACGAGTTCGCCCGCGGAGGCACTGCGCTGGCTGGACGCCGGCGAAGAATTCGATCTCGCGATCGTCGACATGCACATGCCCGAAATGGACGGCCTTGCGCTGGCGCGCGCGATCCACGCGCTCCGGCCCGAATTGCCCCTGGTGCTGTTCAGCTCGCTTGGCCGACGCGAGGCCGGCGACACGGACGACCTGTTCAGCGCCTACCTCGCGAAGCCGCTGCGGCAGTCGCAGCTGTTCGACACGCTGGTCGGCCTGCTTGCGCACGACGAAGCGCCGATACCTCACGCCGCGCCGGCGAAACCTTCGATGGATGCAGGCATGGCGGCACGCCACCCGCTGCGCATCCTCCTTGCGGAGGACAACGTGGTGAACCAGAAGCTTGCGCTGCGCCTCCTGCAGCAGATGGGCTATCGTGCCGACCTCGCGAGCAACGGCATCGAGGCGATCGAATGCGTGCAGCGCCAGGCCTACGACGTCGTGCTGATGGACGTGCAGATGCCCGAGATGGACGGGCTCGAAGCCGCGCGCCGGATCACCGCGCGCTGGAAGCCCGACGATCGCCCGCGCATCGTGGCAATGACGGCGAACGCCATGCAGGGCGACCGCGAGGAATGCCTCGCCGCCGGCATGGACGACTACCTCACCAAGCCCATCCGCGTCGAGCGCCTCGTCGAGGCGCTCAACATGGTGAGCGCACGCGAAAGCACCTGACATGACCGAACCGACCATCGATGGCGCCACCTTCCAGGCGTTGCAGGAAGCCGCCGGCGCCGACTTCGTGAAGGAGCTGGTGGAAACCTTCCTGACTGAAGCGCCGATCATGCTCGACGATCTTCGAAGCGCGCTCGCCGCGAGCGATGCCGATCGCTTTCGCCGCGCGGCGCATTCGCTGAAATCGAACAGCATGACCTTCGGCGCGCTGACGCTCGGCGCAATGGCGAGGACGCTCGAGCTGGGCGGCCTTGGTCCCGTGCAGCAGGCGGGCGGCAAGCCCATCGTCGACCTGGCGGAAGAATACGCGCGCGTGGCGCAAGCACTCTCGGAGCGCAACGGTGCGTGAATCAGGCGACAAAGGCGCGCGGCTGCTGGTCGTCGACGACAACAAGGTCAACCGGCTGCTGTTGACCCGGAGCCTCGAGCTGCAGGGCCACAGCGTCGCATCGGCCGAGAACGGCCGCGTCGCGCTCGAGATGCTGCGGCGCGGCGGTTTCGATCTCGTCCTGCTCGACATGGAGATGCCGGAGATGGACGGCTTCGCGGTGCTCGAGGAAATGACCGCCGACCTGCAGCTGCGCGACCTGCCGGTGATCGTCACGTCGTCGCTGGAGGGCCTGGACAACATCGTGCGCTGCATCGAGCTCGGCGCCGAGGATTACCTCCCCAAGCCGGTCAGCCCGGTGCTGCTCAAGGCCCGAATCGGCGCGAGCCTCGAGAAAAAGCGGCTTCGCGACCAGCAAAAGGAGCTCGTGCGCCGGTTCGCCACGCCCGAGGTGGCGCAGGACCTGCAGACGTCCGGCTTCGCGCTCGGCGGCAAGCGGGTGAGAGCGACCGTGATGTTCTCCGACATCCGCGATTCCACCGCGCTCGTCGAGGCGCTGCCGCCGGAAGAGACCATCGACCTCCTCAACACGTATTACACGCTGATGTTCGACGCCATCAGCGGCCACGGCGGCATCGTCAACCTCATGCTCGGCGACGGCCTGATGGCCATTTTCGGCGCGCCGCTTCCGCTCGCGGACCACTGCGAATGCGCGGTGCGGGCGGGGCTGGAAATGATCGAGCTCGTCGAAATGTTCGGCCGCGACCGGATCGCCGCCGGCAAGCCGCCGATCAGGATCGGCGTCGGCATCGCCACCGGCGACATGGTGGCCGGCTACGCGGGGACCCAGGAGCGCGCGACGTACACGTGCATCGGCGACCCGGTGAACATCGCCTCGCGGCTCGAGTCGCACACGAAGGAGGTCGGCCGGCCGATCCTGATCGACGACGCGACACGCGCGGGCCTCGGCGCGCAGATTGCCGTGGATGCGCTCGGCCTGGTGCCGCTGCGCGGCAAGGCCCGACCGGTCGAGGTTTTCGCAGTGCCCGTCGGACAGAAATCCTGACGCCCGTGCGAACGATGCGCTGCATCGCCGTGATGGCCGGCGTCGCTCTCGCGCTGTCGGCGTCGGTGGCCGCCGGTGACGACGGGTTGCAGCGCTGGACCGGCGGGCCGCCGCCACCCCTGCGGCTCAAGACGCTCGCGGGAGAGGAGCTGAACCTCGCATCGTTTCGCGGCCGCACGGTCATCGTCAACTTCTGGGCCACCTGGTGCGAGCCCTGCCTCGCCGAGATGCCGTCGCTACAGCGGCTGCGCGACAAGCTCGCGCAGCAGGGTGTCGAAGTCGTCGCGGTCAACCTCAAGGAAAACGCCGCGCGCATTTCCCCGTTCGTCGAGAAGCTCGACCTCACGTTTCCGGTCGTGCGCGATTCCGATGGCGCGGTGACCAGGCAATGGCGCGTCAATGTGTTTCCGACGAGCTTCATCATCGGACCCGACCAGCGCATCGCGTTTGTCGTGCGCGGCGGCGTCGAGTGGGACAGCACTCGGATAGAATCGGAGGTGCGCCGCGTGAATCGAACGGCGCGCCAACCGGGAGTGCACCAGGCAAGCGCGCGCTAGGCCCGGATGACTTCGGCGCACGCCGCGCCGACACCGCGCCGACACCGCGCCAAGCAGTCGCGATCCGCCTATCCGGGCGCCCCCTCGTCGCGGGGCACGAGACGATTCGCCCGCGCCAGCGCCGGAAAGAGCCGCATCCACAAGAGCACGACGGCGAGCGTGCCGATGCCGCCGATGACCACCGAAGGCACCACGCCGAACCAGGCCGCGGTGACCCCGGACTCGAATTCGCCCAGCTGGTTGGACGAGCCGATGAACACGGAATTGACGGCGCTCACGCGGCCGCGCATCGCGTCGGGCGTCTTCAACTGCACCAGCGACGAGCGGATCACCACGCTCACCATGTCGGATGCGCCGAGCAGCGTCAATGCGATCAGCGACAGCGGAACGGACTGCGACAGCCCGAACACGATCGTCGCGCCGCCGAATGCGGCGACGGCAGCGAACATGAGCCGTCCGACGCGCTTTCGCGGCGGATGATGCGCGAGATAGATCGACATCGCGAGCGCGCCGACCGCCGGCGCCGCACGCAGCATTCCGAGCCCGGTCGGGCCGACCTGCAGGATGTCCTTCGCGTAGATCGGCAAGAGCGCGGTCGCGCCGCCCAGCAGCACGGCGAAGAGATCGAGCGAAATGGCGCCGAGGATCACCGGGTTCTGGCGAATGTAGCGAATGCCCGCCAGCAGCGAGTCGAGGCTGACCGGCTCACGGCTCGACTGCGAGCGCACGGGCCCGGACGCGGACGATCGCGAGCGCGCACAGCAGGTAGAGGATGCCGCAGGTGCCGAACGCGAACGCGGGGCTCGCGGCATAGAGCAGGCCGCCGAGCGCGGGACCGCCGATCGTCGCGGCCTGGTTCGCCGACGCCGAGGCTGCGATGGCGCGCGGCAGCATCGATTCGGGCACGACGCTCGGCAGGAACGCCTGCAGCGTCGGCATCTCGAAGGCGCGCGCGGCGCCGAAAACGAAGATGACGGCGAAGATGGCGATGCGCGGCAGGCCGCCGTAGTAACTTCCCACCGCGAGCGCCGCCGCCGTCAGCAGCTTGACGACCTGGCACGCGACGATGATCTTGCGGCGGTCGAAATTGTCGGCGACGTGGCCTGTCACGAGCGCGAGCGCCAGCATCGGCAGGAACTGCGCAAGCCCGACCAGCCCGAGGTCGAAGGCGCTTCCCGTCAGTTCGTAGACCTGCCACCCGATCGCGACCGACTGCATCTGGAATCCGGTCGTCGCCAGCACGCGGCCCGCCCAGAACAGGGCGAAGGGACGGTGGCCGAGAATCGACGACGACGGGGGCAATTGCGGAAGCGGCATGACGAGAACGGTATTCTCGCATGCCACCAACGGTGCATTGGCGCCCTGACAATCCGTAGCCGATGAAGCCGCGCTCCGGTCAACGCCGATCTGACGCCGCGGGAATGGCGTGATCGAGATCAGGCCGCAGCGATGGGTCCACGTGGGTCATGAGGTTCAGCACGCGATGCCGCTCCAGCACCCGCTGCCTCGCGGCCACCGCAATGTCGTGCCCGGCTTCTACGGTGATCGAGCCATCGACCTCGATGTGGGCGTCCACGACGATCATGTCGCCCATCTTGCGCGTGCGCACGTCGTGCACACCGCGCACACCCGGCGTTTCGACCAAGGTGCGGCGTATTTCCTCCACTTCCTTCTCGTCCGCCGAACGGTCCATGAGGTCATGCATTGCATCCCAGCCGAATCCCCACCCCATCCTCGCGACCATGAACCCGACGATGAGTGCGGCGATCGGATCAAGGATCGGGTAGCCTGCGAGGTTTCCGATGACGCCGATTCCGACGACCAGAGACGATGCCGCGTCCGAGCGCGCGTGCCACGCATTGGCGACCAGCATGCTCGACTTGACACGCTTCGCCACCGACAGCATGTAACGGAACAGCAGCTCCTTCGCGAGCAGTGCGCCGCCGGCAACCCACAGAGCGGCGACATGGACCGTCGGCACGGACCCGGGATCCGCAAGCTTGCGAAATGCCGACCAGACCATTCCTACGCCGACGATGAGCAGCAAGGCGCCAAGCGCGAGGGAGGCCGCGGTCTCGAACCGCTGGTGTCCGTAGGGATGGTCGAGGTCGGCGTCCTTCCTGCTGTGGTGGTTGGCGAACAGCACGACGAAGTCCGCCACGAGGTCCGACAGCGAATGAATACCGTCGGCGACGAGGCCCTGCGACCTGGCCAGGATGCCGACCGCGACCTGCGTCGCCGTTAGACAAACGTTGACGGCGACACTGATCCAAGTCGATCGCGAAGCTGCCGCCGCACGCTCCGCGAGGTTGCGTTCAGGGTCTTCGGGATCATCAACGATTTCGGCGAGGTCCACGCACAGTCCTTGCCTGCGGCGCGCGCGCGCCCATGGCGCCCAACGGTCGAGGATACCGCCGCGCATGCGAACGGAGGATGATCGTAAGCAAACCCCGTCGCATGGGCGTTCTCGATCGGGATGAGTCCGCCAGACCACGCCGGTAGGCAAATGAGAATGGTTCCGGCCTGCCCGTCAGGCGGCGTAAATTCCCCGCAGGGAGCCACGCCGATAGAGCAGCACATCGTCTCCTGCCCGGATCAATCCCCATACTGGTCGTGGCGGCGCAGCCACGACATCGTGCTCGGCAAGCCCGCCTCGTCCCGGCCTTTCGGCACGAGGTCGAGATAGTGGTAGGCACCGTTCAGCATGTCGAGGCCGCGGGAGTAGCATGAATACGTATGGAAGACCGTCCCCGCGTCATCGCGGAAAAAGACGCTGATTCCCGGCAGCTCCGACATCGTGGTTTTCGTCGGCGCATAGTTGTAGACCGCCTTGCCGGCCGCGACATCCTCGGGACGGAACGACACCTGGTAGTCGAAGTTGAAGTCGGAGCCGAACGACGATGCCCAGGCGATGCTCCACCCCATGCGGCGCCGATAGGCCTCGATCTTCGCGAGCGGCGCCTGCGACACCGCGAGCAGCGTCACGTCGCGGTGCTTGAGGTGCACGTCGATGCCGTTGAAATTGTCGACCCAGAACGAACAGGACTTGCAGCCCTCCTCCCAGTCCGGGCCCAGCATGAAGTGATAGACGATGAGCTGCCGGCGCCCGTCGAAGAGGTCGGAGAGGCTCGCGCGGCCGCGCGGCGTTTCGAATGCGTAATCCTTTGCCACGCGCTCCCACGGCAGCGCCCGTCGCGCCGCGCTGAGCTCGTCTCGTGCCTTCGTGAATGCCTTTTCCTTCCGCAGAAGTTCCTGTCGCGCGACAAGCCACTCCGCGTTGCCGACGATCGTGTGCTCTGCCATGTTCTCTCTCCTTTCCGCTATCGCCGATGCTTCAGCACTGCGACCACGTGGGCAGCGGGCGCCCGGTCTCGAGCAGCGACTTCAAGCTCGACAACACGCGCGGCCATCCCTGCGAGATGCCGCGGAGCATGTCGGAATCGGGCTCGAGCTCGGCATGGGTCACGGTCAGGCGCACCATGTCGGCGATCGGCTCGAGCTCGAACGTCACCCGGCTGTGCTTGGCGGCATTGGCCTCGTCTGCCGGCAGCGCCCAGGAATACACCAGCCGGCGCGGCGGCGCGTTTTCGATCACCTTTCCGACCATGGCGGGCGCGCTTCCATCCTTGGCGCGCCGGTGTTCCCACCGGGAACCCACCTTCCAGTCCGATACGTTGTCGGCTTCCCAGTATTTCCGCGTGAACTCGGGCTCCGTCAGCGCCGCGAAGATCCGTTCCGGCGTGGCGGCGATATAGGTCACGTACACGAATTGCGCCTTATTCATCACCTTCTCCTTCGACTTGTTTCTTGAGGTCGCTCAGGGCGTCGAGACGCCCGCGCTCGAATTTCCGGATCCAGCGTTCGTAAATCTCGTGGACGGGCACGGGATTGAGGTAGTGCAGCTTTTCCCGACCCCGCCAGACCGTGGTGACCAGCTTCGCGCCCTCCAGGATCGCGAGGTGCTGCGAAACCGCCTGCCGCGTCATCTCGAGGTGCCCGCACAGCTCGGTCAGCGTGAGGCCGCCGTGCGCGTGCAGGCGATCGAGCAATTGCCGGCGGCTGGGATCCGCCAGCGCCTTGAACACCTTGTCGATGTGCCTCACCCCGATATTATGCAAGTAAATACTTGCATGTCAAGGGGCGCGCAAGAAAAAGGCGCTACGCCGGGCCGCGGGGCGCGTCGTCGGGGAGGCCGTAGACCGTCTGCACCGAGGAAAATCCCGGCAGCTCGAATTCGCCCAGGCGCGTGAGCGGTCGCGCGCAAAGCGCGGCGAAATCACTCGAGACGGCGACCGAGCGCCCGAGCTTGCCCGTCAGTTTTTCCAGCCGGGCCGCGAGATTGACCGCGGGGCCGATGCAGGTGAAGTCGAGGCGATTGCCGCTGCCGATGTTGCCGTAGAGGAATTCGCCGACGTGCAGCGCGACGCCGAAGCGCAGTTCGGCGGCACCGTCCGCGCGCGCCTCGCCGCGGAGTTCGGCGAGGCGAACCCGCGCGGCATCTGCCGCGGCCAGCGCGTCGTTGCAAATGGCGGCGACGTCGCGCTTCGGGGCGAATGGGAAATATCGCCAACAGGCCGTCCCCCATGAATTTGAGCACCTCGCCGCCATGCTCGAGAATCGCCGGCACCTGGCAGTCGAAATACCGGTTGAGCAGCGCGATCAGGTCCGCCGGCGACATCCGGTCGGCGAGCGTCGTGAAGCCCCGCATGTCGGACAGCCAGATCGCGGCGCGGATGACGTCCGCGTCACCGCGCCGAATTTTTCCGGCGAGGATGCGCTCGCCGGCGTGTCCGCCGACGTACGTGTCGAGCAGGTTCTTCGCCGTGCGCCGCAGCGCCCGGATCTCGGCGACGCGGGCGAGCGGCGCCACCACGGCTTCGAGGCCCGCGATATGCGCGTCGCTGAATCCGCCCGGACGGCGCGTCGCCCACGTCACGACGTGCATCGATCCGTCGATGAACGGCATCGGCGACGCGAGATAATCGGTCGCGCCTTCCGCGTGCAGCGTGCGCAGCACTTCGAAGTCGGCGGCCTCGCGGGCGTCGGCGACGCGACGCCGCAGAGGGGCGCCGGTGGCGTACACGGTGGTCACGGGACTCTCGACATACTCCGAGGTCGTGAGACGCTCGTAGACCAGCTCGCCGACCGCGACGCCGGTGTCGGGCCGCCACAGGAACCGGCGGCCGGTCACGTCGGGATGCAGCGTGCGCACGAAGACACCGACCCGCCACAGCGGGATGCCGCATTCGACGAGGCGGTCGCACAACTCCGCCAGCACGTCCTGCGGCAGCGACGCCGAGCGCGCGCCGTCGACCAGCCAATCGGCAATCGCGCTCGTATCGCAGCTCGTCATCGCAACCGCTGGGGGGGCAAGGAGGCGGACATGCTACCCTGCCGCGCGCCGCGCAGTCCACGCCGCGTCGCGGTTCCCAGAGAGGGCGAATCCCCTGCCGCGAGATTGCGTCAGAGCCCCAGCAAGCGTGGCAACCAGAGCGAAATCGCGGGGACATAGGTCACGAGCATCAGGACCGCGAGCATGACGCCGTAAAACGGCCAGATCCCGCGCATCACCTCTTCCATCGTGACCTTGCCCACGGCGCAGCCCACGAACAGCGTTGCGCCGACCGGCGGCGTCAGCAGGCCGATACCCAGGTTGAGCAGCATGATCATGCCGAAGTGCACGGGATCGACGCCGAACGTCGTGACCACGGGCAGCAGGATGGGCGTGCAAATCAGCAGCAGCGGCGCGAGGTCCATCAGGCAGCCCAGCACGAGCAGCATGACGTTGATCAGCATCAGGATGACTTCGCGGTTGCTCGACAGCGTGAGGAAGAAGGCCGTGATCTTCGCCGGCAGCTGCATCAGCGCCATGACGTAGCCGAAGGCCGACGCGCAGGCAATCAGCGTCATCACCATGGCGACCGTCTTGAGCGTCCGGTGCACGAGGGTCGGGAGATCGCGCCATCGATAGTCGCGATAGATGAACATCGTGACGAAAAAAGCCCACAGGCAGGCGACGGCGCCCGCCTCGATCGCGGTGAAGATGCCGGTCAGGATGCCGCCGATGATGATCACGATCGTGATCAAGCCCCACAGCGCGTCGATCGTCACCCTCATCGCGATGCCGAGCGGCACGGACTCGCCGCGCGGATGGCCGTCGCGGTAGGCGATGTAGATGCAAAGCGCGATGATCGCGGCCCCGAGCAGCAGGCCGGGGACGACGCCCGCCATGAACAGGCTGGTGATCGAGATCATGCCGCCGGTGGCGAGCGAATAGATCACCGCATTGTGGCTGGGCGGAACGAGTATCGCCTGCACCGACGCGGTGATCGTGACATTGGTCGCGAAGGCCCTCGGGTAACCGACCTTTTCCATCTGCGGAATCATCACGGAGCCAATGGCCGAGGTGTCCGCCACCGAGGACCCCGAAATGCCGCTCAGGAAAGTCGTGGCGATCACATTCACGGCCGACAGCCCGCCGCGGACCGGAACGACGCCGACGAGCACATTCGCAAAGGCGACCAGGCGCTTCGCCATCCCGCCTTCCGCCATGATTGCGCCGGCGAGCACGAAGAACGGAATCGTCAGCATCGCGACCTTGCTCACGCCATCGGAAATCTTCAGCATCACGGCTTCGAGCGGCACGCCGATCCACATGGCGCCCGCGATGGCCGCCAGGCCGAGCGAGTAGGCAATGGGCACGCTGAGGGCGAACAGCGCGAACAGGCAGCCGAGGAGGACCAGGATATCCATTGGGCTTTGGCTCCGGCGACGGTCAGTCGAACGCGGCGGTCGAGTGGGCGTCGCCCACGCGGTCCACCGGCTGGCCGAGCGTCAGCCGCTCGATGACGAACAGGAACAGGATCGCGCCGCCGATCGGGATCGGCAGGTAAGTGACGCCGACCGACAGGAACGGAAAATCGGAGATCGTGTTCGACCATGTCGCCTCGACGAGTCCGATTCCCTTGACCACCATGAACAGCGCCATCGTCCCCATGAGGATCTCGACGAGGAAATCGGTGACGCGGCGCCATTGCTTCGGCAGCTTCGACACGGCGAGCGTCACGTTCATGTGCAAGCCGAGCCGGTAGCAGGCCGCGGCGCCGAAGAACGTGAGGACGATGGTGAGCAGGACCGCCGTCGGCTCGGGCCACGACGCCGCGCGATTGATGACATAGCGCGTCCAGACCGCCCACGGGATCACCGCGGAGATCAGCACCAGCGACGTGCCGGCGATCACGACGCAGGCAAGGTACAAGGCATCCATGGCCTTGCGGAATTTATGCGACATCGCTCCCCCCGAGTGCGTTGGCGGCGGGCCGGTCGTGCGCATTGCCCGGCCCGCGCGATCGCGTCACGGCCGGGCCGCGCGCCCGACCGTGTCCGTCACCGGAACTATTGAACAGCCTGGATGCGCTTGATCATGTCCGCATACTTCGGACCGTATTTGTCCCAGACGGGCTTGACGGCGTCCTGGAACGCCTTCTTGTCGGAGATTTCGGTGATCGTGATTCCCGCCGCGCGCGCCTTGTCCATGGCTTCCTTCTCGTACTTTTCCCACAGGACGCGCTCTTCCTGCTGCATTTCCTTGCCGTACTTGACGAGCAGCGCCTGGTCCTCCTTCGACAGCGCGTCCCAGGTCTTCTTCGAGAACACGACCATTTCCGGAACGATCAGGTGCTCGTCGAGCGTGTAGAACTTGGCGACCTGGTAGTGGTTGTCGAACACGAAGCTCGGAGGGTTGTTCTCGGCGCCGTCGACCACGCCGGTCTGCAGCGCGTTGAACACCTGATCGTAGCCCATGGACACGCCGTTGCCGCCGAGCGAATTCATCATGTCGACGAACATCGGGTTGCCCATCACGCGAAACTTCATGCCCTTGAGGTCGGCCAGGTTCTTGATCGGCTTCTTGGTGTCATAGAGGCTGCGCGCGCCGGCGTCCATGAAGGCGAGCGCCACGAGACCCGCCTTGGGATTGTTGGTCACCTTGTCCATCAACTCCTGTCCGATCGGGCCGTCGATCACCTTCTGCATATGCTTGGTGTCGCGGAACAGATAGGGCATGTTGAACACGTTGAGGTCATCGATCACCGGACCGAGTGCGCCGACGCTGACCCGCGCGAACTGGATCGCGCCCACCTGCGCCTGCTCGATGGCTTCCTTTTCGCCGCCCAGCTGCATCGACGGGTACATCTGGATGCTGAGCCGGCCGTTGGTCGCCTTCTCGAGCTTCTTGCCCATGTTTTCGACGGCGACGACCGTCGGATACCCTTCCGGGTGCACGTCGGATGCCTTCATCACCATCTTGGTCTGGGCCATGGCCGTCCCGCCCGACAGCACCATGGCGGCGAAAGCAAGCGGCGCCATGCTCAATGCGTACTTCAGCACGTTGGACTGCGCGAACATTTGAACCTCCTGATGACGCCCTCTGTGGAGCACTTGCGGACGGCGATTCGGGCTGCCGTCGATCGCCCTGGTGCGAAAGGCTATCTTTATCGCGAATCTCGTTCCATCGGCGCGCCCCGACGCCCGGCGCCGGGCGCTCGCTCGAGCGCGGCGCGCAGGCGCTCGCGACTGTTGGTCAAATGGAGACGCACGGCCGCGCGCGCCGCCTCGGCATCGCTGCGGGCGATCGCCTGGTAGATCTGCGCGTGCTCCTGCTGTATCACCGCGAGATAGCGCACCCGCGCGCGGCGATCGTTCTTGAACAGGTCGATGCGCGACCGCGGAATCATCCGCGGACCGAGTTGCGTGAAGAGGTCGATGAAATAGGCATTTCCCGTGGCGCGGATGATCGCCAGGTGAAACTCGATGTCGGGGTTCACGGCCGCCTGCGCGGCCTTGATGCCGGCTTCGAGCGTGGCGAGCGCGGCCCCGATGCTCTTGAGCTGTGCCGGCGTGCGGCGCTGGGCGGCGAGCGACGCCGCTTCCGACTCGAGCCCGATGCGCAAGTCCATGATCTGCAGCACGTCGCCGATCTTGCCGAGATCGGACGCGTCGACGACGTAAGGATAGGCGAACGGCGGCGCCAGCACGAAGGCGCCGCGCCCCTGCTGGGTGTCGATGCGCCCGGACGAGCGCAGGCTGGCGATCGCCTCGCGCACGACGGTGCGGCTGACGCGGAATTTCTCCATCAGCTTGCGCTCCGGCGGCAGGCGGTCCCCGGGGTTCAGCTCGCCGTTGTCGATGCTGGTCGACAGCGCGCGCAGGACCTGGGCGGTCAGGCTGTCACGCGGGCGGTTTTCGATTGCTGCCGTAGACATCGCGTCGTCCGTGGTCGGATGCATTGCGTCGATGCGCGGGTTGCAAAGCAAGCGGTGAGTGGTAGGATATCATAACAAAGTGGTAGGACAAGTAATGAGTGAAACGACGCCCTCCGCCTCCCCTGCCCTTGCCGGAAAGGCCTGCGAACGCCTGCTCCTCACCGGCGCCGCCGGAGGGTCTGGGCCGCGTGCTTCGCCCCCGCCTTCGCGATTGGGCGCGTCAGGTGCGCATCTCCGACCGCGCGAGCTGCGGCAGCGCGCAAGCCGGCGAGGAGGTCGTGCTGGCGGACCTCGCGGACAAGGCCGCGGTGCACGAGCTCGTGCGCGGGGTCGACGTCGTGCTGCATTTCGGCGGCGTCTCGCTCGAGTCCCCGTTCGAGCAGCTCGTCCCCGCCAACATCGTGGGACTGTTCAACGTCTACGAAGCCGCGCGCAAGCACGGGGTGCGGCGGATCATCTATGCGAGCTCGAGCCACGTCGTGGGCTTCCACCGGCAGTCGGAAGTCGTCGGCATCGACGCCCCGCTGCGCCCGGACTGCCTCTACGCGGTGACCAAATGCTTCGGCGAAGCGCTGTCCCGCTATTACTTCGATCGCTGCGCCATCGAGACCGTGTGCCTGCGCATCGGCTCGTCGTTTCCGGAGCCGAAGAATCCGCGGATGATGGTCAGCTATCTCGGCTACGACGACCTGGCCGAGCTCGTGCGCTGCGCGCTTTATACGCCGCGCGTCGACCACTCGATCATCTACGGCGTTTCCGACAACCCCGTTCGCTGGTGGGACAACGCCAAGGCCGCGCATCTCGGCTTCACGCCGAAAGAAAGCTCGCGCCGCTTTGCGCACCTTTTTCCGCCGTCGGGTCCGCAGGACGGCGACAAGCCCGAGCTCGTCTATCAGGGGGGGCCGTGGGTGGTGTCGGGGCCGGTCGAAGAATGAGCACCGAAGGCGCCGCGCCGTGAACCTCGCACCACAGGAACTGAAGCAGCGGATCGGCGATGGCCTGTTGTCGTTTCCGGTCACCGACTTCGACGGCGACGGCGCCTTCGACGCGGCCTCGTACCGCGAGCGCCTCGAATGGCTGCTGCCTTACGGCGCGGCGGGGCTGTTCGCGGCGGGTGGAACCGGCGAGTTCTTTTCGTTGACGCCGGACGAGTACGGACGCGTCATCGCCGCCGCCGTCGACGTCTGCCGGGATCGCACGCCCATCATCGCCGGCACCGGCATGGGCACCCGGATGGCCATAGAGCTTGCGCAGGAAGCGCAGCGACGGGGCGCGAGCGGCGTGCTGATCCTGCCTCACTACCTCACGGAGGCGTCGCAGGAAGGGCTCGTCGCGCACGTGGAGGCTGTCTGCCGCTCGGTGTCCATCGGCGCCATCGTCTACAACCGCGGCGTCTGCCGCCTCGACGGCGACTCCCTGCAGCGGCTGGCGGACCGCTGCCCGAACCTGATCGGCTTCAAGGACGGCATCGGCGACATCGAGATGATGATGAGCATCCATTGTCGCCTTGGAGACCGCCTCGTCTATCTCGGCGGGCTGCCGACCGCGGAGGTCTTCGCCCCGGCCTACCTCGCGATGGGCGTGAGCACCTATTCGTCGGCCGTATTCAATTTCATACCTGCGACGGCAGTGCGCTTCTACGATGCCGTGCGCGGCGGCGACAAGGCGACCGTGCACGACCTGCTGACGCGTTTCTACCTTCCCTTGGTGGCGCTGCGAAATCGCAAGCCCGGCTATGCCGTCAGCATGATCAAGGCGGGCGTGCGCCTCGTCGGGCGCGACGCCGGGCCCGTGCGAACGCCGCTGACCGAGCTCGGCGACGATGAAACGCGCTCGCTCAAGGCGCTCATCGACGCCGTCGGCGGCGAATAGCGCGGAACCCCAAGCCCGCCGCTACGCTTTCGGCGGATCGCGCAGCTCTCGCCGCAGGATCTTTCCGATCGGCGTCTTCGGCAGGGAGTCGCGGAATTCGACGTGGCGCGGGAGCTTGTAACCGGTCAGCTGCGTCTTGCAGTGCTGGATCACCGCTTCCTTCGTGAGCTCCGGATCCTTCTTCACGATCACCACCTTGACCGCTTCGCCCGATTTTTCGTCGGGCACGCCGACCGCGCCGCATTCGAGCACGCCCGGATGCGTCATCACCACGCTCTCGATCTCGTTGGGATAGACGTTGAAGCCCGAGACCAGGATCATGTCCTTCTTGCGGTCCGTGATCGTGAAGTAGCCCTCGGCGCTCATGAAGCCGACGTCGCCCGTCTTCAGCCAGCCGTCCTGCATTACCTTGGCGGTCTCCTCCGGATTGTTCCAGTAGCCCTTCATCACCTGCGGCCCGCGAACGCAGAGCTCACCCGTGTGGTTTTCGATGGCGCCCTCGCCGGTCCAGGGCGGAAGCTCGACGAAATCGTCGTTCCGGATCGAAACTTCCGTGGACGGGAATGGCAGGCCGATCGAGCCATTCCAGGCCGTTCCCAGCGGATTGGCGCACACCCCCGGCGACGACTCCGTCAGGCCGTAAGCCTCGGTAACGAAATGCCCCGTCAGTTTCTGCCAGCGTTCGGCCACCGCCTTTTGCACCGCCGCGCCGCCGCCGACCACCACCTTGACCGACGAAAAGTCGAGCTGATCGAATCCGGGCGTATTGAGCAGTCCGTTGAACAGCGTGTTGACCCCCGTCATCACGCTCCATTTCCACGCCCGCAGTTCCTTGACGAAGCCCGGCATGTCGCGCGGATTGGTGATGAGCACGGTCAGGCTGCCCCATTTCATGAACGACAGCGTCGAGGTCAGGCAGAAGATGTGGTACATCGGCAGCGGCGCGATGACGATCTCCTTGCCCTCCTCGAAGCTGCGCGAGACCCACACGCCGGTCTGCTCCAGGTTGGCGAGGATGTTGCGCTGGGTGAGCATCGCGCCCTTGGACACGCCGGTGGTGCCGCCGGTGTACTGCAGGAACGCAAGGTCGTCGCGCGTCACCGCGGCCGGCTTGAGCGATGCCGCCGCGCCGCGCGCGAGCGCGTCGCCGAACGTCAGCGTGCCGTCGATGCGCCACGCGGGCACCATCTTCTTCACCCGCTTGATGACCAGGTTGACGATCCAGCGCTTCGGCGCGGGCAGCATGTCGCCCACCTGCGTCGTGATCACGCGCGTGACAGGCGTTCGCGGCAGCACCTCCTCCAGCGTGTGCGCAAAATTCTCGAGGATGACGATCACCTTCGCGCCCGAGTCCTTGAGCTGGTGCTCGAGCTCGCGCGGCGTGTACAGCGGATTGACGTTCACCACCGTCATGCCGGCGCGCAGGATGCCGAACAATGCGATCGGATACTGCAGGAGGTTCGGCGCCATCACGGCCACGCGGTCGCCCTTGGCCATGCCCGGCAACCCCTGCAGGAACGCGGCGAAGTCGCGCGAAAGCTTCGCAAGCTCCGTGTAGCTCAGCGTGCGGCCGAGATTGTGGTACGCCGGCCTGTCGCCGAATTTCTGGGCGACCTTCTCGAACATGTCGGGGACGGACGAGAACAGGTCGGCATCGATCTCCGCGGGCATTCCGGCGGGGTAGTTCTTGAGCCAGGGCTTGTTCACGCGAATCTCCTCGTGCCGACGATTGTCCCGGGCAGTGTACCCACGAGCGCAGGGGGAATCTACATTAGATGCCGGCGCGCCGGCGCGCCTTGACCGCTGTCAACGTTCGTTGCCTTACCGACGACGGCGGCAGCGCGGGAGCCATCGCTCTTGTATCATCCAACCGGCGACAACTGCCGGCAACCGTCCCCTTGATGGACGCCTCGAGCGCGTGGATTCACTTCTGCTGTTGATGCCCCCGGCATGGCTCGTGCGCGTCGCGGTGGCGGGCGTCTGGATCTACGAAGGGCTGTGGTGCAAGATCCTCGGGCGGAGCGAGAGCGAGCTCCGCGTCGTCCTGGCGGTTCCGCGCTACGGAGAAAAGTTCGGCCGTGCCTTCCTGACGACCCTTGGATGGATCGAGCTCCTGCTCGGCCTGTGGGTGCTGACCCGCTGGGCGCCCGGCGTGGCTGCGCTCGTCCAGACGGTGCTGCTCGTGGCGCTCAATGCCAGCGGGCTTCTCTGGTCCCGGCACCTGATCCACGATCCGGGCGGCATGGTGTTCAAGAACTCCGCGTTCCTCGTCCTGTGCTGGGTCAACGCCGGCCTTGCGGCGTGAGTCCATGACACCGGGCACCGCATGGGAGGCAGGCCGACTCGACGCGGGCCGCGGGCCGCCGCGCGTGCTCTTCGGGCGCATGTACGAGGATTCCGCAATCGAACGCGCGGCCTTCAAGGCCGGTGGACGGGTGTTCTGCATCGCCTCCGCCGGCTGCACGGCGATGCGCCTCGCGCCGGACCACGAGGTCGTCGCGGTCGACATCAACCCTGCGCAACTCGAGTACGCGGCACAGCGAATCGCCGGCGCGCCGATGGTGCGCGGCACCGCGGAACACCTGATGCGCATGGGACGCGCGCTGTTGCCGCTCGCCGGCTGGAACATGTCGACGCTGCAAGCCTTCCTCGCGCTCGACGACCCCGCGCAGCAGCGCGATTTCTGGAAGGCGCGCCTCGACACCCGGCGCTTTCGTGCCGGACTCGATGCGCTCATGTCGGTCACGGCGCTGCGCGCGGCCTACGCACCGCGCTTGCTCGCGGCGCTGCCGAAGCACTTCGGCGCGGTGATGCGCGCGCGGATGGAGCGCTGCTTCGGCACCCACCCGAACGCGACGAATCCCTGGGCGCGCGCGTTGCTTGCCGGCGAACTGTCGAGCGAGGCCGTCGCGCCGGAGGCGAAAGCGATAAGCCTCGTGGCGTCCGACGCGGCCGCGTACCTGGAACAGGCGGCGCCGGCCTCGTTCGACGGCTTCACGCTCTCGAACATCCTCGATGGCGCGGACGACGCCTATCGTCAGAGGCTCTTTCGCGCGGTGTCGCGCGCCGCCGCGCCGGGCGCCATGGTCGTGCAGAGGAGTTTCGGCGAACCCGCGGGACCCCTGCCGTCCAATCGCGCGGCCGACGACCGCTCGCTGTTGTGGGGCATCGTCGACGTGCGGCCGGCGGCGACGCTCGGCGGCTGACGCCCGGGCTACAACATCGCGCCCATGCCGCCCAGGATATGGCGATGCAACTGGTGAGCGAGCAGCCGCTCGAAGGGCCGCCACAAACGGCGCGGCCGCAGATGCCCGCGGTAGGTCGTGGTGAGGGCGACTTCGGAGCCGGAACCTTCGGCGCGGATCTCGTAGGCGCCCTCGACCGTCTCGACGCACCGCTCGACGCCGAGGTGCTGCTCGAGCACCTCGAAGCGCACGAGCCGGGGACGGTCGAGCGCGGTGATCCGCTTCAGCAGCTTGCCGCGGCTGTACGTGCATTCGACGGTCGTGCCGACCTCCTTGCCGTCGCTCTGCGTCTTCACGGGACTAGGCAGGAAAATCCGCAGGAGCAAGGGCGGACGGTGCGGCACTTCTTCGTAGAACATCATCCGCTGCCACACGTCGTCGGGCGGCGTTGCAAAACGAGCGCGCGTGGTCACCGCGTCGATCGCAACGCCGGGCGGAAACAGCCGCCCCACGAGCCAAAGGTATTCTCGCGCATGCCGAGGCGCCGCCGACGCGCCCACGGTATCCGTTCCGCCCCGCAATTCGGCCATCATCGTGCAGCCCGTCCAGTTGGTATTTTCGTTCGATGGGCAAGACTTGCGCCCATTCTAGCCGTTTGACGGACTCTCCTGTCATCGATAGGGAACCATGAACCCATCCATCACCGGAGAACGCTCCGAGCTGGGACGGATTTTCGCGCGGCAACGGACGACCGGCGCGGCCGGAAAGTTCCACTGCAACGTTGCCGGACAGCAGGCCAATACGCTGCTGCACGACGGGCACGCGTGGAAGGGGTTCCAGCGCACGGCGGTCGCCGCGACGCGCCGGGCGATGCGCACCGCCCGCGAGGAAGGCGCGGCGATGCTCGTCCAGGCGAGCTTCGCCTTCGTGCACGCGGTCGAGCACGGAGCCCGGCTCGACGAGCCGCTGCGCTCCGCGGTCGAGACGATTCTCGAATGCGAAGCGCTGGCCCTCTCGGGTCCGGTGCCCGCGTGCGTCGTGCGTCTCGGCTATCTGTACGGCCCCGAGAGCGGCGATCTGCGCGCCTATCGCACGGCCTTTCGCCTCGGCCGGCCCTACTGGTCCGGTCCGGCCAAGGCGCGGCAGTACCATCTCCATCAGTTCGATGCCGCATCGGCCATGCGGGCCGCGGCCAGGACCAGGAACGCAGGCAAGACCTTTTACGCGACCGACGGCCACGCCGTGTCGTTCATGCATTTCATGGATGCGTTCGCGCGTCGCGTCGGAAGGGCAACACCTCTGCACCTTCCGCTGCTCTCGCACATCCTCGCGCGCGCGATCATTCGCGAGGAACACATGCAGCAAACGGCGCTGGCGATGCCGCCGCGGACGCCATCGCCGCGCGTGCCGGGATGGACGCCGAAGTTTCCCGACTATCGGAAAGGCCTCGACCAGATCATCGAGGCGTGGGGCGGTTGATCGGCAGCGCGGTGCAGGCGAATTCGTGACTTGAGTCATAGGCAGCGGCCCCGTCGTTGTCTATGATCGGCCATGGTCGACCAGAATCACGCCACCACCGCCGACGCGCGCGGCCTCGGCCGGCTGACGATCGACGCGATCGCCGGCGTGGTCGACCTGGTCGAGGCGATGCACGTCAACATCGCCAGCGTTCCTGGATTCCTGCGCGCGAAGCCGCCGAAACGCACCCGCGGGATCACCGGGCTCGTCTATCGGAGCATCAACGGGGTGATCGTCCTGGTGGGTCATGGGCTGGACCGGCTGCTCGCCACGCTCGATCCGCTGCTCGGCGCGCGAAGCGCCTGGCCAGGGCGCGGCCCCGTGCTGGCGGCGCTGAACGGCGTGCTCGGCGACTATCTCGCGGCATCGAAAAACCCGTTGGCGATCACCATGCAGCTGCGCCACGGCGGGCATCCGCTTCCGTTGGACGCGAAGGCGCTGGCCGCGGCAATTCCGCACGCCGGCGGAAAGGTGGTCGTGCTCGTGCATGGCCTGTGCATGAACGACCTGCAATGGCGGCGCAAGGGTCACGATCACGGCGCCGCCCTCGCGCGCGACCTTGGATACACACCCGTCTATCTCCGCTACAACTCCGGCCTTCACGTCTCGGTCAACGGACGGGCGTTCGCCGATCTCCTCGAGACGCTGCTGCGGAGTTGGCCGGTGCCGGTGACGCGGTTCGCGATCGTCGGGCACAGCATGGGCGGACTCCTCGCCCGCAGCGCCTGCCATTACGGCGCTGCCATGCGCCACCGCTGGCTGCGTCGACTCGACAAGCTGGTCTTCCTCGGCACGCCGCACCACGGCGCGCCGCTCGAGCGCGGCGGCAACGCCGTGGACCTGCTGCTCGGCATCAGCCGGTACACCGCACCCTTTTCGCGTCTCGGCAAGATCAGGAGCGCCGGCATCACCGACCTGCGGTACGGCAACGTCTGCGACCACGACTGGAAAGGCCGCGATCGTTTCGAGCGCACGGGCGACGTTCGACGCGCGGTGCCGCTGCCGGAGGGCGTCCAATGCTTCAACATCGCCGCGACCCTCGGCAAGCGCGGGGGCAGCCCCGGTGACCACCTGATCGGCGACGGCATCGTGCCGCTGGAAAGCGCGCTGGGTCGGAGCTCGAAGCGCCGCCTTGCGCTGAACGTTCCGGACTCGCGTCAGTGGATCGGCTACGGCATGAATCACTTCGACCTGCTCAGCCGGCGCAGCGTGTACGCCCGAATAAAAGCGTGGCTGGCCGCGCCGGACAAGTAGGAACGTCGCCTTGTACCACGGAGAAAGATTCAACGCGCTGACGCATCTCGTCGCGGCCATTGCGGCGCTGGCGGGCGCGGTCGTTCTCGTGGTGCTGGCGGGCATGACGGGCGATCCGTGGAAGATCGTGGGCGTTTCGATCTACGGCGCGACGCTCGTGCTGCTCTACACGTTCTCCGTGCTTTATCACAGCGTGCGCGGACGCGCGAAGGACATCCTGCGCAAGCTCGACCACCAGGGCATCTATCTGCTCATCGCCGGCAGCTACACCCCGTTCTGCCTGGTGACGCTGCGCGGCGCGTGGGGCTGGTCCCTCTTCGGCGTGGTGTGGGGGCTCGCGGTGCTCGGCGGCCTGCAGGAGCTCCGCGCCCAAAGCGAGGCGCGAATCCTGTCGGTCGTGATCTATGTCGTCATGGGCTGGGCGGCTCTCGCCGCACTGGTGCCGCTGTGGCATGCGCTCGGGACGGCGGGCTTCGCGTGGGTCGTGGCGGGCGGACTGTTCTATACCGTCGGCATCGTCTTCTACGTGCTCGATACGCGGCTCGTCCATGCGCACGGCGTCTGGCACCTGTTCGTGGTCGCCGGCAGCGTCGCCCACTATGTCGCGATCCTGCGTTACGTGATCTGAGACGATCCCGCTAGCCCAGCACGATCGACTGATGAAGCTCGGGGCACATCGCCGCGCTCCAGCGCGAAGGTCGGAATGATCACGTTGCCACCGCGCGGCGCCATGGAACGAAAGCTTCATGGCCGGGCGCGCAAGGTCTCAGGGAGCCGTTGACTTCCCCGATTGCGATTCACGATCCCTGGGTTCCGGAGGCCTTGGTCGCGCGTGGCTTCAGCGACAGGATGTACTCGGCGATCCTCCGCGCATCGGCAGGCGATACCTCGGGAAGCGGCGGCATCGGCCACGGGCCCTCGCCGTGGACGCCCTTCCTGATCACGGCGACGATCGTCGAAGCGGCATTCTTCTTGCCCCGGTACTTTGCGGCCACGTCGACGTAGGCCGGGCCGGTCCTGGTTTCGTAGTCGGAGTGGCAGAGGCGGCAGTTGTAGGATTGCAGCAGCGCCTGCACGTCCTCGGCCTGGACGTGTCCGGCGGCAAGCATGCCGACGGTCAGTACATAGGCTGCGAGCTTCATGGTTCCTCGGTGCGATCAAACGACGATATCGGGATCATGCGCGTTTCGTCGCGCCGCTGCACCTCCCGCCGACCTTCCGTCGCCGAAAGGCGCAAGACTTCGACCCGCTGACCGGCAAACTGCAACACAATTGCGGTCGCGACCGGTCTTCGAAATAGACGAATGACCCGCGCAATCGGGCCCGATGAAGAGGATTCACGGCATGGCCGAGAAGAAGAAGCCGGAAGGTGAAGCCAAACTGCGCGAGCGGCCGGCCCCGGGCAAGTCCGAAGCCGACAGTCCGCCGTCCCTTCCCGTGCGCGCCGCCGCGGAAGTCGGGCTCGGGCTCATCGACAAGATCTACATGCTGCTGGCGGCCGGCCTCATGGCCTTCGCCAGCCTGTTCCTGCTGATCGGCTGGCAGTTCGGTCCTCTGGTCATGCTGCAAACGCAGGAATATCGCAAGATGACGAGCCACGTCGACGCGAACATCGTCGAGAGCTGGCTCGCGCTCGAATTCGATGCGAGCAGCGTCCGCGTCCCCGAGTTCTGGCGTGCCAGCACGAATGCCGCACGCTGCGTGGTGGCCGAATACGGCGGGGACTGGGGCGCGCCGCTGCGCCGCGCGTTCTGCGGCACGCGCGTCCCGTTCAACGAATCGTACCTGCTCGCCGACCTGCGGGACATTTCGCCAGGCGTCCCCTTCGCATGGGCGCGCGATGAACGCGGGTTTGTCGTGCCCGAAATCCGCATGGCGCCGGCGACGCGCGAGTGGCTGGCGAAAAACGCCCCGAACAAGTTCATGCACCGTGATTGGCCGGCGAACACGGCGCTCGATTGGTTGCGGATCGAGCTCGACCGCCCGGACGACGCGGCGACTTACGGCTGGACAGCGCCGGCGCCCGTGTTGCCGCTCGCCTTCGATCCCGCCAACCCCGCGGGGGCGCTTCCGGCCGGCCTCGTGGAAAAGCGCATGGCCCAGACGCCGAACTGGATCGCCATGCTGATGGGATTTGTCGTCGGCGGCGTCGTCTGGTTCAAGGCGCTTGCGCTGATCCCCCTGCTGCGGGATATGGCGCCCGCGGGGCGCTGGATCCTGTCGGCGCTGCCGCTGCTGACGCTTCCATGGTGGATGGATTCCTTTCCGCGCGCGCTCACCTATTTCAGCCGCGACGTCGCGAGCGTGCTCACCGACATGTTCGCCGATGTCGCGAAGACCGACCGCATTGTCGCAACCGACCCTGATCAAGCGACGCTCGCATCCGGCGAGCGCATGGTCTGGCGTCTCGGCGACAGCGTCTACGCCGACACGATGGGCCGCTTCAAGTTCGCCCAACCCAACCCGCCGCCGACAACGCAACAAGCGGCGCTCGATGCGCTCACGGCAACGATCACGCTCCAGGCCCGCGCGCTGGACGAGGCCGGGCGGGATGAATTGTTCGCGCATCTCGACCGGGACAAGCGCAACGACCTGACCCGCGTGATCCCCTTGTTCGTTCCCGCGGCCAAGGAGGCGGAAGCGGACCCCTCGGCCAGCGCGGCGACGCGCCGGGCGGCGCGGCACGTACTTCAATAGCGGTCACGGTGCTCACCGCGGCAGGACATCGCCGTTCTGGTGCAGGAAGCGACCTGTCGTTTCGAGGCGCAATTCGTCGATTCGCCGACGAAGTCCGCGACTCCACTCGTGCGCGCGAAATGGACCGCGAGCGCGGCGAGATCCTATCCGTCGTACTTCACGTCTAGTGCGCGGAACGCCGCCAACGCGGCTTCCCGCTCCGCCATCACTCTACGCAGGTGCGGTCGGGATTCCATCAGATGGGTGTATCCGGTCAAGCCGGGAAAATATCGGTCGAGCGTGTCTTCCCCGAAGATGTTTTGCGTCGTAATCCTGATATTGAGGAAATGCATGTAGGCGGCACAGTCCGCAGCGGTGAACGAGGGGCCGAAAATATACGGTGAGAAGCGCGAAAATTGCGCCACGGCGGCCAGGCCCATGGGCAGTCTCTCCTTCGCTTCGCGTTTGTCTTCCTGCGAAACGGTGCCGCCAAAGAACGACTCCTTGTACAGGCGGCGGGCGACCCACTCCGCGTTGAGTTCGAGGTGCTGTATCAGCTCGCGGCACTTTGCCCGGGCGAACGGGTCTTTCGGGTACATCGGCTTTTCCGGATAGCGCTCCTCCAGATATTCCAGAATCACCTGGGATTCGGACAGGGCGCCGTATTCCGTCTCGACAAATGGAATCTTGCCGAGCGGCGAGGACTGCGCAAAGGAATCGCGCTCCCACGGGTAAACCAGTCTCTCGCGAAACGGAATGTCCTTCTCGAGGAGAAGCAGCTTGAGCTTGTTGTAGTAGCCGCTGACGGCGAAACCGCACAAGGTGATCATGGCGCTGTACCTCCCGATCTTCGGAAGGCGGGCTCTGACGTTATACATGGAGACTACACGCAATCATTTTCGCGGACCGGGAGCCAATGGGAATCCAGCGTAGAATCGAAGACACCGATACGCGCGGAGGAACAGTTTGGACCAGCTCCACCTGATCAGGGTCTTCGTGGCGGTCGTGGACACCAACGGTTTTGCCGGTGCGGCGCGCAAGCTCAACATCTCGCCGCCGGCGGTGACGCGCGCGATCAACGAGCTGGAAAGCCATCTGGGCGTGCGCCTGCTGACGCGCTCCACTCGCGTGGTGCGGGTGACCGAGGCCGGCGCGCGTTACGGCGACGATTGCCGGCGCATCCTGGCCGAGTTGCTGGAAGCCGACAAATCGGCCAGTGGCACGCACGGCTCGCCGCACGGGCGCCTCACGCTCACCGCGCCGGTGCTGTTCGGGTGCAAATTCGTGACGCCCATCGTCACCGAATACCTGCTGCGCTACCCTGAGGTCACCGCTTCGTGCTGGTTCCTGGACCGCGTGGTCAACATGATGGACGAGGGCGTCGACGTAGCCGTTCGGATCGGCGAGTTGCCTGATTCTTCGATGCAGGCGATCCGCGTGGGCACCGTGCGGCGGGTGATCTGCGCTGCTCCCCGTTACCTCGAACAGCACGGAATCCCGCTGACACCCGAGGACCTGGCGGCGCACACCATCGTCTCCGCCGCCGCCGTGACGCCAACGCACGAGTGGCGAATGGTGGAAGGCGGCGAGGCGCGCGTCGTGAAGGTGCACGCCCGGATGATCACGACCAGCAACGATTCTGCCGTGGCGGCAGCCATGAGCGGATTCGGCCTCACCCGGCTCCTCTCCTATCAGGTGGCCGATCAATTGCGCGACGGAAAGCTCAAGTCCGTCCTCACCGAATTCGAACCCGTTGCAATGCCCGTGAATCTGTTGCATCGCGAGGGCCGCCATGCATCCCCGAAGGCGCGGGCGTTCCTGGATATGGCGATCGAGCGGCTGCGCGCCGATCCGGCGCTTAACTGAGCAATTGGCGCTGCGGTTGAGAGCGGCATCGGGTGACTACAGGTCGAGGACCAGCTCCGCGCTCTTCGCTCGGGAAACACAGATGCACATCATGCTGCCCCGCCCGCGCTCCGCGTCGCCGAGCGACGCATCCCGGTGCTCCGGTTCGCCCTCCAGCACTTTGACGCGACAGGTTCCGCACGTTCCACCGCGACAGCCGGACGATGTCTGCACCCCGGCCAGCTCGACGGCTTCGAGGATGCTTTGCCCGGGCGGGACGGTGAATCGTTTTCCGCTGCGCTTGAGCGTCACGGTAACGGCTCGATTGGATGCCGCATTCGGCGCCGCTGCAAAGCGCTCGAACCGTATCCGGTCGTCCGCCAGGCCGGCGGACCGGGCCGCCTGGATGACGGCGTCGATAAGCCGCTCGGGACCGCAGACGTAGACAACGGCGTCCGCAGCAACCTTCGCCAGCAGGCCGGTGAGGTCGAGCCGCTGGCGACGGTCCGCCGAGTAGACATTCAAGGTGGTGCCGAGCTTGCATTCGAGATCGTCGAGGTAGGCGGCATCGGCGCGTGATCGCACTGCGTAGTGCAACTCGAAGCGGCGGCCGTCGGCACATAGCTGATGCGCCATGGCCTTGATCGGCGTGATACCGATGCCGCCGGCGATGAGCACGGCGGGCCGCTCGTCGCCATGCAGGGCGAAGTCGTTTCCCGGGAGCGCGCAACGGAGCGTCATGCCCAGCCTGAAATCGGCGTGCACGGCGGTCGAGCCGCCGTGGCCGGCATCCTCGCGCAGCACGGCAATCTCATAGGCGTCGACGCGCAGCGGGCTGGAGCTGATGGAATACCGGCGGCTGCTCGTCACGCCGTTCTTCATCCGCACGGGCACGTCGATGTGCGAACCGGGTGCAACCGGAGGCAGATCGATGCCATCGAGAGGGCGCAGTTCATATGCGCGCACCCTGGGCGTGAGCTGGCGAACGCCGCTGATGCGCAACGCCAGCGGGCCGTCGCCGAGTTCCGACGGCGCCCGGGCCGCCTCGGTCGAGCCCAGCGCCTCCCGCAGGCGGGCAATTTCAGCATGCAGCGGTGCAACGCCGACTTCGATCTCCGCCTCGGTGAACCTTGGCGTGATGTGTTGCGGGCAGTTCCAGTCGTACCCTTCGATATCGATGATGACCGCGCGCTCGACCGTGGCGCGGTAATGCGGCATTTCGAGGCGCGCGATCAGGTCGGGGTCGAGGCCGCGTTCGACCAGCCGGGCGCGGCCCACGATCTTCAGGCGGCGCTGGTTTGCGTAGTCCATCAGCATGAGGGCGACGCGATCGTTGCGCTGCAGATTTCCGACGCTGATGTATTGCACGTTGCCGCGGAAATCGGCGTAGCCGATCGTCTTGCTGTCCAGCACCTTGAGAAAGCCGGCCGGGCCGCCGCGGAACTGGACGTAGGGCCATCCGGATTCGCTCACGCTCGCCTGGTAGAACCCGTCGCGCTCGCGAATGAAAACGGCTTCGTCGGCGGTCAGCTCGTCGCGGCGATCTTCGGTGCGATCCAGCGGCGCATAGGTCGAACGGCTCCCCATGCGCGACTGCATGGCGCGCACCGCGGGCGTGAATGCAATGTCGTAGTAGGCACGGCTCATGGCGTCATCCAGGTTGTCGATTTGCTTGCCTGCACACCGGAACTCTCGCCTTTCTTGCCTGCGCTGGGAATTACCTTCGGCGCCAAGACATCATTTCGTCAGGGGGAACAATTCGCCTCTACGCATCCGGTCACGGCAATCGTGATCCGGTCGCCGCAAGGCGCACTCCGGAGTTGGCATGTCGAACTGTTCCGCGCGGCGGAACGGTGTCTTCGATATTGCGGTGATTCTAAATGCACGTGAAATTCGACACAGTGCGAGCGTTCGCCTGCCATCCCGCGAATCGTTGCCCACGAAACGTCCACCTGCCAGGAGTCTCCCCATGTCCCGAATCAGCGTCTCCGCCATTGACCCGACTCCCGACGCGCCCAGCACCGCTGTGGTGGCGTACGGGACGATCAAGATCGACGGTCTCAACATTGCCTACCGAGAAGCAGGTGATCCGAAAAATCCGAAGCTGGTGCTGCTGCACGGCTTCCCCGCCGGTTCGCACCAATACCGCGACCTGATTCGCTCGTTGGCCGGCAAGTTCCATGTGATCGCGCCGGACTATCCCGGTTTCGGCCTGAGCGACATGCCCGACCCGGCGACATACGCCTACACGTTCGACGGAATATCGGAAGTCGTCGAACACTTCCTCGCGGCGAAGGGCTTCGATCACTACGGGCTGTTCGTGCAGGACTACGGCGGCCCGGTCGGATTCCGGATCGTCGGCCGCAACCCGAAGGCGCTTGACTGGCTCATCATCCAGAACAGCAATGCGTACGAGGTCGGATTCACCGCCGCGTGGGACGGGTTCCGGGGCGCACTCTGGAAAAACCGCTCGCCCGAGACCGAAAAGCCGCTGACCGGCTTTCTCACGCACGACGCGATCAAGAGCATCTACCTGCATGGCGCCGAGAGGCCCGAGCTGATCAGCCCCGACAACTGGGAGTCCGATTCCGCGTTCATGCAGCGGCCCCATGCCGTTCGCGTCAACCTCGACCTGTTCTACGACTATCGCACCAACGTGGATCTGTATCCGAAATGGCAGGCGTTCCTGCGGGACCAGCAACCGAAGACGCTGATCTTCTGGGGCCAGACCGATATCTTCTTCACGCCGGCGGGCGGCGAGGCATTCCTGAAGGACCTACCGCGAGGCGGAGATGCACAGGCTCAAGGCGGGGCACTTCGCGGTGGAGGACCATCTCGACTACATATCCGGTCAAATGCAGCGCTTCTATGCGGACAAGGTCGCGAACCGCAAGAAAATGGCCATGGTGACCGGCAACTGAGATCGCGTCGGTCGCGCCGTTCCTCCTGCCCGGCGAGGGCGGGAGGATCGCGCGCAAGACCTATGCGGCGTCAACCAATGGCTGTGCCGAACAACGCACCGATACCGGCCGTGACCGCCATCGCGAGCGCACCCCAGAACGTGACGCGCCATGCACCTGCGACGACAGGCGCGCCTCCCGTGTGGGCGGCGAGTGCCCCGAGGCCGGCGAGAAAGATCAGCGAACTGCCGGATACGACGGCAGTCAGCATGGAGGCCGGCGTCAATGCCGCGACGACCAGCGGCAAGGCAGCTCCGGCGGTAAAGCTCGCGGCCGAAGTCAGCGCAGCCTGGACCGGTCGAGCAGTCAATGTCTCCGAAATGCCCAGCTCGTCGCGTGCATGCGCGCCGAGCGCGTCATGTGCCATCAACTGCAACGCCACCTGCTTGGCCAGTGCCGGCTCCAATCCGCGTTTCTCGTAGATCGACGCCAGTTCCCGCTGTTCGGCGGCGACATTCGTAGCCAGTTCACCGCGCTCCCGCACGAGGTCGCCCGCCTCGCTGTCAGCCTGGGAGCGCACCGACACGTATTCGCCGGCGGCCATCGACATCGCTCCGGCGACCAGCCCGGCTACGCCAGCCACCAGCACGCTGCTGCGAGTCGCGCTCGCGGCGGCGACGCCAAGAACGAGACTGGCAGTGGATACGATGCCGTCGTTGGCACCGAGCACAGCGGCACGAAGCCAGCCGACGCGGTCAGTACGGTGGATCTCGCGGTGGATTCTTGGCATGCCGCCTCGCGCGCAACAATAGCAGTATCCGGCACACCCTGCTGCTTCGTCGGTGCGCTGCCCCCGCCGCCACGATCGGGCGTTAGCGCCTCTGCTTCGCGCCGCGGGATTCCTTATCGATGCTTGGCGATTTTCTTCAAATCGCTAACGGCTTCCTTCACATCGCCGACACCCTTCTGCACCTTGCCCTTGGCCTGGTTCTTCAGGCCTTTCGCTTGCAGCTCTTTGCTTCCGGTCAGTCTTCCGGCTTCTTCCTGGATCTTGCCGCCGATGTCTTTCAACGCACCTTTGACCTGATCCTTGTTCACGCCGATGTTCATGATGAATTCCTCGCTCGTCGCCTGCACTGATTCATGTCGATCGCAATGGTCCGATGCCTGCCGTTGCGTTCGCGATACTTTCCTTACCTGAGCGCGTGACGACGCGCTACAGCTTGCCCAACACCAGCAGAATGATCACCACCAGCAACACGGTCCCGAGAAGGCCGCTGGGCGCATAACCCCAACTCCTGCTGTACGGCCATGTCGGAATTGCTCCGATCAGAATCAGAATCAGAACGATCAGGAGAATGGTTCCCAAACTCATTTGATCGTCTCCTTGTTTCCGCCGGTCTCGTCGCAAGTCTCGTTACCACTCCGCACCTGCGAGTCCCGAAACGAGAACGCCCAAACTGCAATCAATGCTAGGCGGAGGGTAGCTAGCCGGTATTGATCGGTATCAACGTTCGCTACCGCACCGACGGCGATTCTTCCGGGTGCGACATATTAATGTCGAAGAGTGCTTCGTTTTCGATCGGCGTAGCGTCGCTTGATCGTGCAGGGCGCGCGGTGTTCTGAAGGTCGATATTTCGGCACGAATTGCGAATTGGGAGAAGGAAAATGGGTTCAGTCAAGATCGTGGCGTTCGTGTTGATCGCTGCAGGTGTGCTGGCGCTGGTGTACGGCGGCTTCACCTACACCAAAGAAACGCACGAAATGAAGATCGGTCCGATCGAGATGTCGATCAAGGACAAGGAAACCGTCAACATTCCGATCTGGGCTGGCGTTGGGGCAGTCATAATTGGCGGTCTGCTTCTGGTCTTCGGCAGCAGGAAGCCGTAGCGCTCGGTTCGCGTATTCCGGTCTTTCTGGCTCGGATGGCCGCGAAACGGACGCAGTCGTTGCGTCCTTCGACCATGAAGATATCGATCACCGGAACGCGCAGCGAATTGGGCCGGATCCTCGCGCGACGACCCACGGCGAGCGCGACGAAAAGCCCACGTCAACGTTCGGAAAGGCCTCGATTCGGTCCTGCAGGCCTGCAGTAACTAAGCCGGCGCAGGAGGCGCCGGCCGTTCAGGTCTTTTTTACGGCCGCCTTCCGCCCGGTCTTTCTGGTCGCCTTCTTCGCGGCCAGCTTGGCCAGGGGCTTGCGGGCGATTTTTTTGGCACTTTTTCTAATCGTTCTCTTACCCTCCGGCGGCGGGCTTGAGACCTTCTTCACCGCGCGTCTTGCTGCCTTCTTCACGGCAGAGACCGCACCTTTCACCGAGCTCTTGACCGACTTGACGGCATCATTCGCCGCCTTGCGGACCTTTTTTTCGATGGGCCCTTGCGCGGCCTCCTTCTCGGCCTTCGATTTGTGGCGCAGGTCGGCGCTGTGAGCGCGCTTGTAGGTCTGGATATCCTTGAACTTGCCGCTCTCGTCACGAACGGCGTAGAGCTTGGTTCCGGATCGGCTCCTCATTGTGGTGCGACGCGTGGCCATGGTTTCTCCAGTCGGTCGGGTCGGGAATCCGCCCCGCATAGCGTTCTGCGTCAATCGTCAATCGAACGGGTCCGATCCTCGACAACGTCAAGAACATCTGATTGAATCATAGGCGCTTGGATCATATTGTCTAAGGCGTAACAAACCGATCTCCCGCGATCGGCGCGATCTGAATCGGCGCACGGCGAGCAAGCGCGATGAGCCGAGCACATGTATTACGTCGTGAAGTTCGGTGCCTGACTCGCCTCATCTCGCGACGCCGGCGCTGCCATGACGTCGCGTCCTGCGCTACGCCCGGAAATGCCGTTTGCGATATGTTCGCCACCGCACTGACGGATGCAATCCGCGGAACTAGTCTGGAATAGGTGGTTCTTTGCTCGCACGGGCACGGATAACCAGGCGGCATTGTGGAACTGAAGGAGAAGAAGATGCGTTTCGTACTCATTGTGCTATGGATGCTGCTGGGCTCGATCACGTCGGCCACTGCCCAGCTTAGTGTTGGCATCGGTCTTCCCGGAGTCAGCATCGGGATCAACGTGCCGGCGTATCCGCAGCTGGTCGCGGTGCCGGGCTACCCCGTTTACTACGCGCCACAGGTCAATTCGAACTATTTCTTCTACGACGGCATGTACTGGGTGTACCAGGGCGACAACTGGTATGCGAGCTCCTGGTACAACGGCCCGTGGGCGGCCGTGTATCCCGAGTCGGTGCCGTTATTCGTTCTGCGCGTCCCCGTCCGCTACTACCGGCAGCAACCCGCCTACTTTCGCGGGTGGCGCTCGGACGCGCCGCCGCGCTGGGGCGAGCACTGGGGAAATTCGTGGGAACAGAGTCACCACGGATGGGACAACTGGAATCGCAGCTCGGTACCCGCGCCGGCCCCACTGCCCGTATACCAGCGGCAATATTCAGGGAACCGCTATCCGCAAGTGGAGCAGCAGCAGGCGCTGCAAAGCCAGAACTACCGCTACCAGCCGCACGAAGCCGTAGTCCAGCAGCACTATCAGGCGCAGCAGGCACAGAGTCTACCCGCGCAAGCGGCGCCGTCGCCGCAACGCACGGCGCCGACGTCCGACCCGTAAACCACCGCAGCAAGCGGGTGGCGACGCTTCAGCGCCCCGGACCTGGCCCGACGCCCTACCAGACAGGCGCGGCACCGCCCCCGCGCGGTCAATCACCCCAGCACGCGACCGAAGCGATCTCGCGTCCTCCAGCCGCCTCCGTTTCTACGCAGCAACAGGCTGCACCCGCCCCACGGGGTGCGCCGCCGCAACGCGCAACCGAACCTGTTCAGCGGCCACCCAACGCCGCGGCGCCTCCGCAATCGAGGCCGACCACTGCCGCCGCGCCTCCGCAAGCAAGGCAGCAAGCAACGCCTGCACAACAACACGAGCAGCAAGTGCCCAAGGCGCAAGGCGCGGACAAGGGATCACAAGGCAAGGCATCCCCGCAGGAACAGAAGCGGGGCCAGGAGAAGGACGCCGATAAGGGCGAACAGCGAGGCGGCGGGGAACACAACAAGTAGGGTCGAGCTCGCCTTCACTTCGATGCTTCCCGCGTAGGCGACTTCCAGCGCGGCGATGTCGAGTTTCACCATCCTCATCATCGCGCCGGAAGCGCGCTTCGCCGGCGCGCGTCGCCCCTACGCTCTCAGCTGACTTCCTTGACCGGCGGGATCTTCCAGCTGCCGTCGAGGATGGAGGGCGGCTTCTCCTTCGGCCAATAGAGCCGCATCATCAGGATGAACTGGTCCTTCGGCGCAGGCAGCCAGTTCTGCTCCTTGTCCTTGCCGGGCGACTCGTTCTGGACGTAAAGATCGACCGATCCGTCGGCGTTGGCCTTCAGCTTGTTGCGCTGGCTCACCGTGTACCGGTTGATGGGGTTCGGCACGAAAAAGTAATTCGCGTCGTACATCGTCAACGACCAGAAGCCATCGACCGGCGGCAGCTCGCCCTTGTTGAAGTGCAGGACGTACTTGTTCGCGCCGCTGTATTTCTTGAGGATGTCCGGTCCTTCGGAGGTGGGGTACACCGCATCCTGCGGGCGGTTCGCGCCGAGGCCGATGGCCGTGATCAGCGCCCGCTGCCGATAGCTCGTGCCGTACAGGCCCGTCTTGGTCGTGAAGGCCCAGCCGTCGGTGAGCTTCATGTCGCCGACGACCACACCTTCTTTCATCCACGCCATGATCTTGTCCTGCGCCGGCTTGGGAGCGGCCGCGAGTCCCTTGGCGACCGCGGGATCGAGCTTCGAAGCGTCGAAGTCCTGCCCCGGCACGATGCCGATCTTGGCGAGCTTCGCCACCATCGGCGCGTCCTCGGCCGTGGGCGGATTGGCCTTCAGGAGCTGCGCGAACAATTTGAAGTAGGAGGCCGCGTCCATGGCGTTGACCTGATCGCGGATTGCGGTTTTCATGTCGACGCTCGGATCGACGACACCCGGCGCCGCCGTGTACGGCTTGCCATAGCGAAGAAAGCGGCACCGCCGTCATCTGGTCCTGCAGCGCATGCACGGCCTTGTAGTCTTCCGGCGTGCCGGTGCAGTAAATCCGCCCCAGCAACCAGACCATGGAGGTCGCCGACTTGTATTCGGTGACTCCGGCCGGGAGAGTTCCCGTCCAGCCGGGGCCGGTGATCGCGAACTTCTGCGCCGCGGTACCCGTGGTGCGCTTGCCGGGGTCGGCAAAGACCGTCGTCCAGCCATCCAGCATCGGGAGCAGGAAGAATCGCCCCTTCATGTCGGGCGCGCTGATGATCCAGGGTTCCTTGGAAACATCCAGCCATATGACGGTGTACAGCGTGTCCGCGTTCGGCGCCGTCACGGTATGGTCATCGACGGCAGGGTAGCCGCGCAACTTGGCGAAATGGCTCATCGGCGCCTTGCTGCCTTCCGGTGCCACCACATTCGTCGAGACCCTGCGCGTCAGCTCCATCGTCACCAATGGGTAGGCGTACATATACGCGTCGATGCCGGTCTCCTGCGCTTCCTTTTCCTTGACCAGCGCTTCGGCGGCCTTCGCGTCGGCCACGACCTTGTCTTTCACGTCGGTGGCCGCTTTCTCGGCAGCGGTATCAGCCTTCTGCCCGCAGCCAAGGAGCACACTCGTGATGGCCGCCAAGCCGAGCGCCCATCGAAAGGATTTCATGTTCATGCATTACTCCTGCATCAAATGTTGAACAGGGCCGCATTTTATCCTGCCTCATGCAGGTTCGTCCAGCCTCATGGTGGAGCAACGTCCGACTCGATGGTCGAAGCAACGGCCGCTCGAGGCAAATGGCGCGCGAGTCTCGCCGTCCGCGATCGGCCGGACATCGTCATAAGCGTTTGACCGGAATCGCAGAACGGAACCAGCTTACTATGCGGCGTATGAGTCGCGATCCCACCGCCGCACTTCCATCCGAATCCGTTAAGAGGATCTCACGTGAGGAGATGAACGAGTTGCCGATCCGGCGCTACGAGGGTCCGGTGCACGTCGTCGCGGCGCAGCCGGACCTCCGGCACGCGATGCAGGACATCTTCCAGGAAGGCGTAGTCGGCTTTGACACCGAGACACGGCCCGCCTTCAGGCCCGGCGAGAGCTACCTCCCCTCTCTCGTGCAGTTCGCTACGGCGAGCGCCGTGTATCTCGTGCAGATCCAGCAGCAGGACCTTTTCGGGGCGATGCGGGAGATCCTTTCGTCGGAGAAGATCGTCAAGGCAGGGGTGTCGGTGACCGACGATATCCGTAACCTGCAAAAATTATTCGAGTTCGACGAACGATCGGTGGTGGATCTCGGCGAGGTTGCGAAGCGCCACGGCCTGAAGCAGACGGGCGTGCGCAATCTCGCCGGGATTTTTCTCGGTGCGCGCATCCCCAAGGGCGCGAAAACGACGAACTGGGCTGCGCGCCGCTTGACGCCGCAGCAGATCGCCTACGCGGCGACCGATGCCTGGGCGTGCCGCGAGCTGTATCTCCGCTTCAAGGAACTGAAAATGGTCCGCTGACCGACTCCTGACGAAGACGCTGGCGCGCGTGCGCACCGAGACGGATCTGCATGTCCTTCCGCGAACTACAGCCCTAGTTGCTTGAAGAAATCGTTTCCCTTGTCGTCGACCAGGATGAACGCCGGGAAATTCTCCACTTCGATCTTCCAGACCGCTTCCATCCCCAGGTCCGGGAAGTCGATGCATTCGACCTTCTTGATGTTTTCTTCTGCCAGCACCGCGGCCGGGCCGCCGATGGAGCCGAGGTAGAACCCGCCGTACTTCTTGCAGGCATCGGTAACCTGCTGCGAACGGTTGCCCTTGGCGATCATGATCATGCTGGCGCCCTTGCTCTGCAGCAGATCCACATAGGAATCCATCCGGCCGGCGGTCGTTGGGCCGAAAGAGCCGGACGCCTTCCCTTTCGGGGTCTTGGCCGGACCGGCGTAGTAGATTGGATGCTTGAGCAGATACTCCGGTACCGGCTTGCCGGCGTCGATGAGCTCCTTGAATTTCGCGTGGGCAATGTCGCGTCCGACAATGATGGTGCCGTTGAGCAGAAGCGGAGTCGAAACGGGGTGCCTGGAGAGCTCGGCCAAGATAGCCTTCATCGGCTGATTCAGGTCGATGCTGGCGCCGTGCGCCTGCTTGCCCCGGTATTCCTCCGGTATGAGGCGACTTGGATTGCGGTCAAGTGCTTCGACAAAAATACCGTCTCGCGTGATCTTCGCCTTGGCGTTGCGGTCGGCCGAGCAGGATACGGCCATTCCGAGCGGGCATGAGGCGCCATGCCGGGGGAGGCGGATAACCCGGACATCGTGGGCAAAGTATTTTCCGCCGAACTGGGCGCCGATCCCCAGCTTGCACGCCTCGGCGAGCAGTTTCTGCTCCAGTTCCAGATCGCGGAACGCTTGGCCGTACTCGTTCCCGGTGGTGGGAAGTTCGTCGTAATACTTGGCGGTGGCGAGCTTGACCGCTTTCAGGCAGGCGTCGGCACTGGTACCGCCGACGACCACGGCGATGTGATACGGCGGGCAGGCGGCAGTGCCGAGATGCTTCATCTTGTCGACCAGGAACTGCAGAAGGCGCTCTGGCGCCAGCAGCGCCTTCGTCTCCTGGAAGAGGGAAGTCTTGTTGGCCGAGCCGCCTCCTTTCGCCATGAAGAGAAACTTGTAGGCGTCACCATCCACCGCCTGGATGTCGATCTGGGCCGGCAGATTGGTGCCGGTGTTGATCTCCCGGTACATGTCGAGCGCTACGGTTTGCGAGTAACGGAGATTCTCTTCGGTATAGGTCTTGTACACACCCTTCGACAGCGCCTCCTCATCCTTCCCACCGGTCCACACTTGCTGCCCTTTTTTGGCGATGATGGTGGCGGTGCCGGTGTCCTGGCAGACCGGGAGTTCGAATTGGGCGGAAATCTCGGCGTTGCGCAAGAACGCCACTGCCACGCCCCTATCGTTCTGGGAAGCCTCCGGGTCGCGCAGGATCCGGCCCACGGATTCGTTGTGTTCCGGGCGGAGGAGGAAAGAGATGTCGCGCATCGCTTCATTGGCAATGACAGTCAGCGCTTCGGGATCGACTTTGAGGATCTCGTTGCCTTCGAAGGAAGTGACGGAAACATATTTCTCCGAGGCCTCCCACCTTCCTGTACTTGGTCTTGTCCACGCCGAGCGGGTATGGATCCCGATAAACGAACGGTTTGGTTGCCATCTGGTGAAGCTCCCTTATTGCGTGGCCAATCGAACAACGCGGGCTTGCGGGTGCCGGATGCGATCAGCTGCCATTGTGCGCGTCACTATCTTCTCTCCGGCTTGGCAGGTCACGGAATCAGCGCCAGCCATGGCACCGCAATGATCAGCATCACCGCGATAAAGAGCACGCCGAAGATCGCCCCGAGCCTCCAGTAATCCCTGGAGGGCAGGTAGCCCGATCCGTAGTAAACAGGGCTCGGGCCGGTCGCGAACGGCGTCAGCACGCCCATGATCCCGAGCGTGAGGCACAGCAGCAGCGCGAACTCTGGCATGTTCATGCCGGGAATCGTCATTCCGACCGCCAGCATCACCGGCAGCATTGCCGTCACGTGCGCGGTAACGCTTGCGAACAGGTAGTGCGTGAAGTAGAAGACAAGCACGAGCAGGATCATCGCGACGAACGGCGAGAAGCCGCCCATCTGCGCACCGATGGTGTCGGCAAACCACTTAACGAAGCCGACCCTGTTGAGGCCGTCGGCCAGCGCAACCAACGTCGCGAACCATGCCAAGGTGTTCCATGCCGCCGAATTCTTGACGATATCGTCCCAGCTCACGACGCCCAACACCAGCATCAGCGAAATGACGACCAACGCCGCAGTGGTGGCGTTGATGTAGTCGCCACCGAAGATCCACATTCCGAGCGCCAGCAGCACGAGCACGCCGAGGGTGATCTCGCGGTTCGTGAGTCCACCCAGCTTGGCGAGCTCCTCGCCTGCCCACTTCGGCACCGCGTCGCCCGACTTCACTTCCGGCGGATACAACCAGTAGGTGACGAGCGGGATCAGCGCGAGCAGCAGGATGCCGATCGGCAGGAACGCCACGAACCATTGCGTCCACGTCAGGCTCACGTTGGCGGTCTTGTTGACCATCTCGATGGCGAGCAGGTTGGGCGCAAGGCCCGTCAGGAACATCGAGCTCGTCACGCAAGTGGTGGCGATTGCGACCCACATGATGTACGAGCCGATGCGCCTCGACGATGGATCGTTCGGCTTGCTGTCGTAGAGCGCGGGCAGGTTGCGGATCACCGGATAGATCGTGCCGCCCGACCGCGCGGTGTTCGACGGCGTGAACGGCGCGAGCAGCGTGTCCGCGACTGCCACGGCGTAGCCGAGCGTAAGGGTGCGCCGGCCCATCTTCTTGACGAGCAGCAGCGAAATCCGCTTGCCGAGCCCCGTCTTCTCGTAGCCGAGCGCGAACATGAACGCGCCGAAAATCAGCCACACGGTGGTGTTGGCAAAGCCGGACAGCGCCCAGGTCAGCGCCGCGTTGTACGCCTTGAAACCCGGCTTGGCGAGCTCGGCGGGCGCAAACAGCACGAACTGCGAGAGCACAGTCACGACGGTGACGCCGATCAGCCCGATCGCGCCGCCCGGCA
>CAWFMY010000024.1:0-4779 GCA_963816925.1 uncultured beta proteobacterium | reverse complement strand
GCTGCCATTGTGCGCGTCAATATCTTCTCTCCGGCTTGGCAGGTCACGGAATCAGCGCCAGCCATGGCACCGCGATGATCAGCATCACCGCGATAAAGAGCACGCCGAAGATCGCCCCGAGCCTCCAGTAATCCCTGGAGGGCAGGTAGCCCGATCCGTAGTAAACAGGGCTCGGGCCGGTCGCGAACGGCGTCAGCACGCCCATGATCCCGAGCGTGAGGCACAGCAGCAACGCGAACTCTGGCATGTTCATGCCGGGAATCGTCATTCCGACCGCCAGCATCACCGGCAGCATTGCCGTCACGTGCGCGGTAACGCTTGCGAACAGGTAGTGCGTGAAGTAGAAGACAAGCACGAGCAGGATCATCGCGACGAACGGCGAGAAGCCGCCCATCTGCGCACCGATGGTGTCGGCAAACCACTTAACGAAGCCGACCCTGTTGAGGCCGTCGGCCAGCGCAACCAACGTTGCGAACCATGCCAAGGTGTTCCATGCCGCCGAATTCTTGACGATATCGTCCCAGCTCACGACGCCCAACACCAGCATCAGCGAAATGACGACCAACGCCGCAGTGGTGGCGTTGATGTAGTCGCCACCGAAGATCCACATGCCGAGCGCCAGCAGCACGAGCACGCCGAGGGTGATCTCGCGGTTCGTGAGTCCACCCAACTTGGCGAGCTCCTCGCCTGCCCACTTCGGCACCGCGTCGCCCGACTTCACTTCCGGCGGATACAACCAGTAGGTGACGAGCGGGATCAGCGCGAGCAGCAGGATGCCGATCGGCAGGAACGCCACGAACCATTGCGTCCACGTCAGGCTCACGTTGGCGGTCTTGTTGACCATCTCGATGGCGAGCAGGTTGGGCGCAAGGCCCGTCAGGAACATCGAACTCGTCACGCAAGTGGTGGCGATTGCGACCCACATGATGTACGAGCCGATGCGCCTCGACGATGGATCGTTCGGCTTGCTGTCGTAGAGCGCGGGCAGGTTGCGGATCACCGGATAGATCGTGCCGCCCGACCGCGCGGTGTTCGACGGCGTGAACGGCGCGAGCAGCGTGTCCGCGACTGCCACGGCGTAGCCGAGCGTAAGGGTGCGCCGGCCCATCTTCTTGACGAGCAGCAGCGAAATCCGCTTGCCGAGCCCCGTCTTCTCGTAGCCGAGCGCGAACATGAACGCGCCGAAAATCAGCCACACGGTGGTGTTGGCAAAGCCGGACAGCGCCCAGGTCAGCGCCGCGTTGTACGCCTTGAAACCCGGCTTGGCGAGCTCGGCGGGCGCAAACAGCACGAACTGCGAGAGCACAGTCACGACGGTGACGCCGATCAGCCCGATCGCGCCGCCCGGCAGCGGCTCGAGCATCAGGCCGAGGATGACGCCGGCGAAAATCGCGAAAAAGTACCATGCGTAGGGCGCGAGACCCGCGGGCGGCGGGATCAACGCCAAGACGAGCGCGAGGATGATGGGCGCGAGCGCCTTCCACCATGTCGTGCGGCGGCTCTACGGTGGCCGCGGGCCGCGGGGTTCCTATCGGCGGTACGTGGTCGTGGGTGATGGTGATGGCCATGAGAAGCCTCCCAGCGGTGAATGCCGAAGGCGAAGCAGCGACCACGACGGCCGCGCACGCATCCGGCAGTTGAATAGAGTCGAGCCTGCACCTTCGTTCGCACGGGCAGTGGCGCGAGCGATCGGCAGGGCGGGTTCAGCGAATTGATCGCGGGCATCGCCACCGGGGCTGATGCCGGGCCGGCGAGAAAGCCGGCCGTCGAGAAAGGACGCCGTCGCGTACGCCTGGTTGGGCCTGCGCGTGCGTCCGAGAAATGTTGTCATCCACATTGCTCAACGCATCGCGGATCGCGCGATATGGACGAATCCTGCGCCGATGGCCAATCGGCACCTTGACCACGCTCAACAAGTCGCGAAAAGGTGTCACCGGCGCGCCACATCCGACGACAATGTGCACGCGCGTTACTCGTAGAAATGCGCTTTCGATTCGAGAGCGCGAATGTCGATTGCTCCGAGCTGCGGCTAACGCAATTCCGCCTAATTCGATATCAGCCGGACCCGCGATCAATCATGCGTTGCACATGACTGAATTGCATCGCAATTCTGGTCGGGGTGAGAGGATTTGAACCTCCGACATCTTGCTCCCAAAGCAAGCGCGCTACCGGGCTGCGCTACACCCCGCCGACGGCGATTATCGCACCCTGCGGATAGGGCGGCAAACGCCGACCGGAACGGTTGTCTCCCGATAACTCCAGATCAGCGGACGTGGGCGTCGAAGCCCGCATCTTCGATGGCGGCGACGATGGCCTCCGGCGTGGCTTTCGACGCGTCGAATTCGACGTTCGCCGCCTTGTCGGCAAGCGAGACATCGACACGGGTAACGCCGGGCACTTTCGACACTGCACCGGTCACGCTCTTCACGCAGCCCTGGCAATGCATGCCCGAAACGGCGAACTCGCGGCGCTGCGTACTCATCGAATTTCCTCCTTGATGGAATGGGCCGTGTCGCCCTGCGCAATTCGAGCCGTCGTTTCGACGGATGCGGACGCGGAGGCCGATTTCGGCGGTCGCCAGCGCTTCAGCAACAGCGCATTCGCGACGACGGACACCGAGCTCGCCGCCATCGCCGCGCCGGCCAGCGGCGGCGTCAACAGTCCGAACGCCGCCAGCGGTATGCCGAGCACGTTGTAGATGAACGCAAAGAAAAGATTTTGCCGGATCTTGGAGAGCGTCGCGCGCGACAGGTCGATCGCCGCGGCGACGCCGGAGAGATCGTTGCGCAGCAGCGTGAGATCGGCGGCCGACAGCGCGCTGCCGGCGCCCGCCCCCATCGCGAACGACACGTCGGCCTGCGCCAGCGCGGGCGCGTCGTTCACCCCATCGCCGACCATGCCGACGACCTTGCCTTCCCTTTGCATCACCGCGATGGCGGCGCGCTTGTCGTCCGGCAACTGCAACGCGCGCCACTCGTCGATGCCGGCCGCCCTCGCGACCGCGAGTGCGGGCGCCTGCTGGTCGCCGGTGAGCATCGTGACCGTGATACCGGCCGTCTTCAGCGCGGCCACAGCCTCGGCGGCATTCGGCCGCAAGGCATCGGCCAGCGCGATCCAGCCGACGAGCGTCGCATCTTCGGCGACGCCGACGATCGTTTGAACGAGCGCCTGCGCCGCCGCGAGCCTCGCGGCGTCGATCGAAATTCCCGACTCGGCAAGGAACGCCGGCGAGCCAAGGCGAAGCGCGTGGCCGTCCGCCTCGCCGCTGACGCCCCGTCCCGCGTGCAGGCGAACGCCGGTGACGCGCATCGGTGCAACCTTCGCCGATTCGGCGTGCGCGACAATCGCGCGCGCCAGCGGATGCGTCGCACCCATCTCGAGTGACATTCCGATCCGGAGCACGTCGACCGGCGCGAATCCGGGCTCGGGATGGATTGCCGAGACCACGGGCGCGCCGACCGTCAGCGTCCCGGTCTTGTCGACGACGAGTGCGTCGATCTTCTCGGCGTGCTCGAGCGAGGCCGCGTTGCGCACGAGAATTCCGCTGCGCGCGCCCTGCCCCACGCCGACCATCAGCGCCGTCGGCGTCGCGAGCCCGAGCGCGCAAGGACACGCGATGACGAGCACGGCGGTCGCGCGCATCAACGCGGCGCCCCAATCGCCGAGGGCGAGGCCGTTGCCGACCAGGTGATCGCCGCGATGACGAGCACCGCGGGCACGAACCACGCGGCAACCGCGTCCGCAAGCCGCTGGACGGGCGCTTTCGATCCTTGCGCGGCCGTTACTTGCCGCACGATGCCGGCGAGCAGCGTCGCCTGCCCGATGGCAGTCGCTTCGCAGCGCAACGGGCCCGCCTCGTTGACGGTCCCCGCGAGCACGCGCGCGCCAGGCAACTTCGCGACCGGCACGCTTTCTCCGGTCAGCATCGCCTCGTTCACCGTGGATTCGCCGGTGAGCACCCGTCCATCGACCGGAACACTCGCACCGGCGCGGACGACGAAGACATCGCCGACGCGAATTTCCGCGAGCGCAACCTCCGTTACGTCGCCGTCGCGCTCGCGCAATACCGTCGGCGGCCGCAGCGCGAGCAGCTCGCGGATGGCGGTCGCGGTCTTCGCCTTCGCGCGCCCCTCCAGGAGCTTGCCGAGCAGCACCAGCGTGATGACCACCGCGGCCGCTTCGAAATACACGTGCTGCGCGGCGAGGGGAATGAGCCAGACGGCCACGCTGAAGAAATACGCGGCGCTCGTGCCGAGCGCGACCAGCACGTCCATGTTCGCCGCGCCGCCGCGCAAGGCGTTCCATGAACCGCGATAGAACCTCGCGCCGGCCCAGAACTGCACGGGTGTCGCCAGCGCGAACTGCAACCACACGGGCAGCACGGGATCATGCCGGCCGCCGAGCATGAACGCCATCTGCGCGAGCAGCGGTGCCGTCAGCACCGCCGCGATGACAAAGGTCGTGAGGTCCTTTCGATAGCGCCGGTTCTCGATCGCGGCAGCATGGTCCGGCTCCGCGAACGGATCCACCGCGGGAGCGGCATCGTAGCCGGCCCTGCGCACGGCTTCGATCAGCGATTGCTGCGACGCCTTGTCCGCATCGAACTCGACGTGCGCGGTTTCATTCGCGAAATTGACGGCCGCGCGCACGCCGTCGGCGCGATTCAGCACCTTTTCGATCCGGGCCGCGCACGCGGCGCAGGTCATCCCGGTGAGCTGGAGATCGACGGTTTGCGGTGTCGTCATCGGTGGGTGGCGCGTCGGCCCGCGCGTATCGCTA
>CAWFMY010000023.1:0-194177 GCA_963816925.1 uncultured beta proteobacterium | reverse complement strand
AGAGGAGCGATTGCGGGATCGATAGACCCAGTGCCTTCGCAGTGTTTAGGTTGATCACCAGATCGAACTTGGTCGGCTGCTCGACCGGAAGGTCGGCCGGCTTCGCGCCCCTGAGCACCTTGTCTACATAGATCGCGGCCAGGCGGAGGATCTCGTCATCGTTCGGGCCGTAGGTCATCAAGATCCCGGCCTCCGCCTGCTCGCGACGCCAACCGACAGTCGGCAACCGTTGCGCCAGCGCCAGGGCCGCGAATTCTCTTCGCAATCGATAGGTTAGCGGTACCGGCGTGAGCAGGAGGCCGTCCGGCTTCTCGCGGCCAATCGCCGCTGCGACGCTTTCGAACTCTTCGGGTTTGTCGATCTCGATGCGACGCACCGTGACGCCAATGTGTCCCACCGCAGCGTCCTGTTCGGCGAACGCGGAATCGAGCTTTGCGCGATCCCAACCCGTGTAATTCGTCACGCTCACGACGCGAGCGATCCTTGGTACTGCGCTCTTCAGCATTTCGATGCGCTTGGCGTTGAGCTCGAGCTGAAGGTTGGCGATGCCGGTGATGTTTCCGCCCGGACGCGCGAGGCTCAACCAATCCCCTGCCTACCGGGTCGCTCACTCCACTCATCACGATCGGTACCCTGGTGCCGGCGGCCTTCACCGCCGCCATCGCCGGCCCGCTTGTCACGAGGACATCGATATCGAGGTGGACCAGCTCTGCGAGGAGTGCCGGATAGCGCTCCTCACGCCCCTCCGAGAATCGGGCCTCGAAGATCGCGGTCGCGCCATTGACGTAACCCAGGCGCTCCATCGCTTGCTGGAATGCTTGAGGCAGAGGAGGCGTGCTGCCCAGGTACCCGATTCGCCAAATCCTCCTCGGGACTTGGGCTTGCACGGCTGCCACCGCGATTACGCAGGCGCCCGACAACGATCGGCAGAAGCTACGACGGTTCATCTATGAGTCCTGACTTGGCCGGGCAGGAGGACGGAGCGGAGGATAGCGCGTGCCTGAAGCCGGCACCAGCCCGGACTCAGCTCCGCGGGGCTTGAGCAATCGACGTCGCAGCGTGGCGTTTAGGTGATTTCATCTGGGGTGGCGCCTACCGTGCGGAAACCTTCGCTGTCTCGTTCGGGTTGGCTCCGACATCGAATGACCGCGATTCGTCGGCCCGAAACGTCGGCTCCTCGCCGCCAAACAGTCTCATCGCCCGCGGGCGAATGCAGGCTCGCAGTTGACATAACGGACGACGGATTCAATGCGGAAAGCTATACCCGGACTAGGGTATAACTGGCGTCCTCAAGGCGATTGGTCGCTATTCCCACCTTGGTCTTCAATAGCTTAGCGGAGACGATCTGACCGCCCTCATCGGATCGCCCGCCTCCACCGCGTATCTGGGTTAGACGCCTGCTTCCACCCAAATCAGTCGTTTCCGCGAGTTGAAGGAGTCTCGCCAGTCGATTGGTGGTTGGTGTTCGCCAACTGCCGCCGCCCGACCGGACCGGGGCCGTCATGTATGGGCGCGCGACGGGATGAATCGGCAACCGAGGTGGAATGCCGCCGCTTTGTGCCGCCACAGGTCCGGATCGCACGGAGCGATTCTGGTCGCGTTTGACGCTCTGCTGGATGGCGCGCCCGGAAATGAAGAGTGGTTGAGGTCGTCGACCGCACTTCTTGACAATGCTCGCGTACGCGGAATTATTCGAAATCCACGGTTCCCCGGCCTTCTGCGCGCGAACCCTAGTATTAATTCTAGGAGCATTGAATCGAGTCGCGCATTCGCGTCAACACCGCGCCGCGCGCCGACAACTCAGCCAAATTAACTTCAGCCTTGACGCAGATCAACCGCATGCGCAACCCTATATATAACGCACGCGCTATATTGCAAACGTGAACCCCAACGTCGATCTGATCGGTGATTCCACGCGGCGCTGCATGTTGGCGTTGTTGGCGGTCGAAGGCGAAGTCTGCGTCTGCGAGTTCGTCGCGGCACTCGAAGAGTTTCAGCCAAGCATCTCTCGCCACCTCGCCCTGCTGCGTGGTCGGGGGCTGGATCAAGTCCCGCCGCGAGGGGACCTGGATGCACTATCGGTTGGCGAACTTGCCTAAATGGGCTCGGTCGATGCTCGACGCGCTCGTCGGTGGTGGCGTGCCGACCGACAAGCTGCGCGAGGTGACAAAGCGCCTTGAAGCGTTCGGGGGCCGACCGCAGCGCACCACCGGACGGGTTGCATGAATGCCGTCCTGACGCTCCCCAACCACCGGCCCCGGCTGTTCCTACTGATCGCGACCGCGGTGTGGTTTGTTGCGTTTCAGGCGTTGATGCCGTTGTCGGAAATGTTGACGGCGCTGTTTCCCATGGATCGGGACAGCCACCTCGGCGGCGCACTCCAGTTCTTCTTCTACGACACTCCGAAGGTGCTGCTGCTGCTCACCTGCGTCGTGTTCGTCATGGGGATGATCAATTCCTACTTCACGCCCGAACGCACGCGGGCCCTTCTCGCCGGCCGTGCCGAGGGAGTAGGCAACGTCCTGGCGGCCTCGCTCGGTGTCGTGACCCCCTTCTGTTCTTGCTCGGCGGTCCCGCTGTTCATCGGGTTTGTGCAGGCGGGCGTTCCACTCGGCATCACGTTCTCTTTCCTGATCTCGGCGCCGATGGTCAACGAGGTCGCGCTCGCGCTGCTGCTTGGACTCTTCGGCTGGAAGATCGCCGGCCTCTACCTCGGGCTAGGCCTTGCGGTAGCAATCGTTTCCGGCTGGGTGATCGGGCGGCTGCACATGGAGGCGCATCTCGAGGACTGGGTGAAAAACATGCCGCGCCTCAAGGCAGCAGTCGGTGCCGACGCGGTGACGCTGGCTGAGCGCGTACAGGCGGGGTTTGCATCGGTTCGCGAAATCGTTGGCAGAGTCTGGCCGTACGTCGTGGCGGGCATTGCCATCGGCGCTGCCATTCACGGCTACGTTCCCGAGGACTTCATGGCCGGCTTGATGGGCAAGGATGTCTGGTGGTCGGTGCCGGTCGCCGTGCTGATCGGCGTGCCGATGTATTCGAACGCCGCGGGCATCATTCCCATCGTCGAGGCGCTGCTGGCCAAAGGTGCCGCGCTCGGCACTGTGCTTGCGTTCATGATGAGCGTCATCGCACTGTCGCTGCCGGAAATGGTCATCCTGCGCAAGGTACTCAAGATGCGGCTCATCGCAACGTTTGCCGCGGTGGTGGCGAGCGGCATCCTGCTGGTGGGCTACGTGTTTAACGCGGTGCTGTAAAACAACGAGACATCATCATGAAAGCGATCAAGGTGCTGGGAACCGGGTGCGCCAACTGCCGCGCGACGACTCAGCGCGTCGAGCAGGTGGCCAAGGAGCTGGGCGTCGCGATCACTCTAGAGAAGGTCGAAGCGATCCAGGACATCATGGGCTTCGGAATTCTGGCCACGCCCGGCGTCGTCGTCGACGGCAAGGTCGTCCACTCGGGCGGCGTACCGACCCGCGAGAAGATCGCCGGCTGGTTCACCGCGAACGCGGAACCCGCAGTGGCCGTTGCGCCGGTTGCGTCCGGCTGCGGGTGCGGCGGCCGCGGATGACGCGCGTATCCGGGTCCTGCCCGATGCAGGTGCCACTACCATTCACTCGTGGAGGCCAGTTGCGCATCATCGCCACTCTTGCAGCAGCATTGACAGTGGCTTGGGTGGGCGCCCTTTCGTCGTCTGCCATCGCGTCGGAGCACCAGCACTCGATGGCCGAAACCGCTGCCGCGCAATCGGATCCCCGGCAGCTGGTTCAATTTCCCGAGCCGATGCGCCTCCACACGATCACCAGCATGCGCGACCATCTGCTCGCGCTGCAGGAAATCGACATTGCCCTTTCCCAGAACGCGTTCGACAAGGCCGCGATCATTGCCGAGCAGCGTCTAGGCATGAGTTCGCTGGAGCTTCACGGCGCCGCGCACATCGCGCCTTTCATGCCGCAGGCGATGCAGGACATCGGGACACAGCTGCACCGGGCGGCCAGCCGTTTCGCGCTCGAAGCACAGACCGCGAGCGTGAGCAACGACGTTCGGCCTGCGCTGGCCGCGCTCGGCATCGTCATGCAGCAGTGCGTGGCCTGCCACGCCGCCTACCGTCTCCATTGACACCAAGGCCGGCACACTTGGCGAGCCCCAGCACGTTCTTGCCCGGATAGGCTCTGCGCGTGGTGCGCACAGGTCGAGTGGATCATGATCGGTCCGACGACCATGCCACGGCCGAGGTCGCGCGGACGTGCGAGTGCAGCCGGTCGCACGAACGCGACGCTCCAAGGATGTCCTGGCGATCAAATATACCCAGAACTGGGTATAACTGGCGTCCCCAGGGCGATCAGTTGCTATTCCCACCTTGGTCTTCAATGGGTTAGCGCAGACGATCTGACCGCCCCGCTCCATTCCAAGCTTCAGGTGACCGCTGCCGAGACGGGCCGAACGCCGGCTTCCAACCCGAACCGGCCGTTGCGCCTTGCGTGAACCGGACTTTCAATCGCAACCAACTCGCGATGTTCGGCTACCGGACTCGGTGTACGATTGCCAGCCTGCTCGGCGTGACGACCAGGCGATCGTTTGGCGCGCCGGCGAAGGAAGTGATGCCTCCTCACGATAGATTCGGTTGAAGCGCTCGATGTCGGCAGTCCGGTCGGGCTTGCCGGGCTGATGAAGCGCAGTCGATGTCCAGCTCCTTGCACCAATCGGTGAACTTCTGACGGGTGAGCTCCGGGCCGGTTATCGCACCGTGCGCTCCGAGCCCCGCAGATCGATTCTCTGGGTTAGGAACGTCGGGCAACGTACCCGGACCACATGCCAGTCAATTCGCCTCCGCTGCAGCTTTCTGCAACAATAGCAACGCAGTGCTGTCCTTCCCCTTTCTTGCCGCCGCGGGGACGCCATGGCCATCCAATTTGAAGACGTGAATGAGAACTTGCGCCGCATCGTCCTGTCCGGACGTCTCGATACCGTCGGGAGCGAGCAGATCGCCCCGCAGTTCGCCGAACTTACGAAATCTGCGAAAGGCGGCGTGGTCGTGTACCTTTCGGCGGTCAGGTTTCTCTCGTCCATGGCTATTGGCGTGCTTATCGCGGGCGCCAAGGCGGTCCAGGCAAAGGGCGGCCTTATGGTGCTGCACGTCGCCCAGAACGAAGTAATCATCAGGACGCTCGAAGCGACCGGCATCAACGAACTGATCCCGACGTTTCAGGACGCAGTAGACGCCGAAAAGGCGCTCCTTAAGTAAGGCGCGCCGGATGTCGCCTCCGGCTGCGCAGCCGCCTGCGGCATTGACGATTCGCGCGGATATGTGGGACGCGAGACGCGCATCCGGCTGGCTCGAGTCTGCAGCACTTGCGCAGAACGTTCCGCTCGAGCAGGTCGTGCGCCTCGACCACTGCCTCGACGAGGCGCTCGCGAACGTAATCAGACATGGCGGTCCAACTGCGCTGTCATCGCCTGTGCATTTGCAATTGGGCGTGCGCCGCGGCCCCGGGGCATGCACAGCGGAGCTCTCGGTCAGTGACGCCGGGGTGGCCTTCGACCCATCCACGTTCGTTGCGGTAGCACCGCACCCGGCAAGCCTCGTCGATGCCACGCCTGGAGGCCTCGGGCTGCTGATGATTCGCAACTTCTCGGACGAATTGAGCTATCGCCACAGCCAGGGCCGCAACCATCTCACTATCACGGTGAGCTGGGTCGAGGAGGCATGACGCGCGCCACGCCGGACTGGCTTCTCGACCCGCGCAACGCACGCGGAGCCGGTAACGATGCGATCGCATTCCTTCGCGGGGCCGAACCGTCCGTCATCATTGAAACGATCGCCGATTGCGAGATTCGCATCCTCCCTGTCGGGGCAACACTGCTGCAACCAGGCCAATTGAACGACACGATCTACGTGCTGCTGTCCGGCCAGTTGGCCGCGTACGTGGATGGCACGCGGCGCCCGGAGTCCGAGATTCGTATTCAACCGGGCGAAAGTGTCGGAGAAATGTCCGCGATCGACGGCAATCCAGCCTCGACGTTTGTTGTCGCTGTGACGGAATCGCGTCTGCTCTTGTTGCCGGGTAAGCTGTTTTGGAGCCGCCTCGGCAACGTACCGGGTGTCACCTGCAATCTGCTGGCTTCATTATCCGAGCGCATGCGCCGTGGCAACGAGGCGATGCTGGAAGCGCAGCGGAAGCAATTTGCTCTCGAGCACGTGGCGCGGGAGCTGCAGATCGCGCGCCAGTTGCAAACCAGCATGATTTCGTCGCCTGGTCGTCTTTTCCCCGAGTGCGCTCATATCGAGATGGCCGGCATGATGGATCCCGCATCAGCCGTCGGCGGCGATTTCTTCGACGCATTCTTCGCCGACGAGCGGCATCTCTTCCTTTGCGTCGGCGATGTGTCGGGCGACGAGATTCCCGCCGCATGGTTCATGGCGCGTGCGATCGGGCTGATTCGGATCGCGGAAATGGGCACACCCATCCCGAGCAGATACTCGAGCGCAGCAACGAGCAGCTGTGCGTCCGTAACGCTGCAAACCTCTTCGTAACCCTGTTACGCGCCTTTCTGGATGTCGTTTCCGGACGCCTTGTCTACTCCAATGGCGGGCACTGCCCGCCGTTTTTGGCTCATGAAGGGCGCTCGTCGTCGCTGCCGCTGCCTAAAGGCGCGCTAGTTGGAGCCATGCCGGGCTGCGCTACACGGCAAACGAAGTCGGTCTGGATCAAGGTGCGTCACTCGTCTGCTATACCGATGGCGTCACCGAGGCCGAGTCGGCAGCCGGGCACGCGTTCTCGGAGGAACGCCTGCTTCGTGTCGGTGCTGCGAACTGCGGCCAATCAGTCGAGGACCTGCTGCGTTCCGTGCAGCGGGAACTCGCCACCTTTCTCGATGGCATGCCGCTCGGTGACGATTGCACGCTTATTGCAGTTCGCCGCCCTCTACGATCGGGATTGCGTTGACTCGTCAGCCTCCTGCTGCCCCGGCCCGCCGCGGGCGAAGTCGAATGGATCGGTCTAGCCGCACCGGCGCATGTGAACGGCCGATCTTGTAGACGAGGCTCGACGGCAGGTCATGGCCGAAAGCGGTAATGGACGCGCGGACGTGCGATCACCGTCGGTTGCACGAACGCGACGCTCCAAGGATGTCCTGGCGATTGAATATACCCAGAACTGGGTATAACTGGCGTCCCCAGGGGGATTCGAACCCCCGTACTCACCGTGAAAGGGTGATGTCCTGGGCCTCTAGACGATGGGGACCGGGAAAAGCGACAGCGCGCCTTCGTTTTGCCATGTCGGCGCGCTGCAATCGGTTCGTGGTGGAGGTAAGCGGGATCGAACCGCTGACCTCTTGCATGCCATGCAAGCGCTCTCCCAGCTGAGCTATACCCCCACGGCCAACAGAAAATTATACCGTCCGGGCGGCAGCTTGGCAAACCCGGTGCGCGCGATTCGGCTATCATCGCGGCCGCCGTCGCCATCGACAAACGCGTTTGCGAACCACTCCACTTCATGCCCCTGCCCGCCCCCGCTGCCGTACCCGCCGTCGATCTTGCCGGACGCGCCGTTCTCATCACCGGCGCCACCGGTGGCCTCGGTCGTCCGCTCTCGCTCGCGTGCGCCGCGAGTGGCGCAACCGTCGTGCTGCATGGACGCGTCGTGCGCAAGCTCGAGGCGATCTACGACGAGATCGTCGCCGCCGGGCACCCGGAGCCGACGATCCTGCCGCTCGACCTCGCCAAGGCGGCGCGCGCCGATTTCGACAACGTCGCGGGCGCCTTGCGCGCCCAGCTTGGCCGTCTCGACGGACTCGTCCACACGGCCGCGTTCCTCGGCTCCCTGGGACCGGTCGAGCATCAGGATCCCGACGCGTGGCGGACCGCGTTCGACGTTAACGTAACGGCCGCGCTGGCGATCACGCGCGCGGCGCTGCCGCTGCTCGCAGCGGCGCCGGATGCGAGCGTCGTGTTCACTCTCGATTCGCGCGGCATCGACCCACGCGCGTTCTGGGGCGCCTACGCGTCGTCGAAGGCGGCGCTGGCGGCGCTCGCGACCACGTTGTCCGACGAATGGGAAGCGCGGGCAAATCTGCGAATCAACGCCGTCGTTCCGGGTCCCATGCGCTCGCCGCTGCGTGTCCGCACACATCCCGGAGAAGATGCCACTGCACTGCCGCCGATTGCAGCGCTGGTGCCGCTCTACCTTCATCTGCTCGGCGCTCAGGACAAGAGCGAGAGCGGCGCGCTCATCGACGGGCGCGCCTGGCTCGCCGGTCATCCGGCTTCGCGTCCGCTCGTCTCGTCGTTCTCCTCTTCGACCAACGGCCGGCCGTAGCGCAGCAGCACGCGTAGCCGCCGGAATTCTCCTGTCGGCAACGTGTCCGGCAGAATGAGGACGCTGCGCGCAAGCGCCCACCGGGGCGCGCCATCCGGCCGCCAGACGATCGTCGTGAGTCGCGCGCCGACATACGAATCGTCGAGAATCTTCCCGTCGCGCGAGCGGCCATCGCGCGCGGTCGCGGTGATGCGCCGGTCATGACCGACATGCAGGATCGCCGGCACGCCGCGACCGGTGCAGCGCCAGAAGCCGCGGCCCGCAACGCCGACGATGGCGATGAGCGCGGCCGCTGTCGCCCCGGTGTCGAGCGGCAGTATCAGAATGAGCGCGCTCAATGCCGCACTGGCGGCGGCAATCGTCGCGCACGCGATGCGCGACGGGCGGGGCTCGAGGCGCAGGCGCGGCGGCGGCTTCATCGCCGGCCATTGCGCGCGGCCCGCGTCGCGCAGTCAATCGACCAGTTGGCCGAGCGCGACTAGCGGTTCAATCGTGCGCACGAAAATGTGGCGCGCTCGCAGCGATGTCCGAAGACATCACCGGCAAGGCGCGCCACACCCGCGTAACTGCGCGGACTAGTTCTTGATTTTGAGCGTCACGCCCCCACCCGCAAGCGTCAATCTGCCACCCTTCTGGCTCCCATGCAGGCGAATGACCACGCCGCGGTCGTTCTTCATGATGGTGTCGGTCGGGCCGCCCCCGATGGCGATTCCTGCTTCGCCCGCGGTATAGACCCCGCTGAAATCCGCGACGTTAGTCAGATGGAACACTTCGCCGCTGGACGATACGTCGGTGACGCCAAGATCGACGACGCTCAGTCCGTCGACCGAAAACGCGTAGTTCTTGCCCTGAAAAGCGAGCGTACCGTCGCCCCAGCTGACGCCGACGCCGATCGCTACCGTCTTGCTCGAAATCCTGACCGTTCCCGATGGGGCCGGCTCCGCCGCCACCGCTAAGGTTGCAGCAATCAGGCAACTCACCGCCACCAGCCATGACGACATTAATCTCTTGGACATTGTGTTTCTCCGTTTATGGTCGAACAGTTTCAGCCTCGCGTGGGCTCCCGACAAGCAGAATGTCGCAAGCTCTCCGCGGAAAGGGTTCCACGGCCACGCGCTGAATACGACATTATGACTGATGCGGCAGTTCCGCGCGAATCGGCGCCCCGCTCGGGGTGGCGTAGTCCGCCGCCTACAAGATGGGGCTCGCCGACCTGCCGGCGTCCGGTCGCTCGGTCACGCCGGCCCCTTGCCCGCAAGCAGAAGCCAGGTCGCGACGATCGTGTCGGGATTGAGCGACATGCTTTCGATGCCCTGCGCGACCAGCCATTGCGCGAGGTCGGGGTGGTCGGATGGCCCCTGTCCGCAAATGCCCGCGTATTTTCCCGCCTTGCGGCACGCGGAGATCGCCATCGAGAGCATCGCCTTGACCGCGTCGTCGCGCTCGTCGAACGTGGATGCGATCGCGCCGCCGGCGTCGCGGTCGACGGCGAGCGTGAGCTGCGTCATATCGTTGGAGCCGATCGAGAAACCGTCGAAATGCTCGAGAAAGCGGTCGGCGAGGACGGCATTCGACGGAATCTCGCACATCATGATCACGCGAAGCCCCTTGCGCGCGCGCTCGAGCCCCTGCTCCTTCAGGAGCGCGATCACCATCTCCGCTTCCTCGAGTGTCCGCACGAACGGCACCATCAGCTCGACGTTGGTGAAGCCCATCGTCTCGCGCACCCGCTTCATCGCCGCGCATTCGAGCGCGAAGCAGTCGTGGAATTCGGGCGCGATATAGCGCGACGCGCCGCGGAACCCGAGCATCGGATTCTCCTCGTGCGGCTCGTAGCGCTGGCCGCCGACCAGGTTCGAGTACTCGTTCGACTTGAAGTCCGACAGCCGGACGATCACCTTCTTCGGCCAGAATGCCGCCGCGATCGTCGCGACACCTTCGGCGACCTTGCTCACGTAGAACTCGGTCGGGCTTGCGTAGCCGGCGATGCGCTGGCGGATCTCGCGCTGCAATTCCGGCGACTGGCGGTCGAGCTCGATCAGCGCCTTGGGATGAATCCCTACGTTCTTGTTGATGATGAACTCGAGCCGCGCGAGCCCGACGCCCTCGTTCGGCAACCGGCGGAATTCGAAGGCGAGCTCCGGATTGCCGACGTTCATCATGAGCTTCGTGGGCGCGGGCGGCATGCGATCGAGCGCCACCTCGACCACCTCGACCTCCAGCAGCCCTTCGTACACGTGACCGGTGTCGCCCTCGGTGCAGGCCACGGTGACCGGCGCCCCTTCGGCCAGCACGCGCGTCGCGTCGCCGCAGCCGACAACCGCCGGAATGCCGAGCTCGCGCGCGATGATCGCCGCGTGGCACGTCCGCCCGCCGCGATTGGTGACGATCGCCGCGGCGCGCTTCATCACGGGTTCCCAGTCGGGATCCGTCATGTCGGCGACGAGCACGTCGCCCGCCTTGACCTTGTCCATTTCCGCGGCGGATTTCACGAGACGCACGACGCCCTGCCCGACTTTCTGGCCGATCGCGCGTCCCGACGCCAGCACCGTCGATTTCGATTTCAACCGGAATCGACGCAGCGTGTTGCCATCCTCGCGGGACTTCACGGTCTCCGGCCGCGCCTGCAGGATGTACAGCTTGCCGTCGATGCCGTCGCGGCCCCACTCGATGTCCATCGGCCGGGCGTAGTGCTTCTCGATCGCGACGGCGTAGCGCGCGAGCTCCTCGGCCTCGGCATCGGTGATCGAAAACCGATGCCGGTCAATCTCGGCGACGGGGCCGGTCACGGTGGAGGAACCCGCCCTTTGCGTATTCGCGAAGGCCATGCGGATGGCCTTGCCGCCGACGGTCTTGCGCAGGATGGCGGGACGTTGTGCGGCCAGGTTCGGCTTGTAGACGTAGAACTCGTCCGGGTTCACCGCGCCCTGCACGACGGTTTCGCCAAGGCCGTACGAGGCGGTTATGAAGACGACCTGGTCGAACCCGGACTCGGTGTCGAGCGTGAACATGACGCCCGCCGCGCCGAGGTCGCTGCGCACCATCCGCTGCACGCCGGCGGACAGCGCCACGTGCTCGTGCGCGAACCCCTGGTGCGCGCGATAGGCGATTGCGCGGTCGTTATAGAGGCTGGCAAATACCTCCTTCACTGCATGAACAATATTATCCAATCCATTGATATTAAGGAATGTTTCCTGCTGGCCGGCAAACGAAGCCTCGGGCAGGTCCTCGGCCGTCGCCGACGAGCGCACCGCCCATGTGGCATCCGGCGACGCGACGGTCAGCGCGGCAAAGGACTCGCGAATGGCGTCGATCAGCGGCGGTGGAAGCGTCGCGGACGTCACCCAGCTGCGGATCTCCGCGCCGGCGCTGGCGAGAGCCGCAATGTCGTCGACGTCGAGCGCTGCAAGCCGTGCGGCGATCCGCTCGACCAGATGGTTGTGCGCCAGGAATTCGCGGAAGGCGTAGGCAGTGGTCGCAAAGCCCCCGGGGACGCGGATGCCGGCGCCGGCCAGCTGGCTGATCATCTCGCCGAGCGACGCATTCTTGCCGCCGACGTCCGCGACGTCGGACATTCGCAGGCGGTCGAAAGGAATGACCCGGTCTGCTTCGCTCATCGCTTCCCCCACCGCATCCTTCGTGTGTTGCGGCGCGCAAAAGCGCCCGCAAAGATGCAATTCTACCCTGCCGAAGCGGGCATTCCAGGATGTGTTGCGGTGCAGAAACGACGAACCCGCCGCAGCGGGTTCATCTGGATCAAGAAAGCGTCGGACGGCGTCAGTACGAGTGGCCGCCCTTCGGTTCCGTGCCAGGAATCGGTCCGCCCACTTCGGACAATTCGGGCGGCTCGATGGCGTCGCCCAGCAGCGCGTCGTCGAGCACGAGCGGCGCGCCACCCGCCCGGTTGCGGCCCTTCACCGCGCGCCGCAGCGTCCGATACAGGTCCGCGTGCGACTCCTTGAGATAGCTGATGATCTCGAAGTCGACGCGCTTCACCTGCGAGAGGTCGATCTGCTCGACGTGCACGAGGCGCAGGAGCTCGCGCACCGGCTTCGGCATCTCGCGGCCGCTCTCGTAACGGGAGCCGCCGCTCTGCGTGACGCCGATTTGCGTCCAGAACTGTTCCTGGTTGAGCCCGAGCCGCCGCCGGATTTCGCGGGGATTGAGTACGCGGTCGAAGAGTTTCACGAAACGATCGCCTTCCGTTCAGGAGAGCTTGAGTTACCCATGCGGACCGGCTGGCTTCCGGCACCGCCCCCACGACGCTATACCAATGGCATATTTTTCACCGGAATGGCACGTGAATGCAAGCACCATTCGTCCGTCTGGAGGGCCCGCCTCTCTGGCATATGCGAGGCGCCACGCGGCAATAATGCCATCATTCTGCTAGAATCAACAAGTTATAGCTAATTTACCATCCCGTTTCTCCTATCCGTGCGTCACTACGACCTGCATTGCCATTCGACCCGCTCGGACGGCCTGCTCTCCCCTGCCGCCGTCGTTCTGCGGGCGGCGCACCGCGGGGTGGACGTTCTCGCCCTCACCGACCACGATGAAGTGTCGGGGCTGGAGGAGGCACAGTCCGCCGCAACGGAAGCGGGAATCGAATTCGTTTGCGGAACCGAGCTGTCGGTGAGCTGGGAGGACCTCACGATCCATGTCGTCGGGCTGCGGATCGATCCCGCGCAACACGGCCCTCGGCGACGGTCTCGCCACGATTCGCGAAGGTCGCACGTCACGGGCGCGGCGGATGGGCGATGCGCTGGCCGCCGCCGGAATTCCCGGCGCGTACGAGGGCGCCCTCGATTTCGTCACCAGCGAGCGGCTCGTGTCGCGCACGCATTTCGCGCGTTTCCTGGTGGAAAAAGGCTACGCGCGCGACATCAAGGACGTCTTCAAGCGTTATCTCGTGCCCGGCAAGCCTGGGCACGTCGCGCACGGGTGGGCGACGATGAGCCAGGCCGTCGACTGGATCCACGTCGCAGGCGGCCAGGCCGTCATCGCGCATCCGGGCCGCTACAAGGTGGATGGCCGCGGCATGCGGCGCCTGCTCGGCGAGTTCCGCGATACCGGCGGCGACGCTATCGAAGTGCTCTCGCCCTCCCACACGCCGGCGCAATACGCCGAGTTCGCCACCAAGTGCCGCGTGTTCGGGCTCGCGGGGTCCTGCGGTTCCGACTATCACGGGCCGGGCGAGAGCTGGATGGACCTCGGCGACCTCCCGCCGCTGCCCGCGGGCGTGGTTCCCGTCTGGAAGGACTGGTAGCCGCGACGGCGCGCATCGGCGCGCCGCCTCGTCTCCGCACGCCGATGTCGACCCGCCGCACCGTGTTCTTCATCTCCGATCGCACCGGCATCACCGCGGAGATGTTCGGCAACAGCCTGCTGTCGCAATTCGAGGATTTCGATTTCCAGCGGCAGACGATCCCGTTCGTCGACACGCCCGACAAGGTCGACGCCGTCGTGCGGCAGGTCAACGAGACCGCCGCGCGCGAGGTGAAGCCGCCGATCGTGTTCAGCTCGATCGTCGACGAGGCGATGAGCGCGACGATCCGCCGCGACGCGAAGGCCCTCACCCTCGACCTGTTCCAGATCTTCATCGCGCCGCTCGAGGCCGAGCTCGATGCCAAGAGCTCGCACGCGGCGGGCCGCACCCACGGCATCGCCAACAGCCAGGATTATTTCGCGCGCATGGAAGCGATCAACTTCACGCAGTCGCACGACGACGGCGCCGACACCCGCGACCTGTCGAAGGCGCAGGTGATCCTGGTCGGCGTGTCGCGCTGCGGCAAGACGCCGACGTCGCTCTACCTTGCGCTGCAGTTCGGGATCCGCGCGGCGAACTTCCCGCTGACGCCGGACGACTTCGCGGACCGCAAGCTGCCGAAGTCGGTGCTTCCCTACCGCGACCGGCTGTTCGGCCTCACGATCGACCCCGACCGGCTGCAGAAAATCCGCGAGGAGCGCCGCCCCGGCAGCAAATACGCGCTGCTCGAGACCTGCCGGTACGAAGTGCGCGAGTGCGAGGACCTGCTCGCGCGCGAAGGCATCCCGATGCTCGACACCTCCGCCAAGTCGATCGAGGAAATCGCGACGACGATCGTGCATCGCGCGAAACTGCGGCGGCACGCGTATTGACCGGCGCGGGCTCCCCGCCCGATGTTCACATCGCTGCCAATCCGTAAAACCGCGCGGCGTTCCCGCCGAGGATCGCCGCGCGATCGTCGCCGGCGAGCGTTTCGAGCAGCCGGTCGGTCGCCGCGCGCCATCGTGCGTAGCCGCCGGCAAGATTGACGACCGGCCAATCGCTGCCCCACAGCAGCCGCGCCGGTCCGAAGCACGCGAGCAGGTGATCGACCCAGGGACGCAATCCCTCCACGGTCCAATCCGCCGCCGCCTCGGTCGCGAGACCCGAAAGCTTGCAATGCACGTGCGGATGGCGGGCGATCGCGGCGATCCGGTCCGCCCACGGCAGCCAGTTCCCCGTTGCGATCGGGGGCTTGGCGCCGTGGTCGATCACCACCGCGAGGTCGGGATGGCGCTCGAGCATCCGCAGCAGCGCCGGCAGTTGCGCCGGGGTGACGAGCGCATCGAAGCGCAGACCGAGGCGCGGCAATTCGGACAGCGTGCGCTCGACGTCGGCGTGGAGGATCCATGCGGGATCCGGCAGGTCCTGCAGCATCGGCCGGATCGCCTTCAGCAGCGGATTCCGCGCGAGGCGCGTGAGCGTCGCGACGGCATCCGGCGACGGCGAGATCCACCCACCCGACCACACCGCGGACACGTCCACCGCTGTTCGCCGCGGTCGCAAGCAGGAATTCGGTCTCCGCGACGGTCGGCGCGGCCTGCACGAGCACCGTGGCCGAGATCCCCGCGTCGTCCTGCAGCGGCGCGAGGTCGTCGAGCGTGAAATCGCGGTAGATCGCCGCGAGACTCGGCGTGAGCCAGCCGTAGTCGCCGCGATCGAGCCGCCACACGTGATGATGGGCGTCGACGCGCGGAACGGCGATCGTCATTCCGCCACCGGGAGCGGCGCATCCGGCACGACGAGTCCTTCGGCGCGAAGTTCGCGACCAGAATGCCCTCGGGATTGCGAACATCGCCTGCGCCAGATTCTCGTCCAGCTCCGCCATCGAACGTCGCGCCGGCAAGCACGCACACGACAGCCGGGTGCGCGAGCGGAAACTGCAGCGCCGCGGCCGTGAGCGGAACGCCGCGCGCCGCGGAGAAATCTTCGAGCGCCGCTACGCGAGCGACGACGTCCGGCGGCGCCGGCGCGTAGTCGAAGTATCCGACCTGTCCGATCGCGGGGTGTGCGCCAGTGGCGAGGATGCCCGAGTTGAACGGGCCGCCGGCCACGATGCGCGTCCCGCGCTTTACGCACAGCGGAAGCAGTTCCGGCAGCGCACTCTGATCGAGCAGCGTGTAGCGTCCGGCGAGCAGGATCACGTCGAGATCCGCATGACGCAGCGTGTCGAGGCAGATCGCAACACCGTTGACGCCAATGCCGTACGCGCCGATGACGCCGGCGCCCTTCAAATCCGCGAGCGCCGGCAGGCCGCTGTCGAGGAAGGCGCGAAAGTGGCGTTCGAAGTCGGCGCCGTGGGTCGCGCGGTCGAGATCGTGCACGTAGACGAGGTCGATGCGATCCTGGCGCAGACGCCGCCGGCTGTCGGCGAGCGAACGGAGGACGCCGTCGCGCGAGTAGTCGTACGCCTGCGCGAACGGCAACCCATCGACGTACCCGTGCTGATTCCGGGACGCCGACGGGTCGGGCACGAGGATCCGGCCGACCTTTGTCGAGAGCAGGAACGAATCGCGCGGAACGTCGTGCAGCGCCGCGCCGATCCGCTGCTCGGACAGTCCATTACCGTAGTGGGGCGCCGTGTCGAAATAGCGGACTCCGCGGCGCCATGCGTGCCGCACGAGCTCGATGGCGTCCGCGTCGGCAAGCGGCGCGAACAGGTTGCCGAGCGGCGCGCCGCCGAGCGCGAGCGGTCCGCGGCGTAGAGCGCCGCACAGTTCCGCCGTCAGCGCCATCCAGGCCCCGCACGCACGGCCACTACCCAAAGTCGCACGGATCGGTTTCACCTGCCCGATTATTTCATGCACACTTGCGTATCGCCGCATGGCATCGCCGCCGCTGCTACAATCCCTGGTACATCCTCGCCGACCATGACCCCCGCCGGATTTTCCGGCGCCATCGCCCACCCGGAGCTCGACCGCATGACGCCCCGCCCCGCCCCTCTCATTCGCGGCTTGTGGTGCGCGACCCTGACGCCGGTCACGCGCGACGGCGGCATCGATCACGCGCGTTTCGCCGCGCACGTGCATGCATTGTTTGCCGACGGCGTCGATGGAATCGCACCCTTCGGCACCACCGGGGAGGGCCAGTCGTTCGCCGCCGACGAGCGCCGCGCCGGTCTCGACGCCCTCCTCTCGGCCGGCGTGCAGGGCGCGAAAATCGTCGTCGGTACCGGTTGCGCGGCGCTTCCGGAAACGATTGCGCTGACGCGCCATGCCGTCGCCGCAGGCTGCAGGGGATGCCTCGTGCTGCCGCCGTTCTTCTGGAAGGACGCGTCCGACGACGGCTTGTTCGCGTGGTACGCGAGCCTGATCGAGCGCGTGGCCGACCCGCGGCTGAAGCTTTTTCTCTATCACCTGCCGCAGGTCTCTGCGGTGCCGCTTTCGGTCGCGCTCGTCGCGCGGCTCGCCGCCGCATTCCCGGGCGTGGTCGCGGGAGTCAAGGACAGCGAGGGCAACTGGGAGCACACGTCGGCACTGCTGGCCGGCGCTCCGCAACTCACCATCGTGATCGGCCACGAACCGCACCTGCCCCGGCTCATGCGTGCCGGCGGCGCCGGCACCATCTGCGGCGTCGCCAACGTCTACCCCGGGCTGGTGCGCGCGCTGCTCGCACCATCGGTCGCGCCCGCCGACGAGGCGCGCATCGTGCAGTTCATCGACATCGCATTCCGGCAGCCGTTCCTCGCGGCCTTCAAGGCGATGGTCGCCGACCGCCGGCGCGATCCGGAATGGCGGCACGTGCGCGCGCCGCTCGTCGCGCTCGACGACGCGCAACGTGCCACGCTGCGCGCGGCACTCGATCGCGCCGGGTTTCCGCCGGACATGGCGGCGACCCCGCCGTGACCATGCGCCGGTCAACGCAACGTGCAGTATGATCTGCCGCAGGCCGCCAGCGGATGACGGCAAGGCCGAACCGTCCCGGCAATGTCCGGGCGCAATGACAAGCGCGACACGCGCAACGGAGGAAATCATGGCTGATCACGATCGATCCCGAAGGGCCCGAAAGCACGCGTCGCCGCTTGTTGCAGGCAGGCCTCGGTGCCGCCGCGCTGGGCGCCTGCCTGGTGTCGGGCAGCTCGCCGCCAATGCGCAGGGCACGTTCGACTGGAAGAAATTCAAGGGCGAGAAGATCGAGGTGTTCCTGGTCAAGAGCCCGCGCGGCGACCTCCTCACCAAGTATCACAAGGAATTCGAGGACCTGACCGGCATCGTCGTCGGGTCGGAAATGGTTCCCGAGCAGCAGCAACGGCAAAAAGCGGTGATCGAGCTCAACTCGGGCAATCCCAGCTTCGACGTGATCCAGTTGTCCTATCACGTGCAGAAGCGGCAATTCGCGAAGAACAACTGGCTCACCGACCTCCGGCCGATGATCGCCGACAAATCGCTGGCCTTCCCCGATCTCGCCTTCGACGACTTCGCGCAGGGCGGCCTCAACTACGCGATCGAGCCGGACGGGCGCGTCAACAGCCTGCCGATGAACCTCGACCCGTGGGTGATCTACTGGAACAAGGAACTCTTCGACGCGAAGGGCATTGCGTATCCGAAGTCCTTTGCGGAGATCGTCGATGCCGCGGCACGGATCAACGACCCCGGAAAAGGCGTGTCCGGCTTCGTCGCGCGCGGGCTCAAGAACGCCAACGTCCCGGTGTGGACGAGCTTCCTGCTGGGCAATGGCGGCGGATTCGTCGACGCCAACGGCAAGCTGATGACCGATACGGCGGACGCGATCGAGGCGGCGAAGATGTACCAGACGCTGCTTGCGAAAAGTGGCCCGCCGGGTGTGGCCGGATTCAACTGGAACGAATCGCAGAGCCTGTTCCTGCAGGGCAAGGCCGCGATGTGGCTCGACGGCATCGGCTTCGCGCAGCCGATCGAGGATCCGACCAAGTCGCGCGTCGTCGGCAAGGTCGGCTACGGCGTGATGCCGCCGGGTCCGAAGAAGCAGGTCTCCGCCCTCTTCGGCGATGGTCAGGGCATCCAGCCTTTCAGCAAGAAGAAGGGGCCGTCCTGGTTCTACCTGCAATGGGCGTCGAACAAGGCGAACCAGACGCGGATGCTGCAGACGGCCGCGGGCGCGCCGGTGCGCAAGTCCGCGTACGCCGCGGCGCAGCAGTCGAGCGACTTCAAGTCGCCCAAAGAGTGGGTCGAGTGCATGCTCACGTCCGCGCGCATCGCGCAGCCCGGACTGCCGATCATCTCGCCGGTCACGGAGTTTCGCGACACGTTCGGGATCGCGCTCACCAACATGATCAACGGCGCGGACCCGGCAACCGAGCTTCGGAAGGCGACGGTCGAGTTCCAGCCGGTGCTGGACAAGAGCGAAAAGGCGTAAGGCGCGCCCGGCTCGTCCCCGCCGATGAGCACCGCGGCCGTCGCGCGCGTCCGCACCGGATTCCTCGTCCGGCGCCGTCGCCGCTACACGCTGTTCATCGTTCCGGCGCTCGTCGTCGTCGGCGCGGTCATCGTGTTTCCGTGGCTGTTCACGCTGTGGATGAGCGCGTTCGACTGGAAGATCGGAACCGTCGCGCATTTCGTCGGCTTCGAGAACTACACGAAGCTCGTCACCAACCAGCGCTTCATCGAATCCGTCGTCCACACGTTCTACTTCACGCTGCTGGCCGTCATCGCGCCGCTGATCCTCGGCACCATCGCGGCGCTGATCTTCCACCGGGAGTTCCCCTTCCGCGGCGTGCTGCGCGGCGTCTTCGTGATGCCGATGATGGCGACGCCGGTGGCCGTGGCGCTGGTCTGGACGATGATGTTCCACCCCCAGCAGGGCGTGCTCAACTACCTGCTGTCGCTCGTCGGGCTGCCGCCGTCGCTGTGGGTCTATTCGCCGCAGCTCGCGATCCCGAGCCTCGTGCTGGTCGAGGTCTGGCACTGGACACCGCTCGTGATGCTGATCGTGCTGGGCGGGCTCGCCGTGCTGCCCGTCGAGCCGTACGAGTCGGCGCGCATCGATGGTGCTTCCGAATGGCAGCTCTTCCGCTTCATCACCTTGCCGCTGGTGGCGCCGTTTTTGGTCGTCGCGGCCGTGATACGCACGATCGACGCGCTGAAGACCTTCGACACCATCTACGTGATCACCGGCGGCGGGCCGGGCACGGCGTCGGAAACGATCAACCTGTACCTCTACCTGCAGGCGTTCGCGTTCTACAACATCGGCAATGCATCCGCGGTGGTCGTCGTGTTCTTCGTCATCGTGCTCGCCCTGGCGCTCGTCCTGCTGCACGTGCGCGAAAAGACGCGATGGAGCTGACCGCGACCGCGCGTCCCTTCCGCCCGCGGGCGCGGCGCTGGCTGCGGCGCGCGGGCTTCTGGCTGTCCGTCGTCGTGATCGTGTCGCCCGCGATCCTCGTGTTCCTCTGGATGCTGTCGCTCTCGCTCAAGAACGAGATCGACAACATCGCCTACCCGCCGGTGTTCATTCCCGACCCGCCCACGCTCGCCAATTTCGTCCAGGTGTTCGAGCAGAACAACATCGGCCGCTATTTCTGGAACAGCATCGTCGTGTCCGGCGGGGCCACGCTGATCGCGCTGCTGGTGGGCATTCCGGCCGGCTTCGGCATCGCCCGCACCGGCGCGAAGCGGCTCACGGTGCTGATCCTGATCGCGCGCATGACGCCGGCGCTGTCGTACCTCATCCCTCTCTACGCGGTGTTCCAGTTCCTGCATCTCAACAACACGCTGACCGCGCTCGTGGTCACGCACCTCGTCATCACCGTCCCGATCGTCGTCTACATCATGGCCGGGCATTTCGAGACGCTGCCGAAGGAGCTCGAGGAGGCCGCGCTGATCGACGGCGGCAGCGTATGGACGACATTCCGCTACATCGCGCTGCCCCTCGCCCGGCCGGGCATCGTCGTGGGCGCGATCCTCGCCTTCATCTTCTCGTGGAACAATTTCATCTTCGGCGCGGTGCTGTCGAACCGGGAGACCCGCACGCTGCCCGTGGCCGTCTACAATGTGCTGACGTTCGAGCAGCTCGCCTGGGGGCCGCTCGCCGCGGCGGCGATCATCGTGACGCTGCCGGTCCTGTTCCTCACGATCTTCATCCAGAGGGAGATCGTGGCGGGAATGACCCAGGGGAGCGTCAAGGGCGGCTGAGCGTCGGAGCGCCCCGCGAATACGGACCTCGAACCATGCTCAAAGGCATCCATCCGCTGTTGACCCCCGACCTGCTGCGCGCGCTTCGCGCCATGGGCCATGGCGACGAGATCGCCGTCGTCGACGCCAACTTTCCGGCGGAAGGGCTCGGTCCGCCCGCGCTCGAGCTGCCCGGCGCATCGTCGTCGGATCTGCTCGGCGCCATTCTCACGGTCTTTCCCATCGATACCCGCGTGACACCGGCGGTATTCACGATGAAGGCGCACGGCGATCCCGAGGCGGTGCCTCCGCCGGTCGCCGAGTTCGCCGGCGTCTTCACGGCGTGCGGACTCGCGGATTGCGAGATCGGCCATCTCGAGCGGCACGCGTTCTACGACCGCGCGCGCAAGGCGTTCGTCATCGTTCGCAGCGGCGAATTGCGCCCGTACGGCAACATCCTGCTCGTCAAAGGCGTCGTGAACGAGTATCGGCCCGCGGCCTGATTCCCCCGGCGCCGCCGCACGGGCTGCCTCATGATCGTCGTCTTCGGCTCGATCAACCTCGACCTCGTCGCTCGCGTGCCGCGCCTGCCGCGCCCCGGCGAGACGCTCGCGGGCCGCGATCTTTCCGTGCATCCCGGCGGCAAGGGCGCCAACCAGGCGCTCGCGGCGCGCCGCGCCGGCGCGGACGTCGTCCTCGTCGGCGCCGTCGGCAGCGATGCCTTTGCCGAGCCGGCCCTGCGCAACCTCGCCGCAGCCGGCATGGATCTGAAGCATGTCGTGCGCGTGGACGGGCCGACCGGCGTTGCGTTGATTCACGTGGATGACGCGGGCGAGAACAGCATCACGGTCGTTCCGGGCGCGAATGACCGCGCCGACCCGGCAAGCGTTCCCGATGCGCTGCTTGCGCCCGGCACGACCGTGCTCCTGCAGCTCGAGGTGCCGCTGCCCGTCGTCGAGCGGGTGGCGAAACGAGCGCGTGCGCGCGGCGCGCGGGTGATCCTCAATGCGGCGCCGTGGCGGCAACTGCCGCCGACGCTGTTGTCGGCGCTCGACGTGCTGATCGTCAACGAGAGCGAGGCGGCCGCGATAGCCGCGTCGAGCGGATTGCCGATTCCGCCGGAGGCCTTCGCCGGTGCGGCATGCCAGCGTTTTGGCTGCGCGACGGTGGTCACGATGGGGGCGCAAGGCGCGGTCGCGGTGGTCGGCCCAACGCTGATTCGCGCGTCGGCACCCGTCCTACAGGTGGTCGACACGACGGGCGCTGGCGATGCCTTTACGGGTGTTCTCGCGGGCGAACTTGACAGGGGATCCTCGTGGAATCACGCCCTCGCTGCGGGTGTTGCCGCGGGATCGCTCGCATGCATGAATGTAGGAGCACAGTCCGCGCTTCCCGCCGCCGACGCAATCGACAAGCTTGCAATCACGGTAGAATCCGACGCTCGTCTCCTCTCTCCTTCACTCGACACCCTCATGAAACTCGGAATTCTCGCTACCTCGCTGCGCAACTTCCTCCCGATTCTGCTCGCCGGCACGCTGTTGTGCGCCATGCCGGCGCGCGCCGACGACTACACCGACATCTGGTGGTCGAATCCCAAGGAGGACGGATGGGGCGTGAACTTCATCCAGAGCCAGGACTTCATCTTCGCCACCTTCTTCGTCTATGGCCCCGCGCCGGCGAAGACACCGATCTGGTACGCCGGCAACCTGTCGCGCTCGGCCGACGGCACGAATTTCACCGGCCGCCTTTCCCTCACCACGGGGACGGGGATCGGCGTGCCGTGGAACCCGGCAGATCATTCCGCAACCAGGTCGGCACCGCCACGTTCACGCCCGCGGACACGACGTCGGGCACCCTCGTCTACACCGTCAATACCGGCACCCAGGTCATCACCGTCACGAAGTCGATCGTGCGGCAGACGCTGACGCCGATCGCGCTCGGCGGCAACTACAACGGGACGGCAGTCGTCGTGCATTCGGGATGCAAGAACAGCGGCGACAACGGGACGGTGCTCACCGACTTCGACCCGACAGTCACCCAATCTACGGGAGGCGGGCTGCAGATCGACTTCCTGTACGCGGGCAACGAAAACTGCACCTTCGCCGGCACCTATGCCCAGGAGGGCCTGCTGTTCCGCGTTCCTGTCGCTTCGTACGTCTGCAAGGCCGGCAGCACGACGACCGTCAACACGACGGCGACGCTCTACGAGATGAAGGCCACGTCGATCGGCTTCGAGGGACAATGGTTCGTGCAGGATTCCGGCGGCGGCTGCAACGAAGCCGGCAAATTCGCGACCGTATTTCCCTGACGTCAGGCAGGCTGCGCCCGGCGCTGCCGCACGCATTCGAACAGGCAGACCGCCGCCGCCGCCGCGGCATTGAGCGATTCCATTCCGCCGGGCATCGGGATCGTCACGCGCTGCGTCGCCTGCGCGAGCAGCGCGGCGTCGATGCCCGCCCCTTCGTTGCCGATCACGATCGCGATCCGCCCCGAAAGCCGCGCGTCATAGAGATTCGCGCCGCCTTCGGCAACCGTCGCAATGACTTCGCCGTTGCGCGCGCGAAAATCGGCCGCCCAGCCCGCGAGATCGACGTCCTCGTAAATGTCGACGCAGAAATGAGCGCCCTGCCCCGCGCGCAGCACCTTGGGCGACCACGCGAAGGCGCAGTGCTTCGACATCCAGACCTGACCGACGCCGGCGGCGGCAGCGGAACGCAGCATCGAGCCCACATTGCCCGGATCCTGGATGTCGTCGAGCAGCAGGCAGAAATCCGCTGCTGCCGCCGGCGCCGGCCGTAACGCAGGGACGACGGCGAGCATTCCGACATCGGCCGGGAGCACCGCCAGTTCGGACAGCAATTTCGCCGTCACCACGAGCACGCGTTCCGGGTGGCGCTCGACCAGCGCGCGCACGGCGGGACGCGCGAGCGCCTCGTCCGTGACCACGATCACTTCGGGCGCGCCGTACCGCTCGACGTAGGCCGCGACGATGTGCTCGCCTTCGAGCACGCATTTGCCGGTCTTCCGGCGATCGCGCGACGACGTGATGAGCCGGGCCGCTTCCTGCAGGCGCGGATTCTGGCGCGACGTGACGCTTTGCATCCTCGTTGCCGCGGCGCCGCCCGCTCAGCGCTTGTCGGGTGCCGGCGCGCACCGCGGTGCCTTTGTTCGGCGCTACGCCCGACTGGACCTGGAAGAAGACCTCGTCCCGCCGCACCATGCCGAGCTCCGAGCGGGCGCGCTCCTCGATGGCCTCGGTACCCGTCTTGAGGTCGCGGATTTCCGCGTCGAGCGCATCGTTGCGCACCTTCAGCGTCGCGTTCGCCGCGCGTTGCACTTCGACCTGCCGGTCGAGCTCGCGCACCTGCAGCCAGCCGCCCTTGCCGAGCCACATCGGGTACTGCAGCGCGGCGATCAGCAGGACGAAGACGAGGGCGAGCCAGCGCACGGGCCGCCTTGTTACCTGAGCTGGAAGAAGGCGGCGCGGCCCGGATAATCGGCCGCTTCGCCGAGATCCTCCTCGATCCGCAAGAGCTGGTTGTACTTCGCCATCCGGTCGGAGCGCGACAGCGAGCCCGTCTTGATCTGGCCCGCGTTCGCGCCGACGGCGATGTCGGCGATCATGCTGTCCTCGGTTTCGCCGGACCGATGGGAGATGACTGCCGTATACCCCGCGCGGTTGGCCATCGTGATCGCGGAGAACGTCTCGGTCAGCGTCCCGATCTGGTTGATCTTGATCAGGATCGAATTGGCCACGCCCTTGGCGATTCCCTGCTTCAGGATCTTCGTGTTGGTGACGAAGATGTCGTCGCCGACGATCTGCACCTTCTTGCCGAGCCGGTCGGTGAGGAGCTTCCAGCCCTCCCAGTCGTGCTCCGACATGCCGTCCTCGATGCTGATGATCGGGTACTTGTCGCACCACGTCGCCAGCACGTCGACCATCTGCGAGCGCGTGAGCTTCGTGCCCTCGGAGGCGAGCTCGTACACGCCATCCTTGTAGAACTCGCTCGCCGCGCAATCGAGCGCCACGCGCGATGTCGGTCCCCGGCACATAGCCGGCCTTGTCGATCGCCTCGACGAGGAGCTGCAGCGCCGCCTCGTTCGACGGAAGATCCGGCGCGAAGCCGCCCTCGTCGCCCACCGTCGTGGGCATCCCTTTCGCGTCGATGATCTTCTTCAGCGTGTGGAACACTTCGGCCCCATAGCGCAACGCCTCGCGGAACGACGGCGCCCCGAGCGGCACCAGCATGAACTCCTGCAGGTCGATCTTGTTGTTCGCATGCGCGCCGCCGTTGATCACGTTCATCAGCGGAACCGGAAGCTGCATCTCGCCCGCGCCGCCGAGATATCGGTACAGCGGCAGCGACGATTCGTCGGCGGCCGCCTTGGCCACCGCGCACGAGACCGCGAGGACCGCGTTGGCGCCCAGCCGCGCCTTGTTTTCGGTGCCGTCGAGCTCGATCATCGTCTTGTCGATGAACGATTGCTCGGTCGCGTCGAGGCCGATGATGGCTTCGCAGATCTCGGTGTTGACGTTCTCGACGGCCTTCAGCACGCCCTTGCCGAAATAGCGCGCCGGATCGCCGTCGCGAAGCTCGACCGCCTCCTTCGAGCCCGTGGAGGCGCCGGAGGGCACGGCGGCCCGCCCGGAAATGCCGGACTCGAGGACGACGTCGGCCTCGATCGTGGGATTTCCGCGCGAGTCGAGGATTTCGCGGGCGATGACATCGACGATGGCGCTCATGGGGTGGCTTTCTTCGTTGGATTGTCAGGCATGGTGCAAATTCGTCATGAATTCGGTTTCCGGGAATCCCGAGCGCTTCACCGCCGCATCGAGAACCTTCAGGGTCTCCAGCAGCGCGCGCATGCGATCGAGCGGCCACGCGTTGGGACCGTCGGAGAGCGCCTTCGCAGGATCGGGATGCGTTTCCATGAACACGCCGGCCACGCCGGCGGCGACCGCCGCGCGCGCCAGCACCGGCACGAATTCGCGCTGCCCGCCGCTCGCGGTTCCCAGCCCGCCCGGCAGCTGCACCGAATGCGTCGCGTCGAAGACGACCGGGACAGCCCGTGTCGCGCATGATCGCGACCGAGCGCATGTCGGACACCAGGTTGTGATAGCCGAACGACGCCCCGCGCTCGCAGACCAGGATGTTGTCGGCGCCGCTCGCCGCCTTGGCTTTCGCGACGACCTGCTTCATGTCCTCCGGCGCCAGGAACTGGCCCTTCTTGATGTTGACCGGCTTGCCCGCGCTCGCAACCGCCTGGATGAAGTCGGTCTGCCGGCACAGGAACGCCGGCGTTTGCAGCACGTCGACGACCGCCGCCGCTTCCGCGATCTCCGGCTCCGCATGCACGTCGGTGAGGACCGGGACCCCGATCTGGCGCTTCACTTCGGACAGCACGCGCAGGCCCTCCGCCATCCCGGGACCGCGAAACGACGTGACGGAGCTGCGATTCGCCTTGTCGTACGACGACTTGAAGATGAAGGGAATCGCGAGCGCCGCGCACATCTCCTTCAGGCGCCCCGCGACGTCGAGCTGCAGCTGCATCGACTCGACCACGCACGGGCCGGCGATCAGAAAGAGCGGCGCTTCGAGGGCCGCGTCGAAACCGCAGAGTTTCATCGGCCGGCGCGCCGTCAGGCCGACGCGACGAGCTTGGCCACGGCCGGCTTCGCACCCGCTCCGCGCATGCGCTGCTGGTGCAGGAGCGCGGCCTTGACGAAACCGATGAACAGCGGATGGCCGCGGCGCGGGTTCGACGTGAACTCCGGATGGAACTGGCAGCCGAAGAACCACGGATGCTGCGGCAGCTCGATCATTTCGCACAGGTCGCCCGCGATGTCGCTCTTCGCCCGCGCGCCGACCACGAGCCCCGCGGCTTCGAGCCGCGGCAGGTAGTGGTTGTTGACCTCGTAGCGATGGCGGTGGCGCTCGGCCACCGTCGTCGAGCCGTAGATGCGGTGCGCGAGCGAGCCGGGGACGACATCGCAGGGCTGCGCGCCGAGGCGCATCGTCCCGCCGAGGTCGGAACTCGTCGAGCGCGTCTCGATCGAGCCGTCGCGGTTCTGCCATTCGGTGATCAGCGCGACCACCGGATGCGGCGTCGACGGTTCGAACTCCGTGCTGTTGGCGTCGTCGAGCCCCGCCTCGTGCCGCGCGTATTCGATCACCGCGAGCTGCATGCCGAGGCAGATGCCGAGATACGGCACGCCATTCTCGCGCGCATAACGGATCGCCTTGATCTTGCCTTCGACGCCGCGCTTGCCGAAGCCGCCGGGAACGAGGATCGCATCGATCCCCGACAGGCACTCGATGCCGTCGCGTTCCACGGCCTCGGAATCGACGTACTGGATCTGCACCTTGCTGCGCGTATGGATGCCCGCATGCGTCAGCGCTTCCGACAGCGACTTGTACGACTCGGTGAGGTCGACGTACTTGCCGACCATCGCGATCTTCACGGTGTGCTCGGGATGCTCCAGGCCGTCCACGAGCTTCGTCCACACGGACAGGTCGGTCGGCGGCGGCTGGATCTCGAGCTTCTTGCAGACGATCGCGTCGAGGCCCTCGGCGTGCAGCGCCGCGGGAATCTTGTAGATCGAGTCGGCGTCGAGCGCGGGAATGACGGCATCGGGCGTCACGTTGGTGAACAGCGCGATCTTGCGGCGGTCGCCATCCGGCAGCGGCCGGTCGGCGCGACAGAGGATGACGTCGGGCTGGATACCGATCTCGCGCAGCTCCTTCACCGAGTGCTGCGTCGGCTTGGTCTTCATCTCGCCCGCGGTGGCGATGAAGGGCACGAGCGTGAGATGGATGTAGCAGACGTTCTCGCGGCCGAGCGTGATGCCCATTTGCCGGATCGCCTCGAGGAACGGCAGCGACTCGATGTCGCCGACCGTGCCGCCCACCTCGACGACCGCGACCTCCGCGTCGCCCGCACCCGCGGCGATCCAGCTCTTGATCTCGTCGGTGATGTGCGGAATCACCTGCACCGTGCCGCCGAGATAGTCGCCGCGGCGCTCCTTGCGGATGACGCTTTCGTAGATCTGGCCGGTCGTGAAGTTGTTGCGCTTGCTCATCTTCACGTCGACGAAGCGCTCGTAGTGGCCGAGGTCGAGGTCGGTCTCGGCGCCGTCTTCGGTGACGAACACCTCGCCGTGCTGGAACGGACTCATCGTTCCAGGATCGACGTTGATGTACGGGTCGAGCTTGAGATTGGTGACGCGGATGCCGCGGGAAGCGAGGATCGCGGCCAGCGACGCGGCGGCGATGCCCTTCCCCAGCGAGGAGACGACGCCACCGGTCACGAACACGTACTTGGGCATGGGAGCCTAAGGGGCCGGAAATTGGCATTTTACAGGAATGCCTCCGGCCCGCCAAGCGCGGTTCCGCTGCCGGCCGCGCCGCCTCAGCCTGCGCGAGCGAGTCCGGCCGCGAGCCGCGCACGCGTGACGTCGCGTCCGAGCAGCGCGAGAACCGCGTCGATCGCGGGCGTCTGCGGCGTGCCGCACACGAGAACCCGCAGCGGCATCATCACCTGCGGCGGCTTCAACCCGTGCTTGCCCGCGCCGGACTTGATCGCCGCGAGGATCGCCTCGCGATTCCAGTCGACGTCCGCGAAATGCTCGGCGAGCGCCGCGAGCGCGGGGCGGTTGCCGTCGTTGACGAATTCGGCGACCTTTTCCGGCGCCGGATGCGGGTTCGAATAGAAGTAATGCGCCGCATCGGCCATTTCCGCCAGCGTATCCACACGATCGCGCACGAGCGCCGCGACCTCGGCCGCCGGCGGCCCCTGCGCGGGGTCGAGACCCGCGCGGCGGAGAAACGGTTCGAGCCTTCGTCCAAGGTCCTCGGCGGGCAGGCGTTTCATGTGCTCGTGGTTGAACCAGCGGAGCTTCGCGAGATCGAAGCGCGACGGCGCGGGGTGGATGGCCTCGAGTCCGAACCATTCGACGAATTCGTCGCGGCTGAACAACTCGACATCGCCATGCGACCACCCGATCCGCGCGAGGGCGTTGATCATCGCGTCCGGCAGGAATCCCTCGGACTCGTACTCGGTGACCGACACGGCCCCGTGGCGCTTCGACAGCTTGCTGCCGTCCTCGCCCAACACCGTCGGCAGGTGCGCGTACACGGGCAGCGTCGCTCCCAGCGCGCGGAGGATATTGATCTGGCGCGGCGTATTGTTGACGTGGTCGTCGCCGCGGACGACGTGCGAGATGCGCATGTCGAGATCGTCGACGACGACGCAGAAGTTGTACGTCGGCGTGCCGTCCGAGCGCGCGATGACGAGGTCGTCGAGCTCGGCGTTCGCGTACTCGATGCGACCCTTCACCGCGTCGTCCCAGGCGACGACGCCATCGTCCGGATTGCGAAAGCGCACCACCGGCGCGACACCTGCCGGCGGAACCTTGCCGCGCGCATTTTCCGGGCGCCAGCGACCGTCATACCGGGGCTTCTCCCCGCGCGCCATCTGCTCGGCGCGCAGCGCGTCGAGTTCCGCGGGTTGCATGTAGCAGTGATAGGCGAGTCCGCGTGCAAGCATGTCCTTGATGACCGCGCGATACCGGTCCATTCGCTGCATCTGATAGAACGGGCCCTCGTCGTGGTCGAGCCCGAGCCATGCCATCCCGTCGAGGATCGCGGCGATGGCTTCGGGCGTCGAGCGCTCGACGTCGGTGTCCTCGATGCGCAGGATGAAAGTGCCGTGATGATGGCGCGCGAACGCCCACGCGAACAGCGCGGTGCGAGCGCCTCCGAGATGCAGGAAGCCGGTGGGACTGGGTGCGAAGCGGGTGCGGACGGGGGTCACGGCGGAACGAATTGCCGAAAAACGGCAATTCTACTTCAGTGGCCCCATGCGAATGCCGCACGGCATTTCCAATGCATCGAATTTCGACCGGAACTTTGGCCAGAGACGGCACATCGGTATGCGAAAATGGCCCAGCGATTGAATGACCCTTGCACACCCTGACGTACGCCCGCCTCGATCACCGCATGATTCACGGACTTCCCCGTTCGCCGCTTTCCGCCGCCTGGGCCTGTGGCGTGGGCGCCGCCATCCTGCTTGGCGCCTATGTGCGCCTCGACCAGATCCTGATCCAGGTGCTGATCGACGACGAGTGGCACGCGATTCACCAGCTGTTGAAGCGCACGCCCGGATCCATGTTCTTCGACTTCGGCTACGCCGACTACAGCATTCCCCTTGGCATGCTCTATTGGTACGAGGCGCAGTCGTTCGGCCTGTCCGAATTCGCCATGCGCTTGCCGATGCTGGTCTGCGGGCTCGCGACCCTCGTCGTGTTTCCGCTCTACGTCGCACCGCGCCTCGGGCGCGCGACGTCGGTGGTCTTTGCGATCCTCATCGCGATTTCTCCGCTCCTGGTCCTGTACACGCGGATCGCCCGGCCCTATGCCATCACGCTGCTGCTGGCCTGGGTCGCGCACAGCGCCTTTCAGCGATATCACGAAGCGGTGCGCGGGCATTGGAGCGCAGGACTGCTCTACGGCGCCAGTGCGACGCTCGCCGTCTGGCTGCATCCCGTCATCGCGCCCTTCGTCATTGCCCCCCTGCTGTGGGCGCTCCTGCAGCTGCGCCACGCCGTGCCGGGCGACCGGCGGCGGCGTCTTTACCGCCTGGCGTTGCTCGCCCTGATCACCGGCATTGCGATGGGGGCGCTCGTCCTGCCGCCGCTGCTCGCGCATCCGGAAGCGCTGGTCGGAAAGGGCGGCATCGACATGCCCGACCTCGCGACCCTCGCCGGCGCGTGGTACGCGTGGCTCGGCACGCCATCGACGTTCGCGGTTCTGCTGTGCGTCGGATTGGCCGCCTACGGAGCACGCGATGTCTGGCGCGCGCTGCCGGAGGCGCGCACGGGCGTGCTGGGCGTCGCGTTGTCGCTGGCGGCCGTGATGCTGACTCGCCCGATGTGGAGCCAATATCCGACCACGCTCGCGCGCTATCTGCTGCCGTTCATCCCGTTGTTGCTGCTCGCCGTCGCCGCAGGATCGGTAAAGCTCGGACGCCGGCTGGCGGAGCCGACGTCCATGATCAAGCGCTCGATCGGCGCGCTCGTGGCGCTGGTCCCATGCGTCGCGCTCGCCGCGCAGTCGCCTCTTGCGCCGTCGCTGCGACACCCGAACGCGCAGACGCTCCATTCGGTCTTTTACGTGGACTTCAGGCCCGAGAAGAATCCGTACCTTCCCTATATCGAAGGAATTCCGCTTTCCCCGTTCTGGGCAAGCCTGGCCGAGCGGCCGCCCGGAACCGTGCGCATCGCGGCGGCGCCGTTCTATTTCGAAAGCTACAACTGGGACGCGCCGCGCTGGGAGCGGGTCGCACGCCAGACGGTGCTTCCGGGTTATCTTACGGGGCTGTGCGTGGAAGAACGCGCGGGCGAAGTGCCGCGGGACGCCCGCTTCCGGTTCCGCAATGCCGTGCATCTCGCCGACGACGCGGCGCTCGACCGCAAGCACGTCGACTACATCGTCTGGCAAAAGCCCTATACGCAAACGAGCAGAGGCCGCCCGGAGCCCATCGGCGCCGAGACCGCGCACTGCGAAGCTGCATTGCGCGCGAAATTCGGCACGCCGGTGTTCGAGGATGCCGCGTTGCTGGCGTTTCGCCGATGAAGGGCGGATGGAGATTCGATCCATGAGGAATATCGTCCTGACGTACCATTCGCATCACGTCGTGGGCGCCGATTACGCTCGCAACGATCATGTGGCGATGGCGATCGACCTCGAGATCATTGGCGATGCCGGCTTCCGCATCGTCTCGCTCGATGCCATGGTCGACGGTCTTGCTTGCCGAATCGACCGTGACGCAGCCTGACGAAACCCCGGGCAACGTCGCCATTACATTCGACGACGGGCCGATCTACGACGTCCAGGACTTTGTCCACCCGGACTATGGGCGCCAGAAGAGCTTCCTTGCCATCATGCGCGAGTTCGTGAACCGGCATGGCCCCGAGGCACAGCCGGGACTCGGCGCCACGAGCTTCGTCATCGCGTCGCCGGAGGCGCGCCACGTCATCGAGCAGACGTACGACAAGGACTACACGTTTCTCGGCCCGGGCTCGATGACGGATGATTGGTGGGGCCCGGCGATCGAAACAGGACTGATCTCCATTGCGAACCATAGCTGGGACCATCTCCATCCGGCGTTACCCACGGTGGCGCACTCGCGCCAGGTGCGCGCCGATTTCGCGCAAGTGCTGACGGAGGCGGACGCCGACGCCCAGATCGCGGAAGCCGGCAAATTCATCGCCGCACGCACGAAGGGCCTCAACACGCCGTATTTCGCCTATCCCTTCGGCCATTACAATGCATTCCTGGTGAATGAATACCTGCCTCGCCACGCCGGCCGCCTTGGGCTGCGCGCCGCGTTTACGGCCGAGCCGCAGGCCATTGCAGGTCGCGCAAATCCATGGTGCCTTCCGCGCTATGTGTGCGGGCACCACTGGACCCACCCCGATGGCCTGCTCGGAATATTGAGAGCGGAGAACTGACGCAATGGCCACGGGCACCTTCCACGATTGCTTTCACATCGCGCGCTTTGCCAACGCCGAGTTCTTCGCGCGCGAATTGTTCGTCGCGAGCTTCCGCCAGCCCTTCCCCGTGCCGCGCGACAACTGCGGTCTCCCGATCCCGACGCCGCCGGAAAACTGGCGGCAATACGTCGCGTTCTACAAATGGCCGGACGGACGCATCGAAACCGTCGGATTCTGCAACTGGATTCGCTACGGGGACGTCTATCTCGAAGGCGGCATGTGCGTCGACCGCACGTTCTACCGCCGCCTCCCCAGGGACCACTGGCTTGCCTGCAAGGCACGCGGCGGCGTGGCCCAGCTGGTGATGGAAGCGGCCGCCGCGGAGCTCGACGACTGCGCGGCGTGGTTCGGCTATTGCGGGGACAAGAAGGCCTACATCGTCGACGCGCGCGTCGGCTATCGGCCCACGAGCCGCAAATACCTCATCGTCAAATGGTTTCGCGACGTGCCGCCGGCGGAGCAGCAGGCGCTGGAAGAGAAGGTTGGAGCGATCGGTCCGTTCTAGACGCTGACTTCTAATTCGGCTGCCACCGCAGGTCGAGCGTCGCCGGAAGCGCCGGATTGAGGGGCTCGTCGGCGAGCTTCATGCCGCCCGGCGTGTGGCCATGCGCCCAGAAGCGCGCGACGCGACGCGCTTCCGCTTCCATCGCGTTGACGGGAAACGTGTCGTAGTTGCGGCCGCCCGGGTGCACGACGTGATAGGTGCAGCCGCCGATCGAGCGCGCGGCCCAGGTATCCACCAGATCGAACACGAGCGGCGCCTGGACCCCGATCGTCGGATGCAGCGCCGACGGCGGACTCCACGCGCGGTAGCGCACGCCGGCGACGAATTCGCCAGGGATAGCCGTCGGTACGAGCGGCAGCGCGCGGCCGTTGCACGCGACGCGATGGCGGTCGCGGGTCATGCCCGTCACCTTGACCTGCAGCCGCTCGACCGACGAATCGACGTAGCGCGCGGTGCCGGTCCCGCTCACTTCCTCGCCCAGCACGTGCCACGGCTCGATCGCCTGGCGCAGCTCGATGGTCACGTCGTCGTAAGTCACCGTGCCGAAGCGCGGGAAGCGGAACTCGAGAAACGGCGCAACCACTCGTGCGCGAACGCATAGCCGAACGCCTTCAGGTCCGCGACCACGTCGTAAAAATCGGCGGCGACGAAATGCGGCAGCAGCCACCGGTCGTGCAGCGCGGTGCCCCAGCGGACGAGCTTGCCCTCGTAAGGCTGTTGCCAGAAGCGCGCGACCAGCGCCCGCAGCAGCAGGATCTGCGCGGCGCTCATCCGCGCATGCGGCGGCATCTCGAATGCGCGAAACTCCAGCAGCCCGAGCCGTCCCGTCGCGGTGTCGGGAGAATACAGCTTGTCGATGGAGAATTCGGAGCGATGCGTGTTGCCCGTCAAATCGGTCAGCATATGGCGGAGCAGCCGGTCGACGAGCCACGGCGACGTGGTGTCTGCGCCGGCCTTGTGCTTCTTCCGCAACTGCTGGAACGCGATCTCGAGCTCGTAGAGGCGGTCGTCGCGCGCTTCGTCGACCCGCGGCGCCTGGCTCGTCGGCCCGACGAACATTCCCGAGAATAGATAGGACAGCGACGGATGGTTCTGCCAATACGTGATCAGGCTTTGCAGCAGATCCGGGCGACGGAGCAGCGGGCTGTCGGCAGGCGTGGCGCCGCCGAGCGTCACGTGATTGCCGCCGCCGGTGCCGGTATGCCGCCCGTCGAGCATGAATTTTTCCGTGCCGAGGCGCGATTGCCGCGCTTCCTCGTACAGCGTTTCCGTCGTCTCGATGAACGCGTCCCAGGTGGATGCCGGATGGACATTGACCTCGATGACCCCGGGGTCCGGCGTGACGTTCAATACCTTGACGCGCGGATCGCGCGGCGGCGTATAGCCTTCGATGGCGACGGCCTGTCCGACGCCGCGCCGCGGCGCTCTCGATCGCCGCCAGCAACGCCACATAATCCTCGAGCCGCTTCAACGGCGGCATGAACACGTAGACATGCCCGTCGCGCATTTCGACGCACAGCGCGGTCTTGACGACTTCGCGCGGCGCGACGGCGGCGCGCTTCGTCTTGCGCCCGGCGGCGGTTGCGGTGCGCGCGCCGGGCAGCGGAAGGTCATCCCTGGGCGCAAAGGGGTCGACCGGAGGCTCCACGTCCTCGTCCGCCGGCAGCACGTCGGGCAGCGACGAAAGCGGCAAGCGCAAGCCCAGCGGCGAATCGCCGCCGACGGCATAGAGGCGCTCGCGTCGCAGCGGCCATGGGCTGCTCGTCCATTCCGTTTCTTTCCGGTCGTCGCGCGCAATGGCCTTCAATGGCAGGACGAAACCCGCCGGCCGGTCGAGACCCTGCTGCAGGAGCCGCGCGAGACGCGCGCGTTCCGTCGGCTTCGAAAGATCGGCCTGCAGCGGATCGGCATTTGCCGGCAGCGCCGCTTCGGCGACGAGCAGCTTCGGCACGTCCTCGTACGCGGTGATCACGTGCGCCGCGTCGATTCCGAGCTCGCCCGCAAGCTCGGTCGCGAGCCGCTGCGCGGCGCCGATGTCCGCCCTGCCCTTCGCGCGGGTATCGGCGATCAATGCCGGATCCCGCCAGAGCGGCGTGCCATCGACGCGCCAGTAGACGCCCAGCGCCCAGCGCGGCAGCGGCTCCCCCGGATACCACTTGCCCTGTCCCATGTGCAGGAAGCCGCCGGGCGCGAAGCGCTTGGCGAGACGGCGCAGCAGGACCTCCGCCAGCTCGCGCTTCTTTGCTCCCAGCGCGGCGATGTTCCACTCCGCGCCTTCCATGTCGTCGATCGAGACGAAGGTCGGCTCGCCGCCCTGCGTCAGGCGGACGTCGTGCGCGGCGAGGTCGGCGTCGACACGATGCCCGAGCGCGTCGATCGCCGCCCATTGCTCGTCCGTATACGGTTTCGTCACGCGCGGATCCTCGTGCACGCGCGTGACGCTCATCGCGAACGAGAAGTCGACCTGGCAGGGATCGGTGAAGCCCACGACGGGCGCCGCATTGCCCGGGTCCGCCGTGCATGCGAGCGGAAGATGTCCTTCGCCCGCGAGCAGGCCCGAGGTCGGATCGAGCCCGATCCACCCGGCACCCGGAAGATAGACTTCGGCCCAAGCGTGCAGGTCGGTGAAATCCTTGTCGGTGCCCGATGGGCCGTCGAGCGATTTGACGTCGGCGACGAGCTGGATCAGGTAGCCCGACGCGAAGCGGGCGGCCAAACCGAGATTCCGCAGGATCTGCACCAGCAGCCACCCGCTGTCGCGGCAGGAGCCCTGCGCGCTGTCGAATGTTTCCTCGGGCGTCTGCACCCCGGGCTCCATCCGGACGAGGTACTTGATCTCGTGCTGCAGCTGCCGGTTGAGCCGCACCAGCATGTCGACCGTGAGCTCTTCCGGGCGCATCGTCGTGCGGAAGGATGCGAGCCACGCGGCGAGCCGAGGGCCCGGCGGCGCGGCTTCGAGGAACGGGATCAATTCCTTGGCGAGCGCCGGGCGCGTAGGCGAACGGATAGTGTTCCGCGTATTCCTCGATGAAGAAATCGAACGGATTGACGACGGTCAGGTCGGCGACGACGTCGACCGTGATGTCGAGCGAGGTCGCGCGCTCGGGGAAGACGAGGCGCGCGACCCAGTTCCCGTAGGGGTCCTGCTGCCAGTTGAGGAAATGATTCGCAGGCGCGACGGTCAGCGAATAGCCGAGCACCGGCGTGCGGCAATGCGGCGCGGGGCGCAGGCGGATCTCGTGCGGCGACAGCTTGACGGGCCGGTCGAAGCGGTAGGACGTGCGGTGCTGCAGCGCGACGCGGATCGCCATCAGAACCAGTCCGGATCGGGCAGTTGCGTAAACACCCGGCGCAATCCCTCACCCCATTCCTTGTGCACCATCTGGAAATAGGGATCGGATTCCTCGATGCGGCGCTGGAGCGTGACCGCCAACGAATTGCTTTCATAGACCAGCAGGTCGATCGGCAGGCCGACCGAAATGTTCGAGCGCATCGTCGAATCGAACGACACCATCGTGCATTTGGTCGCCTCGACCAGCGACGATTCGCGCGTGACCACGCGGTCGAGCACCGGCTTGCCGTACTTGCTTTCGCCGATCTGGAAATAGCACGTCTCGGGGGTGGCCTCGATGAAGTTGCCCTCGCTGTAGACGTCGAACAGCCGGGGCGCCTCGCCTCTGATCTGCCCGCCAACCAGGAAATTCGCGCTGGAGTCGATGTTGTTCTGCATCATGTACGGCCCGTCGCGCTCCTTCACTTCGCGCAGCGCATCGCCCAGCAGGCGCGCGACCTCGAACATCGATTCCGCGTTCCACAGGTGCATCTGGCCGTCGGCGGATCGCGCACGCTGCTCCAGCGTGTTGATGGCGTTTTGCGTGATCGACAGGTTGCCCGACGACAGCATCACGATGACGCGATCGCCCGGCCTCACAAACGTCCGCATCTTGCAAAAGCGGGAAATCTGGTCGACACCGGCGTTGGTTCGCGAGTCGGACGCGAAGATCATCCCGGCGTCGAGCGTAATGGCAACACAATAGGTCATGTGCGGAGGCGGCAGGAAAAGGCGAATTCTAGCGAATCAGTTCGCGGGGGCGAGGAAATGCCGGCTGATGCCCTCGCCGAGCGTCGAAATCCGCTCGAGGAAATCCATCAGGTATTCGTGCAGGCCCTGCTCGATGATGTCGTCGGCACGGCCGTAGTGCAGCTTCGCGTGGAGCTCGCCCGCGGCGCGCTCGACCTCGCGGCTCGAGTTGTCGCACAAGAGCTCCAGCGTGTCGTGGATGAAGTTCATGCAGGCGTGCAGCGAGCGCGGCATGTCGTCGCGCAGGATCAGGAGCTCGGCCACCCGCCGCGGCGTGATGACGTCGCTGTAGATCTTGCGGTAGGACTCGAAGCCCGATACCGAGCGCAGAAGCGCGCCCCACTGGTAATAGTCGACCGCGCCGCCGACGTCGGCCGCGCTCGGCAGCAGCGTGTGGTACTTGACGTCGAGGATGCGCGCCGTGTTGTCGGCGCGCTCCAGGTGGGTTCCGAGGCGGATGAAGTGATACGCCTCGTCGCGCAGCATCGTTCCGAACGTCACGCCGCGGAACAGGTGCGAGCGCATCTTGACCCAGTCCGAGGAACTCGGAGACGCCGCAGCGCCTCGACGCGCCGCGTAGTCGACCTGGCGCATCTTGAGCCACGCCGAATTGAGGTCCTCGTACATCTCGGAGGTGATCGCGCCGCGCACCGAGCGCGCCGACTCGCGCGCCGCCCGCAGGCAGCTGTAGATCGACGACGGATTGGCGGGGTCGAGGATCATCAGCCGCAGCACGTTTTCCGCCGCGAGCGCGTCGAACTTTTCGTAATAGGTCGTCGCCATGCCGGACGTGACGAGCGGCACCGCCCACGGCTCGGCCCAGGCGAGCCCGGGCTCGACCACCTCGTAGGGCAGGAGCGACATCCTGTAGGTGACGTCGAGCAGCCGCGCGGCATTCTCCGCGCGCTCGATGTGGCGCGACATCCAGAAGAGCTCGTTGGCGGTTCGGCAGAGCATCGGTGCCTTCTATCGGGCGACGACCCAGGTGTCCTTCGTGCCGCCGCCCTGCGACGAATTCACGACCAGCGAGCCTTCGCGCAGCGCGACGCGGGTGAGGCCGCCGGGGACGAGGTTCACCTGCTTCCCGGACAGCACATACGGGCGGAAGTCGATGTGCCGGGGCGCGAGCCCGCTTTCGACGAACGTCGGGCAGGTCGACAGCGCAAGCGTCGGCTGGGCGATGTACTTGTCGGGATCGGCGAGGATCCGGGCCCGGAACTGCTCGCGCTCGGCGGCGGTCGACGCGGGGCCGACCAGCATCCCGTAGCCGCCGGCGCCGTGGACTTCCTTCACCACGATCTCGGAAAGATGCGCGAGCACGTGGTCGCGGTCCGCCGGCCGATGGCACCGCCAGGTCGGCACGTTGGAGAGCACCGGCTCCTCGGCCAGGTAGAACTTGATCATGTCCGGCACGTAGGTATAGATCGACTTGTCGTCGGCCACGCCGGTGCCGATCGCGTTGGCGAGCGTCACGCGGCCGGCGCGATAGGCGGCGAAGAGCCCGGGGACTCCCAGCATCGAATCGGGGCGAAACGCCCGCGGATCGAGGAAATCGTCGTCGACGCGGCGATAGATCACGTGGACCCGCTGCGGGCCCTTCGTCGTGCGCATGTACACGGTGTCGTTCTGCACGAAGAGGTCGATGCCCTCGACGAGCTCGACCCCCATCTGCTGCGCGAGGAACGCATGCTCGTAATACGCCGAGTTGTAGGCGCCCGGCGTCAGCACGGCGACCGTGGGCGCCTCCTCGCCGGAGGGCGCCAGCGCGTGCAGGTTCTCGAGCAGCATGTCGGGATAGTGCTGGACCGGGCGTATCGGCTGCGTCGCGAAGAGCTCGGGGAAAAGCCGCATCATCATCTTGCGGTTCTCCAGCATGTAGGACACGCCCGACGGCACGCGCAGGTTGTCCTCGAGCACGTAGTACTCGCCCTCGCCGGCGCGGACGATGTCGACGCCGGCGATATGCGCGTAAATGCCGCCCGGGACGTCCATTCCCTGCATTTCCGGCCGGTACTGCTCGTTGCCGAGCACGCGCTCGCGCGGCACGATGCCGGCGTCCAGGATCTTCTGCTCGTGGTAGACGTCGTGCAGGAACAGGTTCAGCGCATGCACGCGCTGGCGCAGACCGCGGTCGAGCATCTTCCACTCGTCCGCCGGAATGATGCGCGGCACGATGTCGAACGGAATCAGGCGCTCGGTCCCCGATTCCTCGCCGTAGACCGCGAACGTGATGCCCACGCGATGGAACGCGCGCTCGGCTTCCTCCCGCTTCTGGGCGATCCGCGCCGGCGGCGTCCGGGCGAGCCAACCCGCGAACGCCTCGTAATGGGCGCGCACCCGGCCCTCCGGGGTCTGCATTTCGTCGTATGGGGTGCGGGACACGAAAATATTATGAGTGGGGCCTGGCCGTTCGGACTTCCCGTCGCAATTCCCGGGCCATGCGGGAAAACCTTGATCTGCTAGAGGCTTACCTCCAACCCCCTCGCTGGGGACGCAGCGAGGCCCCCAATTCCGGGCGGCAAGCGCACCGCTGCGGTGCATTTTTCGTCCAGGACAACGATGGACAAAATCGCCGCCGCGGTTTGACCCGTCTCGGCGCACCGTGCTTAAATCATGGCTCCTGTCTGGGTTCGCGGGGCGGTTAGCTCAGCGGTAGAGCACTGCCTTCACACGGCAGGGGTCACAGGATCGTACCCTGTACCGCCCACCACATGAACCAAGGGGTTACGCGCAAGTGTAACCCCTCTTTTTTTGCCTCGCTCGCGCATGGACGTATGCGTCGCCACGTTTCGCGCGTCGGCGACTTCGCCGCGTCACGGCATGTACTGGCCGCCGTTGACCTCGATCACCTGGCCGGTCACGTAGCCGCTCGCCGCGTCCGAGGCGAGGTAGAGAAAGGTGCCGGCGCACTCGTCGGCCGATCCGAGGCGGTTCATCGGGATCATCGCCTGCATCGCCTTCAGCTGCTCGCCCGTCGAATAGCGATCGTGGAACGGCGTGGTGATGACGCCGGGCGAGACGGCGTTCACGCGGATGTTGTCGCCGACGACTTCCTTCGCCCAGCCGCGGGTCACCGTCGACACGAAGCCCTTGGCCCCGGCGTACAGCACGGCGCCGCCGCCGCCGCCGTTGCGCGCGGCGATCGAGGTCACGTTGATGATGTTGCCCGCCTTCTGCCGGCGCATTCCCGGGACCACCTCGCGCATGAACAGCGCGACCTGCGTGCAGTTGAGGGCAAGCACACGGTTGATCTGCTCCAGCGTGATAGTCCTCGATCTTGACGCGGCCCAGCATGCCGCCGGCGTTGTTGATGAGGACGTCGATGCGCCCGAAAGCCGCCAGCGTCTCGGCGACGATTCGCTTGATGTCGGCCTCCTTCATCACGTCGCCGGCGACGAGGGCCGCTTGCGCGCCCAGCTTCTTCACGTCGGCGGCCACCGCCTGCGCGGCGTCGGCGCTGGCGTTGTAGTGGACCGCGACCTTGCTGCCCTCGCGCGCGAAGGCGAGCGCGGCGGCCGCGCCGATGCCGGTCGACGCGCCGGTGACGAGGACGACTTTCCCTTTGAGATCCGGATACATGGCGTGCTCCTTGTCGTGGGCGATGCGGTTGCGGTGTAAGGCAAGCGAACTGTCTATTTTCCGGTGCGGCAGGCGGCGACCGCGTCGCGGATCGCGGCAATCGCCTGCGGCCGCGGAAAGCTCTTCCGCCACGCGAGCGCGATGCGGCGCGTCGGGATGGGTCGCGCGAACGGCACCGGCAGCACGAGCTTGCTGTGATACTTCGGCGTCATCGCGTCGCGCGGGAGCACCGATACGCCGAGCCCCGACGCCACCATGTTGCGCACGGTCTCGAGCGAGTTGCCGCGCGTCACCCGCGAGTCGGCGCGATTGAGTTCCGGACAGGCGTCGAGGACCTGCTCCCGGAAGCAGTGGCCGACGCCGAGCAGGATCGGCTGCTCGGACGCGAGCTCGTCGGCGTGGACCGACTTGCGGCGCGCCCACTTGTGCCCGCGGGGCACCACGATCTCGAACGGCTCTTCGTACAGGAACTGGGTGACGATGCCCGGCGGCGCGAACGGCAGCGCGACGATCGCCGCGTCGATCCGCCCGCTCTTGAGCGCGGTTTCGAGGTGCTCCGTGAGGTTTTCCTCGATCTCGAGCGGCATCTGGGGCGCGAGCTCGTGCAGCGCGGGGATCAGGTCCGGCAACAGGTACGGCGCGACGGTGTAGATGGCGCCGAGGCGCAGCGGACCCGCGAGCTCGTTGCGGCCGGCCTGCGCGAGCTCCTTTACGCGCGCCGCCTCCTCCAGCACCTTCTGCGCCTGCTCGACGACGCGCGCGCCGACCGGCGTCACCGATACCTCCGACTTGCCGCGCTCGAAGAGCCGCGCGCCGAGCTCCTCCTCGAGCTTCTGGATCGCCACCGAGAGCGCGGGCTGGCTCACGAAGCAGCGCTGCGCGGCGCGGCCGAAGCTCCGCTCGTTCGCCACGGCGACGATATAGCGGAGCTCGTTCAGCGTCATCGGACTGGGCGCTTGCCCCGGTTGGCGAGAAAGCTGGCGAAATCGGCGGCGAGCTCCGGATGCTTGAGGCCGAAATCGACCGTCGCCTCGAGGTATCCCAGCTTGCGGCCGCAATCGTAGCGCCGGCCCTCGAAGGTGTAGGCCAGCACCGGCTCGTCGGCAAGCAGGCGCGCAATGGCGTCGGTGAGCTGGATTTCGCCACCGGCGCCCGGCGGCATCGAGCGCAGATGATGAAAGATGCGCGGCGTGAGCACATAACGGCCCACCACCGCGAGCGTGGACGGCGTCGTTCCCGCCTTCGGCTTCTCGACAATGCGCACAATCGGTGCAAGCCGACCGTTCGCCGGGCCGGTCTCGACGATGCCCCAGCTGCCGACGTCGTCCGCCGGCACCGTCATGACGCCGACGACCGAGCAACCTTCGCGTTGCGCAATTTCGGTCATCTGCCGCATCACCGGCACCTCGGCATCGATGAGGTCGTCCGCGAGTGAAATGGCGAACGGCTCGTCGCCGACGACCGGCGCGGCGCACAGCACCGCGTGGCCCAGCCCCAGCGCTTCGGACTGCCGGATGTAGATGCAGTTGATCCCGCGCGGCGTGGCCGCCTGCACTTGCTTCAGCAGCTCGGGCTTGTTGCGCAGCGAAAGCTCGGTCTCGAGCTCGTAGGCCTTGTCGAAATGGTCCTCGATCGCGCGCTTGTTGCGCCCGGTGATGAAGATCATGTCGGTGACGCCGGCCGCCGCGGCTTCCTCGACGGCGTACTGGATCAGCGGCTTGTCGACCACGGGCAGCATCTCCTTCGGGCTCGCCTTGGTCGCGGGAAGAAAGCGCGTGCCGAGGCCGGCGACGGGGAATACGGCTTTGGTGATCTTGCGCATGGTCATTTTCGGTCCCGATTGTTGTTCGATGTCATCGCCGGCCGGCCGCCGGGCCGGTCTTCAGAAGTTGCAGGAAATCCGCCTCGTCGAGTATGGGAATGGCAAGCTCCTGTGCCTTGGCAAGCTTGCTGCCGGCTTCGTCGCCCGCCACGACGTAATCCGTCTTCTTCGACACGCTGCCTGCGACCTTGCCGCCTTCCGCCTCGATCATCGCCTTGGCATCGTCGCGCGCGAGCGACGGCAGGGTTCCCGTGAGAACGAGCGTAACGCCGGCAAGCTTGCCCGCCGGCGCGCGCACCGGTGCCGTGTCGCGCCAGTGCACGCCGGCCTTGCGCAATGCGTCGATGACGTCGCGATTGTGCTTCTCGGCAAAAAAGCGCGAGATGCTCTCCGCGACCACGGGGCCGACATCGGGCGCCCCCGCGAGCTCGCCTTCGGTCGCCGCCATCAGCGCCTCGAGGCTGCCGAAATGACGCGCGAGGTCGCGGGCGGTCGCCTCGCCCACCTGCCGGATGCCGAGGCCGAAGATGAAGCGCGCGAGCGTGGTCTCCTTGCTCTTCTCGATGGCGGCGACGACGTTGGCGGCGGATTTCTCCGCCATGCGCTCGAGGCCGGCGAGCGTCCCGACCGCAAGCGCGTAGATATCGGCCGGCGTATGCACGAGGCCGGCGTCCACCAGTTGGTCGACGAGCTTGTCGCCCAGCCCTTCGATGTCCATCGCGCGGCGGCCCGCGAAATGCAGCAGCGCCTGCTTGCGCTGCGCGGGGCAGATGAGACCGCCCGTGCATCGCGCGATGGCTTCGTCCGCCAGGCGCACGACCGCCGAGCCGCATTCGGGACAATGCGTCGGCATCACGAACAGGCGGGCGTCCTTGGGCCGCTTCTCGAGCACCGCGCGCACGACCTGCGGGATCACGTCACCGGCCCGCCGCACGATCACCGTATCGCCGATGCGCAGGTCGCGGCGGCGGATCTCGTCCTCGTTGTGCAGCGTGACATTGGTCACCGTCGTCCCGCCCACGAATACGGGTTCGAGGCGCGCCACCGGCGTGATCGCGCCCGTGCGCCCGACCTGGACGTCGATCGCCAGCAGCCGGGTCGGCATCTCCTCCGGCGGAAACTTGTGCGCGACCGCCCAGCGCGGCTCGCGCGTCCGGAAGCCGAGGCTTCGCTGCGACTCCAGGCTGTTGACCTTGTACACGACGCCGTCGATCTCGAACGGCAGCTCGCCCCGCGTCGCCTTGACGTGCTCGTAGAAAGCCGCGAGCTCGTCCGCGCCGTGCGCGATACGGCGGTCCTTGTTCACCGGCAAGCCGTAGCGCGGCAAGCGCGTCGAGCAGCGCACTCTGCGACGGCGGCAGCGCCCAGCCGTCGGTTTCGCCGATGCCGTAGGCGAAGAATTCGAGCGGCCGCTGCGCGGTGACGGCGGGATCGAGCTGCCGCACGGCGCCGGCCGCGGTGTTGCGCGGGTTCACGTACAGCTTCTCCCCGGCGGCCTCCTGCCGTTCGTTGAGCCGGTCGAAGTCGGCGCGCGTCATGTAGATCTCGCCGCGCACCTCGAGCACCGGTGGCGCCTTGCCGCGCAGCTTCGCGGGAATCGCGGCGATCGTGCGCACGTTGGCGGTCACGTCCTCGCCGGTCTCGCCGTCGCCCCGCGTGGCGGCGATCGCCAGCGTGCCCCGCTCGTAGCGAAGGCTCATCGCCAGTCCGTCGAACTTGAGCTCGGCCATGTATTCGACAGGCGGCGCATCGGCGGGGATTTTCAGGTCGCGCCGGATGCGCGCGTCGAATTCGGCGGCGCCGTCGACCGTCGTGTTGGTTTCCGTGCGGATCGACAGCATCGGCACGCGATGCACGACGGCGGCGAACTCCGCGGCCCGCCCGCCGCCCACGCGCTGGGTCGGGGAATCCGGCGTCACCAGATCGGGGTATTCGGACTCGAGCGCCTCGAGCTCGCGAAACAGCGCGTCGTATTCGGCGTCGCTCACCGTCGGCGCGTCTTCCTCGTAGTAGCGCTTGTTGTGGGCCGCGATCTCGCGCCGCAACGCCGCGACCCGCGACGCGGCCGGTCGCGGTGCGCCGTCCTTGCCGGCTTTGGCGCGCGTTGCGCTCATCGGCTCCTCCGCCGAAGCGCCGCAGTCATCCACCGAAGAGCGCCAGCGCCCGCGGGCTGCCCGGTTCGATGTTCACCTTGCGCAATGCCGCGGCGGTGGCCTGCACCTGCTCCCGGATCGCCGCGAGCGCGGCATCGTCGAGCGGGCGGCGGTTGTCGTCCACGAGCGCGGCGTCGAGCGTCTGCGCCATGCGCTTCGCGGCGAGCTTCATCTGGTCGAACGCACGCGCGGGATCGGCGACACGGGGCACGTCGAGCAGGAAGACGGCGCCGGGCGTCGATGTCGCGCGCAGCGCGTCGGCGGTGAACGGTTCGGGCCGGTAGTTGGCGAGCGAGTACAACACCGCGCCGGTGTCTTCCTGCATCCAGTCGAAGCGGCCGCTGTCGGTCAAGCGGAAGCCCGCCGCTTCGGCGACGCCGCGCAGGCGCGTGCCGGAAATCGTGGCCGGGCCCGCCTTCAGCACCGTGAGGCCGATCTGCACATCGAGATCGGCGCAGATCCGGTCGAGCGCCTCCGCCCGCGCCGCCTCGCGCGCCGAATCGGGCGGCACGAAAGCCGCCGGCACCGAGGACGCGACGTTGCCGGCAAGCCGCGCAAACGCGTCGATCAGCGGCGGACTCGCGGCGCCGGCGCGGTCAGCCAACAGAAGGCACCCGACGATCTCCGTGAACTCGCCGGCGGTGTCGGATTTGAGGAGCTGCCACGGCGCGTCGGGTTTGCGCCGCCCGAACCAGCGGAGCGGCTTGCCGAGGCGGGCATGCATGCCGGAGGCGATCGCACCGGCGCTGACCGGACGCACGGGCTGCAGCATCACGATGCATTCGATATCCGGATCGGGGTCGCGCACGTTGCGATCGATCGCGGAAGGCGCCACGGCGGCCGGCACCGCCGCGCTTGTGCCGGCATCGGTGGCATCGTCGGCATCGTCGGAGAGGTCCGACGCAATGCGGGACTGGATGTCGAGCGGCGGCTCGTACGGTGCGTCGTCGGCGATCGCCTCCGCGTCGTGCGGCGGATTTTCGGGCACGGGCGCGGCGGCGCCGTCGCGCATCATCGTCGGTTCGACGCGCGCGCCGCCACGATGGGCGGATGGGCCGGAATCGGCGGTCGCGCGATCGGATCCGGTGTCGCGAAACGCTTCCTTGATCCGGCGGCGGACCCGCCGTTCCTGCAGCCAGTTGTAGATGACGACGCCGATGACGAGCGCGACGCCGGCGACGATGAGGCCCAGTTGCAGCGAAGTCATGCGGTGTCGGAATGAAAACGGGGCTTGCCGTATCCGCGACCCGAAGGACCGCGGCCGGCGCTGCGCGGATTATAGCGCGCCGCCGATCGATAACCCGCGGGCCGATGCGCCGAGGTCAGGCCGCTGCCACCCCGGTCCCGGCGAGCTCGATCGCCTCGGCGATGTCGACGGCGACGACCCGCGAGACGCCCGGCTCCGACATCGTGATGCCGATCAGCTGCCCCGCCATCTCCATGGTGATCTTGTTGTGGGAGATGAACACGAACTGCGTCTCGGCCGCCATCGCCGTCACCATCCGGCAGAAGCGGTCGGTGTTGGGATCGTCGAGGGGCGCGTCGACTTCGTCCAGCAGGCAGAACGGCGCCGGATTCAGCTGGAACAGCGCGAACACGAGCGAAATCGCGGTGAGCGCCTTTTCGCCGCCGGACAGGAGGTGGATCGACGTGTTGCGCTTGCCCGGCGGCTGCGCGACGACCTGCACGCCGGAGTCGAGGATTTCCTCGCCGGTGAGGACGAGCCGGGCCTGGCCGCCGCCGAACAGCGCCGGGAAGAGCTTGGCGAAATTCTCGTTGACGGCCTCGAAGGTCTGCTGCAGCAGCTGCCGCGATTCGCGGTCGATCTGCTTGATCGCGCTTTCGAGCGTGGCCATCGCCTCGGTGAGGTCGGCCGCCTGCGCGTCGAGGTACTGCTTGCGCTCGCGCGCGATCTCGAGCTCGTCGAGCGCCGCAAGGTTGACGGCCCCGAGCTCGGCGATCGCCGCCTGCAGCCGCTCGATCTCGCCCGGGAGCGCGGACTTGTTGCCGAACGCCTTCAGCGCGTCGGCGAGTCCGGTGACATCGGTGTTCGATTCGGTGAGCTGCAGCGCGAACTGCTCTTCCGCGAGCGCCGCCGCCTGCTCCTTGAGGCGCATCTCCTCGATCTTCGCGCGCGCCGGGTCCAGCTTCTGCACGGCCGTGAGCCGCGCTTCGTCCGCCGCGCGCAGCTCTGCCCCGAGCGCTTCCTGCCGGTCGCGTGCCGCGGCCAGCGACTGCTCGGCCTCTCCGCGCGCGGCGAGTTGCCGCTGCAGCGCCTCCTCGACCGGCGTCCAGTCGATGGCCGCGCGCTCGGACGTCAGCTGCGCGAGAAGGGCTTGCTGTTGAATGACCTGCGCCGCCAGCGCTTCGCGTCGCCGCTCGAGCTCGGCCAGGCGGTCGCGGCAGCTGCGCTCGGCGAACGCGGCTTCCTGCGCCGCACGCTCGGCGAGCCGGACGCGCTCGCGCCCGCGCGCCTGCGCCACTTCCGCTTCGTTGCGCGCGTGCCGCGCCGCGTCGCGTTTCGCCGCTTCCTCGTGCAACGCCGATTGCGCGTCGGCGAGCTCCGTCGCCAGCGCCCGCGCGCGCTCCTGCTCGGTGGCTTCCTCCGCGCCGATCTCCGACAGCTCCTCCGCGATCTGCGCGCGCCGCTTGGCCGCGGCCTCGGCGGCCTGCCGCAACTGCAGGAGTTCCAGCTCGAGGTCGTGGCAGCGCCGCTGTTGCGAGGCAAACGCCAGGCTCTCCGCGTGCCAGGCGTCCTGCGAGCGCGCCATTTCGGCGTCGATCGCGGCCAGTGCTTCACCGGCGGCGGCGGCAGCCGCGCGCGCGCCGACGATCAGGGTCGCGAGCTCGGCCAGCTCGCGCTGGCGCGCCAGCACGCCGTGCAATTCGCTGTCCGGGGCGAAGAAGTTGACCGCCTGCGCGGTAACGAGATGTCCCTGCGGCGTGACGAAGGCTTCGCCGACGCCGAGCGCGCCCCGCTCGCGCAGCGCATCGGCGATGCTTGCGCGGCAGCGCACGCCGCGCAGCCAGTCGGCGAGGAGCCGGCCGAGTCCGCCGCGGACCGAGCGAATCTTCGCCACCAGCGCATCGCCGTGCGCGGATTCCGGAACCTTGTCGCCATCCGGCGCGAACACGGCGATCCGGCCCGGCGGGCCGCCGGCGTTGCCGCCCTCGAACCAGGCGTTGACCGCGTCGAGGCGCGCGAGCTCGACCGCATCGAGCCGTTCGCGCAGCACCGCTTCGAGCGCGTCCTCCCAGCCCGGTTCGATGTCGAGCCCCTGCCACAGGCGCGGCGCCTTCGCGAGGCCGCGCTCCTCCTGCCATTTCGTCGTGTCCTTGCCCTGCCCGATCCTCGCCTGCAGCGCCGCGAGCGCCTGCGAGCGCGCATCCAGATCCGCGAGGCGGCGCCCCGACTGCTGCGCGGCGTCGCTGGCCGCGCGCTGCCGTTCCTGCAGGTCCTGGACGGTCTCGCGCAGCGCGTTGAGGCTGCCTTCCTTGGCCTTTTGCTCGGCCGACTCCACTCGCAGCTGTTCCTCGACCTCCGCGAGCTGCGTGGTGACCGGCGCGGCGAGGCCCTTCTGCTCGTCGTCGAGCCGCTCGCGCCGTTGCGCAAGTTGCCCGAGCGCGTGCGCGTGGCTCTCGCGCCGCGTTTCGATGACGCGGATCGCTTGTTCGCCCTGGGCGATTCGCTCCTGCAGTTCCGTCGCGACGGCGGCCGCCTTTCGCACCGCCTCGTCCAGCGCCGGGAACGCAGCCATTGCGGCTTGCTCGCCGGCGGCCGCGGTCTCCCGGGCCGAGAGCGCCTGCTCGAGCGCGGTCTCGCCGGCGGTGCGGTCGCCGGATAACGCCGCTTCCTGGCCCGCGAGCCCGCCCAGTTGCTCGGTCAGCTGCGCCGCCTGCTGCGAAATGCGCGATTCGGATTCACGCGCGAACGCGAGCTGCTGCTCGAGCCGCGTGACCTCGGCGTTCGCGGCGTAGTAGCCGCCCTGCTTGTCGTGCAGCGCGTCGCCGGCGGCGTAATGATCGGCGCGCAGCGCCTCCTGCCTTGCTTCCGCCGCGCGCACGTCGGCCTGCAGGCTCTCGAAGGCGACCGAAAGGTTGGCGATCGCGGTGGCGTGGCGGTCGCGGGCCGAGGCGGCATCCTGCTGCTTCGAGAACCAGAGGAGCTGGTGCACGTGCTTCAGCCGCATCTCGTGCTCGCGGTACTCCGTCGCGATGCGCGCCTGGGCATCGAGCTTCTCGAGCTGGCTGGCGAGCTCGATGCGGATGTCCTCGACGCGCGAGAGATTGTCGCGGGTGTCGGCGAGCCGACCCTCGGTCTCCTTGCGCCGCTCCTTGTATTTCGAGACGCCCGCGGCTTCCTCGAGGAAGATGCGGAGCTCCTCGGGCTTCGCCTCGATCACGCGCGAGATCATGCCCTGCTCGATGATCGCGTAGGCGCGCGGGCCGAGTCCCGTGCCGAGGAAGAGGTCGTGGATGTCGCGGCGGCGAACCGGGATGTTGTTGATGTAGTACGTGCTGTCGCCGTCGCGCGTCAGCACGCGCTTGATCGACAGCTCGGCGTACTGGCCCCACTGGCCGCCGATGCGGCCGGCGCTGTTGTCGAAGATCAGCTCGACCGACGCGCGGCCGACGGGCTTGCGCTCGCCGGCGCCGTTGAAGATGACGTCCTGCATCGACTCGCCGCGCAGCGCGGAGGCCTTCGACTCGCCCAGCACCCAGCGCACGGCGTCGATGACGTTCGACTTGCCGCAGCCATTGGGTCCGACGATGCCGACGAGCTGTCCCGGCGTGCCGATCGTGGTGGGGTCCACGAACGACTTGAACCCGGCGAGCTTGATCTGGGTGAGGCGCAATTGAAACCTGATGGCGGACGACTGGCGGACACTCCGAACGTCCCGGGTCAGTTCCGGGTCGCTCGCCTCGTGCGGGGCGGGCGCGCCTTGGCCGGCACGCTTGCGCAGCATCCGCGAAAGGCCGAATTATAGCCGATCCGCGCGCGTTTCCTGACCCCCGTTCAGGTCCACGTCGCCGGTCGCTGCGCCGGCCGTCGCCGCGTGCAATTCGACAGCGTCGATCCGCCCCTCCTCGACCGCATGGCACGCGACCTCGCCCGCCTCCGGCGCCGGTCGCAACTCCGGACGCTCCCGGCGGCAGCGCTCGTTCGCGTACGGGCAGCGCGGGTGAAACGCGCAGCCGGACGGGGGATCGAGCGGATTGGGGACTTCGCCGGCGACGGCGGTGCGCGAGGCACCGGTCATCGCGAGATCGGGAACCGCGGCGAGCAGCATCCGCGTGTACGGGTGCTGCGGAAGGGTGAACAGGCGCCGCGTCGGCGCCAGCTCGACGATGCGGCCCAGATACATGACGCCGACCCGGTCGGCGATGTGATGGACGACGGCGAGATTGTGCGAGATGAAGAGGTAAGTCAGTCCCATCCTGCGCTGCAGGTCGCGCATCAGGTTCAGCACCTGCGCCTGCACCGAGACGTCGAGTGCGGACGTCGGCTCGTCGCACACGAGGAACCGCGGCTGTGTCGACAGCGCGCGCGCGATCGAAATGCGCTGCCGCTGGCCGCCCGAGAACTGGTGCGGATACTTGACGCCGTCCGCGGCCGCGAGACCCACCTGCGCCAGCAGTGCGGCGACGCGCTGCATCTGCTCGGCCCTGGGCGTCTCGGGGTTCTGCGCGCGGATCGGCTCGGCCACGATGTCGGCGACCCGCCACCGCGGATTGAGGCTCGCGTACGGGTCCTGGAAGATCATCTGCATGCCGCGCCGCGCCGCGCGCTGCGCCGGCCCGCCGGCGGCCGCCGCGCCGGTGCCCGCGAGCACCGTGCCGTCGAAGGCGATCGTCCCCCGCGTCGGCGCGTACAGGCCGACGATCAGCCGCGCCACCGTGGACTTGCCGCAGCCCGATTCCCCGACGAGGCCGAGCGTCTCCCCTTTGGCGATGGAAAGGGTCACGCCGTCGACCGCTTTCAGCAGCGCGCGCGGCTTGCGCTCCAGAACGCGATCGAGCCACGCCGGCGACACGTCGAACGTGCGCGCGACGTCGGTCAGCGTGAGCAGCGCCTCAGGCATCGATGCGTTCCCGCTCCGTGACGATCGGGCGCCAGCACGCCGCCTGCGTCGCTCCGACGCTCGCCAGCACCGGCAGATCGTGCCGGCAGCGGTCGATGGCCCGCGGGCAGCGCGGGTGAAACGCACACCCGTCGGGCACCGCATCGAGTCGCGGCATGGTGCCGTCGATCTGGGCAAGCCGGGCGCGCTCGTCGACGATCGACGGGATCGACCCCATCAGGCCCACCGTGTACGGATGCGCCGGACGATGAATCACTTCGTCGACCGGCCCGATCTCGACGATGCGGCCGGCATACATGACCGCGACGCGATCCGCGGTCTCCGCGATCACGCCCATGTCGTGCGTGACCAGCATGACGGCGGTGCCATGGTCGCGGCAAAGCCGCTTCAGGAGCTGGATGATCTGCGCCTGAATCGAGACGTCGAGCGCGGTGGTCGGCTCGTCGGCGATGATGAGCCGCGGCTTGGCCGCAAGCGCGAGCGCGATGACGACACGCTGGCGCATCCCGCCCGAGAATTGATGCGGGTAGTGATCGATGCGCCGCGCCGCCGCCGGGATCCCGACTTCCTCGAGGAGGCCGATCGCGCGCGCGAGCGCTTCCGCGGCCGACAGCGGCAGATGGGTGCGGATCGTCTCGGTGAGCTGGCGGCCGATCGTGTAGAGCGGATTGAGCGAGGTGAGCGGATCCTGGAAGACCGCGCCGATCTCGCGGCCGCGGATCTTGCGCATCGCCTCGTACGGAAGGTTGTCGACGCGCCGCCCGGCGAGCCGGATCTCGCCGCCGGCGATGCGCCCCGGCGGATCGATGAGCCCGATCACCGCGGCGCCGGTCAGCGACTTCCCCGCGCCCGACTCGCCCACCACGCCCAGCACTTCGCCGGGCGCGATCGCGAACGAAATGCCGTTCACCGCGCGCAGCGTGCCGTGCCGCAACGGAAACTCGACGCGAAGGTCGTCGACCTCCAGCAGCGGTTCCGTCGATGCAGCGCTCACGGCTGCGCGCGGCGTGCTACTTGGCCGCGGTCACGACCTTGCAACCGGCGATCTCCTCGACATAGTCGATCACCGGCCACCAATCCGGCTCGACCGGATTCCTGTGCTGCGCGTTGACGTAATACCGCTTGCAAGGCTCCGCCGCGAGCGGAAATTCCTTGATGTCGCCGTTCGGGAAACCGGCCCACGGCAAACCCTGAACGCCGATCGTGCGCGCGCCCGGTTCCATCTTGTAGGGCATCGGCGGATACGTCGAGACCTGGTCGATCCGCGAAATTCCGGCGGGCCCGCGGTTCAGGACCGTGAAGTTCCAGCGTTGCCCCGTGACTTCGCTCCAGGTCGGACCCCAGGTCTGGCAACCCACCAGGGCGAGGGGGGCCGCGAGCAGCAGTGCCTTGCGCATGACGTTTCTCCTCTTGGTTGGCCCCCAGAAAAAAAACGTGCGATTCCATCCTTTCCTCAGCGCAATTTCGGGTTGAGCGCATCGCGCAGCCAGTCGCCGAGCAGATTGATGGCGAGCACCATGATCACCAGCGCGGCGCCGGGGAAGATCGTGATCCACCATTCGCCCGACAGCAGGAATTCCTGCCCGACGTTGATCAGCGTGCCAAGCGACGGTTTCGTCGGCGGCATGCCGACCCCGAGAAACGAAAGCGTCGCCTCGGTGATGATGGCGGTCGCGACGTTGATCGTCGCCAGCACCAGCACCGGCCCAAGCACGTTGGGCAGCAGGTGCCGCCGCATGATCCCCAGCGGCGACACCCCCACGACGCGCGCCGCCTGCACGTACTCCTTGCTCTTCTCGACCATCGTCGAGCCGCGCACCGTGCGCGCGTACTGCACCCAGTTGGCCAGCGCGATCGCGGAGATCAGCACGAACACCGCGACGTCGTCGTGCATGCCGCGCGGCAGCACCGCGCGCGCGACACCGTTGATCAGCAGCGCAATCAGGATGGCCGGAAAGGAAAGCTGCACGTCGGCGACGCGCATGATGAACGCGTCGAGCTTGCCGCCCGCGAAACCCGCGAGCAAGCCCAGCGATACCCCGATCACCACGGCGAGCACCACCGACACGGCGCCGAGCACCAGCGAGATGCGCGCGCCGAACATGATCGTCGACAGCAGGTCGCGGCCCTGGTTGTCGGTGCCGAGCAGATACGTCGAGTTGCCCCCGGCCTCCCACGCCGGCGGCGTGAATGCGTCGGACAGGTTGAGCGTCCGGAGGTCGAACGGGTTGTGCGGCGCCACCCACGGCGCGAACAGCGCGGCGAAGAGGCAGGTCGCCAGCACGATGGCCGAAACGATGGCGACGGGACTGTGGCGAAAACTCCAGGCGACGTCGCTGTTCCATGCGCCCGCCAGCCGATCACCGAACGAGGGCGGTGCGAAGTCGACGATTGCGGGAGTCGAATCGTTCATCTAGGTGCCAACGGCATCGCCTTCTCCGCCAGCGACGCGAGGTAACCGGCGCCGAGCGGAATCACCTCGTCGTTGAAGTCGTAGGTGCTGTTGTGCAGGAAGCAGCCGCCCTCCGCGCCGCCCTGCCCGAGGCGGGCGAACGCACCGGGCTTCGCCTGCAGCATGAACGAGAAGTCCTCGGATCCCATGGATGGATCGAGATTGCGCACGACGTTGTCCTTGCCGACCAGCGCTTCGGCGACGTCCGCCGCGAACGCGGACTCGCGATCGTGATTGATGGTCGCGGGATAGACACGCTCGTACTTGAGCGTGGCCCGCGCGCCGAATGCGGCCGCGATCGTCGGAATGAGCTCGTTCAACCGGCGCTCGATCATGTCCTGCGTGGCGGGCCGGAACGTCCGCACCGTTCCCACGAGCTTCGCATGCGACGGAATCACGCTCATCGCGCCGGGGTTGCCCGCCTGCATCGCGCAGATGCTGACGACGGCGGTGTCGATCGGGCTCACGTTGCGGCTCACGATCGACTGCGCCGCCGTGATGATGTGCGCGGCGACCAGGACCGGGTCGATCGCGGCATGCGGATGCGCGCCATGCCCGCCCTTGCCGTCGATGGTGATCTCGAGGCGGTCGGCGGCGGCCATCGCCGGCCCCGGCGTGATGCCGATGCGTCCCGGCGCGAGTCCCGGCCAGTTGTGGAGCGCGTAGACCTGTTCCGCGGGAAAGCGCTCGAACAGCCCGTCGGCGATCATCTCCTTCGCCCCCGCATAGCCTTCCTCGCCGGGCTGGAAGATGAGATAGGCGGTACCGTCGAACGCGCGCGTCTCGTGCAGGTAGCGCGCGGCGGCCAGCAGCATCGTCGTGTGGCCGTCGTGGCCGCAGCCGTGCATGCGGCCGTCGTAGCGCGACTTGTGCGCGAACGAGTTCTCTTCCTGCATCGGCAGCGCGTCCATGTCGGCGCGCAATCCGACGGAACGCCCGCTCGCATTGCTGCGGCCGGGCACGACGGCGACCACGCCGGTGCGGCCGATGCCCGCATGAAACTCGATCCCGAGTGCGGCGAGACGCTCGCAGACGACCTTGGCGGTGCGATGCTCCTCGAAGCCGAGCTCCGGGTGCATGTGCAGATCGCGGCGCACCGCGGTGAAGTCCGCAAGCCACGCCTGGATGTGCTGGACGGGATTCATGTTCTCCTTCAATGCGCGGCGCTGCGTTCGATGCGCAGCCGCGGGTCGACGGCATAGTACATGAGGTCGACGATGAGATTGAGCAGCACGAACACGAGGGCGATGAAGCACAGGTACGCCGCCATCACCGGGATGTCCGCGAAATTGACGGCCTGGATGAACAGCAGACCCATGCCCGGCCACTGGAACACGGTCTCGGTGATGATCGCGAACGCGATGATCGCGCCGAGCTGCAGGCCCGTGATCGTGATGACCGGCACCAGCGTGTTCTTGAGCGCGTGGCCGAAATGAATAGCCCGGTCGGTCAGTCCGCGGGCCCGCGCGAACTTGATGTAGTCGGTGCGCAGCACTTCGAGCATCTCCGAGCGCACGATCCGCATGATCAGCGTCATCTGGAACAGCGACAGCGTGATGACCGGAAGGATCAGCGCCTTCAGCCCGCTCTTCGTCAGGAGGCCGGTCGTCCACCAGCCGATGGCAACCGTCTCGCCGCGCCCGAACGACGGCAGCCAGCCGAGAATCACCGCGAACACGAGGATCAGCAGGATCCCGATGAGGAATGTCGGCAGGCTCACGCCGACGAGCGATGCGGCGAGCAGCAGGTGCGAAAGCCACGTGTCGCGGCGCAACGCGGTATAAACACCGAGAGGGATGCCCACGACGAGCGCCAGCAGCGCCGCGCCGACGGAAAGCTCGAGTGTTGCCGGCAGCCGCTCCTTCAGCAGCGTCGACACCGGGCGACCCTGGCGCAGCGACCGCCCGAAATCGCCGTGCACCGCGTTGTCGACGAAGTGCGCGAACTGCACCGGGAAAGGGTGGTCCAGCCCGAGCTCGCTCCGCAGCTTCTCCTTCTCCGCAGTCGTCGCGTCCTGCCCCACCATGAAGACGACGGGATCGCCGGTGAAGTTGAAGAGGCCGAACGCAATGAACGCCACGACCGCCATCACGGCGATCGATTGCAGGATGCGGCGAAGGATGAAGGCGGACACTGGGCGTTGTGTCGACCGTCCCGCCCGTCACGCGCCGGGGCAGGTCCGGGCTCGACGATCATGCCGAAACCGCCCCCGAGCGTCAATGCGTTCCGGAGCGGCTATCGCCTGTCGCGGCGCAAACGCCCTCCGCCGGCGCGCGGATGTGGTTCAATATCCCGCCCGCCATGCTGCGCTTCCTGCTGACCCGGATCAGTCTCATCATTCCGACGTTTCTCGGGATGACGCTGCTCGCGTTCTTCCTGATCCGGCTCGTGCCCGGCGACCCGATCGAAACCATGGCCGGCGAGCGCGGCATCGATGCCGCGCGGCACGAATCGCTGCTGAAGGAATACGGGCTCGACCGGCCGGTGATCGTCCAGTACGGCATCTACATCGGCCGCGTGCTGCACGGCGACCTCGGCAAGTCGATGATCACGCAGGAGCCCGTGCTGCGCGAATTCGCGGCGCTGTTCCCGGCCACGATCGAGCTCGCCCTGTGCGCGATCATCTTCGCGCTGGTGCTCGGCATCCCCGCGGGCATGATCGCGGCAGTTCGCCGCAACTCGCTGTTCGACCACGGCGTGATGGGCGTGTCGCTGACCGGTTACTCGATGCCGATCTTCTGGTGGGGACTCCTGCTGATCCTGCTGTTCTCCGTGCAACTCGGATGGACGCCGGTCTCCGGCCGCATCGCCGTCAAGTACTACATCGAGCCCGTGACCGGCTTTCTCACGATCGACGCGCTGCTCTCCGGTGAAACGGGCGCGTTCAAGTCGGCGGTGTCGCACCTGATCCTGCCGACGATCGTCCTCGGCACGCAACCGCTCGCCATCATCGCGCGGATGACGCGCTCGGCGATGCTCGAGGTGCTGGGCGAGGATTACATCCGCACCGCGCGCGCCAAGGGCCTGTCGCAGCTGCGCATCGTGGCGCTCCACGCCTTTCGCAACGCGCTGATCCCGGTCGTCACGGTGATCGGCCTGCAGGTGGGCGTGCTGTTCACCGGCGCGATCCTGACGGAGACGATCTTCTCGTGGCCGGGTGTCGGCAAGTGGCTGATCGAGGCGATCAACCGCCGCGACTACCCGGTCCTGCAGGGCGGTCTGCTGATGCTCGGCCTCGTCGTCATGACGGTGAACCTGCTGGTTGACGTCATGTATGGCGTCATCAATCCGCGCATCAGGCGGACGAAATGACGACGACCGAATCCGTTGCTGCGGTCAGGCGCGGTCCCCGCTCCGCCGGGGCCGCTGCGCGAATTCTGGGGCTATTTCAGCAGCAATCACGGCGCCGTCGCCGGGCTGGTGGTCGTCATCGCGGTGCTGTCGATGGCGGCGTTCGCCAATTTCCTGGCGCCCTATCCGCCGGATCTCACGAACAACGACGCGTTCCTGAGGCCTCCGTTCTGGCAGGAAGGCGGGTCGACCGCCCATCTCCTCGGCACCGATGCGATCGGGCGCGACATCGTCTCGCGCCTCATCTACGGCGCGCGCCTGTCGCTGCTGATCGGCATGGCCGTCGTCGCCCTTTCGATCGTGGTCGGCATCACGCTCGGGCTCATTGCGGGCTTCGCCCGCGGCGTCACCGAGATCGCGATCATGCGGCTGATGGACATCATCCTGACGCTGCCGAGCCTGCTGCTCGCCATCGTGATCGTCGCGATCCTGGGGCCGGGCATCATGAACGCAATGCTCGCGGTGGCGGTCGTCGTGTTGCCGCATTACGTGCGCATCACCCGCGCCGCGGTGATCTCGGAGACGGCCAAGGATTACGTCACCGCCGCGCGCGCCAACGGCGCCGGGCGATTGCGCCTGATGTTCAACGAGGTGCTGCCCAACTGCGCGGCGCCGCTGATCGTCCAGGCCTCGCTCGGCGTTTCGGTGGCCATCCTCGACGCCGCGGCCCTCGGGTTTCTCGGCCTCGGCGCGCAACCCCCAGCGTCCGAATGGGGAACGATGCTGGCCGATGCGCGCGAGTTCGTGCTGCGCGCGTGGTGGGTCGTGACGTTTCCGGGAATCATGATCCTCGTGACGGTGCTTGCCTTCAATCTCCTGGGCGACGGGCTGCGCGACGCGCTCGACCCGAAGCTCAAGCGATAGGCCGCCCGTCCATGGCGCTCCTCGAAATCGAAGACCTGCACGTCGAATTCCCCTCGCAGGGTGCCGTCATGCACGCCGTCGAGGGCGTGAGCCTCGCGGTGGACGAAGGCGAAGTGCTCGGCATCGTCGGCGAGTCGGGATCGGGCAAGAGCGTGACGATGCTGGCGGTCATGGGGCTCGTCGCCTATCCCGGCCGCGTGCGCGCGCGGCGGTTGCAGTTCGCCGGGCGCGACCTGCAGACGCTTTCCGACGGCGAGCGCCGCGCGCTCGTCGGCAAAGACGTGGCGATGATCTTCCAGGATCCGACGACGAGCCTCAATCCATGCTTCACGATCGGCTTCCAGCTTTGCGAAACGCTGCGCCTGCATCTCAAGCTCGATCGCAAGGCGGCGCTCCGTCGCGCCACCGAATTGCTGGAGCAGGTCGGCATCCCGGCCGCGTCGAGCCGGCTCGGCGACTTCCCGCACCAGCTCTCGGGCGGCATGAACCAGCGCGTGATGATCGCGATGGCCATCGCGTGCAACCCGCGCCTCCTTATCGCCGACGAGCCGACGACCGCGCTCGACGTCACGATCCAGGCGCAGATCCTCGACCTGCTGCGCGCACTGCAGCACGAGCGCGGCATGGCGCTGATCCTGGTCACGCACAACATGGGCGTCGTCGCGGAAATGGCCCGGCGTGTCGCCGTCATGTACGCCGGCCAGATCGTCGAGGAGCAGCGCGCGCAGGCGCTGTTCGCGGCGCCCCAGCACCCCTATACCGCGGCATTGCTGGCCGCGATGCCGGAGCGCAGTGCCGGCGAGCGACGCCTCGCCACGATCCCCGGCATGGTGCCGGGACTCTACGACCGGCCGGCGGGATGCCTGTTCGCGCCGCGCTGCCGCTATGCGACAAAGCATGCGTGCCAGACGCGGCCCGAGCTTCGCGCCTGGCACGACGGCAAGGTCCGCTGCCATTTTCCGCTCGATGACCCGAATCGCGACGCGGCGATCGCGCGGGACGGGCTTGCCGTCGAGGTCGCAGCGGTGAACGCTTCGGTTGCCTCAGCGCGAGACCTCACGCAGGTCTACCGGATCCGCCGCGGTCCGTTCCGCGAAGCAGCGCAGCTCCACGCGGTCGGCGGCGTCTCGTTTTCGATCGAAGCGGGGCGCACGCTCGCCGTCGTCGGCGAATCCGGCTGCGGCAAGTCGACGCTCGCGCGCATCGTGGCGTTGATCGAAAAGCCGACGTCCGGCGAGCTGCGCCTGGGCGCCATCGACGCGGTCAAGGCGGCGGGCGCGCAGCAGCACGAGCTGCGCAAGACCGTGCAGATGGTGTTCCAGAATCCCTATGGGTCGCTCAATCCGCGCAAGAAGATCGGCGCAATCCTGGAGGCGCCGCTCGAGATCAACACCGGGCTCGAGCCTGCCGCGCGCGCCGAGCGCGCCAAAGCGATGCTCGCCAGGGTCGGTCTGCGCCCCGAGCATTACGTCCGCTATCCGCACATGTTCTCCGGCGGCCAGCGCCAGCGCATCGCGATTGCGCGGGCGCTGATGCTGAATCCGGCGCTGGTCGTCGCCGACGAGCCGGTTTCCGCCCTCGACGTCTCCGTGCAGGCGCAGGTGCTGAACCTCCTCGCCGACCTGCAGGGCGAGCTCGGCCTCGCCTATCTGTTCATCTCGCACGACCTCGGCGTGGTCCGGCACATCGCGCACGAGGTGCTGGTCATGTACCTCGGGCTCGCCATGGAACAGGGCAGCAAGGAGCGGATCTTCTCGCGTCCGCTGCACCCTTACACGCGGGCGCTGCTGGCGTCGACACCCGGCATCGACCCGAAGGATCGACCGGAGCGCATCCTGCTCAAGGGCGAGCTTCCCTCCCCGCTCAATCCGCCGGCCGGGTGCGTCTTTTCGACCCGCTGCCCCCACGTGATCGACCGCTGCCGGACGCGAGCGTCCGATCCTGCGCCCGCTCGACGGCCGGCAGGTATCATGTCACCTTGGGGAGCGTTTTCTCGAACAGGGGCGCCCGGAGGCGGGAGATTCCGCGCCGCCATCCCCGCCGCCCCACTGACAGGAGTGACTCGAATGACGAAACTATCGACTGGCGCGCGCCGGTTTCCCGGCGTGCCGCGCGCGCTGATGATCGCGCTGGCGCTGCCTGCCCTGCTCGCGGCGACCGGCGTCGCGGCCAAGACGCTGGTGTTCTGTTCCGAGGGCAGCCCCGAGAACTTCTATCCGGCGGTCAACACGACGGGCACCTCGTTCGACGCCAACAGCCAGATCTACAGCCGCATCGTCGACTTCGAGCGCGGCGGCACCACCGTCGTGCCGGGGCTTGGCCGAGCGCTGGGACATCTCGCCTGACGGAAAGGTGTACACCTTCCATCTGCGCAAGGGGGTGAAGTGGCACAACCACCGCGCGTGGAAGCCGACCCGCGACTTCAACGCCGACGACATGATCTTCGCGCATCGAGCGGCAGTGGAAGGAAACCAATCCATACTTCAAGGTGACGAGCTCGAACCACTCGTACTTCAACGACATGGGCCTGCCGAAGCTGCTGAAGTCGGTGGAGAAGGTCGACGACTACACGGTGCGCATCACGCTCGAGAAGCCCGAAGCGCCGTTCCTGTCGGACCTCGCGATGGAATACGCGGGCGTGCAGTCGAAGGAGTACGCCGACGCGATGATGAAAGCCGGGACGCCCGAGAAGATCGATCAGGAACCGATCGGCACCGGGCCCTTCTATCTGGTGCAGTATCAGAAGGACGCGGTCATCCGCTACAAGGCCTTCCCGCAGTTCTGGGGCGGCAAGGCGAAGATCGACGACCTCGTGTTCTCGATCACGCCGGACGCGTCGGTGCGCTGGGCCAAGCTGCAGAAGGGTGAATGCCACGTGATGCCGTATCCGAATCCGGCCGACCTCGACGCGATCCGCAAGGATCCGAACGTCGTCGTGCTGGAGCAGCCCGGATTGAACGTCGGCTACCTCGCCTACAACGTCACCAAGAAACCGTTCGACGACGTGCGCGTGCGCAAGGCCGTGAACATGGCGATCAACAAGCAGGCGATCATCGACGCCGTCTACCTGTCGGCGGGTGTCGTCGCCAAGAATCCGATCCCGCCGACGCAATGGTCGTACAACAACGCGATCAAGGACGATCCGTACGATCCGGCGGCGGCGAAGAAGCTGCTGGCGGAAGCAGGCTATCCGAACGGGTTCACGACCGACCTGTGGGCGATGCCCGTGCAGCGGCCCTACAACCCCAACGCGCGCCGCATCGCCGAGCTGATGCAGGCCGATCTCGCGAAAATCGGCGTGACGGCGGAGATCAAGAGCTTCGAGTGGGGCGAATACCGCAAGCGGATGCAGAACGGCGAGCACCAGATGGGCATGCTGGGTTGGACCGGCGACAACGGCGACCCGGACAACTTCCTCAACACGCTGCTGGGATGCGACGCCGCCAAGTCGAACGGCAGCAACGTCTCCAAGTGGTGCTACCAGCCGTTCGAGGATCTCGTGCAGAAAGCGAAGACACTGTCCGACCAGAAGCAGCGCGCGGACCTCTACATGAAGGCGCAGGTCATCTTCAAGGAGCAGGCGCCGTGGCTCACGATGGCGCATGCGGTGCAATTGAAGCCGGTGCGCAAGGAAGTGATCGACTACAAGCTCTCGCCGTTCGGCCGGCACACCTTCTACGGGGTCGACATCAAGGAGTAGCGTGCACGTACCGCCGAAGCCGGAAACCCCGCGCGGCCACTCGGCCCGCGGGGTCTTTCTTTCGCGTCACCGACCCGGCGACAGCCCACCACCTCCCGGGCAACGATTCAGGGAGTGCACTTGACCGACCCCGCTCGACGCCCTACACCGGCATCTATCCCCATCGCGCCCACGCCCTTCACCGCGACCGGCGACGTCGACCTCGACGGCCAGCGGCGCGTGCTCGATTGCATGATCGACCAGGGGGTCGACGGCATCTGCGTGCTTGCCAACTACTCGGAGCAATTCCTGCTCACCGACGAGGAGCGCGCCACGCTCACCGACCTGTGCCTGTCGCACGTCGCCGGCCGTGTCCCCGTCATCGTCACCTGCAGCCATTTCAGCACACGCATCGCCGCCGACCGCGCGCGCGCCGCGGCTTCGGCGGGCGCCGCCATGCTGATGCTCATGCCGCCCTACCACGGCACGGGTCTGCGCGCCGACGAGAACGGCATCCTGCAGCATTTTGCGCGCGTCGCCGACGCGGCGCCCATTCCGATCATGGTGCAGGATGCGCCGTTGAGCGGCGTCAGCCTGTCGGTGCCGTTCCTGATCCGGCTCGCGCGTGAAATCCCGTCGGTGCGCTATTTCAAGATCGAGATGCCCGGTACCGCGACCAAGCTGCGGAGCCTGATCGAAGCGGGCGGCGACGCGATTGCCGGACCCTTCGACGGCGAGGAGTCGATCACGCTGATGGCCGACCTCGACGCCGGCGCGACGGGGACCATGCCGAGCGCCTTGCTTCCCGATCTCATCAAGCCGGTGCTGGAACATTTCCGGTCGGGGCGGCGCAGCGATGCCGCCGCGGCCTACGCGCGCATCCTCCCGCTGATCAACTACGAAAACCGGCAGTGCGGACTGCGCGCGACCAAGACCGTGATGGCCGCGGGCGGCGTCATCAAGAGCGACGCCGTGCGCCATCCGCTGGACGCGCTGCATCCTGCGACGCGCGCGGGGTTGCTGGAACTGGCGGGCGAATTGCAGCCGGTGGCGTTGCGCTGGGGCAAGTAGCCCCGCCCGTCTTCGTCAGGCCGGCTGCCGGGTGTCGGCCAATCCGATCTTGGCGAGCAAGGGTCCGACGGACGGATCGCGACCGCGGAAGGCCCGGTAGGCCTCTGCCGGCGGCAACGTGCCGCCCGATGAGTACACATAGCGCAGCAGCCGCCCCGCAACCTCGGGATCGAACGGGTCGCCGGCCTCGACGAACGCGTCGAATCCGTCGGCGTCGAGCACCTCGGCCCACTGATAGACGTAGTAGCCCGCCGCATAGCTCGAGCCCGAGAACAGGTGGCCAAAGTGCGGCAACCGGTGCCGGAGCACGATGTCGCGCGGCATGCCGATGCGCTCGAGCTCGGTGCGCTCGAATTCGCTGATATCCACGCCATCCGCATCCGGCCGCGCGTGCAGCGCCATGTCCACCAGCGCGCAGGCGGTGTACTCGACGGTGTCGATGCCCTTGTTGAAGCGACGCGCTTCGTTCAGCCGCTCGATCAGCGCGTCGGGGATCGGATCGTTGGTCGCGTAGTGCAGCGCATGGCGCTTCAGCACCGCGGGCTCGATCCCCCAGTGCTCGAAGATCTGCGACGGCAGCTCGACGAAATCGCGCAGCACGTGCGTGCCGGACAATCGCTCGTAGGTCACGTTCGACAGCAGCCCGTGCAGGCCATGGCCGAATTCGTGGAACAGCGTGCGCACGTCGTCGGCCGAAAGGAGCGTCGGCTCGCCGGCGGGGGCCTTGGCGAAATTGTTGTTGTTGACGACGATCGGCAGCGTTTCGCCGTCGCCGCGCGACTGCCAGCGGTAGGCGCTCATCCATGCGCCGCCGCGCTTGGTCGCTCGCGCATAGTTGTCGCTCAGGAAGATTCCGATCAGCCGGCCATCGCCCCCGTGAACTTCGAACACGCGGACATCGGGGTGATAGGCGTGGAGATCCTTGCGCTCGGCAAACGTGATGCCGAACAGCCGCTGCGCCGTGTCGAACGCGGCGGCGAGCATCCGCTCGAGCGGGAAAGTATGCCTTGACCTCGGCGTCGTCGAGGCGGTAGCGCGCCTTGCGCACCTTCTCGGCGTAGTAGCGCCAGTCCCAGGGCTCGATCGCGTGCGTCGCGCCGCTCGCGCGCGCCATCGCGACGAGCGCGTCGCGCTCCTCCGCGGCCCGCGCCTTCGCCGGCTCCCAGATCTGCTCGAAGAGGCGCGCGACGGCCTCCGGCGTGCCGGCCATCCGGTCGACGAGCGCGTAGTCCGCGTAATTCCTGTACCCATGCAGCCGCGCCTGCTCGTTGCGCAGCGCAAGGATCTCGCGCGCGACCGGCCGGTTGTCGTGCTCGCCCTCGTGCTCGCCGCGCCGGACCCAGGCGGTCCACGCCAGCTCGCGCAGGTCGCGCCTGTCCGAGAATACGAGGAACGGTGCGATGAGCGAGCGCGACAGCGTGATCATCCAGCCGCCCTCCTCGCCGCGCTCGTGCGCCGCCTCGCGCGCGGCCGCGCGCAGATCCGGCGGCAGACCCGCGAGATCGCCGCTCGTCCTTCAGTACGAGCCGGAAGTTCGCTTCGTCGGCGAGGACGTTCTGGCTGAATTGCGTCGTGAGCGCGGCCAGGCGCTCCTCGATCGCGGCATATCGCGTCTTGGCGACGGGAGTAGAGGCGCGCACCCGCGCGTACGAAATCGAGATGCACGCGCTCGACGAGCCGCGACTGCTCCGGCGTCAATCCGAGCGCTCCCCGCGCCGCTGCGTCACCGCGTCGATGCGCGCGAACAGCCGGGCGTCGAGGTGGATCGCGCTGTGATGCGCGGCGAGCCGCGGCGACATCTCGCGCTCGACCGCCTGCAGTGCCGGCGACGTCTCGCTCGCCGTGAGGTTGAAGAAGACCTGCTCGATGCGCCGGAGCTCGCGGCCGCAGCGGTCGAGCGCGGCGAGCGTGTTGTCGAACGTCGGCGGGCGCAGCATTCCCGGCAATGGCGTCGATCTCGGCGCGGTGCGCGCGCATGGCGTGCTCGAACGCCGGAGCGAAATGCTCGGGACGGATCGCGTCGAACGGCGGCAGGCCGAATGGCGTGTTCCACGGTTGCAGCAGAGGATTGTCGCGGGTTTCGCTCATGAGCCGACCTCCACATTCACGGATTTGTAGCCGACGCGGCAGCTCCCCACCTTCACGGTGAGCGTGCCCTTGCCCTTGGCGACAAGCGTCACGTGCCGCTCGTGCCCGCTGCCGCGCGTCCACGGCATGAAGATGCTCGGACCGCCGTAGAGTCCCGCGCCCCAGCCGTCGAGATGGCCGATGTCGACAACCGCCTCTGCCGGCGCAACGAGCTCGACGCCGTCACCGCGCGCCGTCAGGCGTAGCGGCTCGGAGTGCGGGAGTTTCGCCGCCGAGGGCAGGCCGTACGTGCCAAGATAACCACGGTTGCCGACGCGGAGCTCGATGCGCGTGTGTCCGCCCGCCGCTTCGCGCTTGACGACCTCGATGCTCACGCGCGGCACCAGCGCCGCCACGCGCAGGAACGCGGCGCTCTGCGCGGCGCATGTTTCGGCGAGCCGTTCGTACGGGGGGTTCCAGATGCCGACGCGCGGATCGAAGCCGTTCACCTCGACCTCGCCCAGCTGCGGATGCTGCACCTTCTTCCAGCGCCCGAACACGCGGCCCTTGTTGTGCTCGCGGTCGAAATTCGCGAGGGCGACGATGTCCTTGCGCCCGAACTTGAAATAGTGCTCGACGAACGGCTTCTTGCGTTCGATGCCGAGCTGGTGAAAGAGGTCCCACAGCTCGATGACATAGGCGAGCGCGCCGCGCTGGTGGTACGCGTAATCGGAAAGGTCGCCGTAGATCGGCTTCTCGGGCTCGTAGAGGAACTCGTGGAAGCCGCTCACCGTGGCGTAGCCCGTGTGCTCCGTCATCCAGGCCTCGACCTGGTCGAAGATCGCGAGGTCGCCCTGGTTCATCTTGCTGTCGGGCTTGTCGCCGAGCGGCCGGATGAGCACGCCGCCGAACGTGTGCAGGTTGAGCCACGCGAAGATGTTAGGGTGCGCCGTCGCGAAATCCAGGATCGCCCGCGTCTCGGGCCGGCTGCCCGGGTAATGTCCGGCGCCTTCCTGCTGCGACTCGGACGCCCACATGTGCGGAAAATTGCGGTTGAAGTCGTTGGGGTTGTCGGAAAGGAAATAGGGGTTGGGGATGCGCCGGCCATCGAAATTGACGATGCGACCCTCGGGGTAGAGCTTGAAGTAAGGTCCCGGATCCTCGGGCATGCGCGCGCCCATCACCGGCGGGTCGAGCGGCTTGCCGTCGTCGCCTCGAAGCTCCACCAGCTCGCCGTCCGGGTCCTGCATCCGCATATAGCCCGCCATGCCGTCGCCGTCGACGTCGACGCTCTCCCAGTACGCGTGGTCCTTGTTGACGCGGTCGTTGACCGGGCTCGAGCGGACGAAGCGGGCTTTCTTAAGGACCTCCTCGGCGCCGTCGGGCGAGATGCGCGGGACGACGTAGAAAAGCGCGTCCTTGATCGTGTCCGCCATGTGCGCCGGAAACGGCTTGCCGCCCACGTCGCCGCCGCCCCGATGGAGCGCGATGACGTCTTCGGCGATCGCGAGCGCGACGCTCGAGCCGCACACCTCGGACGCATGCATGTTGCCGTCGATCCAGATCGCAGGACGCGCCTCGTCCGGATTGCGACCGATGATCACGAGCGGGATGTCCCGGCCTTCGCTGCTCTTGCCGATGGAAGTGACGCGCACGAAATCCGGGTGTTGCTTCGACCAGGCGGAAATGGTGGCGGTGAGCTCGGCGTAATCGAGGTACTTCTCGCGGAACATCGGGGCTTCCTTCTACGGGCAGAAATGTCGGGCCGACATTATGCCCGTCCTAGCGGCGCGCGCGGCGCGATGCGTAAAGGCAGATTCCCGCCGCCACGGAGACGTTGAGGCTCTCGACCGCGCCGGCCAGCGGAATGCCCACGATGCGGTCGCACAATTCGCGCGTGAGCCGCCGCAGTCCGCTGCCCTCCGCGCCCAATACCCACGCGACCGGTCCGGTGATGTCGGCGTCGAACAGGCTTTCGCCTCCCGCATCCGCGCCGAGAATCCACACGCCGCGCGACTTGAGGTCGCGCAGCGCGCGCGCGAGGTTTGTGACGGTGATTACCGGCACAGTGTCGGCGGCGCCGCTCGCCGCCTTCGCGACGGTCGCATTCACGCCCACCGCGCGATCCTTCGGGACGATGACCGCATGCGCGCCGAACGCGTCCGCGCTGCGCAGGCAGGCGCCGAGGTTGTGCGGATCGGTGACGCCGTCGAGCACCAGCAAGAGCGGCGGCTCCTGCGCGAGTTCGAGGACTTCCTCGAGGGTCAGCTGCGGCGCATTGGCGTCGACCAGGGCGACAACGCCCTGATGCTGCTCGGTGCCCGCCATTTCGCGCAGGCGCTGTCCATCGGCGATGGTGACCGGACATCCTGCGGCTTCGGCGCGAGCGACGATATCGCGCACGCGCGGTCCCTGTTTCGCCTCCGCGACGAAAAGCGCGCGTACCGATTCCGGCCGCTGGTTGAGGCGTGCGATGACGGCGTGAAAGCCGTGGAGGGTGCGGGTCGACGACACGGGAGAGCGACGCGGCGCAAACGGGCGCCGTGACGTCGCGCCAGTTTATCGCAACCCGGCGATCGACTACTTCGGTGGCGCCCCGCCTCCGGCCGCCAACTTCCGCGCGGCGGCTTCTTCGTCGATCAACGCCTTGTCGCCGGGCAATTTCTGAAGCGCCTTGCCGAACGCATCGACCGCTTCCGGATAACGCTTCATCTGGACGTAACTCCGCGCAAGGAGCGCCCATTCGTCGCCCGTGCCATCCTTCGCCCTCAACCGTTGCGCGAGGCCCTCTGCGGCGACCTCGATCGACGGCGCTGCCGCGGGCGGCACCGCAGTCCCTTCTCTCGTCGGGGCCGCCGTTCCACCCGGCATTGCGCCGACCCGCGCAGCCTGATCGCCGCGCGACGACATCACGACGTAGAGGCCGACAGCGGCCAGGGTGACGGCCAGCGCGGCGATCCCGATAATGCCGTAAAGCGATTTTGCCTGGTGCATCTCGCGTCCGTTCGCCCGGTCAAAGATCCCAGCGCCAGCCCACATAATAAAAGCGCCGCCGCACATTGTCGACGATGACCGGGCTGTTGGTGCGGGAAATTTCCCAATCACCTTCGGCCTCGACCGAAAAGCGATCCTTGATGCGCCACAGTACGTGCAGCCCCGGTGTCGTGCGCGTCAACGCCGTATCCCGCACGTCGGTCTGCCGGTACCACCGCAACAGCGGCTCGAGGAGCACGTCCTGCCAGACCGTGAAGCGGAAATCGAGTCCCAGCTGATATGCCCGGAGGTCGCGCGACGTCAGGGCGCTGGCGTTCATCACGAGGATGTCCTGCCAGCGCGTGAGGTTGTTCGCGATCGCCTGCACTGTATAGGTGTAGATGTTGCCCGACGACGGCGCGCCGGGAAACGTGGTCCCGAGGGCTGGAGTTTCGCTCAGCGACGAGACGCGGAAGTCGCCGCCGATCTGCCATTGTGGCGACAGCTGCTGCGTCACACCGACGAACGCGACGCGCGAGACCGGTGTCACGGCCTTCGCCAAGTCCCGCGTGGCGCCGAGGCCGAGCGTCTTCACCAGGTCATTGATGCTCAACGTGGGATCGACGACCAGCGCGTTGGTGAGCTGCAGGGTCGGTGACCGCCGGTAGTCGAACAGGACGTTAAGCGATGTCCCCGTGGGAAACTGAACGTTGGCTTGCACCATCGCGATGCTCGTGGCCCTGAACGTCGGGTCGTAATCGAGCAGCGAGTAGAGATTCCACGACGTGTCGAAATAGCGCAATTCGCCACCGATGCCGGTGCGATCCTCGTACCCGGAAACGTTCTGCCGGATCGCGAATGCGTTGCCGCCCCATTGCCCGCCCACGTTCTCGGCCTCGACGTTGGCGCCGTAAAAGGTCTTGTTCGTTCCCCCGAGCTGCGTGTTCACGGGTTGACCCACGACGCCACCGACGCGCCAGTTTTCGGCGAAGCCCCAACTTCCGACCGCGCCATCGAAGAGCCCGAGCACGCCACCCGTGGTCGCCGACTGCCGCCCGAAACGGCCCATCAGCTGCGTCGGCTGGTAGCGCGTTTCCGCGTACGCCGCATTGAGCTGGTTGCTGTTGCTGCTGCCCTTCAGGAGATTCAGGAAGTACGCGTCGCGGACGACGATGCGATTGTCCCAGACTGCGTCGCGATAACGCGTGGTGAGGTCGATGTTGTTGGCAAGCTGCGATTGGTCGATGCCGGACAAGCTGGCGGTATCGATCGTGGTGGCACCCGTCGCCGGGGTCACCGTCGTGGTGGTCGTGGTCGCGCGCGATTGTCCGCCGTAGTAATACTGCGATACGCTTCCCCAATACGTCACGGCGCCGGTTCGCGCCGCCCCGGCGGCGGCGATGGGCGACGCCGCGAGAGCGGCTAGTTGCTGTCGGATGCGGTCGGCCCCCGGTCCGTCTGGATAGAGCTTGAGATAGAGCTCGTATTCGGCCTTCGCCTTCCCGGTCTCGCCCAGGCGCTCGCGCGCGAGGCCGATCTGCTCCTGCGCCTCCTGCGACCATGCATTCGGCGGCAGGTTGAGCAGCCGATTGAGCAGGACCACGGCTCTTTCGAAATCGCCGGACTCGAGTGCCGACCGCGCGTCGCGCGCAAGCTCGGCTGCATTGCGCTCGACATCGGTCGTCGGCGTGGCTTGCACCGAGGAAGGCGCGAGCTTGATCCCTTCGGGCTTCGGCGGCGTCAGCTTCGCGATCTGTTCGTCCGAAAGTGGAATGAGCAGGACGATCGACGACGCGTCCTCCGGGCGAAGGCGGAACCGCACGGGCGACGCGAACTTGATGTCGAGGCGCCGCAGAAGGCCGGGCGGCTGCGAGGGATAGGTGACCGTGAACGAAGGCACGAGATCCGTCGGATTCGGTCGTCGCTGCTCCTCGATCACGGTGCGTGACGCTTCGTCGCCCGCCGTGATCTGGAAATACACCTGGACGACACTGCCCTCGCTGGCGGGCGCGTGCCGAATGTACTGGATCAGCGCGGCGAACTTGATGCGAACGACGGCATTGGCGCCGTCGTTGGTCACGTTCACCGAGTCGAGAAGCTGCGCCGATGCGGGGATCGCAATCGCAGCCGCCGCCGCGAAGGCGAAAATCCGGAAGCACAACGCCGACAATTTCGCGATCGGCAGTGACCGACAAGACAAACGGGCGACGCGCACGATCAGAAGCCGCCGTCGGTCGACCGGTGGCGGAACGGTATCGACTTCTTGACCGTCGTCAGCGACGGGGTCGCATAGACGTGGCACGCGGCGGTGCAATTCTTGAGTTCCGACACCGTATAAAGGAGCTTCGGCGAGTCCACCTTGACATGGACCTCCGGCTTGAACGAGCTCGCATGGCAGCCGGCGCAATCGGGTTTGTAGCCGGCGGATTTCCAGACCATGACTTCGCTATTGGTCTTGTGGCAGCTCACGCACGAGACGCCGCTGTTGTGGCGGATGAATGCGGGCGACACGTGGGAGTACGACGTCACCGGCGTCCAGCTCGTCGTGCGGTGGCAGGAATCGCAGGACCGTGTCGTCACGAAATGGTTGCCTTGCTTGCCCTTCACGCTGACGCCGTTGTGGCAGGACACGCACGATTTGGGCGCGATCCCCGTGTGCGTGAAATTCGCGGGCGTCCACGAAGTCGTGCGGTGGCACGAGTCGCACGACATTGCTGTCGGCAGGTGGTTGCCGGGCTTGCCCTTCGCGCTGGCACCGTTGTGGCACGTGAAGCACGAGCCGGGCGCAACGCCCATATGGGCGAACCTGCCCGGCGTCGGGGCCCGCGGCGGCAACATCGGCGAGGAAATCGGCGTCGGAGGCGACAAAGCGGGTGGTGTGACCGGTGAAGTCGGTGGCGGCGCGACCATTGGCGACGGAGCCCGTCCAGGAAGCGGAGAACCCGCACCCGGTTGCGGCGTCCCGGTGGGCGCCGCGCCTGGCGTGGTTGCCACTTTTGCCGGCGTCGGTCGGTTGCCGCCGTCGAAGGACGTCGTGTTATGGCAACCCTTGCAGTCCACCCCTGCGTGATGATTCGCCGAATCGCGGACCTTGACTCTCACTCCGTACCACATGTTCGTCATGCCGGTCTCGTGACAGCTCATGCACGTCATTGCGGCCACGGGCGTATGGTTCATCTTGGTGCCGCCGAAGGTCGCGAAGCTGGCCGGAGAATGGCAACCCTCGCAGGCGATGGACCCTGTTGGAAGGTGGTTGCTCGGCGGCGTCTTGATCGTGATTCCCGTAAACGTCTTGCCCGTGCCGTGGCAGGTGATGCAGCCGCTGGCGATCCCGGCGTGGTTCATCGCCGTGCCCGGACCGAATTTGGACGTCGAGGCATGACAGGTCACGCAGTCACTCGACGTCGGAATGTGTCCCGACCCCTGCGGCACCGGTGTCACGCCAAAGAACGGCGTCCCGCTCGCACCGACCGCGTGGCACGTGGTGCAGCCGCTGCTGATACCGGTGTGGACCATCGTCCCGGGTTTGTACGACGCCGGCAGACTCAGGTGGCACAGCGTGCATGCCGCATTCGTCGGAATGTGGTTCGCCGGCTTGCCGGTCACGCCGGTGGTGAATGACGTCGTGGAGCTATGGCACGTCCCGCACTCGCCGGTCGTCGGGTGCGCCGGATCCTGGGCCGCCGTCGGCCGGGTCACGATCACCACGCCGAAGTAGCTCCGGCCCGTTTCATGGCAGGTCGCGCACGGTGTTCCCGCCACCGGCGCGTGGTTCATCGCCGTTCCAGGGCCGAACTTGGTCGTCGACGCATGGCAGCTCACGCAATCCGCCGTGGTCGGGATGTGCCCGGACCCTTGCGGCACCGGCGTCACGCCAAAGAATGGTGTTCCCGTCGCACTCGCTGCATGGCACGTCGTGCAGCCGGAACTAATGCCGGTGTGCTGCATCTGGGTGCCGGCGAAACTGGTGAAGTTTCCGGCGGCATGACAGGTCTCGCATGCCGCCGTCGTCGGCACGTGGTTCGTCGGCTTGGTCTTGAGGTTGGTCACCCCGGTGAAGCTCTTGCCGGAGTCGTGGCAGGTCGCGCATCCCGAGCTGATGCCCGTGTGCGACATCGGGGTCCCGGGACCGAACTTGGTCGTCGACGCGTGGCAGGTGACGCAATCTGAACTGCTCGGTATGTGTCCGGCCCCCTGCGGCACCGGTGTCACGCCATAGAACGCCGTCCCGCTGGCACCCACCGCATGGCACGTCGTGCAGCCGCTGCTGATACCGGTGTGGACCATCGTCCCGGGCTTGTACGACGCCGGCAGACTCAGGTGGCACAGCGTGCATGCCGCATTCGTCGGAATGTGGTTCGCCGGCTTGCCGGTCACGCCGGTGGTGAACGACGTCGTCGAGCTGTGGCACGTTCCGCATTCGCCGGTCGGCGGGATGCGCCGGATCCTGCGCCGCCGTCGGCCGGGTCACGATCACCACGCCGAAGTAGCTCCGGCCCGTTTCATGGCACGTCGCGCACGGTGTTCCCGCCACCGGCGCGTGGTTCATCGCCGTTCCAGGGCCGAACTTGCGTCGTCGACGCATGGCAGCTCACGCAATCCGCGGTGGTCGGGATGTGCCCGGACCCTTGCGGCACCGGCGTCACGCCCGCAAAAGCGATGTTCCCGTCGACACTCGCCGCATGGCAGGTGGTGCAGCCGCTACTGATGCCGGTGTGCTGCATCGGCGTGCCGGCCGAAACGGTGAAGTTGCCGCCGCATGACAGGTCTCGCATGCCGCCGTGGTCGGCACGTGATTCGTCGGCTTGGTCTTGATCGCGACGCCGGTGAAGCGTCTTGCCGGAGTCGTGGCAGGTCGCGCATCCCGAGCTGATGCCCGTGTGCGACATCGGGGTCCCGGGACCGAACTTGGTCGTCGACGCGTGGCAGGTGACGCAATCTGAACTGCTCGGGATGTGTCCGGCCCCCTGCGGCACCGGTGTCACGCCATAGAACGCCGTCCCGCTGGCACCCACCGCATGGCACGTCGTGCAGCCGCTGCTGATACCGGTGTGGACCATCGTCCCGGGTTTGTACGACGCCGGCAGACTCAGGTGGCACAGCGTGCATGCCGCATTCGTCGGAATGTGGTTCGCCGGCTTGCCGGTCACGCCGGTGGTGAACGACGTCGTCGAGCTGTGGCACGTTCCACATTCACCGGTGGTGGGATGCGCCGGATCCTGCGCTGCCGTCGGCCGGGTCACGATCACCACGCCGAAGTAGCTCCGGCCCGTTTCATGGCAGGTCGCGCACGGCGTCCCCGCCACCGGCGTGTGGTTCATCGCCGTTCCAGGGCCGAACTTGCTCGTCGAGGCGTGGCAGCTCACGCAATCCGCCGTGGTCGGGATGTGGCCGGACCCTTGCGGCACCGGCGTCACGCCCGCAAAAGCGATGCCGGTGACACTCGCCGCATGACAGGTGGTGCAGCCGCTGCTGATGCCGGTGTGCTGCATCGGCGTGTTCGGACCGAAGGCGGTGAAGTTGCTCGCCGCGTGACACGTTTCGCATGCCGCCGTCGTCGGCACGTGATTCGTCGGCTTGGTTTTGATCGCGACGCCGGTGAACGTCTTGCCGGTGTCGTGGCAGGTCGCGCATCCCGAGCTGATGCCCGTGTGCGACATCGGTGTCCCGGGACCGAACTTGGTCGTCGACGCGTGACAGGTCACGCAGTCACTCGACGTCGGGATGTGTCCGCGCCCCTGCGGCACCGGTGTCACGCCATAGAACGCCGTCCCCGTCGCACCGACCGCGTGGCACGTCGTGCAGCCGCTGCTGATACCCGTGTGGACCATCGTCCCGGGCTTGTACGACGCCGGCAGACTCAGGTGGCACAGCGTGCACGCCGCATTCGTCGGAATGTGGTTCGCCGGCTTGCCGGTCACGCCGGTGGTGAATGACGTGGTCGAGCTGTGGCAGGTGCCGCACTCGCCGGTCGTCGGGTGCGCCGGATCCTGCGCTGGCCGTCGGCCGCGTCACGATGATCACGCCGGTGAAGCTCTTGCCCGTCTCGTGGCAGGTCGCGCACGGCGTGCCCGCCACCGGCGTGTGGTTCATCGCCGTGCCCGGACCGAACTTGCGTGGTCGAGGCGTGGCAGGTCACGCAGTCCGCCGTGGTCGGGATGTGGCCCGACCCTTGCGGCACCGGTGTCACGCCGAAGAAGCGGTGTTCCCGTCACGCTCGCGGCATGGCACGTGGTGCAGCCGGTACTGATGCCCGTGTGCTGCATCGGCGTGTTCGGCCGAAGCGGTGAAGTTGCTCGCCGCATGACACGTCTCGCATGTCGCCGTGGTCGGCACGTGGTTCGTCGGCTTGGTCTTGAGGTTGGTCACCCCGGTGAACGCCTTGCCGGTGTCGTGGCAGGTCGCGCATCCCGAGCTGATGCCGGTGTGCTGCATCGGGGTGCCCGGACCGAACTTGGTCGTCGAGGCGTGGCAGGTCACGCAGTCGACTCGACGTCGGGATGTGTCCGGACCCCTGCGGCACCGGTGTCACGCCATAGAACGCCGTCCCCGTCGCACCGACCGCATGGCACGTCGTGCAGCCGCTGCTGATACCCGTGTGGACCATCGTCCCGGGCTTGTACGACGCCGGCAGACTCAGGTGGCACAGCGTGCACGCCGCATTGGTCGGAATGTGGTTCGCCGGCTTGCCGGTCACGCCGGTGGTGAACGACGTCGTCGAGCTGTGGCACGTCCCGCACTCGCCGGTCGGTCGGATGTGCCGGATCCTGCGCTGGCGTCGGCCGCGTCACTACCGCCGGCGCGCCCACGAAACTCAACCCTCCCTCGTGACAAGTCGCGCACGGCGTCCCCGCCACCACCGCGTGCTTCATCAGCGTCACCGAATTGCCTTGGAACGTCGTGAAGTTGCTCGCCGTGTGACAGCTCTCGCACGCCGCATTGCCGATCGGCACGTGGTTCCCCGGCGGCGTCTTCACCGGCGGCGTCCCCGTGATCCCGGTCCCCACCGCGTGACAGTTCGCGCAAGCCACGCCCGCCACCACCGCGTGGTTCATCCCGGTGTTCGGCCCAAACTTGTCGAACTTGGTCGCCGCGTGACAGCTCTCGCAACCATTGGCCCCGCTCGGCAGATGCCCCACCCCCTGTCCCATCGGCGTCACGCCCAGGAACGCCTTCCCCGCCGCGCTCGCCGCGTGGCAATTGATACAGCCGCTCGTAATTGCCGCCGCAGTGTGGTTGATCACCCCACTTCCCGGCGTCGTGCTGCCCCCCGCGTGACAGCTGATGCACGCCGCCGTGGTCGGAATGTGGTTCGCCGGCAAGCTGGTGATCCCCATCGTGAACGACACCGTCGACGTGTGGCAGGTCGCGCAATCCCCCGTCTTCGGATGGTTCGCGTCCTGCGCTGGCGTCGGCCGCGTCACGATGGTCACGCCGGTGAAGCTCTTCCCCGTCTCGTGACAGGTCGCGCACGGCGTCCCCGCCACCGGCGTGTGATTCATCGCCGTGCCCGGACCAAACTTGCTGGTCGAGGCGTGACAGGTCACGCAGTCCGCCGTGGTCGGAATGTGGCCGGACCCTTGCGGCAGCGGCGTCACCCCAAAGAACGGTGTTCCCGTCGCACTCGCCGCATGGCACGTCGTGCAGCCGGAACTGATGCCGGTGTGCTGCATCTGGGTGCCGGCGAAACTGGTGAAGTTTCCGGCGGCGTGGCAGGTCTCGCACGTCGCCGTGGTCGGCACGTGATTCGTCGGCTTGGTCTTGAGGTTGGTCACCCCGGTGAACGCCTTGCCGGTGTCGTGGCAGGTCGCGCATCCCGAGCTGATGCCGGTGTGCTGCATCCCCGTGCCCGGACCGAACTTGGACGTCGAGGCGTGACAGGTCACGCAATCCGAGCTGCTCGGGATGTGTCCCGACCCCTGCGGCACCGGCGTCACGCCAAAGAACGCCGTCCCCGTCGCACCGACCGCGTGACAGGTCGTGCAGCCGCTGGTGATGCCACTGTGGTTCATCACGCCCGGCTTGTAGCTCGCCGGGTTGGTGTGGCACAGCGTGCATACCTGTTTCGTCGGAATGTGATTGGCCGGCTTGCCATCGCTCACCCCCGTGCTGAATGACGTGGTCGAGCTGTGGCACGTGCTGCAGTCGCCCGTTGGCGGATGGTTGGGATCTCGTCGGCCGGGTGACGATGGTCACACCGGTGAAGCTCTTGCCCTTCTCGTGGCAGTTCGCGCAGTTGCCGTGATGCCCGTGTGCTGCATCTGGCGTGCCCGGACCGAACTTGGTCGTCGAGGCGTGACAGGTCACGCAATCCGCCGTGGTCGGTATGTGTCCGGACCCTTGCGGCACCGGTGTCACGCCGAAGAACGCTGTCCCCGTCGACACTCGCCGCATGGCAGGTCGTGCAGCCGCTACTGATGCCGGTGTGCTGCATCTGGGTGCCGGCGAAACTGGTGAAGTTTCCGGCGGCATGGCAGGTCTCGCATGCCGCCGTCGGTCGGCACGTGGTTCGTCGGCTTGGTCTTGAGGTTGGTCACCCCGGTGAACGCCTTGCCCGTGTCGTGGCAGGTTGCACAGCCGTTGGTGATACCGGTGTGCTGCATCCCCGTGCCCGGACCGAACTTGGACGTCGAGGCGTGACAGGTCACGCAATCCGAGCTGCTCGGGATGTGGCCCGACCCCTGCGGCACCGGTGTCACCCCAAAGAACGCCGTCCCCGTCGCACCGACCGCGTGGCACGTGGTGCAGCCGCTGGTGACGCCCGTATGGTTCATCACGCCCGGCTTGTAGCTCGCCGGGTTGGTGTGGCACAGCGTGCACGCCGCCGTGGTCGGAATGTGGTTCGCCGGCTTGCCACCGCTCACCCCGGTGCTGAATGACGTGGTCGAGCTGTGGCACGTGCTGCAGTCTCCAGTCGGTGGATGATTGGGATCCTGCGTGGCCGTCGGCCGCGTCACCAGGTTACTTACGCCCGTGAACGATTTGCCGGTTTCGTGGCAGCTTGCGCAGTTGCCGGTGATGCCGGTGTGTTGCATCTGGGTGCCCGGACCGAACTTCGACGTCGAGGCGTGGCAGGTCACGCAGTCGCTCGACGTCGGGATGTGTCCCGACCCTTGCGGCACCGGTGTCACGCCGAAGAAGGGTGTTCCCGTCACGCTCGCGGCATGGCACGTCGTGCAGCCGGAACTGATGCCGGTGTGCTGCATCTGGGTGCCGGCGAAACTGGTGAAGTTTCCTGCCGCATGGCAGGTCTCGCACGTCGCCGTGGTCGGCACGTGATTCGTCGGCTTGGTCTTGAGGTTGGTCACCCCGGTGAACGCCTTGCCCGTGTCGTGGCAAGTTGCACAGCCGTTGGTAATACCGGTGTGCTGCATTCCCGTGCCCGGACCGAACTTGGACGTCGAGGCGTGACAGGTCACGCAATCCGAGCTGCTCGGGATGTGGCCCGACCCCTGCGGCACCGGTGTCACCCCAAAGAACGCCGTCCCCGTCGCACCGACCGCGTGGCACGTGGTGCAGCCGCTACTGATACCCGTGTGGACCATCGTCCCGGGCTTGTACGACGCCGGTAGACTCAGGTGGCACAACGTGCATGCCGCCGTGGTCGGAATGTGGTTCGCCGGCTTGCCACCGCTCACCCCGGTGCTGAATGACGTGGTCGAGCTGTGGCAGGTGCTGCAGTCTCCAGTCGCTGGGTGGTTGGGATCCTGCGCTGGCGTTGGCCGGGTCACCAGGTTACTTACGCCCGTGAACGATTTGCCGGTTTCGTGGCAGCTTGCGCAGTTGCCGGTGATACCCGTGTGCTGCATCGCCGTGCCCGGACCGAACTTGGACGTCGAGGCGTGACAGGTGACGCAATCCGCCGTGGTCGGTATGTGTCCCGACCCTTGCGGCAGCGGCGTCACGCCGAAGAAGGGTGTTCCGGTCACGCTCGCGGCATGGCACGTCGTGCAGCCGGAACTGATGCCGGTGTGCTGCATCTGGGTGCCGGCGAAACTGGTGAAGTTTCCTGCCGCATGGCAGGTCTCGCATGCCGCCGTGGTCGGCACGTGGTTCGTCGGCTTGGTCTTGAGGTTGGTCACCCCGGTGAACGCCTTGCCGGTGTCGTGGCAGGTTGCACAGCCGTTGGTGATACCGGTGTGCTGCATCCCCGTGCCCGGACCGAACTTGGACGTCGAGGCGTGACAGGTCACGCAGTCACTCGACGTCGGGATGTGTCCCGACCCCTGCGGCACCGGCGTCACGCCAAAGAACGCCGTCCCCGTCGCGCCGACCGCGTGGCACGTGGTGCAGCCGCTGGTGACGCCCGTACCACTTGCTCTCGAGGCGTGGCAGCGTCACGCAGTCCGCCGTGGTCGGGATGTGCCGACCCTTGCGGCACCGGCGTCACGCCGAAGAACAATGTTCCGTCACGCTCGCGGCATGCACGTGGTGCAGCCGCTGCTGATGCCGGTGTGCTGCATCTGCGTGCCGCCGAAGCTGGTGAAGTTTCTGCGCGTGCACGTCTCGCACGCCGCCGTGTCGGCACGTGATTCGCGGCTTGGTCTTGATTCACCCCGGTGAACGTCTTGCCGGTGTCGTGGCAGGTCGCGCATCCCGAGCTGATGCCGGTGTGCTGCATCGCCGTGCCCGGACCGAACTTGGTCGTCGAGGCGTGACAGGTCACGCAGTCCTCGACTGTCGGGATGTGTCCCGACCCCTGCGGCACCGGCGTCACGCCGAAGAACGCCGTCCCCGTCGCACCGACCGCGTGGCACGTCGTGCAGCCGCTGGCGATGCCCCTATGGTTCATCACGCCCGGCTTGTAGCTCGCCGGGTTGGTGTGGCACAGCGTGCACGCCGCATTCGTCGGAATGTGGTTCGCCGGCTTGCCGCCCGCAGCGGCAAAGGACGTCGTCGTGTGGCACGTTCCGCAATCGCCGGTCGGCGGATGGTTCGGATTCTGTGCCGGCGTCGGCCGGGTCACGATCGCCACGCCGAAGAAACTCCTGCCAGTCTCGTGACAGGTGGCGCACGTCGTTCCCGCCACCGGACCGTGATTCATGCCCGTGCCGGCAAAGCTCTTGAAGTTGCCGGCGGCGTGACAGCTCTCGCACGCAGCCGTTGTCGGGATATGGTTGGCGGGCTTCGTCTTGAGATTCGCGACACCCGTGAAAACCTTGCCCGTGTCGTGGCACGCCGAGCAGCCGTTGCTGATCCCCGTGTGCTGCATCGCCGTTCCGGGTCCGAACTTCGATGTCGACGCATGGCAGGTCGCGCAATCGCTCCCCGTCGGCAGATGGCCCGAGCCCTGGGACACCGGGGTCACGCCGAGGAACGCGAGCCCGCCCACCGCTGCCGCATGACATGTCGTGCAGCCGTTGCTGATGCCGCTGTGGTTCATCACGCCAGGCTTGTACGTCGGCAGGCTCGCGTGGCACAGGGCGCATGCTTGCGTGGTCGGAATGTGGTTCGTTGGCAGCGCACTGGCGACGGCGAAGGACGTCGTCGTGTGGCAGGTGCCGCAGTCGCCCGTCCGCGGATGGTTCGCATCCTGGGTCGGCGACGGCCGGACCACGATCGTGACGCCGAAGTAGCTCTTCCCGGCCTCATGGCACGTCGCGCAAGAGGTCCCAGCCACCGGCGCATGGTTCATCGCCGTTCCGCCGAATGTGGTGAAGGCAGTCGCCGCATGACACGTCTCGCAGGCAGCACTACCCGCCGGCACGTGATTCGCGGGCGGCGACTTCATGGCGACGCCATAGAACGTCTTGCCGGTGTCGTGGCATGCCGCGCACCCGGTCGCGATGCCGACGTGCTTCATCGCGGTGCCGGTGAACGTCGAGGTCGAGTGGCAGACGTCGCACGAACCGTTCGTCGGAACGTGATTGGCGACCATCCCCCTTGCCTGCCCGCCGTTGTGGCAGGTTGTGCAGCTTCCGGCGGCGACGCCGGCGTGACTGAACGTCGCCGACTTCCACCCGGTGACCTGGTGGCAGCTGTCGCACGACGCCGAAGTCACAATGTGATTGGACGGCTTGCCCGTCGCGTTCGTGCCGTTGTGGCAGCTGATGCAAGTTCCGGCGCGCACCGACGCATGGTCGAAGGTCGCGCCGGACCAAAGGGTGGTCGCCCTGTGACAGGAATCGCAGGATTGGGTGGTGGCGACGTGCCCTAGCGGCTTGCCCGACGCTTGCAGCCCGTTGTGGCATGACGCGCAGCTCCCGGGCATCGCGTTCGTGTGGTCGAACTTGATCCCCGAAAAGCTGATCTGGTTGTGGCAGACCGTGCACGGCTGCGTCACCACGGGGTGCCCTGCCGTCATCGTGACCGAGCTGATGCGGGCGCCCGGGCCATGGCACGTCGCGCAATCCTTCGGCGTACCCTTGAACACCCCGCGGACGTGGCAGCTTTCGCAGCGCGTCACCTCGTGCGCGCCGCGCAGCGGAAAACCGGTCGACAGATGCTGGACGACTGCGCGGGAGAACCGGAAACCCGATTCCGGGGCCGCGTGCGCGGAACCCCAGCCGATAGTGCCGGCCAGGAGCGCAAGTGCAACCAGCAGGATGGCGCGCCAGAACTTCATTGGATCGCCCTCGATCCTGCGACCCTGCGCCAAGGCTCGATGCCGTCGCTCACGCCGCCGAAGGGCTTGATGTCGCGCCAACCGCCGGTTCGGTGGCAGCGCTCGCATTGCATGCCGAATGCGCCGTTGTGCAGGTCATCGCCGCGATGACATGCGACGCACGTCATTGCAAGCGCCGGAATCGGCTTGCCCGGCGCGGCCGGAACCTTGTGGCACGACGCGCACTGGACGCGCGCGTGGGCGCCGTCCAGCACGTACTTGGTGCGCCGCGAGTGGTCGAAGTCCCAGATCTTCCAGTCGCGCGCGTTATGGCATTCGGCGCACTCGGATCCCAACGCGCGCTTGTGCTTGTCGTCCTTCTCGTGACAAGCCGCGCAGTCGCGCCTTGCGTCCTTGTAGGCCGGCGTCGCGTGGCATTCCTTGCACTCGACCTTTGCGTGCCTGCCCAGCAGCGGAAAGCGCGACGTGCTGTGATCGAAGCGGACCGTGCGCTTCCAGTCGACCGAATCGTGGCAGGTTTCGCAGGTCCGTCCGAGCTGCTCGCGATGCTTGTCGTCCTTGCGGTGGCACGAGAAGCAGTCCGGCTGCAGCTTGTCGGTGTAAAGGCTTCCGGCGTGGCAGGCATCGCACTTGGTCGTGGCGTGCTTGCCGAGAAGCCGGTACTTCGTGTCCACGTCGTGGCGAAACGTAACGCTCTTCCAGGACGCGTCGGTGTGGCAGCTCTCGCACTTCGCGCCGTAGCGCTCCTTGTGCGTGTCGTCCTTCCGATGGCAGCCGACGCAGGCTTGCGGCACGCCCTTGAAGCTCTTCGGATCGCGGTGGCACTCCTTGCACTCGACGTCGCGGTGCTTGCCGCGCAGCTTGAACGCCGAGAGGTCGTGATCGAACTTCGCCTCGCGCCAGCTGCGCTCGGTATGGCAATCGGCACACGCGCTGCCCAGCGTCCCGTTGTGCTTGTCGTCGGCCTTATGGCACGCCACGCACGTCGATTGCAGTTTGGGCACGACGACCGAGGCGGCCACGTGGCAGCTCTCGCACTTGGCGTTCCGATGTTTTCCGCGCAGCGGGTACCGGGTGTCGCGGTCATGCTGGAACGCCGTGACGTCCTTCCATTCCTTCGCCGTGTGGCAGGTCTCGCAGCGTTCGCCCAACCGTCCGCGGTGCTGCTTGTCGTCCTTGCGGTGGCAACCGATGCACGTAAGCGAGGTGTTCTTGTACGCGTCGATCGCGTGGCAGTCTTTGCATGGCGTGTCGACGTGCTTGCCGGTGAGCACAAAGCGCGTCTTGCCGTGGTCGAAGCGCGTTTCCTTCCACTTGACTTGCGTATGGCAATCGGCGCAGGCGGCGCCAAGCGATCCCTTGTGCTTGTCGTCCTTGCGGTGGCAGTCGTTGCAGCCCGCCGCGGCCTCGGCGTACTTCTTGCCGGCGACGTGGCACGACTTGCACTCCGCCTTGACGTGCGCGCCCGCCAACACGAAGTCGGTCTTCGCGTGGTCGAACGTCTTGGCGTCGAAGGCGGCGATCTTCACGTCACGCCCTTTGTGATCGGTATGGCAACTGCGGCACGAATCGAACTGGATCCGACCGTGGTATCCGGTCTTCGCGCGAACGTCTTTCCCCACCTCCTTGTGGCAGTCGAGGCAAAGTGAATCCTGCGCGGACTTGTTGAACTTGACGTGGCACTTGTCGCATTCCTGCTCGAGCTTTGCGTGCCCGGAGATGACCTTGCCGGGCATGAGTACGCCTTCCAGCGCCTGCGCACCCGCGGCGGTCGCGAGAATGGTCGCCAGGATCGCGAGTGCGTGCCGACATTGCCGCAGCCCCATGCCGTCACGGCATCAATACATGTGTACGGCGACGACATGGGCGACCGCCGCCAGCACCATCATGTAGACGAGCGGCACATGCAGGATGTGCCACCATGAGAAGAGTCGCTCGAACACGCCGAACTGCGCCACGCGCTGCACCTGGCGGAGATGGGTCGCGATCAGCGCGCTCCTGCTGCGGACGCGACGCGCCAGCCTTCCCTCGGGCCAGTCCTCCGCCGCGGCGCGCTCTCGGAGCGCGCGCAGCGCCTCTCTCGTGCACCGCCGGCGGGCGACCTTCGCGTGCCAGCCAAGCGCCATGAATCGGAGTGGATGCGTCAGCCCGTCATGGCCGGTCGCGGTTGCCCGCCGGGCGAACTCCTCGAGCTCCGCCTCGACCGCGGGCACAAAAGCAAGCTTGGAACGGACCTCCTCGGAGTCGAATCCGGCTTGCGCGCGGAGATCGGCCAGCGTCGCGCGACGACCGTAAAGTCCATGGTGGATGCGCGAGTACGCGCGCGAGCTGCCGGTCGCGGCCAGAAAGCGCCCGACGATCCCGCTGCCGGCGACGAGCACCATCGCGGAGAAGGCCACAATCGCGTTGAGCGAACCGAACGTCAGGGTCGAGTGGACGATGATGAGCAGCGGCCCTGCGATGCCCAGCATCATGTGGAAGGCGAACCAGAACCGCGTCGACCCGACTTCGCGCAGCGCCCGCCAGCGCTTGCGCAGCGGATAGAGGAACAGCAGCAGCATTGCGACGCCGCCTGCGACACCGATCCAATAACCCAGATCCGACCCTGCGGTAAAGCGGCCGGACCCGGCCACTACAATCGCCAGCGCCACCAGAGCGGCGACGAGCACGAGAAAAAGGATCTCGTTCCCTCGGGAGCGCGACCGTTGCGCACCCGCGGGTTTCGCTCGTGCGGGGCTGCTCTTCGCTGCCGCTCGCACATGCATTGCCGTGGTGAATGGTGCGGTTCCCATGAACGGTTCCGATGGCATCGTCTTGCTCCGTCTTGTCGATTAACCGCGTTCACCATGAGGCTGCACGGCACGTACGTTCCCGTTACACTTGCGATCACCGCCGCCGATTCGCGGCGCGATCCACGCGATTCCATGACCGTGAACGACTACTCGCCTTTCGCCTACGCGCTCTACGCCTTGCCGTTCTTGGCGATCGTCGCGATCTACGTCGCTCGCCGGCGTCGCGCCGAATCGCGGTCCCGGCGCGAGCTCGACGCCGCCCGCGAGTCCGGTCTCGCCGAGCCGATGTCGCTGCACCCGGTGGTCGACCCCGTGGTTTGCATCGGGTCGGGTTCGTGCGCAAAGGTCTGCCCCGAGCAGGCACTGGGCATCATTAACGGCAAAGCGCAGCTCACGAATCCCGCCGCGTGCATCGGACATGGCGCGTGCGCCGCCGCATGTCCAGTCAGCGCGATCAAGCTCGTCTACGGCAGCGAGCGGCGCGGAGTCGACATACCGCTCGTGAAGCCCAACTTCGAGACCAACGTCGCGGGCATCTTCATCGCCGGCGAGCTGGGCGGCATGGGGCTCATCCGCAAGGCGTCCGAGCAGGGACGGCAGGCGATGGTGTCGATCGCCAGGCGTCCGCGCACCGCGGCGCCACTCGACGTCGTGATCGTCGGCGCGGGCCCCGCCGGCATCGCCGCGGGCCTCGGCGCCATCGAGCACAAGTTGCGCTACCGATTGATCGAGCAGGAATCCGATCTCGGCGGGGCGATCTACCACTACCCGCGGCAGAAGATCGCGATGACTGCGCCGGTCGATCTCCCGGTGGTCGGACGTGTCAAGTTCGAAGAAGTAAGCAAGGAGACGCTGCTCGCCTTCTGGCAGGACATCGTCCGTCGCGCGGGGCTCGAGATCGAATTCGGCGCGCGCATGGAAAGTGTCGACGCGGACGGCGGGACCTACCGCGTCACGACGACCAAGGGGACGTATCACTGCGGCGCCTTGCTGCTCGCGATCGGGCGACGCGGCACGCCGCGCAAGCTCGGGGTGCCGGGCGAGGAACTCCCGAAGGTCGTCTACCGATTGATCGAAGCCGAGCAGTACCGCGGCCAGCGGGTCCTGGTGGTGGGCGGCGGCGACAGCGCGATCGAGGCGGCACTCGCCTGCGCCGACGCCCCCGGCACGCGCGTGACGCTCGCCTACCGCGGCGACGCGTTCGGCCGGGTCAAGACGAAGAACCGCGAGCGGATCGACGCCGCGCGCGAGGCGCGCCGGATCGACGTGCGGCTCAACACCATGGTCAAGCGCATTCTGCCGGCGAGCGTCGAGCTCATCGAGGGAGGTGCAGAGCGCGCGGTCGAAAACGACGCCGTGGTCGTCCAGGCCGGCGGCGAGCTTCCGACCGCGCTTCTGCGTCAACTCGGCGTCACCGTCGAGACGAAATACGGGACGAGCCTGACCCGTCCTGCCTGCGCTTCCAGTGCAGGTTCGAGTTCAATCGTCGAACTCCACCGACGAGGCCTTGAGCACGGCGCCCACCAACTTGCCGTGGATTTCGACCTTCTTCCCGTTCGCCAGGTCGGCGATCGTGCCGTGGCTGAACGTCGCCGACGACGCATCGATGGTCCGTCCGGCGACCACGAAATTCGACGGCGAGACGAAGCTCGTGATCTTGCCCTCGGCCTCGGCGCCTTCGGTTTCACCCGAATCGTGGAACTCGATCACGGTGGCCTGCAATACGGTAGCGACCACCGGGCCTTTCGCCGTGACATCGCGCCCGTTGGCAAGGCCCCCCGCCGTTCCGTTCTGGAAAGTCGCCTTCGACGCGTCGATCTGTTGGCCGTCGACCTTGAAGTTCGCAACCGACACAAAACTCGCAATCAGGCCTTCGACTTCCACGATCGCGCGCGCCGGGAAGCGCTTCGATCGATACCTTGCGCGCGACGAGAACACCGCTGCTGTTGACCGGACCGGTTGCTTCGACCCGGCGTCCATTGACGAGATCGGCGGCCGTGCCTCCCGAAAGCGTTGCACCCGTGGCATCGATCGACTGACCCGACACCTGGAAGCGCGCGAGCGAGACGAAATTCATGATTGCTCCCTCGACGGTGACATCGGTCGAGACGTCCGTCTTGAACTCGACCGTGCTTGCCATCAGCACATCGCCGGAAAGCGTGCCCTGAACCTCCACGCGCTTGCCGTTGCCAAGATCTGCCGCCGTGCCGTTCTGGAATTTGGCCGAGCTCGCATTGACCTTGCGACCGCCGACGTTGAAGCTCGCCACCGATGTGAAATCGCTGATCACGCCTTCGGTCTTGGCCGTAGGATCCGTCGGTGGCGGCGCACCGAGATCGAGACGTTCGATGCGAATCGCGACAAGCGCAGTCGTCGTGCGCGCCGCGCGCACGAGGAGGTGGTCGCCGACGCGGATGACATCGAGCCCGAAGTTGCGCGCTGCGGCCGCGCTCTTGTCCTCGAACTGCGTCGAGGCATTGACGCGTACCGACTGACCGGCCACCTTGATGCTACCTCCGGCGACGTCGACCATATCGGCGTTGCCGTCGATCGAAATGGCGGCCGTCTGCTCGATTTCGATCGTCGTGGCGACCACCACACTCGCCGTGAGCTTGCCCTTGACTTCGACTTTGACGCCATCGCCCGGGGCAGCACCGTTTACGCCGGAGACCGTGGCGCTGCGCCCATCGACGACTTGCCCGTTGACCTGAAACGAGGCGATCGACGCGAAATTCGTGATGATCCCCTCGATCTCGACGCGCGTGGATTCGCCGCCGGGAACCGTGGTGGGGACGATCGCAACCGCACTCGCGACCAGCCGGTCACCCGTGGTAATTGCGCTGCCGTTGACATCGACCAACGCACCGTTTGCGAGAACCGGAGGCAGGAAGGCAATCGGCACTTGCGAGTAGTCGACGACCTGCGCGCCCACCTGGAAGGTCCGACCTGAAGGATCGGTCGCGATCACAACACCCCGCACCGCCAGAGCCGCGGCGACCACCGGTCGGATCTCGACCCGAGTCGCGAGCAATTCCCCGGGCGACGAACGGAAGCCGCTGACTTCGACGTACTGGTTGATCAGCGTCGCAAACGTGCCGCCATCGAAGACGGTCTGCGTGTTGGTGGTCACGTGCTGGCCAAGCACGGTGAACGCGAGGCCCGCCGTATCGATACCGCTGACGACGCCGAGCACCTCGGCGCGATAATCGATCGTCACGGCCGACGCCGCGCCATTGGGCGGGGTCACGCCCTGGACCGTGACGACCATGCCGACCTTCAGCGCCGCTTCAGTCGCGGACTGGCCATTGATCGTGATCCTCGCGCCGGCGGTCGCGAAATCCCAGCCGTTCACGCTTATGCGGCCCGCGCCCAGCGCTGAAATCGCTCCCACCGACGTCACTCCGGCCGAGCCTGTTCCGACGATGCCGCCGCTCGCGAGCTGGTCGCCGCCGCCGCCACCGCATGCGGTGAGCACCAACGGCAGCAGCGCGGCGAGGCCTGCGCGCGCGAACACGACACGAAGGTTCGCGATGATCGAATGAGCGTTCATTTGCGCTTCCTTGTTTTCGGAGGTATGAGAATTGGTTTCGCGGCAGCGGATCCGGCGGTGGCGGCGACGGGTTCGGCATAGAAGAAGACCCCGAGCCGCATGCGCATCCGTTTTCCGGGAGCGGGCGGATCGCTGGCTTCGAGCGCCATGCCATCACGGTTGATTTCCTGGAGCACCTGCATCGAAAGATGCTCGGACTTCGACTGCAGCGCGGCGACGGCTGCCGGCGAGAGCTCGTCGTAATAGACGCTGCGCTCGAGCAATGCTGGCTTGGCGCCGCCCAGGTTGTGGACGCCGGCGGCCAGGTGATCGTGCAGCGCCTCGCCGAAGTAGAAGGACTTGGCGTCGATCTCCTTGCCGGGAACGAATCCGCGCGTCACGAGATGCACAGTGTCGTCGCCATGGATCTCGACGACGCCGAGGCGCGCGAGCTCGTCCAGCACCGAACGCGGGCGCACGTTCTTGCTGACTTTTTCGACCAGTGCCGCGAACGACACAGCACCGTCCTTGCTGAGCCTTCTCGGGAGTGCGCGCGGCGCGCCATTGCGATCGTGGTACGCGGTATCGCCCAGCCAGCGCGCGACGATCTGCGTGCCGAGCGTCATCGCAGGTGTCGATTCGGATTCTGGCTGCGGTTCGCGACGGAGCCGGCGAATGTCCTTGCGGTGGACTCCGGTGAGTAGCGTCAGGCGACTGTCCGTCGCCAGCTTGCCGCCGACGGTGAACTCACTCGCGGCGGTCTCGACGTAGACCGACTTGAGAAGGTCGGCGAGAAACGGATAGGTGATCCCCTGACCGACGAGTAGTCGGACCAACGGACGCAGGATGCGGCGCAGTGCAGCGACGACCGCCGCTCGCGGTCGGCCGGGCATCGCACCGCTGTCCATGCTCTCGTCCAGGGACGTCACGTTCAATTTCACGCAAATCCTTCCGGCGGCCGATCTGCGACCAAGGCATGAAGATTTGTGGGAAATTTTCCCACGTAATATGACGATATGCAAGCAGCATAATTGACGCGGATGGCGTCATGACACTCTTTTATTGTTTTTTCATATACTTAATAGACTTTTTCAGCCGACGGCCGGTGATCCGTTTTGAATCGATACTCGTTCGTCGGGTCCCGGCCCAGGCCGTTGTAGGCGGATGCGAAGGCGCGCTTGTCTCCAAATCGCAAAGCGCACAATGGGGATCGCTGCCCACGAAATCCTCGGTTCGGCTCATGTAATCTGCGAGCGCACACAGGGAATTCGACTGTTCGATGCCGCACCGCCGCAGATTCATCCGATGACCGCCGACCTGCGCCAGCTCTTCGAGGGCGTCCTGCTCCTCTTCGCGGCCCTGCTGCCGATCGTCAATCCTTTCGGCGGCGCACCGGTGTTTCTGGCGATGACGTCGGACTGCACGTACGAGCTGCGCGCAACGATCGCGCGCCGCGTCGGCTGGAACGCGTTCATCCTCCTGCTCGCATCGGTGTCGATCGGCACGTACGTGCTCGACCTCTTCGGCATCTCGGTGGCCGTCGTGCAGGTCGCCGGCGGCATCGTCGTCTGCGCGGCGGGCTGGGAGTTGCTGCGCTCGGGAGGTCCCGCGGCCACGCCGATTCCATCATCGCCGCCCAGTGCCGCGGAGATCGCAAGCCGCGCGTTCTATCCGCTGACGTTGCCGATCACGGTGGGCCCCGGCACGATTTCGGTTGCAATCACGATCGGCGCCAATCATCCGCGCAACGTTCACTCGCTGCTCGTGAACGGCACGGCGGACGTCATCGGCGCGGCCCTGATCGCGTTGACGGTGTTCGCGTGTTATCGCTATGCGGATGTCGTTCTGCGGCGATTGGGCGAAGCGGGGACCAGCGTCCTCGTGCGCCTGTCCGCGTTCATCCTGTTCTGCATCGGCGTGCAGATTCTCTGGAACGGGGCGTCGACGCTGCTCGCGAGCTTGCCGGCGACGGTCGCCCGGTGACCGGTGTCCTGCCGCTGGCGATGCAGGCGCGGGTTGGCGGGAGGTCCATGAATTTGCTATAATTTAAGGCTTGCCTGCGCGTCAATTCCTCGAGTGCAGGTTCATCCGATCCCAGGTTTGTGCCGGCGTAGCTCAGTTGGTAGAGCAGCGCATTCGTAATGCGAAGGTCGAGGGTTCGACTCCTTCCGCCGGCACCACAATCTTCAGGCCGATGCTCGTCGGCACCTCTTTTGCGATTTGCAAACGCGCTCCGTCATTGGCGTCCCTTCTGCTGCCTGCCGAGTTGTTGTATAAGCGATTTGGATGCCCCGCCGCACTGCGCGGAATCGCGCGCCACGTTCCTGTGCGTCCAGATTCAACTCCGGGAGAGATCGCCATGCACAACACAATCTTTGTCACCCTGGTCCGGCGCATCGCCGTCGCGGCGCTGATCGCGGGATTCACCTGCGGTTCAGCATTCGCGGCCGTGATCAATTATTCCGCGACGTTGAACGGCGCAAACGAGTCCCCGCCCAACGCGTCCCCCGCCATCGGCAGCGTGCTCGTCACGGTCGACACGACCTTGCTGACAATGCGGGTCAGGACCAATTTCTCGGGCCTGACGGGCACCACGACGGCGTCGCACATCCACTGTTGCACGGTAGTGGCGGGCACGGGCACCGCCGGTGTTGCCACCACGACACCGAGCTTTGTCGGTTTTCCGCTGGGCGTAACGACGGGTTCCATGGATCAGACCTACGACATGACGCTGGCCAGCAGCTATAACCCGGCATTCGTCACCGCCCAAGGGGGGACCGTCGCTGGCGCAAGGACGGCGCTTTTCAATGGCCTGGCGGCGGGCATGGCGTACTTCAACATTCATAGCTCAACCTTTGGCGGTGGCGAGATTCGCGGATTCCCGGTGGTGGGTGCCGCCGGACCGCAGCGGACGTTTGTTTCGACGGGGGGCTCGGACGCGAACAACTGCGCGCTGCTGACACCCTGCCGCGGGTTCGGTGCCGCCGTCGCCGCGGTGGCCGCAGGCGGTGAGGTCATCGCGCTCGATTCGGGCGGTTACGGGCCAGTCACGATCACCAAGTCGGTGTCGATCACTGCGCCCGCCGGCGTGTATGCGGGTATTTCCGTGCTTCCCGGCCAGGATGGCGTCGTCGTCAACGGACCTTTTGTCGTCGTCACGCTCAAGGGCCTCACGATCAACGGCCAGGGCGGCAACGCCGGCATCGATTTCATCGCGGGTGCCCAGGTCACGGTAGAGAATTGTGAAATCGCCAACGTCGGCGGCGCGCAGACGGGTGGCATCGTCGCCCGGGCGCAAGGCGGGAGGGCCGTCGTACGCGACACGACCATCCGCGACACCCAATACGTGGGTATAGCGGTGAAACAGCTTGCGCCCGGTCAGACGACGACGCTCGTCGCCGACAACGTGGCGGTGCACAACTCGGCCTCGGTCGGCGTCCTCGTCGGGGGCACTCCCCATTTGGGGATCGCCGAGGCGTACCTGTCACACGTCACGATTACGGGTTCGGCGCAGATGGGCGTCTTGACGGACTCGCAGTTTGGCGGCGGGACGCTGGCCTCGGTCACCAACAGCACCCTCAGCGCTAATCAGTTCGGCGTTTTCTCCGCGGGTACCGGCGCCAAGCTGGTCGTCGCGACGAGCACCATCGCCCGGAATTCGAACGTCGGCCTCCAGCAAGCCAGCTCGGCGGTGCTGCTGTCGCGCGGGGACAACACCGTGCACGACAACAACGGCGGCGGCGGCGTGCAGACGAATGGCGCCATTGGATCCCTGCCGCCGCTGTAGGCACGCGAACCCGGCGGATGTCTCTACGTTACGGGCCGGCGCGGCGCCGTGCCGGTCCGACTTGGACTGCGCTGCTTCAGCGCCTACTGGCCGCCGAGGAGTGGCCCAAAAGTTCCCGCCGTCGCATTGTTGAACAGGCGATTGTCCTGGTACGAATAGACGTCTCCGCCAAATCCTTCGCTTTGCAGGCCAACCACATTTTCGTTGATCGTGGTGTTGGCGGCGTAAACGGGCCCGCAGTACCGCGCCCAGATTCCGACCTGGTTGCCGCTCACCACGGAATTGATGACCGTGGTCCGGGCGAGCGATCCGAAGCAGGCGAGGCCGCCCGATAGAACGCCGGCGCCTGAATTCGCGCTCATCGTGCAATTGGTGCAGGTGACGCGGCTCGCGGTCGCGGTCGCCGGTTGATTCGTCAGGCCGAACACGTTGCCGGTCATCGTCGAGTCGCGAACGAATGCCAGCACGTTGTCGTAGAAGTACGCTCCCGTGTTCGCGTTGCCGTCGAATTGGCTGTGGTCGACGGTGGCCGTAATGACGCCAGTAGTCGTGCCGATGCCGATGCCCATGAGGTTCTTGCGACTCGTCACGTTGCGCATGATTACGGTCGCGCTGGACGTGCGCCGCACGGAGACGCCGTAGCCCGTAAACCCGGTAATCGACACATCTTCGATGCGCAGGACGTCGCCCGTCTTGAAATCGATGCCGGTGTCCCCGCCCAGTGCGGCCAACGTCAACCCGCGCAGCGTGACGTCACCGGTTCCCGGATCGACCACGATGCCCGTGCCGGCCGACACGGTGATCGCCGCATAGATGCCTGGCGGGACGATGATCGAGACCGGCTTCGTGATCACGACAGGCCCGTAGCCCGCGGAATCCTTGACGATGATTTCGCCTCCCGTAGTCGTCTGGGTGAGCGCCGTCGTGAACGAGCGGCACGGCGCAGGGATCGTGCACGGATTCGTATCCAGCCCGTTCGAAGCGACAAACGTGCGCTGCGCCGTCGCACCGGCATACGTGGAAAGACAGGCGGCGAAAAGCAGCACGGCGGTGCGACCCGCGACGTTGCGATGCATGGGATTCCCCTGAGAGATGCCGAAATGGCGTCGCCAGTGTACGCCGCGGGGCACGATTGCGCGCTGCGCTCGCGCGCTCGCACTCGGCGGCAACGCGTACGTGGCCTACAACAATGCCTATGTGGTCGGCGCGGAGACGTTCAACGCGCCTGTCGGAATGCTCTAGCCCGCCGGCGGTGACGGACGATCAAGGAAGGCGGTTCGGGTACGCCGGCTTCCAGCGCCCGTCGACCGCCTCCGCCTTCGGCCCGAACAGGCGCAGCGTCAGCGAGAATCCCGTGTCCCCCGACGGCAGCCAGTTCGATTCGAGCTCCGGCCCAGGCGTTTCCCGCTGGATCGCGATCTCGACCGAGCCATCGGCGTTTTTCTTCAGGCCGGTCATGCGGCTGTCGATGACGTACCGATTGACCGGGTTCTCGAAATAACGGACGTTGGGGACGCTGATCATCTCGAGCGACCAGAAGCCGTCGACCGGCGGCAGCTGGCCCGGCGGAAAGACGAGCCGGTATTTCGCGCCCTTCTCGAACGGATCGCCGCCGCCATCGCCGGCAATCGGAAACTCGACGATTTCGTTGCGCGCGACGCGATGCAGGTCGAAGCCCGCGCTGATCGAACGCTTCATGGAGTCCCCGCCGAACGCCTCGCGCGTGCCGACGGGATCGACCGCGCCGCGCACCTCGGACATCGCCTTTTCCAGCTTGCCGCGCGCCTCGGTCACGCCGCTGTCGATCGCCGCGACGACGCCGCTGTCCATCTTCGCGGGGTCATACGGCTTGCCCGCCACCATGCCGATGCCGGCGTAACGCTTGAACGCGATCTGCTCGGCCGCGTCGAGCCGCACGTACGGCAACAGTTGATTGACGTAGCCGATGAACGCGCCGGTGTCGGCCTTCGCCTCGTCGTACGCGGCGAACGTGATCGCGCGGCGCCGCTTTCGGCGCCGCGCCCTTCGTGAATTGCGACAGGGGCAGGATCCGGTATTGCTTCTGCAGGTCGGCAACGCTGGCGCCGTCGCCGGGCGTCGCCGCGGCGGTGCGGACGGTCACGCCCACCAGCGACGTCTCCGAGCGCACGACGCGGTCGACACCTTTGGGCTGCGCGCCCTTCCAGCCCGGCCCTGCCACGAGGACGCTGACGGGCTTGGTGCCCGCGGTCTTGCCGTCGACGTGCGCGAGGTTGTGTCCCCATAGATCGTAGAGCTGCAGGACGACGAACCGTCCGGCGGGAATCGCCGGCATCTGCACGACGACGGGCTCGGCGCGCACGTCGAGCCATGCCCACGAGTACGGCGCGTCGAAACTCTTTTTTCGAATGGACGCATCCTTCGGCGAGGGAATGCCGTCCTGGTGCTTGAAGACATTGAACTTGCCGAGGTAATCGGGCGCATCGGCCTTGTTCATCTGCCGGTCGAGTTCCATTGCCGTTTGCAGCAGCGGAAACGTCTGCAGGTAGGCGTCGGACGCGATGTTCTTGGCGTCGGCGGCCGAGGCCATCGGCGCGGCTTTTTCCGCGGCCTTCGCGCCTTGCGCGACGGCCGGGGACATCGAGAACGCCAGGCTGAACGCGACGGCGGCGAGCGACACTTTGAGAGCGATTTTCATCACGGCTGAGCTTCCGGGGGTCGATACGGGGGGACAACGCTGCCCGTAGGATACGCAACTCGCGGCGCAGCGGGAATCCCTGGCGTGCACGAAGCCTCAGACGAGCCCGAAACGGCGCACGACCCACGCCTTGACGACCTGCGTGAGCGCCAGGTACGCCGCGAGGATGCCTGCGAGCCACGGCCAGTAGCCCGCGGGCAGGCGCGCAAGTCCCAGCCATCCGGCAAGCGGCGAGAACGGAAGCCAGACGCCGAGCGTGCAGATGGCGAGCGTCATCAAGACCAGCGCGCGGCTCGGCCTGCTTTCCACGAACGGAATCCGATTCGTGCGGATGACGTGAACGATCAGCGTCTGCGAAAGCAGCGATTCGACGAACCAGCCGGTCTGGAAGAGTGCCGGATCGCCTAGAGCGTGAAAAACCCATGCCATCAGCGCAAAAGTCGCATAGTCGAACAGCGACGACAGCGGCCCGATGCACACCATGTACCGGCCGATGCCGCCCACGTCCCAGCGGCGCGGCGCGGCGAGGTAGTCGGCATCGACAGTGTCGGTGGCGACCGCCGTCTGCGACACGTCGTAGAGAAGGTTGTTGAACAGGATCTGCACCGGCGCCATCGGCAGGAACGGCAGCAGCGCGGACGCGCCGATCATGCTGAACATATTGCCGAAATTCGAGCTGCCGGCCATGCGCAGGTACTTGGTCACGTTGCCGAAGACGCGTCTCCCCTCCAGCACGCCTTCGTGGAGCACGGCGAGGCTGTTCTCGAGCAGGATGATGTCGGCCGATGCCTTCGCGATGTCCGCCGCGGAATCCACCGAGATCCCGACGTCGGCGGCCTTCAGCGCCGGCCCGTCGTTGATGCCGTCGCCGAGGTAACCGACCACGTGCCCGTTCGCCCGCAGCGCGCGGATCACGCGCGACTTCTCGTCCGGTGCGAGCTTCGCGAAGACCGTGGTCTTTTCCACTCGTGCCGCCAAATCGGCATCCGACAGCGTGGCGATTTCCGCCCCGGTCAGCACCGCATCGACCGGCAGCTGCACCTGCCCGCAGACGTTGCGCGTTACGAGCGCATTGTCGCCGGTCAGCACTTTTACCGCGATACCGGAGGCACGAAGACGGGCGATCGCCGGCGCCGCCGATTCCTTGGGCGGATCGAGGAACGCGATGTAGCCCAACAGCGTCATTCCCGCCTCGTCGGAGACCTTGTACGCCGCGGGGCCTGCCGGCACCTGCTTGCAGGCGACGGCGATGACCCGAAAGCCCTGCTCGTTCAGCTTCCGAGCCACCGAGGACAGCTCTTCCGCATGTCCAGGGTCGAACGAAACAACCCGCCCCTCGCTCTCGGCCTGCGTGCACGCAGCGGAGACCTCCTCGACCGCGCCCTTGCAGATCAGGAAATGGGCGGTGCCGTCGGGCGTCTCGACGACGACCGACATCCGCCGCCGCACGAAGTCGAACGGAATCTCGTCGACTTTCCTGTAGCCGGCGCCCTGCCGGATGTGCTCGTGCAGCTCGGCGTGCGCGAGCACCGCCTCGTCGAGGAGGTTGCGCAGCCCCGATTGGAAGAAGCTGTTGAGGCATGCGTATTCGAGCACGCGCCGCGATTCGTTGCCCGCGATGTCGACGTGCCGCTCCAGCAGCACGCGATCCTGCGTCAGGGTCCCGGTCTTGTCGGTGGCGAGCACGTCGATCGCCCCGAAGTCCTGGATCGCCGGGAGCCGCTTCACGATCACTCGCTTGCCGGCCATCGCAAGCGCGCCTTTGGCGAGATTGACCGTGATGACCACCGGGAGCATCTCGGGCGTCATGCCGACCGCGACGGCGACGGAGAACAGGAGCGCTTCGAGCCAGTCGCCCTTGGTGAATCCATTGATCAGGAACACCGCCGGCACCATCACCAGCATGAACAGCAGGAGAAGCCGGAGATACCGCTGCACGCCGGCGTCGAAGCTGGTCGCGCCGCGCGCCGCGCCGACATCGTGGGCGAGGCGTCCGAAGTGCGTGCGCGGACCGGTCGCCAGCACTGCGCCGGTCGCGGTTCCGCTCGTCACATACGTTCCCATGAACGCGAGGTTCGGAAATGCGAGGGGCGACCCGTCATCGCGCGCGGGTCCGGCGACCTTTTCGACCGGCAGCGACTCCCCAGTCAGCGACGACTGGTTGACGAAGAGATCGTGCGCCGCGAGGATCCGCAGGTCGGCGGGCACGAGATTGCCCGCCGCGAGCCGCACGATGTCGCCGCGAACGACGTGGACCAGCGGCACCTGGACTTCCTGCCCCGGTTCCGCAGGTGTCGCGTGCGGATGCAGTCGTCGCAACAACGTCGCCTTGACGTGCACCAGTGCGCGCAGCGCCTCGGCAGCCCTGACCGAGCGGTATTCCAGCAGGGACGAGAGCAGCGAGGCCAGAACGACCATCGCAGCGATGACGGCCGCGCTCTCGCGCGAACCGATCGCCCAGTTGACGCCCGCGAGCACGACGAGAAGCACCGACAGAGGATTCGCAAATCCCTGCGCAAGATGGCGCAGGACGCCCACCGGGTGATCGTCAGCCACGGTGTTCGGACCACCGTCCTGATAGCGCAGCGCGGCGTCGTGGTTGGACAGGCCCCCGGTCGAAGTCCCGAGACGCGCGAGCAACTCGGCATCCGGCAGCTGCGCCTCTTCGCGCAACGCGCGTTCCGCTGCGGCGGCGTCGACCACCGGCACCTTCCGCCGATGGCGGTAGAGCGGCAGGCCGAACAGGCGCAGGGAGGTCATCGAGGTGACGAACCGGGACCTTGCCATGGTACCCGTGGAAGACGCCCGCGCCGTGCGCTGCGGTTGATTCAGGTCAGGATTTCGCGCCGGCGTCGTAAAGGCAATGTGCGATCCACTGCGCGGTCAGTTTCTCCTGCACGGAATTTTGCGCGAGCCGCGCGGACAGGCCGGGAAAATCGACACGGTCGATCGGCTGGTCCTGGTTGAAACAGGAGAACACGTACGAAAGCTTGCCGGTCGCGGGGTCGCGATGCGGCTGCAGGCATTGCGCGCAGATCTCCTTCATCATGCACTGCATCGGCGAGTTGATCGACGCCAGCGCGCGATGTCCCGGCTTCAGCCACGGCTGCCAGAACCGCGTGCCGGGCGGCGCCGACGGCGGCCATCATCCGGTCCGAGCCGATCGCGATGATGCGGTCGCAGTCGGCGAACGGAATCGGCTGCGGTCCCAGCGCCCCGCTCGCGTACGCGTGCATCGCGGCGACGATGTTGCCGACGAACGCGCGGTCCTGCGGCCGCGTCGCCGCGAATCCCGGCGCTTCGTCGCAGCACCAGACCACGGCGTCCGCCGCCGCCTCGATGTCGGCAACTTTGTAGCGGTCGACGTGCTTTTTGTAGCCCGCGAAATAGAGCACTCTCGAGCCGGCGCTGCGAAAGGCCTGGCCGATCGAGAACAGGACGGCATTGCCGAGACCGCCGCCGGCGAGCACGACGGTCTCTCCCGGCTCGATTTCGGTGGGTGCGCCGGTCGGCCCCATCAGGATCACGCGCTCCCCCGGCTGCAATCGCGTGCAGAGGTCCGACGAGCCGCCCATTTCGAGAACGATCGTCGACACCAGTCCCTTGGCCTTGTCGACCCACGCGCCGGTCAGCGCGATGCCTTCCATCGCGAGGCGCGTGCCGGCGGAGCGCGCCGCCAGCGCCTCGAAATTCTGCAGCCGGTAGAACTGGCCGGGGCGGAACCGTCGCGCGGCAGCCGGCGCGTGGACCACCACTTCGACGATCGTGGGCGTCAAGCGCTCGACGCGAACCACGGTTGCGCGAAATTCGCGATCGAGCTTGCCGAAGAACGCATCGTCATTGTCCGATGACGCCGGCGCGACCTTGGCCAGCATCCGCGACACGATCGGCGCGCCCTGCGTCGCGCTCGCCATCGCCTTCACGACATTGCCCGCATACGACGGGTGCAGGTCGCCGAAGAAGCTCGTCGCGCGCCCGTCCTTGCGAATGTCGGTCAGCACCGCGGGCACCGCGGGCTTGGCCAGTCCCTTGACCGGCGTGACCTCGCGGCCGTCCTCGTCCAGCAGACGGAAATATTTGCCCGCGAGGTGGAAATGCGGCGCGTCCTCGCGCGCGAGCACGGTGTTGGGTTGCGTGCCGGCGGCGACCAGCAGCGTCCGCGCCGGAAGCGTCACCTGCGCATACTCGTGCCAGACGCCGTCGCCGTCGTTGTGCTGCTCCGAAACCCTGAGGCCGCAGGTGCGCCCCTCGGCGTCGAGTTCGACGGCGAGCGGCGTGAGGCCCTCGGCGAAGCGAATGCCCTCCTCCAGCGCCTTCTCGACTTCCTCGTGGTTGAGCGTGTACGCGGGGCTGTCGATCAGCCGCCGACGATAGGCAATCGTCGCGCCGCCCCAGGATTGCAGCAGTTCCGTGACGCGCGGCGCGCGGCCGTCCTTCGCCGCCGCCGCGCGCTCGGCGCGGATTGCGCGGGCGTGCGCGAGAAATTCGGCGGCGACCGCGCGCTCGTCCGCCGTCCACGCCGCGTCCACGGCCTCGCGGCCACGCCCGGCCACGAGCGCTTCGTAACGCGACAGGAATTTCTCGACCTGCACCGGGTAATACGCAAGGGACTCCGTTGCCGTATCGATGGCGGTAAGCCCGCCGCCGACGACGATCACCGGCAGCCGCACCTGCATGTTGGCGAGCGAATCCCTTTTTGCGGCTCCGGTCAGCTGCAGCCCCATCAGGAAGTCGGATGCGGTGCGCACGCCGTTGGCGAGGCCGTTCGGCAGCTCCAGCACCGTCGGCTTGCCCGCGCCCGCGGCGACGGCGACATGGTCGAAGCCGAGCGCGAAGGCGTCGTCGACGTCGAGCGTTCCGCCGAAGCGCACGCCACCATAAAGCGCGAAGTGCGCGCGCCGCTCCAGCAGCAGGCGGATCACCTTCAGGAAATTCTTGTCCCAGCGCACGGTGATGCCGTATTCGGCGACGCCGCCGAAGCCCGCCATCAGCCGGTCGTCGAGCGGCTCGGCGAGCGACGCCGCGTCGCGGATCGGCGCGAACGGCACCCGTCCGCCGGTGACGGTGATGCCGGACAGGGCGGCGTCGAGCGGCTCGATCTTGAGGCCGTCGATCGCGGCGACGGCGTGTCCGTCGTTCAGCAGGTGATGGGCGAGCGTGAAACCTGCCGGTCCCAGCCCGACCACCAGGACGCGCTTGCCGGTCGCGGGCAGCGGCAGCGGACGCCGCAGGTTGAGCGGATTCCAGCGCGTGAGCAGGCTGTAGATCTCGAACCCCCACGGCAGCGCCAGCACGTCCTTCAGGATCCGCGTCTCCGACTGCGGCACGTCGACGGGATCGGTCTTTTGATAGATGCAACTTTTCATGCAATCGTTGCAGATCCGGTGGCCGGTCGCCGCGACCATCGGATTGTCGACGCACATGATCGCGAGCGCCGCGACGGGCCAGCCCTCCGCGCGCAGCTTCTGGAACTCGGAGATCTTCTCCTCCAGCGGGCAACCGGCGAGCACGACGCCGAACGGGCTCTTGCGGAAAGGAATCTCCTGCACGCTGCCGTCGGCGGGCTTTTTTTCCGGAAGTCCGTGCGCGCAGGAATCCTTGCCTTGCTCGTGGCACCAGATGCAGTAGTGCGCCTCGCCGAGCGCCGCGGGCAGGTCCATGCCGGCATCGGTCAGCGCGAACCCTTTGCGCTGGCGCACGTGGCCGCCCGCGAGCTTCCACGCGGCGACGCCGTTCACTTGCGTGAGCTCGAGCGGAACGAGTTTCAGGGGATCGAGCTTGCGCGGCGCGCGAAACAGCACGCCGCCCTTGTGCGCCGCGCGGCCTTCCGCGGTATGCGATGCCCACGCGGCGTAGCGCGCCGCCACGTCCAGCGCGCCCGCGTTCGAGGCTTCATCCTGCTGCCAGCGTGTCACCGCCTTCGCGAAACCGAGCTCGGTGAACGTCTCGCCCAGCAACGCTTCGACGTCGCGCCGCAGCGCCGCGCCGTCGAACGTCGCGGCGACGTCGGCCTTGTGCGCGGCCATCGCCTTCTTCTGCACGAAGAGGCGCTTCACGGCGTACAAGGGTGCGAGCTCGTGATGCACCTCCTCGAGGGCGCGCACCTCCGGCTCAATGCCGAACAGGAGCGCCAGGAAGTCCTCGAGATGCGGCCCGAGCGCCAGCAGGAGTTCCGACTCGTCCTTGCGCGACAGCGCCTGCGGATTCGCGCGGGCCGCCGCCAGGCGCGCAGCGAGGTCCACGTCCGCGTCGCGCAAATGGGCGGCAAATTGCCCGTCGATGCGTGCCGCGCCCTCCGCCGAGTACAGATCGGGGAACGCGAGGCCGTGGGGCAAGGCGAGCGTGAGGGAAGGGGCGGACGGCATGGCGGAACCGCGGCAGCGCGACGATGCAGGCCGCGGCGGGCAAAAGCGTCGATTTTACCTTTCGGCGCCGCCCCGCGTCAGTCTGACAAGTTCTATGCTTGTGCCTTGGGGAGGGTATCGCTGCGATAACCTCCTTTTTATTCAGGGAGAAGCCCAAAATTCGGGTCAACCGTCAAGCGCGGCCGACCGTTTCCGCCTGCCGCAGGGGACAATACCGCCCTCGACCTCCGCCAGGAGCCGCCATGAACCGCCTCGCCCGCCTCACCTGCCTTGCCGCCGCCGCGCTCGCGGCCATTGGCGCCCTCCCCGCGGCAGCGCAGCCGATCAAGCTCGGCGAGCTCAACAGCTACAAGACGTTCCCGGCATTCCTCGAGCCGTACAAGAAGGGAATGGAGCTCGCGCAGGACGAGATCAACGCCGCCGGCGGGGTGCTGGGGCGACCGATCGAGATCGTGTCGCGCGACGACAACGGCAGCCCGGGCGACGCCGTGCGCGTCGCGGAGGAGCTCCTGTCGCGCGAAAAGGCCGTCCTGCTGATGGGCACGTTCGCGTCGAACGTCGGTCTCGCCGTCGCGGACCTCGCGAAGCAGCGCAAGGTGCTCTTCCTCGCCGCCGAGCCGTTGACCGACAAGATCGTGTGGGACGCGGGCAACGCGTACACGTATCGACTGCGCGCCTCGACGTACATGCAAACCGCGATGCTGGTCCCGGAGGCGGCGAAGCTCGGCAAGAAGCGCTGGGCGATCGTCTACCCCAACTACGAGTACGGCCAGTCGGCGACCAACGCGTTCAAGAAGCAGATGATCGCGCTGCAGGCGGGCGGCATCGAGTTCGTCGAGCAGGCGGTGCCGCTCGGCAAGATCGACGCGGGACCCGTCGTCCAGGCGCTGCTGGACGCGAAGCCCGACGCCATCTTTTCCTCGCTGTTCGGGCCCGACCTCGCGCGCTTCGTCCGCGAAGGCGAGCTGCGCGGTCTCTTCAAGAATCGGCCGGTGTTCAACTTGCTGGGCGGCGAGCCGGAATACCTCGATCCGCTGAAGGAGGAAGCGCCGGTCGGCTGGTGGGTGACCGGCTACCCGTGGTACGCGATCGACACGGTCGCCCACAAGCGCTTCCGCGATGCCTACCAGGCGAAATACAAGGACTATCCGCGGCTCGGCTCGGTCGTCGGCTACAGCACGGTCAAGGCGGCCGCGGCGGCCATTGCCAAGGCGGGCTCCACCGACACCGCGAAATTGCAGTCGCCGCGATGAATGGCCTCACCTTCGAGTCGCCGTTCGGCCCGATATCGTTCCGCGCCCTCGATCACCAATCGACGATGGGCGCCTTCGTCGGACGCACTGCGGTCAAGGACGGCAAGGGCGTGATGGTCGACTGGCGCTATGCCGACGGGAAGAACTACCTGCCCTCGGACGACGAGGTGAAGCGGCTGCGACCGGCGCAGTAGTCCCCCGGCAGCGCTGCGCAACCGGCTAGAATCGCGGGCATGTGCCGGCCGTGCCGCGCCGGCGCGCCTGTCCCGCCCGCGTGTCCCTCGCCTCCCTTTTCGCGCAACTGCTGAACGGCCTCGCCGGGGCCTCGTCGCTGTTCCTCGTCGCCGTCGGATTGACGCTGATCTTCGGCGTCACCCGCGTCGTCAATTTCGCGCATGGGTCGCTGTACATGCTGGGCGCGTATCTCGCCTGGACGCTGGTCGATGCCTTCGGCCGCGGCGTGCTCGGGTTCTGGGGCGCCGTCGCGCTCGCCGCGTTCGCCGTCGCCGTGATCGGCGCGCTGGTCGAGCGGTTCCTGCTGAAGCGAATCTATGGCGCGCCGGAGCTGCTGCAGCTCGCCGCGACCTTCGGGATCGTGCTGATCGTGCGCGACGCGGTTCTCGCGATCTGGGGGCCCGAGGACCTGCTCGGCCCGCGCGCCGCGGGATTCACCGGCGCCGTCGATCTCTTCGGCCGCGCCGTGCCGACCTACGACCTCCTGCTGCTGGCGCTCGGCCCGCTCGTGCTCGTCGCGCTCTGGGCGCTCATGGCGCGGACGCAATTCGGCGTGCAAATCCGCGCCGCGACCGAGAACCGGACGCTCACCGGCGCGCTCGGCATCGACGAGGCGCGGCTCTTCACCGCGGTCTTCGCGCTGGGCGCGTTTCTCGCGGGGCTTGCGGGCGCGCTGCGCTTGCCGGTGGAGCCCGCGAACCTGGGCATGGACCTGTCCGTGATCGCCGAGGCGTTCGTGGTGACGGTCGTCGGCGGGCTGGGCTCGATCCCGGGCGCGTTCGTCGCGGCGCTCATCATCGGGCTGATCCGCGCGCTGTGCATTGCGCTCGGCACGGTGGACATCGCCGGTGTGGCAGTCGCATTTCCGAAACTCACGCTCGTCGCCGAATTCGTGGTGATGGCCGTGGTGCTCGCCGTCAAGCCCTATGGCCTGCTCGGCGCCGCGCCCACGGCGCCGCCGACGACGCCGCTTGCCGAGTTCCGCGAACTCGTCGCTCCGCCGGGACGGCGGGCACTGCTGGGCGCGGCGCTCGCCATCGCCCTCGCCGCGTTTCTGCCGCTGGCGGGCGACGAATACGTGCTGGTCCTCGCGACGGACATCCTGGTTTTCGCGCTGTTCGCGGCGAGCCTGCAATTCATGATGGGAACCGGCGGCCTCGCGTCGTTCGGCCATGCGGCCTATTTCGGGCTGGGCGCCTACGCCGCGGCGATCGCGGTCAAGCACGGCGCGCCGATGGAGGCCGCGCTGCTGGCGGCGCCGCTGGCGGCGCTCGCGGGGGCGCTCGTCTTCGGCTGGTTCTGCGTCCGCTTGTCCGGCGTCTATCTCGCGATGCTGACGCTTGCGTTCGCGCAAATCGTGTGGTCGATCGCCTTTCAATGGGACAGCGTGACGGGCGGATCGAATGGCGTAGTCGGCGTCTGGCCGTCGCCCTGGCTCGCCGGGCGCCATGCGTACTACGAGTTCACGCTCGCCATTTGCAGCGCCGCGCTTGTCGCCATCGCCTGGATCGCCATCGCGCCCTTCGGCTATGCGCTGCGCGCGAGCCGCGACTCGCCGTTGCGCGCCGAGGCGCTCGGCATCGACGTCCGCCGCACGCAATGGACGGCGTTCGCCGCCGCCGGCGCGTTCGCGGGTCTCGCCGGAGGGCTGTTCGCCTTCTCCAAAGGCAGCATTTCGCCGGAAACGCTGGCGATTCCGCGCTCGGTCGACGCGCTTGTCATGGTGCTGCTGGGCGGCCTCAACGCGCTCGCCGGTCCGCTGATCGGCGCCGCCGCCTTCACGTGGCTCTCCGACACGCTCGCGCGCGCCACCGAGTATTGGCACGCGGTGCTCGGCGTCGCCATCCTCGTCATCGTGATCGCGTTCCCGATGGGGATCGGTGGCGCGGTGAAGCGCGTGCTGGAACATCGATTCCGATGACGGTGCTCGCGGTCGATCATCTGTCCAAGGCGTTCGGCGGCGTCGGTGCCGTCGTCGACGTTTCGTTCCATGTGGACGCGGGCGAGCTCGTCGCGCTCATCGGGCCAAACGGCGCGGGCAAGTCGACGTGCTTCAATCTCGTCAACGGACAGCTCGCGCCGGACGCGGGCACGGTCTCGCTGCTGGGCAAGCGCATCGAGAGCCTGCCGCCGCGTGACATCGCGCGTCGCGGCGTCGGCCGGACTTTCCAGGTCGCCGCGACGTTCGCGTCGATGACGGTCCGCGAAAACGTGCAAATGGCGCTGATCGCGCGCGCCCACGGGCAATCCGCGGTGACTTCGCGCGCGGCCGATCTGTTGCGCGCCGAGGCCGATGCGCTGCTCGAGCGGGTGCGCATGACGAAGTTCGCCGACCAGGGCTGCGCGACGCTTGCCTACGGTGATGCGAAGCGCGTCGAGCTCGCGCTCGCGCTCGCGGGCGCGCCGCGGCTGCTGCTGATGGACGAGCCGACGGCGGGGATGTCGCCGCGGTCGCGCGGGCGTCTCATGGATCTCGCGTCCGCGCTGGCGCGGCAGGAGAACATCGCGGTGCTGTTCACCGAGCACGACATGGACATCGTGTTCGGGCACGCCGATCGGGTGATCGTCCTCGATCGCGGGCGCATCATCGCCGAAGGAACGCCCGACGCGATCCGCGCCGATGCGCGCGTGCAGGCGGTCTATCTGGGGACGGACGCAGCCTGAGGAACGCGTCAGACCGCGAGACGCGCCAATCCGCCGGCGAGATCCGCGATGAGGTCGTCGGGATCCTCGAGGCCGATGGCGAGGCGAAGGCAAGGGCCGCCCGCATCCCATTTCGTCACCGTGCGCGTGCGTTCGGGATTGATCGGAATCACGAGGCTCTCGAAACCGCCCCAGCTCACGCCCATCGCGAACAGACGCATGCCATCCAGCATGGCGTCGATGCCCGCCTTGGCGACCGGTTGCAGCACCACGGTGAAGAGCCCGGAGCCCGCCGCGAAGTCGCGCCGCCACAGGTCGTGGCCGCGCGAACCGGGCAGCGGCGGGTAGATCACCTCGCGCACCTCGGGCCGTCCGGCGCAGCCACGCGGCGATCGTCAGCGCGCTCGCCTGGTGCCGCGCGAGCCGCAGCGGCAGCGTGCGCAGCCCGCGCAGGCCGAGGAAGCAGTCGTCGCTCGACGCGGTGACGCCCATGTCCGTCCACAGCCGATGCACCATCGGCGTCGTGGCCTCGTTGGTCAGGATGAGCCCAAGCAGGACATCCGAATGCCCGCCGATGTACTTCGTTGCCGCGTGGACCGACACGTCGACGCCGTGGTCGAAACTGCGAAAGCCGAACGGCGTCGCCCACGAATTGTCCATGGCGACGAGCGCGCCGCGGCGGTGCGCCACTTCCGCGATCGCCGGGAGATCCTGCACTTCGAAGGTCAGCGACCCGGGCGATTCGGTGAACACGAGCTTGGTGTTCGGCCGAAAATCGCGCTCGATCGCGGCGCCCGCGAGCGGGTCGTAATAGCTGACCTCGATGCCGAGGCGCGTCAGGTGACGGCTGCAAAAGCGTCGCGTCGGTCCGTAGACGGCATCCGGGACGAGCGTGTGGTCGCCCGCGCGCAGCAAGGCGAGAAACGGAAGCGTCGTCGCGGTGAGCCCGGACGGAACGGCAAACGCGCGGTGACCGCCCTCGACCTTCGCCACCGCGTCCTGCAGGTCCGTGACGGTCGGCAGGCCATGGAGGCCGTACGAAATCCCCTCGTATTCGCCGCGCTCATACCGGTCGTAGGCGGCTGACGTTCGGAAACAGGATGGTGGACGCGCGAAACACCGGCGTGTTGACGGCGCCCATGAACCGCGCGGAATCGCGCCCGAGATGGCCGGCTCGCGTCGCCGGCTTCCATTTGCGCTCGTCGCTCATTGCGCGACTCCGGCAGCCGAGAGTTCGGCGCGTATGTTCGCGACTTCTTCCGCGATCGTTCCACCGATGTCGATGACGATCGCGTCGGCGGGCTCTTCCAGGGTCGCGAACTGGCTTGCAAGAAGCGTCGACGGCATGTACCGGTGGTGGCGCGCGGCAAGCCGCGCCGCGATGGTCTCGACATCGCCCTTGAGATGAACGAAACGGACGTCATCCCGGGCCTTGGCGCAGGCCGCAATACGATCCCGATAGGCCTGTTTCAGCGCGGAACACGCGACGATGGCGTTGCCGCCCCGCGCGAGGATCGCACCCATTTCGCCCGAGAGCCGGTCGAGCCACGGCCAGCGATCGGCGTCGACGAGCGGTGTGCCCGACGCCATCTTGGCGACGTTCGCGGGAGGATGGAAGTCGTCGCCGTCGAGGAACGGCCAGCCGAGCGCCTCGGCGAGCGCCGCGCCGACCACCGTCTTGCCACAGCCGCTCACCCCCATCACGACCACGATCATCGATCCCACCCTCTGTTTGCCATCATGCGCGGTGCCGCGATGCTACCGATTCGCCTGTTGCTCGCCAACTGTCATGCCCCGACGCGTCGCGGCCAGGGCGGCGCCGACGATCAGCGCCCCGCCCGCGAGCACGCGCAGTCCGGGGATTTCGCCCAGCAGGAGCGCCGCCAGCGCGATGCCGTACACCGGCTCCAGCGCCGCGACCGTCGAGGCCGTGTGCGCCGACAGGCGGGAGAGCGCGGCGATGAAGAGCGTGTGCGCGAGCGCGGTGCAAAAGAGCCCGAGCACGAGCAGCAGCGCAATTTCGCGCGCGCCGATGCTGCCCAGCGCGGCGGAACCGCCGGCCGCGAACGGCAGCAGGATCAGCGCCGCGAAGAGGTTCTGCCAGAACGCGATGTCGACCGCGCCGCGCGTCGCCGAGTACCGGCGGTTCAGCACGGCGAGCAGCGCGAACGTGAAGCCGGACACGAGGCCCCACGCCAGGCCCTGCACGGTCTTGTTGGCGAACGACGGCTCCGGCACGAGCAACGCGATTCCCGCCACCACGCACAGCGCGGTGACCGCCTCGCGCCCGCTCCAGCGGCGCCCGAGCATCGCGCGCTCGAGGATCAGCACGAACAGCGGAAAGCTCGCGATAGCCGAGCAGGCCGATCGCGACGCCTGCCGTCTGGATCGCCGCGAAAAACGCGACCCAATGCAGCGCCAGCACGGCGCCATTCGCGATGAGCCGCAGGTCGAGCGGCGGACGCTCGCGCCCCGCCTGCCAGCGCACGACGGCAAGCGCCGCCGCGCCGATCGCGGTTCGTCCCAGCACGATGGCCACCGGCGACAGATCGAGCCAGCGGCCGAACAATCCGGCGAATCCGAACAGCAGGACGGCGGCATGCACGGCGGCGAGCGCGCGCGCGCGGGTCACGGCAGGTCGGTCATCGAAGGGCTCACAGGGACGGATTGTGCCATCCCGGCCCGCGAGCGACGGCGTTCTTGCGCTATCATTTGCGCGGCCCGCGTCGCGCGCGATGCCCACGATGATTCGCGCCGAACGAGGCGACACAAGGAGGAGTCCATGCCGCTGTCCACGCCGGCCGCCAAGGCCATCGCCGCCGTTCGCAACGCGCCGGGCACCCGCGTCAAGGTCGCGGTATCGGACATCGACGGCATCCTCCGCGGCAAATACCTCCACAAGGACAAGTTCTACTCGGCGGCCGAGGGCGGCTTCGGCTTCTGCGACGTGGTGTTCGGCTGGGACATGATGGACGTCACCTACGACAACACGTCGCTCACCGGCTGGCACAAGGGCTTCCCGGACGCGCTCGCGCGGATCGACCTCGGCACGCTGCGCCACGTGCCGTGGGACGACGGCGTTCCCTTCTTTCTCGGTGAATTCGTCCAGCAGAAGAACGGCAGGGAAGTCCCGCTCGGCATCTGCCCGCGGCAGGTGCTGAAGCGCGTGCTGAAGCGCGCCGAAAAGCTCGGCCTGATGCCGATGTGCGGGATGGAGTTCGAGTGGTTCAATTTCATCGAGACGCCGCAGTCGTGGGCCGACAAGAAAGGCGTCGGGCCGACGACGCTCACGCCCGGCATGTTCGGCTACTCGCTGCTCCGCGCGAACGCGAACCGCGACTTCTTCGCGGCGCTGATGAACGAGATGGCGGCGTTCGACGTTCCCATCGAGGGGCTGCACACGGAAACGGGCCCGGGCGTGTACGAAGCGGCGATTGCCTTCTCCGAGGCGCTGGAACAGGCCGACCGCGCGATCCTGTTCAAGACGGGCGCGAAGGAAATCGGCGCCCGCTTCGGAATCATGCCGAGCTTCATGGCCAAGTGGAACGCGCAGCTCCCCGGTTGCTCCGGTCACATCCACCAGTCGCTCTCCGACGGCAAGAAGAACGTGTTTCACGACGCCAAGGGCCGGCACGGGATGAGCAAGCTGTTCGAGAGCTACCTCGCCGGGCAGGTCGCGGCGCTGATGGAAATGGCGCCGATGTACTGGCCGACGATCAACAGCTACAAGCGCCTCGTCGACGGCTTCTGGGCGCCGGTCAAGCCCACCTGGGGCGTGGACAACCGCACCGCGAGCTTCCGCGTGATCGCGTCGTCGCCCAAGTCGACGCGCCTCGAGACGCGCTGTCCCGGCGCCGACATGAACCCGTATCTCGCCGCCGCCGCGTGCATCGCCGCCGGACTCAACGGCGTCGAGCGCAAGATGAAACTCACCGCCAAGCCGATCCACGGGACGAACCAGGGGGCCGAGAACATCCCGCGCGCGCCGCGCACGCTGATCGAGACCACGCGCATCTTCCGCGAATCCGCCGTGGCGCGCGACTGGTTCGGCGACGATTTCGTCGACCACTTCGCCGCGACGCGCGAATGGGAATGGCGGCAGTGGCAGGACGCCGTCACCGATTGGGAGATGAAGCGTTACTTCGAAATCATCTGAAGATCGATCGATAATCGGCGGCTGCGTTCCCGCCGATGCCGCCGTCTATCGCGCACTGCGGCTGCGCGGACTCGCGGAGCACCCGGACGCGTTCACGTCGAGCGCCGACGCCGAAGCGGCCAAGCCCATTTCGGCGATCGAAGCGCGGCTTGCGCCCGACGGCCCGGATGTCGTCTTCGGCGCAATTGTCGACGGAACCCTCGCCGGCGTGGTCGGCTTGGGACGCGAGCCGCGGGCCAAGAACCGGCACAAGGCCAACGTGTTCGGCATGTACGTCGCGCCCGAATTCCGCCGCCGCGGCATCGCGCGCGCGCTGCTCCGGCATCTCATCGCTGCCGCGCGCCAGGAGCGCGACCTCGAGCAGCTCGTCCTGACGGTCACGCATTCGAACGAATCGGCCCGCGCGCTCTACGAAAGCGAAGGCTTCCGCTCGTTCGGCATCGAGCCGCGCGCCCTTCGCGTCGCGGACCGCTACTACGACAAGAACCACATGGTGCTGTTTTCGCGCGCGCCTGAGCGCACGCCAGGCAAGGCGACTGCGCTAGAATTCCGGATGGCCGCGCCCGCGGCTCGGCAGTTTCCAACTTCTGATCGGCTCGCGCCATGATCCATCGCTTCAGCTTTCCGACGACGATCCATTTCGGTCCGGGCGCCCGCCGCCTCGTCGCCGACCACCTGAAGGCGCAAGGCGTGCGCCGGCCGCTCATCGTGACGGATCGCGGCATTGCGCCGCTGCCGCTGCTCGCGGCCTTTCTCGCCGACCTGCCGGGCCTCGACGTCGCGGTCTACTCCGACATCTTTGGCAATCCGGTCAAGAGTCAGGTCGATCGCGGCGCCGCCGCGTACAAGACGCACCGCGCGGATGCGGTGATCGGCCTGGGCGGCGGCGCCGCGCTCGACGTTGCCAAGGCCATCGCGCTCATCGCCACGCATCCCGGCGACATCCTCGAATACGCGTGGGACCATCCGCAGGTGCGATCGATCGGCGGCGAGCTCCCCTATTTCGTCGCGCTGCCCACGACGGCCGGCACGGGCTCGGAGGTCGGTCGCTCCGCGGTCGTTTCCGACGACACGACCCATATCAAGAAGATCGTGTTCTCGCCGAAGCTCCTCGCGAAGTGCGTGTTCGCCGATCCCGAGCTGACGCTCGACCTTCCGCCGGCGATCACGGCGGCCACCGGCATGGACGCGCTGACGCACAACGTCGAATCGTACCTGTCGCCGGAGTACCATCCGCTGTGCGACGGCATCGCGCTCGAAGGCGTGCGGATCGCCGCCCGCGCGCTGCCGCTGGCGGTCCGCGACGGGAAGAATCTGCAGGCGCGCAGCGACATGCTGATGAGCTCGATGATGGGCGCGATCGCGTTCCAGAAGGACCTCGGCGCCGTGCACTCGTGCGCGCACGCGCTCTCCACCATCGCCGATCTCCACCACGGGCTCGCCAACGGCATCATGATCGACCACGTGATGCGCTTCAACCTGCCGGCGGCGACCGCGAAGATGGCCGAGCTCGCGCGGGTGGCCGGCGTCCCCGGCGCGGCGGCCATGTCGCCGGAGGCAGGCGCCGTCGCCTTTGTCGACTGGCTTGCGCGGATGAAGGCCGACCTCGGCATTCCCGCCACGCTCGGGGTATACGCATCGAAGCGGCCGGTGACGAAAGCGGACATTCCGGCGTTGGTCGAAGTCGCGATCAAGGACACGTGCCATCTCACGAATCCGCGCAAATGCACGCGCGAGGATTTCGCCCAGCTGTTCGCGGCGGCGATCTAGCCGGCCCTTCGCCATGCTCAAGATCGGCATCTCCGCCTGCTTCTTTCACGCGGATCCGCAGCGCGCGATCTTCAAGGGCATGACGCTCCAGTACATCGAGCAGAACGTCGCGCACTGGCTGATGCAGCGGGACGTGCTGGCGTTCATGGTGCCCTCGCCCGAGGGACGCACGAAGCGCTCGGGCAGCAAGGCCACCGTCGATGCCTATGCGGCGGAGCTCGACGGCCTCGTGCTGATGGGCGGCTCGGACGTTTGCCCGGAATCCTATGGTGAAAAGGCGCTGCAGCCCGCCTGGAACGGCGACCAGATCCGCGACGACTACGAGATCGCGCTGCTGCGTGCCTTCATGGCGTTGAAAAAGCCCGTGCTCGGCATTTGCCGCGGCGCGCAGGTGGTCAACGTCGCCCAGGGTGGAACGCTTTGGCAGGACCTCGGCACGCAGGTCCCGGGCGCGCTCAACCATCGCAACTGGGAAATCTATGCGGAGAATTGCCACGCGACGTCTTTCGTGCCCGGCACCGGCCTTGCGCATCTCTACCCCGGGGCCACCGTCGTGAAGACCAACTCCATCCACCACCAGGCGATCAAGGACCTCGGCCGCGATCTCGTCGTCGAGGCGTGGTCGGAGCCCGATCGCGTCGCGGAGGCGATTCGCTACACGGGCGCCGGCTACCTGTTCGCGGTGCAGTGGCATCCGGAATTCCACGCGCCGGACGATCCCTCGTTCCTCGACGACACGCCGATCCTCGACGAATTCCTGTCCACCGCCGCCCGGCACAAAGCGGCGGCGTTCGCGCTGTAGGAGCATCGATGAAGATCAGCAACCCCGCCGACGGCACCGTGATCACCGAGGTCACCGCCGACAACGCGACCGCCGTCCGCCGCAAATTCGAGCTCGCGCGCGCCGGCCAGGCGAAATGGGCGAAGGTTCCGTTGAAGAAGCGCCTCGCGGCCATCGCCGCGTTTCGCGAGCGCATCGTCGCGATGCAGGAAACGCTGGCGCGCACGCTCACGCACGAGGTCGGCAAGCCGATCCGCCAGTCGCGCAACGAGATCAAGGGACTGCTCGGCCGCATCGACTTCTTCCTTGCCGAAGCGGCGGCCACGCTGCGCGACGAGAAGGTGTTCGCGGACGCCGGCCAGAAGCTCGAGGAGCGCATCGCCCACGAGCCGCTTGGCGTCATCGCCAACATCTCGGCCTGGAACTATCCGTATTTCGTCGGCGGCAACGTGTTCGTGCCGGCGCTCCTGGCCGGCAACGCCGTCCTGTACAAGCCCTCGGAATTCGCGACGCTCACCGGCATCCACATCGCGGAGCTGCTGCACGAGGCCGGCATCCCGCGCGACGTGTTCGTGCCGGTGATCGGCGACGGCGCGACCGGCGCGGCGCTGCTGCGGCAGCCCGTCGACGGCGTGTTCTTCACGGGTTCGCTCGCGACCGGCGAGAAAATCGCCGCCGCCGCCGGAAAACGGATGATCAAGGTGCAGCTGGAGCTCGGCGGCAAGGATCCGATCTACGTCTGCGAGGACGTCGACGTCGCGTCGGCCGCCGCGGCCGTGGCCGACGGCGCGTTCTACAACACGGGACAGTCGTGCTGCTCCGTCGAGCGCATCTACGTCCACGAATCGATTCATGACGCGTTCGTCAAGGCGTTCGTCGACGAAGTCCGCGGCTTCAAGCTCGGCGATCCGATGGACGAGTCCACCTACATCGGCGCCATCACGCGCCGCCCGCAGCTCGAGGTGCTGAAGAAGCAGGTCGCCGACGCGAAGCGCAAAGGCGCGCGGCTGCTTCTCGGCGGCGCCACCGTCAAGCGCAAGGGCAACTGGTTCGAGCCGACGGTATTCGCCGACGTCGACCATTCGATGGCGGTGATGCGCGACGAGAGCTTCGGGCCGATCATCGGCATCCAGGCCGTTGCCGATGACGAGGCGGCCGTCGACCTGATGAACGACACCGAGTACGGCCTCACCGCCGGCGTCTACACGAAGGACGAACGGCGCGCGAAAAGGATCCTGTCGCAGGTGAACGCAGGCACGGTGTACTGGAATTGCTGCGATCGCGTGAGCCCGCGGCTGCCCTGGTCCGGCGTCAAGCACTCGGGCATCGGACTCACGCTGTCGACGTACGGCATCCAGACGTTCACGCGGCCGAAGGCCTGGCACCTCAAGTCGGCATGAAACGCGCGACGATCACGGACCGAAGGGTCTACCCGCGCGCCTGATCCTGCAGTTCCGTCGCGCGCAGCGTGTTGGCGAGAAGCGTGGCGATCGTCATCGGCCCCACGCCGCCGGGAACCGGCGTGATCCACGAGGCGCGCTCCTTCGCCGCCGCGAAATCGACGTCGCCGCAAAGCTTGCCGTCCGCGTTGCGGTTGATCCCGACGTCGATCACGATCGCGCCCGGCTTGATCCAGTCGCCTTGAACGAAGTTCGCTTTGCCGACGCCGGCGACGACGATGTCGGCCTGGCGGACGAGGCCCGGGCAGGTCGCGCGTCTTCGAGTGGCAGATCGTCACCGTGCAGCGCTCCATCAGCAGCTCGAGCGCCATCGGCCGGCCGACGATGTTCGACTGCCCGATCACGACCGCGTGCATGCCGACGAGATCCTCGCCGGTGTCCTTCAACAGCGTCATGCAGCCATAGGGCGTGCAGGGCCGCAGCGTCGGGCGCTTCAGCACGAGGCGGCCGATGTTGTAGGGGTGAAAGCCGTCGACGTCCTTCAGCGGGGCGATGCGCTCGGTGACTTTTTCCTCGTCGATCGACTTCGGCAACGGCAGCTGCACCAGGATGCCGTTCACTGCCGGATCGCGATTGAGCGTATCGATCAGCGCAAGGAGATCGGCCTCCGTCGTCGCCGCCGGGAGGTCGTGCGCGAACGAGCGCATCCCGACACTTCTCGGTCGTCTTCCGCTTGTTGCGCACGTAGACCTGCGAGGCCGGGTTGTCGCCGACCAGCACGACGGCGAGTCCGGGCACGGATTTGCCGGCACCGACTCGCGCGGCCACCGCATCGCGAATCTCTCCCGTCAGTGCGCTCGGCGCGGGCCTTGCCGTCGATGACGCGCGCAGTCATCCGATATGCATCACCGGCCAGCCCATGTGCCGCGCATGCGCGGACAGCACGGGATCGGCGTTGACGGCCACCGGATTCGACACTTGCGAAAGCAGCGGCAGGTCATTCAGCGAATCGCAGTAGGCATAGATCTGCCGGAAGTCGGTGAGTCGCTGCCCGCGGGCCGCGAGGAACATCATCAGGCGCTCGAACTTGCCCTCCCGGGCGTTCGGCACGCCGGACACGCGCCCGGTGTAACGCCCGTCGAGCCGCTCGGCTTCGGTGGCGATCACGTCCGTGATGCCGAACTCCGCGGCCACCGGCTCCGACAGGAAGCGGATGACCGCGGTCGTGACGATGATGAGGTCACCCGCGGCGCGGTGCCGGTCCACCAGCGCCCGCGCGTCGGGCGCGATCCGCGGCCGCACCCTGGTCTCGAGATAGCGTTCGCGCAGGCGCACGAGCGTCGCGTCGTCGAAGCGCGTCAGCGTGGAAAGGTAGAACTCGGTGAATTCGATCGTGCCCGCTTCGCCGCGATTGAAGCGCGCGATGAGGTCGCGGTTGGCGGCATCCCATTGCGCCCGGTCGAGCACGCCTTCGTCGACCAGGAACGCGACCCACTCCTCGTCGCTGTCGTGCGGGACGAGCGTGTGGTCCAGATCAAAGACGGCGAGGATGTTGGAACTCACGGGCGGGCAGAATGCGGAAAGTTACAATATCGGATGATCGATGCCGCCATTGTAACGGCGATTCGCGCGCGGCTCACATCCGCGCTCGCGCCGCCGCGCGAGCGCATGTGCCCGATTCGGGTCGACGGACACGCGGCCGGGTGGGTGGACAGCCCGCGCGCCGCGCGCCTGGCCGCGTTCGACGACGTCTTCCGCGTGGACCCGGACGCCATCCGGTTCCTGCCGCAACTCGCGGACGAGCCGTCGCGCTCACGCGCCGTGGATCGGATCGTCCGCACGCTCGCGGCCGAGAACGCGCTGACCGCGTGGCGCGACGAGCGCTATGCCGTCGCGCCCGATTTCGGCCTGCCGCCGTGGTTCCTGCTCGAGCGTGCCGCGGCGCGGTATTTCGGCGTGCGCACGTTCGCCGCGCACGTCAACGGCGTCGTCGACGCAGGCGGTGCGCCGCGGATGTGGTTCGCCCGGCGCAGTCCGGCCAAGTCGATCGATCCCGGCCTGCTCGACAACCTCGTCGGCGGCGGCATCGCGGCGGGAGCGACGATTGCCGGCACCGTCATGAAGGAATCGCAGGAGGAAGCCGGGATCGGCGCGGACCTCGCGGCGACAGCGCGTCCGACCGGGACGGTAGAGATCTGTCGCCTGCAGCCGGATGGCCTGCAACGTGAAACGCTCTTCGTCCACGATCTCACGCTGCCGCGCGACTTCTGGCCGGCGGGCCAGGACGGCGAAGCCGTCGAGCACATCCTCGTCGATTTCGATGCCGCGGCGCGGCTCATCGCCAACACGAGCGGCCGCGATGTCGTGACCGTCGACGCAAGCCTCGTCGCGCTCGATTGCCTGTTGCGCCATCGGGCCATCGCCGCCGCCGCGCCGGCGCTTGCCGCACTCGAGGCTCTGCGCCGCCCGGGCCCGACGCAATTCGACTGACGCAGGCTGTCGTCAGGCGGCCGCGCGCGCGCTGGCGATCGTCGGGCTCACTTGCCGGATGCCGAGTTCGGCGAGCGTGTCGCGCACGGCGTTGACCGCATGCCGCATCTCATCGGGCCCGATCGCGCCGATGCAGCCGACGCGGAAGGTCTCGACCTTGGTGAGTTTGCCCGGATAGAGGATGAAGCCCTTGTCGCGAACGCACTCGTAGAAAGCGCTTGAACTCGTAGGCGGGATCCGGCGGTGCGTGAAAGGTGAGGATGATCGGCGCCTGGATCTCCGGCTTCAGGAAAATGCGGAAGCCGAGCTCGCCCATGCCGGACGCGAGCGTTTCGCAGTTCTTCGTGTAGCGCGCGAGGCGCGCCGGCTGCCCGCCTTCCGCGACGAACTGATCGAGCGCGGCGTTGAAGGCGACGACCACGTGCGTCGGCGGCGTGTAGCGCCACTGCGTCGTCCGCTCCATGTACGTCCACTGGTCGTAAAGGTCGAGCGCCAGCGACGTCGAATGGCCGGCGCACTTCTCGAGCACGCTCCGCCGCGCGAACACGAAGCCCATCCCGGGCGGCCCCTCGACGCACTTGCCGGAGGCCGCGATCAGCGCGTCGAACGGCGTCGTGCGCGCGTCGATGCCGATCGCCGCGAACGAGCTCATCGCGTCGACGATCAGGCTCCTGCCGTGGCGCGCGACGACGGCGGCGATTTCCTGCAGCGGGTTCAGGATGCCGGTCGACGTCTCGCAGTGGATCACCGCGACGTGCGTGATCGACGGGTCCGCCTTGAGCAGGCGGTCGACGTCCTGCGGCGTCGTGGGCAGGTCTTCGGCGGTCTCGAAGGTCGACAGCCGCCGCCCCATCATCGCGGTCAGCTTCGCGAGGCGAGTGCCGTACGCGCCGTTGATCGAGCACGAGCAGATGGCCGTCGCGCGGGACGAGCGTGTTCACCGCCGCCTCGACGGAAAACGTCCCGCTGCCCTGCATCGGCACGCAGACGTGCGTGTCGTGGCCGTGGATGATGTCGAGCAGCTTGCGCCGCATGTCGGCGGTCACCGCGTTGAATTCGGCGTCCCACGAGCCCCAGTCGCGCAGCATCGCGCTCTTGGTGGCGAGCGACGTCGTCAACGGTCCGGGGGTGAGCAGGATCGGGTCGCGCGAGAAGAGTGGCATGATGTTTCCCTAGCAGGAGTTACCGGGTCGGCGCGGCGCGGCGCCAGCGTTGCGTGCGGCGCATCAGCCAGCCTTCGGCGACGAACGACAGCAGCGTGACCACGCCCGACGTCACGACGATCAGCGTCGCCATCGCCGCCGCCGAGCCGATCGCGCCGGCCTCGTCGAGCTGCACGATCGAGATCGACGCGAGCATGGTCTTCGGCGAATACAGGAACACGACCGCCGAGATCGTCGTCATCGCGTTGACGAAATAGTAGCGGCTGATGTCGATGATCGACGGCAGGCAGACCGGGACCGTCACGCGCCAGAACGTCTTGTAGAACGGCACCTTCAGCGACGCCGACACCGACTCGAACTCGTTGTCGAGCTGCTTCAGCGCCGTCACCGCGGTCAGGTGGCTCGACGAGTAGAAATGGATGACCGTCGACAGCACGAGGATCGCCATCGTCCCGTAGAGAAAGTTGAGCGGGTTCGCCGGATAGTTGAAGAAGAGGATGTAGCCGATGCCGAGCACCATCCCCGGCACCGCCATCGGCATCATCGCCTGAGCGGACCACCGGACGCAGCGCGTTGGCCCGCGCGTCTTCTCCAGCCAGTAGGCGCCCGCGAACGTGATCGCCGCGCCGAACAGCGCGCACCAGCCGGCCACGATGAGGCTGTTCCAGTAGGCGTGCTCGACGCCCGCTTCCTCGAAGCCGTAGGTGTAGTGGTTGAGCGTGAACGACAGGTTGTACGGCCAGACCTTCACGAACGAGCCGAACACCGCCATGCCGATCACCAGCAGCATCGCCGCCGACATCAGCAGCGACGAACGCGAGCAGCAGGCGGTCGCGCATCGGCGCCGGGCGCGCCTCGTAGGCGACGCTGCGCGCGGTCAGCAGCGCCTTCTGGCGCGCGCGCACCGCGTGGTCGATGACGAAGGCGACGACCGCCGGCACCAGCAGGATCAGGCCGACGACCGCGCCGATCTGGAAGTTCTGCTGGCCGATCACCTGCTTGTAGATGTCGATCGCCAGCACGCTGTAGTTGCCGCCGATCACCTTCGGCACGCCGAACTCCGACACCGCCATCGTGAACACGACCATCGCCGCCGAGATGAGGCCGTAGCGCGCGCCCGGCAGCGTGATGGTCACGAACTTGCGCCACTCGCGACGTCGCCATCGAATCCGCCGCCTCGTACAGCCGCGCATCGGACAGCGACAGCGCCGCGAGCAGGATCATCACCGCATGCGGAAATGCGGAAAACGTCATCGCCAGCACCATGCCCGGCAGCCCGTAGATCGTGGTCAGTCCGAACCACGGCAGCGCCGCCTTGAGCCAGCCCTGGTTGCCGAAGAGGTAGATGAACGACAGCGCGGCCAGCAGCGACGGCGCGAGGATCGGGATCAGCGCGATGTTGCGCCACAGCCATTTGACCGGGATGCAGCTGCGCTGGATCGCGTACGCGAAGGCGAACGCGAGCGGCACCGTCAGGACGCGTGGTCAGTCCCGCGAATGTGAGCGTGTTGCCGGCCGAGCGCGAGAAGCGCGGGAGACGCGAAATAGGTCGCGAAATTGGCGAGGCCGACGAACGCGCCGGACTTGTCCTCGACGGCTGCGCACGAAGATCGTCGCCAGCGGCAGCGGCGAGAAACACGAACAGTCCGCAGGCCACCAGCACGAGACCGCCGCGCGCGGCGAGCGCCTCGCCGGCGAGCGCGATGCGCCGCGGGCGCGACATCGCCGGCCGTCGCAGCGCAGCGTATTCACCGCCGCGAACACGCGCACGCGGTCGCCGCGCAGCGCGAACGCGACGCGCGCGCCCTCCTTCACGCCGAGCTCGTGCGTCTGGTTGAGCGAAAAATACACCAGCATCCGCTGGCCCTCGAAGCCGTCGACGTCGAGGCTGGCGAGGCAGTACGTGCCGAGAAAGTCGATGTGGCGCACGAGGCCGGACAGCGCGTTCGGCATCGCTTCAACCGGCCCCGAGTCGGCGAGGATGCGGTCTTCGGGGCGCAGATAGAGCCGCACCGCGTCGCCCGCGATCCTGCCATTCATGCCGGTCGCGACCTCGACGGTACCCGACCCGATAGCGACCACTGCCCATGCACGTCGCCTTGAGCACGTTGACCTTGCCGAGGAAGTCGGCGACGAACGGCGTGGTCGGCTGCTCGTAGACCTCGAGCGGCGTGCCGATCTGCTCGATGACGCCGTGGTTCATCACGACGACGCGATCGGCCATCGACAGCGCCTCCTCCTGGTCGTGCGTCACCATGATCGTCGTGACCTTGAGCCGCCGCTGCAAGTGGCGGATTTCGCCGCGCAGCCGGTCGCGCTCCTTGGCGTCGAGTGCGGAGAGCGGCTCGTCGAGCAGCAGCAGCGACGGCGCCGTCGCCAGCGCGCGCGCGAGCGCGACGCGCTGCTGCTGGCCGCCCGACATCTGGCTCGGATACTTGGGGCCGGCGTCAGGCAAGCCGACCAGCGTCAGCAATTCCTTGACGCGCGCCTCGATCGCGTCGCGTCCCTTGCGCCGGTTGACGAGGCCGTACGCGACGTTGTCGCGAATCGTCAGGTTCGGGAACAGCGCATACGACTGGAACACGATGCCGTAGTCGCGCGCCGCCGGCGGCGCGCGTCGACACGTCGCGGCCGTTCTGCACGATGCGGCCCGCCGTCTGCTGCTCGAGCCCGGCGATGATGCGCAGCAGCGTCGTCTTGCCGCAGCCCGACGGGCCGAGGAAGCAGACGAGTTCGCCCGGATGGATCGCGAGGTCGATCGACTTCAGCGCGACGAAGCTGCCGAAGGCCTTGTGGATGCCTTCGAGGCGCAGTGCTTCGGCGACGGTTGGCGCGGTCATCGGTGACTCATCGCAGTCGGTCCGCAACGGTCCGCCGAGTTAAGCGCCGGCATCGACGCGCTTGAACTCGGCGAGTTGTTCCAGCGTCGCGGTCGCAACGCCGCCGCGATGACGGAATCACCTACTTCGGCGCGGCCTTCGACTCGTAGCGCTTGCTCCACTCGGCGAGGATCTTGTCGCGGTTCTTCGACGCCCAGTCGAAGTCGTTCTTGACCAGCAGCGTCCCGTAGTTGGCCGGCACGTTGGGCAGCGGCTGCGACAGGCTCGGCACCGCGACGATCGCGAAATTCTTGGCATAGAGCGCCATCGCGGCGTCCGACGCGGCCCAGTCCATCAGCTTTTGCGCCGCCGCCATGTTCTTCGTGCCCTTGTAGATGCCGATCGCTTCCAGGTCCCAGCCGAGACCTTCCTTCGGGAACACGAGGTCGATCGGCTTGCCCTGCGCCTTTTCGCGATTGGCGCGATATTCGAACGAAATGCCGACGACGTACTCGCCGTTGGCGGCCGCCGCGCACGGGCGCGAGCCCGAGTGCATGTATTGCGCGATGTTCTCGTGCAGGCCGTCCATGAACTTCCAGCCGTCGGCCTCGCCGTAGAGCTGCAGCCACGCGGTGACGTCGAAGTAACCGGTGCCCGAAGACGCCGGATGCGGCATCACGATCTGGCCCTTGTAGACCGGCTTGGTCAGGTCCTTCCAGGTCTCGGGCTTGGGAATCCCGCGCTTCGCGGCTTCGACGGTGTTGAAGCAGATGGTCGCGCCCCACACGTCCATGCCGATCCACGCGGGCGGATTCTTCTTGTCCGGTACGCCGCGTCGATGCGCGCGAGACCCGCGGGCGCGTACGGCTGCAGCATGCCTTCGGTGTCGAAGATGCCCATGCTCGTCGCCGCCACGCCCATGATGACGTCGGCCTTCGGCGTCGGCCTTCTCGGCCAGCAGCTTGGCGGTGATCACGCCGGTCGAATCGCGGACCCACTGGAGCTCGATGTCCGGATAGGCCTTGTTGAAGCCCTCCTGGTACGCCTTCAGCTGGTCGGTCTCCAGCGCCGTGTACACGTTGAGCGTCGTCTTCTGCGCGGCGACCGGGCCGGCGGCGAGAATTCCTGCGGTGACCGCTGCGGTCAGTGTCGTCCACCAGATGCCGGGGATGCGTTTCATGCGAGGGCTCCTTGGGGTTTGGAGATCGTGCCGGGAAAGCGGGAAAGCGCGGCGGCCGCTCGACGTGTCGGGCGCGGCCAAAGCCGTGAAATGCTACGCCGGCACCCTGACGCCGGCAACTTCCGTTTTAACGGGAAACTGATTGGGGAAACGTATGCATTGCGCCTGTGACATCGCGATGACAGTTTCGCCGCGGCGTGCCCGGGTACCGGTCCGGCGGCGCGCGGCGTTTTGCAGATTGTTGACAATCTACACCTGTCGGCGTTGAATATGCAAGATGCTGAAGACGCCCGCTCCACGCCCCCACGTCCCGCGCGCCCGGCGCGGCTCCGCGTCCATCGCCTGGGCGCCCGCGCGCCGGAGCACCCCGCCGCCGCCGAACGGCGCCGCGGCCATCGCCCTCGTCCAGACGAGCTCGCTCCCCGCGCTGGTGCAGAAGGAGCTCGAGCGGATGATCCTCGCGGGCGACCTCCCGGCCGGCGGCAAGCTGAACGAAGCCAGCGTCGCGGACATGCTCGGCGTGTCGCGCGGCCCGGTCCGCGAGGCATTTCGCGCCCTCGAAGCGTCGGGCCTCGTGCGCCTGGAGAAGAACCGCGGCGTCTTTGTCCGCCAGATCAGCGTCGACGAGGCCGACGAGATCTACGAAGTGCGCGCGGCGCTCGACGAGTTCGTCGGTCGGAGGCTCGCGGAAACGGCAAGCACCGAAGACGTGCGCGACCTGCGGGCGCGCGTCGAGCGCCTGGAGCGCGCCGCCGCGAAGGGCGATGTCGATGCCTACGCCGCCGCCAATCTCGAATTCCACGACCGGATGGTCGAGCTCACGGGGAACGACAAGTTGCTCGCCACGTACCGCCGGCTCGTCAACGAGCTTCACCTCTACCGCCGCGCGACGCTCGCGCAATCGGGCACCCTGCCCGTGTCGACGCGCGAACATCGCGAGATCGTCGACCGGATCGCCGCGGGCCAGACGGCGGCCGCCGGCCGCGCGCTGTTCGACCACGTGATGGCGAGCCGCGAGCGGATGCACCGCGCCCGCGCGGTTTCGCACCCGAATGAGCACGCAACCAAGTACCCGACCGCGCAAGTGTCGGGAAGGAAACCGCGTTGAACATCGCCCCCCTGACCGTCAACGGCCGCGCGTACGCGCCGCCGCGGCAGCCGGTCGTCGTCGTTTGCGTCGACGGCTGCGAGCCCGAATACATCAACCAGGCGATCGCCACCGGGCGCACGCCGTTCCTTGCGCGGCTGCGCGAAACGGGCACCTGCCTCACCGCCGACTGCGTCGTGCCGTCGTTCACCAATCCCAACAACCTGTCGATCGTCACCGGCGCGCCGCCGTCGGTCCATGGCATTTGCGGCAACTATTTCTGGGATCGCGATGCGGGCGCGGAAGTCATGATGAATGACCCGAAATACCTGCGCGCCGGCACGATCCTGGCGGCGTTTGCAGGCGCCGGTGCCAAGGTCGCCGTGGTCACGGCGAAGGACAAGCTCCGCGCGCTGCTCGGCCACAAGATGACGGGGATCTGCTTTTCGGCGGAAAAGGCGGACGGCGTGACGCGCGCCGGGAACGGCATCGACGATGCGCTCGGCCTCACCGGCTTGCCGCTGCCGTCGGTCTACAGCGCGGCGCTGTCCGAATTCGTGTTCGCCGCGGGCGTAGCGCTCATGGCGCGCGACCGCCCGGACATCACGTACCTGTCGACGACCGACTACGTGCAGCACAAGGCCGCGCCGGGTATCGGCGCCGCCAACGACTTCTACGCGATGATGGACGGCTACCTGGCGGCGCTGGACGCGATGGGCGCGACGCTCGTCGTGACCGCCGACCACGGCATGAACGCCAAGACCGATGCCTTCGGCCGTCCCAACATCGTGTTTCTTCAGGATGCGCTCGACCGCGCCTACGGCGCCGGCGTCACCCGCGTGATCCTTCCGATCACCGATCCCTACGTCGTCCATCACGGCGCGCTGGGGTCGTTCGCGACGGTCTATCTTTCGTCGCCGGTCGCGACGGAGGAAGCGCGCGCCCGCATCGCGGCAATTCCGGGAATCGAGCTCGTGCTCCCGCGTGCCGACGCCTGCGCGCATTTCGAGCTGCCCCCCGATCGCGTCGGCGACCTCGTCGTCGTGTCCGAGCGCCTGACGGTGATCGGCACCAGCCACGATCGCCATGACCTCTCGGGCCTCGACGCGCCGCTGCGCTCGCACGGCGGCGTGTCGGAGCAGCAGGTGCCGTTGATCGCGAACCGCAAGGCCGCGGCGCTTCCGGCCGGACGGCGGTGGCGCAACTTCGACGCGTTCGACCTTGCGCTCAATCAGCTGCCATGAACATGATGATGGAATTGAAGGACGTGCGAAACGGCGCCGTGCTGCGCGAGAAGATGCGCATCGCCGGCACGCAGGTCGGCGGCGACCGGTCCATCGACGTGCGGAACCCGTACACCGGTGCGCTCGTCGGGACGGTGCCGAAAGCGACCGTCGATGACATCCGCCGCGCCTTCGCGATCGCCAAGGGTTACCGGCCGAAGCTGACCCGGCACGACCGTTACCGGATCCTGTATCGCGCTGCCGAGATCATCCGCGGGCGCACCGACGAAATCTCCGACCTCATCACGGCCGAGTGCGGCATCTGCAAGAAGGATTCGCTCTACGAAGTCGGCCGTGCCTGCGACGTCTTCGTGTTCGCCGGCAACGCGGCGCTCGCCGACGACGGCCAGATCTTCTCCTGCGATCTCACGCCGCACGGCAAGAAACGCAAGGTCTACACGCTGCGCGAACCGCTGCTCGGGGCCATTTCGGCGATCACGCCGTTCAACCATCCGCTGAACCAGGTCGCGCACAAGGTCGCGCCGGCGATCGCCACCAACAACCGGATGGTGCTGAAGCCCACCGAAAAGACGCCCCTCACCGCGCTGCTGCTGGCCGACATCCTCTACGAGGCCGGGCTGCCGCCGGAGATGTTCTCGGTCGTCACCGGCGACCCGAAGGAGATCGCCGACGAGATGCTGACGAATCCCGACGTCGACCTCGTCACCTTCACCGGCGGCGTGCCCATCGGCAAATACATCGCGGCGACGGCGGTGTACAAGCGGCAGGTGCTGGAGCTCGGCGGCAACGATCCCATCATCGTGATGGAGGATGCCGACATCGAGGAAGCCGCGGCGCTCGCCGCGGCCGGTTCCTACAAGAATTCCGGACAACGCTGCACGGCGATCAAGCGCATGATCGTGCACGATGCCGTGGCCGACGAGTTCGTCGACCGCCTGCTCGCGAAAACGAAAGCCTGGACCTACGGCGACCCGATGGACCCGAAGCTCGACATGGGCACCGTGATCGACGAGGCGGCGGCGCAATCGTTCGAGGCCAAGGTCAACGACGCCGTGGCGCGCGGCGCGCGGCTCCTCCATGGCAACGTGCGCCGTGGCGCGCTCTACTCGCCGACGCTCATCGACCATGTCACGCCCGACATGCCGGTCGTCAAGTACGAAACGTTCGGCCCGGTGTCGCCGGTGATCCGCTGCAAGGACATCGACGAGGCGATCCGCATCGCCAACGGCACCGACTACGGCCTGTCGTCGGCCGTGTGCACGAACCGGCTCGATTACATCACGCGCTTCGTCACCGAGCTCAACATGGGCACCGTCAACGTGCGCGAAGTCCCCGGCTACCGCCTCGAGCTCACGCCGTTCGGCGGCATCAAGGATTCGGGGCTCGGCTACAAGGAAGGCGTGCAGGAGGCGATGAAGAGCTTCACCAACACGAAGACGTACTCGTTGCCGTGGTGATGGGCGCCTCGCTCGCAAAATGAACAAGCCCCTGCCGCCCGCGGACCTCGCCGCCGAAGGAGACGTCAACCTGTCGCCGCTGCGGCGCGCGTTCGAGCAGGCGCACGTCCACGGCGAGACGCGCTCGCTGCTGAACGCGGATGCCGACGTCTTCCTGCACCAGTCGCTCTCCACGCCGTGTTTCGACGCCCTCGCCTCGTGCGACGGCATCTGGCTCACCGACGTCGAAGGCCGGCGCATCATGGATTTCCACGGCAACAGCGTGCACCAGGTCGGCTATCGCCACCCGCACGTGATGGCCGCCGTGCGCGCGCAGCTCGACACGCTGCCGTTTTCGCCGCGACGCTTCACCAATGCGACAGCGGTCGCGCTCGCGCAGAAGCTCGCCGCGCTCGCGCCCGATCCGCTCGGCAAGGTCCTGTTCGCGCCGGGCGGGACGCTCGCCATCGGCATGGCGCTGAAGCTCGCCCGGCTCGCGACCGGCCGCCACAAGACGCTTTCGCTCTGGGATTCATTCCATGGCGCCTCGCTCGACGCGATCTCGATCGGCGGCGAGGCCGTCTTCCGCAAGGGGATGGGGCCGCTCCTGCCCGGCACCGAGCACGCGCCGCCCTGCGATCCGTCGGCTTGCCGCTTCGGTTGCGGCGGGACGTGCAATGCGCGATGCGCGGAGTACCTCGATTACGTGCTGGGCCGCGAGGAGGACATTGGCGCGGTCATCATCGAGACGGTGCGCTCGACCGATGTCCAGATCCCGCCGCCGGCGTACTACCGGATCGTCCGCGACGCCTGCGACCGGCACGGCGCGCTGCTGATCCTGGACGAGGTTCCCATATGCCTCGGCCGCACCGGCCGCATGTTCGCGTTCGAGCATTACGGGATCGTTCCCGACATGGTCGTCCTCGGCAAGGGGCTGGGCGGCGCGGTGTTCCCGATGGCGGCGTTGATCGCGCGGCGCGACCTCGACATCGCGGCCGACCGCGCGCTCGGCCACTACACGCACGAGAAGAGCTCGGTCGGCGCCGCTGCCGCGCTGGCGACGCTCGAAGTGATCGAAAGCGAGCGCCTGCTGGATCGGTCGCGCGAGCTTGGCGCGCATGCGCTCGAAAAACTGCGCGCGATGAAGGCGCGGCATCCCCTGGTCGCCGATGTCCGTGGCGTCGGCCTGCTGCTCGGCGTCGAGCTTGCGCGTGATGGCGCACCGGCGCGGCACGAGGCCGAGCGGGTGATGTACGAGTGCCTCGCGCGCGGCCTTTCGTTCAAGGTCGGCCAGGGGAACGTGCTCACGCTCTCGCCGCCGTTGGTCATCGCGCGCGACGACCTCGACGCCGCGCTTGCCATCCTCGATGCCGCGTTGACGGCCGTGGAAGCGCGCGCCGCCTGACGATGCAGACGCTGCTCAACCTCCTCGCCGGCGTATCGCTCCTCGTCTGGGGAACGCACATCGTGCGCACGGGCATCCTGCGGATCTACGGCGGCCCGCTGCGGCGCCTGCTGCGCGGCAGCGTCAACAATCGTGTCGCCGCGTTCTTCTCCGGCATCGGCGTCACGGCGCTGATCCAGAGCAGCACCGCGACGGCGCTGATCGTCGCCGCGTTTGCCGGCCAGGGCCTGATCGGCACCGCGCCCGCGCTCGCGGTGATGCTGGGCGCCGACGTCGGCACGTCGATCGTCACGGTCGTGCTGTCGTTCGACCTGTCGTGGCTCGCGCCGCTCCTCATCTTCGTCGGCGTCGTGCTGTTCCTCGGCTGGCAGGCGGCGACGATCGGACGCTTCGGGCGCATCCTGATCGGGCTCGGCCTCATCATTTTCGCGCTGCAGTGGATCGGCGTGGCCGCGCGGCCGGTGGTCGAGGCGGCGGGCGTCAAGGTCATCTTCGCCTCGCTGACGGGCGACCTGCTGCTCGACATGCTGGTCGCGGCGCTGCTGACGATGCTGTGCTATTCGAGTCTCGCCGTCGTGCTGCTGCTGGCCGCCTTCGCGTCACTCAAGGTGATCGCGCTTCCGGTGGCGCTGGGTCTCGTGCTCGGCGCCAACCTCGGCAGCGGCCTCCTCGGCATGGTGTCCACGCTGCGCTCGCCGCCGGAGGCGCGCCGCGTGACGCTCGGCAATTTCCTGTTCAAGCTGATCGGCTGCCTGCTGCTGATGCCGCTCGTCGGTCACGTCGAAGGCTGGATCGAGGGTCTGAAGCTCGATCCGGCGCGCGAGGTCGTCCTGTTCCACTTCTGCTTCAATGTCGCGCTGGCGCTGGCGTTCATCTTCTTCACGGCGCCGATCGCGCGCGTGGCCGAGCGGTTGCTGCCCTCCCGCCCTGCCAGCGACGACCCGTCGAAGCCGCGCCACCTCGACCCGTCGGCGCTCGACACGCCCGCGCTCGCGATTTCCTGCGCCGCGCGCGAGGCATTGCGCATCGGGGACGTGATCGAGCAGATGCTGAACGGCATGCTGACGGTGCTGCGCACCAACGACCGCGCGCTGGCCGAGCGGCTGCGCAAGATGGACGACATCGTCGACGACCTGTACACCGCGGTGAAACTGTACCTGACGCAGATTTCGCGCGAAGCGCTGGAGCCGACGGAGGGGCGGCGCTGGGCGGACATCGTATCGTTCACGATCAACATGGAGCAGGTCGGCGACATCGTCGAGCGGATCATCACCGACGTCGAGGACAAGAAGATCGACAAGGGCCGCAACTTCTCGGAGGCCGGCATGGCCGAGATCTGCGACCTGCACGCGCGGCTCATCACCAACCTGCGCCTCGGGCTGTCGGTATTCCTCGACGGCGAGCTCAAGGCCGCGCAGGAGCTCCTCGCGCAGAAAGTGCTGTTCCGCGACCTGGAGCGCGCCTACGCCGACTCGCACTTGTCGCGCCTCACGAGCCAGACGATGGAAAGCATCGAGACCTCGTCGCTGCACCTCGACCTCATCTCCGACTTGAAGCGCATCAATTCGCACATCTGCTCGATCGCGTACCCGATCCTGGAGCAGGCGGGCGTGCTGGCGAAGACGCGCCTCAAGGAGCCCGCGCCGGCGCGCGCACCGGCCCGTGCCCGCGGCACGGCGAATGGCGCCACGAACGGCAAGGCGGCGGACGGCGAGAACGGCAAGGCGGACTGGCCGAAACGCAAGCCGCGCTCCGCGTGACCGAACTCTCGCTCGGCGTCACGCTGGCGGTGCTGGGCGCCGGCCTGCTGCACGCCGCCTGGAACGCGCTCCTCAAGTCGGCGCCCGGCGGCGACCCGATGCTCGACATGGCGACCATCGTCGCGGGCTCGGCGATCTGCGGCCTCGTCGTGATTCCGTTCGTCGGCGTGCCCGACGCCGCGGCGTGGAAATTCGCCGCCGTGTCGTCGATCATCCACTGGGGCTATTACGTCACGCTGGCGCATGCCTACCGGACGGGCGATCTCTCGTTCGCCTATCCGCTGATGCGCGGCACCGCGCCGCTCATCGTGACCCTGCTCGGAATCCTGTTCCTGCGCGAGTGGCCGACGCCGCAGGTCGCCTTCGGCATCGGGCTCATTTCGCTCGGCATCGTCAGCATCGCGTTCGCGCGCCGCGGACGTCATCCCCCGGCGGCCGCGGGCTGGGCGCTGGCGAATGCGTGCATCATCGCGGCGTACACGCTGGTCGACGGCGCGGGCGCCCGGGCGTCCGGCAACGCGCTCGCCTACGTCAGCTGGCTCATCTTTCTCGAGGCGATCCCGTTCCTCGCCTGGATCTGGATGCGCCAGCGGTCGGTCGCATTCGCCTACATCGCCCGCGGCTGGCGTCGAGGCCTCATCGGCGGCGCCGCGAGCCTCGGCGCCTACGGCATCGTGCTGTGGGCGATGACCCGGGCGCCCGTCGCCGCCGTCGCCGCGCTGCGCGAGACATCGGTGTTGTTTGCCGCGCTGATCGGCGCCGTCTTCCTCAAGGAAGCGACTGGGATTGCGGCGACTGGCGGGCGCGGCGAGCGTGGTGGCGGGTATCGCGGCGCTCAAGCTCTGACCGACCCGTCCGGCGATTCCGGCCAATGCCTCCCATCCCCGCCATTCCGACCCAGTCCCGCGCCGTCGTCATCGGCGGCGGCATCGCCGGCGTGTCGACCGCCTATCACCTCGCCCAGCTCGGCGTGCGCGACGTCGTCCTGCTCGAGCAAGGCAAGCTCACGTGCGGCACGACGTGGCATGCCGCGGGCCTCGTCGGCCAGACGCGCGCGACACGCAATGCGACGCGCATGAGCCGCTACGGCATCGACCTCTACGCATCGCTCGAAAAGGAGACGGGCCTTGCAACCGGCTGGAAGCAGTGCGGCAGCCTGAACGTCGCGAAGACGAAGGACCGTCTCACGCTGATGAAACGCCAGATGGCGCGGGCGAAGAGCTTCGGCATCGAATTCGAATTCATCACGCCCGCCGAGGCCGGGCGGATGGCGCCGATCCTGCGCACCGACGATCTTGCCGGCGCGGTCTGGATCCCCGGCGACGGCAAGGCGAATCCCACCGACCTCACGCAGTCGCTGGCCAAGGGCGCGCGCATGAGGGGCGCGACGATCGTCGAAGGCGTCAAGGTCACCGGCGTGGATGCGCGCGACGGGCGCGTGCGCGGCGTGCACTGGAAATCCGCGGACGACGAAGGCACGATCGCGTGCGAAACGATCGTCAATTGCGGCGGCCAATGGGCGCGCGCGCTGGGGCGTTCGGTCGGCGTGACCGTGCCGCTCTATGCCGCCGAGCACTTCTACCTCGTCACCAGGGCCATCGACGGCGTGACGCCTGACCTGCCCGTCATCCGCGATCCCGACGGCTTTCTCTACTACAAGGAAGAAGTCGGCGGCCTCGTGATGGGCGGGTTCGAGCCCAAGGCGAAGCCATGGAACGTGGATCCGATTCCCGACGGCTTCGAATTCCAGCTGCTGCCGGAGGACTGGGATCACTTCGAAATACTGATGCAGAACGCGATCCACCGGACACCGTGCCTCGAGACCGCCGAGGTCAAGCTGCTGCTGAACGGACCGGAGAGCTTCACGCTCGACGGCAATTTCATCCTCGGCGAGGCACCGGGCCTCGCCGGCTATTTCGTCTGCGCGGGGTTCAATTCCGCCGGCATCGCGAATTCGGGCGGCGCGGGCAAGCTCGTCGCCGAGTGGGTCGTCAACGGCGAAGCACCGATCGACCTGTGGGACGTCGACATCCGCCGTTTCGCACCCTTCCACGCCAACCGCCGGCACCTCGCCGACCGCACGGTCGAGACGCTCGGCCTCCATTACGCGATGCGCTGGCCGCGCGAGGAACTCGAGACGGTGCGCCCGCTGCGGCGGTCGCCGCTGTACGACCGGCTCGCGGCCAAGGGCGCCGTGTTCGGCTCGAAGATGAACTGGGAGCGCGCGAACTATTTTCTCCCGGCCGGCGCCGTGGCGCCGCCGTACACGCTCGGCACGCCGGGCTGGCTGCCGCACGTTCTGGACGAGCAGCGCGCGTGCCGCGAGGACGTCGTCGTGTTCGACCAGACGTCGTTCGGCAAATTCGTGCTCAAGGGCCGCGACGCGCTCGCGGTGCTCGAGCGGTTGTGCGCGAACGAGATCGACGTCCCCGCCGGAAAGATGGTCTACACCGCCATGCTCAACGCGCGCGGTGGGTTCGAGACCGACCTCACCATCATTCGCGTCGCGCAATCCGAGTTCTTCATCATCACCGGCTCGGCGCAGGCGACGCGCGATGCGGCGTGGATCGAGCGGCACATCGGTGCCGGGGAGCACGCGGCGCTCGTCGACGTGACGGGCGGCTATTCGGTCATCTCGGTGATGGGGCCGAAATCCGAGGCGCTGCTGGCACGGCTGTCCCCGGATGACCTGTCGAAGGCGGGCATGCCGTTCGCGACGACGCGCGAAATCGACGTCGGCCACGCGCGCGTTCGCGCGGCGCGCATGAGCTACGTCGGCGGACCCGGCTACGAGCTCTACGTCACGGCCGACCAGTGTCTTACGCTGTATGACGCATTGACCGGTGCAGGCGGCGAATTCGGCCTGCGCGATGCCGGGTACTACACGATCGACGCGCTGCGCATCGAGGCCGGCCGTCGCGCGTGGGGAGCCGAGCTGTCGCCCGACGAGACGCCGTGGGAAGCCGGCCTGGGCTTCGCCGTGAAATTGAGCAAGAAATCGCCGTTCATCGGTCGTGACGCGCTGGTCGACAGGCCCGCTTCCTCCCTCACCAAACGGCTCGTCCTGCTGTCCCTCGACGACTCCGCGGCATTTCCGTGGGGCGGCGAGCCGGTCCTGATGAACGACGCAAGCGTCGGGGAGATCACGTCCGCGGGCTACAGCCGCCGGCACGGTCGTGCGCTGGCGATGGCGTACGCGCGCGCCGACCGGCCGCTGACCGATGAAGCGCTTGATCGCGGCGCGCTATCACGTCGACATCGCCGGTGAACTCTTCGCGGCGACGCCGCATCTCAAGTTCGACTGACCTGCGACGCCATGCTGCTGATCACCGAACCCCTCACACGGCTGCTGCAACGACCCGGCGCCTTCGCGCTCCGCGTGCTGCGGGGCTTTCGCGCCAACCAGGGCTTCCTGCTCGCGAGCGCGGTGGCGTTCAACACCCTTCTGTCGATCCTGCCGCTGTCGATCGTGATCCTGATCGTGCTCGCGCGCTTCGTCGACGAAGGCGCGCTGCTGTCGACCCTTGCGCGCTACATCGAGATCATCGTGCCCGGAGAATCCGCCGCCATCATGCACGAGCTGGCGCTTTTCCTGCAGCATCGCGAAGGCATCGGCTGGGTCCTGGCGGCGACGCTGCTGTTCTTCAGCTCGCTCGCGTTCTCGGTGCTCGAGAACGCGATGTCGGTGATCTTCTACCATCGGGTTGCCGTGCGCAAACGGCGCTTCGTCGTGTCGATCCTCATTCCGATCGGCTATCTGCTATTCCTCGCCGTGGGACTGCTCGTCGTGACCGGCGTCACCGGGTCGCTGCTCGCCATGGGTCAGGAGAGCTTCGCGTTTCTCGGGCGCGATCACTCGCTCGACCGGCTGTCCGCCTTCCTGCTCTACCTCGTCGGTGTTGCCGGCGAGATCCTGATGCTGACGTCGCTCTATCTCGTCATGCCGGTCGGGCGGCCGGTGTTCTCGCACGCGCTGATCGGCGGAACGACCGCCGCCGTCCTCTGGGAGGCCGCGCGCCACGTGCTCGCCTGGTACTTCTCGACGGTCTCGCAGGTCGGGCTCGTCTACGGTTCGCTCACCACGGCCATCGTCGTGCTGCTGAGCCTCGAGATCGCGGCGATCGTACTGCTGCTCGGCGCCCAGGTGATCGCCGAATACGAGCGTTTCTGCGGCGAATCCGACGAGTGTCCCCCGGTAGGTCTCCACACCGATTGACGCGATGCCGGATCAGGTTTCGGTCGGCACGTCCGGCACCCAGACGTAGCCGTCCGGATCCGCGATGTACGCCTCGCGCAACCCATGCGGCTTGTCGGCGGGATCCGCGACCACGATGTAGCCGTTGGCAAGAGCAGCGACGGTAGCGGCATCCGGGTCGCAACCGTGCAGGCGCAGCTCGGCGCCGATGCCGCGCGCCGTGACCGCCGTGACCTCGTGGTGCAGCGGATGACCGCGATACGTGTGGTCGGCGTGAAGCATCCATTCGCCGCTATAGCCGCGAACTACGGCGATGTCGGGATCGGCGTACACGACCTCCGCGCGCAGCACGGCGCGCTGGAAGGCGAGCGAAGCTTCGATGTCGCGCACGAGCAGGTTGACGGTCAGGCCGCGAAGCATGCGCCCATAGTCCGGGGCAGGCATCCAGGGGTCGCCGGTGCGGAGTTTCATTCGTGTGATCCTACGCGGAGTTCGCGCTGGCAAGGCACCAACGGGAGTCGATTCGATATGATAGTGTCCCGCACGCCTCCCCGCGCCTATCGCCATATTGCCATGCCCCACCGCCTTTCGCCGCCGCCACGCCGTGGCCGCGCGCCGCTGAAACCGGGCGGTACCACGACCGCGCAGGTGCAAAGCCTGACGCGCGGGCTCAACATCCTCGAAGCGCTGGCGCGCGCGGAAGGTGGGCTCACGCTGACCGACGTCGCGCAGCGCGTCGACCTGCCGCCGTCGACGACGCACCGACTGCTCGCGACGCTGGACCGCATGGGGTACGTTTACCAGGCGGGCGAGCTCGGCCGCTGGTACATCGGCCTGCAGGCGTTCGCGGTCGGCTCGACATTCCTCGCGAGCCGGGATTTCGTCGCCCAAAGCCACCCGCACATGCGCCGCCTGATGGAGCAGTCCGGCGAAACGGCCAACCTCGCGATCCTCGACGGCACCGAAGCCGTTTTCATCGATCAGGTGCAGTGCCGCGAAATGATGCGAACCATCGTGAAGCTCGGGAGCCGCGTCCCGCTCCACGCGTCGGGCGTCGGCAAGGCGCTGTTCGCGTCGCTGCCCGACGAGCAGATCGACGCCATCCTCAAGGTGAAGGGCATCCCACGCATCACCGAGCACACCATCACGTCGCCCGAGACGATGTGGGCGGCGCTGCGCGTCATCCGCCAGCGCGGCTGGTCGTTCGACGACGAGGAGCACGCGCTCGGCACGCGCTGCGTCGCCGCCAGCGTATACGACGAGCACGCGGAGCCGCTGGGCGCGATTTCGCTTGCGGGACCGTCGACGCGACTGCCCGACGAGCGCATCAGGCAGCTCGGCCCCGTCGTCGCCCACGCGGCCGAGGAATTGACGAAACGATTCGGCGGCCGTTGGCCGCATCCTTACTGACTCAGCTCGGGCGGGGCCCCGGCGCGCGGCCTTCGAGGCGTCGCCAGCCGGCGCGCGAGATCCGGCGATGACGGCGGCTTCCAGCGCTCCAGAAGTTCGTCGGTCGCAGCATGCTCGTTGCAGCTCAGCACGACATCGCAACCCGCCGCGATCGCGGCCTCCGCGCGCGCGACGATATCGCCTTCGGCAGTCGCCGCGGCCATGCCGAGATCGTCGGACACCACGAGTCCGTCGAAGCCGAGACGGCCGCGCAGCACGTCCTGGATCCACACCCGCGAATATCCCGCAGGGCGCGCATCGACCGCCGGATAGACGACATGCGCCGGCATGATCGCCTCGATTCCCTTCCGGACGAGCGCGGCGAAGGGAACGAGATCGTCGGCGTCGATCCGCTCGCGCGGCCGGTCGTCGCGCGGCAGGTCCTCATGCGAATCCGCGGCGACGAAACCGTGCCCCGGGAAGTGCTTGCCGACCGCGGGCATGCCCCCCGCGGAGAGTCCGTCGCGGAATGCCGCCGCGAGATGCGCCACGGCGTTCGGATTGCGGTGGAACGCGCGATTGCCGATCACGCCGCTGGTTCCGTAGTCGAGATCGAGGACCGGCGTGAAGCTGAAATCGACGCCGCGGGCGCGCAGCTCGGAAGCGAGCGTCCAGCCGAGGCGCGCGGCCTCGCGCGCGGCGCCCGCGACGTCGCGGTCCCACGCGTCGCCCAGCGTGCGCATGGCCGGGATCGACGTAAATCCCTCGCGAAACCGCTGCACGCGCCCGCCTTCGTGGTCGACCGAGATCAGCAGCGGCGGATCGCGAAGCGCGTGAATGGCGGCCGTCAGCCGCTCGAGTTGCGCGACCGATTCGAAGTTGCGCGTGAACAGGATGGCGCCGCCGGCCAGCGGATGAAGGAGCCGAACGCGATCGGCATCCGTGAGTTCGGCGCCCTCCGACCCCCAGCATGACGGGCCCGCGCGGAATGCTGACGGTCACGCCGCGGCCTCGCGGATCAGCGCCTTCATCTGCCGCACCGCCTCGCGCATGCCGACGAAGATCGAGCGCGAGACGATCGCGTGGCCGATGTGCAGCTCGCGCACGCCCGGCAGCGCGGCGACCGGCTGGACATTGAAGTAGTTGAGCGCGTGCCCCGCATTGAAGCGCATTCCCGCGCGCCGAATGGCTTCGCCCGCCGCGCGTATCTCGGCGAGCCGCTCGACCACGGCGGCGCTCTCGGGGTCGCGGCCCTTGGCGTTGAACGCGTGGGCATAAGGCCCCGTGTGGATTTCGCACACGCGGGCGCCGATGCGCGCGGCCGCCTCGATCTGCTTCAGGTCGGCGTCGATGAACACGCTGGTGACGATACCGGCGTCGGCAAGCCGCGCCACCGCGGTACGAAGTGCCGCTTCATGCGCGACGACGTCGAGGCCGCCCTCGGTCGTGACCTCGAGCCGACCCTCCGGCACCAGCATCGCCATTTCGGGCTTCAATTTGCAGGCGATGCCGATCATCTCGCTCGTCGCGGCCATCTCGAGATTGAGCTTGATGTGGACCAGCTCGCGCAGCCGGCGCACGTCCTCGTCCTGGATGTGGCGGCGGTCCTCGCGCAGATGCACCGTGATGCCGTCGGCGCCGCCAAGATGCGCCTCGACGGCGGCCCAGACCGGATCGGGCTCATAGGTGCGCCGCGCCTGGCGCAGCGTCGCGACGTGGTCGATGTTGACGCCGAGTTCAATCATGGGACGTGCTCACGTCGTCCTCCAGTGCCTGCAGGTCCTGCACGACGCGCCGGCTCTCGACGCCTCGCTGCTCGAGATAATGGTCGAGGACCTCGCGCATCAGCCGTTTCGCCTCGGCAGCCGTCGCGGCATCCGGATAGCGCTGCTCGGCCAATGCAAGAAGCGTCGTCCCGCGCACGATCGGCAAACGGTGACCGGGTCCCGGCGCCGCGCGTCGCGGACCGCGGTCGAACGCGTAATGGTAGCGAACCGCGGGATCGACCGGCGCGCCCGTGTCCGCCTCGCGCAGGAGCGGCAGCGCGTACCCCATCGCCGCCAGCAGCCGGACCTCGAAGCGGCGCAGCACGGTCGCCTGGTCCCGGCCCGCCGCCAGTTCGCCGAGCGCCGTTTCGTAGTCGGCGAAGACTTCCGGATGGGGATCCTCGCGCGGCAGCAGCTTCAGCAGGAGCTCGTTGAGATAGAAGCCGCAGAGCAGCGCGCCGCCGCCGACGCGCGGCAGGCCGCCCCGCCATTCGGCCTTGGCCAGCGTCTTCAACTCGTGCTGGCCCGACCACGACAGCAAGAGCGGCTGGAACCCCTGCAGCAGTCCGCGCAGTTCCGACCGCGGACGCTTGGCGCCGCGCGCGACCAGCGCAACCCGGCCGTAGTCCGGCGTGAAGGCCTCGACGATGAGGCTCGTCTCGCGATACGGGTACGCGTGCAGCACGAACGCGGGCTGGTCGTCGCGGCGTAGCGGTTGGGCGCGGGGAGCCATCGCGGCAGCGTCAGTATCCGAGGCGCTTGAGCGACGCCTCGCTGTCGGCCCAGCCTTTTTTCACGCGCACCCAGATTTCGAGGAACACCTTTCCGCCGAAGAGTCGCTCCATGTCCACGCGCGCGCTGGCGGCGATCTCCTTCATCTTGCCGCCGCCCGCGCCGATCAGGATCGCCCGCTGGTTGTCGCGCTCGACGTAGACGGTCGCCTGGATGCGTCGAAGCTCGCCGTCCAGCTTGAATCCTTCGATGACGACGGTCGTCGCGTAGGGAACTTCCTCGCCGAGGAGCCGGAAGATCTTTTCGCGAACGAGTTCCGCGGCCAGGAACCGCTCGTCGCGATCGGTGATCTCGTCCGCGCCGAACAACGGCGGCGATACCGGCAGCATCCTGCGCACCTCGGCGACCAGGTGCTCGACCGCGAGCCCGTTTTCGGCGCTGACGGGCACGATCGCCGAGAATTCACGCAGCGCGGCGAGCTCGGCCATCTGCGGCAGAAGCGCCGATTTGTCCGGCAGGTCGTCGACCTTGTTCAGCGCGACGACCACGCCTGCGCGCGCCGGCAGCAGCGCGATGACGGCGCGGTCGGCCGGCACGGTGCGCCCGGCCTCGATGACGAGCACCACCGCGTCGACGTCGGCGAGGCTTTGCGTCACCGCGCGGTTCATCCGCTCGTTGAGACGCGAGCGATGCTGCGTCTGGAAGCCCGGCGTGTCGACGAAAATGAACTGCGCGTCCGCCGCGGTGAGGATGCCGGTGACGCGATGGCGGGTGGTCTGCGCCTTCTTCGACGTGATGCTGACTTTTTCGCCGACCAGCCGGTTGAGGAGCGTGGACTTGCCGACGTTCGGGCGACCGACGATCGCGACGTGGCCGCAGCGAAATTCCGTCGGCGACGGCAGCTCAGCCACGAGACGCGACGCCCGGAAGGGTGGAAGCCGCGGCGAACGCCGCGTCGGCGGCCGCCTGCTCGGCCGCCCGGCGGTTGCTCCCCGTGCCCGCGGCGATGATCGCCAATCCCGCAATCCGGCATTCGACCGCGAATGTCTGGGCATGCGCTTCGCCGCTCACGCCGACCACGACATAGTCGGGCACCGGGAGCTTTCGCGCCTGCAGCCACTCCTGCAACCGCGTCTTCGGGTCCTTCGCCACGGCCAAGGGGTCGACGTCCGCGAGCTCGGACGCGAACACGGATTCGACGACACCGTAGGCGGCGTCGAAGCCGGCGTCGAGAAACACGGCGCCGATGATCGCTTCGAGCGCGTCGGCGAGAATCGACGGGCGGGTCGCGCCGCCGCTGCGCAGCTCGCCCTCGCCAAGCCGGATGGCATCGCCCAGCTCCGAGCGCGGCGCCCAGGCGGGCCAGCGTATCGCCGTTGACGAGGTGCGCACGCATGCGCGACAGCTCGCCCTCGGAAACCCGTGGAAATCGCCGGTACAGAACCGCCGCGATCGCGCAGTCGAGCACGGCGTCGCCGATGAACTCGAGCCGCTCGTTATGGACCGCGCCGAAGCTGCGGTGCGTGAGTGCCTGGCCCAGCAATTCCGGACTGCGGAACGTGTAATCCAGGCGATCCCGAAGCGTGTCGTGCGTCATCCCCCGGCCGGAACCTTCGCCGACGCCGTCAGCGCGTAGCTTTCGCCTCGAACTCGAGATAGAGGCTCACGTTGCCGGCAAGCGGCAGAATCCGCGTCCAGGCGACGCTGGCCGTGGTCTGGGTGCCGTCCTTGGTAATCTCCAGGTCCGACGAACGCACCGAGTCTATGTAATCCGTCGCGAGATATTTGTCGAACGCCCTCCGCACGTCGCCCACGGACGTGGGGTCCTTGGCGTCGTTCAAGGACTTTTCGATGGATTTCTGGACCGAGTAGTACTCGATGTAGGCAGGCACCATGCGGGCGCCGACCACGACGAAGATGCCGACGACGATCATCACCATCAGGAATCCGAGCATCGTCAATCCGTGCTGCCGCGCGCGCGCGTTCATCGCCTCTCCTCTATCCCGGCCGGGCCGTCTGGCCGGGTCCCGTCACCGAATTCCGCTGCCGATGCGCTTGAAGGCGAAACTCGTGATGTCGTCCCAGTTGAACCAGATGAAGAACGCCCGTCCGCGGATATGGTCGTCCGGCACGAAGCCCCAGTAGCGGCTGTCGTCGCTGCGGTCCCGGTTGTCGCCCATCATGAAGTAATGGCCCGCCGGGACCTTGCAGACGAAGCCGCTGCCGTCCGGATTGTAATCGCAGTTCTCCTTGCCGGGAAACGGCCGCACGGACCCCGGGGTGAAGGCCGGATACGCCGAATCGGTCGCCATGTCGTGGTCCTTGGGTCCCGCGCCCGTGTCCACCGTCTCGGTCCCCCGGGCCAGCGATTCGTAATGCAGCCCTTCGGCGTACCCATAGACGCCATCCGACTTGACCGGCCAGGGCACGCCATTGACGGTGAGCCGCTTGTCCTTGTAGGCCACCGTGTCGCCACCGACGCCGATCACCCGCTTGATGAAATCCTGGGACGGGTTGAGCGGATACCGGAAGACGACGACGTCGCCGCGCTTGGGCTCGCCGATCGGAATGATCTTCTGCTCCACGATCGGCAGCCTGATCCCGTAGACGAACTTGTTGACCAGGATGAAATCGCCGACATCGAGCGTCGGCCGCATCGACGACGAGGGAATCTTGAACGGTTCCGCCACGAACGAGCGCAGCGCGAACACGATGAGGAGCACCGGGAAGAAGCTCTTCGGGTATTCGATCCACCACGGTTCCGGCGCGTCCGGCGCGCGGTGCTTCGCGAAGACGAGGCGGTCGGCGAGCGCGATCGCGCCGGTGGCGAGTGTCGCGAGGAACAGTATCAGCGCAAAATTCATCGTTGTTGTCGCTCGTCAGTTTGGGCGCCGGCCGGCGCCGCCCTTGTCGCGATGCGGAAAGGCGCGTGGCGCGAATTCTCCCACGTCGCCGCGTGCGCGTCCGGCCGTGCAACCGCCGTTCGCGCCGAGGTTCCGGCATTTGGTCGGATTCCGCGCCAGGGTCATTTCTCTCCGACCTGCAGAATCGCGAGAAACGCCTCCTGCGGGATCTCCACGCTGCCGACGGCCTTCATCCGCTTCTTGCCGGCCTTCTGCTTCTCGAGGAGCTTCTTCTTGCGGGTGATGTCGCCGCCGTAGCACTTGGCGAGCACGTTCTTGCGCATCGCCTTGATCGATTCGCGGGCAATGATCTGGGCGCCGATCGACGCCTGGATCGCGACGTCGAACATCTGCCGCGGGATCAGCTTGCGCATCTTCGCGGCGACCTCGCGGCCCCGGTACAGCGAAACCGACCGGTGCACCATCACCGACAGCGCGTCGACCCGCTCGCCGTTGATCAGCAGGTCGAGCTTGACCACGTCGGCGGCGCGGAACTCGAGGAACTCGTAGTCGAGCGACGCGTAGCCGCGCGACACCGATTTCAGCTTGTCGAAAAAATCCATCACGACTTCGGCGAGCGGCAGCTCGTAGGTCAGCATCACCTGCCGGCCGAGGTATTGCATGTTCTTCTGCACGCCGCGCTTCTCGGTGCACAGCGTCAGCACGGGGCCGACGTATTCCTGCGGCATCAGGATCGTCGTCGTGATGATCGGCTCCCGGATCTCCTCGACCTTCGACAGGTCGGGGAGCTTCGACGGGTTCTCGATCTCGATCACCGAGCCGTCGCGCAGCAGCACCTGGTAGATCACCGTCGGCGCGGTGGTGATGAGATCCATGTCGTACTCGCGCTCGAGCCGCTCCTGCACGATGTCCATGTGCAAGAGGCCCAGGAACCCGCAGCGGAAGCCGAAGCCCAGCGCCTGCGAGACTTCAGGCTCGTAGTGCAGCGATGCGTCGTTCAGCTTGAGCTTGTCGAGCGCGTCGCGCAGCGCCTCGTACTGGTTCGACTCGACGGGATAGAGTCCCGCGAAGACCTGCGGCTTCACGTCCTTGAAGCCGGGCAGCGCCGCCGCGGCCGGCCGCGCGGCAAGTGTCACGGTATCGCCGACCTTCGCCGCATGGATTTCCTTGATGCCGGCGATGATGAATCCCACATCGCCCGCCGACAGCGTGGGCCGCGCGACGGCCTTGGGCGTGAACACGCCGACCTGTTCGCAGCCGTACGCGGCGCCGGTCGCCATCAGCAGGATCTTGTCCTTCGCCTTCAGCGTGCCGTCCATCACGCGCACGAGCATCACGACGCCGACGTAGTTGTCGAACCAGGAGTCGATGATCAACGCGGAAAGCGGCGCGGCGGGATCGCCCTTCGGTGATGGTATGCGGGCGATGACGGCTTCCAGAACGTCGTCCACGCCCTCGCCCGTCTTCGCGCTGACCCGAAGCGCGTCGTGGGCGGGAATGCCGATGATGTCCTCGATTTCCTCGATGACGCGGTCGGGCTCGGCGGACGGGAGGTCGATCTTGTTCAGCACCGGCACGACGGTAATGCCCTGCTCGGTCGCCGTGTAGCAATTGGCCACCGTCTGCGCTTCCACGCCCTGCGACGCGTCGACGACGAGCAGCGCGCCTTCGCACGCCGCGAGCGAGCGCGACACTTCGTAGGCGAAGTCGACGTGGCCGGGCGTGTCGATCAGGTTGAGGTGGTATTCCCGTCCGTCGCGCGCCGTGTACAGCAGCGCGGCCGTCTGGGCCTTGATCGTGATCCCGCGCTCGCGCTCGAGGTCCATCGTGTCCAGGACCTGCGCTTCCATCTCGCGGTCGGCGAGGCCGCCGCAGCGCTGGATGAAACGATCCGCCAGCGTCGACTTGCCGTGGTCGATGTGCGCGATGATGGAAAAGTTGCGGATGAGGTCCACGGTTTGTCAGCCCGCGGCGCCAAAACAAAGGGGCACCGGTCCAGTGCCCCTTTGCCGCCGCAAAGACCTTGAATTATAGCGGATTTCCGTCCGGCACGCGACCGAGCGCCGCGGCGACGCGCGCCGCGTCCAGATGGTAATGGCACAACAGCGCTGCGATCGCGGGCGCGCCGGCGAAGAGCGCCGGCACCTGATCGCCCCACGTGGCTTCCAAAGCGGCGTTCTCCGGCGCATCGACGTCGATCACGTCGATGGCGGCCCCATGCGCCAAGGCGATCGGTTGCACTGCCGCGAGCATCTCGTCACAGAGATGGCAATACGCGCGCGATCAACAGGGTGAGCCGCACTCAGTCGCCGTTGTTGATCTTGAGCGTCGAGAAGAACTCCTGCTCGCCGCGCTTCAGGCGGAACGTCACCGAACCGCCCTTGTCCATCTTTGCGAGCAGCCCGTTGACCTGGTCGGCGCTCTTCGCGTCCGTGGTCTGGCCGCGGTTGACGATGGCGAGGATCACGTCGCCCGGCTGCACGTTGCCGCGCACCGAGCCGGTCACGTCCTCGACCAGCACGCCGCCTTTGACGTCGAGCTCCTTCTTCTGCTCGTCGGTCAGGTCGCTCAGCACGAGCCCCATGCGGTTCGGCTTCGCCTTCTCCTTCGGGGCCGGGCCGCCTCGGCGCGTCGGCGCCGCCGCCTGGTCTTCCTTGAGCTCGGCCACCACGACGCTGAACTCCTTCTGCGTGCCCTTGCGCCAGACGGTCAGCGCGATCTTCGATCCGGGCTTGATGGCCGTGATGATGCGCGGCAGCTCCTGCGACGAGTGCACGTCGCGGCCGTCCGCCTTGATGATGATGTCGCCGGCTTCCACGCCCGCCTTTTCCGCCGGGCCGCCCTTTTCCACCGAATTGACGAGCGCGCCTCCCGGCTTCGGCAAGCCGAAGGCCTCGGCCGTCTCCTTGCTCACTTCCTGGATCTGGACGCCGATGCGGCCGCGCGTGACCTTGCCCTTGTCCTTGATCTGGTTCGCGGCGTTCATCGCGATGTCGATCGGGAATAGCGAACGACAGTCCCATGTAGCCGCCGCTGCGCGAGAAGATGAGCGAATTCACGCCGACGACCTCGCCCCTGAGGTTGAACAGCGGGCCGCCGGAATTGCCCGGATTGACGGCGGCATCGGTCTGGATGAACTGGACGAGATTCTCCTGCGGCAGGTCGCGGCCCTTCCCGCTCACGATCCCGGCGGTGATGGTGCTCTCGAACCCGAACGGCTTGCCGATCGCGACCACCCACTCGCCGACCTTGAGCTTGTCCGGGTCGCCGATCGTGACCCGCGGCAGGTCCTTGGCTTCGATCTTGAGGAGCGCGACGTCCGTCCGCTTGTCCGCGCCGATGACCTTCGCCTTGAATTCCCGCTTGTCGGTGAGCTTGACGTTGACTTCGTCCGCGCCGTCGACGACATGCGCGTTGGTCACGAGATAACCGTCGGAGGAGATGATGAATCCGGAGCCCACCGACTGCTGGTCGAAGTCACGCTCCGGCTGGCCGCGGCGCGGGATCTGCCCGAAGCGGCGGAAGAATTCATAGAACGGGTCGTCTTCCGACAGCTCGGGGCCGCCGCGCGAGCGCTTGATCTTTTGCGTGACGTCGATGCTCACCACCGTGGACGATTGCTTCTCGTACAGGTCGGTGAAATCGGGCAGTCCGGCGGCGCGGTTCTGCGCCGCTGCCGGCATCGCGACGGACGCGAGCACGGCAAGGACCGCGGTCATGGCTGCGGCGGCAAAGCGGGAGTAATTGCGGTACATCATTGCGGTCGACCTCCGATGGAACAAGACAGGATGAAGCAGGCGGCGCGTCAACGACGCGTCACCGAATTGGCGATCTGGCGAATCGTCGCCGCCGGCGCCTCGCCGAGGGCAGTCACGACGAAGCCGTCGGCGTCGCGCACGAAGACATTGACGCCGCCTTGCTGCAGCAGGCCGACGGGATGCACGCCACCCGCGGGCTCGACGAAGACCGAAACGGCGACGAGGCCGTCGGAATACACGATGTGCGCCACCGGCGAGCGCTTGCCGCGCAGCGTGCGGTAGCCCTCGGCGACACGCGAGAATCCAGGCGGCGCGGCGCGGATCACCCATCCGGTGTCGGCGGCGTCCGCCTCGCCGGGGCCGGCCTCGTGCACCTGCCACGCCGGCGGCGCCGGCGGCCACGTCGGCTTGACCATGTCGCGGTCGAGCTTGCCGCCGATCGCGATGTCGGTGAACGTGAATTGCTCGACCGGCTCGTTGCGCTCGTTCTGCGTGCGCGCCTTGAGCAGGAGCCCCGTCGTCCGCTCGAACCACAGCTTCTGGCCATAGCGCAGGCCGTCCTTGGGCTCGAAGATCCACGCCTGCACGTCGAGGCCCGCGACGCGATCGGCTTCGGCCTTGCGCACCTCGTAGTAGTCGGTCAGCGCCTTCTGCTGCTGCGGGGACAGCGACGGGAATGCATTGCGGAAGGTCCGCGGCTCGATGCGCACGACCTTGGCGTCCGGGTAGTAGCAGCGCACCTCGCCGTTGCTGCGGATCACCTCGCGCGCCGGACCTTCGAGGTTGACGAGCTTTTCGAACTCCTTGCCCGACTCGTTCAGGTGCACGAGCCGCGAATTCTCGACGCGGCCGGCATGCTGGTAGACGAGCGTCCCCGTGTAGTTGAGCTGGCGCGCCGCGGTCGCGGCGCGATTCAGCAGTGCGGCCGTTTCCTCCGCGGCGACGGCCGGCCCCGATGCGAGGGCCGATGCCAGCGCCGCCAGCACGAGCGCCGCCATTCCCGCGTGCCGGACACGACACAGCAAGGCCGCGGCCGGCCGAAGCGCCGCGATCGGGGAGTGGACGGTCACCAGGCAGCTCCGCGAATGCCCGGACTACGGTCGATCCGCGGGAGTAATCGCCGCCGCCGTGCGGAAGCCCGGGCTGATCCCTTCGATCGGGGCCGTCGGCGAGTATTCGCGATGCGCGAGCAGGTAGTCGGCCGGCACGCCCTGCGGCCGGATCTCCGCGGTCCGCACCGCCGCCGCTTCGCGCGCTTTCGCGATGGCAGTCGGCGACGTGTCGAGCGTCGTCAAGGCGATCCAGCCGACGACGGACACCGCGGCGACGCTCGCGGCGATGGCCCAGGCGACCGGCACCGGCCGGCTGCGCTGCGCCGCCGGCGCGATCACCGTCGGCTCGGAGGCAAGGCGCGACGCGAACCGGTCGGCGAATCCCGGGCTCGGCGCAGGGCCGCCACGCAGCGAGTCGCCGATCACGTGGTAGCACACCCAGGTCGCGACCGCTTCGGGCCGCCGCAGGCGGCCGCATACGATCTCGATTTCCGAGTCGTCGAGCTCGCCGTCCATCAGGCGCGAAATGCTGTCAGGCATCACCATCTCCGGTTTTCTTCAGTTCCCAGCAACGGCCGCAATTCCGTTGCGATTGCTTCGCGCGCCCGGAAGATCCGGGAGCGCACGGTGCCGATCGGACAGTTCATCACGCCGGCGATTTCCTCGTAGCTCAGGCCCTCTATTTCGCGCAGCGTGATCGCCGTCCGCAGGTCCTCCGGCAGCGCGTCCATCGCGCGGTTCACCACCGCAGCAATTTCCTTGCCGTGCAGCTCGTCCTCCGGCGTGTTCGAATCGCGCAGCGCGTCGGCATCCTCGAAATTCTCGGCTTCCTCGTTGTCGAACCCGGTCGACGTCGGCGCCCGCCGGCCCAGCGCGACCAGGTAGTTCTTCGCCGTATTGATCCCGATCCGATAGAGCCATGTATAGAACGCGCTATCCCCCCGGAAGCTCGGCAGCGCCCGGTACGCCTTGATGAATGCCTCCTGCGTCACGTCCTCGACCTCCGCCGGGTCGCGCACCAGCCGCGACAACAGCCGCTGCAGCTTGCGCTGATACTTGAGCACCAGCAGCTCATACGCCCGCTTGTCGCCCTGCTGCGCGCGCAGGACAAGCTGCTGATCGACCTCGCGATCACCCATCCAGTCCCTGAGTCGTCGTTGTTATGCCCGCCGGACGGCAGGTGCGGCGGCTTCCCTCCGGCTCGGGTGTACCGGTCCAGGTGGCAGTCTTGCCGTGAAAATTATCGCGGCGCGCGCTTCCACGGACAGACCGTCGCCGCCGCTGTAAGTTCAGTCTCAAGGAAGGCTAATCCGGGCCGATGACCGAGCCGCTGCCTTTGTCCAGAACAACTGCCGCGCGCACCCGCCCGGTCACGGTTCCCCGGTAGTTGCGGACGAGCGGCTCTCCCCATTCCGCAAGCTCCTTCCGCTGCGCGGCATCGAGCAGCCCCAATTGGTCGAGCGTGGCGACCGTCGCCGGGTGCAGCCCGCGCTTGGCCCCGTCGACCACCTTGACGGCGATCCCGAGGCCCTTGCTGCGGACGCCGATCGCCTGCACGCCTTCGGCGCCGATTTTCGTGACCCAATCACCCCGGCCCGCATGCATCAGGGCGAGGTCGTTGCGATGCTCGCCCGAGACCATTTCAGGGTGGGTCGTCATCGCGTCCGCCAGCACCGCGGGCGCGGTCCCGTACTCCGGGTCGTTCCGGTCCGCGGCGAGCCGCGCGAAGCCGAGGGCGAGGCGCGCGAGCGGCACCGCGTAATTCGGCGCCGAGCAGCCGTCGATGCCGGCGACAAGCCTGTCCTCGGAGGTCGCCGTGAAATGCGCGACCGCCCGCCGGATCGCCTGCTGCAGCGGATGGTCGAAGGCGAGGTAGCTTTCCTTGGGCAGCCCGCACTGGACGCAATAGGCGAGCATGCCGCTGTGCTTGCCCGAGCAGTTGTGGGCGAGCGGCGAATACGGGGGCGGCGGCGGCGGTTCGCCGCGTACGTCGTAGAAGCCCGGCGCGTGCGTCCCGCACTGGAGCTCCGCGGCGGTATTCCCGGCCGCGGCGAGCATCCCGGCGACCGCATCGACGTGCCGCGGCTCGCCGGAGTGGCTCGCGCAGAGCAGCGCGACCTGCGCCGTCGAGTAGCGAAAACGCTCGACGCCGCCGCCCGCGACGAACGGCATCGCCTGGAACGGTTTCAACGCGCTTCGGGTCATCGTGAGAAACCGCGGGTCGCCGGCCGCGTGCAACAAGTTGCCGTCGCGGTCGACGACGGCGACCGACCCATAGTGGACGGCGTCGACCGCGTCGCCGCGCGTGGCAACGGCGAGCGGAACGTGGGGCGGCGCGGCGTGGGCCAGCGCCCGTCCTTCAGCAGCGGACGGGGTAACGAGATCGTTGGGCATGGGCCGGCATTATCGCCTGTCGAACCGCCCTGCGCCCAATCGACCCCTCAGGCGCCGGCCTGGGCGCCCAGGGCCGCGCGGATCTGCTCCAGCGCGGCCGGATCCTCGATCGTCGTGAGATCGCCCGGGTCGCGCCCTTCCGCCAGCGCCTGGATGGAACGACGGAGGAGCTTGCCCGACCGCGTCTTCGGCAACACCGTGACGAAATGGACCGCGCCAGGCCGGCCGATTGCGCCGAGCTCGCGGTCGACCGTATCCATGACCTCCTTGCGCATGGACGCGGCGCCCTCGGGCGTGGCCACGCGCGCGGGATCCTTGACCACGGCGAATGCGACCGGGACCTGGCCCTTCAGCGGGTCGGCGACGCCGACGACGGCGACTTCAGCGATGCCCGCATGCGCCTGCACCGCCTCCTCGATCTCGCGCGTTCCGAGGCGGTGCCCGGCGACGTTGATCACGTCGTCGGTCCGCCCGAGAACGAAGTAGTAGCCGTCCTTGTCGCGGATCGCCCAGTCGAACGTCGAGTACGCGAGCGTTTTTCCGAAGTCCGCGAAATACGTCTTCACGAAGCGCGCATCGTCGCCCCAGACCGTGGTCATGCAGCCCGGCGGCAGCGGCGGCATGATCGTCAGCACCGCCTTTTCGTCGGCGCCGGCCTCCTCGCCGGTGCCCTCGCGCAGGAGCCGCACGTCGTAGCCATACACCGCGAACGACGGGCTGCCGAACTTGCGCGGCGTTTCCTCCACGCCGGGTTGCGCGGAGAGGATCGGCCACCCCGTCTCGGTCTGCCAGTAATTGTCGACGATCGCCACGCCGAGGTTGTCGGTCGCCCAGTGGGCCGTGGGCTCGTCGAGCGGCTCGCCCGCGAGGAACAGGTACTTGAGGCAGCGGATGTCGTGCTGCTTCATGTACGCCGGGTCCTGCTTCTTCAGCACGCGGATCGCGGTGGGCGAGCTGAACATCGTCTTGACGTCGTTCTCCGCGACGATCTTCCACCAGATCGCGGGATCCGGGCGTATCGGCAGTCCCTCGTACATGATCGTCGTGGAGCCGTTGATGAGCGGCGCGTAGATGATGTACGAGTGACCCACGACCCAGCCGATGTCGCTCGTCGTGAACATCGTCTCGCCCGGCGCCACGCAAAAGATCCGGCGCATCGACGATGCGAGCGCGACGGCATAGCCCCCCGTGTCGCGCTGCACGCCCTTGGGCTTGCCCGTCGTGCCCGACGTGTACAGGATGTACGACGGCTCGGACGATTCCAGCCACTCGCACGGAACGCTCGCGTCGAGGTGCTTCGCGCGCAGCGTCGCATAGTCGAGGTCGCGTCCCGCTACCCGCGCCATCGCCTTGTCGAGGCCGCGATTCACGATGAAGACCCGCTGCGGCGGATTCGCGGCGAGGCGGATCGCCTCGTCGACCAGATGCTTGTACGGCACGGGCTTTCCGCCGCGCATGCCGGCGTCGGAAGTGACGAGGACCTTCGGCTTCGCGTCGTCGATCCGGGTCGCGAGGCTCGCCGCGGCGAAGCCGCCGAACACGACCGAATGGATGGCGCCGATACGCGCGCACGCCAGCATCGCGAACGCCGCCTCCGCGATCATCGGCATGTAGATCAGCACGCGGTCGCCGCGGCCGACGCCCTCGTCCTTCAGCGCAGCGGCGAAGCGGTTCACTTCGGCGTGGAGCTCGGTGTACGTGTACGTGCGGTTTTCGCCGGTCTCGGTCGAGATGTAGATCAGCGCCTTCTGGCCGCCGCGCGACGCGAGGTGCCGGTCGATCGCGTTATGGCAGAGATTGGTCCGCCCCCCGACGAACCATTTGGCGAACGGCGGCTTCGAATAGTCGAGCACCGCGGAGAACGGCGTCTGCCAGTCGATCAGCGCCGCTTCGGCGCGCCAGAACGCATCGCGGCCGGCAAGCGACTGGCGATGGAACTCCTTGTACGTGGCCATGCATTTCTCCTCAGGCGGACTTTCGGCACTGCCGTGCGCCGGCCGCGCTCGTCCCGTACCGGCGTCGCAAAGCCTAGACTGTGCCGCGAACTGCGGCCTTGCGCAGGATCAAGCTGCACTCGCGCGGCAGGAGCGGGCGCGGCTACGGCCCGGCTCCGCGCCGAAACAGCGGACACAGCCCGAGCGGCCGGCCGCCTTCGAGATTTGACCGGATAGCCTGGCAACCATCCTCTACGCGCCGAAGCCCGTAGGCCGTCATGGTCGCCTCCTCCACCGCGTCGTCTGCGTCGAGGTACCGGATCGCATACAGCGGGCCGCGATGGGCGCCGATCAGCGCCGCCATCTCGCGCTGCATCCGGTTCTCGTACAACGCGCTCGTGAAATTGCTCGACGGCGCGATCACCCGGGTCCCGGACGGCAGGAATGGGACGACGTAGCCGAAGGGCTGTCCCGTCATCGTCAGCACCAGCGAATCCGCGGGGATGGCGGGCACGTGAACGTCGATGTAGCGACCGGCATGCACGCGCGAGCGCCCCCAATAGGGCTCCACGGTGACGGCGACGATCAGCGCTGCGGCGAGCGCGACGAGCGCATCGCGGCGCCGCGCGCCGGCGAACGCGGAGCGCATCGCGAGCACGAGCAGCAGGCTCGCGGTGAGCTCCAGCGGGATCGCGTAGCGGTAGATCGTGAAGACGACGAGCCACACGAGGTACGCAACACCGGCAAAGACCGCGAGCAGGCGCATGGAGGGCGGCATGGCCCGGCGCAGCGCCGTCATGAATCCCACGCGGGAAGCCCGCGCCTTGCGCATGAGCGATGCGGCGAGGACGACCGCGAACACGCACAGGAGCGCGAGCCTCGGGTCGCGCAGGTCGGCCTCGCTGGCAAGGCGATTGCGCTCCGCGAGACCGAATGGCAGCGTGATCCAGCGTGCAAGCGTCGGCGGATGGAACTTGGCGTCGAAGAACGAACCAGGCTCCCAGTACGCGGACCGGAATACACCGTTGAAATACGGGTAGAACGGATTCCGGAACCGCTCCCACATCACGGCGCCCCAATAGCCGTAGGCGACGAGAAATCCCGCGAGCATGGCCGCCATCAAGGCGATCGCCGCGCGCGCGAAGCCCGGCCGGCCACGGCAGCACACGACGAACGCAAGCGCGAGCGCCACGGCGTAGATCGCGGCCGTCAGCTTGAGCCCCGTGGCAACGCCGCACAGCAAGCCGGCCGCTCCGCCGATCCACGCATCCAGGCTGTCGTCTCGACGCACGGCGCGGACGACGAGAAACAGCGCCGCCATCACGAGCGCGGCCGTGGCCCACTCGTTCATCGTGGATCCTATCTGGCTCAGGCCGGCGGCGCCGGTCAGCGCGACGAGCAGAATCGCTCCCAACGCGGGACCTTTCCTCTCGACTTGAAGGTCGTCGACGGCGAAACGCGCGATGCGATAGAAGAACCACGCCGCAGCGCCGAATGGAAGGCCCATCAGGAACGTGATCGCGAACGCCGGCAGGTGGGACGAGACCAGCGCGAAAAAGGGGACGTCCAGCAGCGGGCTGTAGTACGACTGGACCTGCGCCGGCGCGTAGTCCCAGTACAGGCGGTCGTTCCACCACGCCCACGGATTGTAGAAGTGGTAGTTCCGAAGGTCCCAGTTCGTATCCTTGCCCCGCAGCAGCGAGGCAACGCCGCCGAGGAGCAGCGCAATTGCGACGCCGCGGAGCGGGCGGCGATCCAGTGAATCCAGGAGGGAATGGCGCGTCATCGCCGGCGGTCGATGCGATTCCGTTTCCGCGCGCTTGCGGAGGCCCCGGCGAGTATACATACTTCACCGCCAGCCGGATCGCCGAACGATGCAGCCTCACGCGCCGCAAGACGTCGAACTCACCATCCTGATGCCGTGCCTTGACGAGGCGGAGACGATCGCCTCCTGCGTCGACGAGGCGCGCGCGTTTCTCGAGCGCGCGGGCGTGGCGGGCGAGGTGCTGATCGCCGACAACGGCAGCATCGACGGGTCGACCAGGATCGCCGAGGCGCATGGTGCGCGGGTGGTCCGCGTGGACACGCGCGGGTACGGCGCCGCGCTGCAGGAAGGCATCCGTGCCGCGCGCGGCACGTACGTCGTGATGGGCGACGCCGACGGCAGCTACGGCTTTGCGCATCTCGAGCTGTTCCTCGAGCGCCTGCGCGACGGCTGCGACCTCGTCGTCGGCAACCGTTTCCGGGGCGGAATCGCGCCGGACGCGATGCCGCCGCTGCACCGTTATCTCGGCAATCCCGTCCTGAGCTTTCTCGGCCGCCTCTTCTTCACGATCCCGATCGGCGATTTCCATTGCGGCCTGCGCGGATTCCGGCGCGACCGGATGCTGAAGCTCGGATTGCGCACGACCGGCATGGAGTACGCGAGCGAGATGATCGTCCGCGCCGCGTTGCGCGACTACGTGATCGCCGAGGTGCCGACGACGCTTTCCCCCGACGGCCGGTCGCGTCCTTCGCACCTGCGGACCTGGCGCGACGGCTGGCGCCACCTGCGTTTCCTGCTGATGCTGAGCCCGCGGTGGCTCTTCCTCTATCCCGGTCTCGTACTGTTCGCCATCGGCACCGTCGGGCAAGCGGCGATCCTGACCGGGCCGATCGCGGTCGGGCGCGTCGTGCTCGACATTCACACCATGCTGTTCGCCGCCGGCGCGATGATCGTCGGACTGCAGATCGCGCTGTTCGCCGTGTTCGTGAAGGCCGCGGGCGTTGCGCACGGCCTCCTGCCTTTCGGTCGCGCATTCGGCGACTTCGTCGCCCGCTTCACACTGGAACGAGGCGCCCTCCTCGGCGGGGTGCTGACGCTGGCCGGCTTCGTTCTCGCGGCCTGGTCCCTTTCACTGTGGATGTCGGCAGGCCTCGCCGACATCGACCCGCGGCGCGTCATGCGCATCGTGATCCCGTCGCTCACGCTGACGATCATCGGGGTCCAGCTCATGTTCTCGTCCTTCGTGCTCCATTTCCTGCTCTGGAACCTCGAGCGCGAGATTAGCTGAGGCGACCTCCGCAGCGCTACGGATGCGTATCCGGGCCGATGCGCACGACGGTGCGGCCGCGGACCATGCCCTTGATGTAGGCGTCGAAATGCGTGGGCAGCTCGTCGAAGTCGATCGTCCGGACCTGGTCGTGGACCTGGTCGGGGCGCCATTCGACGGCGAGCTTGTTCCAGATCTTCTGCCGCACCGACATCGCGCATTCCGCGCTGTTGATGCCGAGCAGCGACACGCCGCGCAGGATGAACGGTGCCACGCTCGTGTTGAGCTTCATGCTCGCCGCGAGCCCGACGGCGCCGACGCACCCGCCGACCTTGGTCGTGGCGAGCAGCCAGCTGAGAACGTCGCCGCCCAGGTTGTCGATCGCGCCGGCCCAGGTGGCCTTCTCCAGCGGCCGGATCTTGGAGACGTCGATCGACTGGCGCAGCATCACGTCCTTGGCGCCCAAGGCTTTGAGGTAGTTCGTTTCCTCCTTCTTGCCGGTGATCGCGACGACTTCATAGCCGGTCTTGGCGAGAATCTCGATCGCCACCGACCCGACGCCGCCGGTCGCGCCCGTGACCGCCACCGGACCGTTTTCCGGCTTCAACCCGTTGTGCTCCATCTGCATGAGCGCCTGCGCTGCCGTGAAACCCGCGGTGCCGAGCGTCATCGCATCGAATGCCGTCATGCTTTCCGGCCGGCGCACGACCCAGTCGGCGGGCACGCGCACGAACTCCGCGTAGCCGCCATCGTGGGCGACGCCCATGTCGTAGGCGTGGACGATCACCTTGTCGCCGCGCTTCCAGCGGGCATCGGCTCGACGTCTCGACGGTGCCGGACATGTCGATCCCCGCGTTGGTCGGGTACTTGCGCATGATCTTGCCGACCCCGTTGTACGACAGCGCGTCCTTGTAGTTGATGGTCGAGTACTTGGTGCGCACGACGACATCGCCCGGATCGAGCTCGTCGACCGTCATGTCGACGAAGCGGCTGACGATGGCGTCGTTTTCCTGGAACGTCCGGTAGGCCTTGAATTTCTGCACGGGGCTCTCCTTCGGGATTCGGGGCGGATGGGGTGTCGGTTGCGACGGGCAGGGACGGTCAGGCCGATCGGCCGTCCTGCGCGAGGGCGTTGAGGTGCGGCAGCGCCATGTAGTCGCGCGATTGCATTTCGATCAGGCGGCTCACGGTGCGCACGAATTCCTGTTGGTTCGGTCCGGCGCGGTAGAGGGCCTCCGGGGGAACGGCGGCCGAGATCAGGAGCTTCACGCGATGATCGTACAGGATGTCCACCAGCCACGTGAAGCGCCGGGCAACGATCGCCCATGTCGGCGGTCAGCGCCGGGACGCCGGAAAGGAACAGCACGGGGTAGCTGCGCGCCAGCTCGAGGTAGTCGCGCTGCGACCGGGGGCCGTCGCAGAGCGCCGCGAAGTCGAACCACACGGCGCTTCCGGCGCGCCGCCGCGCGACCAGCGTGCGGCCCTCGACCGTGAACTTCGACGGTTCGTCCGCCCCGCTCCTCATCCGCTCGAACGCCGCGGCGAGCGCGGCGTCGGCCTCGGGCCCGAGCGGCGCGTGATAGGTCTTGAGCTGCTCCAGCACGCGCAGCCGGTAGTCGACGCCCGCATCGACCTCGATCACGTCCAGCCATTCCTTCAGCAAGGCGATTGCAGGCAGGAACCGCTCGCGCAGGAGGCCCTGCGGCCACAGCCCGTCCGGCGGGTAGTTCGACGTCATCACGAAGACGACGCCGTGCGCGAAAAGCGCCGCGAGCAGGCGGCCGAGGATCATCGCGTCGGCGATGTCGGAAACGTGGAATTCGTCGAAGCAGATGAGGCGATGGCGATGCGCGATGCGCGCGGCGACCTGCGCGAGCGGATCTTCCTCGTCCTTCAGCGTCGCCAGTTCCTCGTGGACCGCGCGCATGAACGCGTGGAAATGGATGCGCGTCTTGCGGCGGATCGCCACGGTCGCGAAAAAGCCGTCCATGAGGAAGCTCTTGCCCCGTCCGACGCCACCCCACAGGTAGACGCCGCGCGGAACATCGGGGGGGAGCAGCAGCTTGCGCAACGCCGACTGCCGCGCCGCGCGGAATTCCTCCAGCTCCGTCGCGAGCAACGAGAGCCGGTCGAACGCCGCCAGCTGCGCGTGGTCGAGCGTCGTGCCGCGGGCCGCGAGCAACGGCTCGAGCCAGGCGACGAATGCGCCGTGGCGCCGGGTGACGTCCCCTTCGATTCCCCCACCGCTCATGCGTCGCGCGGCGTCAGAGGTTGAGCGTCCTGCCGTCGACGGCGAGCGCCGCCTCCTTGGTCGCCTCCGACAGCGAGGGATGCGCGTGGCAGATCCGCGCGAGGTCCTCGCTCGCCGCGCCGAATTCCATCGCCACCACGCCCTCCGCGATCAGCTCCGAGGCCATCGGGCCGATCACGTGCATGCCGAGGATCCTGTCGGTCGCGGCATCGGCGAGGATCTTCACGAAACCCGTCGTGTCGCCCATCGCGCGCGCGCGGCCGTTGGCGGAGAACGGAAAGCGTCCGGCTTTGTAGGCAGTGCCTTCCGCCTTCAACTGCTGCTCGGTCTTGCCGACCCACGCGATTTCGGGCGAGGTGTAGATGACCCAGGGAATCGTGTTGAAATCGACGTGACCGTGCTGTCCCGCAATGCGTTCGGCGACGGCCACGCCCTCTTCCTCGGCCTTGTGCGCGAGCATCGGGCCGCGCACCACATCGCCGATCGCCCAGACGCCGGCAAGGTTCGTCCGGCAATCGCCGTCGACCGTCACAAAACCGCGGTCGTCGAGCGCGAGCCCCACCTTGTCCGCGCCGAGTCCCGCGGTGTGCGGAAGGCGGCCGATCGAGACGATCAGCTTGTCGAACGTCGCCGCCTGCGGCTTGGCCGCCGCATCGGTCCACTCGACGGCGACGTCGCGCTTGCCAACCGTCACCTTCGTGATCGCGATGCCCAGGTGAAATTCGAGGCCCTGTTTCGCGAACACGCGCTGCGCCTCTTTCGCCACCGCTTCGTCGGCGGCGCCCAGGAAGGCCGGCAACGCTTCGAGCACCGTGACCTTGGCACCGAGGCGCCGCCAGACGCTGCCCATCTCGAGACCGATCACGCCGGCGCCGACGACGCCCAGCCGTTTGGGAACTTCCGGAATCGCCAGCGCGCCGTCGTTGTCGAGGACGAGCTTGTTGTCGATGGCGACCATCGGCAGCGGCCGCGGCTTCGATCCGGTCGCGACGATGACGTGCTTCGCCGTCAGTTCGGCCGGCTTCGCGCCGGCAACGTTGACCGCCCACCCGGCCTCGCCGCTGCCGCCCGCGAACGACCCGACACCGTGGAAGAACGTCGACCTTGTTCTTCTTGAACAGGAACGTGATCCCGTCGTTGTTCTGGGAGACGACCTTTTCCTTGCGCGCAAGCATCTTCGCGACGTCGATCGCGAGTCCCTTGACCTCGATCCCGTGATCGGCGAACGCGTGGCCCGCGTGCTCGTAATTTTCCGAGGACTGCAGCAGCGCCTTCGACGGGATGCAGCCGACGTTGGTGCAGGTGCCGCCCAACGCGGGCTTGCCGTCCGCGCGGGTCCAGTCGTCGATGCACGCGGTCGAAAGTCCGAGCTGCGCGGCGCGGATCGCGGCGATATAGCCGCCCGGGCCGGCGCCGATCACGACGACATCGTACCGATCAGCCATAAGTGCCCAATTTCCAGAGTCGGGCCGCCCGCGGCGGCCCGTTTTCCATCAGAAGTTTTAAATATCGAGCAGGAGCCGCGCCGGATCCTCCAGCGCTTCCTTGATCGCGACCAGCGACAGCACCGCTTCCCGGCCGTCGATGATCCGGTGGTCGTAGGACTGCGCGAGGTAGTTCATCGGCCGGATGACGATCTGCCCGTTCTCGACCACCGCGCGCTCCTTCGTCGCGTGGACGCCGAGGATCGCCGATTGCGGCGGGTTGATGATGGGCGTGGACAGCATCGAGCCGAACACGCCGCCGTTGCTGATCGTGTACGTGCCGCCCGTGAGGTCCTCGACCGTCAGCTTGCCGTCCTGCGCGCGCTTGCCGAAGTCGCCGATCTTCGCCTCGATCTCCGCGATCGAGAGCTGGTCGGCGTCGCGCAGGATCGGCACCACGAGCCCGCGCGGGCTGCCCACGGCGATGCCGATGTCGAAGTAGCCGTGGTAGACGATGTCGGCGCCGTCGATCGACGCGTTGACCGCGGGGAATTTCTTCAGCGCATGCACCGCCGCCTTGACGAAGAACCCCATGAAGCCGAGCTTGACGCCATGCTCCTTCTCGAAGCGCTCCTTGTACTTGTTGCGCAGGTCGATGATGGGCTGCATGTTGACTTCGTTGAACGTGGTGAGGATCGCCGCCGTCGACTGCGATTGCACCAGGCGCTCCGCGACGCGCTGCCGCAGGCGCGACATCGGCACGCGTTGCTCGGGCCGGTTGCCGAGCGCAGGCGGCAATGGAACCGCCGGCGCCTTCGCGACCGGCGCCGGCGCAGCAGGCGCGGCAGCGGTCGGCGCGGATGCGGCCTTCGCTTCGGTGGCGAGGACGTCGCCCTTCGTGATGCGGCCGCCACGGCCCGTTCCTGTCACGTCCGCGGCCGACAGCCCCTGCTCGGCCATCATCTTGCGCGCCGCAGGCATCGCCGTGACGGACGCCGCCGGTGCGGGAGGCGATCCGCTCGCCGCCGGTTTCGCGGCCTCGGCAGGTGCGGGCGTCGCGGCGACGACCGCGCCTTTGGCGTCCGTGTCGATGATCGCGATCACCTCCTGTCCGGCCACCGTGGACCCATCCGCCTTGAGGATCTCGACCAGCGCGCCGGAAACCGGCGCCGGAAGCTCGAGGACGACCTTGTCGGTCTCGACGTCGATCAGGTTTTCGTCCCGGCTGACCGCCGCGCCGGGCTGCTTGTGCCACGTGACGAGCGTGGCTTCGGCCACCGACTCCGGCAGTTGCGGAACTTTGACTTCCACTCGCATGAGATCGCTTTCCGTCAGGTTCGGAAGAGCATTTCGCCGTCGGAGAGCTGCGGCGCAAATGCGTCCTCGATGAGCTTTTTCTGGCGCTCGATGTGCATCGACATGTAGCCGACCGCGGTCGTCGCGGCGACCGGGCGGCCGGCGTAGGCGACCACCATGTTCGGCAATGCGTCGCCGCGGAAATAGGAACGCAGCCGGTACCAGGCCCCCTGGTTCTGCGGCTCCTCCTGGCACCAGACGAGTTCGGTCGCATTGGGGAATTTCGCCAGCTCCTCGCGGAACTCCGCGTGCGGGAACGGATACTGCTGCTCGAGCCGCAGGATGGCGACATCGGCGATCCCGTTCTCGCGCCGCCAGTCGGCCAGCTCGTAGTAGACCTTGCCCGAGCAGAGAATCACGCGCCGCACGTTCTTCGCGGCGATCTTCTCGATTTCGCCGATCACGTTGTGGAAGCGGCCGTCGGCGAGGTCCTCGAGCGAGGAGACCGCCTGCTTGTGGCGCAGCAGGCTCTTGGGGCTCATCACGATCAACGGCCGCCGGAACGAGCGCAGCATCTGCCGGCGGAACAGGTGATAGACCTGCGCCGGCGTCGACGGCACGCACACCTGCATGTTGTGCTCGGCGCAAAGCTGCAGGTACCGCTCGGGGCGCGCGGACGAGTGCTCGGGGCCCTGCCCTTCGTAACCATGCGGGAGCAGCAGCACGAGACCGCAGATGCGCCCCCACTTCACCTCGCCCGATGCGATGAACTGGTCGATCACGACCTGTGCGCCGTTGGCGAAATCGCCGAACTGCGCTTCCCAGATCACGAGGCGCAGCGGATCGGACGTCGAGTAGCCGTATTCGAACCCGAGCACGCCATATTCGGTCAGCACCGAGTCGATCACCTCGAATTCCGGCTGGTCCCGCTTCACGTGCTGCAACGGGATCCACGATCCCGAGTCCCACTTTTCGCGGTTCTGGTCGTGCAGCACCGCATGGCGATGCGAAAACGTGCCGCGCCCGGTGTCTTCGCCGGACAGCCGCACGCCGATGCCCTGGTTCAACAGCGTTCCGTAAGCGAGCGTTTCGGCCATTCCCCAGTCGAGCGGCTGCTTGCCTTCGCCCATCGCCCGGCGATCGGCCAGCACGCGCTCGACGCGCGGATGGACCTTGAATCCGTCGGGAACCGTCGTCACCGCCGTCGCCACGGCCTTGAGCGTGGCCATCGGGACGCGCGTGTCGCACGGCTCCGTCCACGTGCGGCCCTTGTACGCCGACCAGTCGACCGAGAACGGCGGCTTGTAGTTCGACAGGATCGTCGTGTTCGTGTGCATGCCCTTGTCCATCGCGGCGCGGTAGGCCGCGATCATCGCGTCGGCGTCTTCCGCCTTCAGCACGCCTTCGCGCACCAGCGCGTCCGCATAGAGCTTGCGCGTGCCGGGGTGCTGGGCGATCCGCTTGTACATGAGCGGCTGCGTGATCATCGGCTCGTCGGCCTCGTTGTGACCGAGGCGGCGGAAGCAGACGAGGTCGATGAACACGTCGCGGTGGAATTCCTGCCGGTACTCCATCGCCATTTCGATCGCGAGCATGCACACCTCGGGATCGTCCGCGTTGACGTGGAAGATCGGCGCCTCGGCCATCTTCGCGATGTCGGTGCAATACAGCGTGCCCCGCGTGTCGCGCGGGTCGGAGGTCGTGAAGCCGATCTGGTTGTTGACGACGATGTGGATCGTGCCGCCCGTGTAGTAGCCGCGGGTCTGCGCCATGTTCAGGATTTCCTGGATGACGCCCTGGCCGGCGAGCGCCGCGTCGCCGTGAATCAGGACCGGCAGCACCTGGTCTCCGGATTCGTCGCCGCGCCGATGCTGCCGCGCGCGCACCGAGCCCTCGACCACCGGATCGACCGCCTCGAGGTGCGATGGATTGAACGCGAGCGTCAGGTGCATCGGGCCGCCCGGCGTGACGACGTCCGAGGAGAATCCCTGGTGGTACTTCACGTCGCCGGCCGAGAGCTCCTGCGCGTGCTTGCCTTCGAATTCGGTGAAGAGATCGGCCGGCATCTTGCCGAACGTGTTGACCAGCACGCCGAGCCGGCCGCGATGCGCCATGCCGATCACCGTCTCCTGGACGCCCGCGGCGCCCGCGAGCTGGATCAGGTGGTCGAGCATCGGAATCAGCGTGTCCCCGCCTTCGCCGGAAAAGCGCTTCTGCCCGACGTATTTCGTGTGCAGATACCGCTCGAGCGTCTCGGCGGCCGTCAGCCGCTCCAGGATTTTCTTCTTCTGCTCGGTCGTGTACGCCGGCCGGGAGCGGATCGGCTCCAGGCGCTGCTGGACGAAGCGCTTGACCGGCGTGTCCGAGATGTACATGTATTCGGCGCCGAACGTCCGGCAATACGTGTCCTTCAGCGCCTTGATGAGCTCGCGCAGGCGCATCCGCTCCGCGCCGGCCTTGAACGACCCGATGTCGAATTCGGTGTCGAGGTCGGCCTCGGTGAATCCGTACGTCGAGACGTCGAGATCGGGGATGTAGCGCTTTTCCTGGCGGTTGAGCGGATCGAGATCGGCGTTGAACATCCCGAGGGTGCGGAATTTGCCGATCAGCTGCAGCACCAGCACCTGCTTGTGCATCGTCGCGGCGTCGACCATCGCCCCCGCGACCTTGCGGCTCTTGCCGAGGCGTATGAACGACTCGATCACCGGCGCGTGCGCGACGTCGGCCGCGCCGCCGCGCAGGGAGTCGAAGTACGTCCGCCAGTCCGAGGGGACGGACGCCGGGTTCGCGAGGTAATGCTCGTACTGCTCCTCGATGAACGGCACGTTGCCGCCGAACAGCGTGCTCGTCGTTTCGAAATCCTGCATGTCGCTCATCGTCGCATCCTCATCTCGACCGGAGCGAGCGTCATCGCTCGGCGACGGCCTTGACCGCCCGCCGCGTCGAGCCCGCAAAGAGCTGCCGCGGGCGACCGATCTTGTACTCCGGATCGGCGATCATCTCGTTCAGCTGCGCGATCCAGCCGACGGTGCGCGCCAGCGCGAAGATCGCGGTGAACAGCGGCACCGGGATGCCGACCGCCTTCTGCACGATCCCGGAGTAATAGTCGACGTTGGGGTAGAGCTTGCGCGACACGAAGTAGTCGTCCTCGAGGGCGATCTTCTCCAGCGCCATCGCGAGCTTGAACAGCGGGTCGTCGTGCAGCCCGAGCGCCTCGAGCACCTCGTAGCACGTCTCGCGCATCAGCTTCGCGCGCGGGTCGTAGTTCTTGTAGACGCGGTGCCCGAAGCCCATCAGCTTGACGCCGGAATTCTTGTCCTTGACCTTGGCGATGAACTCGCCGATCTTCGCCACGCCGCCTTGCTTCTGGATGTCGTAGAGCATGCTGAGGCAGGCCTCGTTGGCGCCGCCGTGCGCCGGTCCCCAGAGGCAGGCGACGCCCGCCGCGATGGCGGCGAACGGGTTGGTGCCGGATGAGGCGCACAGCCGCACCGTCGACGTCGACGCGTTCTGCTCGTGGTCGGCATGCAGGATGAAGATGCGATCGAGCGCGCGCACGAGCACGTCGTTGATCTTGTAGTCCTCGCACGGCGTCGCGAACATCATCCGCGTGAAATTGGCCGTGTACGAGAGGTCGTTGCGCGGATAGATGTACGGCTGGCCCATCGTGTACTTGTACGACATCGCGACGAGCGTGGGCAGCTTCGCGATCAGGCGGATGGCCGAGATGTCGCGCTGCCGCGCGTCCTGCAGGTTCATCGAGTCGGGGTAGAACGCGCTCAGCGCGCCGACGAGGCCGGTGAGCACCGCCATCGGGTGCGCATCGCGGCGGAATCCGCGGAGGAAGAACTGCATCTGCTCGTTGACCATCGTGTGATGGGTGACGAGGTCGACGAATTTCGCGTTCTGGTCCTTGTTCGGAAGCTCGCCGTAGAGCAGCAGGTGGCAGACTTCCATGAAATTGCACTTCACCGCCAGCTCCTCGATCGGATAGCCGCGGTAGAGGAGCTCGCCCTTGTCGCCGTCGATGTAGGTGATCGCCGAGCTGCACGACGCGGTCGACAGGAAGCCGGGGTCGTAGGTGAAGCGGCCCGTCTTGCCGTAGAGCGTGCGGATGTCGATCACGTCAGGGCCGATGGTTCCGGCGAGAACGGGAAACGTGACGGAAGGCGCGCCGTCGGAGAAGGAAAGGGTTGCGGTGCGGTCGGTCATGATGTCGCTCCAGGCTTGATACATGGGGCCGTCCGGACCCCAGGCAAGTTCATCGCGCACCCTTCGGCAACGGGTGCCTTCCTCCATTCGTCGACCGCTCTGACCCGGGTCGTCGTTACCGCCTATCGTGTTGCGTCAAAAAAATCGTCATGCGGCGCGCAGCTCCGCCACCAGCGGTCGCAGCGTCGCGTCGCCGGGCTCGGCCCGCCCGGAAAGCACGTCCCAGAGCTCGCCGTCGGCGAGGTCCAGGAGCTGGCCGAGCGCCGCCGCCTCGTCGTCCGTCATCCGCTCGCCGCGCGCGTCGAGAAACCGCGTGAGAACCAGGTCGTTTTCCAGCATGCCGCGCCGGCAGCGCCAGCGCAGGCGTCTCAATCGGGCCGCATCCACTTGAAGGGCTTTCACCGGAGTCGCCGCGTTACACGGCGCGCTTCACCATGATTTCCTTGATCTTGCCGATGGCTTTCGTCGGGTTGAGCCCCTTCGGGCAGACGTCGACGCAGTTCATGATCGTGTGGCAGCGGAACAGCCGATACGGATCCTCGAGATTGTCGAGCCGCTCGCTCGTGGCCTCGTCGCGCGAGTCGGCGATGAACCGGTACGCCTGCAGCAACCCGGCGGGGCCGACGAACTTGTCCGGGTTCCACCAGAACGAGGGACAGGACGTCGAGCAGCAGGCGCAAAGGATGCATTCGTACAGGCCGTCCAGCTCTTCCCGATCGGCCGGCGACTGCAGCCGTTCCTTTTCCGGCGGCGGCGTGTCGTTGATGAGGTACGGCTTGATCGAGTGGTACTGCTTGAAGAACTGGCTCATGTCGACGATCAGGTCGCGAATCACCGGCAGCCCCGGCAGCGGACGGAGCTCGACCGGCTCCTTCAGCTCCTTCAGGTTCGTGATGCACGCGAGCCCGTTCTTGCCGTTGATGTTCATCGCGTCGGAGCCGCACACGCCCTCGCGGCAGCTCTTGCGGAACGACAGCGTGTCGTCGACCGCCTTCACGCGGATCAGCGCGTCGAGCAGCATCCGGTCGTGATGGTCGAGCGCGACATCGTAATCCTGGATGTACGGCTTCGCGTCCTTGTCGGGATCGTAGCGGTAGATGCGGAATTTCATCGGGGCCCCTAGTACGTCCGCGTCTTGGGTGGAAACGCCTCGACCGACACCGGCTTCATGTTGACCGACTTGTACGCGAGGCGGTTGCCGTCGCGGTACCAGAGCGTGTGCTTCAGGAAGTGAACGTCGTCGCGGTCCGGATAGTCGCTGCGCGCCTGCGCGCCGCGCGATTCGCGGCGGGCCTCCGCCGACACCACCGTCGCCTTCGCGGTCTCGATCAGGTTGTCGAGCTCGAGCGCTTCGACGCGCGCCGTGTTGAACGTCTTGCTGTGATCCTTGATCGCCGTCCGCTGCGCGCGCTGCTCGAGCTCCATGACCTTGCGCACGCCCTCCGACAGCAGCTCCTGGTTGCGGTAGACGGCGCAGTGCGCCTGCATCGTCTGCCGCAGATCGGCCGCCACCGCCGACACGGACTCGCCGGTCGTCGCGCCATCGAGGCGCGCGAGGCGAGCGAGCGGACGGTCCGCCGCATCCTTCGGCAACGTCTTGTGCGCCTGCCGCGGCAGCGCCTGGTCGACGATGAAGTTGCCGGCCGCGCGTCCGAACACGATGAGGTCGAGCAGCGAGTTGGTGCCCAGGCGGTTGGCGCCGTGCACCGACACGCACGAGCACTCGCCGACCGCGTAGAGGCCGTTGACGACGGCGCGGTCGTCGCCGTCCTTCGGCGCGACGACCTGCCCGTGAACGTTGGTCGGGATGCCGCCCATCTGGTAGTGGATCGTCGGCACCACGGGGATCGGCTCCTTGATGCAGTCGACGTTGGCGAACTTGAGCGCGATCTCGCGGATCGACGGCAGCCGCTTCATGATCACCTCGGGCCCGAGGTGGTCGAGCTTCAGCAGCACGTAGTCCTTGAGCGGCCCGCAGCCGCGGCCTTCCTTGATCTCCTGGTCCATCGAGCGGCTCACGACGTCGCGCGACGCGAGGTCCTTGGCGTTGGGCGCGTAGCGCTCCATGAAGCGCTCGCCGTTGCAGTTGAGCAGGATGCCGCCCTCGCCGCGCACGCCTTCGGTGATCAGCACGCCCGCGCCGGGCACGCAGGTCGGGTGGAACTGCCAGAATTCCATGTCCTGCAGCGGGATGCCCGCGCGCGCCGCCATGCCGAGGCCGTCGCCCGTGTTGATGAACGCGTTGCTCGACGCGGCGAAAATGCGGCCGGCGCCGCCCGTGGCGAGCAGCGTCGCCTTCGCCTGGAGAATCATGACTTCGCTCGTCTCCATCTCCAGCGCGACGACGCCGAGCACGTCGCCGTCCGCGTCGCGGACGAGATCGAGCGCCATCCACTCGACGTAGAACTGCGTGTGCGCCCGCACGTTGCGCTGGTAGAGCGTGTGCAGCAGCGCATGGCCGGTGCGGTCGGCGGCGGCGCACGCGCGCTGCACCGGCCGCTCGCCGAAGTTCGCCATGTGGCCGCCGAAGGGCCGCTGGTAGATCGTGCCGTCCGCGTTGCGGTCGAACGGCATGCCGAAGTGCTCGAGCTCATAGACGACCTGCGGCGCCATCTTGCACATGTACTCGATCGCGTCCTGGTCGCCGAGCCAGTCGGAGCCCTTGATCGTGTCGTACATGTGCCACAGCCAGCTGTCCTCGGACATGTTGCCGAGCGCGGCGCCGATGCCGCCTTGCGCCGCGACCGTGTGCGAGCGCGTCGGGAAGACCTTCGACAGCACTGCGACGGACAGCCCCGCTTCGGCGAGCTGCAGCGACGCGCGCATGCCGGAGCCGCCGGCGCCGACGACGATCGCGTCGAACTTGCGGACGGGGAGCGCCATCACGGACCGCCCCAAAGAATCTGGATCGTCCAGCCGAGATAGCCGAGGAGCACGACGGCGGACAGGAACTGCAGCGCGAGCCGCACGCTCACCGGCTTGATGTAGTCCATGTAGATGTCGCGGACGCCGACCCACGCGTGAAAGAGGAGCGCGACCATGAACAGGAACGACGCGAGCTTCCATGCGCCGTTCGCGAACAGCGCGCGCCACAGCGTGTAGTCGAAGCCGCCGTTCCACAGCGCGACGCCGAGCACGAACAACGTGTAGGCCGCCATCAGCACGGCGGTGAGCCGCTGCAGCAGCCAGTCCTTGAGGCCGTAGTGCGCGCCGACAGCCTCGCGCCGGGTCACCATAGCCGCACCCCGACGACAACGGTCAGCGCGAGGCTCACCACCAGCACGACGACGCTCGAGCGGCGCGCCGCGTCGAGCTCGATGCCCGAGTGCACGTCGAGCAGCAGGAAACGGATGCCGGCGCAGAAGTGATGGATGTAGCGACCACGCAAGGCCGAGCAGCACGAGCTTCGCGAGCGGATGCGCGAAATTGCCGCGCAATTGCGCGAACGATTCGGGCGACGCGAGGCTCATTGCGACGCCGGCCAGCAGAAGGGGGATGCCGACGAGGAATAGCAACGCGCCCGAGATCCGGTGCAGGATCGAGACGATGCCGGGCACCGGCAAGCGGATCCGCGGGAGGTCGAGGTAGACGGGACGCGCCCGCGCTGCCGGACGATCAGCGGGCGGCATGCGGAAACCCGGCGGAAATCGAATTTGAGGATGCGCGTTGGTCGCAGGCCATCGACGACGAGGGGAACCTGGGACAAGGCATGAACGCGATCCGTTTAGGTCCGGGCCGGGATGATCGGGTGCACGGAAGCGCGCGCAATGGGTAAATGGGTTGCATCGCGTCGCCGCAATCCCGTTCGACAGGCATTGTGCAAAGCAGCAACCGATTATAGCGCGATTCGATCACGTCCCGCCATGCGCGCCAGGAGTCCTGCGTGCCGGATCCGATGCGACGTTCAGCCCAGACGATTGAAATAATGGTGCCGCCCCGTCATGCAGAGGCCGCGCCGCCATTCGACCGGCCGCTCGGCGTACGTGCGCGTGATCCGGTCGACCGCAAGGAGCGGCGTCCCGGGCGCAATCCGAAGCAGCCGCGCGCTCGTCGCATGGGCGGCGACCGCGCGCAACTTTTCCTCGGCGTGCAGCATCCGCACGCCGAACTGGGTCTCGAAGAATCCGTACATCGAGCCGCGATAGGCCTCGAAGCGCGTCCTGGTGAGCCCCTTGAACAGCGCGGCGGGAAGCGTGATGTCGTCCAGCACGACGGGCACCCCGCCGTATTCGAGAATCCGCCGCAGAAGGATGACACCCTCGCCCGGTTCGAGATCGAGCAGCCGCGCGACCTCGGCCGAGGCCTTGGAACGCCTGACATCGACGAGCCGGCTGGCCGGATACTCGTCCACGCCGTCGTTGCGCCGGATCCGCAGGAACCGGAAGCTCGAGGATTGCTCCTCCGTGTGCGTCGCGACGAACGTGCCCTTGCCCTGCCGGCGGATGACGAGATTGCCCGCGGCGAGCGCCCCGATCGCCTTGCGCACGGTCCCCTGCGACACGCCGAAGCGGCCGGCCAGCTCGTGTTCGCTCGGGATGGCCTCGCCCGGCCGCCATTCGCCCGCGTCGAGGCTCCGCTCGAGGAGCGCCTTGATTTGCAGGTAGAGCGGCTGGAACGTCGGAGCGGGCTGGGTCATGCGGTCCGGAAGGGTCGGAGGCCCCAGCCATTATCCGACGGTCGGGCTCACCTGTCTATCAATTATCCTATCTCATATAAAAGATATAAGACTTGTTTGACAGGACTCGCCCGGGACGCCTACAATTCCTGCGCTGGATCATGTTTGCCGGGCGCCGGCTCTGCTACCCTTGAGGGGAATGCCGCACCGCAACAACGCGGGATTTCCGCGTCTTCGCCCCCGAACCTGTCCGACCTTCCTGTCCTGTGCGATGACGCCGCCCTTCCGACCGCCTTCCTCGAGGAGTCCGCCATGAAAAAACCCGTACGCGTCGCCGTCACCGGTGCCGCGGGCCAGATCGGCTACAGCCTGCTCTTCCGGATCGCCGCCGGCGAGATGCTCGGACGCGACCAGCCCGTGATCCTGCAACTCCTCGAATTGCCGCTCGACAAGGCACAGGCCGCGCTCAAGGGCGTCATGATGGAGCTCGAGGATTGCGCGTACCCGCTCGTCGCCGGCATGGCCGGCACCGCCGATCCGGACGTTGCGTTCAAGGACGCCGACGTCGCGCTGCTGGTCGGCGCGCGACCCCGCGGCCCGGGCATGGAGCGCAAGGACCTGCTGCTGGAAAACGCCAAGATCTTCGTCGCGCAAGGCAAGGCGCTCGACAAGGTCGCGAGCCGCGACATCAAGGTGCTGGTCGTCGGCAACCCGGCCAACACGAACGCCTACATCGCGATGAAGTCCGCGCCATCGCTGCCGAAGAAGAACTTCACCGCGATGCTGCGGCTCGACCACAACCGCGCGCTGTCGCAGCTCGCCGCGAAAAGCGGCAAGCCGGTGGGGGGCATCGAAAAACTCATCGTCTGGGGCAACCATTCCCCGACGATGTATCCCGACTACCGCTTCGCGACGGTCGACGGGCAATCGCTCAAGGCGCTCATCAACGACGAGACGTGGAACCGCACCGTGTTCCTGCCGACCGTGGGCAAGCGCGGCGCGGCGATCATCGAAGCGCGTGGATTGTCGTCGGCGGCGTCCGCCGCCAACGCGGCGATCGATCACGTGCGCGACTGGATGCAGGGCAGCAACGGAAAGTGGGTCACGATGGGCGTGCCGTCCGACGGCAGCTACGGCATCCCGGTTGACGTGATGTACGGCGTGCCGGTCACGACCGCGAACGGCGTGTACACCCGCGTCGAAGGCCTCGAGATCGACGCGTTTTCCCGCGAGAAGATGGACGCGACGCTGAAGGAGCTCGAGGAAGAGCGCGCCGGCGTGGCGTCGATGATTTGAAACGTCCGATGGAGCCGGGCCGGCGCGGCCGGCTCGATTTCGTTCCTGCCCATATGAAGTTGCTTTCCCCACAGACAGCGCTCTGGGGCCACGAGCGCCCGCTGCCGGCGCTGCCGGCGTGCGTCCATTACGCCGGACGCGCGAAGTTCATCGACAAGGCGCTCGCTTTGCAGGCCGAGCGCGGCCCGGTGTTCGACATCGCCGCGGATTGCGAGGACGGTGCTCCCGTCGGCGCGGAATTGGACCATGCGCGCGCGATGGCGGCGCTGATCGCGAGCGACGCCAATGCCTTCGACCGCGTCGGCGCGCGCGTCCACGATGTCCGCCATCCCGCCGCGGGCGACGAGCTCGCGCTCCTGGTCGGCGAGGCCGGCGACCGGCTCGCGTTCCTCACGTGCCCGAAGGCGGAATCGGTCGCGGATGTCGCGCTGTTCATGGATCGCCTGGCGCTCGCCACGGCGCGCCTCGGATTGGGCCGCGAAATCCCGGTCAGCGTGATGATCGAGACCCATGGCGCGGTGCGCGACGCGTGGGCCATCGCCGCGCTTCCGGGCGTGGTGAGCCTCGACTTCGGGACGATGGATTTCGTGAGCGCCCACCACGGCGCGATTGCGTCCGCCGCGATGGACAGCCCCGGGCAATTCGAGCACGCGCTCCTGCGGCGCGCGAAATGCGAAACCGCGGCCGCGGCGCTTGCGCATGCGATCGTGCCGACCCATGGCGTCACCCGGGCGCTCGACGATCCCGAAATCGTGTACGCGGACGCGCGGCGGGCGCGCACCGAATTCGGCTTCCTGCGCATGTGGAGCATCCATCCGTCGCAGATCGAACCCATCCTGCGCGCGATGCAGCCGGCCGCCGCGGAAATCGAAACCGCGGCCGCGGTGCTCGCCGCCGCGCAGGCCGCCGACTGGGCGCCGATCCGCGTGGGCGACGCGCTGCACGACCGCGGGTCGTACCGCTATTGCTGGTCGGTGCTGCAGCAGGGGCGCGCCGCCGGCGCGACATTGCCGCCGACGGCTGCGGCATTTTTCGCGGCTGACCCTCGATGACGACGATGTCGCCCGGCACGAAATTCCGCGCGGCAATCGCCGCCGAGCGTCCGCTGCAGGTGCCCGGCGCGATCTGCGCCTATCACGCGATCCTCGCGGAGCGCTCGGGCTACAAGGCGATCTACCTTTCCGGCGGCGGCGTGGCCGCGGGATCGCTCGGCGTGCCCGACCTCGGCATCAGCAACCTCGACGACGTGCTGACCGACGTGCGCCGCATCACCGATGCATCTTCGCTGCCGCTGCTGGTCGACGTGGACACCGGCTTCGGTGCGTCCGCGTTCAATGTCGCGCGCACCGTGAAATCGATGATCAAGTTCGGCGCCGCGGCGATCCACATCGAAGACCAGGTCGGCGCCAAGCGGTGCGGACACCGGCCGGGCAAGGAGCTCGTTTCCGCGGCGGAGATGGTCGACCGGATCAAGGCGGCCGTGGACGCCAGAACCGACCCCGATTTCGTCATCATGGCCCGCACCGACGCGCTCGCCGTCGAAGGCCTGCAGGCGGCGATCGACCGCGCGTGCGCCTGTGTGGAAGCGGGCGCCGACATGATCTTCCCGGAAGCGATCACCGAGCTTGCGATGTACAAGCAGTTCGCCGCCGCGGTCAAGGTGCCGATCCTCGCCAACATCACCGAATTCGGCGCGACGCCGTACTTCACGGTCGACGAGCTCCGCGGCGCCGACGTGGCGATCGCGCTTTATCCGCTCTCGGCGTTTCGCGCGATGAACAAGGCGGCGCTCGATGTCTACGCGACGCTGCGCCGCGACGGCACGCAGAAGGCCGTTGTCGACACGATGCAGACGCGGTCGGAGCTCTACGACTGTCTCGGCTACCACGCCTACGAACAGAAGCTGGACGCGTTGTTCGCCACGAAGAAATGACCGCCCTGCCGTCCCGCACCGATTCATGGAGCCTGCGATGAACGAAGCAATCGCCCCTGCCCCCAAAGCGAAGAAGTCGGTCGCGCTCTCGGGTGTCCCCGCGGGCAACACGGCGCTGTGCACCGTGGGCCGCACCGGCAACGACCTCGCGTACCGCGGCTTCGACATCCTCGACATCGCGGAGACCTGCGAATTCGAGGAAATCGCGCACCTGCTGATCCACGGCAAGCTTCCGACGGCCCCCGAGCTCCGGGGCTACAAGGCGAAGTTGCGCAGCCTGCGCGGGCTGCCGGAGCCGGTGAAGGAAATCCTCGAGCGCATTCCCGCCGCCGCCCATCCGATGGACGTGATGCGCACGGGCGTCTCGACGCTCGGCACGGTGCTGCCCGAGCGCGACGACCACGCCACGCCCGGTGCGCGCGACATCGCCGACCGGCTGCTCGCCTCGCTCGGGTCCATGCTGCTCTATTGGTACCACTGGAGCCACAACGGCAAGCGGATCGAAGTCGAGACCGCGGACGATTCGGTCGGCGGCCACTTCCTGCACCTGTTGCACGGCACGCCGCCGAAGCCGCTGTGGGTGCGCGCGATGCACACGTCGCTCATCCTCTACGCGGAGCACGAATTCAACGCGTCGACGTTCGCCGCGCGGGTGATCGCCGGCACCGGCACGGACATCTATTCGGCGATCACGGGCGCCATCGGCGCGCTGCGCGGCCCGAAGCACGGCGGCGCCAACGAGGTGTCCTTCGAAATCCAGAAGCGCTACGACACGCTGGACGATGCGGAGGCCGACATTCGCCGGCGCGTCGAGGCGAAGGAGGTGGTCATCGGCTTCGGCCACCCGGTGTACACGATCGCCGATCCGCGCAACAAGGTGATCAAGGAAGTCGCCCGCACGCTGTCGGAGGACGCGGGCAGCGTCAAGATGTACGACATCGCCGTGCGGATCGAATCGGTCATGGCGGACGCGAAGAAGATGTTCGCGAACCTCGACTGGTTTTCCGCGGTCAGCTACCACATGATGGGCGTCCCGACGGCGATGTTCACGCCGCTGTTCGTGATCTCGCGCTCGACCGGCTGGTCGGCGCACGTCATCGAGCAGCGCATCGACGGCAAGATCATCCGCCCGTCGGCCAACTACACCGGCCCCGACCAGCAGAAATTCGTGCCGCTCAAGGACCGAACATGAAAAATGCACTTGTCGCGCTGGCCTTCGCCGCCGGCGCCGTCGCGTCGTGGCCGACGGCGGCACTCGCGGCCGAGCGCGGCGACACGCCCTTCGTCGTCACTTATCGCTGCGACGGCGGTCACTGGCTCGTGGTCGGCTATCCGGCCTTCCGCGACGCCCGCAGGGCGCCCATCCGCCTCTCCTGGGAAGACCGCACGGTGCTGCTGACGCCGACCCGCACGGGCTCCGGCGCGCGGTGGATCAATGCGATCGAAAGCCTCGAATGGTGGAACAAGGGCACCGGCGGCACGTTGCGCAGACTCAGCACCAATCGCCCGCTGTTGACCGGCTGCGTCGAAGCCTGACCCCGGCCTTACCGAAACGCTCGTTCACGTCACGTCAAAACCACCCAATGTCCGCACCCATTTCCAACGTCCGCCCGAAGCCCGACAAGGTCCTCGTCGACATCGCCGACTACGTCTCGAAGTACAAGGTCCGCAGTACCCTGGCCTACGACACCGCGCGCAATTGCCTGATCGACACGCTGGGCTGCGGCCTCGAGGCGTTGTCGTATCCGGCCTGCACGAAGCTGATGGGGCCGATCGTCCCCGGCACGCTCGTCCCGAACGGCGCCAAGGTGCCCGGGACGTCGTTCCAGCTCGACCCGGTCCAGGCCGCGTTCAACATCGGCGCGATGATCCGCTGGCTCGACTTCAACGACACCTGGCTCGCCGCCGAATGGGGACATCCCTCGGACAACCTCGGCGGCATCCTCGCGACCGCGGATTGGCTGTCGCGCAACGCCGTCGCTTCGGGCAAGCCGCCGCTGACGATGAAGGACGTGCTGACCGCGATGATCAAGGCGCACGAGATCCAGGGCGTCATCGCGCTCGAGAACAGCTTCAACCGCGTCGGCCTCGATCACGTGGTGCTGGTGAAGGTCGCGTCGACCGCCGTGGTTGCGCAGATGCTGGGCCTTTCGCGCGACGAGATCGTCGACGCCGTGTCGCTCGCGTGGGTCGACGGCCAGTCGCTGCGCACCTACCGCCACGCGCCGAACACCGGCTCGCGCAAGAGCTGGGCGGCGGGCGACGCCACGTCGCGCGCGGTGCGCCTTGCGCTCATCGCGAAGACCGGCGAGATGGGCTACCCCTCGGTGCTTTCCGCCAAGACCTGGGGGTTCTACGACGTGCTGTTCAAGGGCAAGCCGTTCGCGTTCCAGCGGCCGTACGGCAGCTACGTGATGGAAAACGTGCTGTTCAAGATCAGCTTCCCCGCCGAGTTCCATTCGCAGACGGCGGTCGAGGCGGCGATGACGCTGCACGGCCAGCTCGCGAAGGCCGGCAAGTCCACGGACGACATCAAGCACATCACGATCCGCACCCACGAAGCCTGCATCCGGATCATCGACAAGAAGGGGCCGCTCGCGAACCCCGCCGATCGCGACCACTGCATCCAGTACATGGTGGCCGTCCCCCTCCTCTTCGGGCGGCTCACCGCGGGCGATTACGAGGACAAGGTCGCCGCCGATCCGCGCATCGACGCCCTGCGCGACAAGATCGACTGCGTCGAAGACCCGCAGTTCACCAGGGATTACCACGACCCGGAGAAGCGCTCGATCGCCAACGCGCTCACCGTGGCATTCAAGGACGGGAGCAAGTTGAGGGAAGTCGTCGTCGAATACCCGATCGGCCACAAGCGCCGGCGCAAGGACGGCATTCCGCTGCTGGTCGAGAAGTTCCGCACGAACCTTGCGCGCCGCTTCCCGTCCAAGCAACAGGAGGCCATTCTCGCGGCGAGCCTCGACCAGAAGGCGCTCGAGGCCATGCCGGTGCACGAGTACGTCGACCTCTACGCCACCTGACATTTACGCGATGACCGCAACGGCCGACAATGGCCGATTTACGAGATACCGGAGACCGACATGAGATTCCCCGTTTCTGCCGCCACGCTGGCCGGCGCACTGCTCCTCGGCGCCACGAGCGCGTCCGCCATCGACTTCCCGCCGATGAAATCCGGGCTGTGGGAGTCCTCGATCACGCGCAATGGCGTGCAGCAGAAGGCCGGCATGACCAAGATGTGCATGGACGCGGCCGTGCAGAAGGAAATGATGGACATGGGCATGGGCCAGATGAAGAACATGTGCGCGAAGAACGACATTCGCCGCGACGGCAACCGCGTGTACGGCAACGTCGAATGCAAGTTCGGCGAATCGATGATGAAGTCGAGCTCGGTGACGACGTTCACCGGCGACACGGCCTATCACACGGAGATCAAGTCGACCTTCGACCCGCCGATGCAGGGGGCGCCGTCCGGGAACACGACGATCGACGCGAAATGGACCGGTGCCTGCCCGGCGGGCATGCAGGTGGGCGACGTCATGCTTCCCGACGGGCGCACGGTCAACATGCGCACCATGGCCGACGGTCCCAAGGGCGGCCCCGCGCCGGTCGTTCCGTCGAAGAAGCCGAACTGAGCCGCGCGCGCCTGCAATCGCCATCCTGCGCCACGCAACCTCCAGGAGAACGAACGTGATTCACGATGCATTCAAGACGCTGCGGCCCTTTCCGCTGAAGGCGGGCGGCACCGGCCAGCATTTTTCGCTGCCGGCGCTGGAAGAGGCCGGCGTGGGCAAGATCTCGCGGCTGCCGGTCTCCATCCGGATCGTGCTCGAATCGGTGCTGCGCAACTGCGACGGCAAGAAGGTCACGCCCGAGCACGTGCGCGAGGTCGCCGGCTGGAACCCGACCGGGACACGCACCGACGAGATCCCGTTCGTGGTCGCCCGCGTCGTGCTGCAGGATTTCACCGGCGTGCCGCTGCTGGCCGACCTGGCCGCGATGCGCAACGTCGCGAAGGACATGGGCAAGAACCCGAAGATGATCGAGCCGCTGGTGCCGGTCGACCTCGTCGTCGACCATTCGGTGATGATCGACTACTTCCGCCGGCCGGACGCGCTCGACCTCAACATGAAGCTCGAGTTCAAGCGCAACAACGAGCGCTACGAATTCATGAAGTGGGGCATGCAGGCGTTCGACACGTTCAAGGTCGTGCCGCCCGGCATCGGCATCGTGCACCAGGTCAACCTCGAATACCTCGCGCGCGGCGTGCACCACCGGAACGGCGTGTATTACCCGGATTCGCTGGTCGGCACCGACAGCCACACGACGATGATCAACGGGATCGGCGTCGTCGGCTGGGGCGTGGGCGGCATCGAGGCCGAGGCCGGCATGCTGGGCCAGCCCGTCTATTTCCTGACGCCCGACGTCGTCGGCGTCGAGCTCACGGGCAAGCTCAACGAAGGCATCACCGCGACCGACCTCGTGCTGACGGTCACCGAGTTGCTGCGCAAGGAGAAAGTCGTCGGCAAGTTCGTCGAATTCTTCGGCGAAGGAACGGCTTCGCTGTCGGTGCCGGACCGCGCGACGATCGGCAACATGGCGCCCGAGTATGGCGCGACGATGGGCTTCTTTCCCGGTCGACGAGGCGACGGTCGACTACCTCAAGGCCACCGGCCGCACCGCGGCGGAACTCGATGCGTTCGAGTCGTATTTCAGGGCGCAGGGCCTGTTCGGCATTCCGCGCGCCGGCGAAATCGACTACACGAAGGTGGTCAAGCTCGACCTCGCGTCGATCAAGCCGTCGCTCGCCGGACCGAAGCGCCCGCAGGACCGGATCGAGATGGGCAATCTCAAGTCGACGTTCACCGCGCCTGTTCAGCGCAGGGGCCGCGGACAACGGCTTCGGGCAGCCGGCCGCGAAGCTCGCGCTGCGCTATTCGACGCTTCCCGGAAAATCGGGCGCCGGCGCGATTTCCGACGCCAGCATGACGCTGCCTGCCAAACCCGTGCCGGCCGACTACGTCGAAATGGTCAACAACCGGCCGACGCCGGACCACGTGCCGGCGACCGCGGCAAAGCAATCCGACATCGGCAACGGCGACGTGCTGATCGCGGCGATCACGTCGTGCACCAACACGTCGAACCCCGGCGTGCTGCTCGCGGCGGGCCTGCTCGCGAAGAAGGCCGTCGAAAAGGGCCTCAGCGTCAAGCCGAGCATCAAGACGTCGCTCGCGCCGGGCTCGCGCGTGGTCACCGACTACCTCGGCAAGGCGGGGCTCCTGCCCTACCTCGAGAAGCTCGGCTTCGGCGTGACCGCCTACGGCTGCACGACCTGCATCGGCAACGCGGGGGACCTCACGCAGGAGATCAACGAGGCCATCGCGGCGCAACGATCTCGTCTGCGCCGCGGTGCTGTCGGGCAACCGCAATTTCGAGGCGCGGATCCATCCGAACCTCAAGGCGAATTTTCTCTGCTCGCCGCCGCTGGTCGTGGCCTACGCGATCGCCGGCACGATGCTGACCGACCTCACGACCGAGCCCGTGGGCATCGGCAAGGACGGGCCGGTATTCCTCAAGGACATCTGGCCGACCTCGCATGAAATCGCCGCCGTGATGCCGTTCGCCAAGGACCCCGGGATCTACCGGATGCTCTACGGCGATCTCGCCAACGCCAATCCGCTGTGGGGAACGATTTCCGGCGCGACGGGCCAGGTCTACGGCTGGCCGCACTCGACCTACATCGCCAAGCCCCCCTTCTTCGACGGCTTCAAGATGACGACGACGAAGACCGGCGACATCCACGGCGCGCGCGCGCTCGGCATCTTCGGCGACTCGGTGACAACCGACCACATCAGCCCCGCCGGCTCGATCAAGCCGACGTCCCCCGCCGGCATCTACCTGCTCGAGAACGACGTTTCCGTCGTCGACTTCAACAGCTACGGTTCGCGCCGCGGCAACCACGAGGTGATGATGCGCGGCACGTTCGCCAATGTCCGCATCAAGAACCTGATGCTGCCGCCGAAGGACGACGGCACGCGCGTCGAAGGCGGCATCACGCTGTTCCAGCCCGGCAACGAGAAGATGCCGATCTACGACGCGGCGATGAAGTACATCGCGCAGGGCACGCCGACGGTGATCTTCGGCGGCGAGGAGTACGGCACCGGGTCGTCGCGCGACTGGGCGGCGAAAGGGACGCAGCTCCTCGGCGTCAAGGCCGTCATCGCGAAGAGCTTCGAACGCATCCACCGCTCGAACCTGGTCGGCATGGGCGTGCTGCCGTGCCAGTTCAAGGGCAGCGACACCGTCGCCTCCCTCGGCATCACCGGCGAGGAGACCTTCGACGTCACCGGCTTCGACCAGCACATCGAGCCGCAGATGGACGTGACGCTGACGATCCACCGCAAGGACGGCACGTCGAAGTCGGTGCCGGTGCTGCTGCGCATCGACACGCCGATCGAGGTCGACTATTACCTCAATGGCGGCATCCTGCCGTTCGTGCTGCGCGAGCTCGTTTCGAAAGCGGCGTGACGTAACGCTCTCTCACCGCCTGCGGGCCGGCAGCACGCGTTGCCGGCCCGTTTCATTTTCGCGCCCCGAAGCCTTATCGCCATGCCGCATTCCGCGCACCCGCTGCGCCGCGCCCTGCCGCTGTTCCTGCTGGCCGGGATCTGCCTCACGTCGCTCGACGCGACGGCAAAATGGCTCGTGCGCGACTACACGCTGTTCCTCGTCGTATGGGCGCGCTATGCCGGACAGATGCTGGTCGTCACGCCGTACGTGTGGCATCGCGCCGGGCCCGGCTTCTGGCGCACGCGGCGCCTGCCGCTGCAGCTCTTCCGCTCGACGCTCCTGCTGGCCGCGACGTTCTGCTTTTTCGGCGCCCTGCGCTTTCTCCCGCTGGCGGAAGGCTCGGCGATCACTTTCCTGACGCCGATCCTCGTCGTCGTGCTCTCCGGCCCGCTGCTGGGCGAGCGGCCGAACCGCTGGCGCTGGACGACGGCGATCACCGGCTTCCTGGGGATCCTGATCGTGGCGCGTCCCGGGTCGGCGGTCTTCCATCCGGCCGCATTGCTCCTCGTCGCGGCCGCCCTCTGCAACGGCCTCTACTTTCTGCTGACCAAGAAGCTCTCCGGCGAGGACATGCACACGACGCTCTTCTACAGCGCGCTCGTCGGCACCGTCGGGCTGACCCTCGCGCTGCCATGGGTCGTCAGCGAAGGACTTCCAAACGGACGCGATGGCGCGTTGTTCCTGCTGCTCGGAATCCTTGCCGGCCTCGGCCACTGGTGCATCACGAAAGCATATCTCGCCGCCCCTGCGTCGCTGCTGACGCCGTTCACGTACCTGCAGATCCTGTGGGCGACGACGTATGGCTACCTCGTCTTCGGCCAGCTGCCCGACGCCTGGTCGCTCGTCGGCATCCTCGTGATCGTCGCGAGCGGCGTCGCGCTCGCGTGGCACGAGCGCCCGCGGTTGCCGCTCCGCGCGGCGGCGGCCCCCGAACCCGGACTGCCCTTGCTGTAGGACCTCGATGCCGCGCATCGCCGATAACCGCGCACCGCCCGGCGATCGCACGCTGGTCGTGCTGATCGGGTTCTTCCTGATGCTGCAGCCGCTGGCGACGGATTTCTACCTGGTGTCGCTGCCCGGGCTCACGCGCACGTTCTCGACCTCCGCGGCGACGGTGCAGCTCACGCTGTCGGTATTTGCGCTCGCGTTCGGTGTCATGCAGCTCGTCGCCGGTCCGCTGTCGGATCGCCACGGGCGCGTTCCGGTGCTGACCGGCGGACTCGTGCTGTACGCAGCGGCGTGCGTCGCCTGCGCGCTCGCCCCGTCGATCGAATGGCTGATCGCCGGCCGGTTCCTGCAGGCGGTCGGCTGCTGCGCGGTGGTCGTGGTCGCGCGCGCGATCGTGCGCGACGTGTTCGACGAGCAGGCGGGTGCGCAGGCGCTCGCGCAAGCGTCGACGATCCTGGCGCTCGGGCCGCTCCTCGGACCCATGCTCGGCAGCGTGCTCGAGGTCCGCTTCGGCCATCGCGCGATATTCGCCGTCCTCGCGCTCATCACCGTCGCGTTGCTTGTCGTCACGGTTGCGAAGATTGCCGAAACGAACCGGCACCGCGACCCGCGTGCCACGCGGCCGCGCGAGTTGGCTGCCAACTACGCCGCGGTGTTCCGTTCGCCCGCCTTTCGCGCGTACACGCTGGCCGGTGCTGCCACCTACGGCGGCGTCTTTGCGTTCCTTTCCGGCTCACCGTTCGTGCTGATCCAGGTGCTCGGCGTCCCAACGGCCTGGTTCGGCCCGTGCTTTGCGCTGTGCGTGTCCGGCTATCTTCTCGGAACCATTGCGTGCCGCCGCCTGCTCGCGCGCCGCAACGTCGCGCGAACGATGAGGGCCGGCGCCGCGCTTGCGCTCGGTGCGGGCCTCGCGATGACCGCCCTGGCCCTCGCCGGAGTCCACCATTGGGCGGCGGTGATCGTGCCGCAGTTCGTTTATTTTTTCGCCCACGGGATCAACTTCCCCTGCGCGCAAGTCGGTTGTGTCGCGCCGTTCGAGCACCGCACCGGCGCCGCCGCGGGGCTTTTCGGGTTCCTGCTGATGGTGGCGGCCGCGCTGGTCGGCACCTTCATCGGTGCGTCGCACAACGGCACCGTCGTTCCGCTGGTGCTGACCGTCGCCGCGTGCGCTGCCGCGGTCTTCCTCACGGTCAACGGCTGGATCGTCCGGTTGCCGCCCGCCGCTCGTGTGTAAAACCATGGAAAATCGGGACCGGAAACGGTCCGCCGGACCGGAAAATGGGCTATAATTTTCGATTGTCAGGCGTCAGGCATATAGCCAACTGAGGTCAACTGAGGCAACCTGAGCAAAACCGATACAACGACAAAATTGCAACCCGGTTCGCGATTCGAACGATTCACCCCACCTCCACAGGAGCACCTACGATGAAATCCCGCTTTTTTGCCCTCTTGACCGCCGTCACCCTCGCCGTCTCGCTCGCCGCCTGTGGCGACAGCGCCAAGGAAGCCGCTGACAAGGCCGCTGCTGCCACCAAGGCCGCCGCCGAAAAGGCCGCCGTCGCCACCAAGGAAGCCGCCGACAAGGCCGCCGCCGCCACCAAGGAAGCCGCCGACAAGGCTGCTACCGCGACGATGGACGCCGCCGGCAAGGCCACCGACGCACCAAGGACGCCGATGCGAAGTCCACCGACTCGATGGCGCCGAAGAAGTAACACTCGCTTCACGCTGAACGCAAAACGCCGGCTTCGAGCCGGCGTTTTTCTTTTGCGGGCGTGGGCAGCGGTCAGCCCGACTTCGGCGCCGCGTGCCGCGCAATCCAGCGCGTCAGCGGTTTCCACTGCTCCCAATCCTGCTCGGCCCGGGATCGCGGCAGGTCGAACACCGACGCCCCGTCGCGGGCGCAATGCACGTACACCTGGGTATCACGCAGGTGGGTGATCAGCGGCAGGTTGAACCCCTTCAGGAATTCGTCGAGCTCGGCGGCGCTGCGCGTGCGTGCGTCGACGCGCATTGCAATGATGCCGATCACCACTTCGTCCTTTTTTACGACCTTGTAGTCCGCGATCGCCGCGAGGAAGTGCGCGGTCGCGGCCATGTCGAACGCGGAGGGCGCGAGCGGCACCAGCATCACGTCGGCCTGGTTCAGCGCGTCGCGCAGGTCCGAGCCATGAAGACCCGCGGGCGTGTCGACGACGAGCCATTGCGGATCGGCGTCCTTCAGCGCCTTTTTCGTCGCGTCGAAGGGCAGCCCGGTGATGGCCGGAAACAGCGACGGCCGCCGCGCCAGCCATTCGGTCGCCGAGCGCTGCGGATCATGATCGGCGAGGGCGACCCGTTGTCGCTTGCCGGCAAGCCAACCCGCCACATTCGTCGCCACCGTCGTCTTGCCGCTGCCGCCCTTGGGATTGGCGACGAGAATCGTCTGCATGCTAAGCCCCGCTCCGTATCGATCCGCCGGCGGTATGGTAACCCGGCCGAGGCAGCGCGGTATCCCCGCGGCGCCCACGGGCGCGGACGCCTTGCGGCCCGCTGCCGGTAGAATGTCGATCCCATGGACGACACCCCCCGCCTTGACGCCCACGCACCGGCTGTCGCCGACCCGCCGCCGCCGGCGCGCGACCCGCGCAAGGCCGAATTCGAGGCCAACAAGCTCAAGAAGCGCCTGCGCCGCCAGGTCGGCGAGGCCATCGGCGACTTCGGGCTGATCGCGCCCGGCGACCGCGTCATGGTGTGCCTGTCCGGCGGCAAGGACAGCTACGCGCTGCTCGACATCCTCCTGTCGCTCAAGGACCGGGCGCCGATCGACTTCGAGGTGATCGCCGTCAACCTCGACCAGAAGCAGCCCGGCTTTCCCGCCGACGTCCTGCCGCGCTATCTCGACGCGCGGGGAGTCCCGTACCGGATCGTGACGCAGGATACCTACAGCGTGGTCAAGCGCGTCGTTCCGGAGGGCGGCACGATGTGCTCGTTGTGCTCGCGGCTGCGGCGCGGCGTGCTCTACCGCGTGGCCGGCGAAATCGGCGCGACCAAGATCGCGCTCGGCCACCACCGCGACGACGTCCTCGCGACGTTCTTTCTCAACCTCTTCTTCGGCGGCAAGCTCAAGACGATGCCGCCGAAGCTCGTCTCCGACGACGGCAAGCACGTCGTGATCCGCCCGCTCGCGTACGTCCGCGAGCGCGACCTCGCGCGCTACGCCGGGCTCATGGAATTTCCGATCATTCCCTGCAACCTCTGCGGCTCGCAGGAGCACCTGCAGCGCAGGCAGGTGGCGACGATGCTGCGCGATTGGGAGAAGAAGCATCCCGGCCGCATCGAGTCGATCGCGCACGCGATCGGCACGGTCGTGCCGTCGCATCTCATGGATCGCGCGCTGTTCGATTTCGCGGCGGTACGCGCGACCGGCCGCGCGGAGCCCGGGGGCGACACCGCGTTCGACGTCGACAGCGAGCTCGAGCGCGCGGTCGAGGTCGCGCCGCGCCGCCGACGGCGAGACGCCGCCGCCGCGCATCGCCGTTCACGTCCGATGACCCGATCGCGGTGTCGGCCGCGCGGCATTCCCGTGCTGAACGGCAAGCGCATCGTCGTCGTCATGCCGGCGTTCCATGCCGGCCGCACATTGGAGGCGACCTGGCGCGAGCTGCCGCGCGACGTCATCGACGGCATCATCGTCGTCGACGATGCGAGCGACGACGACACGGTCGTGGTCGCGCGCCGGCTCGGGCTCGAGGTGATCCTGCATCCGCGGAACATGGGGTATGGCGCCAACCAGAAGACCTGCTATCGCGAGGCGCTGGATCGCGGCGCCGACATCGTCGTCATGGTGCATCCCGATTACCAGTACGACCCTCGTCTCGTGACGGCGATGGGCGGCATGATCGCCTCGGGGGTCTACGACGTCGTGATCGGGTCGCGCATCCTGTGCGGCGGCGCGCTGAAAGGCGGCATGCCGCGGTGGAAATACGTCGCCAACCGGCTGCTCACGACATTCGAGAACGTGCTGCTCGGCGCCAAGCTGTCCGAATACCACTCGGGCTATCGCGCCTATTCGAAGACGCTGCTCGACACGTTGCCATGGCAGCAGAACTCGGACGACTTCGTGTTCGACAACGAGATCCTGGCGCAGACGATCCTCGCACGCTTTCGCATCGGCGAAGTTTCCGTGCCGACGCGCTATTTCCCCGAGGCAAGCTCGATCGATTTTCCCGGCGCGGTCCACTACGGGTTCGGCGTCGTGGGCACGGCGCTCCTCGCGTTCCTTGCGCGCATCGGCGTCTATCGGCACCGGATGTTCGCAACGCCTCCGCGCGCCGATTGACGCCGCACGCCGGTCGAGTCGCGCGATGCCGATCCGCAAGCTCTTCCGCCGTCCGAAATCGGACGAGAGCCTGCTGCACTGGGTCCACACGTTCGTGCTGCACGTGATGACGGGCTTTCTCGCCGTCGCCGCGCATTACGCCGCGATGTACGCCTTCCTCCGCACCGGCATGGCCGGCGTGCCGGCGAGTACGCTCGGCTTCGTCGCGGGCGCGTCGACGCGGTTCGCGCTCTCGTATTGGCATGTCTTCGAGCCGACGCGAGGCATGCGCGTTGCAAGCCTGCGCTTTGGCGTCGTGATCGCGCTGCAGATGCTCGCGAACAGCGCGCTGCTCGCGCTGCTGCTGCAGCTCGGTCTCAGCCTGTGGCCGGCGCAGGTCGCGACCACGATTGCGCTGACGTTCGCCAACTATCTCGCGTATCGCCTGTGGGTATTTCGATGAAAAACGAAAACATGCGCATCATCACCCGCGTCTTTTTTCTCGTGCTGGCCGCCTGCGTCGCCGCCATCGCATTGCCGGCATCGGCGCAGCCCGCGCCGACGCCGCCATCACAACTCAAGGGTCCCGCCCTCGTCGCGGCCCTTCGCGACGGCGGCTACGTCCTCTACTTCCGCCACACGGCGACCGACTTTTCCCAGAGCGACGACAGCATGACCGACCACGAGGATTGCGCCCACCAGCGCAACCTGATCGACCGCGGCCGGGCCGACGCGCGCGCGATCGGCGCCGCGATCCGCGCGCTCGGGATTCCCATTGGCGACGTGCTCGCAAGCCCGTTCTGCCGGACGATCGAAACCGCGCAGTTGATCTTCGGCCGCGCGACCGCATCGGCGGCCCTCCGGGGCGGTCCGTCGGGCACCGAAACCCCCGGACAATACGCGGCGCTCCGAGCGCTCCTTTCGTCCACCGTGCCGCGCGGGACCAATCTCGTGCTCGTGGCCCACGGCAATCCTTACCGCGCGATCTTCGGCGGCGCGTATCTCGCGGAAGGCGAAGCCGCGGTGATCGAGCCGCGCGGCAAGGACGGCTTCCGCGAGGTCGCGCGCGTGCACCTCGAGAAATGGCGCGCCCTCGAGACCGCGTCGAAGTAGCAGATCGCGACGGGCCCTTTGGCCCGCTTCACCGCCCTGCCCGTGTAGCGACCGATCCGTCACCAGGCCGCGGTTTTCGCGCCAGCGCGAAGAACTCGTGGCCCTTCGACGTCGCATGGCGGAACAGGCGGAACTGCACCCAGTAGACCGGCCGCCACAACGCGCCCGTGCGATCGAGCACGCGTGACACGAACGGAAGGTCCCAGGCATTGCGCGTGGCGCTCGCCTTGGTCGACGCTTCCTTGTCTTCCGTCACCGGCGCCGCGCGCTTCAGTCGCGTGTAAGCGCGCCGCATCGCCCAGAACACCGGATACGTGAAGTCCCAGAACGCTACGGGTTCAAGACCCGCGCGGGCGAGCCGCGCGCTCAAGTCGTCGACCGTGTAGCGCCGGAAGTGCCCGTAGAAATCGTCGTCCCAGCGCCATTCGCGCGGATTGCTCGGGACCGCGAGGAGCAGCCGGCCGCCGGGATTGAGCAGCCGCTCGACGATGCGCAGCGCGCCCGCGTCGTCCTCGATGTGCTCCAGAACGTCCCACATGAGAATCGTGTCCCAGGATCCGGTCACGTCGGAGAGCGCCTGCTTTTTCACGACGACGCCGGGAAACTCCGCGAGCGTCGCGCGCGCCTCGCCGATCGCCGCGTCGGAGAAATCGATGGCCATCCCCTGCCATCCTTTCCGCGCGAGATGGGCGCTGACGTCGCCCTTGCCGCAGCCGATTTCGAGGAACGGCCCATTGAGACGGTGCTGCCCGATGCAGCGATCGAGGCAGTACAGCATGTAGTTCTTGAGGGGGGCGAAATTCGCCATGCGCACTCGGAGGGAGGCGCCGCGGCCAACCGCTACTTCACCGTATCCTTGCTCTGGCCGAACAGCACGCGCCGCGCCGCCTCGTCGTTGGCGACCGGCTTCGGGTTGATGACGTGCGCGAGCGCGTAGGCGCGCTCCACCGCCGGACGGGCGCGGATGTCCGCCTTCCACCGCGCAAGATGCGGAAACTCGTCGATGTCCTGCGACTGCCGCTCGGGCAGCACCCACGGATAGCAGAGGATGTCGGCGATCGAATAATCGCCCACGAGATAGGGGCGATCCGCAAGGCGCCGGTCGAGCACGCGGTAGAGCCGGCCCGTCTCGCGCACGTAGCGGTCGATCGCGTACGGGATCTTCTCCGGGGCGTAGTGGACGAAGTGGTGGTTCTGCCCGGCCAACGGCCCGAGATTGGCCATCTGCCAATGCACCCACTGCCGGCACTCCCACAGCCCGCGGAAATCCTGCGGCATCAGCTTGCCGGTCTTCGCTGCCAGATACTCGAGGATCGCGCCCGACTCCATCAGCGACAGCGGCGCGCCGCCGTCGGCCGGCGCATGATCGACGATCGCCGGAATGCGGTTGTTCGGCGCAATCGTCAGGAACTCCGGCGCGAACTGCTCGCCCTTCGAAATGTTGATGGGCTTGATCGTGTACGGGAGCCCGGTCTCCTCGAGGAAGATCGTGATCTTGTGCCCGTTCGGCGTGGGCCAGTAGTAGAGATCGATCATGGGCGAATCCGGCGGTCGCACTTCAGAACGTGCCCGGATACTGGCCGCCGTCGAGCAGCAGGTTCTGGCCGACGACGTAGCCGGCGTGCACGCTGCACAGGAACGCGCAGGCGGCGCCGAATTCCTCGGTCGTGCCGAAGCGCCCTGCGGGATTCGCCGCGCGTCCGGCGGCCAGCACCTCTTCCATCGATTTGCCCGCCGCCTTCGCGCGCGAGGCCATCGTGGTGCGCAGGCGATCGGTGTCGAATGGGCCGGGCAGCAGGTTGTTGATCGTCACGTTGTGGCGCGCGACGCTGCGCGCGAGCCCCGCGACGAATCCGGTGAGGCCGGAGCGCGCGCCGTTCGACAAGCCCGAGGAATTCGATCGGCGCCTTCACCGCGCCCGACGTGATGTTGACGATGCGGCCGAACTTGCGCGCGATCATGCCGTCGACGGTGGCCTTGATGAGCTCGATCGGCGTCAGCATGTTGGCGTCGAGCGCGCGGATCCACGCGGCGCGGTCCCAGTCGCGGAAGTCGCCCGGCGGCGGGCCGCCCGCATTGTTGACCAGGATGTCGGGCTGCGGGCACGCGGCGAGCGCCTTGTCGCGGCCTTCGGGTGTCGTGATGTCGCACGCGACCCACGCGACGTCGCGCCCCGCGGCGGCGCCGATCTCGGCGGCGGTCGAACGAAGCGCGTCTTCGGTCCGCGCGACGATCGTCACCTCGCACCCGGCACGCGCGAGCGCGTCGGCGCAGCCGCGGCCGAGCCCCTTGCTCGCGGCGCAGACGAGCGCCCGGCGCCCGGCGATGCCGAGATCCATCGCCGTCCTAGGCCGAGGCCGCGGGCACGCCGCGGGCCGTGCGGATCCGCACGACGGTGCCGATCGCGACCAGCAGCGTGGCGGCAATGGCGAGGAACATTCCACGCCCCATGCCGTGGTCGAGCATCGCGCCGAACCAGATGGGCGCGATCGTCGAACCGACATCGAGCCCCGAGTAGACGAAGCCGTAGACGCGGCCGGACGCGCCGCGCGGCGTGGCGTTGCGCACGATGAGATCGCGCGACGGCCCGGTGGCGCCCAGCACGAAGCCCGTCATCGCGAACAGCGGCAACAGCGCCGCGTTGCCGATGATCCCTGTCGCCACGAGACCGAGCAGCACGGCGCCGCCGAGGAGCCCCGCCGCGGCGACACGATCGTGATGCGTGGTGCGGGCCGCGAGGAATCCGCCGGCGAGAATGCCCGCCGTGCTGCCGAGGAGGTAGGCCGTGATGGCCGACGCCGCAAGCGCCATCGGCACCGTCGAAGGTGACGTTGAGCGCCAGCGCGCCGAGCGTCTGCACGCCCATGCCGGCCATCGTCTGGAACACGAAATAGCCGAAGCACAGCAGTATCGCCGGCTGCACGAAGAGGTGCATGCTGCCGCGAAGCGAATGCGCCTTGCCGTCGGCCGACTTGTGCGACTCGAGCACCACGCGTTGCGTCGCGATCACGCCCAGGACGATCAGTCCCGCGACGCCGAACAGCGCCAGCGCGGGCCGCCAGCCGATCGCGGACCCGAGACCGTAGCTCAAGAGTGGCGCGAGCGCGTAGCCAAGATTGCCACCGATGCCATGCGTGCTGTAGGCATGCCCGAGGCGCTTTGGCGCCACGCTCGCATTGAGAATCGCAAAGTCCGCGGGGTGGAACACGCCGTTGCCGACCCCCATCAACGCGGCGATCGGATAGAGCCAGAGGATGCCGGGCGCAAGACTCGCGAGGATCGTCCCGCCGGCGACCAGGCCGAGCCCCCCCAGAAGCACGGGACGCGCGCCGAAGCGGTCGACGGCGAACCCGGCCGCGAACTGGGTCAATCCGCTGGCAAGATAGAACGCGCCGGCAAGGGCGCCCAGTGCCGCGAACGAAACGTCGAATTCCGCCCGCAACAGCGGGAACATCGAGGGCAGCACCAGTTGGAAAAAGTGCGACGTCCCATGGGCGAGCCCGATCAGCCCGATGACTTTCACATCGTGGCGGAGCGGGTCGGCGCGAGCGGTATCCAAGGCGGAGCGTGACTTGCGAAAGACGATGCAGACCTCCACTATACTTGATCCCGCGACACCGGATCCGCACGGCCGCGCAAGGCGGCGACCCGGGACCCCGACAATCCCGGACGGCACGCCCGATGCCCGCTACCGCAGGAGTAACCTCATGGTCGAAAAGGTCAACAAAACGGATGCCGAATGGCAGAAGGAACTCACGCCGGAGCAGTACAAGATCGCGCGCAAGAAAGGCACGGAGCGCGCGTTCACCGGCGAATACTGGGACAAGCACGATCCGGGCATGTATCGCTGCACCTGCTGCGGGGCGCCGCTGTTCGACGCGGCGACGAAGTTCGATTCGGGCACCGGCTGGCCCAGCTTCTACAAGCCTCTCGCGCCGGAAAGCGTGCGCAACGAAGACGACTCGAGCTGGCTCGTGCGGCGCACCGAGGTCGTCTGCGCGGCCTGCGACGCCCATCTCGGCCACGTGTTCGAGGACGGCCCCGAGCCGACCGGCCTTCGCTATTGCATGAACTCGGCGTCGCTCAAATTCGAGCCGAAATCCTGACGTTGCGCCGCGTGCGGATCCCGCCCGGATGCGCCTGCTCCTCGCCGAAGACGACGCGATGATCGGCGAGTCGGTCCGGCGCGGACTGCGCCAGGACGGGTTCGCGGTCGACTGGGTGCGTGACGGCCGCGAAGCCGAACTCGCGCTCGCCGAGGACGTGCATGATCTCGTGCTGCTCGACCTCGGGCTGCCGCGCAAGGAAGGCCTCGACGTGCTGCGCGGAATGCGCCGCAAAGGCGACGCACGTCCGGTGCTGATCGTGACCGCGCGCGACGCCGTCGCCGATCGCGTGGCAGGGCTCGACGCCGGCGCCGACGATTACGTCCTCAAGCCCTTCGAGTTGACCGAGCTCGCGGCGCGCATCCGCGCCCTGCTGCGCCGGCATTCGGGCCGCGCGGCGCCGATCGTCGCCCTCGGGGACATCGCGCTCGATCCCGCGACGCACGAGGTGCGCGTGCGCGACGTGCCGGTCGCGCTGTCGGGGCGCGAATTCGCGCTGCTCGAAGCGCTGCTCGCCCGCCCCGGCGCGGTGCTGTCGCGCGCCCAGCTCGAGGAAAAGCTCTACGGCTGGAACGAGGAAGTCGGCAGCAATGCGGTCGAGGTGCACTTGCATGCGCTGCGGCGCAAGCTTCCGCCCGACACGATCCGCAACGTGCGCGGCGTCGGCTGGACGATCGTCCGGGCGGATGCGGCGGCGGGATCGGGAACATGAGATCCATCCGGCGCGGGCTCCTCGTGTGGCTCGCGGGCGGCCTTGTCGTCGCGGTTGCCGCGGCCGCGTTCGCGACGTACGTCCGCGCGCGGGAGGAAGCCAACGAAATATTCGACTATCAGCTGCGGCAGATGGCCGCGTCGCTCATCGGCGTTCCGCTCGCCGGCACGCCGGGCGGACTCGCGGTCGGCAGTGAGGCGCTGGTCGTGCAGGTCTGGGACCGCAACGGCGTCCAGCGCTTCGTTTCGCAGCCGCAGCAGCCGCTGCCGCAATACGCGCAGCTCGGCTTCAACACCGTGACGACGTCCAATGGCGACTGGCGTGTCTTCAGCACGCTCGCCGGCGACCAGGTCATGCAGGTGGCGCAGCCGATGAGCGCGCGGCGCGAGCTCGCGGCCAGCATGGCGCTGCGGACGATCGTGCCCCTGCTCGTCGTGGCGCCGTTGCTGGCGCTCTTCATCGGGTATGGCGTGACGCGCGGTCTTGCGCCGCTCGCGCGGCTCGCTTCTGCCGTCGCCAAGCGCGTCCCCGGCGGACTCGAGCCGGTCGACGAGGCCGGCTTGCCCGACGAGGTCCGGCCGCTCGCGCAGGCGCTGAACGGATTGCTCTCCCGCCTCGACCGTGCGCTCGATGCGCAGCGCGCGTTCATCGCCGACGCGGCGCATGAGTTGCGCACGCCGCTCACCGCCGTGCATCTGCAGGCGCAGCTCGCCGAGCGCGCCGCCACCGACGCCGACCGGGACGCCGCGCTGATCGCGCTGAAGGCGGGACTCGCCCGCGCGACGCATCTCGTCGAGCAGCTGTTGACGCTGGCGCGCGAGGAGCCCGGCGTGGCGCAGCGCGCCTTCGCGCCGGTCAACCTGACGGAACTCGCCCGGAGCGCCGTGGCAGACCAGGCGGCCATTGCCGCGGCGCGCGGCGTCGATCTCGGCGTGACCGGCGCGGCCTCCGACAAGCTCGGCACGGCGCCGGCCGCTGTCGACGGCGACGCGAACGCGCTGCGCGCGCTCCTCTCGAACCTCGTCGACAACGCGGTGCGCTACACGCCCGCGGGCGGCCGCGTCGACGTGACGGTCGAAAACGAGCCCGCCGACGTGGTGGTCGCAGTCCGCGATTCGGGCACGGGCATCCCCGTCAGCGAGCGCGAGCGCGTCTTCGATCGCTTCTATCGCGCGGCGGCGCCCGGCGCGGACGGATGTTTCCGGCAGCGGCCTCGGTCTCGCGATCGTCAAGCGGATCGCCGAGCGGCACGATGCGACAATCACGCTGGCGCCGGGGATCGCCGGGCCGGCGGGCGAAGGCGTGACGGTGACGGTACGCTTCCCGCGGGTCCCGCGCTCGTCCTAGCGTCGGTCGCCTCTCGAGAAGGAACGCAAAACCATGCGCTGGCGCAACACGACGACGGGGTTCGGATCGCTGGCGATCGCTTTTCACTGGCTGATGCTGGTGCTGATCGTCGCCGTCTATGCCCTCATGGAATTGAAGGGGATTTCCAGGAAGGGCAGCGCATTGCGCGACGGCATGGCGACCTGGCATTACATGCTCGGCCTTTCGGTGTTCGGGCTCGCGTGGCTGCGCCTGCTGGTGCGCGCGACCGGCGCGACGCCGCAGATCGAGCCGCCGCCGGCGGCGTGGGAAGCCCGGCTCGCGGGCCTCGTGCATGCGCTGCTCTACGTCCTGATGATCGGTCTGCCCGTGCTCGGCTGGCTCACGTTGAGCGCCAAGGGCGAGGCCATTCCTTTCTTCGGCGTCGAATTGCCGGCGCTGGTCGGTGTCGACAAGGACATGGCGCGGACCTGGAAGGACATTCACGAGACCGGCGCGACAATCGGGTATTTCCTGATCGGCCTGCACGCGGCGGCGGCCTTGTTCCATCACTACGTGAAGCGCGACAACACGATGACCCTGATGTGGCGCCGGACGTGACGTCTGGTCACGCCACGCGGTAGACACCGACGATCCTCGTCTCCGCGAATGACCGGGGGCCGTTCGTCGCGCGGCAGCGAATCGTCGGGTCAATCGACAGAAGCCGCGCTGAAGAAATTGTACGTGGCCGTATAGGGCACGCGTAGCTCCCTGCCCTCCTGCTTCGCCTCGCAACCGTCTGCCGGGGCCCTGCCGCCGATCGTATCGACCCGCTGAATGTTCGTCGTCCGGCCGAGGACACCCGTTCCGGAATTCGACTTCGCGGTGAGAAGCAGCCATGGGATCGCCTTGTTGTCGGGCCCGTCGTCGCTTCGTTTCACTTCGCCGACCACCTTGCTGCCGTCGTCCAACTCCCACGTCGGCCCGCCATAGTGCCGACCGATGTGCTTGCCGCTGCCGTCGTACAACTCGGCTTCCGGCGCCTTGAAGGTCCATTCGTACCTGGAGGGATCGTCCTTGCGGGCACGGCACGTGTAGATCTGCACGCCTATCGCTTTGCTCTGCAGCGACAGGATTTCGTCTGCCGGCGCTTTCACGCTCTCCGGCACGTATGCGGCGGCAGCCATCGAGGCAGTTGCGGCCAGCGCGAGCGCCGCCATGGCGCATTGAAGACGCATTGAAATTCTCCTTGGATCGATGATCGGTTGAAAGTTAATCAGGGGATTCGGCAAGGCGACGGCGCATGCGTGGATGGAGGGAATTCTAGCGAGGAGGTGCGGCGGGACTACTTCGCCGAGCGTCCAGTTTTGTTGCATTCGTTTCAAACGCCGCCCCCGATGGCCGCGCTACGCACTTGGCGAATGTCCTCCTACGCCCAGGGTTCCATGCCGGCAGTGCATCGACACCGGATCCCGGATGCTCTTAAGTCTCCCTTAAGTCTTCGCTCCTACCTTGGGCGGCAACCGGGGACGTGAATCCCGGCCCCGAATCCCATCGCAAGGAGAATTCGATGCAAGTGAACACGTTCAAGCGCAGCGCCATCGCGCTCGCCGTCGTCGGCGCGTTCGCCGCGGGCACCGTGATCGCCGATCGCACGGCGACGATCAAGCCGGCCGGCGCAGCTACCGCGCCCGCCTCCGCCGCGGTCGTCGCAGCCGCGCCGGATGCCGTCGTCGCGCTGCCCGATTTCAGCGCGCTTGTCGCGAAGCACGGTCCCGCCGTGGTCCAGATCAGCGTGATGCACGAAGGCCGCAAGGTCGTCGCGCGCGGCATGCCCGACGATGATGACGAGGACGCGCTGCCGCCGCAGTTCCGCGGGTTCCGCGGCTCACCGCGAGCCGCCATCGCAGGGCCGTCGCAAGGGATGGGCTCCGGCTTCATCGTCGACGCGAACGGCGTGATCCTGACCAACGCGCACGTCGTGGACGACGCCGACGAAGTCACCGTCCGGCTGGTCGACAAGCGCGAGTTCAAGGCGAAGGTGCTCGGCAAGCGACAAGACCACCGACATCGCGGTGATCAAGATCGACGCGAAGGACCTGCCGGTGGTCAAGATCGGCAATCCGGCGACCACGCGCGGTTGGCGAATGGGTCGTCGCGATCGGCGCCCCGTTCGGCCTCGAGAACACCGTGACCTCCGGCATCGTCAGCGCCAAGGGCCGCGCATTGCCGGGCGACGCCGCCGTGCCGTTCATTCAGACGGATGCCGCCGTGAATCCGGGCAACTCGGGCGGCCCGCTGTTCAACCTCAAGGGCGAGGTGATCGGCGTCAACTCGCAGATCTTCAGCCGCTCGGGAGGTAACCAGGGCCTCGCGTTCGCGGTGCCGATCGACGTCGCGATCGACGTCAAGGACCAGATCCAGCAGAACGGCAAGGTGAGCCACGGCCGCCTCGGCGTGACGATCCAGGAAGTGAACCAGGCGCTCGCCGACAATTTCGGGCTCAAGACGCCCGGCGGCGCGCTCGTGAGCTCCGTGGCGAAGGACAGTGCCGCGGCGAAGGCGGGTCTCGAGCCGGGTGACGTGATCCTCAAGTTCGAGGGCAAGGACATCTCGCGCTCGTCGGACCTGCCGCCCCTGGTTGCGCAACTGAAGCCGGGCGCGAAAGTGACGCTCGACGTGTGGCGCGACGGCAAGGCGAAAGAACTGACCGCCACCGTCGGCGAACTCGCCGAACAGACGACGGTCGCCTCCGCCAAGGGTGAAGCGGCCAAGGGCAAGCTCGGCGTCGCCGTGCGCCCGCTGTCGCCGGAAGAGAAGAAGTCGAGCGAAATCGCGAACGGCGTGGTCGTCGAGGAAGTGGCGCGGCGCGGCGGCGAAGGCCGGCGTGCGGCAAGGCGATGTCATCGTCGCCGTCAACAACACGCCGGTGAAGAGCCCCGAGCAGCTGCGGGAACTGATCGGCAAGTCCGGCAAGACCGTGGCGCTGCTCGTTCAACGCGAGGAAGCGCGGATCTTCATTCCGGTCACGATCGGCTGAACAGCGTTGGTGGCAGTAGCTTGGGCGGGCCTTCGGGCCCGCCCTTTTTGGGGCCGGCACGAGCAAACACCGGTAATCCGTTCTTTTATAGCGACAAAACAGGCGTTTCCTCCGCCCATACGGCCGACCGCCCAACGAAACCCTTGACAGCATTAGATATTTAAGTGATATCATTTTGCTATGCCGACGGGCGCCGCCTTCGCGGTGCCGATTCGGCGGTTTCGAGGAGGTCGATCATGGCTGGCACTGCCGTACCGGGTAGCGGGAGCGTCCATCGGGAATCCCGCATCACCACGTTCAACGGTTTCGCCTGGCTCGCGATCGGGCTTGCGCTGATGGCTTGGGCGATCTGGGTCGTCGGCGGGGCGATCGTGACCGCGACCTCTCATGGCGTATCCGGCCTCTGGCCCTTCGTCGAAGGCGTGCTCATCTTCGTCACCGCGGCGTTCGTGCTGGGCGGGCTCTACACCCTGCAGCCGAACGAGGCGGCGATCATGCAGCTCTTCGGCGCCTACAAAGGCACGACGCGCGTCCCGGGGCTGCGTGGCACCAACCCGTTCTACACGCGCAAGAAGATCTCGCTGCGCGCCCGCAACCTCAACGGCGAGCGGCTCAAGGTCAACGACAAGCGCGGCAACCCGATCGAGATCGCGGCCGTCGTCGTCTGGCGCGTCGACGACACCGCGTGCGCGTACTTCGACATCGACGACTACGAGCTCTACGTCAAGCTGCAAGCCGAAGCCGCCGTGCGGCATCTCGCCTCGTCCTTCGCCTACGACGAGGACGACAGCCACCCGATCGACGACCGCGAACCGACGCTGCTCGCGAGCGCCGACGTCGTGGCGAAGGCGCTGGTCCGCGAGCTGCAGGCGCGCTTCGAAAAGGCGGGCGTGGTCGTCGAGGAAGCGCGGCTCACCCACCTCGCCTACGCGCCCGAGATCGCGCAGGTGATGCTGCGCCGCCAGCAGGCCGAAGCGATCATCTCCGCCCGCTCGAAGATCGTGACCGGCGCGGTATCGATGGTCGAGATGGCGCTGAACGAGCTCTCGGCGAAGAAAGTCGTGGACCTCGACGACGAGCGCAAGGCCGCCATGGTCAGCAACCTGATGACCGTGTTGTGCTCGGAATCCGACGTGCAGCCGGTGATCAATACCGGCACGCTCTACAACTGACGAAAGGGCTGCGATGAACGTACTCGCCAAGAACCTGGGTGGGCTGTGGATCGCGTTGGGCGTGGGCATCGGCACGGCGCTCGGCGTCGCGCTCGGATATGCGTCGGTCGGCCTCGCGGTCGGCGCCGCGGTGGGCATCGCCGCGGGCTTCGTTGCGCGGCGCTAGCGCGGGCCGCTGCCATCGACTGCGGGAGGAATTCATGCATCGAATCGCCTGGCTCGTCTTCGCGCTGTGCCTCGCCGTGGCGACGATGTTCATCGTCACGACCACCGGCGCGTTGCCCGAGCGGGTCGCGTCGCATTTCGGGCCCGGCAATGCGCCGAACGGCTTCATGACGCGCGGCGGTTACCTCGTCTTCATGCTCGCCTTCGCGGTCGTCCTCCCGGTCTTCGTCGCGGCGATGATCGGCGTCCTGCCGCGGTCGCGTTCCAATTCGATCAACATCCCGCACCAGAGCTACTGGCTCGATCCGAAACGCAAGGAGGAGACGCTCGACGCGCTGTCGGCGCATGGCGCGTGGCTCGGCAGCCTGATCGCGCTCTTCATCGCGGCGCTGCACTACGTGCTCATCGTCGCCAACGCTTCGTCTCCGCCGCGCCTGCCCGCCGACCTCTTCGCGCTGCTGCTCGGCGGCTTCGTCGTCGGGCTCCTGGTGTGGATCGGCGCGCTCTTCCTGCGCTTTCGCAGCGCCCCGTAATCCGATGCGCAAGGCAACGATCCGCCGGCGCTAACGATGGCCGACAAGAAGGCGTTCCTGCTCCGGATCGACCCCAAGGTGTGGGTCGAGCTGGAGCGGCTCGCCCAGGCGGATCTGCGCAGCGTCAATGCGGAAATTGAATTCCTGCTGCGCGACGCCCTCGCCCGCCGCGGCATCGTCCCGAAGCGCACGACGATTTCCGAAATCGAGGATTCGTGAGGAGACAATCCCATGCCTGCCCCTGATTCGCTCCGGTTGAAGCGCGCCGATGACACGCCGGTCGCGCCGCGTGGTGTGCGCCGCCGCAGCGACTACGTTTACCTCGGCCTTCCGCTCTGGTGCATCGCAGTCGGGCCCGATCCTGCGCGCGGCGAAATGCGCGGCCACGCGAAATGCGCGGCCACGCGAAAGGCGTGCTCGCGCTGGGCGACATGGTGACCGGCATCGTGGCCATCGGCGGCCTGGCGCGCGGCGTGTGCGCCATCGGCGGGGTCGCGATCGGCATCGTCGCCGTCGGCGGATTCGCTCTCGGCGGCCTCGCGCTGGGGGGCCTCGCGATTGGCGCCGCGGCCCTGGGTGGCGGCGCAGTCGGCTGGGTTGCGATCGGCGGTGCGGCCGCGGGCTTCTATGCCGCGGGCGCCGCCGCCTGGGGCACGTATGTCGTCAGCGCGGCGGAGCGCAGCCCGGAGGCCGTCGCGTTCTTCACCCAGTGGGATTCGCTGCGCGCGCTGGTTCCCATGATGCGGCGGCGCTAGCGCTGGACCGCCTCGTCCGCGGAGCCGAACGCGCGCCACCGGTCATCCGGTTTCCAGCAGGTCCTGCCCACAGATCCTTGTGGCTCATGTGCAAGAGCGGGTGCACCGCGAGGAGACCGGTCTTGCCGATACTCTTCTCCAGATAACGAATGCACCAGAACTTGGATTGCGTCTCGGCGTCGACCGGCACATCGAAGCCGTTTTCGCGCATCATGAGGATGCCTTTCGCGCGGAGCGCCAGCTCGGTGTAAAGCCGGAGGTAGCACAGGATGTCCGCAACGACAGGCCCGTGAAACCGCTCCTTCAGCGTGTGCAGATAGCGGCCCGTCGGCGAATCGGAAAAGGCGCCGGAGTTCATCGACTCCAGCATCCGCGCATCGACATCGAAGCCCTGGCCGAGCCAATCGGACACCGCCCGGTCGCTGCGCTGGAACACCGCGTAGAGCAGCGGCGGCAGGACGACCAGCGCCGCCAGCGTGGACAGGCGCGGCGACACGAGCAGGTGGTTGTAGCCAAGTGCAGCGCCACGGCGAGCGCGTACCCGGGGATGAACGCAAGGAGCGCGGTGCGGCCCTTCTCCAACAGTGCGAGCCAGCATGGCGAAGATCGCCGTCGTGCCGCCGTGCATGATCGCGGTGCCCGAAACCGCGCACGAGCCAAGAGCTAAAGTTGGCATAGGCGGCGCCGACAATGTCGGGGTGAAAGAGGTAGACCGCGTTTTCGACCATGGAGAACCCAGCGCCGATGGCAAAGCCGGCGATGGCCGCGTCGAGCTTGAAGCCGAGCCTGTTCATCGCAAACATCGCGATGATCGGCAGCGCCTTCAAGGTTTCTTCAACGGCGGGCGCGAAATAGAGGCTGTAGGGATTGTCGCCCGGGATCGGGAAACCGTGGGTGAGGCTTTCAACGCCCCCATTTGCGTAATAGGCCACAACGGCGCGTGGCGCCGCCGACGACCAGCAGCACGCCGATCACCCACAGCTTGATCAGATTGAAGATATCGAGCCGGTCGAACACCAACAGCAGCACGCGGGCATGCACGGGCGCCATCGCGGTGACGCCCTTCACGGCAAGATCGAGGTCCATCACATGATCTTCAGCGAGACTAATGTTTCTCCGCCGTGGTCATCGCCATCCTCGAAGCCCTCGGCGTAACCGCCAACAGATAGCACCATGGGCAGCCGCAGCGCAGCCGTAAAGTTGCAAGTCGACCTGCACGCCAGCGGTCTCAAGCGTGCGCGTCTCACCGAACCGCCGGTTCGGCGAAGAGCGCGCCGGCGAAGAGCGCGGTCGCGGGCCGAACTCAAATAAAGGCTGGGTGTTCCAACGTCACGGAAGCGGATCGGCGGCAAATTCAGCTCGCCCAGAACGCGGGCAAAGCGGTGGGCGCTGATCTCGTCGATCTCGAAGCCCGGGAAACTGTCAAACTGGCGATAGCGTTTTACTTCGCGGTCGTCGACGTAATTGTTGCCGAACCCGCCAATGTAGAAATTGGCGACCGTGCTGTTGCGATCGCCGTTAGCGAAACCGCCCGCGCTACGCAGCCAGATGGACGAGTTCGCAAGCGGAAGGGCAAAGCCGAGATCGAGTCCGCCGCGTACTTGCGGGATAACCTGTCCGTTTACCCGGCTCCCAAGGTAGTCGAGCTGCCATTCGATGCCTTTCTCGTCGTCGACGGCCCCGATCGAGCGCTTGACGTTGTCGGTGTGCTGAAGGCGCGCTTCTCCGGTCGTGAGACGGGTGAAGTTGGTGGTGACGTTTTGCGCATTCGGCAAGGTGTCGATCTGGTCGAAGTAGGCAAAATCGAGAAAGAGGTCCAGCTTGCGCGGCTCGTCGTTGTAGAGTTCCCAGTCGTAACCGAGCTTGGCTGCGTAGCCCTTGCGGCTGCGCTTGACCGGGCCGAACAGGTCGTAGAAATCCGACCGGTTCCAGGATAGTTCGGCGTTCCAGAACCGGTAGCGACCGAAGATGTCGGTGTCCCCGCTCCTCGCTCGGCAGGTTGCCGCCGGGCGAAACCGCCGCCGTGACATGCCAGAACTGGCGGAAGTTGAGCGGATCCTCGAAATTGAAGTGGTAACCGACCGCCGCCGTGTTCTTGTAGCCTTGAATGACCGGAAAAGCGTCGCCAGGCCGATGCTGCGCCACGGCACGTAGGCGCCCTTTTGAGTGATCAGCTTTTCGTCGTCGACGGTGCTCACGAGCAGCGCCCTTACAAGAATCTTCGCTTCGGGGTATCTTTCCGCTACCTCCGCGCCCGGAAGCGAATGGCACTCAGATCGCTTATAGGTCGAGGTTCGATGGTCGCGGGCACGAAGCCTTCCCCGGTGTAATTCAGCACGACCAATCGCCCATCGGCCAGCGGCACCGACATCCTGTTTCCGCGTTGGAAACCGCCTCGATCGCACCGGTGGCGACGTCGAAACGGAAAATGTTGGAAACGCCCGTGTAATAGCTGCTGCCATAGAGGTAACGCCCGTCTGGGGAGAACGTGAAGCTTTCCGGAACGGACTGTCCGAAACGAAATTCGGAAAGCAGGTTTCGCATCGCCCCCGAGAATCTTCTGGAGCTCCCACACGCGCAGAAATTCGTAGCCGTTGACCTCTCCACCGACCCGGAAAGCAGGCGACCGTCGGCGGAGGTGCCGAGGTGGTAGGGGACAACGCCGTACGGAAATTCGTACACGCGGTTCCACGTGTCGTACGGCTGCGGAATTCGAACCAGCGTGGCCAGTCCATTCTCGTGGCGGATGCCCATCAACGACTTGTCGACCGGATTGAAGACGATCTCGCGACACCACGCGTTCCCGAACAGCAGTCGTTCCTCACCGGTCCGCACAATTCCACCGCCATGAGGTCCCGGAATGAAAGGAAGCCGCGATTATCGTTGGTATAGAACGCAGTTCCGCTTGCGGGTGGTCACCCAAACGAGGTGACGCGATAAAGCATCGCCCGCTTGATGTCGGCGGGCCCGCAACGCTCCCGTCCCGCGTATTCAAGGCGCCGATGTCTTCCACCACGCCGGGGTACCGGAAGCCCCGTACCCAATTCCGGTTGCCTCGTCGTAGTAGGTTCGCGACACCGAGCCCATGGCCGCTTGACCAGGTCGCGATGCGGCGTGATCGGGAATTTGCGCACTTCGGCGAGGTTCCGTTGCTGGAACTCGTGCTCGAACACAATCCAGTCTCGCCATGCCTGCTCGACCGGAATGCCGAACACATGCTGAAACTGGTCCGACCAGTAGCGTTCGCTCCCGTCGTCACGCCGGAGCCACTGCACGACCTTCCCGGGGAATGGACATAAGCCAGCCACGTGAAAAAGCGCGTCCCGTAAAGGTAGGCGTTGGCGCCAAACTGAAAATCGACTAGAGCGCCGCGCGAAGCGAGCCCAATGGATCGTAGAAGTGGGCGTCGTCCCGCACCATCGACCGGAACACCATCTCGTCGTACCCGCCTTGCGCTCGGCCGAGCCCCGCCGCCCCATCCACGTTTCCATGAAAACCGCGCCGCCCTCCAGATACCATCGCGGCGCGGTAAAGCGCGGAACCGTGAGGTAGTTGTAAAGGAGCGACTGGGGTTTCGCCGCTGCGCGGCGACCTTTCCAAGGAAGATTCGACGCCAGTAACGTTCTTTCTCCGATGCGATATCGCCCTGCACGACATGGGTCAACTCGTGGTTCATCAACTTGTACATCCGCTCGGCTGCGGGATCGATCTCGAATGCGTGCGACAGCGGCGCCACATCGAACACAGCAGGCTGCGGGACGACGGCATAGGTCGTCGGATTTCCGTAGTGGAGGTCCTGGGCCAGGACGTGGGCTCGGAGGG
>CAWFMY010000022.1:0-49120 GCA_963816925.1 uncultured beta proteobacterium | reverse complement strand
CATGGAACGCATCACGATGTCGATCGACGAAGGTCTGGCGAAGGAATTCGACGCCCTGATCGGGAAGCGCGGCTACACGAGCCGTTCCGAGGCGATGCGCGACCTCCTGCGCCGCGAAGTCGAGGCCAACCGGGTCGCATACGAAGTACGTTCGTACTGTGTCGCCAATCTTTCCTATATCTACAATCACCACGAGCGGGAGCTCGCCGAGCGGCTGACCGAGGCGCAGCACGAGCACCACGACCTGGTCGTTTCGGCGATGCATGTTCACCTCGACCACGACCACTGCCTCGAAAGCGTCATTCTCAAGGGGTCGACCGCCGCGGTGCGCGGGTTCGCGAACCGGATCCAGGCCGAGCGTGGTGTCCGGCACGGCAGCGTCAACCTCGTCACCGTCGAGACGGGGGACACGCATCCGGGGCTGGCGGCTCACCGCCACCGGGGCCACATGCACCTGATCCCGCGGTCGTAGGTTTCCTGGCATCCGACTTTGACGCAGATCATGGCGGCGACCTTGCCAAGCGGTAGGAACTCATGACAAATTGCGCCTACCGGCCCGACCGGACGATTCCGAGGCAATCGTGGACTCCCTTCCCGCCACCTGGCTTGCGCTTTGTGCCCTTGCGTTCGTGCTCGGCGTCCGCCACGGCTTCGACGCCGACCATCTGGCGACGATCGATGGGCTTACGCGCTACAACGCCCGCGTCAATCCGCGGCTGGCGCGAATGGCCGGCGCGCTCTTCTCGCTGGGACACGGCGTCGTCGTGATGCTCGTCGCGCTCGTCGCGGGATCGCTGGCAACGGGCTGGCAGACGCCGGCGTGGCTGGAGATCACCGGCGCCTCGGTGTCGGTGCTCTTCCTGTTCGGTCTTGCCTTTCTCAACGTCCGCGCGGTGCTCGCCGCAGACCCGCATGCGGTCGTCGTGCCGGCGGGATTGCGGGGCAGACTGCTCGGGCGATTCCTGAACATCCGGCGTGCGTGGGCGGTCACGGCCGTCGGGATGCTGTTCGCGCTGTCGTTCGACACCGTCTCGCAGGCGGCACTCTTCGCGCTCGCTGCGGGGCGTTTCGGCGGCGTTTCGCACGCGCTGTTCGTGGCCGCCCTTTTCGTGCTCGGCATGCTGGTCGTCGATGGCGCCAACGGCCTCTGGATCAACCGGCTCATTCGCCGGGCCGATCGCACCGCCGCCATCGCGTCCCGCGTGATGGCGCTGACGGTGGCCGGCATCAGCCTTGCGGTCGGCGCGTTCACCGTCGCCAAGATCCTCGTGCCGGCGGTGGACGCGTGGGCATTGGGACGCGAGTTCTGGTTCGGCGCCGCGGTCGTGGCGGCGGTCTTCGTCGCGTTCATCGCGGCAATGCGCATGGCGCGCCGGCACGTGGTGGTTGCGCGGACCTGAATCCGGCAAACTGGCGCCATGCGAATCCAGCGTGGCGTGATTCCCGTGCTGGCGTCGGCCACGCTGTTCGGGGCGAGCACGCCGCTCGCGCGCGCTCTCTCCGGAGATATCAGCCCCCTGTGGCTCGCCGGACTCCTCTACGCCGGGTCGGGACTCGGCTTGTCGTTGCTGCTGCTGTTGCGCCATGCGGGAATGGCCGGCGCGAATCGGCGCGTGCCGGGCATCGCGCGCGGCGACCTTCCCTGGCTCGCATTTTCCATCGTCGCCGGCGGCGTCGTGGCGCCCGTGCTGTTCACCTTTGGCCTGCGCAGCACCCCCGGCGCCACCGCGAGCCTGCTGCTCAACCTCGAGACGGTGCTCACCGTCGTCATCGCCTGGTTCGTCTTTCGCGAGCATCGCAATGCGCGGGTGGTCACGGGCATGGCTCTAATCGTCGCGGCCGGCATCCTGCTCGCCGGCGGGTCCGAAGCCGGCGGCGAAATCGGCAGCGGCGCCCTGCTGATCGCGCTCGCCTGCCTGTGCTGGGCGCTCGACAACAACTCGACTCGCCGCGTTGCCGCCAACGACGCGATGCTGATCGCCGCGGCGAAGGGCATTGCCGGCGGCGCGGTCAATATCGGTCTCGCCCTCCTGTTCGCAGGGGCGGCGCCGCCGACGTTCAGCGCGTTGGGAGCGGCCGGCGTCGGATTTTTCGGCTATGGCGTGAGTCTCATGCTCTTCGTCGTGGCGCTGCGCGCGCTCGGAACCGCGAGGGCCAGCGCGTATTACGGTGTCGCACCGTTTGTCGGCGTCGCGGTCGCGTTCGGACTTCTGGGGGAGCGTCCCGACTCGATGTTCTGGGGCGCCGCCGTGCTGATGGCGCTCGGCGTCTGGTTGCACCTCACCGAGCGCCATGGCCACCTGCATGCGCACGACGCGCTCGCACACACGCATCCGCACACGCACGACGACCACCATCGGCACGAGCATGCGTTCGCCTGGGACGGGCAGGAGCCGCACACGCATCCTCACGTTCACGACGTGCTGACGCACACGCATCCGCACGCGCCGGACCTCCACCACCGGCACGAGCATTAGCGGCGCGACGGCGACCCCGGCGGGCGGAGGCCGAGCGTGCGAGCGGCGACGGCGCTACATTCCGCTGCCGACGAACGTCGGCGCCAGCACGTCCGGTGCCACCGCCGACGCCGACGATTCCAGCATCGTCACCCGCCACAGCGTGCGCGCGTCGCCGGGGTCGATCAGCGTCGCGCGGTGGAGGAGCGATGCGTTGTCCCAGACGACGACGTCGCCGACGCCATACTTGAACGCATAGCGATACTTTTCGCTCGTCGAATGCGCCGCCAGCTCGTCCAGCAGATCGCGCGCTTCGTCCTCCGGCATGCCGACGATGCCGAACGAGCTTCCGGAGACCGCATAGAGCGATTTTCGCCCGGTGACCGGATGCGGCCGCGCGAGCTTGTGCGTGATGAGCGGCATCTTCGCCTTCTGCTCGGCGGACAGCGGCGAGGCGGCGGTGCGGCTCGATTCGTCGGTGTCGTGGCGGTTGCCGTAGTGATGGATGCCATAGAGCGGCTCGATCCGCTTTTTCATCGCCTCCGGCAGGTCATCGTAGGCCGCCTGCTGGTTGGCGAACATCGTGTCGCCGCCGGCCTTCGGCACGACGATCGAGTACAGCGTCGTCGCCCGCGCCGGCACCTGCAGGTACGAATAGTCGGTATGGAAATACGAGCCCGCGTCCTGCAACCCCGTCGGCTGCCCGTCCTTCTTCACGTTGGACAGGATGAGGATGTTCGGGTCTTCCGGATGGTGGAACTGGTCGATCACGTGCGGCTGCGGCGGCCCGAAGCGCGACGCGAACGACGCGAACTGCCTCGCCGTAAGCTTCTGCCCGCGGATGCCGAGCACCTGCCCCGCGTAGAACGCGCGCTCGATCTCGGCGAACGCGGCATCGGAGAGCGGCTTCGAAAGGTCGACGTCGACTTCGACCCCAAAGCCTGCGGAGAGTGGCTTGGGCTTGAACATCTCAAAGAGCGGTCGCCGCCTGATTCTTCGGCGGTGACCGCTTTTCCATCCTACTTCAAGAAATCCGGCCGGATCAGCTGCGGCAGGAACAGCGGGATCTCGGGCCAGACGATCAGCGCGGCCAATACCAGCAGCATCGGAACCAGCATGATCATCGTATCCTTGAGCGCATAGCGCAAGCGCACCTTGGCGATCGCGCACGAGATCATGAGGCACAGGCCGTACGGCGGCGTCACCAGCCCGAACGCCAGCGCGACGATGCCGATGATCGCGAACGACACCGGATGCATGTTGACCGACGCCGCGAGTGGCTGCAGCGTCGTGCCGACGATGATGATCGCGGGGATGGCATCGAGGAAGCAGCCGACGACCAGAAACACGAAGGCGATGAAGAAGCCGACGCCGACGATACCCAACCCCCACGACGTCACGTTCTCGAGCAGCGCCTTGGGAATCTGGAAGTAGGCGAGCAGCCACCCGAACACCGATGCCGTGCCGACGCAGAAGAGCGCGATCGCCGATAGCTTGCCGGTCTCGAGGAGCGCATCCCAAAGCTTCTTCGCGTCCATTTCGCGGTAGAAGAAGATCGACAGCACCGCGGCGTACAGCACTGCGGCCGCTGCGGACTCGGTCGCGGTGAACCAGCCGAGCAGGATGCCGCCGACGATGATGAACGGCGTCATCAGCGCCGGCACGGAAACCGCCGCCGCTTTCACGAACTCCTTCAATGTGGCGCGCCGGTAGGTCGGGTAATGGCGGACCTTGGCGTAGACGTGGACCGTGGCCATCTGCGCGAGGCCGATCAGCAGTCCCGGGATGACGCCGGCGAGGTAGAGCGCGCCGATCGAGACCGACAGCACGCCGCCCCAGACGACCATCAGGATCGACGGCGGAATGATGACCGCGAGCACCGCCGACACCGCGGTGATCGCGATCGAGAAGCTGAGGTCATAGCCTTCCTTGACCTGCGCTTCGATGAAGATCTTGCCCTGGCTTGCCGCGTCGGCGGTCGACGATCCGGAGATGCCGGCGAAGAACACCGACAGCAGCACGTTGATCTGCGCCAGCGCGCCCGGGAAATTGCCGACCATCGTGCGCGACAGCGTGACCAGGCGATCGGTGATGCCGCCGACATTCATCAGGTTCGCGGTGAGCAGGAAGAACGGCACCGCGAGCAGGATGAACGAGTTGTAGGCCTTGAACGTCGTATTGAAGACCACCATCGGCGACAGCCGCGGCTCGATGAAGAGCACGGGCAGGCACGCGAGGCCGAGCGCGAACGCCACCGGCGCGCGCAGCACCAGGAAAAAGAAAAAGCCGCCGAACAGCCACAGCGCGGCCACGCCCGGCGTCAGCGCCGCGCCGGTCATTTGGTTACCCCCACATCGATCTGGGACTGGCCGTCGGCGCTCATACGACGCTTCCGGTGCCAATTTCGCGGTGGGTGTCGACGCCGCTGCCGGGGCCGGGACCGTCAATCACGATGCGCAGGTCGGCGCGGATGCCGCTCGAAGCCGAACAGCAACCACGTGACGCCGGTGAGCGGCCACGCGGTGAAGATCCACGTCATCGGCATGTCCGCGAGCTCCGATTGCTGATTCCAGCCGAACTGCACGAATTTGACGCCGTACCAGACGAAGACGAGCGCGAACGCCAGCACGAATACCGTGGACACGATCCGCAAGAGCGCGTTGGCGCGCGGCTTCAGCTCGGGCCACACGTCGCACTCGAAATGCGACCCGTCGCGCACGCCGATCATCGCGCCCAGCATCACCATCCAGATGAACAGGAAGCGCGCCATTTCCTCGGTCCAGATCCATGCCGGAATGAGGCCGGTGATTGCGCGAGATCATCTGGATCGTCACCGGCACGACCAGGATGCCAACGCTGGCGCCCAGCAGCACGTTGAGCAGCCGGTAGTAGCCGTCGAGAAACTTGCGCATGCGCTCTCCCGGTGACCGCAAAAAAGCCCGGCGGGAGGTACGCTCCGGCCGGGCGTTTGCGTCGTTGCGTTACATCGAGTTGATCTTGTTGTAGATCGCCTCGGCGCCGATTTCCTTCGCGTATTCGGCCATGACCGGGTCCGCCAGCTTTTTCATCGCCGCGCGGTCGGCGAAGGGGATCATCTTCAGCTTGCCGGCCGCCTGCATCGCCTCGAGCTTCTTCTGGTCTTCGCCGGACTCGATCTGCCGGCCGTAGATGCCTGCTTCCTTGCCGGCCCTGAGAATCGCCGCCTGCAGGTCCGGCGGGAGCTTCTTGAACGTCTTGCCGGAAAAGCAGATCGGCCGGATCGTGATCGCGTGCTGCGTCATGTTGAGATTCGGCCCCACTTCGTAGAATTTCATCGCCTCGACGCCGGCGGCCTCGTTCTCGCCGGCCTGGATCACGCTGTTCTGGATGGCGTTGTAGATCTCGTCGTACGCGATCACCGTCGGCGACATGCCGACCGCGGCGAACGTCTTGCTCCAGATCGGCGCGCCCTGCACGCGGACCTTGAGCCCCTTCATCTCCGCGAGGTTGCGCACCGGCTTGTTGGCGAAAATATTGCGCGTGCCGCCGCCGGCGAAGCCGATCAGCATCACGTCGCCCTTGGCGGACACCTCGTCGGCGATCGGCTTCAGCGTGTCGGCGTCGAGCACCTTGTTCCAGTGGTCGAGGTCGCGGAACAGGAACGGCGCGTCGATGAAGGGCGCGGCCTTCGAGAACGTGGACATGTGCGCCGGCGACACGATGCCGTAGTCGACCGAGATGCCCTGGTTCATGTACGCGAAATAATCCTTCTCGAGGCCGAGCTCGCTGTTCTTGTGCAGGACGAAGTTGACCGGCTTGCCGTAGTACTTCACGGTCAGTTCCTGGAACTTCTCCAGCGCCCGGTTGAACGCGTGGCCGTCGTTGAACTGCACGGCGCCGTGAAGCGTGATCGGCTGCTGCGCGCCGGCCGAAAAAGACGCCGCCAGCGCGAGCGCGGCAAGGCAGCGCAGGAGCGCGCGAAGGGGATGCTGCATGGAGGCCTCCTCGAAGTGACCGCCTGTTTCGGCACGGTTGTCGCGAACGGCCGCGGCACCGGGGCTCTGGTCAGGTGGTAAGGCCAATTGAACAGGGTTGGCCCCCCGGTGTCAACGGAAAAGTGGGGCGGGCGCTACTTTCCCAGTGCCCGCACGGCAGCCTTGACCTCGACCGTCTGCTTCACCCCCGCCTTGTCCACGAACGTCAGCGTCAACGGAACGACGTCGCCTTCCTTCAACGGCCGCGCGAGGTCCATCAGCATGACGTGATACCCGCCGGGCTTCAATTCGACCGATTTTCCGGCGGGCAGCGGCAAGCGATCGACCGCGTTCATCTTCATCATGCCGCCTTCCTGCTTCATTTCGTGGACTTCGACAACCTTCGCTGCCGGGGACGCCGCACCGACGAGCGTCACGTCGACCGGCGAGGTCAGCCGCATGAACGCGCCGGTGGCCATCTGGCCGGCGACGGTGCCGCGAACCCACGCGTCGGTGACGGCGACCTGCGCGGCGGCGGGCGCGGCAAGTGTCGCGACAAAGGCGGCCGCGATCAGCAACGGCATTCGGCAATGCGACATCGGGCTCTCCCTGATATTCAGAATCGATAAGTGATGCCGCCGACCGCGGCCCAGTTGACGCCGAGCTGCGTGCCGTTCACGTAGCGATACAGCGGAAGCTGCGCGAACGCATAGAGCTGCACGGACGACGACACCGTGTAGCTTACCCCGGGGCTTATGAACAGCGAGCGGCCACCGCTTTCCTCCGGCTCGGCATTGGCGCCGGAATCGCGCCCGCGCCACAGGGCGTTGAGCTGGCCGAGCAGCGCGACGCTGTCGCTGACCGGCCACGAAACGCCGCCCGTGAGCAGCAGCTGATTGCCCGGGCGATAGTCGTCCTTCGTCGCCATCGCACCCTGGAACTGCAGCTGCGCGAACCACAGGGAGCCGTCGTTCGCGGCGTAATTCGTGTAGAGGCCGAGGACGCCGCTCGTCGCGCCGGTGCCGGGCTGCAGCGAGCGTTCGGCTTGCACGCCCTGCGCGTTGGTCACATTCGACGGTCCGGTCGGGAGCGCGAGGCCGAATTGCACGCCGGTGCTCGCCGACTCCGTCGCGCTGAAGCGGTAGCGGCCGACGATCCGCGCATCGCCGAGGTCGGTGAAATTCCACGATTCCGGCGTCGGGTCGCCATAGGGATCGGCGAGGTGGTCGTGCTGTTTCCGCACGACCGGCAGCGTCGCGGTGACGCCCCAGTTCCGGTCGAACGTGTAGTCGAGCGAAGCGATCAGCGTCTGCGAGATCGTTTTTTGTTCGAGCGCATCCGCATCTTCGGGCGCGACGCTCGTCTTGTGCGAGCCGGCCAGCAGCGTGTCCTGCTTGATGTAGTCGTACTGAAGCTGGAACAGCGTGCCGCCGGCCTCGGTCGGGATGCCGTGGATCTGCCACTGCGTGTTGACGAGGCACGCTGCGGAGCCGCAGGACGCCGCGGCGGGCGGGGCAAACGGCAGCGTAGAGATGGCGATGGCGGCGGCGAGCGCGCGCGGCGCCGAAAGGCGGGTCCAATGCTGCATGACGATCCTCGGTCGACGGGCTTGCCGCCGGGCGCGGGTTGCAAGGCGCGGCAGCAGCCGAAAAGACGGAACTGCGGAATGCGGCGAAAGGCGCCGCAGGATCGGTCAGGCGAGTTGCGGCGGGCCGCGCGGCGGCGCGGCGATGAGCTCGGCGGGAAGCGCCGCAGGCAGCGCGACGACAACCATTGCGCGCGGTGTCGTGCGGCGCGCGAATGTCCGGAGCGGCACGCGACGGCAATGCCCACGCGCTGCCCGCGTTGCCGCTGCAGCCATCGCAGTGAGCGCAGGCTTTTTGTCTGCCGTCCGCCGGCAACGGCATCGCCCGGCGCCGGATCTGTCGTGCCTTCAGTCGAGCAGAAGTCGGCGTGGCGGTCGAACTCCGCCGTTGCGCCGTGGCCATGGGCGCCCGCCGGCGGCAGCAGCGACAGCAGGATCGCGAACAGCGCGATCCGGGCGGCAGGGCGAAAATTGTCGCGGCGTCCAGGCATGGGACTGGATTCTACATTCTCCTGATAACGAGACGCATTTCGCCGGGAACACGGCACGAGCAAGGGGGAGGCAACCGCCGAAACCGGAATTGCGGTCGCCGCGCCGGAGCGATTTTGTTGATGCCGGTCAAGGAATCGTGAAGTTGCCGCCGGGCGACGTTGCCCACGCTATCGGTTGCGCTTAGCCTCTGCCAAACACACAACATCTAGTGGTCGGCGCCACCCAACGGGAATCCCGGCCGCCGGCCCCCACAGGAGGGCGCCCCATGTCTGCCAAAACCGTCGCGTCGGGTGACGGACTCACCGTCTCCGCCAATCGCCGCCCCCGCGCTTCCGCGCGAGGTCATCAAGCGCGACGGCCAGCGCGTTCCCTTCGAGCTGGCGAAAGATCTTGTCGGCGATCGCGCGCGCCGGCGCCGCGACGGGCGAGTTCGACGCGGGCGAAGCGCAAGCGCTGGCCGCTGCCGTCGGCCGGGTGCTTGCCCACCGGCACGCGGGCGGCGGTCCCGACATCGAAGCGATCCAGGATTGCGTCGAGCATGCGCTTGCCGCCGCCGGGTGGTTTCGCACGGCGCGCGCGTACATCGTCTATCGCGACCGCCACGAGCGGCTGCGCGCCGACCGCAAGACGCTGGTCGACGTCGCGCAGTCGGTCGACGAGTACCTCGACCAGAAGGACTGGCGCGTCAACGCCAACGCGAACCAGGGCTACTCGCTCGGCGGCTTGATCCTCAATGTGTCGGGCAAGGTCGTCGCGAACTACTGGCTGTCGCATGTCTACGCACCGGAGATCGGCCGCGCGCACCGCGACGGCGACGTCCACATCCACGACCTCGACATGCTCGCCGGCTACTGCGCGGGATGGTCGCTGCGGCAGCTGCTGCACGAGGGCCTGAATGGCGTGCCGGGCAAGGTCGAGGCGGGACCGCCGAAGCACATGTCGAGCGCGGTCGGGCAGATCGTCAATTTCCTCGGCACGCTGCAGAACGAATGGGCCGGGGCGCAGGCGTTCAGCTCCTTCGACACGTACATGGCGCCGTTCATCCGCAACGACGCGATGGGCTACGACGAGGTCAAGCAGTGCATCCAGGAGCTGATCTACAACCTCAACGTGCCGTCGCGCTGGGGCACGCAGACGCCGTTCACGAACCTCACGTTCGACTGGGTCTGTCCCGAGGACCTGCGCGAGCAGATCCCGGTGATCGCGGGCGAGGAAATGCCGTTCGCCTACGGCGACCTGCAGCCCGAGATGGACATGATCAACCGCGCGTACATCGAAGTGATGACCACCGGCGACGCGAAGGGACGCGTCTTCACGTTCCCGATCCCGACCTACAACATCACGCCGGACTTCGACTGGGATCATCCGAACTGCGAAGCGCTGTTCGCGATGACCGCCAAGTACGGGCTGCCGTACTTCCAGAATTTCGTGAACTCCGAGTTGAAGCCCAACATGATCCGCTCGATGTGCTGCCGCCTGCAGCTCGACCTTCGCGAGCTCCTGAAGCGCGGCAACGGGCTCTTCGGGTCGGCCGAGCAGACAGGATCGGTCGGCGTGGTGACGATCAACTGCGCGCGGCTGGGTTACCTGCACGCGGGAGATGAAATCGGGCTCTTCGAGCGGTTGGACGAGCTCGCGGGCTTTGCCGCGGACAGCCTCGAAGTGAAGCGCAAGGTGATCCAGCGCCTGATCGACCAGGGGCTTTTCCCGTACACGAAGCGCTACCTCGGCACGCTGCGCAACCATTTCTCGACGATCGGCGTCAACGGCGTCAACGAAATGGTGCGCAACTTCACCGGCGGCAACGACGACATCACCTCGCCGTGGGGCCACGCGTTCGCCGTGCGGCTGCTCGACCGCCTGCGCGCGCGGATCGTGGGTTTCCAGGAAGAAACCGGCCACATGTACAACCTCGAGGCGACGCCGGCCGAAGGCACGACGTACCGCTTCGCGAAGGAGGACCGGAAGCGCTGGCCGGACATCCTGCAGGCGGGCACGGCGGAGATGCCGTACTACACGAACAGCTCGCAGCTGCCGGTCGGCTTCACCGACGATCCGTTCGAGGCGCTGACGCGGCAGGAGGAGCTTCAGACGAAGTACACGGGCGGGACGGTGCTGCATCTCTACATGAGCGAGCGCCTCTCCTCTCCCGCCGCGTGCAAGGCGCTGGTCCGCCGCGCGCTCGAGCGCTTCCGGCTCCCGTACATCACGATCACCCCGACGTTCTCGATTTGCCCGAAGCACGGCTATCTCGAGGGCGAGCACGAGTTCTGCCCGAAATGCGACGAAGAGAAGCTGGCCGAGAAGCGGTGCAAGCTCGCCGCCTGAACATTGCGAAGGAGGATTCGATGAATTCGATGACCGAGACGAAGCGCCTGACCGACGTTGCGCTGACCGACGACGAGCGCCAGCGCTGCGAGGTCTGGACCCGCGTGATGGGCTACCACCGCCCCGTCGCGTCGTTCAACATCGGCAAGAAGGGCGAGCACACCGAGCGCTGCTTCTTCCGCGAGGAACGCGTGCGGCCGAAGCTGTAGCGCGGCCCGTCGCGAAGGGATCGCCATGCCGGATCGTGCTGCGGGCCCCGGCTCGCCGGCGGCGTCATCGCTGCGCGTCGGCGGCTTCGAGCCGTTCTCGTCCGCCGACTATCCGGACGCCCTCGCGGCGGTCGTCTTCTGCCAGGGCTGTCCGTGGCGTTGCGGCTACTGCCACAATCCGCATCTCATTCCCGCGCGCGGCGACGACGAGCGCGATTTTGCGCGCATCCTCTCGTGGCTGGCGTCGCGCCGCGGCCTGCTCGACGCGGTCGTCTTTTCGGGCGGCGAGCCCACCGCGCAGGCCGAGCTTCCGTCCGCGATCGACGCGGTGCGCGCGCTCGGCTTCATGATCGGTTTGCACACCGGCGGCGCCTATCCGCGGCGCCTCGCGAAGCTGCTGCCGAAGCTCGATTGGGTCGGCATCGACGTCAAGGCGCCGGTCGCCGATTACAGCACGGTCACCGGTATTCCCGGCAGCGGCCTCACGGCCCTGACAAGCCTCGATCTCGTCCGCAACGCGACCACCGCCTACGAGGTGCGCACGACGGTGCACCCTGTGCTGACGCCTCCTGTCCGCCATGGAGCGGCTGGCGCAGGAGCTCGGCGCCCGCGGCGTCGAGCGATGGATCCTGCAGCTGTTCCGCGCGACCGGCTGCGCGAACGAAGCGGTCGTCGCCTCCGCGCCGGACGGCGCGTCGCTCGACCGTGCCTTGCTCGCCCGGCTTTCGGAACACGTGCCGGTGATCGAGGTGCGCGGGTAGGGCACGCGGGCGCGTGCCGCGGGATTCACTTCGCCTTCGACGGCAGCCGCACGGTGCGACCGGCGATCATGAACTGCCCCATTCCGCGATGATGAATCGTGCGGGGATCCTTGCGCGCCGGGTCGATCCACGCCGCCACCACCTCGAGCACGAACAGGCCGTACTTCGCGACCATGCGCGTGTCGGCGATCCGGCATTCGAGATTCGCATAGCATTCGTCGACGAGCGGCGCCTTGACGCGCGACGCCGGCAACGGCGTCAGTCCGAATTTCGAGAATTTCTCGACGCTGCGGCCCGACGTGTTTCCGCACCCGACGACCTTTCTCGCGATCTCCACCGTCGGGATCGCGATCACGCATTCGCGCGAGACCTTCAGCGTGTCGAACGAATAGTTGCGGTTGCTGATCACGCAGCCTACGAGCGGTGGCTCGAATTCCATCATCGTGTGCCACGACATGGCCATGAGGTTCGGCTTGCCACGGCGTGCCGTCGTCACCAGGACGACCGGGCCGGGCTCGAGGAAGCGGTAGACACGGGACAGCGGAAGGGCGCGTTTTGCCATGCAGGCTCCGGTCGCGGGACGTGAACAGCGATTCTGCGCCGCGCCGGGCGGACCCGGCCGGTTGCACCGGCGCCGCGAACCGAACCCTCGATTTCGGGTCCTACGGTGCCGGCTCAGGGGTTCGCGCGCCAGCTTGCTGCGCCGCAGCATAAGCGGTAAAATGTTGGGCTGACTTGGATTGCGAACCGACAAGCTACTGTATTCATTAATAAATTAGAAAAGGCAGTACGTTGGACGCAGGAGGAAACCGCTGGAGTGACTGAGGGTTCGGACCGCATCGGGACCGCCGCGACAAACGCTGGCGACCCGGCCTGGCGGCCGGGACCCGCATACGGAGCACCCGATGAAAAAGCCACGACCCGCACTGCCCGCGACATCGCGCCACCGATGTCGACGGGAAAACGAACCTGGCACCACGTTGTTTGTAGCCCTGGGGGCCGCGCTCATGGCGGCCGTCACCGCTGCCGCCGCGCCGTCCGTACAGACCTGGACGCCCGAGTCGCGGGCTTCCGCCGACTTCGCAAGGGCGTCGCTCGCGCCGCCGGCCGCGACCCCGGCCTCCGTTCGCCTCGGTGCCGAGACCCTGACGCCAAATGCCGAATTGCTTGCCGGCTTCGTCGCCCGCCACTATCGCGTTGCCCGGGAGTCCGCCCGCGACATGGTGCGGACGGCGTTTCACGAGGGCCGGCGCAACGACCTCGACCCGCTGCTGATCCTGGCGGTGATCGCGGTCGAATCGCGCTTCAACCCAATCGCCGAAAGCGAGCAGGGAGCCGTCGGGCTCATGCAGATCGTGCCGCGCTTTCATATGGACAAGGTCGCGCCCGCCGGCGCCCCCTCGTTCCTGCTGCCGCACGCGAACATCGCGATCGGCGCGCAAATCCTCAAGGATTCGATCCGGCGCGGCGGCGGCGAGGTCGGCGGCCTGCAGCTCTACAACGGGTCGTTCGACGACGAGACGCGCGCCTACGCCAACCGCGTGCAGGCCGAGCGCCGCCGCTTCGAGGAAGCGCTGCCCCGCGTCCGCGCCCGCGCCTGACCTACATCGCCCGCGGCGCCGGATCGGGCGGCAGCGGAATGTATTCGGCGTCATCGTGGACCGGCAGCTTCATCCGGCCCGCGCGCCAGTCGGCCTTCGCCTGTTCGATGCGCTCGCGCGACGACGACACGAAATTCCACTCGATGTAGCGCTCGCCGATCGGCTCGCCGCCCAGCAGCATCACCACGGCGGGGGTGACCGCCGTGAAGAGGACGGGCGCGCCGGGCGCGAACACGAGCAATTTGCCGGCGTCGTAGGTCGCGCCATCGATATCCACGATTCCCGAGACGACATACGCCGCGCGCTCCGGGTAGCGCGCCTCGAGTTGCGCGCGCGCGCCCGCGGCGAGCTTCCAGTGGACGTAGAACAGCGGCGAGTGGGTGCGCACGGCGGCGTGCGCGCCGAACGCCTCGCCGGCGATGAGGCGCGCCCAGAGGCCGCCCGATTCGTAGACGGGCAGGTCGTCCGCGCCGTGGTGATCGAAGGCCGGCGCGGTCTCCTCCAGTTCACGCGGCAGGCCGACCCACGCCTGAATCCCGTGCAGTCGCCCGCCTTCGCGCCGCGCGCGTTCGAAGCGTTCCGAATGCGTGATGCCGCGCCCGGCGGTCATCCAGTTGACCTCGCCCGGGCGGATCGCCTGCTCCGAGCCCACGCTGTCCCGATGCATGATCTCGCCGTCGAACAGATAGGTGACGGTCGACAGCCCGATATGCGGATGCGGCCGGACATCGACCGACCGCGGAAGGCCGGGCGCGAAGTCCACCGGGCCCATGTGGTCGAAGAAGACGAACGGGCCGACCATGCGGCGCTTGGCGAAGGGCAGGACGCGCCCCACTTCGAAGCCGCCGAGGTCGCGGCGGCGCGCTTCGATGACGAGTTCGATCATGGGGACCTTTGCGGCGGACGGTGCTCGATCAGAAGCTGACCGGCCGAAGGATACCGCGCTTGCCCGGGAGGGATTTGCGCGAGAATCGGGCCTGCCCCTCTCTTCCCTGTTCCCGGAGAACGCACCATGCCTTCCGTCCTCGGCACCGGCATCATCGCGCACGCGATCCAGCTCGCCATTGCCCCCGTGTTCCTGCTGACGGGGATCGCCGGCCTGCTCAACGTGATGGCGGCCCGCCTTGCGCGCGTGATCGACCGTGCCCGCTTCCTCGAGCAGGGATGGCACGCGATGGATGCACGGGCGCGCGCCATCGCGCGCGTGGAAGTCGGCAACCTCGAGCGGCGTCGCCGCGTGTGCAGCTGGTCCATCAATTTTTCCACGGTCGCCGCACTGCTGATCTGCATCGTGATCGTCGCGCTGTTCGTCGAGGAATTCTTCCAGAGGGATCTCAAATGGCTCGCCGGCGCGCTGTTCGTGGCGGCGATGGTGGCGCTGATCGGCGGACTCACGTGCTTCCTGCGCGAGGTCTATCTCGCCACGCACACGACCGTGGTCGACGTCGCGCGGTTCGAATGAGGCGGCGGGCTTCGACCCTGATCGCGGCCGCGTCGACATGCTGCTCGGACGCGCGCTCGCTTTGAAGCAGGACTAGGGTTTCCCCCGGTATTCTCCACGCCGATTTGTACCGAAACTCGGGGGTGCGCGAATTGGGGATGGCAATGGACAGTCGGCGATTCGGAAGGACGGTCAAAGGGCACGAAGAAATCATGCAGGGGCGCAAGTCGCTCAAAGGCAAGCTCCGGACCGTCCTGTTCCTGATCGAAGCCGGCAAGGACGCGGAAGACATCCAGCGCCAGGTGCTGATGATCGGCGCGCCCGCCGATGCGATCGCCCAGCTCGTCGCGGCCGGTTACGTCGCGGAAATCGGGCAGCCGGGCGCGCCGCTGCTCGAAAGCGCGGCCGCGGTCGACGATCGCGTTGCCAACTTCCGCGTCGCGAAGGCGTTCATGAATGAAACGATCGTCGATGCGCTGGGCATTCGCGCATTCGGATTCACGCTGCGTCTCGAGCGGTGCGCAACCGCGGACGACCTCATCGCGCTGATGCCCGCGTACACCGAAGCGTTGCTGAAGAAGCTCGATCGCGAGGCGACGCGCGCGCTGGTCGAGCGCATGCGCGAGCTGCTCCTGGCCAGTCGCGGCCCGTCATAGCGCGTCGGCGCCGGCGCCATCGTCCGGGGCGGCTTCGTCTACCGGGGTGCGCACGACGTACACGCTGCAGTGCGCCTGCGCGGTGACCGTCGACGCCACCGAGCGCCACCACGCGAATGCGCGCTGCGACGGTCCCGGCGCGCCGATGACGACGAGGTCGACATTGTTTGCCCGGGCGAGCTCGAGCAACGTGCGCGCGGGATCGGACGACTCCACGGCATGCAGTGATTGCCGCGCGGGCGGCAGCCGCAGCGGCTCGACCCAGTGGCGGAGGCGGTTGCGGTGCTCGAGCTGCTTGCCCGATGCGGTGTCCTCGAGGCGCTCGCCTTCACCCAGCCGCACGGCGCGGATCACCGACACGAACAGCACCCGGAAATCCGCGCTCGCCGAAAGTATCGCGTTCGTCGTGGTCTGCAGCGCGCGATGACGTTCGTCGTCCGGATGCTCGGTGTCGACGGCGACGAGGATGACCGGGGCTAATCCGGCGCTCGATCCGGGCGTGGCGTAAGGCCGCGATGCGCGCAGCGATCGCCACCAGTTCCGTGCCTGCGCGAAAAATGCGTTGCCCTCGACGCGCTCGCCGCGCGCCGTGATCCTGACCTGGTCGGGATGACGCAGGTCGAAGGCGACCAGCGCGGCTGACGCATAGCGTTGTTCGGCATCGACTTCGAGCGCGCGCAGGATGATCTCCTGGAGCCACGCGGGTACGCCCGCGTTGAGGCTGCGCGGCGGCGGCGGCTCCCGCCACAGCCGGTCGCGCATCCCCGCCATCGTCTGCGGCTCGCCAAACGGGGGCTCGCCCGTTGCGAGCTCGAACAGCAGCGCGCCCAGCGAGAAGATGTCGCTGCGCGGATCGGAGCGCTGTCCCTGCAGCTGCTCGACCGAAACGTAGGCGGAGGATCCCGCGGCGTGATGCTGCTCCTCTGCAAGGAGGTCGGGAAGGTGCGAGTGATGCGCATAGCCGAAATCGAGCAACACCGCCTGGCCGTCGGGCCGCAGGATGAAGTTCTGCGGCTTGATGTCGAGATGGACGACATTCTGCTGGTGCACGCTGTGGATGGCATCGGCCAGCGCCGCGCCGACGCGCGCGACGTCCGACGGCGGGAGCGGCGCCCTTGCGAGGATCGCCTCCAGGCCTTCGCCGTCGATGCGCTCCATCACGATGTAGGGCAGCTTGCCCGCGACGCCGGACGCCACGAGCCGCGGCACGTGCGGCCCGCTGAGCGTCGGATGGATCATCTGCTCGACTTCGAAGCTGACGAGGCCGAGAGGCGGCTCGCCCGGACCGAGCCCGGGCACCTTCATGATCAGCGGAAAGCCGGGATCCGTCCCCTCGGGCGCGCTGACGGCGTAGACGTAGCCGTTGCCGCCGGCGTGCAGCGCGGACAGGACGCGATAGTCCGCGATCGCGCTTCCGGGTTCGATGCGGCTTTCCATCGCGGCGACAGGTGTCATTCGTCGCTTGCGTCCGCGCCCGTGCGGAGCAGCCACCACGAACCGCCGGCGCACACGAGTCCGATGCCGCCGAGAAAGAGCCAGAACAGCGCGTAACCGTGCGCGTCGTCGCGCAGCGTCGCCGTCGCGTCGGCGTCGATGGAATTGAAGCCGACGAGGCCATACGCAATGCACAGGATCGCGAACGCAAGCGATATCCACAGCGAAAGCTGAGCGGTGATCTTCATTGGCGGTCAGGGTACGGGAGCCGGGACGACGTTGCGCTGCGCTGGGTCAAGGGTTCGTGCATCAGATGCCCGCTTCGACGCGGTAGGCGAGCGATTCCGGCAATCCCGCCCGCCGGATCTTCTCGGCGGCGCCGTGCGCATCATAAGGGACGCGATGGAACGTGATCTCGCTCCGCGCGGTGTCGAACACCGCGTAACCGGCGGCGGTGCGCCGGTCCCGCGGCTGGCCGACGGAGCCCGCGATGGCGAGCCATTGCCGCCGGTCCGACACGGGAATCGGCGTGCCGGGATTCGGCTGGAACGCTCTCATCTTTCCGGCGCCCGTCTCGAAATAGAGTCGTTGCAGATGGACATGGCCGCAAAACGTGAACGGCGTGCTTGCGGATCCGGCGGAGCGCTCCGCGGAATGCGCGCTGTCGACGTACTCCCAGCGTTCGGGACGGTCCGCGGAAGCGTGAACGGCGCAAAGCGGCGGCTCGCGCACGACGAGCGGGAGCCCGCGCAGGAAGGCACGCTGCCCCGCCGTCAGCGTCTTGTGCGCCCAATCGAGCGACGCCTGCGCCTCGTGGTTGAAGTAGCCGGCCGGATGCTCCATGGCGTCGTCGTGGTTCCCCTTGACGACGACATGGCCGCGCGCCGCGAATCCGGCGACGCGATCGACGACCTCCGTCGCATCGGCTCCGTAGCCGACGAAGTCGCCCAGAAACACGTAGCGCTCGACCTCGAGCGAGCTCGCGTGCGCGAGGCACGCGTCCAACGCTTCGAGGTTGGCGTGGATGTCGGATAGAAACGCGTAGCGCACCGAGAGCCCCGCTGGGGTGTCGGCGAGGAAGGATTTCCGGCGGCGCTGCCGTGTCGTGCCGCTCGGCGAAAATGCCGCGCGGACGCCGCTCCAGGGCGCCCGCGCGGGTACCGACTACGTGTACGCCGAGTCGTCGGCGTGCAGGTCCACGTTCTTGCGGTCCCGCAGGAACAGCAGGCCGATGACGAACGTCATCAGCGCCACCACGATCGGATACCAGAGACCGAAGTAGATGTCGCCGGACGCCGCGACCATCGCGGTCGCGAGCAGCGGGAGCATGCCGCCGAACCAGCCGTTGCCGATGTGGTAGGGCAGCGACATCGACGTGTAGCGGATCTTGGTCGGGAACATCTCGACCAGGAACGCCGCGATCGGCCCGTACACCATCGTGACGTAGATCAGCATGATGAACAGGATCAGCAGCGTCATCGGCCAGTTGATCGCGTTCTTGTCCGCCCCCGCCGGGTAGCCCTTCGACTTCAGCGTCTCGGTGAACTTCGCGGCGTCGAAGCCGCGCAGCTCGGTGTCGCCGATCTTGGCGACGACCGCGTCGGGGGAATCTGCCGGCAGCGCGGTCGAGGTGAACGACAGTCCCGCCTTGGTCAGGAAGTCCTTGGCGCGGTCGCATTCGCTGAACTTCGACCACGGTCCGACGAAGATGTGGAAATTGCAGTCCTTCGCCGCGACCGAGATCGCGTTCTTCTGCTGGAAGGACTCCAGCGCCGGGTTGACGTAGTGCGTGAGCGCTCCGAACAGCGGGAAATACGTCACGGCGGCGATCAGGCAGCCCGCGAGGATGATCTTGAGCCTTCCGATGCGATCGGACAGCCAGCCGAACACGATGAAGAATGGCGTGCCGAGCAGCAGCGAGATCGCGATCATCGTGTACGCGGTCATGCCGTCCACCTTGAGCGTGATCGTGAGGAAGAACAGCGCGTAGAACTGCCCCGTGTACCAGACGACGCCCTGGCCCGCCGTCGCGCCGAGCAGCGCGAGCAGGACGAACTTGTTGTTCGGGTAGCGCAGGAAACTGTCGGTCAGCGGCGCCTTCGAGCCCTTGCCTTCGGACTTCATCCGCTGGAACACCGGCGACTCATTCAGCTTGAGCCGAATGTAGACCGAGAACACCAGGAGGATCAACGAGACCAGGAACGGCAGGCGCCAGCCCCATTCGGCGAACTGCGCCGGGGTCATCCAGCCGGTAAAGCGGCACAGGCCGATCACGAGGAGCGCGAGGAACAGGCCCAGCGTCGCGGTCGTCTGAATCCATGCCGTGTCGTAGCCGCGCCGCCCGGGCTGGGCGTGCTCGGCGACGTAGGTTGCCGCGCCGCCGTACTCGCCGCCGAGCGCGAGGCCCTGCAGCAGCCGCAGGCTCACCATCAGGATGGGCGCGACCCAGCCGACCGACGCATAGGTCGGCAGGAGACCCACCGCGAAGGTCGAGAAGCCCATGACGATGATCGTCACCAGGAACGTGTACTTGCGTCCGACGAGGTCGCCGATACGCCCGAAGAACAGCGCACCGAACGGGCGGACCAGGAACCCGGCCGCGTACGCCGCGAACGCCGAAAGCAGCGCGGCAGTGGCGTTACCGGGGGGGAAGAACAGCGCGGCGAAGAACGGCGCGAGGACCGCATAGAGGTAGAAGTCGTACCACTCGAAGACGGTTCCGAGCGAGGAAGCAAAGATTACGCGCTTCTCTTCGCGGCCGAAGCCTTGCGAACCGGGGCCTATCGCGGGATTTGCTACCGTCGCCATCTGTATTCCTCCTGGTAAGTTCAATCGCCACGCGCATGCTCTGTATCGCATGCGTTCTTCATCGCGCCGTCACGCGTCCCGCGACGATTCGCGGGGAGCGCGTGCAGGCGCTGATCCTGTTCGGCGGGGGCTGTTACGGACGTTGTTATGGTGCGCGATCAAGGCTTCATCGCGCCGGGGCTACCGGCCTCGTCCGGCAAATCCGCAACGACCTCGGGCGACCGGCGTTGTGGTCGCAATGTGCGGCGTACGTGCTCCCACCGATTGCACCCCCTTTTGGATGGGACGATGCTAACGACGGGACTTGCAACGCGACTACTAGGGTTTACCCCTATTTTTGAGCGTTCGAGGCTCTGCGTGACAGCCGGCGTGAATCGCAACGCGACGCTCTACTTCGTTACTTCCAGCGATTTCGCATGGCCGAGAAAGAGCCTGAACAACTCGGCCATCGAGGACACCTTCAGCTTGGCGTGGATGCGGCTCCGATGGAACTCGACGGTCTTGATGCTGATGAACAGCGCTTCGGAAATCGCGCGCGTCTGCCGTCCCGCGAGGATCAGGTCGAGCACTTCGCGCTCGCGGCGAGTCAGTGATTCGATGGCGGGCGGCAGCGACGGCCCGCGCGCGACGGCGGCAGTCGCGCCTTCGATGGCGGCCAGCAGTTGCGATGCGTCGATCGGCTTTTCGAGGAAATCGAATGCGCCGCGCTTGATCGCGCGCACGACCATCCGCACGTCGGTGGAACCGCTGACCACCACGATCGGCAGCGCGCAGCGCCGCTCGAGCAGCCAATCCTGCAACTCGAGGCCGCTCATGCCGGGAAGCCGCGCGTCGACGACGAGGCAGCCGGGCCGCGACTCCGCCCGCGACTCGAGAAATGCCTCGGCGCTGTCGAAGGTCTCGACGCCGCGTCCGGTGGCGCGCAGCGCCGCCGCCAGCGCGTCGCGCGCGGCGACCTCCGCGTCGACGATGAAAACGGTATTCCCGTCCGGCGCGTTGTCGTCGCTCATGCGGGATTACGGCTTGCGCTTCGCGAGTATCGCCTCGATTTCGTCCATGATCGCGTTCATGCGGGCGATGAGCGCCTGGTAGGGCGCCGGCGTCGCGAGGTCCACGCCGGCCGTTTTCACGAGCTCGTACGGGTAATTCGAGCCACCGGCCCTCAGTAGATCGAGATAGCGCTTCAGGGCCCCCGGCTCGCCGGCGCCGACCATTTTCGCGAATTGCGCACTGGCGGCGATCGACGTCGCGTACTGAAAAACATAGAACGGATGGGTCTCGAAGTGCGAGATGTACGCCCATTCGACGCAGTAGGCATCGTCGATCGCAACGACGCCTTCGGCAGCCCCGTGGTAGCGCTTCAGGATGTCGCAATAGGTCTTGGTGAACGCGTCGCCCGAAAGCGGCTCGCCCTTGTCGACCCGAGCCTGGATGGCGCGCTCGAACTCGGCGAACATCGCCTGGCGGAAAAACGTTCCGCGGAGCTGCTCGAGCGCGGAACCCAGGTAGAACAACCGCTCGTCGTCGTTGGCGGCCGTCTTGAGCGCCTGCTGCAGGAGCAGCTCCTCGTTGAACGTCGAGGCGATCTCGGCGATGAAGGTTGCGTAGTGCGAGGTGACGAACGGCTGCGCCTTGTTGGCGAGGTACGAGTGCATCGCGTGGCCCCACTCGTGCGCGACGGTAGTCACCGACTCGTAGTCGTCGTTGTAGTTCATCAGCACATAGGGATGGACGTCGTACGCATAGCCGTCCATGTGCGCGCCGGCCTGCTTGCGCGGCCGCGGATACGTATCCATCCAGCGGTTATCGAGGCCGTAAGTGAGGGCCGCGACATACTCCTTGCCGAGCGGCGCCACCGCGTCCAGCACCATCGCGCGGCCTTTCGCGATCGGAAACTTGAAATCGCCGTGGACGAGCGGCGGATAGATGTCGTAATAGTGCAGTTGCGGCACGCCCAGCATCTTCGCGCGCAGCCGGAAGTAGCGGTGAAGCGTCGGCAGGCCGGCGTTGGTCTGCGCGATCAGCGTGTCGAAGACCGCGACGGGAATGTTGTTGCGGTCGAGCGCGCGGGTGATCGAATTCGGATATTTCCTCACCTTGGCGTAGACGGACGCCTGCTTCAGCTGCGAGTATTGGTTGACGCCGATCGTGCGTTCGAATGCCTTGTGCGCGCCGAAGAAGGCGTCCATCACGAGCTTGCGATCGTCGCGATTCGCCGCTTCGCGATACTTCGTGTAGGCCGACCCGTCGAGAATGACCTCCTCGCCGGTGGACAGCTTGACCTTTGGCCACGGGATGTCGGCGTTGGTCAGAATCGTGTATGCGCTGCTGCCGGCGTTGTCCATCTGTCCGAACGCCGCCACGAGTGCTTCGCCTTCGTCGTTCAGCGTGTGCGGCGCCTTGCGCAACACCTGATCGATCGGGTAGCGATACATGGCGAGCGACGGCTCGGACTTCATGAACCGCGCGATGCGGTCCTTGCCGATCTTCAGTATTTCCGGATCGACGAAAGCACCGGTCTCGCTCAACCGGTTGCCGAGAAGGTCGCCTTTCTGGTCGAGCTCGAGGAAGGCCGATGACCCGGTGTCTTCGGATAGCTGCTCGCCGGCAAACGCGGCCATCCGGTAGTAGCGCTTGGTCATGTCGGCCTGCAGATCGAGACATTGCTTCAAGCGCCCGGCGCCGTCGCCGAGATGGCCCTTGCACTTGCCGAACTCCTTCATCTGCGCGTCGAGCTTGTCCGCATCGGCGTTCCACGCGGCGATCGAAGGATAGATTTCCGCGAGGTTCCAGCGATCGGCGGGAGATTCGGCGAGCGCGGCCATGGACAGGATGGCGGCGCCGAAAGGGAGGGCGAGTCGAAGGAGCATTTTGGCGGCTCGGCAGCAACGTCAAGGGGCGATGATTGTACCCTTGCGAGCGGGGCAGGACAGGCCCGTACCCCGCCGCGCAGGGGAAACCTGCGCCATGGCGCCCGCGCGCGTAAAATGACGGCCTCGCGCACCGTCGCCACCGAGAGCACGCTCATGAAGATTCCGTCGCTTGCCGCCGCACTCGTTTCGCCGCTCCTCCTCATCGCGTGCTCGAAAGCGCCGGAAGCGCCGCCGGCCGCCGCGGTTTCGCGCGCCGAACCGGTGGCTGCGCCAGCGCACGCAACTGCGGAGCACGCAACGATCGAGCACGCCATCGCCTGGGAGTCGAGTGACGTCGACGCCGCGTTCGCCAAGGCCAAGGCCGAGAACAAGCCGCTGTTCCTCTACTGGGGCGCGGTGTGGTGCCCGCCGTGCAACGAGGTCAAGGCGAATCTGTTCACGCGTCAGGATTTCATCGCGCGCTCGCGCAACTTCGTGCCGGTCTACATCGACGGCGACGCCAAGGGCGCGCAAAAGCTGGGCGCGCGCTTCAACGTAAGCGGGTATCCGACGATGGTGCTGTTCACGCCGGAGGGCCATGAAATCACGCGGTTGCCGGGCGAAGTCGAGCCCGACCGGTACATGCAGGTGCTCGCGCTCGGCATGAACGGCGCGCGGCCCGTGAAGGAAACGCTGACGACGGCGCTGGCGACGGGTGATGCGCATGCGAAGCTGCGGCCGGAAGACTGGCGCATGCTCGCGTGGTACTCGTGGGAGACCGACGAAAGCCAGGTGCTTCCCGAGGACAAGCGCCCTGCCACGCTGCAGCGTCTGGCCAAGGCGTGCCCGGCCGACCAGCCGCAACTCGCGACGCGCCTGTCGCTGCAGGCGATGGTCGCCGCGGCGAAGGCGAAGGATGCCAAGCCGCGCAACGACAAGGCGGCGGTCGACTGCTGTTGCCGCTCCTCGCCGATCCGGCGTTCGCGCGGGAGAACTTCGATGTCTTCGTCTATTACGCCGATGACATCGCGGGCAACGTCACGCTGCCGAAGTCCGCCGAACGCGCGCGCCTGGTCGGCGCATGGAACGCGGCGCTCGAGCGGTCTCGCGGCGGATCCGGGGTTGTCGCAGCAGGACCGGCTTGACGGCAATGACGGCGCAAGTCGCGCTGGCCAAGCTCGATGCGCCGAAAGGCCCGATGCCCGATGCGCTGCAGCAGCGAATCCGCGACGAAGCCGCGCGCGCCGACCGCGAAACGAGCGACCCGTATTCGCGCCAGGCGGTGATCAGCGGCGCCGCGGAATTGCTGACCGACGCCGGCCTCCTCGCGGAATCCGATGCGTTGCTCACCGCGGAGCTGTCGCGCTCGCACTCGCCGTACTATTTCATGCTGGGTCTTGCCGGCAACGCGAAGAAGCGCGGCGACAAGGCCGCGGCCGTCGACTGGGCGGAAAAAGCCTATGCCGCGTCGAAGGGGCCGGCGACGCGATTGCAATGGGGGTCGAAGTACGTCGCGCTGCTGGTCGAGCTGACGCCGCAGGATGCCGCGCGCATCGAAAAGGCCGCGGCGCAGGTGATCGGCGAGCTCGAGGCCACGCCCGAAACGTTCTACGAGCGCAACCAGCGCGCGCTCGAGCGCGTGGGCAAGAACCTCGCAAAATGGAACAGGGGCAACGCCCATGCCGACGCCGTGCGGCGGCTCACCGCCGACATGGCGGGCGTATGCGCGAAGGTGCCGGCAGCGGATCCCGCGCGCGCCACCTGCGATCGCATGCTGAAGCCGCGCAGCGCGGCAAGCGCGTAACGCGGGCGCCCGATGCCCTTCGACGACCGGAACGTCCTGGGCGGTGCGCTCGCGCCTTGCTCGACGTCGCCGCGCACGGGCTTCTATCGCGACGGCTGCTGCAACACGGGTCCCGAGGACACTCGGGCTCCACGTCGTCTGCGTGCAGGTGACCGCCGAGTTCCTCGCGTTCGCGCGGTCGCGCGGCAACGACCTCGTCACGCCGGCGCCCGAGTTCGGCTTCCCCGGCCTGAAGCCCGGCGACCGCTGGTGCGTGTGCGCAGCGACGTGGCGCGAGGCTTACGAGGCGGGGACCGCGGCGCCGGTGGTGCTCGCGGCGACGCACGAGGAGACGCTCGCCGTGATTCCGCTGGACGCGTTGCGCGAGCACGCGCTCGACACGCACTGATGCGCGCCGTCCGTTATGACCGGTACGGCCCTTCCGATGTCTTGCACGTCACGGACGTTCCGGATCCGGCGCCCGGGCCGGGCGAAGTAAAACTGCGCGTCCGCGCGGCGAGCCTCAATCCCATCGACGGCAAGGCGCGCGCGGGGCATTTGCGCTGGGCGCCGATGTTTCGCGGACCGCCGCGCGGAACCGGCTGCGATGTCGCGGGCGAGATCGTCGCCGTCGGCAGCGGTGCGTCGCCGCGGCACATGGGCGAGCGCGTGTTCGGCACGCTTTCGCCGATGGTGCGCGACGGCGCCTTCGCGGAATTCGCGGTGATTCCGGCCGGAAGCCTCGCGGCGATCCCCGATGGCGTCGACTTCGCGAGCGCAGCGGCCTTGCCCATCGCAGGCGGCACCGCATGGCAGGCGCTCGCCGACCGCGCGCGGCTCGCGCCCGATCAGCGCGTGCTGATCACCGGCGCGGCCGGCGGCGTCGGCCACTTCGCCGTGCAGGTCGCGCAACATCTTGGTGCGCACGTGGTCGGCGTCTGCAGCGCGGCCAATGCGGACTTCGTTCGCGGTTTGGGCGCCGCCGAGGTCGTCGACTATTCCCGCGACGACTTCACCCGACGCGAAGATCGCTTCGACGTCGTGTTCGACGCGGCGTGCGCGTCGACCTTCGGCGCCGCGCGGCAGGTGCTCACCGAAACCGGCTGCTACATCAACACCGCCGGCAGTTTCGACGCCGCGATGAGCACCGCCATGGGCGGCGTCCGCGCGCGCTTCACGTCGCGGCAGCGGGCGATCGCGTTCGTGCTGAAGACCGGTGGCGCCACCTGGCAGCGGCTGGCGGAGCTTGCCCGGGAAGGCGTACTGCGGCCGCACATCGAACGGACGATCTCGCTCGACGAAGCGGCGGATGCGCAGCGGGCGATGGAGACCGGACACGGCCGCGGCAAGGTCGTCGTCGTGCCTTGACGCCTATCGAGAGCGCAATGACCATGCCGCCGATCGTGCCCAGGGGCGACGCACTGCGACGCGCGGTCGCATGGCTCGCCGAGCAGCACGATTGGAGCGTCGCGCGAATCGAGGAAGCCGCCCGGCGCTTCGACCTCGATCCGCTGGACGAGGAGTTCCTGCTGCGCGAGATGCGGCGAGCGCCGGAGCGGTAAAGCCGGAGGCGACGCGTACGTCGTCGGCAGACCGGCCGGACGGGTAAGTGCCGCGTCAACCGCCTGCCCGCGCGTTCGCCTGCGTCGATGTCGACCATCATCTCGCTCGCCAGCGCATCGAGCCCGCGCTGCAATTCCTCGTTGGCGAGTGCTGCGGGCACGACCAGAAGCGCCTTCACCTTGAACGTGTGCCCGCCGTCGGCCGCGCGACGATCTCGGTATGCATCTCCTCGATGCTCACGCCGCGATCCGCGAGACCGCGCGAAAGGTCGCGAACGATACCGGGGCGATCGGGCCCCTCGAGCTCGAGCGTGACCATCCGCCGACCGGCCGGCGCAGCGTGCGACGCGGTCTTCGCGATGACGATGCGAAGGCCGGCGGATTCCAGCCCCTCGAGCGCGGCCATCAGCGCGTCGGCTTTCGCGGCGGGGACTTCGAAGTGCACCATGCCGGCAAACTGCCCGGCGATGTTGGCCATGCGGCTGCCGGCCCAATTCGCGCCGAATCCTTGCGCGCGCTCGGACAGCTGGCGGACGATGCCCGGACGGTCGGATCCGATCGCGGTGACGACGAGCGATGCGACCTCCGGCGCACGCTCGTCGGTCAGCGACACTGTCCCGCGGACGAGCGGCGCCTTGGTCGCGAAACGCGGATCCTGCGGAAACGCGGGAAGCTCGCCGTGTTGCGCCGCATGGCGAACCACGCGGGCCAGCAGCGCAAGGCCCATCGGCGCGAGCGCACGCTCCCACAACTCGCGCGCGGTCTCGCCTTTGGCGACGAAGCACCAGTCCTGCGCGGCAATGGCCCCCGCGTCCCAGCCATCGGCGAGGTGATACACCGATCCTCCCGCGATCGGATCCCCCTCCATGATCGTCCACTCGACCGCGGCGATCCCGCGATGCCGCGGCAACAGCGAAGGATGGTAGCCGATGCCGCCGAGGCGGGACCGCGCGAGCGCCTCGTTGCTGACCCGCGCGTGAGTGTGCGCTGCGACGATGAGAACGGTGCCGTCGGCGATCGCCTCGCCCGGCACGATCTTCGGGTTCTGCAGCACGTGCAGCGGCACGCCAGCGGCCTGCGCCGCCTGCGCGAGCCGGTCGTCCGTCGCCGGCACCACGACCTGCGCGATGTCGACGCCGTCCCGGCGCAGCGCCTCGAACGCCGTCGCCCCGAAATATCGGGATCCCACCAAAGTGACCTTCATCGAACCTCGCGAGCAGCGGAGCGGGCGCCACGTTGTGCGTGGCGACGTGCCGCCCGATCCGGATTGTACGGGAGCGGACCGCTCGACTTCGTTCGTTCCGGAAACCGCGACGCATGGATTCCGAATCTCTCCTGAACGGGCGGACCGTGTGGCCAACAGGGAGCTCGCGGCGTAGCATCGTTCTCCAGGCGACCTCGCCAGATCGAATGGAAACTCAATGCGGGCAATGCTTCTTCGCTCGCCGCGAACGCCGCTGGTATTGACGGCGCTGCCGGAGCCGCGACCCGGCCGCGGCGAGCTGCTCGTCAAGGTCGGGGCGTGCGGTGTCTGCCGAACCGACTTGCACGTCGTCGACGGCGAGCTCGCGCATTCTCGATTGCCGATCGTTCCCGGCCACGAGATCGTGGGCGTGGTCGCGGAGATCGGCGCCGGCGTCGACGGGTTCGGAATCGGCGATCGCGTGGGCATCCCGTGGCTCGGCTACACCTGCGGCAGCTGTGCCTATTGCGTGTCCGGGCGCGAAAATCTCTGCGATGCGGCGCGCTTTACCGGTTTCACGATCGACGGCGGTTACGCCGACTTCACCGTCGCCGACAGCCGCTATTGCTTCAGGCTGCCGCCCGGTCGGTCGGATGCCGAATTGGCGCCGTGGCTGTGTGCCGGTCTGATCGGCTACCGCGCCTTGCGCATGGCCGGCGACGGCAAACGCCTGGGCATCTACGGCTTTGGCGCGGCGGCGCACATCGTCGCGCAAATCGCCCGGCACCAGGGGCGCGAGATCTTCGCGTTCACGCGACCCGGGGATGCCGCGGGTCAGCAATTCGCGCGCGCGCTGGGTGCGACGTGGGCGGGCGGCAGCGACGAACCCGCGCCGACCGAACTCGACGCGGCGCTCCTGTTCGCCCCGGTGGGGGCTCTCGTCCCCAAGGCGCTGCGGGACGTCGGCAAAGGCGGAACGGTCGTCTGCGCCGGCATCCACATGAGCGACATTCCGCGGTTTCCGTACGAAATCCTGTGGGGCGAGCGGCAGGTTCGATCCGTGGCCAATCTCACGCGCCAGGACGGCGTCGAATTTTTCGACCTGGCGCAGCAGGCGTCCATCCGAACGAGCGTCGTGCCGTTTCCCCTCGCGGCGGCGAACGACGCGCTATCTGCGCTGCGCGACGGCAGGATCACCGGCGCCGCGGTGCTCACGACTGCATAGCGATCGTCGCGCGACCGATCGCAATCGTCCTTCGAATCCGCCACCCCAATCGGGCCTGCCGTCGAAAGGCTTGACGCAGGCCCAATTTAGGTTGAGCATGCCGTAATGACATTGGCATATTTCGTCTCGTGCGGAGACGAAAAAGCACTGCGAGAGAAACCATGAGACTTCATACCTTTGCAATAGTGGCGCTCGCCGCATCCACGACGGCGTCCGCCACGACCGACTGGATGCAGTTCGACTTCGATGCGCAGCACAGCGGCGTCAATCCGTCGGAGACGTTCATCACCGGCAGCAACCTGTACGAATTGCACCCGCTCTATCACGTCACGCTGCCTTCGGTCGTGGATGGCGCGCCTGCGTTCCTGGCAGGAGTAGTGACGCCCGGCGGGCGGAAGGATTTGCTCTTCGTCACCACCAAGGACGGCACGCTCATCGCGATCGATGCAAGGAATGGCGCGACGGTATGGTCGAAGCGTCCGGCGACGGGACCGAACTACACGACGTCCATGCCCGCCATCGACCCCGGTCGGGGCTACGTCTACAGCTATGGGCTGGACGGCAACGTGCACAAGTATCAGGTCGGTGACGGCACCGAGATCATGGCGGGCGTCTGGCCGCAACTGGTGACCCTCAAGCCCTCGGTGGAAAAGAATTCGTCGGCGCTGACGATTGCGAATGCGCGGGACGGCAACGTCTATCTCTATTCGGCGAATGGCGGGTACCCGGGGGATGCCGGCGACTACCAGGGCCACATCACGGCCATCAACCTGACGAGCGGCACGCAGACGGTCTTCAACGTCAATTGCAGCAATCAGAACATTCACTTCGTCATTTCCGGGTCTCCGGACTGCCCGCAAGTCCAGAACGCCGTCTGGGCGCGCGCCGGCGTCGTCTACGACGCGAACTTCGATGTCGGCGTCGACCGGATCCACTTTGCGACCGGCAACGGTCCGTACAACGCCAACAACGCCGGATTCGACTGGGGTGACAGCATCATCAGTCTCGTGCCCGCCGCGACCAGCGTTGCGGGTTCCCCCGCCGACAGCTACACGCCGACGACGTTCGCCCAGCTTCAGTCCACCGACGCGGATCTGGGGTCGACCGCGCCCGTGCTGATTCCGACGCTCCCGCTGAGTCGCTATCCGCACCTGGGGGTGCAAACAGGGAAAGACTCGAAAATCCGCCTGCTCAACATGCGCGACATGAGCGGGATGGGCGGCCCGCGCCACGTCGGCGGCGAGATTCAGTTGCTCAACGTGCCGCAAGGCGGAGGGGTGTTGACGCACCCGGTCGCCTGGGTCAATCCGAGCGACGCATCGACGTGGCTCTTCGTCGCCAGCGGCAACGGCATTTCCGGGCTCAAGTTCGCCGTCGATGGCGCGGGCACTCCGTCACTTGCCCCGCAGTGGACCCACGGTTCGAGCGCCGCCTCGCCGGTGATCGCCAACGGGATCCTTTACTACGCCGGCAGCGCCGGGCTGACGGCGCTCGATCCGCTCACGGGAAATGTCCTCTGGTCCAATGCATCCGTTGGCGGCATTCACTGGCAGAGCCCGATCGTCGTCAACGGCAAGGTCTTTGTGACCGACGAATCTTCGCGGCTCTGGGCATTCGGCGTGCCGAAGGATATCGGCCTGTACCGCCCGTCCAATTCACGTTTCCTCGTTGATTTCAACTTCGATCACAAGCCGGAACTCAAGATGCCCTTCGGTGACCTCGGCGACATTGGACTGGCCGGCGACATCAACGGCGATGGCAAGGCCGATCTTGTGCTCTATCGCAACGGCATCTGGTTCATTGACACCAATCGTAACGGCAGCGTCAGCGCAATCGCCGGACTCGGCGGCTTACCCGGCGACATTCCGCTGATAGGAGACATGGACGGAGACGGCAAAGACGACCTCATCATCTATCGCGCCGGATTCTGGTATGTGGATACGAAGCTTGATAACACGGTGGACCTGACCTATGCCCTTGGCGGCTTGCCCGGTGATATTCCGTTGGTCGGCAACATGAACGGCAGTGGCAAGCTCGGATTGATCATTTATCGCAACGGCCGGTGGTACGTCTCGTCCAACCGCGATGGCGTTGTCGACATTGTCGTGGCCTTTGGGGGAATGCCGGGCGATATTCCGATGGTCGTCGACTATGACGGTGATGGGCGCGACGATCTGGTGATCTACCGCAATGGCATCTGGTATGTGTGCACCCAACTCAACGGCGTCGTCAGTGCCACGTTTGCCTATGGCACCAACGGCGACCTGCCGCTCGCGGGTGTCTTTCACTGAAACGCATCCGCGAATCGATGAGGCGCTACCCGGCGCGCCGGGTAACATGCCGGTTACAGAATCGCCGTAGCGCGCATTACTTCGTCACCGCGGGATCTCCGCTTCCGCAATGCCGAGCGCCTTGGCAACTCCCCTGCCATAGGCGGGATCGGCCTTCGTGCAGTTTCCGATATGCCGCAGCTGGATCTCCTTCGGCGCGCCGCCGACGGAACGCGCGGTGTTTTCGAACAGCACCTGCTGCTGTGCGGGCGTCATCAGGCGGAACAGCGCCCCCGGCTGCGAGTAGTAGTCGGCGTCCTCGCGGTGGTTCCAGTGGTCGGCCGCGCCTTCGATGGAAAGCGGCGGCTCGCGGAAGTCCGGCTGCTCTTCCCACTGGCCATAGCTGTTCGGCTGGTATCCGAGCGTGCCGCCATGGTTGCCGTCGACGCGCATGGGGCCGTCCCGGTGATAGCTGTGGACGGGGCAGCGCGGGGCGTTCACCGGAATCTGGTGATGGTTGACGCCGAGCCGGTAGCGCTGCGCGTCGCCGTAGGAAAACAGGCGCGCCTGCAACATCTTGTCCGGAGAAAAGCTGATCCCGGGCACCACGTTGGCCGGATTGAACGCCGACTGCTCGACCTCCGCAAAAAAGTTCTCGGGATTGCGGTTGAGCTCCAGTACGCCGACGTCCATCAGCGGATAGTCCTTATGCGGCCACACCTTGGTCAGGTCGAAGGGATGGTAGGGCACCTTCGACGCGTCCTTTTCGGGCATGACCTGCACCTTCAGCGTCCACTTCGGGAACTCGCCGCGCTCGATCGCCTCGTAGAGATCGCGCTGGTGGCTCTCGCGGTCCTTGCCGACGATGGCTTCCGCTTCCGCGTCAGTCAGGTTCCTGATGCCTTGCTGCGACTTGAAATGAAACTTGACCCAGAAGCGTTCGTTGTTCGCGTTGATGAAGCTGAACGTGTGGCTCGCGAAGCCATGCATGTGCCGGTAAGTCGCCGGCAGGCCGCGATCGCTCATGACGATGGTGATCTGATGCAGCGCCTCCGGCAGCGAGGACCAGAAGTCCCAATTGTTCCTGGCGCTGCGCATGTTGGTGCGCGGATCCCGCTTCACCGCGTGGTTCAGGTCAGGAAACTTCAGCGGGTCGCGAAGGAAGAAGACCGGCGTGTTGTTGCCGACCATGTCCCAGTTGCCCTCGTCGGTGTAGAACTTGACCGCGAAGCCGCGGATGTCGCGCTCGGCATCCGCCGCGCCGCGCTCGCCGGCGACAGTGGTGAATCGCGCGAACAGCTCCGTCTTCTTGCCGATGGCCGAGAAGATCTTCGCGCGCGTGTAACGGCTGATGTCGTGCGTCACGGTGAAGGTTCCGTAAGCGCCTGAGCCTTTGGCGTGCATGCGGCGCTCGGGAATCACCTCGCGATCGAAATGGGCGAGCTTCTCGAGCAGCCAGATGTCCTGGAGGAGGACCGGGCCGCGTGGCCCGGCGGTCATCGTGTTCTGGTTGTCCGGGACCGGCGCGCCGGCCGCGGTCGTCAAACGCTTTTTCTCGCTCATGGTTCTCTCCTTGTTTCCTGATCGAATCGGGGTCGAGATGAATCATAAGCAGCGGCGTTCAATAACTCCAATTGGCAATTCCTACGATTGCCATAGATATAGTCTATCGATCGCGCCCGATTTGCCGCGGCTCACGGCGTGTCGCGCTGGCGGGCACGAGCGCCAGGGCGCCATCGCCGAGCTATTGTTTCGCCGGCAAGTGTCCGCGCGGGTGCATGATGAGGCCCGGAGCGTGTCGACGCTCCAGGCGAACGCCCATCAAGGGACCGAATCCCACCGGACAACCAAGACCCGAAATCATCGATTTCGCATCGGGTGCGACCCGAGGAGCCACCGATGGAAAAAGCTGACGCGCGGCTGCTGGAAGAGTGGAAAGCCAATCTGGACCTGTTGAAATTCTACGAGACCCTGAAGCAGCAGAGGTTCGCGCATTTTCTGACGATTCAAACGGCATTTCTGGCGATCTTCGGGTTGCTCGCGAAAGAAGCCATCGGGGTCTTCTCCCTCGTGACGATGGCCACCCTCGCCGTCATCCCGATTCCGCCCCTCGTCATCGCCTTCTATTTCATGCGCCTCGATGCGCGCGGCCGCGCATTTGTCGATACGGCCAACACCCGGCTGCTTCTGATCGAAGACGAGTGGAAGGCGCTGTTCCCCGGCAATCACTTCTCGACCTATCGTCAGCAATTTTCGGTTCTTTCGCGGCACGACAGCGAATTCGTCGAGAAGTACCTGGCAATCCGCAATGTCGCCGATGATCCGTACAAGACGTTGCTGAAGGCGCCCTCCGCACATGCCTCCGAGGCCGCCATCCTTCGGCTGTTCTGGTGGCTGTGGGTCATTGTCCTGAGCTTTTCGTTCCTGCATCTGCTGTGGCATCTCGCTCACCCGGATTGGCGGCCGGGCTGAGGTTGGTCGATTCGCTTCGCTCGAACGTCAAAACAGCGACGGCGTCGGATCGGCCTCGCTCGGCTGCATCTTTCCGACGTCGTCGATCGGAATCAGCGCGCCGATGCGCACGCCGAGCAGCCGGATGCGGCGCTCGAGCGGCACGCGCTTCAGGCACTCGCCCGCGGCGCGGCGGATGGTCTGCGCGTCCTGCGTCGGCGCCGGAATCGTCTGGTCGCGGGTGACCGTGCGGAAGTTGTCGAAGCGCAGCTTGAGACCGATCGTGCGCCCCGCGTACCCCGCCTTCTGCAGGTCTTCGGCGACGCTCACGCAAAGGTCGGTGAAGATCTGCGAGAGTTCCGCGCGATCGCGCGTGGCGGAGAGGTCGCGGTCGAGCGTGGTTTCGCGGCTGATCGACTTCGGCTCCGAGAACGTGACGACCGGCCGGTCATCGCGGCCATGCGCGGCTTCGTGCATCCACGCGCCCGTATGGCGGCCGAATTGCTCGACCAGCCACGAGGGGTCGGTATGCGCCAGCTCGCCTATGGTGCGGATGCCGAGCGCGTCGAGCTTCGCCGCCGCCTTCGGGCCGATGCCATTGATCTTGCGCGGCGCCAGGGGCCAGATCCGCAGCGGAATGTCGTCATGGTTCACGATCGTGATCCCGTCGGGCTTGTCGAGCTCGGAGGCGATCTTCGCCAGCAGCTTGTTGGGCGCGATGCCGATCGACGACGACAGCCCGGTGGCGGCGCGCACGGCGTCCTTGATCGACTGCGCGAGCGCGCGCACGCCTGCGTCGTGCCGGACCTCGGTAAGATCGATGTAGATCTCGTCGATGCCGCGGTCCTCGATGTGCGGCGCAATCGCCGCGACGGCATCCTTGAACAGCCGTGAGTACCGCCGATACGCGTCGAAATCCGCGGGGAGCCGGATAGCGTCCGGCGCGAGGCGCGCCGCCTTCATGAGCCCGAGCCCGGAGTGGACGCCGAGCGCACGCGCCTCGTAGGTCGCTGTCGTGGCGACACCACGACCGACATACTCGCGCAGCGTGGTGAACGTTTCCCGCGCGTCGCCCGCCGCACTGCGCCGGCCGCCGCCGATCACCACGGCCTTGCCGCGCAATTCCGGATAGCGCAACAACTCGACGGAGGCGTAGAACGCATCCATGTCGAGATGGGCGATGACGCGGGGGCGGTCGTTCACGGCAGGGAAACGGAAGGCGGCGCGGCGGCCTCTTTGCGTCCGATGATGCCTGAAACCGGAACGCCGGACTACGCTTGCGCGTCCCCGCCGGGCTGCGGGGTCCGCGTGGCAAAATGCACGTCATGTCGAATGCCGCCGCGGTCCCTGACAAGCACCTCCCTCTCCCGCTCGCGGGAGAAGGCCGGGGGGAGGGGACGCGCTCCGTCGCGATATGGCTCCTCGTCTGCTGCGCGCTGGTGTTCGCGCTGATCGTCGTCGGCGGCGTCACGCGCCTCACGCATTCGGGGCTGTCGATCGTCGAGTGGCAGCCGATCGTCGGCACGTTGCCGCCATTGTCCGCGGGCGACTGGCAGGAGGTGTTCGCCAAGTACCAGCAGACGCCCGAGTACCGCCAGGTCAATCATGCGATGACGCTCGCCGAATTCAAGGGCATCTTCTGGTGGGAATACGCGCACCGGCTGCTCGGCCGCGCGATCGGCGTCGCGTTCCTCGTCCCGCTGCTCGTCTTCGCGGCGCGACGGCGCATTCCGAGCGGCTACGGGAGGGCGCTCGCGGGCATTTTCCTGCTGGGCGGACTGCAAGGCGCGATGGGCTGGTACATGGTGCAAAGCGGCCTCGTCGACGACCCGCACGTGTCCCAGTTTCGCCTGACTGCGCATCTCGGCATCGCGCTGCTGATTTTCGCTGCGATGTTCTGGATCGCGTTGTCGCTGACGTTTCCGGAGCGCGCCGATGTATCGTCATTGTCGCGGCGAGGGGTCCGCCGCTTCGCGTTCGCCATCGCCGCGCTCGTCTTCGTCATGGCGCTCACCGGCGGTTTCGTCGCCGGCACGCGGGCGGGTTTCGCCTACAACACGTTTCCGCTGATGAACGGCAGCGTCGTCCCGTCCGAGATCCTGATGCTCGAGCCCTGGTGGAAGAATTTCTTCTGGAACATGGCGACCGTCCAGTTCGATCACCGGCTCATCGCGTGGGTGCTCGCCATCCTCGTTCCGCTCCTCTGGTGGAAGGTGCGCACCGGCGATGCTCTGCCGTCGCGCGCGCGAAACGGCGCGACGCTGTTGCTCGCATTCCTGGCGCTGCAGATCGCGCTCGGGATCTCGACGCTGCTCCTCGTCGTGCCGGTGCCGCTCGCCGCGGCGCACCAGGCCGGCGCGGTGCTCGTTTTCGCGGCGGCGCTGAACCTTGCGCACGCGTTGCAGTTGCGTGAAATGCCGCGGCAGCGGATCATAGAGGGTTCCGACTCCGCAAACCGAGCCCATTCCCCATGACCGATCCGCGCGCCCTCGACGAACCCCTGACGGACGCCGAACTCGACGAGCTCGAGGTCTTCCTCGCGTCCGACGCCGTCCCGCAGGACTGCATGGACCTCGAGATGCTCGACGGCTACCTCACGGCGGTGGTGTCGGGCCCCGAAGTCATCCAGCCGTCGGAGTGGCTGCCGCAAGTGTGGAGCGAAGGCAGCAAGAGCGCCGCGCCCGTGTTCGTCGACAACGACCAGGCGCAGCGGATCATGGGACTCGTGCTGCGGCATTTCGTCGGCATCCAGCGCACGCTCGGCGAATCGCCGACGCGTTTCCGTCCGCTGCTCTACGTGCCGGACGAGAAGGTCCAGCGCGGCGAGCGCGCGCCCGCCGAAGCGACCGCATGGTGCGAAGGCTACATGGCGGGGGTGAAGATCCGCGACGACGAGTGGCAGCCGCTGTACGACGCGCAGGATGCCCGCGACTGGATCTTCCCGATCGAGGCGCTCGCGTTCGGTGACCGCGACGACGATTTCACCGAATGGGTCGACAGCGACGAGAAGCGCGCCGAGCTGATCGAGGAGCTCCCGGTCGCCGCCGTGCTGATCTTCCGCTTCTGGCTTTCGAAGCGCGAGGCCACGCAGGGGCGCGGCACGGGAAGCCGGCGCAGCGCCTTCGCCGATGCGACGCGCAAGTCGCGGCAGCGGCTGCACTGACGCCCGCGAAGCGCGTCCTGCGCAACGGGCCGGCCGCACGCCGGCCCGTCGCATTTCGGCGGCGCGAACCGGGAGCGGACGAGGAGAGGTGATCATGACGACCCGAATCGAGCGCGACTTCCTGGGCGAGCGCGAGCTCCCCGACAGCGCGTACTACGGCGTGCAGACGCTGCGCGGGAAGGAAAATTTCCACATCACCGGCATCCCGATGTCGGCCGAGCCGACGTTCGTCAAGGCGTTCGGCTACGTCAAGAAAGCCGCGGCGCTGGCGAATCGCGACCTGGGTGTGCTCGATCCCGCGGTCGCCGGCGCGATCGCCGCCGCGTGCGACCGGTTGATCGCGGGAGAAATGCGCGACCAGTTCGTGACCGACTTCATCCAGGGCGGCGCGGGCACGTCGACCAACATGAACGCGAACGAGGTGATCGCGAACCTCGCGCTCGAGCACCTGGGCCGTCCGAAGGGCGACTACCAGCACGTGAGCCCGAACGACCATGTCAATTTCGGGCAGTCGACCAACGATGTCTACCCGACCGCATTCCGCCTCGCGCTGATCCTCCGCCTGTCGAGCTATATGGATGCGCTGCGGCGGCTGCAGGACGCATTCTTCGCGAAGGGAAAGGAATTCGAGCGGGTGCTGAAGATGGGCCGCACGCACCTGCAGGACGCGGTGCCGATGTCGCTCGGACAGGAAATCAACGGCTGGGGCACGACGCTTGGCGAGGAAGTGCAGCGGATCGCCGAAGTGCGCGCGCTGCTGCACGAAATCAACCTCGGCGCGACGGCGATCGGGACCTCCGTCACGGCGGCGCCGGGATATCCTGAGCTTGCGACCCGCCACTTGTCGGAGCTGACGGGCATCCCGTTCGTCCTGGCCGGCGACCTCGTCGAGGCGACGTCCGACACCGGCGCCTACGTGCTGCTCTCGGGCGCGCTGAAGCGCACGTCGTCGAAGCTCACCAAGATCTGCAACGACCTCCGGCTGCTCGCGTCCGGGCCACGGTGCGGTTTCAACGAAATCAACCTGCCGCAGCTGCAGCCCGGCAGCTCGATCATGCCGGGCAAGGTGAACCCGGTCATTCCCGAGGTCGTGAATCAGGTGGGCTTCCTCGTGATCGGGCTCGACCTGACGGTCACGCTCGCGGCCTCCGCCGGACAGCTGCAACTCAACGTGATGGAGCCGGTCATCACGTTCGCGCTCTTCACGTCGATTGCGACGATGGAGCACGCGGTGGACAGCTTGCGCGTCAACTGCGTCGCGGGCATCACGGCGAATGCCGACCGCACGCGCGAGATGGTGCTGAATTCGCTGGGGATCGTCACCGTGCTGAAGCCCTCGCTCGGCTACAAGCAGTGCGCGGAGATCGCGCGCGAAGGCTACGAAACCGGCAAGTCGCTGCACCAGATCGTCGTCCTGGAACGCCAGCTTCTCACGCAGGCGAAGTGGGACGAGGTGTTCTCGTTCGATAATCTCATCCACCCGAAGTTCGAGCCGTAGGTCGCCTGCATGCTCGCGTGAGCTAGAATCGCGCTCCTGCACCGGCCGCGACCCGCGGCCGGGCGTTTTCGGGCGTCGTCAATGTCCCAGCCACCCGCGGGCCACGCCGGCTTCGACTTCGGATTCGCGAGTGTCGAGCCTGGAAGCGACGCACTCGCTCCGCTGCGTGAGCGCATTGCGCTCGCGCACCGCGCCGACGAGGCGGCGACCGTTCGCGCGCTGGCGCCGAGGCGCGCTTTGCGCCGGAGGTTCTCGCGACAACGCAGGCGCACGCGACCAGGCTCGCCGAAGCGGTGCGCGCCGAGCGCTCGCAAGCCGGTGGCGTGGACGCGCTGATGCTCGAGTTCTCGCTCGACAGCCGCGAAGGCGTGGCGCTGATGTGCGTCGCCGAGGCGCTGCTGCGCATCCCGGATGCCGCGACGCGAAACCGCCTTATCCGCGACAAGATCGGCCGCGGCGACTGGCGCGCGCATGTCGGCGCGTCGCCATCGCTGTTCGTCAACGCCGCCGCGTGGGGGCTCCTCGTCACCGGCAGGCTGGTCGACACGCGCAACGAGGGCGCGCTGGAGGCTGCACTCTCGTCGCTGCTGCGCAAGGGCGGGGAGCCGCTGATCAGGAAGGGCGTGGACCTCGCGATGCGCCTTCTCGGGCGCCAGTTCGTCACCGGCCGCACGATCGACGAGGCGCTCGCGAATGCGCGCGATCGCGAGGCGCGCGGCTACACGTACTCGTTCGACATGCTGGGCGAGGCCGCGCTGACGGCCGTCGACGCGCAGCGATTCTTCACCGGATACGAGGCGGCGATCCATTCCATCGGCCGCGCGGCGGCGGGGCGTGGCGTCGTCGCGGGCCCGGGGGTGTCGGTGAAGCTCTCCGCGCTGCATCCGCGCTACAGCCGCGCGCAGCGTGGGCGCGTCATGGCCGAGCTCGTCCCGCGCCTCCAGTCGCTGATGCGCCTCGCGAAGCAATACGACATCGGTCTCGCGATCGATGCGGAGGAGGCCGACCGGCTCGAACTCTCGCTCGATCTCCTGGCCGCGCTCGCCGCGGATCCGTCGCTCGCGGGCTGGGACGGGCTGGGCTTCGTCGTGCAGGCCTACCAGAAGCGCGCGCGGCCGGTCATCGATTGGGTCGTCGCGCTGGCGCGCCGGCACGAGCGCCGGCTGATGCTGCGCCTCGTCAAGGGCGCCTATTGGGATTCGGAGATCAAGCGCGCGCAGGTCGACGGCATGCCGGGCTATCCGGTATTCACGCGCAAGGTGCATACCGACGTCGCCTACCTTGCGTGTGCGAAGGCGATGCTCGCGGCGCCGGACGCGCTCTACTCGCAGTTCGCGACGCACAACGCCTTCACGATCGCGGCGATCCGCACGCTTGCGGGCGACGCGCCCTTCGAGTTCCAGTGCCTGCACGGCATGGGCGAGAGCATCTACGACCAGCTCGCCACGAACGGCAAGCTCGACCGTCCGTGCCGCATCTACGCGCCGGTCGGATCGCACGAGACGCTCCTTGCGTATCTCGTGCGGCGCCTCCTCGAGAATGGCGCCAACTCGTCGTTCGTCAACCGCATCGTGGACCCGGCGATTCCGATCGCATCGCTGGTCGAGGATCCCGTCGCCGTGGCGGAAAAGGCCGGCTTCGCGCCGCATGCGAACCTGCCGGCGCCCGCCGCGATGCTGCCGGGCCGCCGGAATTCGGAAGGCATGGATCTCGCGGACGATGTCGTGCTGCACGCACTTGCGCGGCAGCTCGAGGCGTTGCCGCCGGAGTTCGGCGCGGCGCGAGGTGCCGCCGGCGCCATCGACATCGTCAATCCCGCCGATCGCGGCGACGTGGTCGGGCGCATCGTCCTGGCGACGCAGGACGAAGCGAACCGCGCGATTGCGACGGCCATGGACGCCGGCATGCAATGGGCGCGCGCGCCGGCGGCCGAACGCGCGGCGTGTCTCGAGCGCGCGGCGGACCTCCTCGAAGCGGAGTGCGCGACGTTCCTCGCGCTCGCCGTGCGCGAAGCGGGCAAGACGTTCGGCAACGCGGTTGCGGAAGTGCGTGAAGCGGTCGATTTCCTGCGCTATTACGCCGGGCAGGCGCGCGCAATGCCCGACGCGAAACCTCTCGGGCCGATCGTGGCGATCTCGCCGTGGAACTTTCCGCTGGCAATCTTCACGGGGCAGGTCGGCGCGGCGCTCGCCGCGGGCAACCCGGTGCTCGCGAAGCCGGCCGAACAGACGCCGCTGATCGCGCGCGAAGCCGTGCGCATCCTGCATCGTGCCGGCGTGCCAGGTGCCGCGCTGCAGCTCCTTGCGGGTCGCGGCGAGACGATCGGGGCGGCGCTCGTCGCCGATCCGCGGATCGCCGGCGTCATCTTCACCGGCTCGACCGAGGTCGCGCGGCTCATCCACCGACAGCTCGCGGCGCGCGCCGACGACCCGGCGCTGATCGCCGAGACAGGCGGCCAGAACGCGATGATCGTCGACAGCTCGGCGCTGCCGGAGCAGGTCGTCATCGATTCGCTCGTGTCCGCGTTCGACAGCGCGGGCCAGCGGTGCTCGGCGCTGCGCGTGCTGTGCCTGCAGGACGACATCGCCCTGCCGGTGCTCGCGATGCTGAAGGGCGCGCTGCAGGAGCTCGTGCTGGGCGACCCGCGCCATCTCGCGACCGACGTCGGCCCGGTGATCGACGTCGAGGCCCGCGATGCGCTCGTCGCCCATCTCGCGCAGGTGCGCGAACGCGGCTGGCCCGTGTTTCAGTCGCCGGTGCCGGAGGCGCTCGCGCGCGGGACGTTCGTCGCGCCGGCGGTGGTCGAATTGCCGTCGATCGGCGCGCTCGCGGAACTCACGCGCGAAGTCTTCGGGCCCGTGCTGCACGTCGTGCGCTGGCATCGCGACGAGCTGCCCGCGCTGGTCGATGCGATCAACGCGACCGGGTACGGGCTCACGCATGGCATCCACACGCGGATCGACGAAACCGCCGCGGCGATTCTCGCGCGCGTTCATGCCGGCAACGTGTACATCAACCGCAACATCGTCGGCGCGGTGGTCGGCGTGCAGCCGTTCGGCGGGCACGGACTGTCGGGAACGGGACCGAAGGCCGGCGGGCCGCTCTACGTTCGGCGCCTCATGCGCGGTGCCGCGCACTTGCCGATGCCGGACGCGTCCGTGGCGCTTCCCGGGCCGACCGGCGAGGCCAACACGCTCGAAATCCAGCCGCGCGGCGTGGTCGCCTGCATTGCGCGACGATGCGGAGGCGCTGATCGCGCAGACGAACGCGGCGCGGGCCGCGGGCAACACGCCGCTGTGGTTGCGCAGTCCGCTGACGTTCGCCGCGCGCGACCGCCTCGAAGGCGCGAGCGTTGCGTTCGCCGACGCGCTCGATCCCGGCGCCGTGGACGCGGTGCTGCTCGATGCGTCGCCCGAACGCGCGCAGCGCGTGCGCGCCAAGTTCGCCGCGGCCGCGGGCAAGATCGTCCCGGTCATCGCGCCGGAAGCCGATGGCACGCTACGACGCGGCGCGGCTCGTGGTCGAGCGCACGGTGACGGTCAACACGGCCGCCGCCGGCGGCAACGCCGCGCTCCTGTCGCTGTCCGAAGACCGTCCATAGTTTTCCTGCCGGTCGCCGATGCGCTATTTCGACGCCGCGACCATCCGCGCCGCGTTGCCGTGGCCGCGGATGCTGGACGCGCTGGGCGCGATGCTGCGCGAAGACGTCTCGGCGCCGCTTCGCGCGTTCCACGAGATCGACGTGCCGGACGCGCCGAGCGCGGCGCTGCTGGTGATGCCCGCATGGCGCACCGGCCGGCGCATCGGCGTGAAGCTCGTCACCGTCTTTCCGGGGAATCGCGACCGCGGCGCGCGCGCGGTGAACGCCGTGTATGCGCTGTTCGATGCGCGCAACGGCGAACCGCTGGCGCTGTTCGACGGCGACGAGATCACGGCGCGGCGCACGGCCGGCGCGTCGGCGTTTGCCGCCCGCGCGCTGGCGCGACGCGACGCGCGGCATCTCGTCATGGTGGGCGCCGGCCGGCAGGCGCGCGGCCTCATCGAGGCGCATTCGCACGTGCGGCCGATCGAGCGCGTGAGCCTGTGGAGCCGCACGCCGGAGCACGCGACCGCCGCCGCGCGGGAAATGGCGACGAGCGGCCTGCCCGTCGCCGCGGTGCGCGACCTCGAAGCGGCGGTGCGGGCCGCCGACATCGTGTCCTGCGCGACGCTGTCCGCGGCGCCGCTCGTTCTCGGCGCGTGGCTCGCGCCGGGCGTGCATCTCGACCTCACCGGCGCGTACCGGGCGACGATGCGCGAAACGGACGACGAAGCGATGCGCCGCGCCGGCGTGATCGTCGTCGACGACCGCAAGGCGGCGCTCGCCGAAGGCGGCGATCTCGTGCAGGCGCTCGCGAGCGGCGCCATTGCGCAGGAAGACATCGCCGCGGACCTCGCCGACCTCGCGCGCGGGCGCCATCCCGGCCGCGCCGCGGACAGCCAGATCACCGTGTTCAAGTCGGTCGGTTTCGCGCTCGAGGACCTCGCGGCGGCCGAAGCGATCTTCGACGCGCAGGAAGCCGCGTAGGCATCACTGCAGCAAGGGCCCGGGCGTGTAGTGGCGCGCCTCGTACTCGTCGATCAATTCGACGAGCTCGTCGAAGCGCCGACCTGCCGGCGTGTCGGGATCGGTCACCATCAGTTCCTCCAGTTCGTCGAGCGCGGCCAGATAGGCGGCCTCGCTGTCGAGGCGTTGCGGGTCGAGCAGGTGGGGCATCGCGGGTCCTCCGGGTCGCTGACGGAATGGCATCCATCATCGGCGCTGCGCACCGCGCGCGCCATTGACCGTTTGGACGAGGCCGCGCGACGTCAGAACGCGAAGCCGGCCGGAAGCAACGCCTGCGTTTCGGGATTGCGCTTCATGTAGGCGCGCACGTAGGAGCACCACGGCTCCACCTTGAGGTCGTTGGCCGCGGCGTACGCGAACGCAGCGCCGACGAGCTTCGCCGCGAGGCCGCGGCCTTCGAGCGCGGATGGAACTTCGGTGTGGTAGATCCGCATCACGCCGTCGACCAGGTGATAGCTCGCGACGCACAACTGCCCGTCGACGGTGGCCTCGAAGCGCGAGGCGGCGGCGTTGTGCAGGATTTCCATCCGTCGTCCATCGCACCGCCACTATGCCGAGATGGCAAGCGTGAATCACGGCACGCGCACGTACGTTCCCGGCGCGTCGCAGACGGGCGCATACCCGGCCTTCGGCGCGCCCATCGCCGGCGGCGCGACCCGCGCGCCCGAATGCGCGACGATCCAGTCGGACCAGCGCGGCCACCACGAGCCCTCTACCGCCGGCGTCTGTGCCGCCCACGCGTCCGGATCGACGTAGTTGTCGTGGGCCCGCTTGGTCGCGACGCGGTAGTGCCGGTGCGGGTGACCCGGCTCGGAGACGATGCCCGCGTTGTGGCCGCCGCTCGTCAGCAGGAACGTGACCTCGGTGTCCGTCAGCAGGTGGAACTTGTAGACCGAACGCCACGGCGCGACGTGGTCCTGCTCGGTGCCGACCGCGAACAGCGGCGCGCGGATCGCGGTCAGCGCGACTTCCTTGCCGTCGGCCTTGATAGCGGCCCTCGGCGAGGTCGTTGTCGAGGAACAGGCGGCGCAGGTACTCGGTGTGCATCCGGTAGGGCATGCGCGTCGCGTCGGCGTTCCACGCCATCAGGTCGGTCATCGGCGCGCGCTCGCCCATCAGGTAGTCGTGCACCATCCGCGACCAGACGAGGTCGTTCGAACGCAGCATCTGGAACGCGCCGGCCATCTGCTTGGTGTCGAGGAAGCCCTGCTCCCACATCATGTCCTCGAGGAACGACAGCTGGCTCTCGTTGATGAAGAGCGTCAGCTCGCCCGCTTCCTTGAAGTCGGCCTGCGCGGCGAAGAACGACAGCGTTGCGAAGCGCTCGTCGCCGTCGCGCGCCATCGTCGCCGCCGCGATCGCGAGCAGCGTGCCGCCGAGGCAGTAGCCGACGCCGTGCACCTTGCGGCCCGGGACGATCGCGCTCACCGCGTCGAGCGCCGCCATCGACGCCGAGCTTGCGATAGTCCTCCATCGACAGGTCGCGGTCCTCCGGGCCCGGGTTCTTCCACGAGATCATGAACACCGTGTGGCCGCGCTCGGCGAGGTAGCGCACCAGCGAGTTCTGCGGCGACAGGTCGAGGATGTAGTACTTCATGATCCACGCCGGCACGATCAGGATCGGCTCCGGCGTGCACCGTCGGCGGTCGCCGGCGCGTACTGGATCAGCTCGATCAGCCGGTTGCGGTAGACGACCTTGCCCGGCGTGACCGCGACGTTGCGCCCGACCTCGAACTGCTCGGCGCCGACGGGCGGCTTGCCGCCCGAGCGCGCGCTCCCAGTCCTCGACCAGGTTCTGCGCGCCGCGCACCAGATTCAGCGCCGCCCTCGCGCGCGCGTGCGCTCCAGCACCTCGGGATTGGTGAACAGCGAGTTCGACGGCGAGAACACGTCGAGAAACTGGCGCGTCGCGAACGACGACCATGTTCTCGTTCTGCTTCGTGACGCCGCGCACGCCGGTCATCGCGTTGTGCCACCACTGCTGCTGCAGCAGGAACGCCTGGTAGATGTAGTCGAACGGCGGGTTCTGCCAGGCCTCGCCGGTGAAGCGCCGGTCCTGCGGCAGCGGCACGATGCACGGCTCGACGCCATCGCGGCGGAAGACGCGCCGGCTCGCATAGTTCTCGAGCCGCATCCACTTCTTGAACGCCTTCTCGGCGAGCTGCGCCTGCTTGCCCGGCGCGAATGCGATGTGCGCGGCCCAGTCCATGTACGCGCCCATCATCGCCATCGGCGAGAGCCCCGCCGTGAAGCGCGCCGTCGCCGCGTGCACCGAGCGGTCGACGACGTCGGCGAACGCCGTCGACGCGTACGAGTCGCGGATGAACGACGGCTCGGGCGGGGCCGGTGCAATCGCAGGGGCCGATCGCGCGGGCCGGGCCGGGACGTCCTTCGGCATTGCCGCCGCCCGCGGGATACGTGGACGGCGGGCGGGGGGCCGCATCCGGCGGGCGGCGTCGTTGGCCGCGGTCGGTGGGGTGTTCGGGGAATATTTCGTGCGACGCGCGTCCATGGCATTTCCTTCCGCGCAAGGTCTCGGGGGAGTCACCGCCTATTCTGGGCCGATGCCTCGCGCGCCCGCTTGACCGGGGTCAGGGTTTGACGCTCTTTTCGCGGCCAGTGCCGGCCGGCTCCGAAAACGCGTCAATGCGCCGGGTAGAACGCGTACGAGTCCAGCGACAGCGCGCCCGCTTCGAAGCCGTCGACGATCCGCTCGACGCGGGGACTGTCGCCCGCGGCGCCCCACGCGACATGCAGCGGCAGGAAATGCTCCTCGGTCGGATGCGCGCGCGCGGCTTCCGGCGCTTGCTCGCGATAGGCGACCAGCGCCGCGGTGTCGTGCGCCACCAGGCGCGCCTGCAGCCAATCGGAAAACTCCTGCGCGTAACGCAGCGGCTCGTGCCGCCGCGGGTTGCCCATCCAGTCGCGCAGGTTGTGCGTCGTATGGCCGGAGCCGACGATCAGCACGTCGTCGTCCGCGAGCGGCGCCAGCGCGCGCCCCAGTGCAACGTGATGCGCGGTGCCGAGCGCCGGCTGCACCGAGAGCTGCACCACCGGCACGTCGTGCCCCGGGTACATCCAGCGCAGCGGCACCCACGCGCCGTGATCGAGACCACGGCAGCCGTCCACGCCCGCGGTGACTCCGGCATTCTTGAGCAGCGCCACCGTCTGCGTCGCGAGCGCGGGTGCGCCGGGGGCCGGGTAGCGAATCGCGAAAAGCTCCGCCGGAAAGCCGCCGAAATCGTGGATCGTCTGCGGCTGCGGATTGCCGGTCAGCATCGGCACCGAGGTTTCCCAGTGCGCCGACACCATCAGCACCGCGCGCGGCCGCGGCAGCGTGCGGCCGAGCGCTTCCCATGCCTTGCCGGCCGCGCCCGGCTCGATTGCGTGCATCGGCGAGCCGTGCGAGAGGAAAAGCGTGGGAAGCGTCATGGGGCGTGCCGGTTTTTCCGTCAGGCCGCTACTTTAGCCGAAGCGCGCTCGCCCTTGACGAGCCCTTCGGCGACGAGCGCCGCGTGAACCGCCGGACGGGCCGCCACGCGCGCCTGGAACGCCACCAGCGCGGGCCACGGCGCGAGGTCGACCTTCAGCATCGGCGCCCAGTTGAGAATCGTGAACAGGTACGCGTCGGCGACGGTGAATTTGTCACCCATGAGATACGGCTGCGCGGCGAGCGTCTTCGCGATCAGCTCGAAGCGGGACTTGAGCTTCGTGATCTGCGCTTCCCGGGTCGCCTCGGGCGTGGTCGGATACCACAACGGGCCGAACTGCTTGTGGAGCTCGGTGGCGATGAAGTTGAGCCACTCCATCAGGCGATAGCGCTCCATCGTGCCGTAGGCGGGTGCGAGCGTGCCGGGCTTGCGGTCGGCGATGAATTGCAGGATCGCCGCGATCTCGGTGAGGCGCGCGCCGTCGTCGAGCTCGATCGCCGGCACGTAGCCCTTCGGGTTGATCGTGTAGTAGTCGGTGCCGTCGGCGAGCGTGTGCGTCTTGAGGTCGACGCGCTTCGTCGTGTACGTGAGCCCGGCTTCGGATAGCGCGATGTGCGGCGCGAGCGAGCACGCGCCGGGGGAGTAGTAGAGCTTCATTGGATGTCCTTTGGTTCGGGTAGCGAGGAAAGGGGCGATCGGCGGGACGATGCCCGGCGATCGCCGTCATGGGTCAGGCGCGATGCAGCGAGGGCGGCGCGCTCGTGTAGCGCAGGGCAAAGGCGCCGTCACCGAGCAACGCCTGGACGATCAGCGTCACCGTCCAGAAGGCGGGGTATTCCCATCCGCCGTTCGGCGACGTGAAGAGCCAGCCGTTGCCCGAATGCGCCCACGTCGCGCCAATCAGCACGGGCACGAGCGCCAGCGCGACGATCCGCGTGCGCACGCCGAGGATAAGCAGCGCGCCGCCGACGAGCTCGACCGCGATCGTGAGGTAGCCGAGCGCGCCCGGCAGGCCGAGCGATTCGAAGAACTTGGCGGTTCCGGCCGGCGTGAAGACGAAATACTTGAGCAGCGCATGGGCGACGAACATCGTGCCCAGCGAAAGCCGCAGCAGCAGCGCGGCGGTATTGGTCGTGCGTGCGTCGTTCATCGAAGCTCCTTTGGGTGATGCGCGCCGTTTGGCGCGTCCGAACGAATGATGCTTCTTGCAGAGATCAGGATAAATAGCCTTTGGGTTGAAATATTGTTGCGAAAAATGCAATAATCAGACGTCGCTTCCAGCCGAGGCTCCCATGGATCGCTTCCACGCCATCGAGGCGTTCGTGAAGGTCGTCGAGACGGGCAGCTTCGCGCGCGCCGCGGAGCGGCTCGGCGTCTCGGTGTCGTCGGTCTCGCGGCACGTGACCGAGCTGGAAGCGCATCTCGATGCCCGGCTGCTCAACCGGACCACGCGCCGCCTGTCCCTCACCGAGATCGGCCGCGCGTTTCACGAGCGCTGCGTGCAGCTGCTCGCCGATCTCGAGGAAGCGGAGGAGTCCGCGGGCGAAGGCGCGGTGGTGCCGCGGGGCACGCTGCGCCTCACCTGCGGCGTGACGTTCGGCGAGCGATACCTGGCGCCGGCGATCGCCGACTTCATGGCGCGCCATCCGCAGATGCGCTTCGACGCGGAGTTGTCGGACCGCATCGTCGATCTCGTCGAGGAAGGCTTCGACGCCGCGGTGCGCATCGGCGCGGTCGGGGGCCAGAACGTGGTCGCGCGCAGGGTCGGCGCGACGAGCTTCGTCTGCTGCGCCGCGCCGTCGTATCTTGCGCAGCATGGCGAGCCGCGCGTGCCGGAAGACCTCGTTGCGCACGCATGCCTCATGTATGCGTACCTGCCGCAGGGCGGGTACTGGCCGTTCCGCCACCCCGACGGACGCGAGCGCAACGTGCGCGTTTCCGGCCCCGCGCATGCCAACAACGGGCGCTTCCTCGAGGCGCTCGCGGTCGCGGGCGTGGGCATTACGTACGAGCCGGATTTCATCGTCGGCCCCGACGTCAAGGCGGGACGGCTCGTTCCGATCCTGCGCGCGTTCGCCCCGCCGGCGGCCGGCATCCACGTCGTGTATCCGAGTCGCCGCCACCTTTCGGCGAAAGTGCGCGCGTTCACCGACTTCCTGACGCAACGATTCATGGGCGCCGAATGGGCGCTCGACGCGCCCGCGGCCGCGGCTGCGCGACGGAATCCGGCTTCCCGGCGATGATGGTAGATTGCCCGGTCCGCCGTTGACGAGGGAAGGCATGGCGCAAAAGAGCTCGTACATCGATCACTGGACCTGGGTCGCGCCGATCGCGGCGTGGGCGGCTTTGATCACGGCCCTCATGACGGGCTGGGGCGGGTGGTTCCTCGTCGTCGTCGCGGCCCTCCTCGGCGGCGCCGTGTTCGCCGCCGTGCACCACGCCGAGGTCATCGCGCACCGGATCGGCGAGCCCTACGGCACGCTGGTGCTCGCGGTCGCGGTCACGGTGATCGAGGTCGCACTGATCATCTCCATCATGCTGGCCGTCGGCGACGCGAAGGCGGCGCTCGCGCGCGACACCGTGTTCGCCGCGATCATGATCGTCTGCAACGGCATCGTCGGCGTGTGCCTGCTGCTGGGCGGCCTGCGGCATCGCGAGCAGGTCTTCCACCTCGAAGGCGCGAGCGCGGCGCTCGCGGTGCTGGCGGCGCTGTCGGTGCTGGCGCTCGTGCTGCCGAACTACGCGACGACGGTACCGGGGCCGATGTGGTCACCCGCGCAGCTCGCGTTCTCCGGCATCGCGTCGCTCGTGCTGTACGGCGCGTTCGTCTTCATCCAGACGGTCCGCCATCGCGAATATTTTCTGGCCGCCGGCCGCCGGCGACGACGTGCATGCGCCCCCGCCCTCCGTGGGCAGACGTGGGCGAGCGTTCGCATTGCTGCTCGTATGCCTCGTCGCGGTGGTCGGCCTCGCCAAGACGCTGTCGCCGGCCATCGAAGCGGCGGTGCTGGACTTCGGGCGCGCCCGAAGCCGTCGTGGGGATCATCATCGCGGCGCTCGTGCTGCTGCCGGAAGGGCTCGCCGCGGCGCGCGCGGCGCATGCCGACAAGCTGCAGACGAGCCTCAACCTCGCGCTGGGCTCGGCGCTCGCGAGCATCGGCCTCACCATTCCCGGTCATCGCCGCGATGTTCATCGTCACCGGGCGGCCGCTGGTCCTCGGGCTGGGCGCGATGGACACGGTGCTGCTGATGTTGACGCTGCTCGTCAGCGCGATCACGCTCGGCACCGGCCGCACGACGATCCTGCAGGGCGTCGTGCACCTCGTGATCTTCGCCGCGTTCGTGTTCCTGTCCGTCGTGCCCTAGACTGGA
>CAWFMY010000021.1:0-22450 GCA_963816925.1 uncultured beta proteobacterium | reverse complement strand
CGCGTCAATGCGCCGGGTAGAACGCGTACGAGTCCAGCGACAGCGCGCCCGCTTCGAAGCCGTCGACGATCCGCTCGACGCGGGGACCGTCGCCCGCGGCGCCCCACGCGACATGCAGCGGCAGGAAATGCTCCTCGGTCGGATGCGCGCGCGCGGCTTCCGGCGCCTGCTCGCGATAGGCGACCAGCGCCGCGGTGTCGTGCGCCACCAGGCGCGCCTGCAGCCAATTGGAAAACTCCTGCGCGTAACGCAGCGGCTCGTGCCGCCGCGGGTTGCCCATCCAGTCGCGCAGGTTGTGCGTCGTATGGCCGGAGCCGACGATCAGCACGTCGTCGTCCGCGAGCGGCGCCAGCGCGCGCCCCAGTGCAACGTGATGCGCGGTGCCGAGCGCCGGCTGCACCGAGAGCTGCACCACCGGCACGTCGTGCCCCGGGTACATCCAGCGCAGCGGCACCCACGCGCCGTGATCGAGACCACGACAGCCGTCCACGCCCGCGGTGACTGCCGGCATTCTTGAGCAGCGCCACCGTCTGCGTCGCGAGCGCGGGTGCGCCGGGGGCCGCGTAGCGAATCGCGAAAAGCTCCGCCGGAAAGCCGCCGAAATCGTGGATCGTCTGCGGCTGCGGATTGCCGGTCAGCATCGGCACCGAGGTTTCCCAGTGCGCCGACACCATCAGCACCGCGCGCGGCCGCGGCAGCGTGCGGCCGAGCGCTTCCCATGCCTTGCCGGCCGCGCCCGGCTCGATTGCGTGCATCGGCGAGCCGTGCGAGAGGAAAAGCGTGGGAAGCGTCATGGGGCGTGCCGGTTTTTCCGTCAGGCCGCTACTTTAGCCGAAGCGCGCTCGCCCTTGACGAGCCCTTCGGCGACGAGCGCCGCGTGAACCGCCGGACGGGCCGCCACGCGCGCCTGGAACGCCACCAGCGCGGGCCACGGCGCGAGGTCGACCTTCAGCATCGGCGCCCAGTTGAGAATCGTGAACAGGTACGCGTCGGCGACGGTGAATTTGTCACCCATGAGATACGGCTGCGCGGCGAGCGTCTTCGCGATCAGCTCGAAGCGGGACTTGAGCTTCGTGATCTGCGCTTCCCGGGTCGCCTCGGGCGTGGTCGGATACCACAACGGGCCGAACTGCTTGTGGAGCTCGGTGGCGATGAAATTGAGCCACTCCATCAGGCGGTAGCGTTCCATCGTGCCGTAGGCGGGTGCGAGCGTGCCGGGCTTGCGGTCGGCGATGAATTGAAGGATCGCCGCGATCTCGGTGAGGCGCGCGCCGTCGTCGAGCTCGATCGCCGGCACGTAGCCCTTCGGGTTGATCGTGTAGTAGTCGGTGCCGTCGGCGAGCGTGTGCGTCTTGAGGTCGACGCGCTTCGTCGTGTACGTGAGCCCGGCTTCGGATAGCACGATGTGCGGCGCGAGCGAGCACGCGCCGGGGGAGTAGTAGAGCTTCATGGGATGTCCTTTGGATTCGGGTAGCGAGGAAAGGGGCGATCGGCGGGACGATGCCCGGCGATCGCCGTCATGGGTCAGGCGCGATGCAGCGAGGGCGGCGCGCTCGTGTAGCGCAGGGCAAAGGCGCCGTCACCGAGCAACGCCTGGACGATCAGCGTCACCGTCCAGAAGGCGGGGTATTCCCATCCGCCGTTCGGCGACGTGAAGAGCCAGCCGTTGCCCGAATGCGCCCACGTCGCGCCAATCAGCACGGGCACGAGCGCCAGCGCGACGATCCGCGTGCGCACGCCGAGGATAAGCAGCGCGCCGCCGACGAGCTCGACCGCGATCGTGAGGTAGCCGAGCGCGCCCGGCAGGCCGAGCGATTCGAAGAACTTGGCGGTTCCGGCCGGCGTGAAGACGAAATACTTGAGCAGCGCATGGGCGACGAACATCGTGCCCAGCGAAAGCCGCAGCAGCAGCGCGGCGGTATTGGTCGTGCGTGCGTCGTTCATCGAAGCTCCTTTGGGTGATGCGCGCCGTTTGGCGCGTCCGAACGAATGATGCTTCTTGCAGAGACCAGGATAAATAGCCTTTGGGTTGAAATATTGTTGCGAAAAATGCAATAATCAGACGTCGCTTCCAACCAAGGCTCCCATGGATCGCTTCCACGCCATCGAGGCGTTCGTGAAGGTCGTCGAGACGGGCAGCTTCGCGCGTGCCGCGGAGCGGCTCGGCGTCTCGGTGTCGTCGGTCTCGCGGCACGTGACCGAGCTGGAAGCGCATCTCGATGCCCGGCTGCTCAACCGGACCACGCGCCGCCTGTCCCTCACCGAGATCGGCCGCGCGTTTCACGAGCGCTGCGTGCAGCTGCTCGCCGATCTCGAGGAAGCGGAGGAGTCCGCGGGCGAAGGCGCGGTGGTGCCGCGGGGCACGCTGCGCCTCACCTGCGGCGTGACGTTCGGCGAGCGATACCTGGCGCCGGCGATCGCCGACTTCATGGCGCGCCATCCGCAGATGCGCTTCGACGCGGAGTTGTCGGACCGCATCGTCGATCTCGTCGAGGAAGGCTTCGACGCCGCGGTGCGCATCGGCGCGGTCGGGGGCCAGAACGTGGTCGCGCGCAGGGTCGGCGCGACGAGCTTCGTCTGCTGCGCCGCGCCGTCGTATCTTGCGCAGCATGGCGAGCCGCGCGTGCCGGAAGACCTCGTTGCGCACGCATGCCTCATGTATGCGTACCTGCCGCAGGGCGGGTACTGGCCGTTCCGCCACCCCGACGGACGCGAGCGCAACGTGCGCGTTTCCGGCCCCGCGCACGCCAACAACGGGCGCTTCCTCGAGGCGCTCGCGGTCGCGGGCGTGGGCATTACGTACGAGCCGGATTTCATCGTCGGCCCCGACGTCAAGGCGGGACGGCTCGTTCCGATCCTGCGCGCGTTCGCCCCGCCGGCGGCCGGCATCCACGTCGTGTATCCGAGTCGCCGCCACCTTTCGGCGAAAGTGCGCGCGTTCACCGACTTCCTGACGCAACGATTCATGGGCGCCGAATGGGCGCTCGACGCGCCCGCGACCGCGGCTGCGCGACGGAATCCGGCTTCCCGGCGATGATGGTAGATTGCCCGGTCCGCCGTTGACGAGGGAAGGCATGGCGCAAAAGAGCTCGTACATCGATCACTGGACCTGGGTCGCGCCGATCGCGGCGTGGGCGGCGTTGGTCACGGCCCTCATGACGGGCTGGGGCGGGTGGTTCCTCGTCGTCGTCGCGGCCCTCCTCGGCGGTGCCGTGTTCGCCGCCGTGCACCACGCCGAGGTCATCGCGCACCGGATCGGCGAGCCCTACGGCACGCTGGTGCTCGCGGTCGCGGTCACGGTGATCGAGGTCGCACTGATCATCTCCATCATGCTGGCCGTCGGCGACGCGAAGGCGGCGCTCGCGCGCGACACCGTGTTCGCCGCGATCATGATCGTCTGCAACGGCATCGTCGGCGTGTGCCTGCTGCTGGGCGGCCTGCGGCATCGCGAGCAGGTCTTCCACCTCGAAGGCGCGAGCGCGGCGCTCGCGGTGCTGGCGGCGCTGTCGGTGCTGGCGCTCGTGCTGCCGAACTATGCGACGACGGTACCGGGACCGATGTGGTCACCCGCGCAGCTCGCGTTCTCCGGCATCGCGTCGCTCGTGCTGTACGGCGCGTTCGTCTTCATCCAGACGGTCCGCCATCGCGACTATTTTCTGGCCGCGGGCGCCGGCGACGACGTGCATGCGCCCCCGCCCTCCGTGGGGCAGACGTGGGCGAGCGTTGCACTGCTGCTTCGTATGCCTCGTCGCGGTGGTCGGCCTCGCCAAGACGCTGTCGCCGTCGATCGAGGACGCGGTGCTCGACTTCGGCGCGCCGGAAGCCGTCGTGGGGATCATCATCGCGGCGCTGGTGCTGCTGCCGGAAGGGCTCGCCGCGGCGCGCGCGGCGCATGCCGACAAGCTGCAGACGAGCCTCAACCTCGCGCTGGGCTCGGCGCTCGCGAGCATCGGCCTCACCATTCCCGTCATCGCCGCGATGTTCATCGTCACCGGGCGGCCGCTGGTCCTCGGGCTGGGCGCGATGGACACGGTGCTGCTGCTCCTGACGCTGCTCGTCAGCGCGATCACGCTCGGCACCGGCCGCACGACGATCCTGCAGGGCGTCGTGCACCTCGTGATCCTCGCCGCGTTCGTGTTCCTGTCCGTCGTGCCCTAGACTCGGAAGCAATGGCAAGACCAGGGACGCTAGAGTACTTCCAATTGTCTGCGTTCGACCCACACCCGCCCGCCGCGCATGACGCCGGGTAGGCGCGTGCCGGCCCCGACCAAGCGCACGATCCTGACGCATCCCGGTTTCCCGTTGGTCCGGGCAAGGCAAGACGTGCTACGGCGCTCCAGCCGGCGCGTCGCGGCCTTGATCTGCTATTCGACGCGGCCAGCATGCGTGTAGGCCGCCGAATTGCTGTACTCTTCGCGCTTCGCCGGCAACGTCTGCCGCATTTGCTTGCGACGGCATTGACGATGTGCCCCGAAGATTCGGCAGAAACGACTGCCGTCACGGTCGATTGGATCGGCATTCGCGTTGGAGAAATTTACAATTCGCGAGCAACCCTGGGACGATAACTTGAACTCCGTCCATTGAATCATTGTGTTACCGAACTGGTTCGGATGTTGCGCGGCGATGTCGAGGATCCGCTTGCGATTGATGTCGTGAAGGCGTCCGAACCAGAACGGCCGCGCGGGCCGCGACTTGCCATCGCAACAAGAGCCCTCGAGGTCATCGGACCGTGCACGACAAGACGCTCGAACCGACTGCGATCGCGCGCAGCCTACCGACCTCGCCGTAGCGCACCGTCATTGCCCGGTCAACAGGCCAGCTCACTGCGCCGCGCGTCGCATCGGCCGCCTCTCTCAGGAGACCGAGGCGCTTGGTGCTCAACTCGGTCCTGGATCGCTGCATGGCCGGCAGCGTTTACCGTTCCCGACAAGCGCTCAACGGCTCGAACTGCAAACACTCGAGCCGCTTCGGCAACCCGGCTGCTGCTGATCGATCGCGCGATGCTCGGGCCACCTGTATGCCGCACGGCGGCCGGTGCCCCCGTTCGGAGCGTTCGGATCGACAACGACGGACAGCGGCCGAGCTGGCCTCGTTCCCGGAGCGGCTCCTCTTGGCGGCTCGACCGGGCAAAGGCGCTCGATACGCCGTCGCTCGTCCCACGCGCGCTCGTGCATAGTTCAGGGCCGACGGTTGGCGTGCCGCTGTCCGCCTGCGCTGGCCCGCCGGACTCTATCGACAAACCGAAACGCCTTCCCTCGATCCGCCCGCTGATCGCCGTCGCGAAGGCGCCGTCGACCCGGCAGGTGCCGAGTCCAACATGCCGAGTCATCACGTACGTCGGTCCTCGCGCGGAGCTCGTCGACGACATCGCAACTGGACGCATTCAGACAGGCTCGCCAACCTAGCACCGCTGCCGATTGCGGACGACGCTGCCAATCGAAACATTCGGATGTACGTCGGAGTCGGCATCCGGTCCGACGCGTGCTCTTGGACACCAGGTCTACGTACTGACGACGCTTCCGCGCAGTGTCGCCCCTGCGACGGCCACGATCGGCTATTGTACCGACCAGTGCTGGTACGACATCGTGCGTGAATACGCCCATGCTAGTGGGCGCCCGAATTGCCGTCGGGATCGTTCGCCTACGAGGCTGCACAAGGACCTCCAACGGACGTGATGTGCAGCCAATGGCGCACCTCAGCGATCTCACGCAGGAGCGACCTCAACCGCCGAAGAATGCATCCCGACGGGCGCGCGATCGCCGAATTTCCGGCAAGCCGCTGCAGTTCATCACCGGCTCGGAAGGCGGCGTCGTCCGCTCGACGGCCAAGGTCGCGGACATCTCGCCAAGTGCGACTCGCGCGGCCTCGATCCGCGGACCTCGCGTTGTGCAAGAGCCTGCTGAGCAACGTCGCGAACCAGCTCGTCAACATGAACAACGGATGTCGACGCTGCAGTTCCAAAGCCTGTCGGCGAGCGCGCAGCGACCCCGAACCTTCTGCAGGGTGCACGCGGACAACGGGACGTTCCAATACAATGGATCCCCCATCGTCTGGCCCCAGGAGATCTACGGCGACGGCGGCCAATCCGGCTTCAACGTTCTCAACGATGCGCTGCGTTTCACGTTCACCGGCAGGCGAACGACGCGAACTTCCGCAACGGCGACCCGACGAAGTGGGTGATCATCTCGGCGCCGATCTTCTCGAGCCCGAAGGATCGCTGTTCTACCCGCCGGTCATCGCCGACCCGAATCCGCCGCGGCAGGCCGATCTTCCAGGGTTCGTTCTCGGTCTGGCGCACACAGGACTGGGGTGGCAACCCGGCGTATCTCGAAGCCAACTGCCCCGAGTTCACGACGTTTGCGGGCCAGCCCGGTTGCGGCAACTTCGTTCCGATCGGCAATGGTGTCCCGTCAACGCAGCTCACCGCGGGCGCATGGGGAAGTCGAGGCGGGGGTGCGGTCGCCTGGATCTCGCGGGCTCCCCAAAATACGGGGTCGATGTGGGCGGCGACGAGCACGGGCCGCGTGTTCATCACCGAAAACGCGAACGCTTCGGCCGGGTCCGTTGTCTGGAACCGGGTCGATCCGTCGAACGCTCCCAACCGATTCGTCACCGCGATCTATGTCGATCCGACGAATCCGCGACATGCCTGGGTTGCTTACAGCGGATACAACGCGAATACGCCGGCGCAGCCTGGGCATGTGTTCGAAGCGACTTGGAGCGGAGCAGCCGCGGCGACGTTTGTCGACCGAAGCTTCAACCTGCCTGATTTCCCGATTACGGCGGTCGTGAGCGACGATCTCACCGGCGACGTCTACGCAGCCTCTGACTTCGGCGTCATGAAGCTATCGAATGGCGGCTCGGTCTGGGCTACTGCAGGTACGGGACTCCCGATGGTCGAAGTTTCCGGCCTCACGATCGTGTCGAGCGCGCGGATCCTGTACGCCGCGACGCACGGCCGCAGCGCCTGGTCGATGCAGCTGCCGTAGCATCCAAGCATGACGTAAGCAAGTGCAAGGGCCGCCTCCGGGCGGCCTTTGCACTTGGTGCTCGCGCAAAGAGCACCAGATCAGACATGGCTCGCCATCGTCGGGACGGCTGTGGTAGCTCGTCAGTCGGGCTTGCCCGGAACGGCCGTCACGGCAATCGGCGGCGCCGCGGGTTTGGTGTCCCGATGCGCGAGCGCCGTCGCCGCGCTCGTCGCGAGCACGACGAGCATGACGGCGCCGAGCGGGAACTCCGCAATCTTTCCGGTTTCGAGGACCGCGAGGAACAGCAGCACGGTGATGAGGCCGCGCGGCGCGATCCACGTCAAGATCCGCTTGTCGCGCTGCCGCAGCAGCCGCAGGATCGCGAAGCGGGAGACGAAAACGACGCCGAACACCGCGGCCGCGATCGCCCACGCGGTCCACGAGCGCATCGTGCTGAGGTCGGTCAGGTAGCCCAAGACGAGGAAGAAGAAACTCTTGGCGGCAAACGTGAGTTCCGCCACCAATCCCTTGAACTCCTTGAGCGTCTGGTGGTAGCTCTCGCCGCGCACCGCGGACAGCTGGCGGCTCCAGTTGCCGAGGTGCGGATTGTTGAGCAGGAGCCCGCAGCCCAGCACGAGGACGAGCGGGGACAGGTGCAGCGCCTTGCCCGCGGCGTACATGAACACGAGGCCGGCGATGAGCGGCAGGAACCGGACGTGGCCTTCGAGCCGATTGATGAAGAAGAAGATCGCCGGGGCGATGATCAGCGCGATCGTCAGCGAAATGACGCCGCCGCCGAAGAAGTCGATCGCGAAGTCCTGCAGCGAGCCGTCGGCGGCAAGCCACGCGTAAAAAACCAGCACGCCGATGATGTCGGAAAGCGAGCTCTCGTAGATGACGAACTCGCGCGGCATTTCCGGGAGCCCGGCGGCGCTGGGGATCGCGACGGCGCTGCTGATGACGGAGAACGGGATTGCCACGAGAATCGCGGTGGCCGGCGCCAATTCGAACGCGGCGACGAAGAGCGCGGCGAACACCGCCAGGGTCACGACAAATCCCAGAAAGGCCGACGCCATCGAGACCGCGATCAGCCGCGCTCGCTCGCGCGTCACGGTGAGGTCGAGCGCGCCCTCGAGCACGATCAGGATCAGCCCGAGCGTGCCCAGTACCTTGACCACGGGCTTGAGCCACGGGAGATCGATCCCCAGGGGCGCGAGCACCAGCCGCAGCGCGATCCCGGTGGCGATCAGGAGCACGACGCCGGGCAGCCGGTAGCGCCGGCCCACGATGTCGAGCACGTACGCGAGCAGCAACAGCCCGGAGGCGGCGAGGATCGAGGCTTCGGTGATCGACATTTCGCGGGGCGCCGCGGCCGCGCGAGTGCTACGGAATCTGGATCTTGCCGCCGCCGCCCAGCGCGCCGGCCGGCGGCAGCGCGCCGCTTTGCGGGATCACGATCGACGACGAGGCCTGGCGGCGCATCTCCATCAGCTCGCGCATCGCGCGCTCGATGCCGGTCTTCGCGGCCTCCGCGTACTTGGCGACCGCGTCGGCGAGGTTCGACGCCTCGATGTCGAAGCTGATCGGCAGCGGCCCCATGTTGGTCAGGAGCTGCGCTTCGCCGCTGTAGATCGTCGGGCGCGCGGGATCGGGCGCGCCGGCGGCCGTCACCGGAACCAGAACGCGCAGCGTGCCGACCTTGCGGTCCGTGTAGATCTCTTCGCGGTAGAGCGCGGCCGCGTCGAGCGTGGGGTCGCCGGTGCGCGCGGGGTCGGTGGCCATGGAGCGTCCTTCCTCGTCCTTGTCGAAAGGCGATTCTACGGTGCCGGGGGATGCGCTGCCAACACGAACGCTGCGCGCCGGCGGCGGATCGTGTAGATTCACCCGCGTTGCGCCTTCCCGCTTGAACTCAGGAGACCACCGATGCGGCGAATTTCGTCATCGATCGTTGCGGCGACGCTCGCCTTGCTGGGCTGCGTTTCCGCGCTCGCGCAGGACTACCCCACGAAACCGGTGAAGATCATCGTCCCGTTCGCGGCGGGCGGGCCTGCGGACGTCTATGCGCGCTTCCTCGGGCAGCGCCTGTCGGAGGCGCTCGGCCAGCCGTTCGTGGTCGAAGACCGCCCCGGCGCAGGCTCGGTCATCGGCACCGACGCGGTCGCGAAGAGCCCGCCGGACGGCTACACGCTGCTGATGATGTCGAACGCGCAGACCGTCAACGAGTCGCTGATCCCGAACAAGCCCTACGCGCTGCTGCGCGATTTCGCCCCCGTCGCTCCGGTCAACTACTCCGACCTCGTGCTCGTCGTCCATCCGTCGGTGCAGGCGAATTCGCTCGCCGACCTCATCAAGCTCGCGAAGGCGGCGCCCGGCAAGCTCAACTATGCGTCGTCGGGGCCGGGCACGCCGTATCACATGGCGGGCGAGCTCTTCAAGGCGATGGCGGGCGTCGACATCGTCCACATCCCGTACAAGGGCAGCTCCGGTGCGCGCACCGATGTGCTGGGCGGCCAGGTGCAGATGATGTTCGACGCCGTCACGACGATGAGCGAGCACGCGAAGGCGGGACAGGTGCGGCCCCTCGCGACGACCGGCAAGACGCGCTCGTCGGTGCTGCCGAACGTGCCGACGATGAACGAGGCCGGGGTGCCCGGTTACGAAGCGGTGATCTGGCTCGGCATCATGGCGCCGAAGGGCACGCCGCCCGCGATCGTCGCCAAGCTCAACGCCGAGATCACGAAGATCGTCAACCGGCCCGAGGTGCGCGCCGAGTGGGCGAAGCAGGGCGCGGTCCCGATGGGCATGACGCCGGAGGAATTCGCGCGCTACACCGCCGACGACATCGCGAAGTGGGAGCGGATCGTGAAGATTTCCGGCGCGAAGCCGGACCAGTGACGGCCGTGCCATGACATTGGCGGTGCTGTGCGCGGGCGCGGCGAAGGGCCTCGTTGCGGCCCTCGAACCCGCATTCACCGCCGAAACCGGCGTGGCGATCGTCGGCACGTTCGGCGCTGTCGGCGCGCTGCGCGAAAAGCTCGTCGCAGGCGCGCCGTGCGACGTGATCGTGCTCACGGCCGCGCTGATCGACACGCTGGAGAAGGACGGTCACGTCGTCCCGGGCAGCGCCGCGCCGCTCGGCACCGTGCGCACCGGCATCGCGGTTCGCGCGGGCGAGCCGTTGCCCGGCATTCAAGACGCGGCTGCGCTGCGCTCGACGCTGCTCGGTGCGTCGCGGCTGCTGTTTCCGGATCCGCAGCGCGCTACGGCCGGCATCCACTTCGTCGACGTGCTGCGACGCCTCGGGATCCACGACGACGTCGCCCCGCGTTGCGCGACGTTCCCGAACGGCGCGACGGCGATGCGAGCGCTCGCGGAAATGCGCGAGCGCGGCGCGGTCGGCTGCACGCAGGTCACCGAGATCAACTACACGCAGGGCGTCGCACTGGTCGGGCCGCTGCCGGCCGGATTCGATCTCGCGACGGTGTACACCGCGGCGGTGTGCGCGAGCGCTCGCGACCGCGCTCTCGCGCTGCGGTTCGTGCGGATGCTGGGCGGCGCGGAAAGCCGGGAGCTTCGCCTGCGCGGCGGTTTCGAAATCTGACGCGCCCCGCCTCGAGTCAGGGGCGAGCCTTCGCGTCGGGCATGCGAGCCGTCGTCGATGCGCGCGGCGGGCGGCGGGGCGACGCCGCTCGCGAGCGACTGCACGACGACCGTGAGGCGCTTGTCGGCGAACTTTTGCTGTGTCGGCGACAGCTTCGCGTAGAGGTCGCGGCCCGCCTCGACGATTTCCTCGACCGCGGTCTGCCGGTTCTGCGCCGTTTCGGAGATGCGATCGAACAGCTGCAGCGCCGTGACGCCTTCGCCTTCCTCCGCGCGCACCGCAAACCGGGCCCGCGAAATATCGTCGGCGAGCCGGATGACGCGCGTTGCGAAGACATTCCACGCCTTCTCCTGCGCGGCGTTGATGCGGATATCGTCCGCCGTCCGCTCGAGGGTCGCCTGCACCTGGGCCGTGAGGCCCACCGGCCCATCGGCCTTTTTTGGGTCCTGCATCGATTTGGGGGGCGGCAGGTGCGAGGCCCCGCTCGAGCTTCCCTGCGCGCCGCCGGGGCGGGCCTGAGCATACGAGTCGGGTGCCGCCGCGAGCGAGCCCGCGATGGCGAACGCAATGATTGCGGCGGTAGACCTGTTCACGTGGCATCTCCAGGAGAATGACGCCGTCGAAGGCGAGTTCGCGCGTTCGGCGGCAAGTCGACATTTCACCGCATTTGCGGTCCACGCGGAGGATTCCGCGCAGAAGATTGTTACGGATCGTTACAAACGGCCGGCGTTCCGCGGTCGCAAAATGGGGCTTGCGCAGGAACGAATCCTGCATCGGAACGACCAATCGATGAAGCCCTTCGGCGGCGACATCCAAAAGGTCTCGCCGCCCGTATTGGAGTAATGTGCCAGGGAGTGCCTCTTAGTGCGCTTTTCGATGATGTTGCCCACTTTCATTGCCCGCCGGCCACGGCTGACCGTCGTGCTCCTGACGACGGCCGCGCTGCTGGCGACGGGGTGCATCGGCCTCGAGCAGAAGGAGCGCGAGCTCACGTTCCGGGCTTCGCACGGCGAGGCGACCTGGTATTCGGGACTTCCGAACGGGGTGCAGGAGATCACGCTCCCGGTCGCGGCCCGTCCGGACGCCCCGCGCATCCATGCCTGGTGGTGGCCGGACGACGACCCGCAGGCGCCGGTCGTCTTCTATCTGCACGGCGCGCGCTGGAACCTCACCGGCAACCTGAACCGGATCGCGCAGTTGCACCGCTTCGGATTCTCGGTGTTCGCGATCGACTATCGCGGCTTCGGGAAAAGCGACGGCGACCTGCCGTCCGAGGCGATGGTGTACGAGGACGCGCGCGCAGGCTGGCGCTGGGTCGCCGCGCATGAGCCCGATCCGGCGCGCCGCTTCATCTACGGCCACTCGCTCGGCGGCGCCGTGGCGGTCGACCTCGCGGCGAGCCTCGGCGCCGGGCGCGACGGCGCGCGCGGCCTCATCATCGAGTCGTCGTTCACCAATTTTGCCGAGATGACCTCGGAAATCACGCGCGGCCTTTTCCCGTCGGCGATGCTGACCCAGAAATTCGACTCGCTGGGCAAGATCGCGCAGGTCCGGATGCCGGTCCTCGTCGTGCATGGGGAAGGCGACCGCTACGTGCCGGTCCGCTTCAGCGAGGCGCTCTACGCGGCAGCGCCGATGCCGAAGCGGTTGCTCCTGGTGCCGAACGGCAGCCACAACAACAGCCTTTCGGTCGGTGGATCGGAGTACCGGCAGGCACTTGTCGAATTCTTCCAGCTGGGCGCCGTCCGCACCGTGGCCGGTGCGGACGCCGGCGAATGAACGGCATGGACGCCCCCGGTCAACGAATGGCGAATAGCGGCGTTATGGTTGTATCGACGCGGCGCGTTGAGCCTTTGCTGTCCGCGCCGGTCCAAGCGTCAAAGGCAGCGAACACGATGCGCTTCCAATCTTTCGGACCGCATCCGGAACCGAGAGGCAGATCATGAAAAAGTCAGTGCTTGCACTCATTGTGGCGGTCGCCCTTGCAGGCGTTGCCGGAATGGCCGAGGCGCAGCGCGGCGGTGGTGGTGGGGGTGGTGGCCACGGCGGCGGCGGTGGCGGTGGGGGTGGCGGCCACGGCGGCGGCGGATGGAGCGGTGGGGCGGCGGCGGTGGAGCGGTGGCGGTGGCGGCGGCTGGCATGGCGGCTGGCATGGCGGCGGCAGCGGCTGGCACGGCGGCGGCAGCGGCTGGCACGGCGGCGGCAGCGGCTGGCACGGCGGCTGGCACGGCGGCTGGAATGGCGGCTGGCGGGGTGGCTGCTGGAACTGCGGCTGGCGCGGCGGCTGGTGGGGCGCCGGATGGTGGGGCGGCGTCGCGGTCGCGGCCCCGTGGTGGGGCTGGCCATGGTGGGGCTGGGGTTGGGGCTGGAGTTCGCCTACGGTCGCGGTGATCGACGACCAACCCGGTGTGGTGGGGGCAGGATCCCGTTTACGTCGAGCAACCGCAGCAGTCGGCGCCGGCCTATGCGCCGAGTGCGCCGGTTAACGCTCCGCCGGTGACCTGGTTCTACTGCACGGCGCCGGCCGGCTATTTCCCGTATGTCCAGAACTGCTCGCGGCCGTGGGTGCGCGTCGTTCCCGACGCGATGCAACCGCCGCCGTCGTCCTATCAGCCGCAGCAGGGTTGAGGGCGCACAGGGGAGAGCGAACGTGAGAATTCGATCGACATTGGCGCTCGTCGGCGCGGCCGTCTTCCTCGGCGCCTGCGCGACGGTGCCGACCGGCCCCGCGGTGCAGGTGATGCCCGGGAGCGGCAAGAGCTTCGAGGCGTTCCAGCGGGACGCGGCCGACTGCCAGCAATTTGCGCAGGCGTCGATCGGCGGCCCGAACGCGGGCCAGAACGTCAACGATCGCGCTGCCGCGGGCGCCGTCGCCAGTTCGGCGGTCGGCGCCGCCACGGGCGCGATCATCGGCACGCCCTCCAATTATGGCGGCCAGGGCGCTGCGATCGGCGCGGGCGTCGGGCTGCTGTTCGGCGCGATCAACGCCGCGAATGCGTCGAGCGCCGCGTCGTGGCAGATGCAGCACGCCTACGACGGCGCGTACATGCAGTGCATGTATGCGCACGGCAATCAGGTGCCGATGCAGGTGAGCGCGCGCGGCAGGATGCCGCCGATGGCGCCCGCGGGCGCGGGCATGTATCCGCCGCCGAACACGCCGTCGCCGTATCCGCCGCCAAATACGCCGCCGCCGTATCCGCCGCCCAAATACGCCGCCGCCGTATCCGCCGGACGGGACGCCGCCGCCTCAATAATTCCAGGCTAGGCGAGCCGCTCGCCGTGCTCGCGCGTCGCGTGGAAGCCGACCTTCGGCCACCGCTCGACCGTCACCTGCAGGTTGTACTTGTTGGTCGCGAGGAACACGGCGTTGCCGTCGACGTCGGTGGCGAGCGAGGCCGCCTGCTCGCGCTCGAAATTGCGGCGCGTGTTGTCGTCGGGAAACGTGAGCCAGCGCGCGGTCGCGATGTTGGCCGGCTCGTAGAGCGCGTCGACCTTGTACTCGGTGGCGAGGCGATGCGCGACGATCTCGAACTGGAGCGGGCCGACCGCGCCCAGCAATAGCGTGTTCGTGTGCGTCGATTCGAAGACCTGGATCGCGCCTTCCTCGCCCAGCTCCTGCAGTCCCTTGGCGAGCTGCTTCGCCTTGAACGGGTCGCGCGGCCGGGCGACGCGGAAGAGCTCCGGCGCGAAATAGGGAATGCCCTTGTAGGCGAGCGCCTCGCCTTCGGTGAGCGTGTCGCCGATCGACAGCTGCCCGTGGTTGTGGATGCCGATGATGTCGCCGGCCACGGCGTCCTCGCTTTGCACGCGCTCGTTCGCCATGAACGTCAGCGCGTTCGCGAGCTTCATCTCGCGCGCGCTGCGCAGGTGCCGCACTTTCATCCCCGGCGCGTAACGGCCCGAGCAGACGCGGAAGAACGCGATCCGGTCGCGGTGCTTCGGGTCCATGTTCGCCTGGATCTTGAACACGAATCCCGTGAACGCCGGCTCCACCGGACTCACGACGCGCGCGGTGCCGTCGCGCGGCTGCGGCGGCGGCGCCCAATCGATCAGCGCCTGCAGGATTTCCTGCACGCCGAAGTTGTTGATGCCGGAGCCGAAGAATACGGGCGTCTGCCTTCCCGCCGTGAACGCCGCGAGATCGAACGGATGGCTCGCGTCGCGGATCAGCTCCACGTCGTGCCGCAGCGCGGGCATCTCGTCCGGAAAGAGCTCGTCGAGGCGCGGGTTGTGGAGGCCTTCGATCAGCTCCGCATCGTCGGACACGCGCTCCTCGCCCGGCGTGAAGCGCTTCAACCGGTCGTGCCGGAGGTCGAATACGCCGCGAAAGCGCTTGCCCATGCCGACGGGCCACGTGACCGGCGCGCAGTCGATGCTAAGCACCGCCTCGATCTCTTCCTGCAGCGCGAAGGGCTCGCGCACCTCGCGGTCCATCTTGTTCACGAACGTGATGATCGGCGTCGAACGCAGGCGGCAGACCTCGAGCAGCTTGATCGTCCGCTCCTCGACGCCCTTGGCGGCGTCGATCACCATCACCGCCGCGTCGACGGCGGTCAGCACGCGGAACGTGTCCTCGGAGAAATCCTGGTGGCCCGGCGTGTCGAGCAGGTTGATCGTGTGGCCGGCATAGTCGAACTGCATGACCGACGACGTCACCGAGATGCCGCGCTGCTTTTCCACCTCCATCCAGTCCGACGTCGCGTGGCGCGAGCTCTTGCGCGCCTTGACGGTCCCCGCCATCAGGATCGCGCCGCCGAAGAGCAGGAGCTTTTCCGTCAGCGTCGTCTTGCCGGCGTCCGGGTGCGAGATGATCGCGAACGTGCGGCGCTGCGCGACGTCGCGAGCGAGATCGGCGCTCAAGCGGGCGCGCGGACGCGCTCGACGAACGAAGCGAACGACTGCATGAACTTGGTGATGAACTCGCGCGTCCCGTCGTTGATGAGCGTCCCTTGCTCGTCGAACATCTTGGCCGCGCCGCCGATGTAGGCCTCGGGCTGCTGCATCGCGAGGATGTCGAGGAACACGAACGACTGGCGCAGGTGCTGGTTGGCGCCGAAGCCGCCGATGACGCCGGGCGACACGCTGACCACCGCGCCCGGCTTGCGGCCCCACACGCTCTTGCCGTACGGCCGCGACCCGACGTCGATCGCATTCTTGAGGCATCCCGGCACCGAGCGGTTGTATTCGGGCGTCGCGAACAGCAGCGCATCGGCGGCGCGGACCTGCTCGCGGAACGCCTGCACCGCGGAAGGTGGATCCGCCTCGAAGTCCGGCGTGTAGAGCGGCAACGCGCCGATTTCGACGAACGTGCATTCCAGCGACGGCGGCGCGACGGCGACGAGCGCCTTCGCCACCTTGCGGGTGATCGATGCCTTGCTGAGACTGCCGACGATCACGGCGACCTTGTGCTTCCTGTCCATCAGGCTTTTCCTTTTTTCCGGGTCGGGGTCAGCGCGCCCGCGGTCGCGGGGCCTGCTTACTGAGATTTCTTCGCGGCGTCGTGCAGCGACGGCGTGACGCGCCCGCGCGCCATGAATTCGCGCAGGTGCTGGACGTCCTGGCGTCCGAGCGTGTTGCCGCCGTGCGGCCGGTGCAGGATGCCTTCGTGGCCGTTGAGCTTCACGCGCACGCGCGTGCCCGACATCGATTCGATCTCCGCGCCCAGATGGCGCAGCAGCGACTCGATCTCGCGCCACTGGATGTTGGTGCTGACGGGATCCTTGAAGATGTCGAGGATCAGCTTGTCGTGCTTGTGGCTCATGGCGATCCGGGTGGGGCAGACTTCCCGAATCTTAACGTGCCGGCGCCGCCCGGGGAAGCGACCGCCGCCCATGGATGCCCGCGGCCGGTCAACGCCTGCCCGACGCCGGCCGTTATTCGTCCTGTCGCGCGCGAAGCGCCGCGCCGGAGGAGCGACTCCATGAGAGGCAATTGGCATGCGCGGGCCGCCGCGGTCGCCTTCGTTGCGCTGGCGGTACCCGCGCTGGCGCAGCAACCGCAAGGCGTCGCGAATCCGTCGATCGACATGGCGGGCTTCCTGCATGTGTCGGCTGCCGCTGCGGCGCATCGCGAGTCCAGGCGCGTCTCGGAGGAGGAGTTCCTGCGCCTTGCGCGCACGCCGGGGACGGTGATCCTCGACGCGCGCAGCCGCGAAAAATATGACGAGCTGCACATCGCGGGCGCGATCAACCTGAGCTTTCCCGACATCGCCATCGAGTCGCTGCGGCGAACGATACCGAACCGCTCGACGCGGATCCTGATCTACTGCAACAACAACTTCCGCGGCAACGAGAGCGCCTTCGCGTCGAAGCTGCCCGCCGCGTCGCTCAACCTGTCGACCTACATCGCGCTCTATACGTACGGTTACCGCAACGTGTACGAGCTCGCGCCGCAGGTCGACGTCGACACGTCGATCCTGCCGTTCCAGGGGCGGTAGGTATCCGCGGCTCTGACGCCCGCCAGGGGCTCGCGCGCCGACGAAACGACGTACCGGCTCACCAACGTGAAGCGCGGCGAGCCGCCGGCGGATCTCTTCAAGATTCCGGCGGACGCGAAGCCGCGCGGCGAGGTCAGGAAGTAGGCGAGGCGACGTCGATCCACGCGGGCCGACGCAGGTGCCAGGTCGTCGCTGACTGGAACGCGCAACCGAGGCGCGCAAGCACCGCATCGGCGAACGGCGCGCCGAGTATCTGCACGCCGACGGGAAGGCCGGCCTCGGAGAACCCCGCCGGCAACGAGAGCGCGCATGCGCCCAGGTAATTCGCGGCGCGCGTGAAGGCGGCGAGCGGCGTCGTGGCCTCGTCGACGTCCACAACCGGCACCGCAGTGATGGGCAGCGTCGGCGTCGCCAGCGCGTCGCGGCCGCGCATCCAGTCGGCGAATGCTTTCATCGCGACCTGCCGCCGCGCGAGGACGTCGCGGTACTCGCCGGCGGTGATGGCCTTGCCGGAAATCACGCGCCGGCGCACCCACGGGTCGATGTCGAGCGATTCGTCCTCGATGTACGCCCGATGCAGCGCCCACGCCTCCGCCGCGATGATGCGGCCGTTCTCCCGCGCGAGCTCGTCGAAGTCGAGAGGGACCTCCGCGGTCTCCACGCTCGCGCCGAGGGAGGCGAGCACGGCCAGCGCGTCACCCGTCGCGCGGACGACCTCGGGCAGGATGAACGACGGATATTGGTCGGGCGCGAGCGCGGTGATCCGCATGCCGCGCAGGTCGCGATCGCCGTCGAGCGCGGCGGCGAAATCGACCGGCGGCGCGGCGCCCGTCGTGGCGTCGCGCGGATCGGGTCCCGCCATTGCCGCGACGAGGACCGCCGCATCCTCCGCCGTGCGCGCGAGCGGTCCGATCGAGTCGAGCGTCCCCGACAGCGGCACCGCGCCGTACAGGCTCACGAGGCCGTAGGTCGGCTTGAATCCGGTCAGGCCGCACAAAGCCGCCGGGATGCGGATCGATCCGCCGGTGTCCGAGCCGATCGCCGCAGGCGCGAGCCCGGCCGCCACCGCGACCGCCGAGCCGCTCGACGATCCGCCGGCGACGCGATGGATGTCGCGGTCCCAGGGATTCCACGGCGCGCCCATTGGCTGGTTGCGTCCCCAGCCGCCGAACGCGTACTCGACCATGTGCGTCTTGCCGAGCGGAATCATCCCGGCCGCGACGAGCCGGGTGACCGCCGTTGCCGTGTGGTCGGAGATGCGCCCGCGCCAGCTCTTCGAGCCGGCGGTGGTCTGGTGCCCGGTGGCGTGCAGCAGATCCTTGAGCGCGACCGGCAGGCCGTGCAGCGGACCGCGCACGCTGCCCGCGCGGCGCTCGCGGTCGCGCGCGTCGGCGTCGCGGAGCGCGTCGGCGCGCCAGACGTCGACAAAGGCGTGCAGCTTGCCGTCGCTCGCGTCGATGTTGTCGAGGCACGCGGCAACGATGTCGCGCGACGACACCTCGCGGCGCTCCATCCGCCGCGCAAGCGCGGTCAAGGTCTGCCAGGGAAGCTCATGGGTCATGGCGCGCGGCGCACCCGGAAAAGCGCCAACGCTACCGGCAATGCGGCCCCCTGTCGACCGCCGCCGCGCGCGTTCCCTGAGCCGCGTCAATGCCGGTGCCCGTGGGGTGGGGCAGAATACGCGCATCAATCCCCTGCGAGGACGCCATGACCTTCCGCTCCATCTTCGTGCATGCCGACGACACCGGAACATGCGCCCGGCGCCTGGACTATGCCGCGCGGTTCGCCGCCCGCTACCCGGCGGAGCTGCACGGCAGCTATCTTCCATCGCCCAGCGAGCTCACCGACTACGCCAAGGCGGTGATGGCGCAGGCGGAGATCGACAAGTACGCGAGCCAGCGAGCCGGCGAGCGGAGCGCTGCCGAAGCCGCGTTTCGGGCCGCGGCGCAGCGTGCCGGCGTCACGCGTGTCGACTGGGACGTGCCGATGCGCAGCGCGATCGGCGCTGCGGTCCTGCGCGCGCGGCATTCGGACCTGGCGATCCTCGGGCAGCCTTCGCGCGACGACCCGCGCGAGATCTTTGCCAACGAGCTCGCCAACGCCGTCGTGACGCGCTGCGGCCGTCCGGTGCTGTTCGTGCCGTCGGTGGGCGACTATCCCACCATCGGCGAGCGCGTGCTGATCGCGTGGAAGGATTCGCGCGAATCGGCGCGAGCCGTCGCCGACGCGCTGCCGCTCCTCAAGAACGCGAAAAAGGTGATCGCGACCGCCGTCACGCCCCTGGCCGACGACACCGTGAACGAGCGCTTCACCGACGCCCAGCTGAAAGCGTTCCTCGCCCGCCACGAAATCGACGCGACCGTGCAGCGCATTCCGGCCGCCGATATCGATGCCGGTGAGCTCTTGCTGTCGCAGGCGGCCGACGTCGGCGCTGACCTGATCGTGATGGGCGCCTACAGCCGGCCGCGCCTGACCGAGCTCGTGTGGGGTGGCGTCACGCGCGTGATGTTGTCGTCGATGACGGCGCCGGTGCTGATGTCGCACTGACAATATCAAGGCGCGCGGGCCGCGGCGCGATTGAGCCACTGCGGCGTCCATCCGGGAACGCGGCGCAGCATCGTGCGCGCGATGCTCGCGGTGAGGCGGCGCGCGAATTCGGAAGTGACGGCGAGCGGCGCGGCGGCAGGTGCCCGCATCGCCACGTCGGCCTCCGCGGCCCGCATTGTCGATGCGGCGGCGCCGGTGGAACTCACGAGCGAGGCGAAGATGTCGGTGGGGTTTCCCGGCTCGGTGCCGGTCGTGATCGCGTAGAACGGCAGAAACAGGTCGCCGATTGCCACGAGCGCCTGGTAGTCGCCGAGGAACAGGCCTTCGCTCACCGGCGCCTGCGCGAGATCGAACGGACCCGCCACGCGGCTCTCCCGCCACGTCACGCCGTCGCTCGAGCGGGCGATCCAGTAGTCGGTCGGCAGGGTGGCGGGGCTCGCCGTATTGCTGCGGAAGTCGAAATAGGTGACGCCGATCGTGCCGTCGCCGCGCACGGTGACGGCGGGCAGGAATGCGGCGACGGAAGGGTCGCGATTGATCCGCGCGGGCGTGGACCACGTCAGGCCGCCGTCGGTCGAGCGCGAGAGCGCGATGCCGTCGCGCGCACCGCCGGAAAACCGCGCGTCCTGCCATACGGCGACAAGATCGTTGTGCGGGCCGGCCGCAATCGCGCCGAGGTTCGAGCCGTCGCGCACGATCGTGCCGGTCTCCGGATCGCGCGCGCCGACCGACTGCACGGGCGAGACGACGATGCGTCCCGACCACGTGACGCCCTTGTCGGTGGAGCGAATGACGGCGAGCGTCGCCATTGCGTTGCCGCCGCCGGCATCGTCGAACTGCGTGAAGAACGTGACGAGCGTGCCGTCGGTCAGCACGACGGTCTGGTTGTTGATGGTCTGGCTCGTCGCGCCGGGATCGTAGATCGGCTGCGCGGTTCCCCACGTCGAACCGGCGTCGGTCGTGCGGCTGAAATACGTCGGCCCGTGATCCTCCCCGAACAGACGATCCCAGACCGTGTACGCGTAACCGCGCCTTTTGCGGATCGGCGGTGATCGATTGCTTGTCGTTGAAGTTGTCGGCGCCGTCGCGAATCAGCGTGACCGGGCTGCTCCAGCTGCGTCCGCCATCCAGCGAGCGGCTGACAAGGATCGCGTTCGCCGAGCCCGGCCGTACCCGCCAGGCCGGAAAATGCGATGACGCTCTGATAGGCAATGCCGTCGGGGCCGATCGCGACCCACGGGTCGGAAGCGCGCTCGTAGTCTCCGCCGTTGCCGGGATTGCCGCCGCTGCAGCGCGAAAACGCCGCCATCGATGGCGTCCACGTGCGACCGCCATCGAACGACGACGCGGCGAGCGCGCCTTTCGCGCCGCCGTTCGACCACCGGTCCTGCTGCCAGACGCCGATCAGGTTGGCGGCATTGGCCGGATTGACGGCGACATACGGCTCGACCTCGGCATTGGCGTACAGCATGCCGTTGACGGCCACCCCTTCGCAGCCGGCCGCGAAGGGCGAGAGATGCGACACGCGAATTTGCGGATCGGGTAGCGGATCGGAGGAAGGGGTGGGACGACGGCGGGCGCGCGAAGACCCGCCGCCACCGCCGCACGCGCACAAGAGGAGCGTGATGCAAAGCGCGCCGATTGCGCGCGCACGCGTCGAAACGGGGATCCTGGCCATGCCGCTCCTTCGGGCGTCGAAACGGCCCATTTTGCCAACGGACGGAGTTAGGGCAAACTCCGGGTTGGCGAACCGTCACTTTGGAAGACGCAACCGTCGTAAAACCGATACGAATCATGGAACCGCTGGTACTCACCGTCGACATGGCCGGGCTGCCGCAAGCCTGGGTCGCGCTCGAAGAGGCGATCACCTACCATGCGAAGCAGCTGGTCGCCTGGTCGCTGGGCTACGAGGTCCGCGAGTTCCGGGGCGGCTGGCAGAAGAACGGGGTGCGCTCGCGGATCGCGACCAAGTCCATCCTCGCGATCAAGGGCAGCGTGCCCGGCCGGCTCGTGCACGCGCCCGGGCCTCACCAACGCGCTGCTGTTCGCGCGCGACCGGCACCTGTGCGCCTACTGCGGCGAAGGGCACATGTCGCGCGACCTCTCGCGCGACCATGTCGTGCCCGTGTCGCAGGGTGGCCGCGATTCGTGGACCAATTCGGTGACCGCGTGCAAGAAGTGCAACATCCGCAAGGCCAACCGCACGCCGGAGCAGGCGGACATGCCGCTCCTGTACGTGCCGTACGTCCCGAATCGGCACGAGCAGTTCATCCTGCGCAACCGGCGCATCCTCGCCGACCAGATGGAATACCTGCTGGCAGGCGTGCCGCGCACGAGCCGCCTGTACGCAGGCTAGAAGCGCAACCACGAAGTAACGGGGCCGGGCTCGATCTTTCGAGCCTGGAAGTTTGAGGTTGTCCCTTTCTCCCGCATCAACTCACCGAAGGAAACGCAATGGCAAAATTCCTGTTCGAAGCCAAATACAACGCCGAAGGTGCGAAGGCCATCGCGCGCGAGGGCGGCTCCGCGCGGCGGGCTGCGATCGAAAAGGCAGCCGCCAGCGTGGGCGGCCGTCTCGAGTCGTTCAATTTCGCGTTCGGGGGCACCGATGCGTTCGTGATCGTCGAGTTGCCGGACAACGTCACCGCGGCCGCGATGGCGATTGCGGTCGGCCAATCCGGCCTCGCATCGACCACGACGACCGTGCTGCTGACGCCGGAAGAAATGGACGCAGCGGTCAAGAAGAACATCTCGTACCGTCCGCCGGGCGGCTGACCACAACAAGCACGCAATCATGGACCGGGCCCGACTTCCTGATTCGGGGAGAAATCGAGCCCGGTCCGATTCTTATTTGCGCTTCGCGTGCCGCGAGTTGTGGTCAAACTTGAACCGCAC
>CAWFMY010000020.1:0-78729 GCA_963816925.1 uncultured beta proteobacterium | reverse complement strand
GATTGGCTACTCGATCCTCGTAACGCCTTTGTGCGGTGAGGTCGCGCCGTAAGCCGACAGCAGGTTGCCTTGGCCGCCCGATACTCGGAATCGCGCCGTTGTAGTAACTGTTGGCCATGAACCCGATCATTGGTAAGCCGTAATACGTCACGGGCGGGGAGTCGGTGGATACGAGCTTGTGCACCGGTGAAGTCTCAGCATTGGGGAATGGCCCCAAGCGCACCCATCCATTGTATCTAGGCTCGTTGACATTGCGACTCGAGTTAAACGCGATGCTCGAACTAGACGCAAATAAGCTTGGATTGTTGGGAGCGAAGTCCGTATTGAACGTGATGACATTGGCTGTCCAGGGCAGCACGAATCTGAATGAGTGGCGGCGGAATTCCCGCGCATCCGGCGGGCCCCTCAGCCGAATAGGCTTCTCGATCGTAAGCTATCGAGCGTCCTCCGTTCTGACCTCGGCACGGGTCGAACTTGTAATCGAACGAATCCGGCGCCCCGCCCTTGTTGAAGGTCGAAGCGAACGGCGAAGGCGGCGGCGCAATGGCTCCGGTCACGCTCACGTAGTTCGGCTTGGTCGGCATCGTCACGATCCAGTCGGTATCCGACGCCGTTCCCTGGTCGAGCACGAAGAAGTTCAGCAGCTGATCCTGCATGAGCACGGCGCTCACCGGATCGGCGGGGCGGGCGCCCTTGGCGACGTCCCACGACGATTGCCGCAGGATTGCTCCATCGAAGACGCGGCTCAACTTCGGATTGACATCGTCGAGCGTCGGCGTTGCCGCCGTCGGTCGGCTCCACAGCGAAACGCGCGTGAAGTCGTCGAGCGCCGTCGCATCGTAGGAATAGAGCGTGCCCGCGAATACGTTGATGAGGAATCCGCTCCCCATGAGACCGCCGGTCGGCGGCCCGATTTTCGAGACGTCGTCCAGCGCGACGGCGACCGCGGTCGGGCAATCGGGCACGACGCCGGATACGGTTCGATCCGTCTTCAGCGCCGCGAGGACGGCCGTGTCCTTGACCACGCCTAACTCGAATACTTCGATGTAGCCTTCGCCGGTGCGGGAAAGCGATGTATCTTCGAAATCGGCATTCGGTCCCGAGTACTGCGCGTTGCTGAAGGGAAGCGTGTAGGGAGAAACCGCGACCGGCGGGATCCGTGCACGACTGGTCGTACCAAAGCAGCTCGGCGCCCGTCGATGCAGGATCTGGAACGACGGCCGCGGCAAACGAATCGTTGGGCACCAGATACACGTTGATGGATTGCACCGGCCGCCCGTTCTTGCTCTCGCGGAAGCGAACGCGGATGACTTTGGTATCCGCGGCCGTATTGGTGATGATGAACAGCGAGTTGTAGGGGCCTTCGCGCGTCGCGCGTATCGTGTAGTACGGATACAGCAGCACCTGGCCCAGACCATGTTGAGCCACTTGCACTGCCAGAGCCCATGGAGACACTGCCACGATCACGGCAGCAGTCAACGCGCGCGCAACGACCGCCAGAATTTCGATTCGGCTGCTCGAATCACGTGCGGTCGTCATCCATACTCCTTCACCAGGCATTTGCGAGGTCCATGCGATGCCTTTCATGGTAATCGATTGTGATCGCGAGCGCGTGTCGCTGTTCGGCGACACAAAATGAACTTCCCCCGCACGAAACGAGGCTATGCTGTCGGACGCAAGTGGCGCGCCTCATCGAAATCAAAAGGGAGATCCGTCATGCCTTGGCAACGTGCTTTCACTGCAGGCGTCCTATTGCTTGCGGCCGCGATTTCAAATGATGCCGACGCGTTTGCACAACGCACCTTTGTTGCCAGCTCGGGCGCCGACACCAATTCCTGCGCGATCACGCAGCCGTGCCGTTCGTTCGCGAGCGCCATCGCGCTGACGGCCGCGGGCGGCGAAGTGATCGTGCTCGATTCCGCCGGTTACGGTCCGGTCACGATCACGCAATCGGTTTCAATCATCGCCCCGCCCGGCGTCTATGCCGGAATCAGCGTATTGGCGGGAGTCGTCACCGGCGTTACGTCAACGCCGGCCCGACCGACAAGATCGTACTGCGCGGTCTGTCGATCAGTGGCCAGGGTGGCTCACGGAATCATGGTCGGCGCGCCGGGCCGAGGTGCACGTCGAGAATTGTGTAGTCGCCAATATGACCGGGAACGGCATCTTTGTCTTTTTGGCGACTGGGAATACCAGCGTTCGTGTACGAAACACCTCCGTCCGAAGCAACGGTGGCATGGGGCTCTTGGTATCGGGGGGCGTGCCCGCCGTCCAGGTCGTCGACTCGCAATTTGTGCTCAATGGTTATACGGGACCCTTCGGTCCACTGGGCGGCATTTCGGTGGAAACGGGAACGTTCAGTGCGCAGAGAATCGTCGTCGACGGCAATGCTGGGAACGGCATCGCTGCGTTAGCGGACGGCACGACGACCGTTGCAACCGTCGAGGATTCACTGATATCAGGCAATGGCCATCTGGGGGCGGTCGTAAACACTTCCCCTTTGGGAGGGTCGGCGAGCTTGACCGTGGTGCGGTCCACGGTCGCCCGAAACGGCGCCGGTGGCCTCTGGACCGAAGCTACTGTTGCCGGGGCGGGAGTGTCTCTGGTGGTGAGCGATTCTGCGATAACGGAAAACGGTGGCGCGGGCGTATTGGCGACGGGGGGCGATTCCAGCGTTCTCGTAACGCGTTCGACGATTGCCCGCAACGCCGGACCGGATTTTTCCAATTCCGCCGGGATTTTTCTTTCGTCCGGCAACAACACGCTCACCGGCCGCGGTCCGTCGGACATTCAAGGGACGATTACTTCGAACCCGCCGCAGTAGAGGGGACTCGCGCGTATCGACGGGCGACTCATTGGTGCCCAGGGAGGGAATCGAACCCTCATGGCCTTGCGACCGGCAGATTTTGAGTCTGCTGCGTATACCAGTTCCGCCACCTGGGCCTGCCACCTGAACCAACGCGTTGCCCCGCGCCGGCAAAGGCGGCATTATCGCGGATTCCCGCGCCGCTGCGAAGCACGAATCCAGTGCAGCCAGCGGACGCGCATTTTCCGCGATTCTCAACCGATGACCGCCGTCCGCAACTTGCTGTTTTTGAGGTCGCGCAGCGAGGTCCCGCTCTAGCGTTGAATGATTTCGTCCGCGCGCAACCGCAGCGACTGCGGAATGGCGAGACCGAGCGCCGCCGCTGTCCGCGCATTGATCACGAGTTCGAATTTCGCAGCCTCGACGACCGGCAGGTCGCTCGGCTTCGCCCCCTTGAGGAGCCGCCCGGCGTAGGTGCCGGCGACGCGAACAGCGTCGTTGAAGTTGGACCCGTAGCTCGCGAGCCCTCCCCGGGTGACGAATTCGCGGACGAAGTAGAACGTCGGCGTGCGATACCGTTGCGCCAGGCCGATCAGCTGTGGCCGTCGAATCTCGAAGAAAGGGTCTGCGGCGATGATCATCCCTCCCGCGTGCAGATCGGCCTGCGCTGCAAAGGCGGCATCGAGTTCCTCCGCCGTGGCAGCCTTCAGGACGTGCAGCCGGAGCCCGATCCCGGAGGCGGCTTCCTGTGCCGTTTTCGCGTACGCGGGCGCGATCGGATTGTCCGGGTTGACCAGCAGCGAGACCACGTCGGCCCTGGGCAGAAATTCGCGAAACACGTCGAGCAGCTTCGCGGCGAGCTCGACGGTGAGGATGGCGACGCCGGTGATATTGCCGCCCGGCCGATTGAGGCTCGCAACCAGACCGGCCTTGACCGGATCGCCGCCGAATGTCACGACGATCGGTAGGGTCGCCGTCGCGGCCTTTGCCGCCAGCACGCTCTGCGGGCCGCCGGTTGCGACGATGACCGCGACGCGACGCCGGACGAAGTCGTTCGCCGCTTCGTGCATCGAGTCGCCCTGGCCTTCGCGCCGATGGACCTCGACTGTCACGTTGCGGCCATCGACATATCCTTGTTCGGCCAACCCCATCCGGAATGCGGCGAGCCGATTCGGCCACTCCTCGGACGAGGCTGCGTAGAGGACCCCGACCACAGGCACGACATTCCCTTGCGCGCGAGCAGGAGCCGCGCCCGCGATCGCCAGGCCGGCCAGAGTCGTCAGGGCGTCGCGCCGGTTCATGGATCCAGTCTGCGGTCCTGACGCTCGCACGCGTTCATGCCGAATTCCTGCACCGTGGCAGATTTCCTCGTGCCCAGGACGGATATCGAACCCTCATGGCCTTGCGACCGGCAGATTTTGAGTCTGCTGCGTATACCAGTTCCGCCACCTGGGCGCTTCGCCGACACTGCCGCGTTGCCGCGCGCCGGCAAAGGCGGCATTATCGCGTGAAATCCGGGGTCTGTCCCCGATTTTAATCCGCCGCGATTTCCCGCCGATGACCGCCGTCCGCAACGTGCTGTTCGTGATGTGCGACCAGCTGCGCCGCGATTTCGTCTCGTGCTACGGCGGCTCCCGGGTCGAGACGCCGAACATCGACCGGCTCGCCGCCCGCGGCGTGCGCTTCGACAACGCGTTCGTGCAGGCGGGCGTGTGCGGCCCCGCGCGGATGTCGTTCTACACCGGCCGCTACGTCAACTCGCACGGCGCGACCTGGAATCGCGTGCCGCTGTCGGCGTCGGAATGGACGCTTGGCGACTACCTGCGCGCGGCGGGACGCACGGCGGCGCTCGCCGGAAAGACGCACGTGCTGCCCGACACCAGGTGCTGAAACGATTTGGCATCGAGATCGAATCGGAACGCGGCGCGCTGCTGCGCGAAGGCGGTTTTCTCGTCGTCGATCGCTACGACGGTCACACGCCGCCAGGCCCGGAGTCCGGCTACGCGGACTGGCTGCGCACGCGCGGGTACGACAGCGCCGATCCCTGGTCCGATTTCGTGATCAGTGCCCTCGACGGCCACCGCGTCGTCTCCGGCTGGAACATGCGCAACGCGCACTTGCCGTCGCGGGTCGAGGAAGCCCACTCCGAAACCGCGTACATGACGGACCTCGCGCTCGACTGGATCCGCGCACGGGGGTCGAGGCCGTGGGTGTTGCACCTGTCGTATGTCAAGCCGCACTGGCCCTATCTGGCGCCGGCACCGTTCCACAAATTGTATCGGCGCAAGGACATCGGCCCGATCCTGCGCGGGCCGCAGGACGGCACCGCCGACGAGCATCCCGTGGTGCGTGCCTATCGCGAGCACGACGAATGCGTGAGCTTCGCGCGCGAGGACGTGGTGCGCCACGTGCGGCCGGCGTATATGGGCCTGATCGCGCAGGTCGATTACCACCTCGGGCGCGTGCTCGACGCGCTGGAATCGATGGGACGGCTGAGCGATACCCTGATCGTCTTCACGTCGGATCACGGCGAGTTCTCGGGTGACCGCGGCCTCGGCGAGAAGGAGCTTCTCTACGACGAGATCGTCCGGGTGCCGATGATCGTGATGGATCCCGATGCCCGCGCCGATGCGACGCGCGGCAAGGCCGACGCGCGCTTCGTCGAAGGCATCGACGTCCTGCCGACGATCGTCGAGGCGCTCGGCATTCCCGGCTCGCCGCACCGTGTCGAAGGCCGCTCGCTGTTGCCGCTGCTGCGCGGCGAAGTCGCCGAACCGAATGGCGCGACGCGGTGTTTTCGGAGCTCGACTACGGTTTCCGCCGCGCGCGCCGCGTGCTGGGCCGTGGCGTGCGCGATTGCCGCGCGGTCATGGTGCGCACGGGCGAGTGGAAGTACGTGCATTGGGAGGGCTTTCGGGCACAGCTCTTCGATCTCGCCGCCGATCCGCACGAGCAGATCGATCTCGGCGCCGATCCGCGGTTCGAGGCGATACGCGTGGGGATGCGCGAGTGGCTGTTCGACTGGCTCGCCACGAGCAAGCGGCGCACGACGGTCGACGATGCGCTGGTCGAGGCGCGCACCGACGCCCATCGCGCGCACGGGGTCCACATCGGCATCTGGTGATGATGGGATCGGGTATCCTGTCTCGCCGCGGCGACGACCGCTGCCCCGACCGTTCCGCGGGCGGAGAGTCGAACAGGCATTGAGGAGATTTTGATGGGCGCAGGCACGACACCGGGCGGAAGCGAGCGGCTGCAGGAGGTGCTGGCGCTCGTCAGGGCGAAGGTCGCGGCGGCCGACCGCGCGACGATCGAGGACCTCGTTCGCCGCTATTACGGCCAGGTCGACCCCGAGGATCTCATGGAGCGGGCGCCGGCCGATCTTTATGGCGCGGCGATGTCGCACTGGAGCTTTGCGCGCAAGCGCGACGCCGGACGCGCCAAGGTCCGCGTGTTCAATCCGACCATCGAAGAGCACGGCTGGCAGTCGACGCACACGATCATCGAGATCGTCAACGACGACATGCCGTTCCTCGTCGATTCGGTGACGATGGAGGCGAACCGCCACGGGCTCACGCTCCACCTCATCACGCATCCGCTGCTCGCGGTCGTGCGCGACGCCGGCGGCACGCTGACCGGTCTCGCGCCGGAAGGCAAAGATGCGAAACGCGAGTCGTTCATCCACGTCGAAGTCGACCGGACCACCGAACCGGCGCTCCTCGAGGCGCTCGCCGGCGACATCGCCCGCGTGCTGGGCGACGTGCGGATGGCGGTCGAGGACTGGAAGAAGATGCAGGACAAGATGCTCGCCATCATCGGAGAGCTCGAAGCGCGCCCGCCGCCGATCCCGGCGGACGAGCTCAAGGAAGACGAGGCGTTTCTGAGCTGGCTCGCCGCCAATCACTTCACGCTGCTGGGCTACCGGTGCCACGACCTCGTCACGGTCGACGGCGCGGACGCGCTGCGGATCGTTCCCGGCTCGAGCCTCGGGCTCCTTCGCGAAACCGGCGGGCGCGACGTCGCGGCGAGCTTCGCCAAGCTGCCGCCGGAGCAGCGCGGGTTCGCGCGGCTTCCCGAACTCCTCATCATCACCAAGGCGAATTCGCGTTCGACGGTGCACCGGCCGGGCTATCTCGATTACGTCGGCATCAAGCGCTTCGACACGAACGGGCAGGTCTGCGGCGAGCATCGCTTCCTCGGGCTCTACACGTCGACCGCGTACAGCGCGAAGCCGGCCGACATCCCGCTCCTGCGGCGCAAGGTCGCCACGGTCGTCGCGCGCGCGGGACTCGCGCCCGGCAGCCACGCCGGCAAGGCGCTCATCAACATCCTCGAGACCTACCCGCGCGACGAGCTCCTGCAGACGAGCGACGACGACCTTTACGCGACGGCGATGGGCATCCTGCATCTCGGCGAGCGGCAGCGATTCCGGTTGTTCGTGCGCCGCGATCCGTTCGGGCGCTTCCTGTCGTGCCTCATCTTCGCGCCGCGCGAGAACTACTCGACCGCGCTGCGCCAGAAGTGGCAGGCGATCCTCATGGAGGCGTTCAACGGCACCGGCGCGGAATTCAACGTGCACCTGTCCGAGTCGGCGCTCGTGCGAAGCCTCATCACCGTGCGCACGACCCCGGGCACCGTGCCGCCGTTCGACGTGCGCGAGCTCGAAGCGCGTCTCGCCGCCGCGTCCCGCCGATGGGAGGACGATCTCCGCGAAGCGCTTATCGAAGCGCAGGGCGAGGCCCGCGGCAGCGAGCTCTTCCGTCAGTTCGGGAGCGCCTTTCCGGCCGGCTATCGCGAGGACTTCGCCGCGCGCTCCGCGGTGCCCGACATCGGGCTGATGGCGCCGCTGACGGAGGCGTCGCCGCTCGCGCTGTCGCTGTATCGCCCCCTGGAAGCCGCGCCCGGCGTGCTGCGCTTCAAGCTCTTCCACCGCGGCGCGCCGGTGCCGCTGTCCGACGGCCTGCCGATGCTGGAGCGCATGGGGCAGAAGGTCATGGACGAGCGCCCGCATCGCATCGCGCCGCGCGACGCGCCGCCGGTGTGGATGCACGATTTCGGGATGCAATCGGCGGTCGCCGACGCGGAAGTCGAGATCGATGCGTTGCACGCCGTGTTCGAGGACGCATTCGCGCGCATCTTCCGCGGCGAGGTCGAGAACGACGATTTCAACCGCCTGGTCGTCGCCGCGCGGCTGCCGGCGGAGGAAATCGTCGTGCTGCGCGCGTACGCCAAGTACATGCGTCAGATCGGATTTCCGCTGTCGCAGGCGTTCATCGAAGTCACGCTCGCCGCGCATGCGGACATCGCGCGGATGCTGGTCGAGCTGTTCAAGCTGCGGTTCGATCCCGCGCTGCCGGATGCCGCGCAGACAAAGGCAATGGGCAAGATCCAGGAGATCGATCACGCGCTCGACCGCGTGGAGAACCTGTCCGAGGACCGCGTGCTGCGCCTCTACCTCATGCTGATCCTCGCGACCACGCGCACCAACTTCTGGCGCCGCGACGACAAGGGGCGGCCGCGCGCGTATCTGTCCTTCAAGTTCGACCCGGCGAAAGTGCCCGGCCTGCCCGAGCCAAAGCCGATGTTCGAAGTCTTCGTGTACTCGACCCGCTTCGAGGGCGTGCACCTGCGCTTCGGCAAGGTCGCGCGCGGCGGCCTGCGCTGGTCGGACCGGCCCGAGGATTTCCGCACCGAGGTGCTGGGCCTCGTCAAGGCGCAGCAGGTGAAGAACGTCGTGATCGTCCCGGTGGGATCGAAAGGCGGCTTCGTGCTCAAGAAGGCGCCGCCGTCCTCCGATCGCGATGCGTTCATGAAGGAAGGGATCGCCTGTTACCAGGATTACCTGCGCGGACTGCTCGACCTCACCGACAACCGCGTCAACGAATCGATCGTGCCGCCGCCGCAGGTCAAGCGCCACGATCCGGACGATCCGTATCTCGTAGTCGCCGCGGACAAGGGAACGGCGACGTTTTCCGACTACGCGAACGCGATCAGCAAGGAATACGGCTTCTGGCTCGGCGATGCGTTCGCATCCGGCGGCTCGGTGGGCTACGACCACAAGGCGATGGGCATCACGGCGCGCGGCGCGTGGGAATCGACGAAGCGCCATTTCCGCGAAATGGGCGTCGATACGCAGACGACGAATTTCCGGGTCGCCGGCATCGGCGACATGTCGGGCGACGTGTTCGGCAACGGCATGCTGCTGTCCGCGGCACATCTGCCTCGTCGCGGCGTTCGACCACCGTCACATCTTCCTCGATCCCGATCCGGACCCCGAGGCCAGCTTTGCCGAGCGCGAGCGCCTGTTCCGGCTGCCGCGCTCGTCGTGGGCCGACTACGACGTCAAGCGGATCTCGGCCGGCGGCGGAATTCATCCGCGCAGCGCCAAATCGATCGCGCTCACGCCGCAAGTCAAGGCCGCGCTCGCCATTTCCGCCGACTCGCTTACGCCGACCGAGCTCGTCAACGCGATCCTGAAGTCGCCGGTCGACCTGATCTACAACGGCGGCATCGGCACCTATGTCAAGGCGACGGCGGAGACGCACGCGCAGGTCGGCGATCGCGCGAACGACGCGCTGCGCGTCAACGGCACCGAACTCAAGTGCAAAGTGTTCGTCGAGGGCGGCAATCTCGGGTGCACGCAATTGGGGCGGATCGAATACGCGCAGGCCGGCGGCCGCATCTACACCGACGCGATCGACAACTCGGCGGGCGTCGACACTTCGGACCACGAGGTCAACATCAAGATCCTGCTCGGCATGGCGATCGCCGAGGGCGAGCTCACCGAGAAGCAGCGCAACGCGCAGCTCGCCGAAATGACCGACGACGTCGCCGCCCTCTGTCCTGCGCGACAACTACTTCCAGACGCAGGTGATCAGCGTGACCGGCCGCATCGCGCCGCTGCTGCTCGACGCGCAGGGACGCTTCATGCAATTCCTGGAAAAGGCGGGGCAGCTCAACCGGGCCATCGAATTCCTCCCGGACGACGCGGCGCTCGCGGTCCGGCGGACCAAGGGATTGGGCCTTGCGAGTCCCGAGCGCTCGGTGCTGCTCGCCTACGGCAAGATGTGGCTCTACGACGAGCTGCTGGCCTCCACGCTGCCCGACGACCCGTGGATCGAGACGGCGCTCACGCGCTATTTCCCGCGCGCGCTGGGCGAGAAGTTCGCCGCCTACATGCCGCGGCATGCGCTGAAGCGCGAGATCATCGCGACGCACGTCACCAACAGCATGGTCAACCGGGTCGGCAGCACCTACGTGCACCGGCTGTCGGAAACCACCGGCACGCGCCCGCACGAGGTCGTGCGCGGGTATCTGCTCTCGCGCGAGATCTTCGGGTTCGTTCCGCTCTGGCAGGCGATCGAGGCGCTCGACAACACGGTCGACGATGCCGTGCAGTCGACGATGCTGATCGACACGAGCCGGCAGCTCGAGCGCGGCACGACCTGGTTCCTGCGTTCGCGGCGGCTGACGGAGGACATGGCCGCGACGATCGCGCACTTCACGCCGCGGGTCGAGGCGCTGTCCACCCGGCTGCCGGACCTGCTCGATGCCGCCGACCGGGCCCGTGTAGGCGCGGCCGTCGCCGCCTACGCCGCGCAGGGTGTTCCCGAGCCGCTGGCGCAGCGCGTGGTGACGCTGGATACGCTGTACTCGACGCTCGACATCGTCGAAATCGCGGGCGCGGCGAAGCGCCCCGTCGAGCTCGTGGCCGAGGTTTATTTCGACGTGTCGACGCGGCTCGGGCTGCCGTGGCTGCGCGAGCGCATCGCCGCGCTCCCGGCGGACGCGCACTGGCAGATGCTCGCCAGGAGCGCCATGCACGACGACCTGTCAGGGCTGCAGCGGACGATCACCGGCGGCGTGCTGGGGGGCGGCGACATGGCCGAGGCGGCGGGGCTGATGGGCGCATGGAAGGACCGCAACGCGCGCGCGATCGAGCGCGTGCAGCAGCTGCTGTCGGAGCTGCGCGGCGGCGGCACCGCGGATTCCGCGATGCTGTCGGTCGCGCTGCGGGAATTGCGCAACCTCGCGTAGGGCGCTTCGCGCCGTCACTCCTTCCACGCGAGCGGGATGTCGGTCCCGACGCCGAAGTTCCACTGCGGCCTGCACGGTGCCGTCGAGCTTCGTGTTCACGTACCAGACGCCGTTCCTGACGATGCAAAGGTCGGCCTTGCCGTCGCCGTCGAAATCGAACAGCAGCGGAATGTCGCCGGGCAGACCGCCGAAAGCGACGGTGACGTCCACCGTGCCGTTGCGGTTGGTGTCGATGTACCAGAATCCGTTGCGGTAGATGACGAGATCCGCGATCCCGTCGCCGTTGACGTCGCCCGCGAGCGGGATGTCGCCCGGCGACGCCGCCCAGGCCGAACGTCGTTGCGAGGGTGCCGTCCTGCGCGGTGCTGACGTACCAAGGCCGGCGCGGTAGATCACGAGATCGTCGCGCCCGTCGCCGTTGAAGTCCGCGAGGAGCGGCACATCGTCCGCGACGCCGCCGAACAAAGTCCGTGAAGGCGGCGATCTCCGTTGCGGTCCCGGTCGGCGTACCACAGGCCGTTCCGGTAGACGACGAGGTCGTAGGTGCGGCCCGGGTCGATGCGGCCGACAAGCGGCTTGTCCGTCGTCGCGCCGAAGTACACCTTCTGGTCGACCGTGAAGTCGAAGTCGACGTCGACGAAGAACGCGCGCGGTCGACGGCCGCCAGACGCCGAGCGTCGCCTTGGAGAACGGCACGATCGGGCTTGCTCGCCGCCGACAGCGGGTCCGTTCCCGCCTGGTATTCCTGCAGGTTCGTCGCGCCATCGCCATCGGCATCCGCTCCGGGCGCCGCGGCGGTCGTACTGCCGAAATAGGCCATTTCCCACCAATTCGGCAGGCCGTCCCCGTCGCTGTCGATGCCGGTGATCTTGTAGATCGTGCCGTTGCCGAGTCCGACCGCATACAGCTCGCCCGCTTCGTCCTCGCCGAATGCGCTGATCGCGGTCGGCGTTCCCATCAGCTGCTGCTGACCCGTCCACGACGCCGGTGTCGGCGCGCGTCGCGGCCCACATCAGGCCGGCGCCTTCGTCGGCGTAGACGTACGCGCCGGCCAGTGCCGGGACCGCATCGCCGCGATAGCGGTAGCCGCCGATGACAGCGACGCCAGGCGGATGCGGATAGTCGAAGATCGGCGCGACGTAGTTGGGGGGCGGCGTGCAGTTGGACGGACTGACGCCCGGTGTGCAGAGGTTTCCTTCCATGACCCGCCAGCCGTAGTTGCGTCCGGCGGTGCCGGGCCACGCGTCGAAGTCGACTTCCTCGCGCGCACTCTGACCGACGTCGCCGATGAAGAGGTCGCCGGTCAGCTTGTCGAACGTCCAGCGCCACGGATTGCGCAGTCCGTAGGCCCAGATTTCGGGACAGATCCCGATGCTCACGCCGTCACACTGATTTTGCGGGTACGGGAACGGATTGGTCGCCGGAACCCCGTAGTACGGAGGCACGTTGACGTTCTGGTCGACGTCGAGGCGAAGCAGCTTGCCGAGCCGCACGCTCAGGTTCTGCGCATTGTTCGGCGGGTCGTTGCCGCTGCCGCCATCGCCGGTGCCGGCGTAAAGATAGCCGTCGTGGCCGAACGCGAGCTTGCCGCCGTTGTGATTGCTCTGGCCGATATGCGGAATCGTCAGCATCGTCTTCGCGGAGTTCGGGTCCGCGAGATTGGTGTTGTTGGGGTCGCGCTGGTAGCGCTCGATCATCAGCATGCCGTCGCCGGCGCGCGTGTAGTAGACGTAGAAGAAGCCGTTGACCGCGTAGTTGGGATGGAACGCGAGGCCCAGCAGGCCCTGCTCGGAACTGACGATCACCTTCGACGTGAGGTTGAGGAAAGGCGGTGCGAGGATGGCGCCATTGCGGATGATCCGGATGAGGCCGCCCTGCTGGACCACATACAGGCGTCCGGAGTTGTCGCCGGCATGCACCATTTCGACCGGCGACGAAAATCCCGACACGAACGGCGTGAACGCGATGGTGGCGTTGTTCACGAGACCGCCGACGTTGAACGGGCTGTCGGGCATCCATGCGGGTCCGTTCGCCGTGCCGCCGCGCTTGATCTGCCCGGAACTCGGGCCGCCCACCGCGCCCGAGCTGTCGTGCAGCGTCGCGCCGTCGCCGTCGTCGAAATGGTAGAGCGCGGCGGTGAAACGGTCGGAGACAAACGGCGCCCGCGGCCGTGGGAAATTCGCCGCGTAGCGCAGCTTGGTCGAGATCCGCAGCTCGTCGAGCCAGCCGGAGAACGCGAGTCCCGTATCGTATTTCTCGGCGCCGAGGACGAGATACGGATCGTTGGCCTGGACTGCCGGCGCCGCGTCGGGATAGGAGATGTCGCCGCCGGGGCCGACTGGCCTGCGCCTCGAGATTTCCATCGACGAACAGCCACAGGTTGCCGTCGCTCAGGCGGCGCTGCACCGCGATGTGATGCCAGGCGTTGTCGAGCACCGACGAGATGCTGCAAAGCGTGAGGTTGCCGGTCCCGTTTCCGGAGACGCCGAACACGACCTTGCCACCGGCGAGCGCGATTCCGTATTTGCGGTCGGCGCCGAAGCGATCGCGGTCCACGACCACATTGCCGGCCGTCCACGCCTGGTTGGCACCGCAGGTCACCGCAGGCGCGGCGTTCTGCGCCGCGCTGCCCATCAGCCAGAACTCGAGCGTGAAGTCGGTCGCGCCCACGTCGGCGGGCGGTCCGGGCAGAGCGGTCAGCGGATCGTCGATGCGGATCTTGACCCGGTCGACGTCGGCCGCGCCGGCGCCGGAGAAGCGCAGCGAATGACCTGCCGCCAGCGCGTCGGGCGCGCCGATGGCGAGAACAGCGAGGAGCGCCGCGGATGCCATGCGCCGCACGAACGAATGAAGGGCGTTGGAGCGAAACGGAAAATGCATCACGATTTGCCTCGGTCCAGCCGAAAACGGCGCCTGCGGATCCCCGCAATCGCCGCGTTGCCCCCTGCCTTCCCCGGAAACGGTGTTGCGCGCGCCTGCTTGGGCCCGCCTGGGCGCGTTATGACGTCATCATAATCGGACGGGCGCCCGGCGGCAAGCCGGGCATCGGCACGACATCTCCGGCGAGCGGCAAGGGTCCGCCCGCCCGAGAAATCGCGGCCAGGCTCAAATGTGCATCGCGGCCAGGATGCCGAGCACGATCGAGCCGACCGCGACCCCCAGCGCGCCCAGTCCCATCGCTTTTTGCCGGGTGAGGATGGTGATGGCCGCCAGCGCAATCGCGATCTGGATCAGCGTCGTCGCCTGGGCCCAGCGGTGATGCGTGTGCATCGAAGCCTCGCTTTTCAGTTCGGCGGCCGCGCTCTCCTTTTCGAGCTTGTCGGCCTTGGCCATGATCGGCTCCTTTTCCGACTTGTAACGCTCGACTTCCTTCGCGTATTTCGCCTGCTGCTCGCCGGTGGTCAGCGTCGCGCCCAACTCGGCGAGGTTCTGCTTGCTGCTTTTCGCCTGGTAGAAATTCCATTGGTCGGACGACTCGGTCTTGCGGATCGCCGCCTCGTTCTTGAACAGGAGCGCATCGTTCTGCGTCGCCCCCGCCATGTAGCCGAAAAAGGCGCCGATGGTCGCGAAGATCGCGGTCATCACGGCAATGCGGCCCGCGAACGGGTCGCCGCCGTGCGCGGCGTGCTCGACCTCGTGATCGTGCGGACCGTGGACGTGGAAATGGCCTTCCGACATGGGGACTCCCTGGTGTTGGGGTGAGGAAACGAGCCGGCGCGACGACGATCCCGTCAGCGCGAACGGCGAAGGTAGGTCACGAACGCGTACGGCAATCCATCTTCCGCGGCGGCTGCATGCGCCTCGCGTTCGGCTTCCTGCCATTCGCGGCGGTCGAATTCCGGAAACGTCGCGTCGCCGGCGAACGCCCGGCCGACTTCGGTGAGGTAAATGACGCCGGCGTGCGCGAGCGCCTCGCGATAGATCTCGCCGCCGCCGATGCAGAATGCCGGCGCCGGCAACCGCACGCGCGCGAGAGCGTCCGCGAGCGTCGACGCGATCTCGGCGCCCGGCGCCGCAAAGTCGGCGTTGCGGGTCACCACGATGTTCTGCCGGCCCGGCAGCGGGCGGCCGATCGATTCCCAGGTCTTGCGTCCCATGATCACCGCGTGGCCGGTGGTCAGCGCGCGGAAGCGCTTGAGATCCGCCGGCAACCGCCACGGCAGGCGATTGCCGGCGCCGATCACGGCATTCGCGGCAACCGCGGCGATGATCGCCAGTGCGGGCATGTCGGTCGCGCCACCGGATGCGCCAACAGGCTGCGCGACGGGGCGTTCCCGGGTTTTCGCGCTCAACGTTCGACGACCGGTGTCATAATTGCCGCAAATTATAGCGGCTGCCTACGTGTATTACCCGCGCTCATTCCTCAAGTTCATCCTGCTGGGCTTCCTGCTCGTCAGCCTGCCGCTCGTCTACGCGCTGGTCGAGCTCATCTTTTCGCTCGACCGGCTGCAGGTGCAGGGCCAGGAGGCCGTGCAACAGGCGGCGCAGGCCGGCCGCGCGAGCCGCCAGCTGTTCGAGCAATCGACGACCCTCGAGCGCCTGGTCCGCCAATACCTGATCCTCGAGGACTCCGCGCTGCTCGACGATTACGGCCGCGTGCGCCAGGAATTCCGCGCGACCACGAGGCAGCTTTCGCTGCTGCCGCTGTCGAGCGACCAGCTCGCGACGCTGGACGCGCTGGGCGACGCCGAATCGCGCTTGAACCAGCTGCTGCGCGCGCCGCAGAAGCCGCCGGATGCGCATACGCGGCTCGCCGAAGGCTATTCGAAACTGGCCGACGGCGCGCAGTCGCTGCTGGGCGCGACCAACGACCTGACCGAGCGCGCGATCGTGCAACTGCAGGACATCGCGGCGCAGGGCCGCGAGAAATGGCGCTACCTCGCGTTCGCGACGGCCGGCATCGCGCTGGCGCTCGCGATCCTGTTCGCGGTGCTGATCGCGCGTCCCATTCGCCAGCTCGATCAGGCGATCCGCCAGATGGGCACGGCCGACTTCACGCACCGCATCGAGGTGAACGGGCCGCAGGACCTGCGCTACCTCGGCCAGCGACTCGAATGGCTGCGCTCGCGCCTTTCCGATCTCGAGGAGCAGCAGAACCGCTTCCTGCGTCACGTCTCGCACGAGCTCAAGACGCCGCTGACGGCCGTGCGCGAGGGCGCCGAGCTCCTGCGCGACAACGTCGGCGGCAAGCTCTCGCCCGAGCAGCGCGAGATCGTCCGCATCGTCCGCGAGAATTCGCTTTCGCTGCAGAAGCTGATCGAGGACCTGCTCACCTACCACCAGACCCGCGCGATGGAGCCGCAGACGCTGGGACCGGTGCTGCTGCCCGACGTGTTGCGCCGGGTCGTGAAGGAGCACAAGCTTGCGGCGCTCGCGCGCATGATCAATTTCGAGGCGAAGCTGAAACCGGCGCTGGTCGTCGGGGACGGGGAAAAGCTGCGCACGATCGTCGACAACCTCATTTCAAATGCGATCAAGTATTCGCCGCGATCGGGCACGATCGGCATCAACCTCGCAACGGACAACGGATTCGCGGTGCTCGACGTCATCGACCAGGGCCACGGCGTCGATCCGGACGAGCGCCAGCAGATTTTCGATTCGTTCTACCAGGGCCGCCCGCCCGCCGAAGGCCGCGTGAAAGGCTCGGGCCTCGGGCTCGCAATCGCCAAGGAATACGCGCTCGCCCACGGCGGCAGGATCGAGGTGCTGGAGCGCGCCGATGGGCGTCCCGGTGCGCAATTTCGCGTGTGGCTGCCGCTCGCGTTGGGCGGCGCCGGGTCGGTGGTCAACACGGCGGCCACCGAAGGGCCGATCACTGTCCTGGGAAACCGATGAATTTCCCGCGGAAGTATTCTCTTGCGGCGGCCTTCGCGTTTGCCGTGCTCGCCGGGTGCGCAACGCCGCCGACGCTCGTCCAGCCGGACGAGGACGACGAGCCGATGGTGACGCCGGCGCCATCGCCACCCCTGATCGAATACCCCCCGATCGAGCCCGTCGAGCCCCCTGTGCCCACGCCCGAACCGGCAACGTCGACGCCCGCGACCCTGCCACCCGCAGTCGAGCCCGCGGCAACCGCTGTGCCGGTGCCGGTGATCGCCGCGCCGCCGGAACTGCCGGCCGAGACACAGGAGCTCCTTGCCCTGCTGTCCGATCTTCAGCGGTACGGGGCACTGTCGCCCGACGACGTCAAACGCGAAATCACGACGGCGACGCAGACGCTCAATCGGCAGCGCACCGACGCGAATCGGGTGCGGCTCGCCGTGCTCTACACGTATGCCAAGGCATCGCCGCAGGACGACCAGCGGGCGCTGCAGCTCCTCGAAAATGTCGCCAAAAGCAATCCCGGCTCGCCGGCGGTGAAGCAGGTGGCGATCGTGCTCCAGGCGCAGATCTCCGAGCGGCAGCGCGCGGTGAAGGACGAGCAGCAGAAAGCCGACATGGCGATCCAGAAGCTCGAGGCGCTGCGGGCCATGGAACGCAGCCTGATGCGCGACCGTATTCGCGGCGGCGGCGGTGCGGGCGGCGGGGGCAGCGGCAGCGGCAGTGGCGGTGGTGGCGGTGGTGGTGGCGGCGGCGGCGGCAGGTAGGGAGGGGCGATGCAGACAGGCGACATCCTTCTGGTCGATGACGATCCGGACCTCCTGAAGCTGATCAGCCTCCGGCTCACGTCGGCCGGGTACCGCGTACGCACGGCGGACAGCGGCGAGGCGGCGCTGGCCGGGCTCGCGGTCGTGCGTCCTGCCGCGGTGATCACCGACCTGCGGATGCCCGGGATCGACGGCCTCCAGCTCTTCGAGGCGATCCACCGCCAGCATCCGGCGCTGCCGGTCATCATCCTCACCGCACACGGCACGATCCCGGACGCGGTCTCGGCGACGCAACGCGGCGTCTTCGGCTTTCTCACCAAGCCGTTCGACAGCCAGGAGCTCCTGCAGCTCGTCGCCTCCGCCCTGCGCCTCGCCGGCGGCGCGCCGACGGACAGCAGCGAGGCCATTGGCGAATGGCGCGCGGGCATCATCACGCGCAGCCCGCAGATGGAAGACCTGCTGCGGCAAGCGCGCCTCGTCGCCGATTCCGATGCGAGCGTGCTGGTCTACGGCGATTCAGGGACCGGCAAGGAGCTCCTCGCCCGCGCCATCCACCGCGCGAGCCCGCGCGGCGACAAGCCGTTCGTGGCGGTGAACTGCGGTGCGATTCCCGAGCCGCTGCTCGAGTCGGAGCTGTTCGGGCATGCGCGTGGCGCGTTCTCCGGCGCCGTGCAGGCGCACAAGGGACTGTTCCAGGCGGCCGATGGGGGGACCATCTTCCTGGACGAGATCGGCGACATGCCGCTCGCTCTGCAGGTGAAGCTGCTGCGCGTGCTCCAGGAAGGCGAGGTGCGCCCGGTCGGCGCGACGCTGCCGCTTCCGGTGGACGTGCGCGTGATCTCGGCCACGCATCGCGACCTCGACGAGCAGAAAGCGTCCGGCCAGTTCCGGGAGGACCTCTATTACCGGCTCAACGTCGTTTCGCTCAAGTTGCCGTCGCTCGCCGACCGGCGCGAGGACATTCCGCTCCTCGCCACGCACTTCCTGCGGCGGCTGGCCGAACGTTACAAGCGGCCCGCGCTGACGCTTGCCCCGGACGCGATGGCGCTGCTGATCTCGGCGCCCTGGCCGGGAAATGTCCGGCAGTTGCTGAACCTCCTCGAGCAGGCGGTGGCGCTGGCGACGACCAACGTGATCCCGGCTTCGCTGATCCAGGGTTCGCTGCGCGAAGACGCGAGCGCGCTGGTTCCGTTCGAGGAGGCGCGCAAGGAATTCGAGCGCGATTACCTCGTCCGGCTGCTCAAGATCACCGGCGGCAACGTGACCCAGGCCGCCTTGCTTGCAAAGCGCAACCGCACCGAGTTCTACAAGCTGCTGCAGCGGCACAGGCTCGAGCCCGCGATGTTCAAGGAAGGCAAGCCGTCCTGAGCGGGTCGTCGCAGGCGCCGACGCGGCTTGTCCAGGGGCTTTCCGCCCGGTCGGTCCCATTCCAATGTCATTGCGAGTGCCGTGTCTGCGCCTGCGGCGTGGTCGAATGTCGTTGATTGACGACACGAAAATTCGATCCTAATCATGTGTTTAACATTAATGACACATGGCGCGTCGGCAAAATGCGACAAGACGCCGATAATTGTTACGGCGCGCCGACTGCAATGGCCGTGCCGCGAATCCACTTTTGCTTGGGAGAACCTGGAAAAGGGGAACTGTCCAACCGGATGCATATGCGGTTGGCACACGCCTTGCTTAGCGGTAAGCGAAGACGAACAACTCCGACTGAAGGATCGTGGACATGTTTTCGCCCGAATTCGCGCAACACTGGCTGACCGACCGGTCGAGTTCGACCGACGGCGGGCCGGTCGAGCAGCGCGCGGACGAGTCGCTGTCCCCGTCGCAGCAGGAAGCGCTGGACGCGCTGGCCGAGCGGGTAAACGCCGCGCGAAGCGTGTTCTGACTCCGGAGGAATTCGACACAGGACGAATGCAGACTCCGCCGGCACGATGCCGGCACGAACAGCAGCCGCAGCGCCCGTCGCGCTTCGGTCGACCGCTCCCCCTTGCCCGCTAAATTCCTCCCGGCGGGCTTTTTTTTGCCTGCCGAATCCGATGGGGTGATTCACACCGCTACCGGCGCCTTGATCGCGGGTTGCGGGTGGTAATCGACGAATTCGATATCCTCGTACGCGTAATCGAAGAGCGACGGCGGCCGGCGCCGAAGGTCGAGGCGCGGCAGCGGACCCGGCGTGCGCGCGAGTTGGGTGTCGACCTGCTCCAGGTGATTGAGATAGAGGTGGCAATCGCCGCCGGTCCAGACGAAATCGCCAACGCCGAGATCGCATTGCTGCGCGACCATGTGGGTCAGCAGCGCATACGACGCGATGTTGAAGGGAACGCCCAGGAAGATGTCGCAGCTCCGCTGGTAGAGCTGGCACGAAAGTCGGCCGCCGGCGACGTAGAACTGGAACAGCAGGTGGCAGGGCGGCAGCTTCATCCGCGGAATGTCGCTCACGTTCCACGCCGACACGATCAGCCGCCGCGAATCCGGGTTGCGCCTGATCTCCGCGACCACGTTGGACATCTGGTCGATGTGCGCGCCGTCCGGCGCCGGCCAGCTCCGCCATTGGTAGCCGTAAACCGGCCCCAGCTCTCCATTTGCGTCGGCCCACTCGTCCCAGATCGTCACGCCGGCAGCCTGCAGCGAGCGGACGTTGGTCTCGCCGCGCAGGAACCAGAGCAACTCATGCACGATCGACTTGGTGTGCACTTTCTTGGTCGTGAGCAGCGGGAACCCGGCGCGAAGGTCGAAGCGCATCTGGTAGCCGAGGACGGACAGGGTGCCGGTCCCGGTCCGGTCGGCCTTGCGGTCGCCTTGCTCGCGGACGTGCCGCATGAAATCGAGGTACTGCCGCATCGGATGCCTTGGACGGAAGAGCTGCCGCCCGGATTGTAGCGTGGCGTGCCGTTCGTCGGCCGCTCCGGCATCGGCCACACGGCTAGTTGACAAGCGCGAATCCATCCCGGTAGGATATGACTACATAACTAGTTTCATAGTTATGTTTGGGTGACGTGGAACGTAGGCTCCGAGGTGCTGCATGCGACCGAGTTATGCCCGTGCAATCCCCCGCGCCTGGCGCCAGACGGCCGGAATGTTCGTCGCGCTGGGTGATCCGCACCGGCAGCGGATCCTGCTGATGTTCGAGCCCGGCGAGCGCCTCAACGTCGGCCAGATCGTCGCGGCCTCCACGTTGTCCCGCTCGGCCGTTTCGCACCACCTTCGGACCCTGCGCGACGCGGGCGTGCTGAAGTGCGAAAAGATCGGCAAGGAAGTCTGGTATTGGCCCGATCCGGACGCCGTGCGCGCGGCGCTGACCGATGTGCTCGATTTCCTGCGTGACCAGTGACGCCCGCGGAGCCAACCGTGCCTGGCAAGACCCTGATCACGACCATCGCGCTCCTGCATGAACCGGCGTAACTTCCTCGCGTGCGCCGCCGGCGCGGCCGCCTCTGGCTGCGGTCTGTCGTTGCGCGAGGGCCTGTTCAACGCGTGCCGCCCGGCGCTGCCCGAGGCGCTTGCCGCGCATCCGCTTGTCAGGGCTGCGTGGCAGGGCGTCGATCCGGCGAAGTGCTGGGATGTTCACTGCCACCTTTTCGGCAATGGCGATTCCGGCGCGGGACTCTGGATCAATCCGGGGTTGGGGAGCCTGCTTCAGCCGCAGCAATTCGTGCAGCGGATGTTTTACCTGAATGCGGGTTGCGTGGACGACGCGCCCGGCCGTGTCGACGCGAGCGTGGTCGAGCGCCTCGAAAACCAGTGCGCGACGTTTCCTCCGGGCGCGAAGTTCCTGCTGTTCGCGTTCGACTGGGCGCGCGACGAGGCCGGGGCCCCGCTGATCGAGCGATCGACGTTCTACGTTCCCGACGCCTATGCCGCTGCCGTGGCATCGCGCAATCGGGATCGCTTCGAGTGGGCGGCCTCGGTGCATCCGTACGCGAAGGACGCCGAGGAACGCCTCGAATGGGCGGCGGCGCGCGGCGCGCGCGCGGTCAAGTGGCTGCCCTCGGCGCAGAACATCGACCCAGCGGCGCCCGCGTGCGACGCGTTCTACGCGAAGCTCGCGGCGCTGCGCCTGCCGCTCATTTCCCACGCGGGCGACGAGCGTGCGGTGCGCGGTCACGACGAGTCGCTCGGCAATCCGCTTCGACTCCGCCGGCCGCTCGACGCGGGCGTGCGGGTCATCGTCGCCCATTGCGCGTCGCTCGGGAATGGGCGCGACCTCGATCGCGGCGGCGCCGACGCGCTCGTGCCGAATCTTCAACTTTTCGCGCGACTGATGGATGCACCGGCCTTCAAGGGGCGCGTGTACGGCGACATCTCGGCCGTCACGCTGACCAACCGCGGCGACGTGCTGCGCACGCTTCTCGAACGCGCCGACTGGCATTCGCGGCTCCTCAACGGATCGGATTACCCATTGCCGGGAATCCCGCCGCTGATTTCGCCGGACCTGCTGGCGGGGCGAGGCCTGCTGCCGCCCGACGCCGTGCCGGTGCTGCGCGAGATCCGCGAGCATAATGCGCTGCTCTTCGATTTTGTCCTGAAACGCAGTCTCGCAGCGGGAAGCGCGCGTTTCTCGCGCGGCGTGTTCGAGACGCAGCCGTTTTTCGTCGACCCCACCTGACCACGGACCCGCGCCATGCACGAACCCAACCAGTTCGACCTCCTCCGCGAGCGCCGTTTCGCGCCGTTCTTCTGGACGCAGTTCCTCGGCGCGGGCAACGACAACGTCTACAAGAACGCGCTGATCATCTTCGTCGCGTTCCATGCGGCGCGCCTCACCACGCTCGAGCCCAACGCGCTCGTCAACCTCGCGGGCGCGGTGTTCATCGCGCCGTTCGTGCTGTTGTCGGCGACCGCCGGCCAGCTCGCCGACAAGTTCGAGAAATCGCGTCTCATCCGCTGGGTCAAGCTGTTCGAAATCGCGATCATGGTTGTCGGCCTCGCCGGCTTCTGGCGCCAGGACCTGGTGCTGATGTTCGCCGCCCTCGCGCTGCTCGGCGTTCACTCGGCGGTGTTCGGCCCGGTCAAGTACGCGATCCTGCCGCAGCACTTGAAGCCCGAGGAACTCGTCGGCGGCAACGGATTGGTCGAAATGGGCACGTTCGTCGCGATCCTGCTCGGCACGATCGCGGGCGGGGTTGTCGTCGCCGTCGAACCCAACGGGCCGCTCCTCGCGGGCGCCCTGGCGATCGCCATCGCCGTGGCCGGCTATCTCGTGAGCCGCGGCATTCCCCACACGCCGGCGGTTGCGCCCGGCCTCGCGATCAACTGGAACCCGTTCTCGGAGACGTGGCGGAACCTCGTCGTCGCGCAGGAGAACCGCGTCGTGTGGCTGTCGATGCTCGGGATCTCGTGGTTCTGGTTCTACGGCGCCATCTTCCTCGCGCAGTTCGCGGGCTTCTCGCGCGACGTCCTCGGCGGCAACGAGCACGTCGTGACGTTCCTGCTGGCGCTGTTCTCGGTCGGCATCGGCACCGGTTCGCTGCTGTGCGAGCGGCTGTCGGGGCGCAAGATCGAGATCGGGCTGGTCCCGTTCGGCTCGATCGGGCTCACGTTGTTCGCGGTCGACCTGTGGCTCGCGAGCAGCCCGCTCAAGGCGACGGAGCTGGCGGGTCTCGATGTGTTTTTCTCGGCGCCCGCGCACTGGCGCGTCGCCGCCGACCTGGTCCTCATCGGTGTTTTCGGCGGGTTCTACTGCGTTCCGCTCTACGCGCTGATCCAGGAGCGCTCGGCGCCGTCGCATCGCTCGCGGATCATCGCCGCCAACAACATCCTGAACGCGGTCTTCATCGTCGCCTCCGCCGGCATCGCGATCGGCCTGCTCGGGGCCGGGTTGTCGATTCCGCAGCTGTTCCTCGTCAATGCGCTGATGAATGCTGCGGTCGCGCTCTTCATCTTCAAGCTCGTGCCCGAATTCCTGATGCGGTTCCTCGCGTGGCTCCTGATCCACACGTTCTACCGCGTGGAAAAGGAAGGACTCGACCTGATCCCCGAGACCGGCCCGTGCGTCGTCGTCTGCAACCACGTGAGCTTCGTCGACGCGGTCGTCATCGCCGCCTGCGTGCGGCGGCCGATCCGTTTCGTGATGGACCACCGCATCTTCAAGGTGCCCGTCCTGTCGTTCATATTCCGGACGATGCGCACGATCCCCATCGCGCCCGCGAAGGAAGACGCGGCGATGAAGGACCGGGCATTCGCCGAGGTCGCCAACGCGCTCGCGGCGGGCGAGATCGTCGGCCTTTTTCCGGAAGGCAAGCTGACCGATACCGGCGAGCTCAATCGGTTCCGTCCCGGCATCCAGCAGATCATCGAAACGACGCCGGTGCCCGTGGTCCCGCTCGCGCTGCGCGGCTTGTGGGGGAGCTTCTTCAGCCGCTCGCATGACGGCAAGGCGATGCGGCGGTGGCGCGGCGTGTTTTCCCGCATCGCGCTGGTCGCGGCGCCGCCGGTCCCGGCGGAGCGCGTGACGCTCGAGGGACTGCAGGCGACCGTGCTCGCGTTGCGCGGCGACCGGAAATAGTCGAACCGGACGCGCGCAAGAGCGCGCAGGAGGCAGCATGGGCGGCGAACGGAATGCGATCTTCGACTGGGCACGGCAGCGGCGCCTCGCGCCGGCGGACGTGCCGCCGGCGCTGCGGCTGGCCGGCGTGACGCCGGATGCCGCGCGATGGCGGCAATTCGTCGATCGCATGCTGCTCGGTTTGGGGGTGCTGCTCCTCGCCGCCGGGGCCATCTTCTTCGGCGCGTTCAACTGGCAGGAGCTCGGGCGGTTCGCCAAATTCGCGCTGGCGGAGATTCCCATCGTCGTGGCGATCGCGGTCTGCTGGCGGTTCGGCCTCGAATCGACTGTCGGCAAGGCGGCACTCCTCGCCGCCGCGGTCTTCACCGGCGCGCTGCTCGCGCTCGTCGGACAGGTGTACCAGACGGGGGCCGACAACTTCGAGCTGTTCGTCGCGTGGGCGCTCGCCATCACGGCGTGGGTCGCGGTGGCGCGCCTGCCGGCGCTCGTGCTCCTCTGGCTCGCGCTCCTTCATATGGCGATCTATCTGTATTTCGACGCGCGCGACGGGCTGTTCGGCCTCCTGTTCAGCCCGCTCGGGATCGTGTGGCTCGTGTTCGCGCTCGACACCGCGGCGCTGATTGTGTGGGAGATCCTCGCCGCGGCGGGAATGACATGGCTGCGCGAGCGCTGGGCCATCCGCGTCGTGGCGTTCGCGAGCGGCGGCACCGTCACGTCGCTCGCCATCTGGTCCGGCGTCAATTTCTCGCGCACCGGCGCCTGGCCCCTCGTCGCGTATGCGCTTTGGCTCGCGGCCGTCTGGTGGGCCTATCGGCGTCGCTCGGTGGACCTCTTCATCCTCGCGGGCGCCGTGCTTTCCGTGATCGTCGTCATGACGGCGCTGCTGACGAAGCTGATGCTGCGCCACGGCGATGCGGGCAGCTTCCTCCTGATCGGGCTCGCGGTGATCGGGGGCGCGACGCTGGGCGCGTGGTGGCTGCGCGGGATTGCCGCGGAGGGGCGGACATGACTTCGCCGAACCTGCTGGCGCTTTGGGACCGGCTGCGCGCCGCCGGCCTGACCGAGGGCGATCCCCCCGCGATGACGAGCGAACCGGCGCCGTGGTACGTGAAGACGATGATCGGCATCGCCGGTTGGATTGCCGCGTGCTTCCTGCTGGGGTTCGTCGGCGTGGCGATCGCATCCGTATTCCGGAACGAAGGTGCGGCATTGCCGACGGGGCTCCTTCTGTGTGGCGCGGCGATCGCGATGTTGTGGACCCTCGCCGAGAGCGACTTCTTCGCGCAGTTCGCGCTCGCGCTGAGCCTCGCGGGGCAGGTGCTGGTCGTCGGCGGCCTGTACATGATGCTTGGCCGCCACGACGAGCCCGTCTTCTTCGCGGTCGTCGTCGTCTTCGAAGTCGTTCTCGCGCTGGTGGTGCCGTATTCGATCCATCGCACGTGGTCGACGCTCGCCGCCGCGGTGGCGCTGCTTTTTGCGTTGTCCATCGGACACGTCGCCTTCCTGTTTCCGGCGGTGCTCGCGGGCGCCTTCGTCGCGGTGGAGCTCAACGAGGCGTCCCTTTCCCCGCGCGCCGACATCTGGCAGCCCATCAGCGCGGGCCTCGCGCTCGGATTGCTTCTGCTGGTTCCTGCGAACCTGCTGTTCGGTTCGCTGGGCGACATCTTCCGTGCGCGGGAAGTCCCCGAACATGCCTCGGCATGGCGCGGGAGCGGCCTCGTCGCCGTCATCTTCATCGGGACGGTAGCCGTGCTCCTCGCGCGCAACGGCGTGCGGCTCGGGGGGCGCGCCGGAATGATGACCCTTGCTGCCTGCGCGGCGCTGGTCGCCGCCGCGTGGCAGGTGACCGCGCTCATCGCCGCGCTGATCGTCGTCGTGCTCGCATTCGCGTCGGGCCGTCGCGCGCTGATGGGGCTCGGTATCGTCGCCATGGCCGGTGCGCTTTCCCACTACTACTTCACGCTCGATGCCACGCTGCTGGCGAAGTCCGCGTCGCTCCTCGCGGCCGGCGCAGTGCTGCTCGCCGCGCGCTTCGCGGTGCGACGCTGGGTCGCGTCGTCGTCATCGGAGGCCCGCCATGCGTAAATGGATCGTCGTGCTGAATGCGGTTGCCCTGCTGGCTGCCGTAAACCTCGTCATCGCCTCCCGCGAGCGCCTGCTCGAGGAGGGCCGCGTCGTGCTGCTCGAACTCACGCCGGTCGACCCGCGTTCGCTGATGCAGGGCGACTACATGGCCCTGCGCTTCAAGGCCGCGCGCGACGGGTTTCAGTCCGTGCCGGCCGCAAGCGGGGACGGACGGATCGTGCTCGCGCTGGACCCGCGCGGAGTCGCCACCTTTGTCCGCCTCGACGACGGTGCGGCGTTGGCCGCCGACGAGGTCAGGGTCCGCTATCGCGTCCGTCACGGTGAGCCCAAGTTCGCGACCAACGGCTACTTCTTCGAGGAAGGGCGCGCGAGCGATTTCGCCAACGCCCGTTTTGGCGAATTCCGGGTCGCGCCGGACGGCGAGGCGATCCTCACCGGGTTGCGCGACGGGACGTTGAAGGCACTCGGCGAACCACGGAAGAAGTGACGCGGCGGCGAGCGCAGGCTGTCGCGACTAAGGGAGGGCGCAATGGCAACGGTCAATCGGTGTCATCGTCGGCATGTTGATCGGAGGTCTGCTCCTGGGGAGCGGCGGAGGCGCGCTCGTCGGAGGACTCGTCGGCGCGTTCGTCGGCTTCATCATCCGCAGTCGCAAGGAGCGCGATTCCAACATGCGTCCGGAAGCGGCGCGCCCGACGGCATCCTTTCCGGTCGTGGCGGAGCCCGTGCGGCCTCTGGCCGATCGCGTTTCAATGCTCGAGCGCCGAGTCGCGGAACTGGAGCGCGCGTTGCCGATGGGTGCGCGCGCCATCGACGCGCCCCCGGCCGTCGCCACAGCACCGGCCGTGCCGCCGCCCGAAACGGTGGTGCCGTCGGTGATCGCCGACCGCGACTTGCCCCAGCCGGCGCCGCAGCCTGCGCCGCCATCGGCGGCCGAGGCCGAGGCGGCCGTCGCTTCGGTCAATGCCGACGGCACAATGAGCCTTGCGCCCGCTTCGTACGCTGCGCGATCGGATGCGCCGCCTGCGCCGCGCTTCGAGCCGGCCCCCGAGGTGCCGCCCAATCCGATCTGGGCGTGGATCGTCGGCGGCAACACGCTGGCACGCCTCGGTGTCGTGCTCCTGTTCATCGGCGTCGGCTTCCTGCTGAAGTACGCGGTCGAGCACGTGCAGGTGCCGATCTCGCTTCGCCTCGCCGGCATCGCGCTGGGCGGCGTCGCGCTGCTCGTGATCGGCTGGCGGCTGCGCGAGAGCCGGCGCGCCTACGCGATGGTGCTGCAGGGCGGCGGCGTCGGCGTCCTCTACATGACCGTGTTCGGCGCGCTGCGTCTCTACGCGCTCGTCTCGCCCGCCGCGGCCTTCGGGCTGCTCGTGGCGATCTCCGCGTTGTCCTCCTTCCTCGCGGTACGCCAGGATGCGATTTCGCTGGCGGCGCTCGCCGTCGCCGGCGGCTTCCTCGCGCCGATCCTCACGTCGAACAACACCGGCAACCACGTGATGCTGTTCAGCTATTACGCGTTGCTCAACGCGGGCATTCTCGGCATCGCGTGGTTCAAGGCGTGGCGCGTGCTGAACCTGCTGGGATTCGCGTTCACCTTCCTCGTCGGGACGTTCTGGGGGGTGACGCGATACCGGCCCGAGGATTTTGCGACGACGGAACCGTTCCTGATCCTGTTCTTCCTGTTCTACGTCGCGATCGCGGTGCTGTATGCGCTGCGCCGGTCGGTCGAAGTGCGCGACTACGTCGATGCCGGCCTCGTCTTCGGAACGCCGCTCGTCGCCGCCGGCCTGCAGAGCGGGCTCGTGCGCGACATCGAATACGGGATGGCATACAGCGCGCTGGCGATGTCCGCGGTCTACCTGATCCTGGGCCGCTTCCTCTACTCGCGCCGCCGCGACGACATCCGCCTGCTGGTGGAGAGTTTCCTGGCGCTCGGCATCGTATTCGCGACGCTGGCGGTTCCGCTCGGGCTCGACGCGCGCTGGACCTCGGCGACCTGGGCGATCGAGGGCGCGGCGATCGTGTGGGCGGGCGTGCGGCTTTCGCGCGGCGTCGTGCGCGGATTTGGTTTGCTGCTGCAGGTCGGCGCCGGCATCGCGTTCCTGCTCGGGCTGTCGCTGTGGGCGCCCGCCGGCCCGGCGTCGTCGATCCCGCTCGCCAACAGCGCCTTCGTCGGCGCGTTGCTCGTCTCCGTTGCCGGTTTCTTCACGTCGTGGATACTGCTGCGGCATCAGGACCGCGTCCCGGCGGGCGAGCACGCCGCGGCGCCGTGCGCGTTCGCCTGGGGAATGGCGTGGTGGCTGCTGGCGGGATGGCGCGAAATCGACCGCTTCGTCCCGTTCGACATGCGCGTTCCGGCGCTGGTCGCGTTCCTCGCCGCGACGGCCGTGCTGTTCGTCGTGCTGGAAGCGAAACTGCGCTGGCCGATCGCCCGCGTCCCGGCGTTGCTGTTGCTGCCGGCCCTGCTCGTCATCGCCTTCGTGGCCATCGGCCGCGGCTACATGACGGTCGATCATCTCTTTGCGCATGGTGGCTACCTCGCGTGGATATTCGCGGTCGTCGCGGTCGTGGGACTGTTGCGCTGGTTCGATCGGCAGCACGCCGGCGACGAGCGCGTTGCGACGACATACGAGCTCCAGCACGCGGGACTCTTCTGGCTCGTGCTGCTGCTGATCGCGGATGAACTGTCATGGGCGGGCAGCCGGATCGAGTACAGCCATGGCGTCTGGAGCGCGGTGCCCTGGGGTCTCGTCCCGGCGCTCGGGCTCGGCATCGTGAGCGAGCTTGCCGCCGGAACGAGCTGGCCCGTCGGCGTGCATCGGCGGGGGTATTTCCTGCTGGGGGCGGTTCCCGTGGCCGCGCTGCTGGTGATCTGGTCGATTGCCGCCAATGTCCATGGCAGCGGCAATCCGGCGCCGCTGCCGTATCTGCCGTTGCTCAATCCGCTGGACCTCACGCAGGCCGCGATCCTGCTCGCCCTGGCGACCTGGGCGGTGCGCGTTCGGCGCACGTACCCGCAGACTTTCGATGAACTGCCAGGAAATGCCGACGTCGTCATGCTGTGCGCGCTCGCGTTCCTGTGGATCAATGCGATCGCGCTGCGGTCGATCCATTTCTGGTACGACGTCCCGTACACGCCGCACGCGCTGTGGAATTCGACGCTGGTGCAGGCGGTGCTGTCGCTGCTCTGGTCGTCGCTCGCGCTGGCGACGATGGCGTACGCCAATCGCAGGCAGTGGCGCGCGCCGTGGATGGCGGGCGCGGCGCTCCTCGGCGTGGTGGTCGCCAAGCTGTTCCTGGTCGAGCTGGCGCAGGTCGGGACGATAACGCGGATCGTGTCGTTCATCGGCGTCGGCCTGCTGTTGCTGTTGATCGGATATCTCGCGCCGGTGCCGCCGCGCAGGAAGGACTCGCCATGATTCGCCCGCTTCTTCTCGCCGCATTGTTCGCCGCATCGGCGCACGCCGAGCGGCCTGCCGACTACGCGTTCGGCGTCGCGCTTACTCCCGGCGCGCCGGCCGCGTTCCAGCGCGTCGCGCTGCCCGCCGCCGTCTACGAAGGCGTCGCGCACCGCGATCTCTCGGACCTGCGTGTCTTCAACGCGGATGGCGAGCTCGTTCCTTTCGCCCTCGTGCCGCGCCGCGCGGTGCCGCGCGAGCGTCCGCCGCCGGTGCCGTTGCCGATGTTCCCGCTCCATGTGGATCGGTACCGGCAGAACGCGACGGGCCTTGCGCTTTCGGTCACCCGGAACGCGGCCGGAACGACGGTCAGCGTGAATGCCGCCGATGGCGAGCCGGCGCCGGGCAAGGTGCTGGGCGGATACGTGCTCGACACGTCCGCGCTCGACGAGCCGCTCGTGGCGCTGACGTTCGCGTTGCCGGAAACGACCGGCGCGACGACCATGCGCTTTGCAATCGACGCGAGCGACGATCTCGCCGTCTGGCGAAACGTTTCGACCGACGCAACGCTCGTCAGCATCGAGTATGCCGGGCAGCGCCTGACGCGCAACCGCGTCGAGTTCGCGCCGATCAAGGCAAAATTCCTTCGCCTGTCCTGGGGCGCCGATCGCCCGGTCATCGAGTTCGGCGCCGTGAGCGGCGAATACGGCGAGCGCACGGTCGACACGCCGCGGCAGTGGCGCGGCGCCACGGGAACGCGCGTCGCCGACCACGAGGGCGATTTCGAATACGATCTCGGCGGTGCCTTTCCCGTCGACCGCATCGTGGTCGACCTCGCGACGCCGAATTCGATCGTGCCGGCGACGTTGTCGGCGCGCTCCAGCCCCACGGAGCCCTGGCAGTTCGCAGGGTCGACGGTGTTCTATCGGCTGGCGCAGCAGAGCGGCGACATAACGAGCCCGCCGTTTCCGGTCGCCGGGAACGAACGCCGGTACTGGCTGCTCCACGTCGACCCGCGATCGGGCGCGACGGGGCAGGCGCCGCCGCCGTTGCGCGCAGGATGGCAGCCGCAGGAGATCGTGTTCGCGGCGCGCGGGCCCGCGCCCTTCACGCTCGCTTATGGAAATCTTGCGGCGAGCGCGGGCGCGTTGCCGATTTCGACGCTGGTCCCCGGCTACGACAGCATGCGCGAGCTTCCCGCGAGCGTCGCCACTGCCGCGATCGCCGCGGGCGCGCCGCAGATCGTGCTTGGCGGGCCGGAGCGGCTCCAGAAGCCGCCCGACGTCAAGCGCTGGGTGCTGTGGGCCGCGCTCGTCCTCGGCGTGCTGGTGCTGGGATGGATGGCGTGGCGGCTGTCGCGCGAGATGGCCGCGACGGCCCCTGACGAGGACGCGAAGCCGCCGGAGCCGCCGAAGGCGTGACGCCGTGCTATCGGGGCGCCGGAACGTCGCCCCACACGGCGGTGACGAGCGCCGGCAGCACAACGCCCGACGGTCCGCGCAGCGTGTAGTCGACGCGATCGGAAAGCCGCGTCGGACTCGGATTGATCTCGACGATCGCGGCCCCATGGTGCCGCGCGTAGGTGGGAAGCATCGCCGCGGGATAGACCTCGGCGGCGGTGCCGACGACCAGCAGCACGTCGCAGTCGCGCGCCGCGTGCTCGGCCCGCACGAGGGCATCGTCGGGCAGCGTCTCCTCGAACCACACGACATCCGGCCGCAGGAACGCGCCGCATTGCGCGCAGCGCGGCGCCTCGCGCGGGCTGGAATCGTCCCACGTCGCGACGATGGTGCCGTCGCGCGAGCACTTGACGCGCCGGATGTTGCCGTGGAGCTCGACCACGTTGGCGCTGCCCGCGGCCTGATGGAGGCCGTCGACGTTTTGCGTGATCACCAGGAAACCGGGATTCGCGGCTTCGATCGCGGCGAGCGCGCGGTGGCCGGCGTTGGGCTGCGCCTGCGCGACGAGCTCGCGGCGCCACGCATACCAATCCCAGACGAGCTTCGCGTTGCGCCTGAACGCATCGGGCGTGGCGAGCTCGAGCGGGTCGAACTTCGCCCACATGCCGGTCTGCGCGTCGCGGAACGTGGGGACACCTGACTCCGCCGAGATTCCCGCGCCGGTGAGCGCCGCCATCGAGCGCGCCTTGCGCAGGCGGCCGATCAACGCGGCCGGAATGACGGGAGCTTCAGGTGCGGACGACATCGAATTTCGCGGCAGCGCGTGACGTGACGAACCGGGGAGTGCATCGATTCTAGTGCGAGTGCAGCCGCGCGGGCGATTCTTTTCGTCGCGGGCGCGAGACGGCGATCGCGTCACGCCTCGTGTGCTACAGTAAGTTTGGTCATTTGCCACCACGATCCCATGTCCGGCAACACGCTCGGCACGTTGTTTCGCGTCACGTCCTTCGGCGAATCGCACGGCCCCGCGATCGGCTGCGTGGTCGACGGCTGCCCGCCCGGCATGGCGCTCGACGCGGCCGACATCCAGCGCGAGCTCGATCGCCGCAAGCCCGGCACATCGCGGCACGTCACGCAGAGGCGCGAGTCGGACACCGTGGAAATTCTTTCCGGCGTGTTCGAAGGACGGACCACCGGAACCCCGATCGCGCTGCTGATCCGCAACGAGGACCCGCGCAGCAAGGATTACGCCGCGATCGCCGAAACGTTCCGGCCGGGCCATGCCGACTACGCGTATTGGCAGAAGTACGGCATTCGCGATTATCGGGGCGGCGGGCGGGCATCGGCACGCGAGACGGCGGTGCGTGTCGCCGCGGGCGCGATCGCGAGGAAATGGCTGCGCGAGCGCTACGGCGTGGCGGTTCGCGGCCATCTCGTCCAATTGGGGCCGCACGCGATCGCCTTCGAGGATTGGGCGCACGTCGACACCAATCCGTTTTTCGTCGCCAACGCGTCGGTGGTCGACGCGCTCGAGGCCTACATGGATGCGCTGCGCAAGTCGGGCGATTCGTGCGGCGCGAAGATCACCGTCGTTGCGAGCGGCGTTCCGGTCGGCTGGGGCGAGCCCGTTTACGGCCGCCTCGACGCCGAGCTCGCCGGGGCGATGATGGGCATCAACGCGGTCAAGGGCGTGGAAATCGGCGCGGGATTCGCGAGCGTCGCGCAGCGCGGCACCGAGCATTCGGACGAGATGACGCCGGACGGCTTTTTGTCGAACAATGCAGGCGGCGTCCTCGGCGGCATTTCCACGGGCCAGGATGTCGTCGTCACGATCGCCGTGAAGCCGACGTCGTCGGTCCGGCTCGACCGCCGCTCGATCGACAAGGCGGGCAACCCGGTGATCGTCAACACGCACGGTCGCCACGACCCCTGCGTCGGCATCCGGGCGACGCCGATCGCCGAAGCGATGGTCGCGCTGGTGCTGATCGACCACGCGCTGCGCCACCGCGCGCAAAACGCGGATGTGGTGACCACGACGCCGCGGATTCCGGCGGCCGCGCCCGCTGATGTCGTCGCGCGCCTGAAGCGTGGTGACGCGGTCGACGATCCGGATCCGGACGAGGCATAAGAAGGAGCGCGGTTCGAACGAGGTGCTGCCATGATGAACAGGCGGACATTCGTCGGCGCCGTCGCTGGCGGACTCCTTGCATTGCCAGGCATCGTGCCCGCGCAAGTTGCAAGGAAATTCTGGCGCGTCGGCTTCCTCGCTGCAGCCTCGCGCCAATCTCTCGTGGATACCGGCTATTACGCGGCGTTCCTGCAGGGAATGCGCGAGCAGGGCTATGTCGAGGGACGGAATCTCGCCATCGAGGCACGCTTTGCCGACGGAAAATACGAGCGCCTGCCCGACCTCGCAGCGGAATTGGTGCGGCAGAAGGTCGACGTCATCGTTGCCGTTCCGTCGCCGGCGATCCGCGCGGCGCAACAAGCGACGACGACCATTCCGATCGTGTTTCCAAGCACGGGCGACCCGGTCGGCAGCGGCTTTGCCGCGAGCCTTGCGCATCCGGGCGGGAACATCACCGGGCTTTCCAATACGAACCTCGATGCCAGTCCCAAGCTCCTGGAGATGTTGATCGCGGTTGTTCCCGGAATCGCGCGCGTCGTCGTCCTGGCGAACCCCGGCAGCTCGACGGAACGTGCGATTCTCAACAACGTCGATGCGGCGGCGCGGAAAACCGGCATACAGATCCTCACCATCGAAGTGCGCACGCCGGACGAGATCGAAAAGGGCTTCGCGGTCATGAAGCGCGAGCACGTCGATGCCTTTGTCATCGCGGGTGACTCGTTCCTCAACATGCACGGCCCGCAAATCGCGGAACTCGCGGCGAAATTCCGGTTGCCGTCAGTCGGCACGCGGCCCTCGTACGCCAAGGGCAACGGTCTCATGAGCTACGGACAGGAGGTTACCGACAATTACCGTCGCGCCGCGACCTACGTGGACAAGATCCTCAAAGGCGCGAAGCCGGGCGACCTCCCGATCGAGCAGGCGACAAGGTTCGAGATGGTCGTCAACCTCAGGACCGCGAAGGCGCTCGGCCTCACGATCCCGCAGTCGCTGCTGGCGCGCGCGGACGTGGTGATCCGGTGATCGGGCGGCTCGAAGCGCGCACGCGGATCAACTTCCGAGCTTCCTGATCGTGGCGCCCGCATTGCCGCGCGCGAACGCGATGTCCACGTCGTCGCCAATTGCCAACCGTGCCGTGTCCTCGACGATCGCGCCGTCCGCGGCGGTCACGATCGCATAGCCACGCTCCAGCACGCCTTGCGGATTGAGGTGCGCGAGGTTCTGCGCGAGCGCGACCAGGCGCAGATCGAAGCGCTCCTGCCGCGATCGAGCCGCGCGGGTGAGCAGAAGCGCCGCGTGGGGAAGGAGCGCGGATTGCGGGAGCGGCTGCGCAAGGTGCCACGCGAGACGCCGGGCGAGGCCGCCGATCCCCGTCGACGCAGCGTCGAGGCGATGGCGAAACGCGCGCGCGAGACGGCCCGCGAGCAGCGCGGCGTCGCGCGCCTGCTGCTCCAGCCGCGCGGCGGGATGGGTGAGGCGGCGCGACAGGCCATCCACGCGCTGCATCGTCGCCTCCAGCGCCCGCAGCTGCGCCTGTCGCCAGCGCCCGGCGATCGCGGCCACATGCCGCACGACGGCATCGCGATCCGGTGCGACGAGCCCCGCCGCGCCGGTCGGCGTCGGCGCGCGCGCATCGGCGACGAAATCGCAGATCGTGAAATCGGTTTCGTGGCCGACGCCGGAAACCACGGGCAGCGCCGATTCGAAGACAGCCTGCGCGACGACCTCTTCGTTGAAGGCCCACAGGTCCTCGATCGAGCCGCCGCCGCGCGCGACGATCAGGACGTCGACTTCCGCGCGTTCGTTGGCCGTGCGGATGGCGAGCGCGATCGATTCCGCGGCGCCCTCGCCTTGCACGGGGGTCGAGTAGATGATCACGGCGAGCGCAGGCCAGCGCCGCTTCAGCGTCGTAAGAAGGTCGCGCAATGCGGCGGCGCGCGTCGACGTCACGATGCCGACGGCGCGCGGGTACGCCGGCAAGGGCCGCTTGCGTTCCGTCGCGAACCAGCCGGCGGCCTCGAGCCGCGCCTTCAAGCGCGCGAATTTCTCGTAGAGCGCGCCTTGCCCCGCCAGGCGGACGGTCTCGACATTGAGCTGGAACTCGCCCCGCGCTTCGTAGATCGACGCGGTCGCGCGCACCTCGACCGCCAGCCCGTCGCGCAGCGCGAAATCCGCGAACTGCGCCCGGTGGCGGAAGAAGACGCAGCGCACCTGTGCTTGCGCATCCTTCAGGTTGAAATAGCAGTGGCCCGATGCCGCGCGGGTGAAGTTGGAAATCTCGCCGGAAACCCACACGAGCCCGATGTGGCGCTCGAGAATGAGCCGCGCGGAGCTCACGAGCAGCGAAACCGGAAGAATCGCGGGCGCCAAAGGCGCCTCGCCGGCGCGCCCGGGTGCGGCAGGCGCCACGCCGAACGGCTCGCCCGGCGGAATTCGGACGTCGCGGATCATGGGTCGATTGAGTGGCGAGGGACGTCGAACATGGGCATTGCGGCAACCTGTTTGTCCATGACAAAAATATGAAGTGTCCGGGTAATGGAACGGTCACATGACGTCAAATCGGAGGGTTCGGGGCGCGTCCACCGGCCCTTGCGAACATCAGGTAACTTATTGATTAAAAATGACAAAAAACAGGCGCGAAATTGGGCATGCGAAGAATTTTTCCGGCCTGGGCACTACTTAGCGCTCAAATTTACAAGATACGCACAATTTTATCCACAGGATTTGTGGACAACCTCGTCGCCGCATCCTGTGCGATCGGCCGCAAAGCCTTGTCTGGCGCGGGATTCCGGCTCGCGGCGGTTACGCACTGGGAACTCGATCAATGACGGGTCCCGGCGCACGCGCTAGAATGTGCGATCGAGTGCGATTGTTCATGAACAAACGACAATGAATGCTGCACCGCCGCAACCGCCGACCGATCGCGCGAAGTCCCGATCCGGGGCCGGAGCGCCCGTGGCCGCCGCGGCGACGCCCAGCTCCAACTTCCTGCGCGCGATCATCGCCGAGGATCTGCGGACCGGCAAATACGGCGGGAGAGTGGTCACTCGCTTTCCGCCCGAGCCAAACGGCTATCTGCACTACGGGCACGCGAAATCGATCAGCCTCAATTTCGGCCTCGCCGCCGAGAACGCGGGCATTTGCCACCTTCGCTTCGACGACACCAATCCGCTGAAGGAGGATGTCGAGTACGAGGATTCCATCGCCGGCGCCGTGCGCTGGCTGGGGTACGACTGGGGCGAGCACCGCTATCACGCGTCCGACTACTACGACGCGCTCTACGGGTTTGCCGAGTGGTTCATCGAGCACGGTCTCGCCTACGTCGACAGCCAGTCGGCCGACGAAATGCGCGCGCTGCGCGGGACGCTGACCGAGGCCGGCTTGGCGAGCCCCTGGCGCGACCGCCCGGTTGGGGAGAACCTCGATCTCTTCCGCCGCATGCGCGCAGGGGAGTTTCCCGACGGCGCGCACGTGCTGCGCCTCAAGATCGACATGGCGAGCCCGAACGTCAACCTGCGCGACCCGGCGATCTACCGGATACGGCATGCGACGCATCACCGCACCGGCGACAAGTGGTGCGTGTACCCGCTCTATGACTATACGCATTGCATCAGCGACGCGCTCGAACGGATCACGCATTCGATCTGCACGCTGGAGTTCCAGGACCACCGGCCGCTGTACGACTGGATCATCGAGAAGCTCGCCGAAGGCGGGCAGCTCGAACGGCCGCTGCCGCAGCAATACGAATTCGCGCGGCTCAACCTCACGTACGTCGTGCTGTCGAAGCGGCGCTTCATCGAGCTGATCGAGAAGGGCCATGTCGACGGCTGGGACGATCCGCGGATGCCCACGCTCGTCGGTGCGCGGCGGCGCGGCTTCACGCCGGAGGGCTTCCAGATTTTCGCCGAGCGCATCGGCGTGTCGAAATCCGATTCGTGGATCGACATGAGCGTGCTCGAGGATTGCATGCGCGACGACCTCAATGCGCGCGCGCCGCGGCGCATTGCCGTGCTCGACCCGGTGAAGCTCGTGCTCGACAACTTTCCGGAGGGCGCGGCAGAGGAATGCTTCGCTCCCAACCATCCTCATCATCCGGATCTCGGGCGGCGATCGCTTCCGCTCACGCGCGAGCTGTGGATCGAGCGCGACGACTACACCGAGACGCCGGCAAAAGGGTACTTCCGCCTGACGCCGGGCGCAGAGGTGCGCTTGCGCTACGGGTACATCGTCAAATGCACCGGCGCCGACAAGGATGCGGACGGAAACGTGACGGTCGTGCATTGCACCTACGACCCTGCGACGCGCAGCGGGACGCCCGGCGCGGATTCGCGGAAGGTGAAAGGCAACATCCACTGGCTGTCCGCCGCGCATGCGATCCCGGCCGAGGTGCGCCTGTACGACCGGCTGTTCGCGGTGCCGTTTCCGGGCTCGCGCAATCCGCAGGGCGTGCGCCTTGGCGATGACGCGCCAGAGGCGGTGGTGGCACATGCGGTGCTGGTCGCCGGCGAGGACGACGACGAAATCGACGTCGCCGCGCCGCACGTCGAGCGCGACTATCTCGACGACCTCAACCCCGCGTCGAAGCGCGTCATCACGGCGTTCGTCGAACCGGCGCTGGGCGCGGCCGCCGCCGAGGACCGGTTCCAGTTCGAGCGGCACGGGTATTTCGTGGCGGATCTGGCTGACCACGCGCCGGGCAAGCCGGTGTTCAACCGCACGGTCACCCTGCGCGACTCCTGGGCCAAGACATAGCATTCCTCCGCGCCGCGACGGCGCGGTTCAATTGGCGTCCGCGGTGCGTTAATATGACGCCCGCCATGTCGATTCCCGGGGATCTCCAATGAAGCGCGTCGTGCTGTTCATCGTCACCAACCTGGCCGTCGTGCTCGTCCTGTCGATCGTCCTGCGCCTGCTCGGCCTCGACACCGCGATGTCCGCGCAAACGGGCATGAACACCGGCTCGCTGCTCGTGTTCTCCGCGGTCGTCGGATTCACGGGCGCGATCATCTCGCTCCTCATGTCGAAGCCGATGGCGAAATGGTCGACCGGCGCGCGTGTCATCGACCAGCCCGCCAACGAAGCCGAAGCCTGGATGGTCGAGACGGTGCGCAGGCTCTCTGCCAAAGCCGGCATCGGCATGCCGGAAGTCGCGATCTACGACGGCGCGCCCAACGCGTTCGCGACCGGCGCATTCAAGAATTCGGCGCTGGTCGCCGTGTCGACGGGGCTCCTCCAGTCGATGAACAAGGAGGAAGTCGAGGCGGTGCTCGGGCACGAGATCGGCCACGTCGCCAACGGCGACATGGTGACGCTCACGCTGATCCAGGGCGTGGTCAACACGTTCGTCGTGTTCTTCGCGCGCATCATCGGCTCGATCGTAGACAAGGCCGTGTTCCGCACCGAGCGCGGCAACGGGCCCGGCTACTTCATCACGGTGATCGTCGCCCAGATCGTGCTCGGCATCCTGGCGTCGATGATCGTCGCCTGGTTTTCGCGCCGCCGCGAGTTCCGCGCCGACGCGGCCAGCGCGCAGTTCCTCGGCACGCCGTCGCCCATGGTCAACGCGCTGCGCCGTCTCGGCGGGCTCGAGCCGGGCGTGCTGCCGCAATCGATGTCGGGCTTCGGCATCACCGACAAGGGCGGGATCATGTCCCTGTTCGCCACGCACCCGCCGATCGAGGAGCGGATCGCCGCGCTGCAGCGCACGGGCGCCTGACATGCAGAAATTCAAGATCGAAGTCGAGGACGGCAAGGGGCGCTGGAGCGACGTGCGAGGTGCGGACGGATCGATCCTCACCTTCGACGACGAAGGCGTTGCGCGCGCGAAGCTGGCCGAGCTGTACCCGGTTCTCGTCAAGATGGAAAAGTACGGCGACGGCAAGCGCACTCGCGTCATCCGGATCCTCGAGGACGAGGACGACTGGCCGGCGCCGCGCAAGTGAGCGACGAGGCACTGCAGGTTCCGTAGTTCGACGAACGCCCTTCCGGCGGGAGATTCCGATGATCGACCTTTACACCTGGCAGACGTCGAACGGCCAGCGCGCCGCGATCATGCTCGAGGAATGCGGGTTTCCCTATCGCGTGCACAAGGTCGACCTCTTCAAGAACGAGCAGCAGGCGCCCGAGTTCCTCAAGATCAATCCCGCGGGCGCGATCCCCGCGATCGTCGACCCGGACGGGCCCGGCGGCGCGCCGATCACGATCGCGCAGTCCGCCGCCATCGAGCTCTACCTCGCGGAAAAGGCGGGGCGCTTCATTCCCGCGGACCCGGTGCGGCGCGTGCTCGCGCTGCAATGGTTCATGTGCGCGATGACCGACTGCGCGCCGTCGTCGGCCAACCTGTTCCTGCTGGGCGTCCTCGCGCCGGAGAAATCGCCGGCCAACCTCGAATGGCTCGGCGGGCGGATGTTGCGCTACTTCCGCGTGGCCGAGGCGCGGCTCGAAGGGCGGGACTGGCTCGCGGACGAGCTGTCGATCGCCGATTTCGCGCTCTACCCCGTCGTCGCGGTGCGCAAGCCGCAGCTCGACGCCGCGGGCGGATTCCCGAACCTCGCGCGCTGGGGCGCGGCGCTCGCCGCGCGGCCCGGCGTGGCGAACGCAATGAAAGCCGCTGACTGAGCAAGGTCGCCTTAGCGTGCGACTCGTGCAGCAGGCGGTAGTCGCCGAATTCGCCGAGCGGCACGAGCTTCGCCGCGCGTGGCGTCCGGTAGCCGGGCGAGATCGCCGGCGCGAAGCGCGATGAAGTCCGCCGCGGGATCGTCGAGCACCGGCGCGAGCGTCGCGATGTCCGGCACCGTCATCGCCTTGCCCCGCGAATAGAACTCGGCCGACGGGGGAGGCCGCCCCACGTAGACGAGACGCTCGCCGTTGTTCGCGCGCTTCGTTGCCCACGTCTGCACGAGCGCCTTGTGCGACAGCTCCCGTTCGAGCCGGTCGTGCGCGAGGAAGATGCCGGCGACGAACAGCACCGGCAGCGCGAGGCCGGCTGCAAGCAGCGCGCGCACCGGGGTGCGCAGCGCACGCGTGTCGTCCGCGCGCGGTCGCCACAGGTCGCCCACGAGCAACGCAAAGGCGGGCAGCCCCGGCAGCACATAGGTCGCGAGAATGTTGCCCGAGACGGTGAAGAACACCATGGGCGCGACCGTCCACAGCAGCAGATAGAGCCGCCAGGGATCGGCCACCACCGCGTGCAAATCGACGCGCTTTTGCAAGAGTCCTCTCCCGAGCCACGCCAGCGCGATCGCCGACCACGGCAGCGCCACCGCGAGCCAGTAGAGCCAGATCATTCCGCGCGGCCGCGAGTGCGCGGCACCATAGAGGTCGCCCTTCCAGCCGGGTTCGACGAACCGCTTCCAGTGTTCGCCGACCAGAAAGTAATCGAGGAATCCCGGCGTAGCCCGCTCGGCGGCCCAGTACCAGGGCACGACGATCGCGGCGGTCAGCAGCAGGCCGCCCACCCACGGCAACCGCGTCCACGCGTCGCGCCAGCGCCGCGTTGCCAGCACCCAGGCGCCGACCGGCAGGAACACAAGCACCACGGCGACCGGGCCCTTGGCGAGCAGGCCGATCGCGAGGCCCACGAAGAACGCGGTCACCGCGGCGGCGCGGTGCCGGTCCGGGCCGCTCGCGGCGATCCAGAAACCCGTCATCGACATCGTCGTGCCGAGCGCCAGTGCGGAGTCCGTCATCACCGCGCCCGCCGCGACGAACACGAGGCCGGTCGACGCGAAAAGCGCGAGCGTCCACGCGCCCTGATCGCGCCCGCCGCGCAGCGCCGCGTGCACGGCGACTGGAACGCCGCAGGCAAGGGCGAGCAGGAACGATGGCAGGCGCGCGGCGAATTCGCCGACGCCGAGCGCCGTCATCGCCGCCGCCGAAAGCCAAGTCGACAGCGGCGGCTTTCCCCAGAAGGGAACGCCGTAGTCGAACTGCGGCGTGAGCCAGTTGCCGGTTTCGATCATCTTGCGCGCGATCTCGGCGTAGCGCGACTCGGTCGAGTCCATCAGCGGATACGCACCGAGCGTGGCCAGCCGCGCGGCGATGATGACGACGAGGAAGACCGCGAGCGCGCGGCGCTCGCGCGCCGTCAGGACGAGGGCCATGTCCCCGGCATCGCGGCGCTTTCCGACGCCTTCGGCGCCGGGATGGGTCGCGACGGCGGCAGGCGCCGCTGCACCAGGTAGAGCGGACGCTGCTTCACCTCGATGAACATCCGCGCGAGATATTCGCCGATGATGCCGAGCGCCATCAGCTGCAGTCCGCCGAGGAACAGCACGAGCGTGACGAGCGTCGGAAAGCCCGGAACGGCATCGCCGCGGATCAGGGTCTTGACGATGAAATAGCCGCCGTAGGCGAACGCCGCGAGCGCGGTGGCAAAGCCGATGTAGCTCGCGACCTTGAGCGGCACGACCGAGAACGACGTGATGCCCTCGAGTGCGAAATTCCACAAATGCCAGTAGTTCCACTTGGACTTTCCCGGCAAAGCGGCCGTCGCGGTCGTATTCGATCTCGCGGCAGGGGAAGCCGATCCACGCGAACAGGCCCTTCATGAACCGGCTGCGCTCGGGGAAGCGGCGCAGCGCCGCGACGGCGCGCCGCGAGAGGAGGCGGAAATCGCCGACGTTTTCCGGGATGTCGATCGTGCCCATGCGCCCCATCGCGCGGTAGAACGCCCGCGCCGTCGCCTTCTTGAGCCAGCTCTCCTGCGCGCGGCTGCGGCGCCGCATCAGCACGACGTCGTGACCCTCGCGCCAGGCGCGGACCATCTCGGGGATGAGCTCCGGCGGATCCTGCAGGTCGGCATCGATGACGACGACCGCGTCGCCGTTCGCATGGTCGAGGCCCGCGCTCATCGCCACTTCCTTGCCGAAGTTGCGCGACAGGTCGACGACGGCGACGCGCGGATCCTTCTCGTTGAGCGAGGCCAGCAGCGCCAGGGTGCCATCGCGGCTGCCGTCGTTGACGTAGAGGATCTCGGCCGGCGCCTGCAGGCTGTCGAGAACGGCGGCGAGGCGCCGGTGGAACTCCGGCAGCACGGCTTCCTCGTTGAAAACGGGAACGACCACCGATATCGCACCCGCCGCCGACGTTTCGACGGCGTGCGCGATGCGGCCGGTGTTCAGAACGTCCATGCGCGATTCGCCAGGTAGCCGAGCGCGAGAACGGCGCCGGTCGCGATGACCTGGGCGACGAGATAATGCGGCCCGGCGACGGCCAGGACGGCCGCCATCACGAGCGCGTTGAGCGCAATGCCGCCCGCCGCGATCAACGCGAAGCGCGGCAGCGCATGGCGGTGCGCGCGCGCGCTATCGAACGTGTAGCGATGGTTGAGCGCGTAGTTCGTCAAGGCGCCGGCGATGGCGCCGAGCGTCGACGCGACGACGGCATCGAGACGCACGAGTTGCACGAGGCAAATCAGCAGCGCGTAGTGCAACGCGGTGCCGATCGCGCCGGCGCCGGCGTAGCGCAGGAATTGCGGCGCCATCGGCGACGGGATCGGAGCGGGCTCTGGCGTGGGCATCGGGCGGCGCACGGGCGGGAAGACGCGGCAGGCGGGTTGCCGCATCGGCACTCTACCGCGTCCGCACCCGGTTTGTCCGCATGCGGCGCGGCGCGGTCGCGTTTGCCGTGCGCCCGCGGTCCGGGAAAAAAATCACGGCCGGCGGGAGTGACCCGGCCGGCCGTGGCATTGCGTCCCTGGTGCAGGGCGCGGGTACCGCTTACTTGAGATGATTCGAGACGAGCTTCGTCATCTCGAACATCGACACTTGCTTCTTGCCCCCGAACACCGCACGGAGCTTCTCGTCGGCGTTGATAAGGCGCCGGTTGATGGAGTCCTGCAGCTTGTTCTTCTTGATGTAGTCCCAGATCTTCTTGGTGACATCGGTGCGCGGCATCGGCATCGCGCCGACAACGGCGGCGAGCATCGCCGACGGGGTCATCGGCTTCATGAACGCGGCATTCGGCTTGCGCTTCGCGGCGGACTTCTTCGCCGCGGGTTTCTTTGCGGGGGCCTTCTTCGCCGGGGCCTTTTTCGCCGGGGCTTTTTTCGCCGCGGGTTTCTTCGCGGGGGCCTTCTTCGCGGCGGGCTTCTTCGCGGATTTCTTTGCAGCTTTCTTGGCAGTAGCCATAGTTCTCCTTCCTTTGTTTGGATGCTCAACTTACTGCGCCGAACACTCTGAAGCGGACCGTCCTGTCACGGTGATTCCTGCTCCATCGGCGGCAACTATAGCGCAATTCCGAGGCAAGGGAATCCCTCGCGTACGCTTTTTTCGCAGTGCTGCGCAGGGCGTGTTGCGCGGGTGGCGCGGTGCCGGACACGCGCGTCGGGCGCCCCCGACACCACCCGGCAATCCGTTCCGGCGCGACGTCGCGCCGCTGACGGCGCGCAACGGGCGCTCGGCCCGGGTCAATGGCCCATCAACCGAATGATCGTCTGGATGGTGATCGCGTTGGCGATGTCCACGAAGAACGCGCCGACCAGCGGCACGACGATGAACGACCGCGGGCTTGCCCCGTGCGCCTTGGTGATGGCGGTCATGACCGCGATAGCCGTCGGTGTCGCCCCCATGGCCAGGCCGAAGTATCCGGAGGTGGAAACGGCGGCGTCATAGGTGCTGCCGAGCACACGGAACACCACCCACGTCAGCAATCCCCAGCAAACCGCGGTCTGCGCGACGAGGATCGCGAACAGCGGCCCCGCGACGTCGAGCAGCGTCCACAGCTGCAGGCTCATGAGGCTCATCGCGAGGAACAGCCCGAGCGCGAGATCGGCCACCAGTGCGAGCGGCGGTGTCCCCGTCGGCCAGGGCAGGCGGGGAAAGAGCCGCGGGACCACGTTGGTGAGCACGATGCCCGCGATCAGCGCCGTGACGAAGTCGGGAAGCTTCAGCCCCCATAGGGCGACGAGGGCGTTGAGCTCGTTGCCGATCCCTGCCGCGATGGCGATGACCAGCAACGTCTGGAGCATCCCGTCGACGTCGAGCTTGAGTTTCGCCTCCTCCGCATACTCGAAACCGACGCTCGTGCGCTCGGCGGTCTGGGGGTGGAGTTGGTGACGGCGGATCAGAAACCGGCCCAGCGGTCCGCCGAGGACGCCGCCGACGACGAGACCGAACGTCGCCGCCGCCGTCCCGATTTCCATGGCGTTCGGCAGGTCGAAGGTCGACTTCAGCGTGGGCGCCCAGGCGATCGCGGTGCCGTGACCGCCCGACAGGCCGAGTGAACCGGCGAGCAATCCCGTGGCCGGATTCGCGCCGAGCAGGTTCGCAATCGCGATGCCGACTCCGTTCTGGATCCACAGGTTCGCGACCGCGATCAGTGTCAGCGTCGCCAGCATTGCGCCGCCGGTGGCGAGCATCCGCACGTTGGCGGAGAGCCCGATCGTCGTGAAGAAGACGATGAGCAGGCCGTCGCGCCAGTCGAGCGTGAACGAGACCTGGGTTCCGGCGACGAGATAGAGCGCGCCGAAGGCCATCGAGGCCACGACCCCGCCGGTGACGGGCTCCGGGATGTTCCACTCTCGCAGCGGCGCGACGTGCCGATTGAGCCAACGGCCGAGGAACAGGACGAGGATGGCGAGGATGAAAGTCTCGCGCTGGTTGAGTTCCACGATCGAAGCGGGGAGGCGGGGCGGGGGCGAACCGACGCAAGTGTAGGCCGGCACAGGACGTGCCGCAATTGCATGCGCCTGTCGGAAGGTCGTTGGCAGGCAGCCCCCTTGTTGCGACAATGGGGGTCTTGTCCATCCGAAAGCCCTCAATGATGCAGTTTCTCCGGATCGCCCTTGGCCTGATCGGGTTAGTCGCCGGGGCCGGGACCGCGTCGGCGGTGACCCTTTCGTTCCTGACCGAGGAGAACCCGCCGTTCAACTACAGCGAGAACGGGAAGATCGTCGGCTCGGTCACCGAGATCGTGCGACAGATCTCCACCCGCGCGGGACACCCGGCCGCGATCGAGATCATGCCGTGGGACGACGCGTTCGTCCGCGCGCAGGCGGAAAGGAACACGTGCGTCTTCGCGACGGCGCGGCTCGAGAACCGCGAGCGGCTGTTTCTCTGGGTGGGCCCGCTCGCGACCAACTACTGGGCGCTGTTCGGCAAAGGCGACTTCGCCGTGCCGATCCGCGCGATCAAGGACCTCGCGCCCTATCGCATCGGCGCCGTCAACCGCGACGCGAAAGGCGAATTCCTGCGCGAGAACGCGGTCACGAATCTCAAGCTCGTGCGCGATGATCGCGAGAACCCGCCGCGCCTGCTGCTTCCGTCCGACAACCCCGACCACATCGATCTCTGGATCAGCAGTCTTTACGCCGGCCGCAGTGTCGCGAAAGCGGCCAAGGTCGCGGACGTCAAGCTCGTCTTTCTCGCGCGGGAGGAGCCGTTGTACCTCGCGTGCAACCCGCAGACCGACCGCGCCGTCGTGAAGGCGCTCACCGACGCGCTCGAGAAGCTGCGCGCCGACGGCTCGCTCGCGCGCATCAACGCCCAATACGAAAAGAAATTCGTGCCGTAGGCGATGGTCGATTCGCGGCTCGCCGACTGCGCGGCCGGGTGCGCAGCGCCTGGGTGCGTCCGCAATGGCGTAAAATGGCGGTTCCCGTGAAGATCGCCGACCTGCGCATCGACTACAAGCGCGAGACGCTGGACGAGCGCGACGTCGCGCCGCAGCCGTTCCGCCAGTTCGAGCGCTGGTTCGACGAGGCGGTCAAGGCGGACGTCCCGGAGCCCAATGCGATGACGCTCGCGACCGCCGACGCCGACGGCCGCCCGTCCGCGCGGGTGGTGCTGCTCAAGGGATTCGACGACCGGGGATTCGTGTTCTTCACCAACTACGCGAGCCGGAAGGGACGCGAGCTCGCGGCGCGTCGCGACGCCGCGCTGCTTTTCTTCTGGCCGGAGCTCGAGCGGCAGGTGCGCATCGAAGGCGCCGTCGCGATGGTCGACGCCGCCGAGTCCGCCGCGTACTTCGCGAGCCGGCCGCGCGGGGCGCGCCTCGGCGCGTGGGCGTCGCCGCAGAGCGAGGCGATCGGCGGGCGCGCGGTGCTGCAGGAACGATACGCGGCCACGGAGTCGCAATACCGCGACGCGGGGGACGACATTCCGCGGCCGCCGCACTGGGGCGGCTATCGCCTCGCGCCGGACGCGCTCGAGTTCTGGCAGGGCCGTCCGTCGCGGCTGCACGACCGCATCCGCTATCGTCGCGATCCGCAAACTCCCCACGGTTGGGTCGTCGACAGGCTAGCGCCGTGAGCGGCGGAGAGGGGCCCCGCGCGCGGAGCGCGAAGGGGATCGGAGCAATCGCGAATCGGCGCATGAGGCCGACAGACAGGTCGTCGCACACCAAGGCAGTTGTGGAGGCCGAGCCGTGAGCGGCGGAGAGGGGGAACGCGCGAACGGCGAGCAGGGGCCCCAAGCCGAAGGCAAGGGGATGCGAGCAAACGCGAGCGCGTTCGGAGGCCGACGGTCATGCCGTCGATTTCCACTTCCGGTGATGAAGGCCGAACCGCGCGCGAAGTCATTGCACCTTCCAAAGGCCGAGCCGTGAGCGGCGCCGAGGGCGCGATCGGGCAGCGGCGCCCGCACGCCGACGGGCGCCGCACGCTGGCGCGGCTCATCCTGCTCGGCATCGCGAATCACGCTGTCCTGAGCGGCAGCCGGGTCACGGTGTCGCTTGCCGCGCTCGACAAGGGCGCGACGCCGCTCACCGTCGGTGCGCTGATGGCGCTCTACGCGTTCCTGCCGATGCTGTTCGCGATCGCGGCGGGGCGGTTCTCGGACCGCGTCGGCGTGCGCAAGCCGATGCTGTTCGGCACCGCGGCTATCGCCGTCGGCGCGGCGCTGCCGATCGCGTTTCCGGGCCTGCCGATGCTGTTCGCGAGCGCGGCGATCCTCGGCAGCGGATTCATGGTTTTCCAGGTCGCGACGCAGAACGTCACGGGCGAGCTCGGCGGCCCTTCGGAGCGGGCCCGAAACTTCAGCCTGCTGGCCCTCGGCTACTCGACGTCCGGTTTCATCGGTCCGCTGGTCGCGGGCCTCGCGATCGACCACCTCGGATTCGCGTCGACGTTCGCGATGCTGGCCGCCGTCCCTTTCGCGCCGTTCGTCGTGCTCGCGCGCGGCGGTCTCGCGCTTCCCAGTCCCCACGTGCACGACGGGCCCGCGCATCATGGCGGTGTGCGCGTCCTGCTGCGCCACCGGACGCTGCGCCGGCTGTTCGCGATCAACGCGCTGTTCGCGGTGGGCTGGGATCTCTTTACCGTGTTCGTCCCGATCTACGGCGCGCGGATCGGGCTCTCGGCCTCCGAGATCGGCCTCGTCCTGTCGACGTTCGCGGCGGCGACGTTCGTCGTGCGGTTCCTCATGCCGCGCATCGCGCGCAGCTTCTCGGAGCAGCAGGTGCTGACGATCGCGCTGTTCGTGGCGGGCGCGGTTTACCTGCTGTTTCCCCTGGCGCACAGCGCGCCGGCCCTGCTCGCGCTGGCGTTCTGTCTCGGTCTCGGGCTGGGGAGCGGCCAGCCGATGGTGATGGCGCTCCTCCACACGCATGCGCCGCCGGGGCGGATGGGCGAGGCGGCGGGCGTGCGCATGGCGCTCGTCAACACGATGGCGTTCGCCGTGCCGCTCGTCTTCGGCGCGCTGGGAACGACCGTCGGGCTCGCGCCGGTGTTCTATTCGGTCGGCGCCTGCCTCACGACGGGCGGCATGTTGGCGCGCCGGGCATCGAGGCGCTGAGCGCTGTCCGCCGCCTTGCTTCGGGCGCTCCGCGAAGGGTCTCCGATCGCCCGCCGCGCGAACCGTGGAGCTTGTATCGAAGGCCGCATTGGCGGAATGCGATAATGCGGACGCCGTCATCCGGGAAGCGAAGCGACCATGGGCCTGTTGCCGCGGGAAGGAAAATTCTTCGACCTCTTCAACCAGCACGCCGAGCTCGCGGCGCTGGCCGCGGTCGAGCTGACGGCGCTGTTCTCGGATCTCTCGCAGCTCGAAGTCAGGAGCCGCGCCATCGAGCGGAACGAGAAGCAGGCTGACCGGATCACGCACGAGACGGTGCAGCTCCTGCACAAGACGTTCATCACGCCGCTCGACCGCGACGAGATCCACCAGCTCATCACCGGCATGGACGACATCCTCGATCTCATGGAGGACGTCGCGACGTGCGTATTCCTCTACGACGTCAAGACCGTCACGCCCGACGCGCAGAAGCTCGCCGACATCTGCGTGGCGTGCACGCTCAAGGTCAAGGAGGCGGTCGGCATGCTCGAATCGATGAAGAATGCCGACGCGATCCTGCGGATCTGCGGCGACATCGACCGGCTCGAAAGCGAAGCGGACTTCGTCTTCCGCTCCGCGCTCGCCAAGCTGTTCCGCGAGGAATCCGACGCGAAGCAGATCCTGAAGCTGAAGGAGGTCTACCAGCTGCTCGAGTCGATCACGGACAAGGCGGAGGATGTCGCCAACGTGATCGAGGGCATTGTCCTCGAGAATGCCTGAAACTGCCCCGCGGCGCCGACCGTCATGACGACCGCCGCGATGTCGTTCAACATGGTCGTGTTCCTGGTCGTGCTGGCGCTCGCGTTCGACTTCATGAACGGGTTCCACGACGCGGCGAATTCGATCGCCACCGTGGTCTCCACGCGCGTGCTGCGGCCGCACTATGCGGTCGCCTGGGCGGCGTTCTTCAATTTCATCGCGTTCCTGTTCTTCGGGCTCAACGTCGCCAATACCATCGGCACAGGGGTGATCGACCCGACCCTCGTCGACGTCAGCGTGATCATCGGCGCCCTTACCGGCGCCATCGCCTGGAACGTGATCACCTGGTGGTACGGCCTGCCGTCGTCGTCGTCGCATGCGCTGATCGGCGGGCTCGTGGGCGCCGCGGTTGCGAAGGGCGGCGTCCACGCGCTGGTCGGCAGCGGCCTCCTCAAGATCAGCCTCGCCATCGTGCTCTCGCCGCTGCTGGGGTTCTTCCTCGGAGGCCTCCTGATGATCGCGGTCGCGTGGATCTTCTCGGGCACCGCGCCGAACCGGATCGACCGCTGGTTCCGGCGCCTGCAGCTCGCGTCTGCATCGCTCTACAGCCTCGGCCACGGCGGCAACGATGCGCAGAAGACGATGGGCATCATCGCGCTCATCCTCGTGGCGCACGGATCGCTGCGGCCGGATTTCAAGGGGTCGGACATTCCGTTCTGGGTCGTCCTCGCGTGCCAGGCGGCGATCGCGCTGGGCACGCTGTTCGGCGGCTGGCGGATCGTCAAGACGATGGGGCAGAAGATCACCAAGTTGAAGCCCGTCGGCGGGTTCTGCGCCGAAACCGGGGGCGCGATGACGCTGTTCCTCGCCACCGCGCTCGGAATCCCGGTGTCGACGACCCACACCATCACCGGCGCGATCATCGGCGTGGGCGCGACGCGCAAGTTTTCCGCCGTGCGCTGGGGGGTGGCGGGCCGCATCGTGTGGGCGTGGGTGCTGACGATTCCCTGCACCGCGTTCATCTCGATGATCGCGTGGTGGCTCGCCCACCGGTATTTGTGAGGGGCCGGTCCCGATGCGGACGGTGACCTTCGTCCGCGGCGTCGTCGCGCGGCTCACCGGCGTCGGCCTCGCGCGAACGGCTGCCGCGCTCTCGTATGCGACGTTGCTCAATCTCGTCCCGCTGTTCACCGTCGCGTTCGTCTACGTGGCGCGCTATCCCGTGTTCCAGCAATGGCTCGATGCGCTCGAGCGCTTCCTGCTGACCCACATGCTGCCCGGCAGCAGCTCGATCGTGCGCTCGTATCTCATCGAGTTCTCGGGCAAGGCGGCCGGCTTGCAGGGGATCAGCATCGCCTTCGTCGTCGTCACCGCGGTGCTGCTCGTCGCGACGATCGAGCGCGAGATCAACGCCATCTGGGGCGTGCGCGAACCGCGGTCGTGGCCGCGCCGCGTTTTCGTCTACGCGCTCGGCGTGACCGCCGGGCCGCTGCTGATCGGTGCGGCGATCTACGCGATGACCTGGGTGCTGCAGACTTCCGTCGCGCAGGCGCCCTTCGTCACGCCGGCGGTGGCGCTCATCGCGACACCGCTCGCGGTCGCGATCACCACGCTCGCCTTCACGCTGCTCTACGCGCTGATGCCCGCGCGGCGGGTGCCGCTCAAGGCCGCGCTGTGGGGCGGACTCTTCGCCGCGCTGGGTTTCGAGGTCGCCAAGTACGGATTCCGCCTCTACGTCACGACGGTGCCGACCTACCAGGTGATCTACGGAACGCTGGCGGTCGTCCCGCTGTTCCTGTTCTGGATCTACGTCTCGTGGTACGTGGTCCTCGTCGGCGCCGCGGTGACGGCGACACTGTCCGAAGGCGGTCCGCGCGGGCGCGCGTGGCGCCAACGTTGAACCATCGAGGCTCCCGGGTGTCGCAAGCGCAACGGAGGCGGAGCGCCGCCGGCCGGCCGGCGGTTCCCTTGCGGATTGGGCGGGGCCACGCTACATTGCGGGCAGTTTTCACTCGATAGGGCAGACGCATCGTGTGGTCCATCATTCAAGCGGCAGGCTGGCCGATCTGGCCGATCATCCTGGCGTCGATCGTCGCGCTGGCGCTCATCTTCGAGCGCCTCTGGTCATTGCGCAGCAGCGTCGTCGCGCCGCCCGGGCTCGTCGATCGCGTGCTGGCGGAATACCGGCACGCCGGCGTCACGCCCGAACTCCTCTCCAAGACCGCGCAGCAGGGGCCGCTCGGCCGCATCCTCGCGGCCGGCCTTGCCAACGTCAGGAGCCCGCGACCCGTGATGCGCGAGGCGATCGAGGAGGCCGGACGCGTCGTCACGCACGACCTCGAGCGCTACCTGACCACGCTCGGCACGATTGCGGCAATGGCACCCTTGCTCGGCCTGTTCGGCACCGTGATCGGCATGATCGAGATCTTCGGCTCGCAGACCGCGACCGGCTCCAACCCGCTCCAGCTCGCGCACGGCATCTCCGTGGCGCTGTACAACACGGCGCTCGGCCTGATCGTCGCGATCCCGAGCATGATCTTCTACCGCCACTTCCGCTCGACGATCGACGGCCTGCACGTCGAGATGGAGCAGCAGGCGATCAAGCTCGTCGACGTCGCGCACGGCGAGCGCAAGTAACGCCGGCCGGACAACCATGAACCTGCGCAGCACCCGGGGCCGCGACGACCCCGAGATCAACTTCATTCCGCTGATCGACGTCCTGCTCGTCATCCTGATCTTCCTGATGGTGACGACGACCTACCAGCGCGTCGCCGAGCTGCAGATCACGCTGCCCGAGGCCGACGCCGAGCAGCTGAAGCAACGGCCGAAGGAGATCAACGTCGGCATCGACGCGCAGGGCCGCTACGTCGTCGACAAGACGCCGTTCGCGTTCTCCAGCGTGCCGGCGCTGGCCGACATCCTGCGGCGCGCGGGCGGCGACGCGAAGGATCCGGTGGTCGTGATCAACGCCGACGCCAATGCCACGCACCAATCCGTGATCCACGTCATGGAAGCCGCGCGCGTCGCCGGCATGGTCCACATCACGTTCGCCACGCAGTCGCCGGCGAAATAGCGTCGGCCCGCGGGCTCCGCGTTGCGCCCGCGAAGCGCCGTGCCGACGTTTCGATGTCCTTCTCCTCCCGCCTCGTCGCAGCCTGGTACGCCCCGCGGCTGACCGCGTTGACGGCGCCGCTCGTGCCGCTGGCCGTCGCGTTCGGCACCGTCGCATTCGCGCGCCGCGCGCTGTTCCGGGCAGGTTTGCTGCGCGCGCAACGGCTTCCGGTCCCCGTCATCGTCGTCGGCAACATCACGGTCGGCGGCAGCGGAAAGACGCCGCTCGCGGCGGCGCTGACCCGCTCGCTCGCCGAGCGCGGATGGCATCCGGGCATCGTGAGCCGCGGGCACGGTCGCGCGAACGAACGGTCGGCTCCGACCGTCGTTGCCCCGGACGCGGATGCGGCGGATGTCGGCGACGAGCCCCTGCTGCTCGCGCGCACGGGCATTCCGGTCGTCGTGGCGGCGGACCGCGTCGCGGCGGCGCGGGCACTGATCGCGGCGCATCCGCGGTGCGACGTGATCGTCGCCGACGACGGGCTGCAGCATTACCGCCTCGCGCGCGACGTCGAGATCGTGGTGGTCGACGCCGCGCGCGGGCTCGGCAACGGATGGCGCCTTCCCGCGGGGCCGCTGCGCGAACCGGCCGCGCGCCTCGAGGAAGCGGATGCGATCGTCGCCCTCGTTACGCCGGGCGCGCCGGCGCCGTGGACCGCGCCGAATGCGTGGCGGATGACGCTCGTCGGCGACACGTTTCACCGCGTCGCCGATCCGGCGCAGACGCAGCCGGCGTCCGCGTTCACCGGTTCGGGCGTGCATGCCGTCGCGGGCATCGGCAATCCGGAGCGGTTCTTCGCGCAACTCCGGTCGCTCCATATCGCGGCGACGGGCCACGCGTTTCCCGATCATCACCGCTTCGTTGCCGGCGACCTCGCGCTGCCCGGCGCGCGCGCGATCCTGATGACCGAGAAGGATGCGGTAAAATGCGGCTCGCTTGCCGACGAGCGATGCTGGTACCTGCCGGTGCGCGCGCACATCGATCCCGCGCTCGTGGCTCGCGTCGAGGAGGCCCTCCGTGGATCCGAAGCTGCTTGAAATCCTGGTCTGTCCTGTCACCAAGGGGCCGCTCACGTACGACCGACAGAAGCAGGAGCTCGTGTCGCGTTCCGCGCGCCTCGCGTACCCCGTGCGGGATGGAATTCCGGTGATGCTGGAGGACGAGGCGCGGCGGCTGACGCCGGAGGAGCTTGAATGATGGGGTCAGGTCAATTTATCCCTGTCGATAATTTGACCTGACCCCGCCATGCCGTTCAGCGTCATCATTCCGGCGCGCTATGCCTCGACGCGGCTCCCGGGCAAGCCGCTCGCGGACATCGCCGGCAAGCCGATGATCGTGCGCGTCGCCGAACGTGCGCAGCGCGCGGGCGCCGAGCGCGTCGTCGTGGCCACCGACGACGAGCGAATCCGCGCCGCGGCGGAAACGCATGGCGTCGCGGCCTGCCTCACGCGCGCCGACCATCCGACCGGCACCGATCGCCTCGCCGAAGCCGCGCGGCTCCTCGGCCTCGCCGACGACGCGATCGTCGTCAATGTCCAGGGCGACGAGCCGCTGCTCGCGCCGTCGCTGATCCGCGCGGTGGCGGAATTGCTGGCCGCGCATCCGGACGCCGCGATCGCCACCGCATGCCACCCGATCGCCGATCCTGCGGAAGCGTTCAATCCGAATGTCGTCAAGGTGGTGCTCGACGCCAACCGGTATGCGCTCTACTTCAGCCGCGCGACGATTCCCTGGGCGCGCGACGAATTCGCCGGCCGCCGCGACGTCATTCCGCCGGGATTGCCGCTGTATCGTCATTACGGGCTCTATGCGTACCGCGTGCGCTTCCTGCGGCTCTATCCGACGCTGCCGCCCGCGCCGATCGAGCGCTTCGAGGCGCTGGAGCAGCTGCGCGCGCTTTGGCACGGCCACCGGATCGTCGTCGAAATTACCGAGGGCACGCCGGCGCCGGGCGTGGACACGGAGGACGATCTCACGCAGGTGCGCGCGCTCTACGCCCGCGGCGCGGTCTGATCGGGGGCGCTTGTCGCCGCGCGGCAATTGACCCCGCATTGACCCCTGCGCAGCGAGACCGCACAATTGATGCCTGACAGCAAGCGCGGCGCCCGACCGCGCACGCTTCCCGCAGCAATTCGTCCCTGACCCGCGAGACCTCCCATGCGCCTCATCCTTCTCGGCCCGCCCGGCGCGGGTAAAGGCACGCAAGCGACCTACATCAAGGAAGCCTGCGGCATACCGCAGATCTCGACCGGCGACATGCTGCGCGCGGCGGTGAAGGCCGGATCGCCGCTCGGGCTGCTCGCGAAAAAGGTGATGGACAGCGGCGCGCTCGTATCCGACGACATCATCATCGGTCTCGTCAAGGAACGGCTGAAGGCGCCCGATTGCGCGAACGGCTACCTCTTCGACGGCTTCCCGCGGACGATTCCGCAGGCCGACGCGATGAAGGAGGCCGGCGTGGCGCTCGACTACGTGCTGGAGATCGACGTGCCCGACGCCGCGATCGTCGAGCGCATGAGCGGCCGGCGCGCGCATGTCGCGTCGGGCCGGACGTATCACGTCAAGTTCAATCCGCCGAAGGTCGAGGGCAAGGACGACGTCACCGGCGAGGACCTGATCCAGCGCGACGACGACCGCGAGGAGACCGTGCGCAAGCGCCTCGACGTCTACCACGCGCAGACGAAGCCGCTGGTCGAGTACTACCAGCAGTGGGCGGCGAGCGGGGACGCGCGCGCGCCGAAGTACCGGCGGGTCGACGGAATGGGCGCGGTCGACGCGATCCGCGCCGCGTGCCTCGCTGCCCTGAAAAGCTGAATTCGTCGCCGCTGCAATGGCGCGGCATACGCAAATGGCCAAACGCAACGCCTTCTACGCGCAATCCGGCGGCGTCACCGCCGTCATCAACGCAACCGCCGCCGGCGTCATCGAGACGGCGCGCAAGCACCGGACGAAGATCGGCAAGGTCTACGCGGGCCGCAACGGCATCATCGGCGCGCTGACCGAAGACCTGATCGACACCAGCCGCGAGTCGGCCCGCGCGATCGCCGCGCTGAAGCACACGCCGGGCGGCGCCTTCGGCTCGTGCCGCTACAAGCTCAAGGGCGCCGCGGAGGGGCGCGCGCAATACGAGCGGCTGCTCGACGTGTTCCGCGCGCACGACATCGGCTACTTCTTCTACAACGGCGGCAACGATTCCGCCGACACCTGCCTCAAGGTCTCGCAGATGGCCACGGCGCTGGGCTATCCGCTGGCCGCGGTGCACGTGCCGAAGACGGTCGACAACGACCTCGCCGTCACCGACAACTGTCCCGGCTTCGGCTCGGTCGCCAAGTACGTCGCGACCTCCATGCGCGAAGCCGCGTTCGACGTGGCGTCGATGGCGAAGACGTCGACCCGTGTATTCGTGCTCGAGGTGATGGGCCGCCACGCCGGGTTGGATCACCGCCGCGGTCGGGATGGCCGACGACCGCGACACGCCGATCCCGCTGGTGCTGCTGTTTCCGGAGATCGCTTTCGACGAGCCGAAGTTCCTCGCCGCCGTCGACGCGAAGGTGAAGCAATTCGGATACTGCTGCGTCGGCGTTTCCGAAGGGCTGCAGGACGCCTCCGGCAACCTGATGGCGGAGGCGGGCACGAAGGACGCGTTCGGCCATGCGCAGCTGGGCGGCGTCGGGCCGCTCATCGCGTCGATCGTCAAGGACAAGCTCAAGCACAAATACCATTGGGCGGTCGCCGACTACCTGCAGCGCTCCGCACGCCACCTTGCGTCGAAGACCGACCTCGACCACAGCTATGCCGTGGGCAAGGCGGCGGTCGAGATGGCGCTCGCAGGGAAGAATTCCGTGATGCCGGCGATCACGCGACTTTCCGACAAGCCGTACCGCTGGAAGATCACCGAGGCGCCGCTCGAGCGGGTGGCCAACGTCGAGAAGATGCTCCCGCCCGATTTCATCACCCGGGACGGCTTCGGCATCACCGACAAGGCCCGCCGCTACCTCGCGCCCCTCATTCGCGGCGAGGCGCCGCCGCCCTACAGGGACGGCCTGCCGCAGTACGTGCGCCTCAAGAATGTCGCCGTGGCGAAGAAGCTCGCGGCGGGCTTCACGGTCTAGCGCGCAGGCCGGCTCGACTTTTTGCCCCGCAAACTGGCACAATAGCGTGCTTTGCGTCGACGTCCCGGGAGGTCCCGGGCGCCGAATCGCCGCAGGAGGGCGCGGGCGGGCGGGGTCGATTCCACGCACGCCCCGGCAACCGGGCCGATCACAGGCCGGTGCCGATGAACTCCTGCGATTTCTTGCCACGTAACGGGAGAACACCACCATGTCCAATGCCAACGGCCTGATCTTCGCGCTCGTCTGCGCGGCCGCGGCGATCGTGTACGGCTTCGTGTCGATCGGCTGGGTCCTCAAGAAACCTGCCGGCAACGAGCGGATGCGCGAGATTGCCGCCGCCATTCAGGCCGGCGCCCAGGCGTATCTCAACCGCCAGTACATGACGATCGGGATCGTCGGCTTCATCCTGTTCGTGCTGATCTGGTGGGCGTTGGGGGGCAAGACAGCCGGCGGCTTCCTCGTCGGTGCCGTGCTTTCGGGCCTCACGGGATACATCGGGATGAACGTGTCGGTGCGCTCGAACGTGCGGACGGCCGAAGCCGCACGCAGCGGCTTGGGTGCCGCGCTGGCCGTTGCCTTCCGTGGCGGCGCGATAACGGGGATGCTCGTCGTCGGCCTGGGCCTGCTGGGGGTCGCCGGCTTCTACTGGTTCCTGACCCAATCGGCGACCTGGGCCCCGGACCTCATGGGCACCGGAATGCATCACACGATCGAGCCGCTCGTCGGTCTCGCCTTTGGCGGGTCGCTGATCTCGATCTTCGCGCGTCTTGGCGGCGGCATCTTCACCAAAGGCGCCGACGTCGGCGCGGACCTCGTCGGCAAGGTCGAGGCCGGCATTCCGGAGGACGATCCGCGCAATCCCGCGGTGATCGCCGACAACGTGGGCGACAACGTCGGCGACTGCGCGGGCATGGCCGCCGACCTCTTCGAAACCTACGCGGTGACGATCGTCGCGACGATGCTGCTGGGCGCGCTGCTCTTTCCCGTGCAGGCGCAGACCGCGGTCACGTATCCGCTGGTTCTCGGCGGTTTCTCGATCCTCGCGTCGATCGCCGGCTGCTATTTCGTAAAGGCGCGCGAGGGCGGCAAGATCATGAACGCGCTCTACCGCGGCCTCATCGTCGCCGCGGTGCTTTCCGCGATCGGATTCCTGGGCATCACGTACCTGATGATGGGCGGCATGTCGGCGATCGATCCGAAACTGACGACGATGCGGCTGTGGGGCGCCGGCCTGGTCGGCCTTGCGCTCACGGCGGCGATGGTCGTGATCACCGAGTACTACACGGCCACCGAATACGCGCCCGTGCGCCATGTCGCGCAGGCGTCGACGACGGGCCACGCGACCAACATCATCGCCGGCATCGGCGTGTCGATGAAGGCCACGGCGCTGCCCGTGATTTCGGTCTGCATCGCGATCATGCTTTCGTATTGGCTGGCGGGTCTCTACGGCATCGCCATCGCGGCCACCTCGATGCTGTCGATGGCGGGCATCATCGTCGCGCTCGACGCCTATGGCCCGATCACCGACAACGCGGGCGGCATCGCCGAAATGGCGAAGCTGCCGGATTCCGTGCGCGCGGTCACCGATCCGCTCGACGCCGTCGGCAACACGACCAAGGCGGTGACCAAGGGGTATGCGATCGGCTCGGCGGGACTCGCCGCGCTGGTGCTGTTCGCCGACTACACGCACGCGCTCGAATCCGCGGGCAAGGCGGTGACCTTCGACCTCTCCAACCACTACGTCATCATCGGTCTCTTCATCGGCGGCCTGATTCCCTACCTGTTCGGCGCGATGGCGATGGAGGCCGTCGGCCGCGCGGCCGGTGCGGTCGTGGTCGAAGTGCGCCGCCAGTTCAAGGAGATCAAGGGCATCATGGAAGGCACGGCGAAGCCCGAGTACGGCGTGGCCGTCGACATGCTGACCAAGGCGGCGATCAAGGAAATGATCGTCCCGTCGCTGCTCCCGGTGCTGATCCCGATCGTCGTTGGCGTCGGTTTCGCGTATTTCGGCGGCACCGCGGCGGGCGCGCAGACGCTGGGCGGCGTGCTGATGGGCACGATCATCACGGGCCTCTTCGTCGCGATCTCGATGACGACCGGCGGCGGCGCGTGGGACAACGCGAAGAAGTACATCGAGGACGGTCACCATGGCGGCAAGGGCTCCGACGCGCACAAGGCGGCGGTGACCGGCGACACCGTCGGCGATCCGTACAAGGACACCGCGGGCCCGGCGGTGAATCCGCTGATCAAGATCATCAATATCGTCGCGCTGATGATCGTGCCGCTGATCGGCGCGTGGACGCTGAACAAGACGGCCGCGGCGCCAGCACCGGTGGCGGTTCCGATCGCGACCGCACCGGCGGCGTTGCCCGCCATGGCTCCCGCGGCGGCGCCCGTTGCCGTCATCGCGGTGGAATTCGTGAAGATCTACTTCGACACCGGCAAGGCGGACCTGCCCGCCGACGGCGCCAAATCGATCGACGGCATCGCCGCGAAGGCGAAGGCCAATGGCGCGGCGAAAGTGGCGATCTCCGGCTTCCACGACGCGACAGGCAGCGTGGAGCAGAACCAGGAACTCGCGAAGCAGCGCGCGATGAAGGTGCGCGATGCGCTCAAGGCGGCGGGCGTGGCCGAAGATCGCATGGAGCTGAAGAAGCCCGAGCAGACGCAAGGCTCGGGCGACGAAAAGGAAGCGCGGCGCGTCGAGGTGCGCGTCCAGTAACCGCGCGGCAAAGAATGGGTGACGAGGGCAGCGGCGAACCCGCTGCCCTTTTCTTCGTGCATTCGCCGCGACCGCATCCGCGCGCGACCTCATCTACAATGTTGCGTTCGTGGGGGGAGAGCGACGTCGTGCACGGTTCGATTCGCCGCGGTCTTCGGAGCATGCTGCCGGCGCTCGTGCTCGTGCTTGGAATCGGGCACGTCGAGGCGCAACGCCCGCCGCCGGAACCCACCTCGGGCTGGACCGACAAATCGCCCGTCACGAGCCGGCATTTCATGGTCGCGGCCGCGAATCCGATTGCCGTCGAGGCCGGATATCGAATTCTGAGACAGGGCGGCAATGCCGTCGACGCGGCCGTTGCCGTGCAGCTCGTGCTGAACCTCGTCGAGCCGCAGTCGAGCGGCATCGGCGGCGGCGCGTTCATGCTGTTCCATGACGGCAAGCGCGGCGGCCTTGTCGCCTACGACGGCCGCGAAACCGCGCCGGCGGCCGCGCGTCCCGATCGCTTTCTCGACGCCGACGGCAAGCCGAAAGGGTTCGTCGAAGCGGTCGTCGGCGGCCGCTCCGTCGGCGTTCCCGGCGTGGTCGCGCTGCTGGGCGAAGCGCATCGACGTCATGGCCGATTGCCCTGGGCCGCGCTATGCGCGCCGGCGATCGAGCTCGCGGAAGCGGGATTCGCGATTTCGCCGCGGCTCGCGGCGCTGCTCGCCGCCGAGAGGCATTTCGTGCAGTCGCGCGCTCGCGCGTATTTTCTCGATGCCGACGGACGGCCTCGCGCGGCGGGCACTATCCTGCGCAATCCCGCGTTCGCGCAAACGCTGCGCGCGATCGCCAAGGGTGGCGCGGATGCTTTTTACCGCGGCGAGATCGCGCGCGATGTCGTCGACACCGCCGATTCGTTCGCGCCGAACCCCGGCGACCTCACGCTGGCGGATCTGGCGAATTACCGGGTCAGGGTCCGCGCGCCGGTTTGCGGCGCGTATCGCGCCTACAAGGTCTGCGGCGTGCCGCTGCCGTCTTCCGGCGGCACGACGGTGCTGCAGATTCTCGGCATGCTCGAGCCCTATGACCTCGCCTCGATGGGGCCGGCATCGTTCTGGAGCGTCCATTTCTTCAGCGAAGCGGGGCGCCTCGCATTCGCCGACCGCAACGTCTACATGGCGGACCCGGATTTTTTCGACGCGCCCGCCGGTCTGCTCGACCGCGATTACCTGCGCGAGCGCTCGCGGCTCATCCGGACCGACCGCAGCCTCGGCGTCGCCGCGGCCGGCGACCCGCCCATGCCGGCGGAAGCGCGCAAGGCGGCGCGGGCGAACGGGCGCGGCGCTCGAACTGCCGTCGACGTCGCACATCTCGATCGTCGATTCCGCCGGGAACGCCGTTGCGATGACCACGACGATCGAGGACGCGTTCGGCAGCCGCCTGATGACCGCGGGCGGTTTCCTGCTCAACAACCAGCTGACGGATTTTTCGTTCGTGCCGTTCGAGAACGGCGCGCCGGTCGCCAATCGCGTCGAGCCCGGCAAGCGGCCGCGATCGGCGATGGCGCCGACGATCGTCTACGACCGCAGCGGTCGCGTGTTCATGATCGTGGGCTCCGCGGGCGGCCCCGCGATCATCAACGATGTCGCCAGGACGCTCATCGCCGTGCTCGACTGGGGGCTCGATCCGCAGGCGGCGGTCGCGCTTCCCGATTTCGGCAGCCGCAACGGGCCGACGGAGCTCGAAGCGGGCAAGCCCGTCGTTTCGCTGGCGCCGCGCCTGCGCGCGATCGGCCATGAGACCATTGTCACGAGGCACGCGAGCGGCCTGCAGGCGATCGTCCGCACGAAGGATGGCTGGATCGGCGGCGCCGACCCGCGCCGCGAAGGCACCGCGATGGGCGACTGACACCACGGGCGATCCCGGGAATCGACATGGACAAGACGGCTACCGCTCCCCATCGCATCGTCATCGTCGGCGGTGGCGCCGCAGGACTGCCGCTCGCCACCAAGCTCGGCGACACGCTCGGCCGCAGCGGGCGCGCCACCGTCACGCTCGTCGACCGCTTCGCGACCCATCTGTGGAAGCCGCTGCTGCACGAAGTCGCCGCGGGACGCATGGACGCCGACTTGCACAGCGTCGACTACTTTCTCATCGCGTACTGGCATCACTTCCGGTTCCGGTACGGCGCCGTCACGGGGCTCGACCGCGCGCGCCACGAACTGCAGCTCGCCGCGGTCATCGACGACGACGGCAAGGAAATGCTGCCGGCGGGCGTCCTTCCGTACGACACGCTGATCTTCTGCATCGGCAGCATCGGCAACGATTTCGGCATCACGGGCGTCGCAGATCACGCGATCTCGCTCGACACCGCTATCGATGCCGAGCGCTTCCATCGGCGCCTGGTGGCGGCGTGCGTGCGCGCGGAGGGGCGCGCCTCGCGCGGCGAGTCGGCGGCCGTCGACATCGTGATCATCGGCGCGGGGGCGACCGGCGTGGAGCTCGCCGCCGAAGTCCGCAACTGCACGCGCGCGTTCGCGAGTTACGGGCTCGATTATCTCAAGCCCGAGCGCGACATCCGGCTCACGATCCTCGAAGCCGCGCCGCGGATCCTGCCGCCGTTGCCGGAGAAGATCGCGGAAGCCGCCACGGCGCTCCTCGGCAGGCTCTCGGTGACCGTGCGCACCGGCGAGCGCGTCACGGAGGTCGACGAGAACGGCGTTCGCACGGCGACCGGCGAGGTGCTGCACGCGGACCTCGTCGTCTGGGCCGCCGGCATCCAGGCGCCGCAGGTGCTCGCGCGGCTCGACGGCCTCGAGGTGAATCGCGCGCATCAGCTCGTCGTCGGCAAGACCCTGCAGACGACGCGCGACCCCGACATCTTCGCAATGGGCGATTGCGCCGCCTGCCCGTGGCCCGAGTCGGACCGCGAAGGCGCGATCCTGCCGCCGCGCGCGCAGGTCGCGCATCAACAGGCGTCGCTGCTCGCGAAGACGATGAAGGCGCGGCTTGCCGGCAAGCCGTTGCCGGAATTCCATTTCCGCGACTTCGGCTCGCTGGTTTCGCTCGGCCATCTTTCCGCGGTCGGCAACCTGATGGGCCGGCTGATCGGCGGCAACATGTTGGTGCAGGGGCTGATCGCGCGCTGGATGTATGCGTCGCTGTACAAGATGCACCAGGTGTCGATCCTCGGCTGGCTGCGCGTCGCCATCGACTCGGTGAGCCGCCTCGTGCGCCACCGGCTCGAGCCGCGCGTCAAGCTGCATTGACGCCGGCGATGCCCTCGCGCGCCTCTCCGCCACCGGGCGCGGGCACGCGGAGCGCGCCGCATCCGGACGCCATCGCGGCATTCGCGAACCGCCTCGGCAAGAATGCAAGGCATCGGCACCGCTGGGCGCGCCGCCACGGGTACGGCGCGTACCGCGTCTATGACCGCGACGTGCCGGAGTTTCCGCTCGCGATCGACTGCTACGTCGCCGAGGATGCGGCGGTCGGCATGCGCGTGCACCTGCAGGAAGTCGAGACGGGCTGGGAGCAAAGCGACGCGGAGCACGACGCCTGGCTCGCCGTCGTGCGCGCTTCGACCGCGCACGCGCTCGCGCTGCCGGAAAAGTCGATCGTCGCCAAGGCGCGCCGCAAGCGCCGCGGCCTCGAGCAGCACGAGCCGACCGGCAAGCGCGGAACCGATTTCGTCGTCGTCGAGGCTGGATTGCGCTTCATCGTCAATCTCGAAGCCTATCTCGACACGGGGCTCTTCCTCGACCACCGCGCGCTGCGCGCGATCGTGCGCGAGCGGGCGCAGGGACGGCGGATGCTCAACCTGTTCGCCTACACCGGCAGCTTCACCGTCTACGCGGCCGCCGGCGGCGCCGTCGCTTCGCAGACGGTGGACCTGTCGAACACCTATCTCGACTGGGCGGCGCGCAATTTCGCGGCGAACGGCGTCGATTCGCGGCGGCACCAGCTGATCCGCGCCGACGTCATGCGCTGGCTCGCGGTCGCCCAGGAAGAGCGCCGGCGCTACGACCTCATCGTGCTCGATCCGCCGGCGTTCTCGACGTCGAAGGCGATGGCGGGCGTGCTCGACATCCAGCGCGACCACGCGGAGCTCGTGGCGTCGGTGCGCGGGCTGCTCGCGCCGGGCGGCGAGCTCTACTTCTCGACCAACCTGCGCACGTTCCGCCTCGACCCGGCGCTCGCCGCGGACCCGTCGTGCGCGGACATCAGCGCGCGCACGCTGCCGGACGATTTTCGCGACCGGCGCGTGCACCACGCTTATCGGATCGCCGGATCGTTGACGCCGGCTCGCCTCGGCCTCCGCGTCGCCGACTCGCCGCTCGCCCTACCAGATCGAGACACGATCCTTCGGCAGGCGGAACATCTTGTCGCCGTCCTTGAGCTTGTACGTCTTGTAGAACGCGTCGAGGTTCGACAGCGGTCCGATCGTGCGGAAATGATCGGGCGAATGCGGGTCGGACTTGAGATAGACGATCGTCTGCTCGTCCCGCGTCTTGTCGCGCGATGCCTTGCGCGAAGCTCAGGAAGAACCGCTCGTCGCCGGTCATGCCGTCGATGACCGGGGCTTCCTTGCCGCCGAGTGACAGCCGGTAGGCCTTGTACGCGATCGCGAGACCCGACAGGTCGGCGATGTTCTCGCCGAGCGTCAGCTTGCCGTTGACGGTGTAGCCGGGCACCGGGCTGTACGCGTCGAACTGGGCGACCAGCGCCTTCGTCTTTTCGTCGAAGCGCTTGTGGTCTTCGGGCGTCCACCAGTCGCGCAGGTTGCCGTCGCCGTCGAACTGGCTGCCTGAATCGTCGAAGCCGTGGCTGATCTCGTGGCCGATCGTCGCCCCGGCCCCGCCGTAGTTGGCGGCGTCGTCCGCAGCCGGGTTGAAATACGGCGGCTCGAGGTAGGCCGCCGGGAACACGATTTCGTTCATCAGCGGGTTGTAGTAGGCGTTCACCGTTTGCGGCGTCATGAACCACTCGTCGCGGTCGATCGGCTTGCCCAGCTTCGCAACGATGCGGTTGAATTCGAATTGGCGAGCCCGCATCACGTTGCCGACGAGGTCGTCCGGCGCGATGACGAGCGTCGAGTAGTCGCGCCATTTCGCCGGATAGCCGATCTTCGGCGTGATCTTCGCGAGCTTGGCCTGCGCTTCCTTCTTCGTCTGCGCACCCATCCAGTCGAGGCCGTCGATGCTCTGCTTGTAAGTGGCGAGCAGGTTGGCGACGAGCTTCTCCATTCGCGCCTTGCTCGATGGCGGAAAGTACTTGTCCACATAGACCTTGCCGAGCGCTTCGCCGATCGATTCGTCGACCAGCCCGACGCCGCGCTGCCAGCGGGGCCGGTTTTGCGGGACGCCGGAAAGCGTCGTGCCGTAGAACGCGAATCGCTCGTCGACGTATTGCTTGTCGAGGAAGCGCGCGTAGTCGCGCAGCACCGCCCACCTGAAGTAGGCCTTCCACGTGGATAGCGGTGTCTTCGCGAACAGCGCGCTGAAGTCCTTGAGATAGCTCGCCTGGTAGAGGACGAGATCGGAGACCTTGCCCGATACGCCATTCGTGTCGAGGTAGGCCTTCCAATCGAATCCCGGCGCCACACCCGGCAGGTCCTTGAGGGTGACTTTCTCGTACGTCTTCACCGGGTCGCGCGACTCCACCTTGGTCCAATGCACGCGCGCAATGGCGGTTTCGAGCGCGAGGATGTCGGCGGCTTCCTGCTTCGCGTTCTTGCTGCCCGCGAGCGTCAGCATCTTCTCGATGTGCTCGCCATATTTCTTCCGGATCCCGACGAGCCGCGCGTCGCTGTCGTCGATGTAGTAATCGCGATCCGGGAGGCCGAGGCCGGACTGGGAGAGATAGACGACATAGGCGGCGGAGTTGCGCTTGTCCTGGTCGATGTCGATGTCGAACGGCGTGGTCACGCCGATCTGCTGCAGGCGGGCGATCAACGCCGGCAGCTCGGCCTTGTCCTTGACGGCGTCGATCGCCGCGAATTGCGCCGCGAGCGGCTTCAGCCCGAGCGTTTCGAGTCGTGCTTCGTCCATGAAGCTCTTGTAGAGATCGCCGACCTTGCGCGCCTCGGCGCTGCCCGTCGTGGTGGCTGCGGCGTCCTCGATCAGCTTGCGCTGACGTTCCTGCGATTCCTGGCGGAGGATCCCGACCGGACCCCAGCTCGCCTTGTCCTCGGGAATGGTCGTCGTGGCGAGCCATTTGCCGTTGACGAAGTTGTAGAAATCGTCGCCCGGGCGGACCTTCGCGTCGAAATACTGGGTCTCGATGCCGGATTGCAGCGCCGCGGGCGGAGGATCCGCGGCCAACAGCGGCGCCGCAGCCACACTGGCGCAACAGGCGAGGAATAAGGACGGCTTCATGCGCAAGGCTCCTTGTGGATTCGACTGCTGGCGGTGGGGCTCCGAAGGGAGTGCCGCCGGACCAGCACAAAACCCGCGATTATCCCCATATCGGGGCTCCGCCGGTAGGGGCGCGATATACTGCGCGCCCGTCCGACGAACCGCGCCCCGCGCCGATGAACGCCGAGCTCTTTTCCGCGACGATCCTGCTGGTGCTGGTCATCGACCCGTTCGGCAACGTGCCGGTCGTCGTCGCGGCGCTGAAGAATGTCGCGCCCGAGCGAAGGCTTCGGGTCGTGCTGCGCGAATGCCTGGCGGCCTACGGCATCCTCGTCGCGTTCATGCTGGGGGGGCGGACCTTTCTGCAGTGGCTCCACCTGTCCGAGGAGTCGCTGACGATCGCGGGCGGGATCATCCTGTTCCTGATCGCGATCCGGATGGTGTTCCCGCGCCCCGAAGGCATCTTCGGCGACCCGCCGGGCGTCGAGCCGTTCCTCGTGCCGCTCGCCATCCCGTCGATCGCCGGTCCGTCCGCGCTCGCCACGGTGATGCTGATGGCCTCGCGCGATCCGGCGAAGATCGGCAGCTGGATCCTCGCGCTGACGCTGGCGATGGCTGCGACGACCCTCGTGCTGGCGCTCGCCGACCGGCTGCAACGCTGGCTTGGCGAACGCGCGATGGTCGCGTTCGAGCGGCTGATGGGCCTCGTGCTGACGGCGCTCGCGGTCGAGATGCTGCTGTCGGGCGTGCGCTCGTTCGTCGGCGAACTCGCGAAATAGCGCTCGCGAAGGGCAACAAAAAACCGGGTCGCGGCCCGGTTTTGTCTGCTGAGGTGGACGTCATTCTTTGTCGCCCTCGAACCCGAACGACAGCAGGACGTCGTCGCCGATGGACGGAATTCCGCGTTTCATGCCGAAGTCGGAGCGCTTGATTCTTGCGTTCGCGCTGCCGCCGCAACGCTCCTTCGCGGTCGCCGTCGCGGGGTTGCACTTGAAGCGCTCCACGGTGATCGCCACCGGCTTCGTCACGCCGAGCAGCGTCAGGTCGCCCTGCGACGACCGTCGGGGTGTCGCCGGCAAAGACGACGTTGGTCGACTTGTAGGTCATCCGCGGAAACTCCGCGACGTTGAAGAAATCGGCCGAGCGCAGGTGCTCGTCGCGCGAACGCGGCCGGTTGCCCTTGTCGTTGTCGTTGGTGTCGACCGACGCGGTCTCGACAACGAGCTCGACCGCACCGGTCTTCGCCGTGCGATCGATCGAAATCTTGCCGGAGTATTTGCTGAACCTGCCGTGAATCACCGAGAGTCCGAGGTGGTCGATGGCAAACGAAACGGACGTGTGCAGCGGGTCGAGCGGATAGACTCTCCGTCGCCGCGAGAGCGGGTAGGGGAGCAGCGGCAAGGATGAGGGTGGCCAGGTGCTTGAACATGCGAGTCTCCTGCGAGGTCGGGTCAGGGCAAGGAAGTGCGCGCGGCATTCCACGCGGCCGCGATGGGCAGCGCGGCGGCGAGCAAGCGCGTAGGCGGATAGCACGGCGGCACGCGGGAACAGCGAACCCGGTTTCGGTGTCGGCAGCGAAACCGCCAGCGGGACGAGCAGCAGCAGCGGCAGCGCGTACCAGGGAAGCAGCGCGAGTTGCTGCGTTCCCGCGGCAATCAGGGCGATCAACAGGCCTATCGGCAACGCGCCGGTGAAGCCGGGCGCGAGCGCCCGCGACAAGGCGATCTGGACCAGCAACATCGCGGCACAGGCCGTCCCGATCGCAACGCCCGCGACGAGCGCGCCGATCGACGCCGACAAAATGCCTGCCACGCCGGCGGCGATGCCGAGGCCAAAGCCGGCGGCTCCGCACGCCAGGCCGTCGTTGCGCAGTCGCAGGACGGACGCGACCATCGCCGCGACGAACGCCGCAATGCCGGCGCCGGCGACGACGGCGTCGGCGATCGGGTGATTCTGCAGCACGGACCGAAATACCCAGAGCGAGAGCAGGCTGGCGGCGGCGACGAGCGCGGGCGCGACACGCCGCGACGATCGCCGGTACCGGTCGGCAGCGACGCCTGCAAGCGGTGCGAGAAGCCCGATCAGCCAGGTCTTGCGTGCCACGGTCGGCGGGAACAGCGTGAAGCCCGTGTCGAGCGCCACCATGGTCGCGTAGGCCGGCATGATCGCGAGCCAGACGAATCGGGTGCGCCCGAGGGCGAAGGCGACGATCAGCGCCACGAAGAACGGGGCGACGCCACCCTGGAACGCAGGATGGTCGAGGAATTCGCTCACCGCGTGACCCGCGCCGGACGACGATCGGAAAGCGGCGCGGAATGGAAGCCGTCGGAATTCGTGCGATCAAAACCGGTCGTCGACATTAGCGTGGAAAACACGTTGATTCGAGAAGTTATTCCAACAATGGGGACATCGGACCGGGGCGTATTCTAGCGCAGCCGCGGCGGCGGATGACCAGGCTGGCGCTTACGCCGGCCGCAGCCAACCGTCGTCGCGTCTGACCGCGCCGGACTTCTCGAGTTCACCGACCAGCATCGCGGCCATTTTCGAGGGCGGCAACCGGTAGAACTGCCGGTTGAAATCGCGAAACAGGCCCACGCGATCGAGGTACGAAGGCAGTTCGGCCAGCAGCAGCTGCTGATGATCGAGCAGCGAAAACGCGAGGAGCGCCTTCAGTACATGCCGCACCATTCGCATCGGCTCGGCCTCGAACGCATCGACACGGCGCATCGCGCGATCGAGCGCGGCCGCGACGTCGACGAAGGGTGCGCCGTGACCCGGTATGACGACGCGTATGGCGAGGCGGCCCAGCATTTCGAGCGTTGCGCGCGTCGCCGGCAGCGCGGCCGGGTCGACCTCCGGGGGCATCACGATGCCGAAGCCGTTCTCCCAGAGCGCGTCGCCGGAAATCAGTATCCCGTGCTCGGGGTTGAAGAACACGAGCGCGCCCATGTCGTGTCCGGGTGCCGCAAGCGCGCGCCACTCGAGATCGCCCCACACATGCGTCGTGTCGGGTTGCACGCGCCTGGCTCACGATGAAGCGGTCGGCGCGCTGGTCGCAGTAGTCGTAAAGCAGCGCCTTCTGGTCCCAGCGCTCGATGAACGGTGCCTCGCCTTCGGGCACCGCGATCGGGCATCCGTACTTCTCCGCGAGCGCAGCGTTGCCGCCGATGTGGTCGGAGTGGCAGTGCGTGTTGACGACCCAGGCGAGCGGATCGTTGCGGATGCCGCGATCGGACGCGAGCAGCGCGAGCGTCATGGGCGCATGCCGCGAATATCCGGTGTCGATCAGGACGTGGCCGTCGCGGCTCCTGAGGACGACGTTGTTGGACGACAGCCAGTCGCGGACGAACACGTGAACCTGTGGGGGCAACTGCGACATCGGCATCGCGGTCTCACCGCAACCGGCCGAGAAAATCGCGAATGAGCGCGACGCGGTCGGCGAGCGTGGGCGCCGCGCGCTCGATGCGCACGCGGTCCGGACCGGCGAAGCGGATGCGGCCGTCGCGCTGCACGAGCAGGATGAGGGCGCCGGCATCGAACGGCGGCTGCTTCACGAACTGGAGCGTGCTGCGCTCGGGTCCCGAGTCGATCTTGGCGACGCCCATCGGCTTTGCTTCGAGGCGCAGCCGATGGCACGCGAGCAGCGCCTGCGCGGGTTCGGGCGGTCGCCCGAAGCGGTCGACGAGTTCTTCCTGCATGGTCGTGAGTTCCTCTTCCGACTCGCAGTTCGCGAGGCGCTTGTAGAGGACGAGCCGCTCGTGCACGTCGTTGCAGTAGGATTCCGGCAACAGCGCCGGCACGTGGAGGTTGATCTCGGTCGTGACGCCGAGCGGCGCGGCGAGGTCGGGCTCGCGGCCGGCCTTCAACGCCGACACCGCCGCCTTCAGCATGTCGGCATAGAGCTGGAAGCCGATCTCCTGCATCTCGCCCGATTGGGATTCGCCGAGCACTTCGCCGGCGCCGCGAATCTCGAGGTCGTGCATCGCGAGATAGAAGCCGGAGCCGAGGTCTTCCATCATCTGGATCGCCTCGAGGCGTTTCCTGGCCTGCCCGGAGAGCGATTCCTCCGGCGGCGTCAGCAGGTAGGCATACGCCTGGTGGTGCGAACGGCCGACGCGGCCGCGCAGCTGGTGGAGTTGCGCGAGGCCGAGGCGATCGGCGCGCTCGATGATGATCGTGTTGGCCGTGGGCACGTCGATGCCGGTTTCGATGATCGTCGAGCAGACCAGCAGGTTGATGCGCTGCGCGTAGAACTCGCGCATCACGTGCTCGAGGTCGCGCTCGCCCATCTGTCCATGGGCGACGGCGATCCGCGCCTCGGGCAGGAGCTCCGTCAGCCGTTGCGCGGTCGTGGCGATCGTGTCGATGTCGTTGTGCAGGAAGTAGACCTGCCCGCCGCGCTTCATTTCGCGCAGCGCCGCTTCGCGGATGATGCCGCGCGAGTACGTCGCCACGAACGTCTTGATCGCGAGGCGCCGCTGCGGCGCGGTGGCGATCACCGAGAAATCGCGGATGCCCTCGAGCGACATCGCGAGCGTGCGCGGGATCGGCGTTGCGGTCAGCGTCAGCACGTCGACCTCGGCGCGCAGTTTCTTGAGCTGCTCCTTCTGCCGCACACCGAAGCGATGCTCCTCGTCGATGATGACGAGGCCGAGGCTCTTGAACTTCACGTCGGACTGGAGCAGCTTGTGCGTGCCGATGACGAGATCGAGCGTGCCTGCGGCGAGCCCTTCGAGCGCAGCCTTGACTTCCTTCGGCGAGCGGAAGCGCGAGAGCTCCGTCAGCTTCACCGGCAGGTCGGAGAAGCGGTCGGTGAACACCTTGAAATGCTGCTCGGCCAGCAGCGTCGTCGGCACCAGCACCGCGACCTGCTTGCCGTCGGCGAGCGCCACGAAGGCGGCGCGCAGCGCGACCTCCGTCTTGCCGAAACCGACATCGCCGCAGACGAGCCGGTCCATCGGCCGGCCCGCGGTGAGGTCCGCGATCACGGCGTCGATCGCCGCCTGCTGGTCCGCGGTCTCCTCGAACGGAAAGCCGTCGGCGAAGGCCTCGTAGTCGTGCGGCGTGAACGTGAAGGCGTGCCCCTTGCGCGCCGCGCGCTGTGCGTACAGGTTCAGCAATTCGGCCGCGGTGTCGTGCGCCTGCCGCGCGGCGCGCTTTTTTGCCTTGTCCCACTGGCCGCTGCCGAGCTCGTGCAGCGGCGCCGCTTCGGGCGAGGCGCCGCTGTAGCGCCCGATGAGGTGCAGGTTCGACACCGGCACATAGAGCTTCGCGTCGTTCGCGTAGACGAGCTGCAGGAATTCGGTCGGGCCTTCGCCGAGGTTCAGCGTCACGAGGCCGAGGTAACGCCCGATGCCGTGCTGCTCGTGGACGACGGGGTCGCCGATGCGCACTTCCGACAGGTCGCGCAGCATCGCATCGACGTTGGAGCGGCGCGCCGCGTCGCGGCGGCCGCGGCGCACGACGCCCGCATAGAGTTCCGCTTCGGTGACGAACGCGAGGCCGGCCGCCGGCCATGCGAAGCCCGCGTGCAAAGGCGAAATGCCGAGCGCGACACTCGCGGTGCCGGCGAGGAAGCCGGCGAGATCGTCGACCTGCGGCAGCGCGAGGCCGTATTCCGCGAAATACTGCTGCATCGTCTCGCGGCGCCCCGCGCTTTCGGCGCAGACCAGGATTCGCGTGCCGCTTGCGGCGGCGAGAAATCGTTTCAGCGCGGCGAGGGGGTCCTCGGCGCGGCGGTCGACCTGCACCGACGGCAACACGGCGACTTCGTCCACCGTGAGCGAGGGACCGCCAGGGGGAGAATCATAGGAGGGCAATTCGACGCGCGCGAATGGCTTGATGGCGCCGTTGAACGCGTCCTCGGGCAGGAAGATGTCGATCGGCGGCAGCAGCGGGCGCGTCTTGTCGCCGCGCAGCAGCTTGTACCGCGACTCGGTGTCCTGCCAGAAGCGTGCCACCGCGCCTGCGATATCGCCGACCTGTGCAATCGCGGCATCGCGGGGAAGGTAGTCGGCGAGCGTGGCCGTTTCCTCGAAAAAGAGCGGCAGGTAGTACTCGATACCGCCGGGCGCGACGCCATGGCTCACGTCCTTGTACAGCGGCGATTTCGACGGATCGCCTTCGAACACCTCGCGATAGCGGCTGCGAAACCGCGTGCGGCCCGCCTCGTCGAGCGGGAACTCGCGCGCGGGCAGGAGGCGCACGTCGGGCACCGGGTAGAGCGTGCGCTGGGTGTCGACGTCGAAGGTGCGGATGCTTTCGATGTCGTCGCCGAAGAGGTCGAGCCGGAAGGGCAGGGTGCTCCCCATGGGGAACAGGTCGATCAATCCGCCGCGCACGCTGAATTCGCCCGGCGACACGACCTGCGTGACGTGCTGATAGCCGGCGAGCGCGAGCTGCGCGCGCAACCCCGCGACATCGAGCCGCTCGCCCTGCTTCAGGAAAAACGTGAACGCCGCGAGATACGACGGCGGCGCGAGACGGTACAAGGCGGTGGTGGCGGCGACCACGAGCACGTCGCATTCGCCGCGCGAAACGCGATAGAGCGTGGCGAGACGCTCCGAGACGAGATCGTGGTGCGGCGAAAACGGGTCGTACGGCAGCGTCTCCCAGTCCGGCAGCAACGCGACGCGGAGTCCGGGCGCGAACCACGGGATTTCGTCGGCCAGCCGCTGCGCCGCAAGCGCGTCGGCGCTGACGACCGCCAGCATCCGCTTCTGCCGGACGCATTGCACCGCGAGCTGCGCCAGCGCGATGGCGTCGGACGAGCCGGGCAACGCAGGTCCGCGCAGCTTCTGTCCCGGCGCCGGCAAATCCGGGACGAGCGGGGGCAACGCAGCGAGCATCAGGATGGACGCTGCGAGATCGGGAGGCGCGGGCGCGGCGGCGATGCTGCCTGTTGACGCCGAGGGCTCCGCACGCGGAGCCACCGGTGCCGCCGTCCCGGCGGCGTTGGAGGCCGGCGGCACGAGCAACTGCGAATCGAGCGCGGATTATACGTGGGTGCGATAATCGCCGCGTGAATGGGCCGGCAACGACACCGCGCGGTGCGAATCCCTATCTGCTCCTCGTGCTGGCGCCGCTGTTCTGGGCGTGCAACTGGATTGTCGGGCGCGCATTCGCCGCCGATATCCCGCCGATGACGATGACGTTCTTCCGCTGGGTCTTTGCTCTCGTCATCCTGACGCCGTTTGCCTGGCCCCACGTGCTGTCGCGAGTGGCCGATCGTCAGGGCGAACTGGAAGCCGCTGGTCGGCCTCGGCGCGATCGGCGTCGGCACGCACAACGCGCTCACGTATCTGGGCCTCAACTACACGACCGCGACCAGCGGCGTGATCCTCAATTCGTTCATTCCGGTGATGATCATCGCGTTGTCGTGGCTGTTCCTGCGCGAGCGGCTCACTCCGCTGCAGCTCGCCGGAGTCGGCGTGTCGCTTGCGGGCGTGCTGACGATCATTTCGCAGGGAAGCCTCGAGGCGCTGGCGACGTTCCGGCTCAACGGCGGCGACCTCCTGGTCATCCTGGCGATGGCGATGTGGTCGCTCTACACGATCGGCCTGCGCTGGCGGCCCGCCGGCCTCCACATGCTGACCTTCCTGTTCGCGCTCGTGATCGTGGGGATCGTCTGCGTGCTGCCGTTTTTCCTGGGCGAGTTCGTGCTGGGGCGGCGGATGGCCGTCACCGCCACCAACCTCGCGGCCCTGTTCTCGATCGGCCTGTTTTCGTCGGTGCTCGCCTACATCTTCTGGAACCGCGGCGTCGAGCAGGTCGGGGCGAGCGTGGCCGGTCTTTTCGTCCACCTGATGCCCGTGTTCGGGGTGGTGCTCGCCTGGATTTTCCTGGGCGAGCGCCTCGCCCTGTTCCATGTCGCCGGAATTGCGCTTATCCTGACAGGCATCTGGATCACGAGCCGGCTGGGGCGGCGTCCGGCACCGGCGCCGGCGGGCACCGACTGAAATTCGCGGATCGCGTCACGATCGACGATGAACGACATCGGCAATGCGGACCGGGTGGACCTGATGCAGCGGCTGGTCGCGCTGCAGATCGAGCACCGCGATCTCGACGACGTCATCCGCCGCTTGAGCAACGATCCCGGGCACGACCAGCTGCAGTTGACGCGGATGAAGCGCCGCAAGCTGTTGCTCAAGGACCAGATCGCGCGGCTCGAGCGCCAGATCGACCCTGACGTCTGCGCCTGACCCCTTTATTTCGCGCGCCCGTACCGGTCCTCGAACCGGACGATGTCGTCTTCGCCGAGATAATCCCCGCACTGCACCTCGACGACGACGAGCGGAACCGATCCCCTTGTTTTCGAGCCGATGCTTCGTTTCGACCGGAATGTGGGTCGATCCGTGGGTGCCGACGGTAAAGACTTCTTCGCCACGCGTCACCGTCGCGGTGCCGGCGACGACGACCCAGTGCTCGCTCCGTTTGTGGTGCAGCTGCAGGGACATCGCGGCGCCCGGCTTCACCTCGATCCGCTTCACCTTGAAGCCGGGACCCTCGTGCAGTACCGTGAATGCGCCCCACGGCCGGACCATCGTGTGGGGCTCGCGATACGCTTCGTGGCCACGCGCTTTGAGTTCCGCGACGACCTCGCGCACGCGCTGCAGCGAATCGCGATGGGCAACGAGCAGGGCGTCCGGGCGTATCGATGATCGCGAGGTTCTCGACGCCGACCGTCGCGACAACGCGATCGCCGGCATGGACGAAGGTGTCGCGGGTGGCGATCGCCACCCGCTCGCCCTGGCCGCGGTTGCCTTGCGCGTCCGGCGGCGCGAGTTCCGCCACCGCTTCCCACGAGCCGACGTCGGTCCAGTCGAACGTCCCACTCACGATCGCCACCTCGCCCGCCGTCGCGGCGGGTTCCATCACCGCGTAGTCGAGCGAAATATTCGGCACCGGCGCGAACAGGCCGGGGTCGATTTCAAGCATTGATCCGTCCCCCGCGCGCAGGGCGTCGCCGCACGGCCGCACCGCGGCCAGCAGCGCTCCGGCGTGGCGGTCGAACGCGGCGAGAATCGCCGACGCCGTGAAGCAGAACATCCCGGAGTTCCATAGAAAATTCTCGGTGGCGAGATATTCGTAGGCGGAGTCTTCGTCCGGCTTCTCGACAAAGCGGTCAGCGCGAAAAGCGGAAGGCGCGCCAGCGACATCGGCGAGAGGTTCACCGCATTCGAGATAGCCATAACCCGTCTCGGCGCGCGTCGGCGCAATTCCGAACGTGACGAGCGATCCCTCGCGCGCGAGCGCAACCGCGCGCGCGACGGCGGCGGCGAAGGCCGTCCAATCGGAAATCAGGTGATCGGCGGGCAGAACCAGCATGATCGCGTCGCCGCCGTGCCGAGCTTCGACGGCCATCGCAGCCAGCGCGACGGCCGGCGCAGTACTGCGGCCGAACGGTTCGAGAATGAACGACGCGTTACGCGGCCGGCGATCGCCCATGCCGCTATAGAGATCCCTGGTGTGGAAATAGAGCTCGCGATCGGTGACGGTGACAAGCTCGTCGACACCCGGCAGCGACAGCGCGCGCGCCGCGGTCTTCGCCAGCAGTGTTTCGCCGTCGGCCAGGCGCATGAAGGCCTTGGGCGCCATCTCGCGCGACAACGGCCAGAGCCGCGTGCCGGCGCCGCCGGAAAGGATTACGGGAACGAGGGGCGGGGAGGTGGGCATCCGATTCCGATGGGCGGCGACGCAAGGCCTTGAATCGGCGCGAGTCTACCCCATCTGATGGACGAGGTCGCCGCCCGCGGCGCGCCCGTCGCGGGTGGTATCATGATGACCTCAATGCATTGCAACGGTGCGCAAGGTTTGGCGCCGTGCCGCGACGATTACCGGGGGTGAACTGGTTTCGACGGGGGTTGCAACGCAGCTTGGGGCATGCCGAGGCGCTTGTCCTCGTAAAACTCGAGCAATCGCAAACTTAACTGCGAACGACAACACGTACGCTCTGGCGGCTTAATCCCGCCGGACCTCGCACCCGGTAGCGCTCGACCGGGGTGATGCAGCTGTCACAGCGAGGACATTCAGGGCGATCGCGTCCGTCCGGGTCACTTGGGCGAGGCGTTAAACCAAGGTGACTGGTCCCGCCGTCGTCTGTCGGTCAACGGCGTCGGGGTGAGAGCACAATGACTCGACTAAGCATGTAGTCCTGACTGTCGCGCGCTTTCGGACGCGAGTTCGATTCTCGCCACCTCCACCAACCCATGCCGAAGGCCGCGAACGCGGTCTTCGGCATTTTATTTGGAGCGGCACGAATCGCCGATCCGCGAGTTCGACCAGGCGCGCGAGCAGTGTGAGCGCGCCGCAGGACGCTAGGAGCGAGACCGAGGGTCGAGCGATCGGCGGTCCCGAGCATGAGCGAGGGACGAGGCTGTCGCGGAGGCAACGCGACAGCCGAGCATTCCGCCCACCTCCACCAAACCCGAGAACGACGGCCCCCACGCGGGGCCGTTTTTCTTTCCCGTTCGAGCGTGACACGGACCTGGCCGGACTCATCGCGACCCTGCGAGAGCAGTGGAAGCGGTGGAACAAATCGACGGGGCCAAAGTCGGCCGAGGGTAAGGCCAAGGTCGCGCGCAATGCCTTCAAGGGCGGTGTGCGCCATATGCTACGAGAATTGGCACGAGCGCTGCGGGCACAAGCCAAAGCGCGCAAGCAACTCCTTGAATGACCGCTTGCGACCCGTTTTCGATGATCGGATTCAGCGAAAGCGGACGTCTTGTTCGACCGAAACGGACAATCGGCGATTGAGGTGCGCGCAACAACTTGCCCGCTCCTATTCGCCCGCGCGACCACGATGGGGCCCGACCGCCAGCCTGCAAAAGCGCGACGGTACTCGACTCAATTGCCATCGATGAACGTTTATCTTTCGGTTGACGGATTCCTGCCAGCGCTTTGATTGATTGCACGGCGGCCCCACACCCACACATACTGCACGCCCGAGGCAACGATCGTCACCATGAGCAGCGTGAACAGCACGGGCGTAGCGGCGACTGGCGATGAAGAGGTCCGCCGCGCCGCCGAGCACCATCGCCAGCGTGAAAAATTCGATGGCGGTGTTGATCTTCGATAGAAGCGTTGGCGCCATGTTGTAGCGCCCAACCGAGTAGTGATAAGCCAGCGCGCCGCCGACGATCACCAAGTCCCGTGCCACGATCGCCGCGACAAGCCAGAGTGGCAGCAGTCCCTGCACGGCGAGCGTGAGCGTCACCGACAGCATAGTCAGCTTGTCGAGAACGGGATCGGCGATCGCTCCGAAGCGGGTGCGCGCATTCCAGCGCCGCGCGATAACCCCGTCGGCAAAGTCGCTCAACGCCGAAATGAAAAACGCTGCGAAGGCCGCAGCGTAATCGCGCCGGGCGAGCAGCATGACCAGTACCGGAATCAGCAGGAGCCGGACCAGGGTGACGGCGTTGGGGACCTGACGCATGGTCGCATCGGTGAGCCATAGATGTCGGCTCGCAGCACCGGTGTCACCCGACCGGTGGTCAATTCTTTTGTTCATAAAGCTCGTCATTCACTGGTGCCGTATCATGTACGGGGGACAGGAGCTACTGGCTCTGATCTTGATTCGAGCCGGACATGCGTCGTTGCATGCGCTCGGACGACGCTGCAAATCATCGAATATCACTTCGGTTTCGGCTCCGTCGCACGCGCCTTGACGCGCGCCCCGTCTGCTACGGCGTCGCTCGGATAGGCAATCACGGACATACCAGGGTCGAGGCCACGGAGCACGACCGCGACCAGGCCGTTGCGCGGCCCCGTTGTCACAGGCTGCAGCACCGCGCGGCTACCGGACACCACAAACACCGCCCAGCCGTCGCCATGTCTGAACAATGCGCTCACGGGCACCAGCACCGCGTCGTCACGCGTGTCTATGGTGATTCGTGTATCGACGCGATGCCATCGCCCAGATTTCCCCAGACCGCGGTCGGCGACGCGAAGTCAATCAGGACGTTAACGCGCTGCTCCTCGACGCCCAGCGCCGAGATCTTCGTGAATCCCGCTGGCTCGACGAGGCGAACACGGCCGTCAAGCACCGGGGCGCCACCGCCGTGATCGAGTTCAACCGCTGCGCCGGGGCGGATAGATGCGGCGTCCGCCGTCAGCACGTCGACAACAACCTCGAGTGCACGTGGATCGCCGATTTCTATGATCGGCGCTCCGGCGACGATGATGCCCTCGCTTTCCTGGAGCGACGCGCAGCACCTGGCCGGCCACGGGTGAACGGATCTCCCAGATCGCGTCCGGAGACTTTCCTCGAGCGTCCTGGCGATAACGGCTGAGGGCGGCCTGTGCCATCGCGACCTGATGCTCCGCTGCGTGACCTTCGAATTGCGCCGCCGCGAGTTCCTTGCCTTTGAGTTCCGTGTTGCGCCGGGCGTTGTCCAACGCTTGTTGCGACGCGAAGCCTTGATCCGCCAGCTTTGCCGCGCGCCCCTCTTCCGCCTTCGCCTGTTCGAGCGCGACACTAGCGCGCTCGATGCTGGCAGCAGCGCGCAGCCGCGTGGCGTCGGCGGCGCCGACGCGCTCGTGGTATCGAGCTTCGTGCGCGCGTCGAGCGGTGCGGGTGACGTAGGCGCGAGCCGTGCGAGCAGCGTCCCGGGGCTCGACTGGCTGCGCCGACCTTCAGCGCGACCCTGAGCAGCCGGCTCGGGACCGGGGCCGATACGACGTAACGGTCGCGCACGCGCGTCTTCCCGTCCTCGTCGACGGTCTTGCGGAACGGGCCGCGGGTCACGCTCGTGGTCTCATCTCGACCGGACGTGGTGCGAACGCCAGACCAGCACGCCCGCGGCAATGACGACAGCGAGTATCGAGGGGCTTCGACGAAACCAGCTTTGTTCATCGCTATTCTCGCGTCTTCAGCACGCCGACCAGGTCGAGCCGGTCGATCTGCCTGCGCACGATCAGCGCGCTGGCGACGCCAGCGAGCACGATCGCGAGCGCGGCGAACGCGTAGGTGCGCGGAGCGACGAGGATGGGGATCGAGATCGTCTCGGTGTGGCTCACGGTCACGACCGCCCACGAAGCAGATAGCCGAGCAGGCAGCCCAGCGGAATCGCGAGCAGCGAGCTCGAAGCGCGAGCTCGCCCAGCAGGAACGTCGAAACCTCGCCGCGCGTGAAGCCGAGCACGCGCAGGCTCGCGAGATCCCACGCGCGTTCCTGCAGCGCGATGCGCGCGTTGTTGTAGACGACGCCGATCGCATCACCGCGGCGAACGCGTGAGAATCGTCGTGAAATAGAGGACGTTGCGCGCGGAAGTCTCGCGGAAGCTCTGCAGCATCGCGGCCTTGCTCGAAACGGGAGCCACCCGTGGTAATTCCTCGAGGTGCCGGAACAGCGTGTCGCGCTGGAGACCGGTCGACACGCACGGAGAAGGTGGAGAACGTGTCGCCGTCCCCCATCAGCCGATTCAGCGCGTCGAGATCGATGTAGGCGAACATCCGATCAGGTCGCGGACGACGCCGACGACGGGAACGCTGCGCTTGTAGCGGTTCCCTGCCACGTTTCGACGACGAGCGTATCACCGACGCCGACGTCGAGTCGCTCGGCCAGCCGGTCGGTGAGCAGGATCCGGCGGGGGATCGGTACCGATCGAGATTCGCGTCGAGAGATGCCGAAATTCGCCCGTAACTCAACACCGAGAATCGTGGTCCGGTAGCAGCGGTAGCCCGCGACCAACCGGACGGGAACGTCGCGCGAGCCCTCGGTCATCATCACGCCGGCATCCGTGCGACTTCGTGCGAGGACCGCGACGCCGCGGCTCGAACAGCGTGATCTCCGCATCGCCCCGCTGCGTGGCCTGAATGGACGTCGACCATATAGTCGAGAGCATCGCGCCAGAACATGCCCGAAACGACGATCGCCACCGCCGACGCCATGCCTGCGCTGGTGAGGAGCGCACGAACCGGCCGGCGCTCCATATCGCGGTCACCATCCGCATCGCCGGTGTCAGCAGGCGGCCGAGAACCGCCCGCTCGATCAGCGTGGGGCCAAAACGCCCCTGCGACGGAG
>CAWFMY010000019.1:0-43026 GCA_963816925.1 uncultured beta proteobacterium | reverse complement strand
CGGCGCCGGAGCTGCCGGTCGAGCTCGCGTTCCTGGAGTTCATGACCCCGGATCTCGCCACGGCGACGCAAAAGCTCGCGACCGGCGGCGCCACCCGGATTCGCATCGTTCCGCTGTTTTTCGGACAGGGCGGACACCTGCGAAACGACGTGCCGGCCATGGTCGCGGATATCGAGGCGTCGCTGCCGGGCGTCGCCCTCGAGCTGGCCCGGGCAGCCGGTGACGATGACGGCGTCGTCACCGCGCTGGTGGCGTTCTGCCTGGCCGAGGCCCGCAAAGGCTGAGCAGGGGAGCGATCGTGCGCTTATTCGGCGGGATGCGGCCCCTGAGTCGCGGCGGTGCCGCGCGCGACGCGCTTGCGGGGATCACGCTCGCGTCGATGAACATCCCGCAAGTCCTGGGGTACACGCGGATTGCCGGGACGCCGGTGGTCACCGGGCTGTACACGGTGCTTCTGCCGCTTGTCGCCTTCGCGGTTTTCGGTTCCTCGCGCCACATGGTGGTCGCGGCCGACTCGGCGACCGCGGCGATCTTCGCGAGCGGCCTCTCCCGCATGGCGCCGGCCGCCAGCGAGCGCTACATGGCGCTGGTGGGCATGGTGGCGCTGATGACGGCGGTCTTTCTGTTGCTGGCGCGAATCTTCCGGCTCGGGTTCCTTGCCGATTTCCTGTCGCGGACCGTGCTGGTGGGCTTTCTCGCCGGCGTCGGCGTCCAGGTCGGAATAACAATGCTGCCGGATATGCTCGGGCTTACCGTGGCTTCGCATCGCACGGTCCAGCAAGTCGTCGAACTCTCGCGGGGCGCCGCCGACTTCCACGGGCCGACGCTGGCGATTTCGGGCGCGATCGTCGGGCTGATCCTGATCGGGCGCCGCTTTGCGCCGCGGATTCCGGTTCCGATGCTTGTCGTGATCGCCGCGATCGGCGCGAGCTTCGCATGGGATTTTGGCGGACGGGGCATCGCCGTCATCGGCCCCGTTCCCGGCGGCCTGCCGTCGATCGGCCTGCCTGACGTCTCGTGGAGCGACATGCTGGCCCTCGTGCCGATTGCCGGGTCGTGCTTCGTCATGATCGTCGCGCAAAGCGCGGCGGCCGCGCGTGCATTCGCGCTCCCGCGCCGCGAGCGGGTCGACGTCGACGCGGATATCCTCGGCCTCTCGATGGCGAATGCAGCCGCCGGCGTCAGCGGCGCGTTCGTCGTCAATGGCAGCCCGACGCAAACCGCGATGGCGGTGCGCGCGGGCGCGCGCAGCCAGGTCGCGCAAGTCGTCTTTGCCGGCGTGGTCGCGCTGGTGCTGCTCTTCGCGACCGGGCCGCTGCAGTATCTGCCGCGTTGCGTGCTGGCCGGAATCGTGTTCACGATCGCGGTCGGGCTCATCGACGTTCAGGGACTCACCGACATCCGCAAGGAGAGCCCCGGCGAATTCACGCTGGCCGTGGTCACCGCGGCGGCGGTGGCGCTGGTCGGGGTGGAGCAGGGCATCCTGCTGGCCTTCGCGTTGTCGCTGCTGCGGCACGTTCGCCACAGCTACGAGCCGCACACGATGGTGCTCGCGCCGGACGCGTCGGGCCGCTGGGTCCCCATGGAAGTCGTCCCCGGCATGCAGACGGAGCCCGGGCTGATCGTCTTCCGCTTCGGCGCCGATCTGTTCTACGCAAACGAAGCGCGCTTCGTCGACGAAGTGGAGAGCCTCGTCGAACACGCGCCGACACCCGTGCGCCATCTGGTCGTCGACGCCGCGGCGATCACCGACATCGACTATTCCGCCGCGCGATCGGTGCGCGACCTGATCGAAAACCTCGCAGGGCGTGGCGTGGCCGTCGTGTTCGGTCGCGTGACCCCGTACCTGCGCTCCGACATGGACCGGCACGGAATCACCGCCGCGGTCGGGTCGTCACGCATGTTTTCGACGTTGCACGAGGCGCTCGAGTACGCGCGCGCGGACCAGGGCGCCGCCGACGCACGATGAATACCCGCACGATAGAATGCGCCGACCGTCGCATTGGAGAACCTGCATGACCGCGTGGTCAGTCGCATTCATCACCTTCGTGTGCGTCCTCGGCGGCGCGCTCGCAGGCATGTGGCTTCGGCGGCCGGCTGCCCGAGCACCACCTGCGCGAAGATTCGAAAGACATGGTCAGGCTCGTCACCGGACTGATCGCGACGCTGTCCGCGCTGGTGCTGGGGCTGCTGATCGCGTCGTCCAAGAGCTCGTTCGACGCGGTCAATGAAGGATTCAAGGAATCGGCGGCGAAGATCATTCTGGTCGACCGGGCGCTCGCGCAATACGGGCCGGAGGCGCGCGAAGTGCGCGAGGCCCTGCGCAATGCCTACGCCGCGCGGATCAGGCAGTTGTTCCCGGACGACCGCAGCTCGGGCACCGCCGGCGACAGCCCGCACGGGGCCAGCGTCGGTGGAAACGCTCGACCAGAAGCTCCTGGCGCTTGCGCCGACCAGCGAGCTCCAGCACTTGCAGAAGGCGCGAGCGCTGCAGCTCAGCAACGAAATCGCGCAGGCGCGCTGGATGGCGTTCGAGGAAGTCGGAACGCGGACGCCACCGGTATTCCTGGCGGTGCTCGTTGCCTGGCTCACCGCCATGTTTGCAAGCTTCGGGCTGTTCGCGCCCCAGAACCGGACCACGATCACGGCGCTCGTCATCGGCGCGCTTTCCGTGGCGACCGCGATCTTCCTGATCGAGGAGATGAGCGATCCGCTGGGCGGGATCATCGCGATCTCCGAGCACGCCCATGCGGAATGCGCTGGGGATGCTTGGGAAATAGCGGCAGTCGAGGCGTGGGCCTTGGGCGAGGGGATGGAATCGCGGGTATTGCCACCCGCACGGCATTTGACATAATACAAATTATGCGACATTTCGTTGAAGGGGAATCGGAGCGTCAGGACACATGCGCACCATAGCGAAGGCGCCAGGAGGCAACCCTAGCGATTCGGCCACCGCAGGTGTTGCGGTATTCGCGTTCTGCGTATTGCTCGCTTTGGCGCCGACGACCGCGTCCGGCGCGACGATGACGACCGTCCTCGATATTCCGGCCCGCGGCGTCACCCAGCGCATTCTCCACCTCGGCTGGCGCCACGCGCACCCTGCGCCGCGAAGTTTCGCGGCCGGTCCCTTCGACGCTTGACGCACGTCAACACCCGGATTCGCGAGACGTGTCCTAGTGTCGACCATTGGCATAGGCGCTGTGCCGCGAGCGGCGACGCCGATGCCGACGACAACGGAGGACCCATGTACACATTGAATCGCGCGTCGACGATCCGCGTGTTGATTTCCGCCATCGCCTTCGTCGCCTTCTTCATTGCAGGAATGACCGGGACGGCCTGGGCGCAGTCGCCGGAGCGAACCGGCAAACAGATCGTGGACTCGTTGTGCATCTCGTGTCACGGCACCGGCGCCGGCGGCGCGCCGAAGATCGGCGACAAGAAGGCGTGGGCGGCCCGCGCCGAAAAGGGGTTGAGCGGCTTGTCGAAGAGCGCCCTGGCCGGAATCAACCAGATGCCTGCGCACGGCGGAAACATGAAGCTCACGAACGTCGAGATCGAGCGCGCGATCACGTACATGGTCAATCAATCCGGCGGCAACTGGGTCGAGCCCGTAAGCCGGACGGCCGCGACGCCGCCGCGCAGCGGGAAGGAAATCGTCGAGACCCAATGCGTGAAGTGTCACGGCACCGGCGTGGGCGGCGCACCGAAGATCGGCGATCGCGCCGCGTGGACGCCGCGCGTCAAGCAAGGATTGGACACGGTGGTTGCATCGGCCATTCATGGTCACGGCGCGATGCCGCCGCGCGGGGGCATGGCCGATCTCACCGATGTCGAAATGCGGAGCGCGGTCGTCTACATGTTCAACGTCGGGACCGGCGCGACCAAGTAAGGTCAGGGCCCGCCCTCCCGGAATCCTCGAATCTGGAATGGCGGCGGGCCCGCCGCCGCCCGCGCGACGCGGGCACATTGCGAGCGCACGCCGGCAACCAGGCAATCGCGAATAATTCGCAGTCAGCTTTGCTGCGATACGCAATTGCGCTCGACATGAAGCGAAGCTGCACGTGGATGTTTCGCCACACGCCGTTCGGCCGGCGGCGTGATCCGCGAATAGTTGATGCACATCAAGACGAAAATTCGAACGCAGGCGAATAGTCCGCCTCGTGTGTCCTCCATTCGCTCGTGCGCAGCCGCAGGATGAATCCGATTTCCAGGATCCACGCTTGTGATGTGTCCCGGGATTCGCGCGCAATGCGATCGCGCAGGGCCCTCCCCTTCCACTGACGAGACGAAAATGAGCCATCGATCGATCATGCATCGGGCCGCGCTGTGCGCGACCCTGTCGCTTGCGGCGACCGCACTGCTTTTCACCGGCAAAGCGATGGCCGTCGATGCTGATGCGGCGCAGGGGCTGGCGAGACAAAACAAATGCTTCACGTGTCATGCGGTCGACAAGAAGAAAGTGGCCATCGCCTGGAAGGACGTCGCGGTGAAGTACAAGGGCGACAAGGATGCCGAGGCCAAGCTGTACAAGCACCTGACCACCGGACCGAAAGTGAAAACCGACGACGGCAACGAGCAGGAGCATCCTGTCGTCAAGTCGAAGAATCCGGACGACATCAAGAATCTCGTGGCCTGGATCCTGTCGCTGTAGCAGAGGTCGTGTCCGCGTGCAACGAACTGGCGCGGCAGATTCCAATGCCAAGGCATAACCTTCACCCTTGAACACGCCTGCGCCAGACTCCGGCCCACCCGGATCGCGCCTTCAGAAGCTGCGCGACTTCTTCCTGCGCCCGTCGTCGCTGTCGCTCACGGCGGTCGTGGCGATCGGGATGATCTCGGGGCTCGTCTTCTGGGGCGGCTTCAACACCGGCATGGAGGCAACCAACCAGCTGGCCTTTTGCACGGGCTGCCACGAAATGCGCGACACGGTTTTCGAGGAATACAAGGAGACCATCCACTACAAGAACCGCTCAGGGGTGCGCGCGATTTGCCCAGACTGCCATGTGCCGAAGGACTGGACGCACAAGTTCGTGCGCAAGATCCAGGCGAGCCAGGAGCTGTACAGCAAGTTCGTCTCGGGCGCGATCTCGACGCCGGAGAAATTCGAGGCCCGGCGGATGCAGATGGCCGAGCACGTCTGGGAGACGATGAAATCGACCGACTCGCGCGAATGCCGCAACTGCCACTCGTGGGACGCCATGGATCCGCACAAGCAGAGCCCACGAGCCGCGGCGAAGATGGCGCAGGCGCAGAAGGACGGCAAGACGTGCATCGACTGCCACAAGGGCATCGCCCACTTGCTGCCCAAGGAATACGTCGAGGACGAGGAGTGAGCTGCCGGTGTTAGCGATTTCGACCATCGAGGGGGGGTGATGGCGACCATCCTCTGGACCATCTTTGCCGTGGCCACGATGATCGCGATTTTCGCGACCTGCGTGGTCGTCGTTGCCGTCGCCGTTCGCTGGCTCGAAGGTTTGCTCGCGAAGCGCCGCCTGCGCCGGACCGCCTGACCGCGCCTCAGCCGCGCGCTGGGGCGGCCAGGATCCGGACGGCCTGGTCGACGCGATCGACCGCCATAATCTTTATGTTATCAATGGCTTGCTTCGGCTTGTTGAGAGTCGGGATGAGGAACTGCCGGAAGCCCAATTTGGCCGCCTCCTTGATCCTGTCCTGACCACCCTGCACCGGCCGGATCTCGCCCGCGAGTCCCACTTCGCCGAACACGAGCGTCTTCGCCGGCAGCGGCCGTCCGACCAGCGACGAGTGCACGGCCAGCAGGATCGCGAGGTCCGCGGCCGGCTCGTTGATGCGAACGCCGCCGACGGCGTTGACGAAGACGTCGTAGCCGCCGGTCTCGGCGCCGCCATGCCGATGCAACACGGCCAGCAACAGCGCGAGACGCTGCGGGTCGAGGCCCACCGCCAGGCGCTTCGGGTTGCCGCCCTGGACCGGATCGACGAGCGCCTGGATCTCGACGAGCAGCGGCCGCGATCCTTCGAGCGTGGCGACGATCGCCGACCCGGGCACCTCCTCGTCGTGCTGCGACAGGAAGAGCGCCGACGGGTTGGCCACGCCCTTGAGTCCGCGCTCGGTCATGGCGAAGACGCCGAGCTCGTTGGCCGCTCCGTAGCGGTTCTTGATCGCGCGCACCAGGCGGAAGCTCGAGTGCGTGTCGCCCTCGAAATAGAGCACCGTGTCGACGATGTGCTCCAGCACGCGCGGGCCGGCGATCGCGCCCTCCTTCGTCACGTGCCCGACGAAGATGACGACGATGCCGCGCTGCTTGGCGAGGCGGGTCAGCTGGGCCGCGCATTCGCGGACCTGCGCCACGCTCCCGGGCGCGGATGTCAGCGCCTCGGTATACGCCGTCTGGATGGAGTCGATGACGACGACTTCGGGCTTTTCGACGCCGATGGTCGCGATGATCGCCTCGAGCTGCACTTCTGCGAGCAATGACACCGGCGCATTCACGAGGCCGAGTCGCTGCGCGCGCAGCGCGACCTGCTCGACCGATTCCTCGCCGGTGACATAGAGGGCGGACTTGGCGGCGCCGATCGCCGCCATCGCCTGCAGCAGCAGCGTGGACTTGCCGATGCCGGGATCGCCGCCGAGCAGGATCACGCCGCCCGGGACGAGGCCACCGCCGAGCACGCGGTCGAATTCCTCGACGCCGGTCGGAAAGCGCGGCGTCTGCGTCGCGTCGACGCTCGCGAGTCGCCGCACGGTCCCCGTCTTGCCGGCAACGCTCTGGAAGCGCGCCGGCGCCGGCGTCGCGATCGTCTCGACCAGCGTGTTCCAGACGCCGCAATGCGGGCACTGGCCCTGCCATTTCGGGCTCTGGCCGCCGCATTCGGTGCAGCTGTAGACGGACTTGACTTTCGCCACGTCAAGGACGCCGCAGCTCAGTCGAGCTCTTCGGGCGTGACCACTGCGGTGCCAAACTTTCCGACCACCACCCCTGCCGCCACGTTTGCAATGCGCACCGCATCGATGAGGTCCGCGCCCGCGCCGATCAGGACGCCGAGGGTGGCGATGACGGTGTCGCCGGCGCCGGAGACATCGAACACCTCGCGGGCCACCGCGCTGATGTGATCTTCCGTCGACGGGGTGAAGAGACTCATCCCTTCTTCCGATCGCGTAACAAGCAGCGCGTCGATATCCAGGTCGGCGAGCAATTTCCGGGCTTTCGCGACCATTTCAGCATCGTCGCGCCAGCGTCCGACGACCTCGCGAAACTCGCTGCGATTCGGCGTGATCAGCGTGGCGCCGCGGTATTTCGTCCAGTCGTCGCCCTTCGGATCGACCAGGACTTTCTTGCCGGCCGCTTTTGCGTGCTGGATCATGGTGGCAATATGCGCGAGGCCACCCTTCCCATAGTCCGATAACACGACGACGTCCGTCTCGGCGAGCAGCCGCTCGAAATCGGCGAGCTTGCCCGCGAGAACCTCGTGGGACGGCGCGGTTTCGAAATCGATGCGCAGCAACTGCTGCTGGCGGCCGATCACGCGCAGCTTGACCGTCGTGGCGACCGACGGATCGCGGTGGAAATGCGTGCGCACGTGGTCTGCATTGAGCAAACGCTCGAGTGTCGTGCCGGGTTCATCGGCGCCGGTGACCGACAGCAACGAGAGGTTCGCGCCGAGCGCCTTGGCGTTGCGCGCCACGTTCGCCGCCCCGCCGGGGCGCTCCTCGCTGCGCGCGATCTTGACGACCGGCACCGGGGCCTCGGGCGAGATTCGCTCGACCTCGCCGAACCAGTAGCGATCGAGCATGACATCACCGACGACCAGCACGCGCGTGCGCGCCACGCGCTCGCGAAAATCGCGCGAACCGGGCGGGCGGGGAACTCGATCCGCGCGCCATCAACGGCGGCCGATGGCGAAATGTTCGAGGCCGGCGGCACGCACCGCTGCCGGGTCATACAGGTTGCGTCCGTCGAAAACGAGCGGCTCCTTCAGCGCCTTGCGAATCGCGTCGAAGTCGGGACTCCTGAATTCCTGCCATTCGGTGATCACGACGAGCGCGTCGGCGCCGGCGAGCGCCGCCATCGGCGTCGGCGCGAAGGAAAGCGAGCGTTCCCCTGCGAGCATGCGCTTTGCTTCGGGAATGGCCACCGGGTCCCACGCGACGATCTTCGCCCCGCGCGCGGCGAGCGCGGCGATGATTGCGCGCGACGGAGCTTCGCGCATGTCGTCGGTGTTGGGCTTGAACGCGAGGCCCCACAACGCAAACGTGCGGCCGGCGAGGTCGTCGCCGAGCCGGGCGACGATCTTCTCGACCAGTCGCAGCTTCTGCGCGTCGTTCGCGGCTTCGACGGCATCGAGGACCCGCAGCGGCCGCCGGTGCTCCGAGGCCGTGTGCCGCAGCGCCTTGACGTCCTTCGGAAAGCAGCTGCCGCCATATCCGACGCCGGGATAGAGGAAATGGTAACCGATGCGCGGATCGGACCCCATGCCGCGGCGCACGTGCTCGATGTCGGCGTCGAGGTCGTCGGCAAGATTGGCGAGCTCGTTCATGAAGGAAATGCGCGTCGCGAGCATCGCGTTGGCCGCGTACTTGGTGAGCTCGGCCGAGCGCACATCCATCACGAGCAGCCGCTCGTGGTTGCGCATGAACGGCGCGTAGACCGACCGCAGCGCCGCGATCGCGCGCTCGTCGTCCGCGCCGATCACGATCCGGTCCGGCCGCATGAAGTCCTCGATCGCGGCGCCCTCCTTCAGGAACTCCGGGTTCGACGCGACGGCAAACGCAGGATTCACGCCGCGGGCGGCAAGTTCCTCGGCGATCGCCGTGCGCACGCGGTCCGCCGTGCCGACCGGCACCGTGGATTTGTCGACGACGATCTTGTACTCCGTCATCCGGCGCCCGATGTTGCGCGCCGCCGCGAGCACGTACTGCATGTCGGCCGAGCCGTCGTCCTCCGGCGGCGTGCCGACGGCGATGAACTGCAGCACGCCGTGCGCGACCGACGCATCGACGTCCGTCGTGAACCGGAGGCGGCCGGCGGCCGCATTGCGCTTGATGATCGACTCGAGACCCGGCTCGTGGATCGGCACACCCCCTGCGTTGAGCGTGGCGATTTTCGCCGCATCGACGTCGAGGCACAGCACGTCGTTGCCGACCTCGGCGAGGCACGCGCCGGTGACGAGCCCGACGTAGCCGGATCCGATGACGGTGATCTTCATGCCGCGACGCGCAGCGACGCGTTGATGGCGGCGAGTGCGGCCACCGGGTCCGCCGCCTGCGTGATCGGCCGCCCGATCACGAGGAAGTCCGCGCCGTTGGCCATGGCCGCTTCGGGCGTGATGATGCGCGCCTGGTCGTCGCGGCTGCTGCCCGCCGGCCGAATTCCAGGGGTGACGAGCTTGAACGCGCGGCCTTGCGCGGCGCGCAGCGCAGGCGCTTCCACGGCCGAGCAGACGACGCCATCGAGCCCGCACGAGGCAGCGAGCCGGGCGAGATCGAGCGCCTGCTGCGTGGCGGTGCCGGCGACGCCCGTTTCGCGCAGATCGACGTCGGCGAGGCTCGTGAGCACGGTGACGCCGATGAGCAGCGGCGGTGCACGGCCGCGCTGCGCCGCGGTGTTCGAGACCGCTTCGCGGGCCGCGGCGAGCATCGCGCGGCCGCCGGCGGCGTGCACGTCGAGCATCCAGACGCCGAGCCTTGTCGCCGCCGCGCAGGCCTGGGCGACGGTGTTCGGGATGTCGTGAAACTTGAGGTCGAGGAAGACGTTGAAGCCGCGCTCGATCATCCACCGCACGGGCTCGGGACCCGCGATGACGAAGAGTTCCTTGCCGACCTTGAGCGCGCACTCCGCCGGGTCGAGACGATCGGCGAGCGCCACCGCATGCATCGGGTTGGCGAAGTCGAGCGCGACGATGACTTTCGGTTCAGGCATCAGGCACATCCCTCGGGGATCTGACACATGGGTTGGGGGTCTGGCACACGGCTTTGGGATCAGGCATAACCGTCCGGCGTTTCGGTCCGTCGCGGCGAATAGGTCTCCCACTTGCCGCATCCGGGGCAGCGCCAGTAGTACTGCTTCGCGCGGAATCCGCAGTGGTCGCATTTGTACATGCCGAGGCGCTTGATGTGCTGGCCGACCAGCTGCTTCACGAGCTCGAGATCGTGGCGGCGGTCCGCGGGCGCCGAGAGGAGCTGCGCTTCGAGAAGGCGGTCGAGGCCGAGCAGCGTCGGGTTGCGCGCGAGTTCCTCCTTGATGAGCTCGCCGGCGGCTTCGGGGCCCTCGTCGGCAAGCGTCAGCGAAAATACGGTGTTGAGGAGATCGAGCGACGGATATTGCTGCTGGTACGCGCGCAGCACGCGCAGCCCCTGGCTCGCGTTGTCGCATTTGCGGTAGGCGTCCGCCAGCCGTTCGGCGACCAGCGACAGGAACGCCGGGTTCTGCGACTCGATGCGCTGCCACGCGGCGATGGCGTCCGCAAGCTCACCCTGTTGCGCGTGCAGGTCGCCCAGCAGCATCGTCGCCCGGGCGCAGGCCCTGTACTCGGCGATGGCCTCGTCGATGTGGCGTCGCGCAGCGGTGAAATCCGACGACAGGAGCGCCGTCTGCGCAAGCTCGCAGCTGTAGTGCGCGATCTCCTTGAAGTACGGCTGCTTCGCCAGCGCCTCCATCCGGCGCGTGACGGCGATGGCCTTGGGCCAGTCCTTTTCCTGCTCGTAGATCGACAGCAGGAAGCCCTGCGACGCATGCTCGAACGGCGAGCCGTCCAGCTTCGTGAAGAGCTCCTCGGCGCGGTCGAGCAGGCCCGCGCGATGGAAGTCCTGCGCGAGCTCGAATTCGGCGGCACGCCGCTTGTCGGGGGAAAGGTCCGGCCGGTCGAGCAGGTTCTGGTGCATGCGGATCGCGCGGTCGATCTCGCCCTGCCGCCGGAACAGGCTCCCCAGCGCGAAATGCAGGTCGATCGTCTGCGGATCGACCTTGACCACTTCGATGAACGACTCGATCGCCTTGTCCGGTTGCTCGTTCAGCAGGAAATTGAGCCCGCGAAAATACGACAGCGGCAGCGCGCTCGATTCGCGCAACAGGTGGCGGATGTCGATGCGCGCGGCGATCCAGCCCAGCGCGAAGAACAGGACCGGAATCGGCAGCAGCCACCAGAGCTCGAATTCCATGGATGCCGGCCGGGGCGTCAGGAAGCGATCTCGTTGAACGAATCGCGGTCAGTCACGGGTCCGCGGCCTTTCGCCGGACGACAGCGGCGCCGTTTCGTCGACGCGCGCCTTGTCCGCGCGGGTGAGATGCTTGATCTGCCGCTTGAGCTTCGTGTGGCGCCAGACGCCGGCGAGAAGCCCGGCCGCGACGCCGATCGCGAACGCGATCAGCACGATGAATACGAGCGGTGCCTCCCAGCTCCACAAGCCGTAGAACTTGAGCGTCGCCGGCTGGTTATTCTGCAGCGACAGGAACAGGAGCGCGAGGAACAGCGCGGCACCGACGACCCAGCGCACGATCTGCATCAGCGGCTCCGCCACGGCACAAGGCTCATGCGGCGGCCTCCGCACGGGCATTGAATTGCGAAACGCCGAACCTGTCGGCCGCCACCCGTGCTCGCAGACGCGCCCTGCGGGCCTTGGCTTCGCCCTGCTCGCACGGGCGTCCCGGCTTCACCCCGCGCGCTCATCCGTCCTTGAAATCAACTCGCTCGCGCAATTCCTTGCCCGCCTTGAAATGGGGCACGTGCTTTTCCGGCACGAGCACCTTCTCGCCGGACTTGGGATTGCGTCCCGTGCGCGGCGGCCGATAGTTGAGTCCGAAGCTGCCGAACCCGCGGATCTCGATGCGCTCCCCTTTCGCGAGGCTCTCGGCCATCGCATCGAGGATCATCTTGACCGCCAGTTCGGCGTCCTTCGCGACCAGTTGCGGGAACTGCGCCGCAAGGCGGTCGATCAGCTCCGATTTGGTCATCACGCGGCCCGCTTACTCGGTGGTCTTGTTGTCCATTTTCGCCCGCAGGAGCGCGCCGAGGTTGGTCGTCCCCGTCGTCGCGCCCGCCGTGTCCGCCTTGACGTTCTGGATCGCCTCCGTCTCGTCGGCGTGGTCCTTGGCCTTGATCGAGAGGTTGATCGAGCGGTTCTTGCGGTCGATGTTGATGATCATCGCGTTGACCGGGTCGCCTTCCTTCAGATGCGTGCGGATGTCCTCGACGCGGTCGCGCGCGACTTCGGAGGCGCGCAGGTAGCCCTCGACGTCCCCGTCGAGCGCGATGATCGCGCCCTTGCCGTCCATCGACTTGACCGTGCCCTTCACGATGTTGCCCTTGTCGTGCGTCGCGACGTAGTTGGAGAACGGGTCGCCGTCGAGCTGCTTGATGCCGAGCGAGATGCGCTCGCGCTCGACGTCGATCGCCAGCACGACGGCCTCGACCTCGGCGCCCTTCTTGTAGTCGCGCACGGCGGCTTCGCCGGCGAGCGTCCACGACAGGTCGGACAGGTGAACCAGGCCGTCGATGCCGCCGGGCAGGCCGACGAAGACGCCGAAGTCGGTGATCGACTTGATCTGGCCCTTCACCTTGTCGCCCTTCTTGTGATTGGCGGCGAACTCGTCCCACGGGTTCGGCATGCACTGCTTCATGCCGAGCGAGATGCGCCGGCGGTCCTCGTCGATCTCGAGGATCATCACTTCGACTTCGTCGCCCAGCTGCACGACCTTGGTCGGATGGATGTTCTTGTTCGTCCAGTCCATTTCGGACACGTGGACGAGGCCCTCGATGCCGGACTCGATCTCGACGAACGCGCCGTAATCGGTGATGTTGGTGACCTTGCCGAACAGGCGCGTGCCCGTCGGGTAGCGGCGCGACAGGCCGACCCACGGATCTTCGCCGAGCTGCTTCATGCCGAGCGAGACGCGGTTCTTTTCCTGGTCGAACTTGAGGATCTTCGCGGTGACTTCGTCGCCCACCGCCAGGACTTCCGACGGGTGCTTGACGCGGCGCCATGCGAGGTCGGTGATGTGGAGCAGGCCGTCGATGCCGCCCAGGTCCACGAACGCGCCGTAATCGGTGATGTTCTTGACGATGCCCTTGACGACGGCGCCTTCGGACAGCGTCGACAGGAGCTTCGCGCGCTCTTCGCCCTGGCTCGCTTCGAGCACGGCGCGGCGGGAGACGACGACGTTGTTGCGCTTGCGATCGAGCTTGATGACCTTGAACTCGAGCGCCTTGTTCTCATACGGCGAGGTGTCCTTGACGGGACGGATGTCGACGAGCGAACCCGGCAGGAACGCGCGGATGCCGTTGACCATCACCGTCAATCCGCCCTTCACCTTGCCGGTGACCTGGCCGGAGACGATCGTGCCCTGCTCCATCGCGGCTTCGAGGTCGTGCCACGCCTTGAGGCGCTTCGCCTTGTCGCGCGAGAGCTTGGTCTCGCCGTAGCCGTCTTCGAGGCTTTCGATGGCGACGGTGACGAAATCACCGGGCTTGACCTCGACCTCGCCCTTGTCGTTCTTGAATTCCTCGATCGGGATGAAGCTTTCGGACTTGAGTCCCGCGTTGACGACGACGATGTTGTAGTCGACGCGGACGACTTCGGCGGTGATGAGCTCGCCCTGCCGCATTTCCTGGCGGGAGAGGGACTCCTCGAACAGGGCGGCGAAATTTTCGGTCTGGGGGGTGGACATGCTGTGCGTGGCAATAGCCATGTTGGGTTGGTTCCTTCTGTTGTCGTTCAACCGCCGGTCACGAGAACCCTGTGTCTCGGACGGCGGGCTGGTTGTCGAATTCCGCACCGGAGCGCCGGCTAAAGCGCGTAGCGCGCGGCCTCATTTGCCCTTCCTTACCCTTCTAAACTCCGTTCGCTGCCGCCCGCGCCCGGTACTGCCCGAGCACGAAGTCGATCGCGGCCGCGACCGTCAAGTCCGTCGTATCCAGGATTACGGCGTCCTCGGCTGGCTTGAGCGGTGCTGCCGCCCGGCCCGCGTCGCGTGCGTCGCGCTCCCGGATGTCGCGCAAAAGACCCTCAATTGTACTGGAGATTCCTTTTTCGATCAACTGCTTATATCGGCGGCGCGCCCGCTCCTCCGGGCTCGCGGTGACAAACACCTTCAAAAGGGCGTCGGGGAAGACCACGGTTCCCATGTCCCGGCCATCCGCAACCAATCCCGGGGGTTGCCGGAAGGCCCGCTGCCGGGCGAGGAGCGCGCTGCGGACCTCGGGATGGACCGCGACCCGGGACGCGGCCGCACTGACCGCCTCGCCGCGGATCGCTTCGGTCGCGTCGTCGCCGTCGAGGTCGATGCGCCCCGGCCGGAAGGTCACGTCGAGGCCGGCGGCAAGCTCGGCGAGCAATGGCGCAGCGTCGACGTCGACATTGGACTGGAAGGCTTTCAGCGCCACCAGCCGATAAAGCGCGCCGCTGTCGAGAAGGTGGAAATGCAGCGCCTGCGCAACCGCTGCCGCAATCGTTCCCTTGCCCGAAGCCGCGGGGCCGTCGACGGCGACGACGGGAATCCTCATGGCTGGACGATGGACCGGTACGCGTCGAAATAGCCGGGGAACGTCTTCTTCACGCATTCGGGATCGTTGATGCGCACCGCGACGCCTCCGAAGGCGGCGAGCGAGAAGCACATCGCCATCCGGTGGTCGTCGTAGGTGTCGATCGTCGCCGGCGAGAATTCCCGCGGGGGATGCACGGTGAGCCGGTCGGCGCCCGCCTCCACGCGCGCGCCGAGTTTCGCGAGCTCGGCCGCCATCGCGGCGATCCGGTCCGTTTCCTTCACGCGCCAGCTGGCGATGCCGGTCAGCGTCGTCGCCCCCTTGGCAAACAACGCGACGACGGCGAGCGTCATCGCCGCGTCGGGAATCGCGACGCAATCGAGCGTGATTCCCGTCAGTGAAGCGCCGGCGGAGGCCTCGATCCAGTCGTCGCCTGCGTGCACGAGCGCGCCCATTCGCGCCAGCGCGTCGGCGAATGCAACGTCGCCCTGGATGGAGCGGCGGCCGACGCCTGTCACGCGAACCGGGCCGCCGCCGAGCGCGCCGGCGGCGAGGAAGTACGACGCGGACGAAGCATCGCCCTCGACGTCGATCGTTCCCGGCGACGCGTAACGCGCGCCGGCGGGAACGCGAAACGCGCGCCAGTCGTCCTGCTCCACCGTGACGCCGAAGCGCGCCATGAGTTTCGTGGTGATCGCCACATAGGGTTTCGAGATGAGTTCGCCGGCAATGTCGACCGTCACTGCGTGCGCGCGATTGCGCCGTCAGCATCGGCAACGCCATCAGCAGCGCGGACAGGAACTGGCTCGACACGTCGCCGCGCACCGTCACGTGCTCCGGCACCGCGGCGCCCGTTGCCGTCCTGGGGCCGATGGCCAGCGGCGGAAAACCTTCGCGGTCCAGATAACGAACGTCGGCGCCGAGCGCCCGCAACGCATCGACGAGGTCGCCGATGGGCCGCTCGTGCATGCGCGGCACGCCCGCAAGTTCGTATCGGCCGCCCGCGAGCGCGAGCGCCGCCGTCAGCGGACGGAACGCGGTGCCCGCATTGCCGAGGAACAGCGACGCCCGTGCGTTCGGAAGCGCGCCCTCCGACCCGTGAACGACGAAAGTCCGCGCCGCGACCTCCTTGTCGATGCGCACACCCAGCGTCGCGAGCGCGTCCAGCATCCGGTCGACGTCGTCGGCGTCGAGCAGCCCGCGCACGCGAGTCGCGCCGGTCGACAGCGCGGCGAGCAGCAGCACGCGGTTGGAGATGCTCTTGGAACCGGGCAACGCGACCGTCCCGGACGCATGCGCCGCCGGGGGCAGATCCAAAAATGTCATGAGCGCCGCCGGGCCGCCGAAGATCGCGCAAATGCAGTCTGCCCCGGGGGGCAGCGCAGCGGCTGCGGTTGCAGCCGCAAGCGTGGGGGCCCACCCATCAAGGGTCGCGCGGACCGTCGTCCGGCACTCGTCCGCCTGCGGCGTTGCGCCGGGAATCCCACGACCGGCGCGCGGTGCGCGCGGCGGCGAACACCGCTTCGAGGCCGGCGCCGTCGCCGGCCGTCAGCATCGCGGCGAGGCGATCGAGCTGCGCCCGGTAGGCCACGATCTCGGCGAGCAGCGCGTCGCGGTTGGCGAGCGAGATGTCGCGCCACATTTCCGCGGAGCTCGCAGCGATGCGCGTGAAGTCGCGGAAGCCGCTCGCCGCAAAGCGGAACAGCTCTTCCGCGTCCGGCCGCGCCGCGAGCTCATCGACGAGCGCGAAGGCGAGAAGATGCGGCAAGTGCGAAACCGCGGCGAAGACGTGGTCGTGCGCGGCGGCGTCGAGCGTACGGACGTGCGCACCGCAGGTCCGCCACGCCGCGGCGACGGTCGCGACCGCCAGCGGGTCGGTTTCAGGCAGCGGGGTCAGCACCACGTTGCGGTCGACGTACAGCGTCGAAAACGCCGCGGCGGCGCCCGATTGCTCGGTGCCCGCGATCGGATGCGCGGGAACGAATCGCGGCAGCGCATCGCCAAGCGCTGCCCGCGCGGCGGCGATCACGTCCTGCTTGGTGCTGCCGGCGTCGGTGACGATCGTGTGCGGGCCGAGGTGCGGCGCCATCGCGCGGAACAACGCGGGATATTGGGCGACCGGCGCCGCGACCAGCACCACGTCGGTCGTCGCGAGCTCGCCGGTCCACTCGCCGGAGAGCGGAATGAAGCGGTCGATGATGCCGAGGTTCGCGGCTTCCTCGAGGTTGATGCGCCCGCGGCCGACGCCGATGATCGTTCCTGTCGCGCCCGCCGCTTTCTGCGCGAGCGCGAACGATCCGCCGATCAAGCCGACGCCGACGATGACGAGCTTGTCGATGCGATGCGCGGAGGTATCCATGACGGCGTGCAAGCGTGCGGCGCGGCGTCAGCGGCCGAGCGCGACGGCGAGGGCGTCGAGAAAGCGGCGGTTCTCGGCGTCGGTGCCCACGGTGACCCGCAGCCACTCGGGCAGCCCGTAGTTGGCAACCGGGCGAACGATCACGCCCTGCTCCAGCAGGCGCTGGTAGACACGCCCGGCATCGCCCACTTTGACCAGCACGAAATTCGCGTGGGACGGCACGAAGGTCAATCCCAGCGTCGCGAAGCCCTGTTCCAGCGCCGCGCGACCCTCGGTATTGCGCGCGCGGCTTTCCTCCACGTAGGCGACGTCGGCCAGCGCCGCCAGCGCGGCCGCTTGCGCAAGGGCGTTCACGTTGAACGGCTGGCGGACGCGGTTCAGCATCTCGGCAACCTTCGCATTCATGATGCCGTAGCCGACCCGCAACGCGGCGAGGCCATACGCCTTCGAGAAGGTGCGCGAGACCACGAGATTCGGGTAGCGCCCGGTCCACGCGGCGCTCGGCGCGCACTGCTCGGGCCGCAGATACTCGTTGTAGGCCTCGTCGAGCACGACGAGCACATCCTCGGGCACGGAGGCGATGAACGATTCGAGCGCGGTGGGCGCGATCCACGTGCCGGTGGGATTGTTCGGATTGGCAACGAACACGATGCGCGTCGTCGGCGCGATCGCGGCGCGCATGCCCGCGAGATCGTGGCCATAGTCCTTCGTCGCGGGGACTTCGATGCCGGTCGCGCCGCGCGCCTGCGTGGCCAGCGGATAGACGGCAAAGGCGTGCCGCGAATAGACGGCGGTGTCCCCCGGCCGCAGGAACGCCTGCGTCACGAGCTCGAGGATGTCGTTGCTGCCGTTGCCGAGCACGATGTCGTCCGCTCCGACGCCGAAGCGAGCGGCGAGCGCCGTCTTGAGCGCGAACCCGTTGCCGTCGGGATAGCGCGCCAGGTCCTCGACCGCGGCGGCGATCGCCTTGCGCACCGCGGGACCCGCGCCGCGCGGATTCTCGTTGGACGCGAGCTTGACGATCCGCGCCGGGTCGAGCCCGAACTCGCGCGCGAGCTCCTCGACCGGCTTGCCCGGGATGTAGCGGGCGATGCCGCGCACATAGTCCGGCGCCAGCGTGGAGGGATCGGAAGTGCGGGCGTGCGATTCGTCCGGGGCTCATCTCGTTTGGCACGAAATATTCCTAATAAATCGCTGCAGGATACGATCCTAACAATTTGATAAATGGTGCTTTTTTCTGCAGTTCCGAGAAGGCCGCCGCGACCGGAGGATCGGTGACGTGGCCGACCAGATCGACAAAGAACAGATATTCCCAGAGACCCGTGCGCGCCGGTCGCGATTCGAGGCGCGACATGCTGACGCCGTGCTTCGCGATCGGTTCGAGCAGCCCGTAGACGGCGCCCGGACGATTGGGCGCGGACATCACGAGCGACGTCTCGTCGCGACCCGACGGCAGGCACGCTCTGCGAGCCCAGCACCCAGAACCGGGTCGTGTTGTTGGGCTCGTCCTCGATGTGCGGCGCGAGGACGCCGAGCCCGTAGATCGCGGCGGCGATTTCGCTTGCGATGGCCGCCGCACCCGGCTCCGCCGCGGCGAGGCGCGCGGCCTCGGCGTTGCTCGCGACGGCGACCCGCGCCGCCGCGGGCAGGTGGCGCGCGAGCCACTGGACGCATTGCGCGAGCGATTGCGCATGCGAGTACACGCGCGTGACGTCGGCAAGCGAGGCCGCGTTCGACAGCAGGTTCTGCCTCACGCGGAGCTTGATCTCGCCGCAGATGGACAAAGGCGTCTGGCACATCAGGTCGAGTGTCCTGCCCACCGCGCCTTCGGTGGAATTCTCGACGGGGACGACGGCGTAGTCGGTCTGCCCGCCTTCCGCCGCGCGAAAGACCTCGTCGATCGTCGCGTACGGCTCGCCGTGCACGAACTTGCCGAAGTGCTTGGCGACCGCCGCATGCGAAAACGTGCCGGCCGGACCGAGATACGCGATGCGCATCGGCTGCTCCAGCGCGAGGCACGCCGACATCACCTGGCGGAAGACGATGGCGACCGCATCGTTCGGAAGCGGCCCGCGGTTTTCGGCCTGCAGCCGCGACAGCACCTGCGCCTCGCGCTCCGGCCGATACGCGGCGCCGCCTGCTTTCAGGCCGCCGATCGCCTGGGCGTGCGCGGCGCGCGCATTGAGCTTGTCGAGGAGCTCGCGGTCGAGCGCGTCGATCGCCGCCCGGTGGCGGGCCAGCTCCTGCTCGCGGTCGTCGGCCGGCGGCATCGCGGCCTACTCGTCTTCGTCTTCTTCGCGCTCGACCACCCGCTCGAGGCCGGCGAGTTTTTCGCCTTCGCCGAGGTTGATCAGCGTGACGCCCTGGGTCGAGCGGCTCATTTCGCGGATCGCCTTCACCGGCGTGCGGATCAGCACGCCGCCGGTCGAGATCAGCATCACCTCGTCGTCCGGGCGGACGAGCGCGGCGGCCACCACGGTGCCGTTGCGCTCCGACTGCTGGATCGCGATCATGCCCTTGGTGCCGCGGCCGTGGCGCGTGTACTCGACGATCGGCGTGCGCTTGCCGTAGCCGTTCTCGGTCGCGGTGAGGACGGACTGCTCCTCGTCTTCCGCGACGAGCATCGATATCACGCGCTGCTTCTTGTCGAGCATCATTCCGCGCACGCCGTGCGCATTGCGGCCCATCGGGCGCACGTCGCTCTCCTCGAAGCGCACCGCCTTGCCGCCGGAGCTGAACAGCATCACGTCGTGCTTGCCGTCGGTCAGCGCGACGCCGATCAGCGAATCGCCATCGGTGAGGTCGACGGCGATGATGCCGGAGGTCCGCGGCCGCGAGAATTCGGACAGCGGCGTCTTCTTGACCGTCCCCATCGCGGTGGCCATGAACACGAACTCGTTCTCGGTGAATTCCTTGACCGGGAGGATCGCCGTGATCTTCTCGTTGTCCGCGAGCGGCACGAGATTGACGATCGGCTTGCCGCGCGCGGCGCGCTGGCCCTGCGGCACGTTGTAGACCTTGAGCCAGTACACGCGGCCGCGATTGGAAAAGCACAGGATGAAGTCGTGCGTGTTGGCGATGAACATGCGGTCGACGAAGTCGTCTTCCTTGTTCGCGGTGGCCTGCTTGCCGCGCCCGCCCCGCTTCTGCGCCCGGTATTCGTCGACCGGCTGCGCCTTCATGTAGCCGCCGTGCGACAGCGTGACCACCATGTCCTCCGGCGCGATCAGGTCCTCCATCGACAGGTCGACGCCCTGCGCCACGATTTCCGAGCGCCGGGCATCGCCGAACTGATCGCGGATGCCCTTCAATTCGTCGCGCACGATAACGGTCACGCGGTCGGGATTGGCGAGGATGTCGATGAGATCGACGATCTGCGCCATCACCTCCCTGTATTCGCCGAAGATCTTGTCCTGCTCGAGTCCGGTCAGGCGCTGCAACCGGAGCTCGAGGATTGCCTGCGCCTGCGCGTCCGAGAGGCGGTAGCCGTTGACCTTGTCCTGCCAGCCGAACTCGAGCGGCAGTCCCTCGGGACGCGCCGCGTCGGCGGCGGCGCGCTTCAGCATGTCCTCGACCAGCGGCGAGCGCCAGGTCTTGGCCATCAGCGCGGTCTTCGCCTCCGCCGGCGTCGGCGCGGCCTTGATGAGCGCGATGATCTCGTCGACGTTCGACAGCGCGACGGCGAGGCCTTCCAGGACGTGGCCGCGCTCGCGGGCCTTGCGCAGCTCGAAGCGCGTGCGCCGGACGACGACCTCGCGGCGATGCTGCAGGAAGAACTCGAGGAACTGCTTCAGGTTGAGGACCCGTGGCGCGCCGTCGACCAGCGCGACCATGTTCATCCCGAAGCTGTCCTGCAACTGCGTGAGCTTGAAGAGGTTGTTCTGGACGATTTCCGCGATCTCGCCGCGCTTCAGCTCGATCACGACGCGCATGCCCGACTTGTCCGACTCGTCGCGCAGGTCCGAAATGCCTTCGAGCTTCTTGTCGCGGACGAGCTCGCCGATCCGGATCAGCAGGTTCGCCTTGTTCACCTGGTATGGAATCTCGTCGACGATGATCGCCTGGCGCTCGCCCTTGCCGATGTCCTCGACGTGCGTCCGCGCGCGGATCACGACGCGGCCGCGGCCGGTCCGGTAGCCCTCGCGCACGCCCTCGACACCGTAGATGATCCCGGCCGTCGGAAAATCCGGCGCCGGCACGATGTCGATCAATTCATCGATCGTGATCCGGGGGTTGGCGATCACCGCGAGGCAGGCGTCGATGACTTCCGTCAGGTTGTGCGGCGGGATGTTGGTCGCCATCCCGACCGCGATGCCGGAGCTGCCGTTGATGAGCAGGTTGGGCAGCCTCGAGGGCAGCACCGCCGGCTCCTGCTCCTTGCCGTCGTAGTTCGGGACGAAATCGACCGTCTCCTTGTCGATGTCCTCCAGCAGCTCGTTCGCGATCTTCTGCAGCCGGCACTCGGTGTAGCGCATCGCCGCCGCGTTGTCGCCGTCGACCGAGCCGAAGTTGCCCTGCCCGTCGATCAGCGGATAGCGCAGCGAGAAATCCTGGGCCATCCGCACGAGCGTGTCGTAGATCGCCATGTCGCCGTGCGGGTGATACTTGCCCATCACGTCGCCGACCACGCGCGCGCATTTCACGTAAGGCCGGTTGAAGACGATGTTGGCCTCGTGCATCGCGAACAGCACCCGGCGATGCACGGGTTTGAGGCCGTCGCGGACGTCCGGCAGCGCCCGTCCCACGATCACGCTCATCGCGTAATCGAGGTAGGAATGCCGCATTTCGGCTTCGAGGCTTACGGGAAGGGTTTCTTTAGCAAACTGCTCCATGGGCGGGGATTTCTTCCTCGAATGGCGTTAGATGATGATCGACCGGGTGGGCGGCGGCCGGCTTCGGAACGGCGCTGCGGGTCCCTGGCGGGCGTCCGGCCCGGCGCTTCCAGCCGCGGGTTGCCCGGCATTCGACGGCGGGGCCTTCAGAACCCCGAGGGCGTCGGAGAGCCTTGAAAATGCAAAATTTTATCACGGCGTTGCATCGCCGCGACAGTCGTTGGCGTCCTGTTGCGGAAACCCCGTTTTCTTTTGCACCCCCCCAACCCCTGTGCTATAGTTTTTGTGGAAACAAGGGATTCGGCGCGTATGCGTCCCGGGAACGTGTGCGGGGCGGCGCGGGAATCCACAAAGTTTGCAGAAGAACTCGTTCAAAACCAAAGCCAAAGGGGTGAAACAATGACTCGTCGTCTCGTAACCGGTGCCGTCATCGGCGCGCTTGCCGCGGTTATGTCCGCCGGCGCCGCTGCGCAAATGAAGGCAGACCCGAAGAGTTACGTTCCGGGTGTCGCAGGGTGCAGCACGACCAATTGCGGTTACTGGCTCGACTCGTGGGGTAATCCCGGTAACAACGTCATCAAGAGCGGCGCCTACAACGGCGGCGCTGGCCTCTCCGGCAATCTTTGCTGGCGCACCGGGTACTGGGCGCCGAGCATGGCAATCGAGGCATGCGATCCCGATCTCGTTCCGAAGCCCGCGCCGGCGCCGGTCGTAGCCCCGCCGCCGCCTGCTCCGCCGCCGCCCCCGCCGCCCCCGCCGCCGCCTGCCCCGCAAGTGCAGAAGATCACGCTGGCCTCGAAGGCGCTGTTCGACTTCGACAAGGCGGTTCTGAAGCCCGAAGGCAAGGCTGCGATCGACAGCGAAATCATCAGCAAGCTGTCGGGCGTTCAGAAGCTCGAGCTGGTGCTCGTCACCGGCCACACCGATCCGATCGGTACGCAGGCGTACAACCAGAAGCTGTCCGAACGCCGCGCTGACGCCGTCCGCGACTACCTGGTGTCGAAGGGCGTGCCGAAGGACAAGATCGAAACCCTCGGCATGGGCAAGACGCAACCGATCCCGGGAGTGGTCTGCAACCAGAAGAACTTCAAGGAGAAGGTCGCCTGCTTCGCGCCGCTGCGCCGCGTGGAAGTCGAAGTCAAGGGCGAGATCATCAAGCGCTGACGCTCGACCCGCCTGCAAGAAGAAGCCCCGCCGCTGGCGGGGCTTTTTTTTGCTCCGGGCGATTGGAGGCGAAGGCCCCGCGACGAGGCGGCATAATGCGACGTTCGCACGGCCTCTTTTCCCATGACTGAAATCGACCTTCGACTCGACGCCGGCTTCATCGTGCCGGTCGAGCCCGCGCAAGCGCTGACCGACCATGCGCTGCTGGTCGACGGAGGCCGCATCGTCGCCGTCGTCCCCCGCGCCGATGCCGACCGTGATTACGCCGCGCGCGAGCGCGTCTACCTGCCGCATCACGTGCTGCTGCCCGGGCTCGTCAATGCGCACACGCATGCGGCGATGAACCTCTTTCGCGGCATCGCCGACGACGTGCCGCTCGCGCGCTGGCTTGCGGAGCACATCTGGCCGCGGGAAGGCCGATTCGTCGCGCCGGATTTCGTCTACGACGGCACCCGCCTCGCCGCCGCGGAGATGCTGAAGGGCGGCATCACCTGCTGCAACGACATGTATTTCTTCCCGGAGGACAGCGCCCGGGCGTTCCTCGAGACCGGCATGCGCGCGATGGTCGGGCTGGTGGTCCTCGATTTCCCGACGCCCTACGCCGCCGATCCCGATGGCTACCTGCACGCGGGACTCGCCGCGCGCGACGCCTTGAAGCACGAGCCGCGGCTCACCTTCGCGCTGGCGCCGCATGCGCCCTACACCGTCGGCGACGCAACTTTCGAGAAGATCGTCATGTATGCGCGGCAGCTCGACCTGCCGATCGAGACGCACCTCGCGGAAACGGCGGACGAAGTCGCGCAGAGCCGCGCGCAGCACGGCGCCACGCCGCTCGCGCGGCTGCACCGGCTGGGCGCGACCGGGCCGGGCTTCATCGCGATCCACGGCGTGCACCTCACCGCCGACGACATCGATCTTCTCGCGACGCACGGCGGCCACGTCGTGCATTGCCCGGCGTCGAACATGAAGCTCGGCAGCGGCATCGCGCCGATCCGCGCGCTCGTCGCGAGGGGCATCAACATCGCCCTCGGCACCGACGGCGCGGCGTCGAACAATCGGCTCGACCTGTTCGGCGAGATGCGGCTCGCCTCGCTGCTCGCCAAGGTCGCCGCCGGCGATGCGTCGGTGCTGGCGGCGCATGACGTCCTGCACGCGGCGACGCTGGGCGGCGCGCGCGCACTCGGCCTCGAGCGGACGCTGGGTTCGCTCTTCCCCGGCAAGGAGGCCGATGTCGTCGCGGTCGATCTCTCGGGCATCGATGCGGCGCCCTGCTACGATCCGGTGTCGCATCTCGTCCACGCGGTCGGGCGCGATGCCGTGACGGACGTCTGGGTGGCCGGAAGCCGCGTCGTCGCGAATCGTGTTCTGACGACCGCCGACGAGACCGCTATCGTGGGTCGCGCCCGCCTCTGGCAGGAAAGACTGCAATGAACGCCACCTCCTCCCCCAGGACCGCCTCCGGCGCCAACGTCGATGCGGCCGAGCTCGCGAAATTCGCGGCGCTCGCCCATCATTGGTGGGATCCCGAAAGCGCGATGTTCGGCCCGCTGCACAAGATCAATCCGCTGCGGCAGGAATGGATCGCGCAGGTGGGCGGCGGCCTCGAGGGCAAGCGCATCGTCGATGTCGGCTGCGGCGGCGGCATCCTGTCGGAATCGCTGGCCGCGCGGGGCGCGTCGGTGGTGGGCATCGACCTCGGCGAAAAGTCCCTCGGCGTGGCGAAGCTGCACCAGCTCGAATCGGGATCGAACGTTCTGTACCGGCTGGTCGCCGCCGAGGCGCTTGGCGGCCGAAGCGCCGGCGGCGTTCGACATCGTCACGTGCATGGAGCTCCTCGAGCACGTGCCGGATCCCGCGTCGATCGTCGCCGCGTGCGCGGCGCTCGCGAAGCCGGGCGGCATCGTCGTGGTGTCGACGATCAACCGCAATCCGAAGGCCTACGCTCTCGCGATCCTGGGCGCGGAGTACGTGCTGCGGATGCTCCCGCGCGGCACGCACGATTATGCGAAATTCCTGACGCCCGGCCGAGCTCGCCGGCTTCGCGCGGAAGGCGGGTCTCGCGACTGCCGGCATCGTCGGGATGACCTACAACCCGTTCACGAAGACGTTCCAGCTGAATGCGGACACCGCCGTCAACTACATGATGGCCTTCCGCCGCCCGGCCGATGGCTGACGCCTCCGGGGTGCCGCGCGTCCTCGCGGTGGACGCAGTCCTGTTCGACCTCGACGGCACGCTCGCCGACACGGCGCCGGATCTCGGCGCGGCGCTGAACCGCGTGCGCCGCGATCGCGGACTCGCGCCGGTGCCGCTCGCGCAGCTGCGTCCCTATGCGTCCCACGGCGCGCGGGGCCTCATCGGCGCCGGCATGGCGGTCGCGCCCGGCGAGGAATGTTACGAAGCGCTGCGCGACGCGTTTCTCGCGCACTACGCGGATGCGCTGTGCGTGGACTCCACGCTGTTTGCCGACGTGGACGGGGTCCTCGACGCGCTCGACGCGCGCGCGCTCCCGTGGGGCATCGTCACCAACAAAGCCACGCGCTACACCACGCCGCTGCTCGCGTCGTTGCGCCTCGCGCCCCGCGCCGGCGCCGTCGTGTGCGGGGACACGATGCCGTTCGCGAAACCGCACCCGGCGCCGCTGACGGAAGCCGCGAGCCGCCTCGGCGTGGCTCCGGCGCGCTGCGTCTACGTGGGAGATGCGCGCCGCGACATCGACGCGGGCAACGCCGCCGGCATGCGAACGCTGGTCGCGCGCTGGGGCTACCTCGAGCCGGGCGACGCGCCCGAGACCTGGCCCGCCGACGGCATCCTCGACGCGCCGGCAGCGCTGCTCGGCTGGCTCCGCCCGATGCCGTAACTGCTCCTCAGCCGGGACACGCCCCCGCGTTGACGAAAAACCACTCCGCGGCCTTGCCCTCCCGGGTCCCCACGACGCGGACCGGCTGGCTCGCGAGCAGCGGCTTCACGAAGGCCGCCAGCACGTCGTCGACGCTGACGAGCGCGATGCCGTTGGCCTGCGTCATCCGGTCGCCGGCACGCATGCCGAGCATCGTCGAGAACCCGCTGTTGTCGCGAATCGCAAGACCGCCGTTGTCCGCGACCAGGAGCGCCTTCCAGCTGTCGGTCTGCGCCGCGAGGCCCGTGAGCAACTCGGCGTTGACCTTGTAGACCGCGCCCTGGAAGCCGGCAGGCGCCGCGCACGCGGCGCGCGTGGCCGCGGGTCGCCCGCGATCGGGGACGGGCGCGGAGGCGGATGCGGCCTGCGCGCGGAGCGCGATGTCGCGCATTTCGCCGTGGTCGCGGATGCGTACCCCGTCGTTGCGCACGATTTCGAGCCGCACGTCTTTCGCGATGTCCTGCCCCGCGCGAACCAGGACCGGGCCGCGGTCCGGCAGGCGGAACAGCGCATAACCGCCGCCGTCGCGCTCCGCGAACACGCCCAGCAGGCGCGTATCGCCCTGCAGTGGCGCGGCTTTCGCCGCGGGCGCGGGCGCGTCGGCGCGCCCGAAAATCGGCGCGGCCACGATGGCGGGCGTCCAGCGCTCCGGCATTGCGGGCGGCGGCAGCGGCGGCGAGGCCGGCCCGAACAGGCGCCAGCCCCAATGCGCCAGCGTCAGCGCAAGGGCGAGGCCCGCGAGCAGCGTCGCGGCCCACGCCGCGGCGCGCCACGGCCATGGCACCGGGCCGGCGGTCGGGCGCATGCTGGGCAGGGAATCGGAGGTCGGCATCTCGTGGTGGGTCGCGGCTCGCCGAAAGCGTTTCGACGAAGGCGCTTCGATATAATGGCGCGCGGCGCACATCGCTCCGATCCGCTGCGCTGGACAAATCCGCGCGCGCCCGTCTTGAATCCCCGTCTCTCCCGCCTGCAGCCGTACCCGTTCGAGCGGTTGCGCGCGCTCCTTGCCGGCGTGACGCCGAATCCGGCGCGCTCGCCGATCAACCTCTCCATCGGCGAGCCGAAGCATCCGACGCCGAAGCTCGTGCTCGACGCGCTGGCGGCCGCGGGGCCGGGTGTGGCCAATTATCCCACGACGGCCGGCGCGCCGGCGCTGCGCGAGGCCATCGCCGCTTGGCTCGTGCGCCGCCATCGCCTTTCGGCGCTCGATGCGGCGACCCAGGTGCTGCCCGTGCTCGGCAGCCGCGAAGCCCTGTTCGCCTTCGCGCAGACCGTCGTCGACGCGAGCCGGCCCGGCGCCACCGTCGTCATGCCGAATCCGTTCTACCAGATCTACGAAGGCGCGGCGCTGCTCGCGGGCGCCGAGCCGTATTGCGTCAATTCGGTGGCGGAGCGCGGCTTCGCGCATGCGTGGCGCGACGTCCCGGACGCGGTGTGGGCCCGCACGCAGCTCGTCTACGTGTGCTCGCCGGACAATCCGACGGGTCGGGTGACGACCGCCGAGGAATGGCGCCTGCTGTTCGAGCTCTCCGACCGCCATGGCTTCGCGATCGCGGCGGACGAATGCTATTCGGAGATCTATTTCGACGAGGCCAGGCCGCCGCAGGGTGCGCTGGGCGTTGCGCATGCGCTGGGCCGCGCCGGCTTTCCGCGCCTCGTGTCCTTCGGCAGCCTGTCGAAGCGTTCGAATGCGCCCGGACTTCGTTCGGGCTACGTCGCCGGCGACGCCGCGCTCGTCAAGGCGTTCCTGCTGTACCGCACCTATCACGGGTCGGCGATGTCCCCGACCGTCGCGGCGGCGAGTGTGGCCGCCTGGAACGACGAAGCGCACGTGCGCGCCAACCGCGCCGCGTATGCCGCCAAGTTCGCCGCGCTCCAGCCCCGGCTCGCCGCCGCGCTGCCCTGCGCCATGCCCGACGCCGCGTTCTATCTCTGGGCCGCGACCCCCGGGGACGACGCCGAGTTCGCGCGCCGGCTGTTCGCCGAGCAGGCGGTCACGGTGCTGCCGGGAAGCTATTTCGCCCGCGATGCCCACGGAACGAACCCCGGCCGCGGCCGCATCAGGATCGCGCTCGTCGCGTCGGCCGACGAGTGCGCGGAAGGCATCGACCGGATCGTCACGCTGGCGCGGGCCGGCTGACCCCCGGAGCCGACCGCTTGGCCCTCGTCGGCATCCGGCTGGCCCATGGGCGCTCCATCGGCGCCGGCGGCGTCCTGTCGCGCCGCGACCCATCGGTTGGTCGCGACCCTAGAATGCGCGGCATGGATACCCTTGCCATTCCCCCGCGCCGCCACTGGCTCGCCGCCCTCTCGGCGGGATTCCGCGATGCCTCGTGGATCACGATCCTGCTCATCATCGCCATCAACGCGGGATTCGCGGGCCTCATGTCGATCGAAGACGAAAGGCCGCTCTGGCACCCCCTCGTCAGCACCCAATGCTTCGGCTTGGCGATCGCCTACGCGGTGAACGTGGCCTCGCCATGGGAGCGGACGCGGCCCATCCTGCGGTTATGCATCGCCGTCGCGATCGGAACGATCGTCGGCTACGCGCTCGTGTACATGATCAAGGGTGTGTTCATGGCCCTGCCGGGCTACACGATCGGCGAACTCGTCCACGATCGCGCCAAGTTCCAGGGAACCTTGATCAGCGCGTTCGCGGTGGGGCTGTTCGTAAGCCTGTTCTTCCTGCTCAAGTTTCGCGAAACCCGTGCGGAGGCGGCGCTCCATCGCACCGAGTCCGAACAGCAGCGCCTCGCCAAGCTGGCGCTCGAATCCGAGTTGAAGCTGATGCAGGCGCAGGTCGAGCCGCACTTCCTGTTCAACACGCTGGCGTCGGTCCAGTACCTTACCGAAACCGACCCGCCGCAGGCGTCGCGCCTGCTCGGTCACCTCCTTGCGTATCTGCGCGCCGCGTTGCCGCAGTTGCGCAGCGCCAGCACGACGCTCGGCCAGGAGATCGACCTCGCCGAGGCGTATCTCAATATCCTCAAGATGCGCATGGGGCCGCGGCTCGCCTTCGAAACCGACGCTACGAGCGACTTGCGGGCGCATTCATTTCCTCCCGGTCTCCTGATTTCCGTCGTCGAGAACGCGGTCACGCACGGTCTCGAGCCGCGGGCCGAGGGGGGCACGGTGCGCATCGAGGCGCGGCGCCAGGGCGACCGGCTGGCGGTGACCGTCGCCGACACCGGCGCGGGCCTGGCCACGGCCGGAACCCGGCCGGGCCAGGGCGTGGGCCTTGCGAACGTGCGCGACCGCATCGCCGCCTTCTACGGGGCACAAGGCCGATTTTCGCTGGTGGAGGGGACGCCGCGCGGCGCCCGTGCGACCATTGAGATCCCGTTCGCCGAGGCCGACGCTTGACCACAGCCCTGATCGCCGAAGACGAGCCGCTGCTGCTCGCGCAATTGAAGGCGCGCCTCGCCGAGGCGTGGCCCGAGCTCGACATCATCGCCGAAGCAGGGAACGGCGAGGAGGCGCTTCGGCGGGCCGAGGAACTGCGGCCGGACATCGCCTTCCTCGACATCCGCATGCCGGTGCGCTCGGGGCTCGACGTCGCGCGCGAAATCGGCGCCGGCTGTCATGTCGTATTCGTCACGGCCTACGACGAATACGCCGTCGCTGCGTTCGACGAAGGCGCAGTCGACTACGTCCTCAAGCCGCCCGCGCCCGAGCGCATCGCGAAGGTCGTCGCGCGCCTCAAGGCCCGCCTTGCCGCGGCACCGCTCGACCTCTCCGCGCTGCTCGCGAAACTCGCGCCGCGCGACGGCGGCGACGGTCCGCTCAAATGGATCCGCGCGTCGCTGGGCGCCTCGATGCGCATGATTGCGGTCGACGACGTTCGTCTACTTCCAGGCCGGCGACAAGTACACGCGGGTCGTCACGTCGGACGGCGAGGCGCTGATCCGCAAGCCGATCAAGGAGCTTTTCGACGCGCTCGACACCGAGACCTTCTGGCAAATACACCGCGGCACGATCGTCAACCTGCGCGCGATCGCGCGCGTCGACCGCGACTGGCGCGGCGAGCCGGTGATCGTGCTGCGCGACCGCAACGAAAAGCTCGCCGTCAGCCGCACGTTCGCGCATCGCTTCAAGTCGATGTAGCGCTGCGAGAAGGCGGTGTTGCGGCCTCCGTCGGCCTCCGCACTACTGCTGCGGTAGAATCCCGGCTTTTCCCGGAAGCCGGCCGCACTTCTTGCCATGAACGACCTGCAGACCACCATCGACGCTGCGTGGGAGACGCGCGCCACCCTTGCGCCCGCCACGGCGCCGGCGGCCGTGCGCGATGCCGTGGCCCACGTGATCGACGAGCTGGACGCGGGGCGCGTGCGCGTCGCCGAAAAGCTGAATGGCGACTGGGTCGTCCGCCAATGGGTCAAGAAAGCCGTGCTGCTGTCGTTCCGTCTTGTCCGACAATGCGCCGATCGGTCTCGCCGGGCCGGCGGTGCCGTTTCGCTTCTACGACAAGGTGCCGACGAAATTCGCGCGCTATGACGACGCCGCGTTCGCGGCGGCCGGGGTGCGCGTCGTGCCGCCCGCGGTGGCGCGTCGCGGGGCGTTCATCGCGAAGAACGTCGTGCTGATGCCGTCATACGTCAACATCGGCGCGTACGTCGACGAAGGCACGATGGTCGACACCTGGGCGACGGTCGGTTCCTGCGCGCAGATCGGCCGCAATGTCCACCTGTCGGGCGGCGTCGGCATCGGCGGCGTGCTGGAGCCCCTGCAGGCGAATCCGACGATCATCGAGGACAACTGCTTCATCGGCGCGCGCTCGGAAGTGGTCGAGGGCGTGATCGTCGAGGAGAACTCGGTGCTCGGCATGGGCGTCTTCATCGGCCAGAGCACGAAGATCTACGACCGCGATTCGGGCGCGATCAGCTACGGCCGCGTGCCGTCCGGGTCCGTCGTCGTCGCCGGGAGCCTGCCGTCGGGCACCGGCGGCTGTCAGCTCTACTGCGCGGTCATCGTCAAGCGCGTCGACGCGAAGACCCGCTCGAAGACGTCGATCAACGAACTGCTGCGCGCGTGACGCCCATGTCGGTGCACCTCAAGACGCCGGACGAGATTGCGAAGATGCGGGTCGCCGGCCGGCTCGCGTCGGAGCTTCTCGATTTCCTGACGCCGCACGTGCAGCCCGGAATCACGACCGGCGAGCTCGACCGCATCGCGCACGAGCATCAGGTGAAAGTCCAGGACGTGATTCCCGCGACGCTCAATTACGCGCCGCCCGGTCATTCGCCCTACCCGGCCACCATCTGCACGTCGGTCAACCATGTCGTGTGCCACGGCATCCCCGGCGACAAGAAGCTCAAGCCCGGCGACATCATCAACGTCGACGTCACCGTCATCAAGGACGGCTTTCACGGCGACACGAGCCGGATGTTCTACATCGGCACGCCGTCGATCCAGGCACGGCGGCTCGTCGACGCGACGTTCGAGGCGATGTGGCGCGGCATCCGCGTCGTCCGCGAAGGCGCGCAGCTCGGCGACATCGGGTTCACGATCCAGAAGTTCGCGGAGAGCCACGGCTTTTCCATCGTGCGCGAATTTTGCGGCCACGGCATCGGCGCGCAATTCCACGAGGAGCCGCAGGTGCTGCACTATGGGCGGCCGGGCACCGGGCTGCGGCTCGTCGAGGGCATGATCTTCACGATCGAGCCGATGATCAACGCCGGCCGCGCGGCGATCCGCAGCCTTGCCGACGGGTGGACCATCGTCACCGCGGACCACTCGTTGTCGGCGCAGTGGGAACACACGGTGCTGGTGACGAAGGACGGGTACGAAGTCCTGACGGTCTCCGCCGGCGCGCCGCCGCCGCCGAGCTAGGGTTCGCGCGGCACTGGCGTCCCCCGCGATGGAATCCGCTGCCTCAATCCCATTGCGCGCCGACCTGCCGCCCGCCGATATCGCGCGGCAGGGGCGCGACGCGCTCGACATCGCCCGCGCGTCGTTGCGGGCGGCGTTCATGGCGCGTCCGGACACGCCACGGCTGCTGCGTGAATCGGCGCGCGCCGTCGATCGCGCGATCGTGGCGGTCTGGCACGGCCTGGCGGCCCCCGAGGGCTTCGCGCTCGTCGCCGTCGGCGGCTATGGGCGCGGGCAGCTGTTCCCGCATTCCGACGTCGACGTGCTGATCCTGCTGCCCTCGGCCATCGACGCGGCAGGCACCTCGTTCGTCGAGCGCTTCGTCGGGATGTTGTGGGACATCGGTCTCGAGGCCGGCCACGCCGTGCGCACAATCGCCGAGTGCGAGACGGAAATGGCCGGCGACATCACGATTCGGACCAGCCTGCTCGAGCACCGTCTCGTGGCCGGCTCCCGCGCGCTGTTCCGCCGCTTTCAACGCGCGTTCGCCGCGGCGATGGATCCCTGCCACTTCTACGAAGGCAAGGCGCTCGAGCAGCAGCAGCGGCACCTCAAGCATCACGACACCGCCTACAACCTCGAACCGAACCTCAAGGAAAGCCCCGGCGGATTGCGCGATCTCCAGACCGTGCTGTGGATCGCGCGCGCGGCAGGGCTCGGCCGATCGTGGCGCGACCTCGCGAAAGCCGGGCTCATCACGATGCAGGAGGCGCGCACCGTTTCGCGCCAGGAGCGGTTCATCGGCGCCTTGCGCGTGCGGCTGCACTATCTCGCAGGTCGGCGCGAGGATCGCCTCGTCTTCGATTTGCAGAACGCGCTCGCGCTGCAGCTGGGGCTCGCCGACACGTCGGGCAAGCGCGCCAGCGAGCAGCTGATGCAGCGCTACTACCGCGCCGCCAAGCTCGTCCGGCAGGTCAACATCATCCTGCTGCAAAACCTGCACGTGCGGCTGTTTCCGGTCCCCACGGAGCCGATTCCGGTCACCGACGACTTCGCGGCGATCGACGAGCTGCTTCACATCCGCGACGAGACGCTGTTCGAGCGCCGGCCGGAAGCGATGCTCGACGCGTTCCTGACGATGCAGCGGCATCCGGAGCTGAAGGGGATGTCGGCGCGGACGCTGCGCGCGCTGTGGCGCAACCGCAGCCGCATCGACGCGCGCTTCCGCCGCGATCCGGCGAACCGCGCGCGCTTCCTGCAGATCTTCCGCGAGCCGCGCGGGCAGACGCACGAGCTGCGGCGGATGAACCTGTACGACATCCTCGGCAATTACCTGCCGGCGTTCGGGCGCATCGTCGGCCAGATGCAGCACGACCTCTTCCACGTCTATACGGTGGACGAGCACATCCTGATGGTGATCCGCAACCTGCGGCGATTCACCGAGCCGCAGCATGCGCACGAATATCCGCTCTGCTCCCGCCTGATCTCGGATTTCGAGCGGTGGGAGGTCCTCTATCTCGCCGGACTCTTTCACGATATCGCCAAGGGCCGCGGCGGCGACCACTCGACGCTGGGCGAGAAGGAAGCGCGGCGGTTCTGCCGCGCGCACGGCATGCGCCGGGAGGATGTCGAACTCGTCGGCTGGCTCGTGCGCGAGCACCTCATGATGTCGGCGACGGCGCAGAAGCAGGACATCTCCGATCCCGACGTCATCGCCGCATTTGCGAAAAAGGTCGGCAGCGAGCGCCGGCTGACGGCGCTCTACATCCTGACGGTGGCCGACATCCGCGGCACGAGCCCGCGCGTCTGGAACGCCTGGAAGGCGCAACTCCTCGAAGACCTGTTCCACGCCGCGCGGCGCGTGCTGGCCGGCGAAAGCGCGCCGCGCACGCTGCAGGATTCGCTGCAGCAGCGGCAGGACGAGGCGCGGCGGCTGTTGCGGCTCTATGCGGTGCCGGAGGGCGCCGAGCGTGCGCTGTGGCGGCACCTCGACACGCCGTACTTCATGCGCCATGGCGCCGAGGAAATCGCCTGGCACGCGCGCCACCTGTACTGGCGCGTCGAGCAGCCGGCGCCCGTCGTCAAAGTGCGGCTCGCGCGCTCCGGCGCGGGCCTGCAGGTGCTCGCCTACCTGCCCGACCAGAAGCACCTGTTCGCGCGCATTTGCGGGTTCTTCGGCCGCCGCGGCCTGTCGATCCTCGAGGCGAAGATCCACACGACGCGGCATGGGTACGCGCTCGACACCTTTGCGATTCACGACCCGACCGACCTCAACGTCTCGTACCGCGACACGATCCAGCTGATCGAGTTCGAGCTCACCAAGGCGCTGCAGGAAGAGCGGCCGGTCGAGCCGCCGATCCCCGGCCGCGTGAGCCGCCAGCTCAAGCATTTCCCGCTGTCGCCGTCCGTGGAGATGTTCCCCGACGACAAGGGCACGCACTACATTCTCGAAATCGTCGCCGGCGACCGGCCGGGGCTGCTCGCCCAGATCGCGTGGACGCTCGCGAACGCCAACGTGAACGTCGCCAGCGCCAAGATCAACACGCTCGGCGACCGCGCCGAGGACATCTTCCTCATCGACGGCGCCCGCCTGCACGACGAGCAGGCGCTGTTGAAGCTCGAGACCAAGCTCTACGACCAGCTGCGGATTTAGGCTCACTCTTCTCCCGGCGCCGCATCCGGGAACAGGATGTCGGTGAACCCGAACTGCCGGAAGTCGCGCATGCGCATCGGATAAAGGATGCCGAGCAGGTGGTCGACTTCATGCTGGACGACGCGCGCATGGAAGCCGGTCGCATCGCGATCGATCGGGCGGCCGGCCGGATCCAATCCCTGGTAGCGCAGGCGCGTGTAGCGCGGCACGACGCCGCGCAGTCCCGGCACTGACAGGCAGCCTTCCCAGCCCTCCTCCATCTCGGGCCCGAGCGGAGTGAGCACCGGATTGACGAGTTCCGTATACGGCACGGGCTCGGCATCGGGATAGCGTGGATTGTCGGCAAAGCCGAAGATCACGACCTGCAGCGGCACGCCGATTTGCGGCGCCGCGAGGCCGGCACCGTTCTGCGCTGCCATGGTGTCGCGCAGATCCGTAAGGAGCGCATCGAGTTCGGGCGTGTTGAAGGCGTCCACCCGCTGCGATGGCTGCAGTAGCCGCGGGTCGCCCATGCGAAGGACGTCACGGATCATGTTCGTCAGACGAGCGGCACGACATGCTCGAGCAGCGCGCGGACCCGATCCATCCCGGTCTCCAGCACGCGCGCGATGCCGTCCATCGAAACCGCGGTGGCGGAGTCTTCCCGCCCGGCCGCATGGTTGACGACGACGGCGATCGCCACGTAGGGCAGCCCCAACTCGCGCGCGAGGACCGCTTCCGGCATGCCCGTCATGCCAACCAGCGTCGCGCCGTCGCGATCGAGCCGGTCGATCTCCGCGGCGGTCTCGAGCCGCGGTCCGGACACCGCGCCATACACGCCGCCGTCCGTGAGCGCGATTTGGGCCCGGCGCGCGGCGACAAGGCATTTGTCGCGCAGCGCGGGTGCGTAAGGATGCGTGAAGTCCACGTGGACGACCTCCTGGTCGCCACCGTCGAAAAACGTGCTTTCGCGGTCGTGGGTGTAGTCGATCAGCTGGTTGGGAAGCACGATCTCGCCCGGGACCACCCCCCGGATCCCGCCAACGGATGCCACCGCCAGCACTGCCGTCGCGCCCCGGGCCTTCAATGCCCAGATGTTCGCGCGGTAGTTCACCCGATGGGGCGGAATCGTGTGGCCGTGACCATGGCGGGCCAGAAATACCGTGTCGCGGCCGGCGATCTGGCCGAAAAGCAGCGCCGACGACGGTTCTCCGTAGGGCGTGCGGACGACCTCCCGATGAGCGACGGCGAGGGTGGACAACCGGGTCAGGCCGCTACCGCCTATGATTGCGAGCATGAAACTTGCTTGATTTCGGAGTTGAACCAGCGAACGGGATGTTGCGCGCCACCGGGCAAACCGAACCGGTAGCAATCGGCAAAGGGCAGCGACTGGAGTGGAACTTCCCGCCAATTCATGACATTATCATGGAAACCTGCGCCGCGCCGTGACCCTCGGTAACCCTCACGCCGCGCCGCGATTGTAGCCCGGGGCGCCCATATGTACCTCGACCGACTGTTCAGACTGATGGCGGAGAAGCAGGCTTCCGACCTGTTCATCTCCTGCGGCGCGCCGATCAACATCAAGGTCAACGGCGTCGTCTCGCCGATCTCGACGCAGCCGATGGACGTCGAGACGGTGCGCCGGATCGCCTACGAGTTGATGAGCAAGGACCAGGCGCGCGAATTCGAGAACGAGTTCGAGATGAACCTCTCGCACCTCGACCGGGCCGTCGGCAACTTCCGGATCAATATCTTCCGGCAGCGCGGCACGATCTCGATGGTCATCCGCTTCGTGCGCAGCCACATTCCCGCGTTCGAGGACCTCCGGCTGCCCGAGGTGCTCCTCAACGTCGTGATGGAAAAGCGCGGCCTCGTGCTGATTGCGGGCGCGACCGGCTCGGGCAAGTCGACGACGCTGGCGGCGATGATCGACTATCGCAACAGCAACAAGTCCGGCCACATCCTGACGATCGAGGATCCGATCGAGTACCTGTTCGAGCACAAGCAGAGCCTCGTCAACCAGCGCGAGCTCAACGTCGACACGCAAAGTTATCAAAAGGCGCTGGCCAACGCGCTGCGCGAGGCACCCGACCTCATCATGATCGGCGAAATCCGCGACCGCGATACCATGCAGCAGGCGCTTCTGCACACGCTGACGGGCCATCTCTGTCTTTCGACGATCCATGCGAACAACAGCTACCATGCGCTGTCGCGGATCATCAACCTCTTCCCGTACGACGCCCGCTCCGGTCTCCTGTCCGACCTGTCGATCGGGCTTCGCGCGATCATCTGCCAGCGGCTCGTCCGCAACAGCGAAGGCGAGATGCAGCCGGCGGTCGAGATCCTCCTCAACACGTCGCTCATCGCCGAGCTCATCAAGAATGGCGAGATAACGCAGATCAAGGAGGCGATGGAGCAGTCGCTCTACCCCGGATCGCAGACGTTCGAGCAGTCGCTGTGCCGCATGTACATGGACGACCATATCACCTACGAGGAGGCCATGAGCGCCTCCGATTCGCCGACCAACCTCGCCTGGCTCATCAACCAGAACTCGCCGACCGCGCGCGTCGAGGGGATGGCGCACGGCAACCCCGACGAGCAGGCCAAGCGGCCGCAGAGCGATTTCACGTCGCTGCAGATCGACGCCGAAATGCTGGATAGACCCCACTAAAGGTCGGGTGGAGCACGCGGTGCCTGAGCCGCTACGCGGCCCATGCGCCGCGTCTTTGTTAAGATTGGGGATGGATGTCGCCGCCGCGCCCGCCACCTCGATTGATCCCACGCTCGACCTCGCGCGCGCGCTGATCGCGCGCCCTTCGCTGACGCCCGACGATGCGGGATGCCAGGCGCTTCTCATGGAACGGCTCGCGCCGCTCGGCTTTCGATTCGAGACGCTCGTGTCGAATGGCGTCACGAACCTGTGGGCGCGCCGCGGTTCCGCGCGTCCGCTGGTCTGTCTCGCCGGGCACACCGATGTCGTGCCCACGGGCCCGCGCAGCGGATGGGAGACCGAACCTTTCGTGCCGACCGAGCGCGACGGCTGGCTGCACGGCCGCGGCGCCGCGGACATGAAATCCTCGCTCGCGGCATTCGTGACCGCGGTCGAGGGCTTCGTCGCCGCGCATCCGGCGGCGCCCGGATCCATCGCGCTGCTCATCACCTCCGACGAGGAAGGCCCGTCCGTCGACGGCACCGTCAAAGTCGTTGAAAAGCTCGCGGCAGCCGGCGAATCGATCGACTACTGCATCGTCGGCGAGCCCTCCTCCGTCGAACGCCTGGGCGACATGATCAAGAACGGGCGGCGCGGCACGCTTTCGGCGACATTGACGGTCAAAGGCGTCCAGGGCCACGTTGCGTATCCGCACCTCGCGAAAAACCCGATTCATCTCGCGGCGCCTGCGCTGGCCGAACTCGCGGCCATGCGCTGGGACGACGGCGACGAGTTCTTTCCGCCGACCACCTGGCAATGCTCGAACCTCCATTCCGGAACCGGCGCAACCAACGTGATTCCAGGGGCGCTCGAGGTCATGTTCAATTTCCGCTACGCGCCCGCGAGTACACGCGAATCGCTGCAACAGCGCCTCGAAGCGGTTCTGACGCGCCACGGCCTCGACTACGCGCTCGTCTGGACCGGCTGGGGCAAGCCCTACCTGACGCCGCGGGGCGCGCTGGTCGACGTCGCGTGCGCGGCCATCCGCGACGTGACCGGCGTCACCGCCGAGGTGTCGTGCACCGGCGGAACCTCCGACGGGCGCTTCATTGCCGACATCTGCCGCCAGGTCGTGGAACTGGGGCCGGTCGGCGCGTCGATCCACAAGCTGAACGAGCGCGTGAAGATCGCCGACCTGACGCTCCTGTCGCGCATCTACCGCGGCATTCTCGACCGCCTGCTCGTGCAAGGCGCGGCGGCATGACGACCGCCGTGCACGACCTCGAGACGCTGCGCGACTGGCTGCGCTACGCGGTCACGCGCTTCGGCGAGGCGAAGCTCGCGTTCGGTCACGGCACCGACAACGCGTACGACGAAGCGGCGTACCTGCTGCTGCACGCGCTGCACCTTCCGCTCGACCAGCTGGAGCCGTTCCTCGACGGCCGGCTGACGCAACTCGAGCGTGCGCAGATCGAGCAACTGCTGGAACGCCGGATCGACCAGCGCGTGCCGGCCGCCTATCTCACGCACGAGGCCTGGCTCGGCAATTTCCGCTTCTACGTGGACGAGCGCGTGCTGATTCCGCGCTCGTTCATTGCGGAGTTGCTGCCGGACGGATTGACGCCGTACGTCGGCGCACCCGACAAGGTCACCACCGCCCTCGATATGTGCACGGGATCCGGATGCCTGGCGATCCTGCTGGCGCACGCCTATCCGGAGGCGGACGTCGACGCGGTCGACCTGTCGTCCGATGCGCTCACGGTGGCGCAGCGCAACGTGGCGGACTACGGCCTCGCCGACCGGATCAATCTCATTCGTTCCGACCTCTTCTCCAACCTGTCGGAGAAGAGCTACGACCTCATCATCAGCAATCCGCCGTACGTGACCGCGCTGGCGATGGAGGACCTGCCGCTCGAGTACCGGCACGAGCCGACGCTGGCGCTCGCCGGCGGCGACGACGGCCTCGATGCCGTGCGGACGATCGTGAAGGAAGCGCCGAGGTTCCTCAATCCCGGCGGCAAGCTGGTGGTCGAAGTCGGCCGCAATCGGGCCGCCGCAGAGCTCGCTTATCCGCGCCTGCCCTTCGTGTGGCTGGAGACCGCGGGATCCGAGGACGGGGTATTCCTGCTGACGCGCGAAGAGCTGGTTGCCGGGCGTTGACGCCGCCGCTACTTGTCGATCGCGAAAAAGCTCTTGATTCGCCGGACGAGTTCGGCGGCGCTGTACGATGCCTGGCGCGCCCGCGCATCGGCCGACAGCGCCTGCAATTTCGCGTCATTGGAGGATTGCCGCGCGACGACGACCATCGACATCGGCTCGATCAGCTCCGAGCGGGCACGCACGATCGCGTCGAAGCCTGTCTTGTCCAGGCGATAACACAGGACTTCGCATTCGGCGATGACCGTCGCGCCGCGCGCCTGGCCGGTCAGCAGCCCCATCTCGCCGAAAACGGATGGCGCTTCGAGCGTCGCGAGATGGTCGCGCGCGCCGGTGCCGCCTGCGCTGTCGTCGTAGACGCCGACGCGGCCGTGCGCAAGGATATAGAGAGAGTCCGCCGCTTCCCCTTGGCGCGCGATGACGTCGTCGGCGACGTACGGGCAGTCGGCGAGTTCCGCGGCCAGCGCGCGCCGCTCGGCGGGGGTCAACGCCGCGAACAGATCAATCCGCGCGAGCGCCGCGCAGCGGGCGTCGATCTCGTGCTCGCGTCGTTCCGGAGCGGTCGCCGGGGTGCGCTGGACGATCACGCGCTGCGGCAGCGGCATTTCCATGCCGTGGCGCGCAAGCGTGGCGGCAATATGCAGCCGCACCTGCGAATCGGTCCAGAGGTCGTGCGCAAGGTCCGTGCACCAGTAGCGCACCGAATAATGGATCGCGCTGTCCTCGAAATCGGTGCAGTTCACGATGAGCGGCGGGCGGGCCGCGACGTTGCGGATCTCCGCGTGCGCCAGCCCGTCGGCGACGGCGGCGATGACGCGCGATGGAGGGACGTCGTACGACACCTTGAATTCGACCACGCGCCGCGACGGGATGCGCTCGTCGCCCCGCCGCCCGAGGACCGTCACGCGGTTCTTGATCAGCTGGCTGTTCGGAATGATGATGGTTTCACCACTGTTGGTGGCGATCGACGTGTAGCGCCAGCGGATGCCGACCACCTGGCCGGACGCGCCTTCCATCCGGATCCAGTCGCCGATCCGGCAGGTGTTGTCGAGCTGCAGCGCGATCCCGCCCCACAGGTTGCCCAGCGTTTCCTGAAGCGAGAATGCGATGACGCCGGTGATCACCGCGGACGTCGTGATGATGCCGGCGAGATTCACGCCCACCACCTTCATCCGGACGAGACCGAACACGACCAGCACGACCGCTATCAGCACGTCGGCGAGGATCCGCGGAATCGCCAGCCGCTTCAGCACGCCCTGGAACACGAACATCAGGATGATGCGCGTGAAGCCGATCGCGATCAGCAGCAGCAGCACCTCACGGGCCACATTGGTAATCGTGGCGTCGTTGATGGCGCCGCCGAACCGCGCGAGCAGCACGAGCCCGACGAGCCCGACGCCCATCGCCAGCGACATGTTGAACATGTTCTGCCGCAGGTCGCGGCGCAGCCACAGCGTGGCGAGCGCGAGGGCGAGGCCGGTGGCGACGAAGAGTTCGGCGTCGTAGATGAGTTCGGGGGTGGGCATGGAAAGCGACGAAGCGCGCAGACGATTGCCGGCGATTATATAGAATGGGCGATCGTCCGCCCGCCGGACTCCGTCCTCCCAGTATCGTGATCCCCACCCGCACCGGCGGCGAAATACTCGTGGCGAACCTGCTCGCGCAGGGCGCGACGCATGCCTTCGCCGTTCCGGGCGAGAGCTACCTCGCGGTCCTCGACGCGCTCTTCGACGCGCGCGATCGCCTGCAGCTGGTGGTGTGCCGGCAGGAGGGCGGCGCGGCGTACATGGCCGAGGCCTTCGGCAAGCTGACGGGGCGCCCCGGCATTGCCTTCGTCACCCGCGGGCCCGGCGCGACCAACGCGAGCATCGGCGTCCACGCCGCGATGCAGGACTCCTCGCCGATGATCCTGTTCATCGGCCAGGTCGGCGGCGACTTCGTCGACCGCGAGGCGTTCCAGGAAATCGACTATCGGCGCATGTTCGGCAGCGTCGCCAAGTGGGCGGCGCAGATCGATCGCGCGGAGCGGATCCCCGAGTACGTCGCGCATGCCTACCGCACCGCGATGTCCGGCCGGCCGGGTCCGGTGGTGCTCGCGCTGCCCGAAGACATGCTGTCGACACAGGCAGCGTGCGTCGACGCTCCTCGCGTCGATGCGGTGGTGGCGGCGCCCGATGCGGGACTCGTGGCCGCCGCCGCCGATCGCCTTGCCAACGCGAAGCGGCCGCTGCTGCTCGTGGGCGGCAGCCGCTGGGACACCGACGCGTGCAGGATGCTGCAGGCGGTCGCCGAAACGTACGCCGTGCCGGTCGCGTGCGGATTCCGCAACCAGGACCTCTTCGACAATCGGCATGCGCTCTACGCCGGCGACGTGGGCATCGGGATCAATCCGCGACTGGCCGCGCGCGTGCGCGAGGCCGACGTGCTGCTCGCGATCGGTGAGCGCCTCGGCGAAATGACGACGTCGGGCTACACGCTGCTCGTGCCTCCGGTGCCTGCGCAGACGCTGATCCACGTGCACCCGGGCGCCGACGAACTCGGGCGTGTCTATCAGCCGGCGATCGCGATTGCGGCGACGCCCGGCGCGTTTCTCGCGGCACTGGCGGCGCTTCCTCGTTCCGGGACGGGCGCATGCCGGAGGGCCGCCCCACCGACGCGCACGCCGAGTACCTCGCGTGGCAAGCGCCGCGACCCGTTCCCGGGGATGTCGACCTGTGGCAGATCGTGCGCTGGCTCGACGCAGCGCCTGCCCGACACCGCGATCGTCACCAACGGCGCCGGCAACTACGCGACGTGGATGCACCGGCTGTACCGGTATCGCGGCTTTCGCACGCAGCTCGCGCCGTATCTCGGATCCATGGGCTATGGCGTGCCCGCGGCGGTCGCCGCCAAGGCGGTGCACCCCGACCGCGTCGTGCTTTCGTGGAATGGCGACGGCTGCTTTCTCATGAACGGCCAGGAGCTCGCGACCGCGGTGCAATACGGGCTCGCCATCGTCTTCGTCGTCGTCGACAACGGCATGTACGGAACGATCCGGATGCACCAGGAACGCACCTATCCGGCACGCGACTACGGCACCGCGCTCGTCAATCCCGATTTCGCGGCGCTTGCGCGCGCGTTCGGCGCCTTCGGCGAGACGGTTGTGCGCACGGCGGATTTCGCCCCGGCCTTCGAGCGCGCGCTCGCCGCCGGGCGGCCGGCCCTGCTGCATCTCAAGCTCGACCCGCAGGCGCTCACCATGAACGCGACGCTCGACGCCCTGCGCGAACAGGGCGTCGCGGCCCGGAAGACCTGATCCGCTACTCCTTCGCCAGCGCCGCGCGCGCGAGCGAAAGCGCACGGCGCTGCGCGGCGTCCACCTTCGGGTACGCGAGCTCGAGCCGCTCCATCGCCTCGACGATCGCCGCGGCCACCACGAGCCGCGTGAACCACTTGTTGTCGGCGGGGACGACGTACCACGGCGCGTCCGGGGTCGCGGTCGCGCGAATCGCGGCTTCGTACGCCTTCATGTAGTCGTTCCAGTACGCGCGTTCCTTGACGTCGGCCGCGGAGAATTTCCAGTTCTTCTCGGGCTGGTCCAGCCGCTCCATGAACCGCCGCTTTTGCTCCTTGCGCGAGACGTTCAGGAAGAACTTGAGGACGAGCGTGCCGTTTCGCGCGAGATAGCGCTCGAAGTTCGCGATGTCGGCGAGCCGGCGATCCCAGACCTTTCGGCCGATCAACGCGTCGGGCAGATGCTGGCGGCCGAGGTATTCCGGATGCACCCGGACGACGAGCACTTCCTCGTAGTACGAACGATTGAAGATTCCGATGCGGCCGCGCTCGGGCAGGCAGCGCGTCGTCCGCCACAGGAAGTCGTGGTCGAGCTCTTCCGTCGACGGCTGCTTGAACGAGTAGACCTGGCAGCCCTGCGGATTGAGGCCTGAGGTCACGTGCTTGATCGTGCCGTCCTTGCCGGCGGCGTCCATCGCCTGGAAAACGAGCAGGACCGACCACTGGTTTTGCGCATAGAGCTTGTCCTGCTCCTCGGCCAGCCAGCTCACGCCCCGCGCGAGCAGCTCCTTCGCCTGC
>CAWFMY010000018.1:0-178498 GCA_963816925.1 uncultured beta proteobacterium | reverse complement strand
CGCGACCGCGAGGCGGGCACGTATGGGTTCAATCCGGTCGAGAAGGTCGTGTTGCACGACAAACGACCGAGCATCGCAATGGGTTGCGATGTATTCGATTTCGGCGGACACGAGTCGGAAGTTGATGGGAACCGCGACCAGGCCCGCGCGCGCGAGCGCTACGTAGATCTCCATCCACTCCGCGCAGTTGTAGGCAAGCAGCGCGACGCGGTCGCCCTTGACGAGGCCACGGCTCATGAGCGCGTTGGCGAGACGCGTCGCGCGCTCGTTCCATTGGGCGAAGGTGAGCGTGCGGCGGGAGTCGCGGACCGCGATCTTGTCGGGCTGGAGCCGCGCCTGCGCCGCGACGACGTCGGCGACGGTGAGCAGATGACTCACGGCAGGCGGCGGGCGCGCTCCGCGTCGTCCCACGACGTGAGCGCCTGGTAGTCCGGGACCCAACCCAGGCCCTTGCCGGCGTCGGAAGACAGCGCGTCCCGCGTGACGACGACGTCGAGCAGCGCGGGCGCGTTCGCAAACGCGTCGTCGAGGGCGCCGGAAAGGCGCGCCGGGTCGGTGACGCGCTCCCCGTGCAGACCGAAAGCACGCGCCATCGCGGCGTAGTCGGACCATTGCAACGTCGTGCCGACGACGCGACCGCCGTAATTCATTTCCTGGTCGAGCCGCTCGATGTTCCAGGCGGCGTTGTTGGCCACGATGAAGACGACCTTCGCGCCATGCCGCTTGGCCGAGTCGATCTCCATCGCATTGATGCCGAACGCGCCGTCGCCCGTGACCACCACGACCTGCCGATCCGGATGCAGCAACGCAGCGGCGACGCCATAGGGCACCCCCACGCCAAGACACCCGAACGTGCCCGAATCGAGATAGGTGCGCTGCGGCAGCCCCATCCGGGCGAAGCTCAGGATGTCACCGCCGTCCGCGATCGTGATCGCATCGGGACGCAGCGTCGCATGCAGCGCGGCGAAAATCCGGTTGGGATGCATGTGCCCGTCCTTGCCGGGCGGCGCGCTCCCCAGCGATTCCGCGTATTTCGTCGCGCGCCGGGAGTGCTCGGTGCGCAGCATCGCGGTCCATGCCGAGTCGAGTTGGGTTGACGGCGCGGCAATCGCGTCCGCGAGGGCGGCAACGCGCGGTTGCGGGGTGCGCGAACAGCTCGACCTCGCCCCGTCGATTCTCGCGGAGCTCTTCCCAGTTGTCGCCGATGCGGATGAAACGCGCGCTGGGAAAAGCGACGGGAGATCCGTACGCCGTCTGGTAGTCGAGCTTGCGCCCGACGACGATGACCACATCGGCCTCCTGCATCGCCTTGGCCCGCACAGCGCCGACGACGGAGGCGTGCTCGGCGGGGACAATATTGCGACTTTCCTGCGTGTCGATATAGACGGCGCCCGTGCGATCGAGGAATCGGACGAGCTCGGCGCCCGCGCCCAACGCGCCACGACCCGACAGCACCAGCGGGCGGCGGGCCTGCCCGATGATCCGGGCCGCGCGCGCGACATCGGCGGGGTCCGGCGGCACGCGGCGCGGCGGCTTGGCCGCGAGCCATTCGGGCAGCGCGAGCTTCGGCGGCACGGTTTCGCGCAGCACGTCGGTAGGGATCTCGACGTAGACCGGGCCGGGAGGATTGCCGTCACCGACCGCGGTCGCGAATGCCTTGTCGAGATCGCGCAGAACGTTGTCGGCGACGCGCAACGTGCGCGACGCGCGGGTGACGGGCCGCATGACGTCGGCGTGCGCGATTCCCTGCAGCGGCCCGAGATCGTCCTGCGCGCGCGGAGCGCAGCCGCCGATCAGCATCACCGGAACGCGCTCGAGCTGCGCGTTGGCCATCGCCGTGACGCAATTGGTGACACCCGGGCCGGCGGTCACCATGGCGATGCCGACGCCGCCGGTCAGAACGGCATGTGCGTGCGCCATGTGCACGGCGGCCCCTTCGTCGCGAACGTCGACGATGCGCACGCCACGCTGGCCGAGATGGTCCCAGATCGGCTGGATATGCCCGCCCTGCAGCCCGAACACGCGATCTGTGCCGCGGGCCTGCAGGAAGTCGACGATCAATTCTGCTACGGTTCGTGCGCGGTCTGGCATCGAAGCCTCCACGGAGTCCGATTTTCGGGCCGGTTCCACCGGGATACTAGTTACGAACGCGAAAATCAGCAACAATCGACGGATTCGCAGACCGAAGGTAATTCAATGCGCTACTGGCTGATGAAATCCGAGCCGGACGAGTTCTCGATCGACGACCTCGCCGCCGCGAAGAAGCAGACGACCGCCGTGGTTCGGCGTGCGCAACTACACCGCGCGCAACTTCATGCGCGACCAGATGCAGGTCGGCGACCGCGTCTTCTTCTATCACTCGAGCTGCCCGGAGCCTGGCATCGCGGGCATCGCCGAGGTGTCCTCGTCCGCCTATCCGGACGCCACGCAATTCGACAGGAAGAATCCTCATTACGACCCGAAGTCGTCGCGCGATGCCCCGCGCTGGGTCAACGTCGACGTCAAGTTCGTGGAAAAGACCCGCCTCGTTTCGCTCGCCGAGTTGCGGACGCACCCGGAGCTGGCGCGCATGCTCGTCCTGCAGCGCGGCAACCGGCTGTCGATCACGCCGGTGGGTCCCGACGAGTGGGCGTTCATCGTGAAGCTCGCCAAGCGGCGCCGCTGAATCCAGTGGACATATCGTTGATCGCCGCCTTCGTGGCAATGGGCGCGATCATCGGCTTTCTCGCCGGTTTGCTGGGCCTCGGCGGCGGGATGACGATGGTTCCGCTGCTGACGTTTGCCTTCATGCGCATGGGCTTCGCCACGGAGCACGTCGTGCATCTCGCGGTCGCGACCGCGACGGCGACCATCCTGTTCACGTCCATCGCATCGACGCGCGAGCACCACCGGCACGGCGCAGTGCTTTGGCATGTCGTGGCGGGGATGGCGCCGGGCATCATCGTCGGCTCGCTCGCGGGGCCGCTGATCGTCGGCGGCATGTCGACGACGGTTCTGGCGACGTTCTTCGGGTTGTTCGTCACCGCGTCGGCAACGCAGATCCTGCTGGACCGCAAGCCGAAGCCGACCCGGGAGTTGCCGGGCCCCGCCGGTTTGATCGCCGTCGGCGGCGGCATCGGCCTCGTCTCGAGCATGGTCGGCGCGGGCGGCGCCTTCCTGACGGTGCCGTTCATGGCGGCGTGCAACATCAGTCTCCGGAACTGCGTGGCCACGTCGGCGGCGCTGGGACTGCCCGTGGCGACCGCCGGGACCATCGGCTTCGCCATCGCCGGATATCACGCGTCCGGCCTGCCGCCGCTGTCCGTCGGTTACGTCTACGTGCCCGCGCTGCTGGCGATCGCCGCCGGCAGCGTCGCTTGCGCGCCGATCGGCGCGCGCGCCGCGCATCGCTGGCCCGTCAAGACGCTGCGGCGAGGGTTCGCGTTCATGCTCTACGCACTCGCGGCGTACATGCTGTGGACGGCGTGGCGGGCCACGCACGCCTGAGTGCATGGCCCCTCGCCAGAACTCGCTCCCACGCGGTGGGCGATGGGGAGTCGCGCAACGGCACGGCTACGAATTGCGCGGGCCGAAACGCTCGCGCAGCACATTCTTTTGCACCTTGCCCATGGCGTTGCGGGGGAGCTCGTCGACCACGTGCACGCGCTTCGGCACCTTGAAGTTCGCAATCTCGGCCTTCAGCGCGGCGATGACGTCGGATTCACGCAACTCGTGCCCCGGCCGGGCGACGACGACCGCGGTGACCGCTTCGCCGAAATCCGCGTCGGGCACGCCGATCACCGCGGATTCGGCGACACCCGGCAGCACGTCGATCTTCTCCTCGATTTCCTTGGGGTAGACGTTGAGGCCGCCGGTGATCACGAGGTCCTTGGCGCGGCCGACGATGCGCACGTAGCCGTTCGGGAGGATTTCGCCCATGTCGCCGGTGCGGAACCAGCCATCGGCGGTGAACTCGTCGCGCGTCTTCTCGGGCATGCGCCAATAGCCGGCGAAGACGTTCGGGCCCTTGACCTCGATGCCGCCGACGCCTTCCGCCGCGTCGGCAATGCGGACCGACACGCCGGGCAGCGGCGGCCCGACGGTGCCGGCGATGCGCTCGCCGTCGAGCGGGTTCGACGTGTTCATCCCGGTCTCGGACATGCCGTACCGCTCGAGAATCGTGTGGCCGGTGCGTCGCTTGAACTCGTCGAACGTGTCGGGCAGCAGCGGCGCCGAGCCCGAGATGAAGAGCCGCATCGATCGCACATCGTCGGCGCCGAACGCCGGATCGGCGAGGAGCCGCGTGTAGAACGTCGGCACGCCCATCATCACGGTGGCGCGCGGCAGCAGCGCGCGGACTTCCGCCGGGTCGAATTTCGCGAGCCACAACATCCGGCTTCCCGAAAGCAACGCGCAGTGGATGGCGACGAACAGGCCGTGGATGTGATAGATCGGCAGCGCGTGCAGCAGCACGTCGCCGCGCGTGAAGCCCCAGTGCTCGACCAGCGCCAGCGCGTTGCTGCCGAGGTTGCGGTGCGTCAGCATCGCGCCCTTCGATCGCCCCGTCGTGCCGGACGTGTAGACGATGGCCGCGAGATCGTCCGGCTTCGATTCCACGGTGAAGAACCGGTGGGGCTCGTTGGCCGCGCGTTCCAGCAGCGACCCCGTCCCGGTGCCGAGCGTCAGAACCACGCTTTCCGGGCGAATCGCCGTCACCGCATCGGCGGCGCCGGGCCGGCAAACGATTACCCGCGGTTCGGCGTCAGCGAAAAAATACGCGAGCTCGCTCCGCTGGTATCCCGTGTTGAGCGGCAGGTAGACGAAGCCCGCGCGCAGGCACGCGAGATAGAGCGCGAGCGCCTCCCAGCATTTGTCGACCTGCACGGCGACGCGATCGCCGGGCGCGCATCCCGCGCGGACCAGCGCATGGGCGATGCGCGCCGACGCGGAATCGAGGAGGTCGTAATGGATGACGGGACCACCCGGGATCAGCAGGCAGGGCTCGCCGAGCCGCTCGTCGAAATGACTGCGGAGGAGCGCGTAGAAGTTGGCGTTCATGCACGCAATTCGGGTCACCGATGGTACGTCTCTGACCCCGGGCGAGAACCGATGGCAAAATCTCGGCGAGCGGCCCGAGAGCGCGAAGACCCGCAGCGAGCCCCGAGATAGTACATAAAGGTACAGCGAGGGGCGAGCCTCACTTGCCAACTGAGCACGACAAAGCTATCGGGTCGCGCAGCCCATTTTGCGATTGGTTCTAGATGAGGCCGGCCCCGCGCGCCCACTTGTACTTCGCGCCCAGCACCATCACCGGCATCTCGGTCGAGTAGGGATACGCGGGAATCCCGTGGTCGAACAGGTATTCGGCGGCCTCCTCGACCTCGACATCGCCGGCGAGCGACACGACAACGGGCTTGTGGATCCCTTTCGCCTTCATCTCGTCGACGACCTCGACGATGATTTTCGCGAACACCATCGGCGGCGTCACGATCGTGTGCCAATAACCGAGGATCAGCGAGTGGATCCGCGGATCCTCGAGCCCCAGGCGCACCGTGTTCTGGTACGTCTTCGGCGGCTCGCCGCCGGTGATGTCGACCGGGTTGCCGGCCGCGCCGAACGGCGGGATGAACTTGCGGAACGCCGCGTCGAGATCGGGCGGCATCGCCATCAGCTTGAGTCCGTTGTCCACGCACGCATCGGACAGGAGCACGCCCGAGCCGCCGGCACCGGTGATGATCACGACGTTTTCGCCCTTCGGTGTCGGCAGCACGGGAATTCCGCGCGCGTATTCGAGCAGCTCGCGCAGCGCCTTGGCGCGGATCACGCCCGACTGCCGCAGCACGTCGTCGTAGATCTTGTCGTTGCCGGCGAGCGCGCCGGTGTGCGACGACGCGGCGCGCGCGCCCATGCTCGTGCGCCCGGCCTTCAGCATCACGACGGGCTTTCTTCTTCGACACGCGCTTCGCCACCTCGGCGAACGCGCGGCCATCCTTCAGGTCCTCGCAGTGCTGCGCGATGATGTGCGTGTTGTCGTCCTGCTCGAAGAACGTGAGGAGGTCGTCCTCGTCGATGTCGGACTTGTTGCCGAGACCGACGATCGCCGAGACGCCCATCTTGGCCGAGCGCGAGAAGCCGATGATCGCCATGCCGATGCCGCCCGACTGCGACGACAGCGCCGCGTGGCCCTTGACGTCGTACGCGGTGCAGAACGTCGCGCAGAGGTTCTTCCACGTGTAGTAGAACCCGTAGATGTTGGGGCCCATCAGGCGGACGCCGTATTTCTGCCCGATCGCCTGGATCTCCTTCTGTCCCTCGACGTTGCCGGTTTCGGCGAACCCGGACGGGATCAGGACCGCGCCGGGAATCTTCTTCTCGCCGCACTCGACGAGCGCCGCCGCGACGAACTTCGCGGGTATTGCGAACACGGCGACGTCGATCGTGCCGGGCACGTCCTTGACGCTCTTGTACGCCTTGATCCCCATGATCTCGTCGGCGGACGGGTTGATCGGATAGATCTTGCCCTTGTAGCCGCCGTTGATCAGGTTCTTCATCACCGAGTTGCCGATCTTGCCGGTCTCGCCGGACGCGCCGATCACGGCGACCGCGTCGGGCTTCATGATCCGGTTCATGTCGCGGACGATGTCCTCGTGCTTCGGACGGAAGCGCGGCGCCGGCGGATTCCAGTCGACCACGATGCGCACGTCGGCGGCGGTCGCACCCTTGTCGTCCGCGAACACCGGGTTGAGGTCCATCTCGGCGATCTCGGGGAAATCCGCGACGAGCTGTGAAACGCTGCGGATCACGCCGGCGAGCGCCGCGCGGTTCACGCCCTTGGCGCCGCGCACGCCCTTCAGGATCTCCGCCGCCGCGATGCCGTCCAGCATCGACAGCGCGTCGTCCTTCGACGCGGGCGCGAGCCGGAACGTGATGTCCTTCATCACCTCGACCAGCACGCCGCCCAGGCCGAACGCGACCAGCTTGCCGAACGATGGATCGGTCACCGCGCCAATGATCACTTCCTGTCCGCCGCCCACCATCTGCTGCACCTGGACGCCGGCAAGCTCCGCCTTGCGGTTGTATTTCTTGGCGTTGCTCATGATCGTCGCGAAGCCCTTCTTCACGTCGGCGGCGTTCTTCACTCCGACCAGCACGCCGCCGGCTTCCGTCTTGTGCAGGATCTGCGGCGACACGATCTTGAGCACGACGGGATAGCCCATCGCGCTCGCGATCTTCGCGGCCTGCGCAGGCGTCGTCGCGACGCCTTCCTTCGGCACCGGGATGCCGTACGCGTCGCAGACCGCCTTGCCCTCAGGCGCGGTGAGCGAGGAGCGGCCGTCGGCCTTGACGCGATCGAGAATGCGCCGGACTTCCTTCTTGTTGATTGCCATGCCACTTCCCCCAAAAAAATACGTCTAGCGGCGCTCGGCGCCGCGGTCCATAAAGTGATTCAGATTGCTTTTTCGGCGCGCAGCGCCGCGATATCGTCTTTTGCGAAGCCAAGCTCGGCCAGAACTTCGTCGGTATGCTCGCCAAGCAGCGGCGACCGCTTCACGTCCGTGGCGCTGTCCGACATCTTGATCGGATTGCCGACGGTCAGGTACTTGCCGCGCGTCGGATGATCGACCTCGACGACGGTTCCGGTCGCGCGCAGCGACGGCTCCTCGGCGATTTCCTTCATCGACAGGATCGGGCCGCACGGAATGTCGTGCTTGTTGAGGATATCCATCGCCTCGAACTTGGTCTTGGTCTTGGTCCATTCCTCGATCTGGCCGAAGATCTCCATCAGGTGCGGCAACCGCGCCTTCGGCGTTGCATAGCGCGGATCGGTGAGCCACTCCGGCCGGCCGATCACCTCGCAGATGTCCTTCCAGACCGGCGCCTGAGTGATGAAGTAGATGTACGCGTTGGGGTCGGTCTCCCAGCCCTTGCACTTCAGGATCCAGCCCGGCTGGCCGCCACCCGACGCGTTGCCGGCGCGCGGCACGGCGTCGAGGAACTTGCCGTTCGGATACTGCGGGTACTCTTCCATCACTTTCGTGCGATCGAGCCGCTGCTGGTCGCGGAGCTTGACGCGGCACAGGTTCAGCACGCCGTCCTGCATCGCGGCGAGCACGCGCTGACCGCGACCCGACGTGTTGCGCTGGTAAAGCGCGGCGACGATGCCGAGTGCCAGGTGCAATCCGGTGCCCGAGTCGCCGATCTGGGCGCCGGTCACCATGGGCGGCCCGTCGTCGAAGCCCGTCGTGGAGGCCGAGCCACCCGCGCACTGCGCGACGTTCTCGTACACCTTGCAGTCTTCGTACGGCCCGGGACCGAAGCCCTTGACCGAGGCCATGATCATCCGCGGGTTGAGCGCCTGGATCCGCTCCCACGTGAAACCCATCCGGTCGAGCGCGCCGGGCGCGAAATTCTCGACCAGCACGTCGCAGTGCTTAACCAGCGACTCCAGGATCGCCTTGCCTTTCGCATGCTTCGCATCGACGGTGATCGAGCGCTTGTTGTGGTTCAGCATCGTGAAATAGAGGCTGTCGACATTCGGAATGTCGCGCAGCTGGCCCCGCGTGATGTCCCCCTCGCCCGCCCGCTCCACCTTGATCACGTCGGCGCCGAGCCACGCCAGAAGCTGCGTGCACGTCGGCCCCGACTGCACGTGCGTGAAGTCCAGGATGCGGACACCGTCCAACGCCTTACCCATTACGTTCTCCCATGCAATTCATCGTTTCGAAAATGCGGCGCCGATCGGCACGCGTGTTCAGGGTTTCTTCTTCGCGGAGGGGTTGAGGCTCGTGATGCGGCCGCTTTCCGTGCCGCCGCCCTCGTCGATGACCGCGTTGATGAGCGTCGGCCGGCGCGAGCGAATCGCGTCTTCCATGGCCCGACGTAGCTCATCCGGGGTCTTGACGTGGGCGCCCACGCCGCCCCAGGCCTCCATCATCTTGTCGTAGCGGGCATCCTTCACGAAGACGAGCGGCGACGGGTCCGGTCCACCGGTGGGGTTCTTCTCGTCGCCGCGATACACGCCGTTGTTGTTCATGATGACGATGCACACCGGCAGGTTGTAGCGGCAGATCGTCTCGGTCTCCATGCCGGAGAAGCCGAATGCACTATCGCCCTCGACTGCGATCACCTGCTGGCCGGTCACGACGGCTGCGGCCACGCTGTAGCCCATGCCGACGCCCATGATTCCCCACGTGCCGACGTCGATCCGCTTGCGCGGCTTGTACATGTCCACGATGCTGCGGGTGAAGTCCAGAGCATTCGCGCCTTCGTTGACGAGCACCGCGTCCGGGTTGGCCTTGATGATGTCGCGCACCACGTTGAGCGCGCTCTGGTAGCTCATCGGCGACGGATTCTTCGCGAGCGTCTCGGCCATCTTCGCGACGTTCCTGGTCTTGCGCTCGTTGATGGCGTCGATCCATTCGGCGGGCGGCTTGGCAAAGTTCGCGCCGATTTCGCGAAGCATCGCCGACACACACGATCCGATGTCGCCGACCACCGGCGCCTCGACCCGGACGTTGCTGTCCGCCTCCTGCGGCGAGATGTCGACCTGCACGAACTTCTGGCCGCCCCACGACTTGGACGTTGCGCCGCCCCACGTTTTGCCCTTGCCTTGCGACAGAAGCCAGTTGAGGCGCGCGCCGATCAACATCACGACGTCAGCTTCCGGCAGCACATAGGACCGCGCCGCGGAAGCCGATTGCTCGTGCGTGTCGGGCAGCAGGCCCTTGGCCATCGACATCGGCAGGTAGGGAATGCCGGTCTTTTCGACCAGCGCACGAATGTCGGCATCGGCCTGCGCATAGGCCGCACCCTTGCCCAGAATGATCAGGGGCTTCTTCGCGCTTTTCAGGAGATCGACGGCCCGCTTCACCGCGTCGGGCGCGGGGATCTGGCGCGGTGCGGCATCGACCACTTTGATCAGCGAGTTCTTGCCGGCGACCGCATCCATCGCCTGCGGAAAGAGCTTCGCCGGAAGGTCGAGATAGACGCCGCCGGGACGGCCGGATACCGCGGCGCGGATCGCGCGCGCGACGCCGACGCCGATGTCCTCGGCATGCAGCACGCGGAAGGCCGCCTTGCACAGTGGCTTGGCGATTGCGAGCTGGTCCATCTCCTCGTAATCGCCCTGCTGCAGGTCGACGATCTCGCGCTCCGAAGAGCCGCTGATGAGGATCATCGGGAAGCAGTTGACGGTCGCATGCGTGAGCGCCGTGACCCCGTTGAGAAAGCCGGGCGCCGACACGGTGAGGCAAATGCCGGGCTTCTGGGTGAGAAAGCCGGCAATCGATGCCGCGTAACCTGCGTTCTGCTCGTGCCGGAACGAAATAACGCGCAACCCCGACGCCTGCATCCGGCGCGTGAGGTCGGTGATCGGAATGCCGGGCAGCCCGAAGATCGTATCGATGCCGTTCAGCTTGAGGGCCTCGATGACGAGCGCGGATTCCAGTCGACCACGATGCGCACGTCGGCGGCGGTTGCGCCCTTGTCATCCGCGAACACGGGGTTGAGGTCCATCTCGGCGATTTCGGGGAAGTCCGCGACGAGCTGTGAAACGCTGCGGATCACGCCGGCGAGCGCCGCGCGGTTCACGCCCTTGGCGCCGCGCACGCCCTTCAGGATCTCCGCTGCCGCGATCCCGTCCAGCATCGACAGCGCGTCGTCCTTCGACGCGGGCGCGAGGCGGAACGTGATGTCCTTCATCACCTCGACCAGCACGCCGCCCAGCCCGAACGCGACCAGCTTGCCGAACGATGGATCGGTCACCGCGCCGATGATCACTTCCTGTCCGCCGCTCGACCATTTGCTGCACCTGGACGCCGGCGAGCTCCGCCTTGCGGTTGTATTTCTTCGCGTTGGTCATGATCGTCGCGAAGCCCTTCTTCACGTCGGCGGCGTTCTTCACTCCGACCAGCACGCCGCCGGCTTCCGTCTTGTGCAGGATCTGCGGCGACACGATCTTGAGCACGACGGGATAGCCCATCGCGCTCGCGATCTTCGCGGCCTGCGCAGGCGACGTCGCGACGCCTTCCTTCGGCACCGGGATGCCGTACGCGTCGCAGACCGCCTTGCCCTCAGGCGCGGTGAGCGAGGAGCGGCCGTCGGCCTTCACGCGATCGAGAATGCGCCGGACTTCCTTCTTGTTGTTTGCCATGCCACGTCCCCCAAAGAATACGTCTAGCGGCGCTCGGCGCCGCGGTCCTAAAGATGTTCAGATTGCTTTTTCGGCGCGCAGCGCCGCGATATCGTCTTTTGCCGAAGCCAAGCTCGGCCAGAACTTCGTCGGTATGCTCGCCAAGCAGCGGCGACCGCTTCACGTCCGTGGCGCTGTCCGACATCTTGATCGGATTGCCGACCGTCAGGTACTTGCCGCGCGTCGGATGATCGACCTCGACCACGGTCCCGGTCGCGCGCAGCGACGGCTCCTCGGCGATTTCCTTCATCGACAGGATCGGGCCGCACGGAATGTCGTGCTTGTTGAGGATGTCCATCGCCTCGAACTTGGTCTTGGTCTTGGTCCATTCCTCGATCTGGCCGAAGATCTCCATCAGGTGCGGCAGCCGCGCCTTCGGCGTTGCGTAACGCGGATCGGTGAGCCACTCCGGCCGGCCGATCACCTCGCAGATGTCCTTCCAGACCGGCGCCTGCGTGATGAAGTAGATGTACGCGTTGGGGTCGGTCTCCCAGCCTTTGCACTTCAGGATCCAGCCCGGCTGGCCGCCGCCCGACGCGTTGCCGGCGCGCGGCACCGCGTCGAGGAACTTGCCGTTCGGATACTGCGGGTACTCTTCCATCACTTTCGTGCGGTCGAGCCGCTGCTGGTCGCGGAGCTTGACGCGGCACAGGTTCAGCACGCCGTCCTGCATTGCGGCGAGCACGCGCTGACCGCGACCCGACGTGTTGCGCTGGTAGAGCGCGGCGACGATGCCGAGTGCCAGATGCAATCCGGTGCCCGAATCGCCGATCTGTGCGCCGGTCACCATGGGCGGCCCATCGTCGAAGCCCGTCGTGGACGCCGAGCCGCCCGCGCACTGCGCGACGTTCTCGTACACCTTGCAGTCTTCGTACGGCCCGGGACCGAAACCCTTGACCGAGGCCATGATCATCCGCGGGTTGAGCGCCTGGATCCGCTCCCACGTGAAGCCCATCCGGTCGAGCGCGCCGGCGCGAAATTCTCGACCAGCACGTCGCAGTGCTTGACCAGCGACTCCAGGATCGCCTTGCCTTTCGCATGCTTCGCATCGACGGTGATCGAGCGCTTGTTGTGGTTCAGCATCGTGAAATAGAGGCTGTCGACATTCGGAATGTCGCGCAGCTGGCCCCGCGTGATGTCCCCCTCGCCCGCCCGCTCCACCTTGATCACGTCGGCGCCGAGCCACGCCAGAAGCTGCGTGCACGTCGGCCCCGACTGCACGTGCGTGAAGTCCAGGATGCGGACACCGTCCAACGCCTTACCCATTACGTTCTCCCATGCAATTCATCGTTTCGAAAATGCGGCGCCGATCGGCACGCGTGTTCAGGGCTTCTTCTTCGCGGAGGGGTTGAGGCTCGTGATGCGGCCGCTTTCCGTGCCGCCGCCCTCGTCGATGACCGCGTTGATGAGCGTCGGCCGGCGCGAGCGAATCGCCTCTTCCATGGCCCGACGAAGCTCATCCGGGGTCTTGACGTGGGCGCCCACGCCGCCCCAGGCCTCCATCATCTTGTCGTAGCGGGCGTCCTTCACGAAGACGAGCGGCGACGGGTCCGGTCCACCGGTGGGGTTCTTCTCGTCGCCGCGATACACGCCGTTGTTGTTCATGATGACGATGCACACCGGCAGGTTGTAGCGGCAGATCGTCTCGGTCTCCATGCCGGAGAAGCCGAATGCGCTATCGCCCTCGACTGCGATCACCTGCTGGCCGGTCACGACGGCTGCGGCCACGCTGTAGCCCATGCCGACGCCCATGATTCCCCACGTGCCGACGTCGATCCGCTTGCGCGGCTTGTACATGTCCACGATGCTGCGGGTGAAGTCGAGCGCATTCGCGCCTTCGTTGACGAGCACGGCGTCCGGGTTGGCCTTGACGATGTCGCGCACCACGTTGAGCGCGCTCTGGTAGCTCATCGGCGACGGATTCTTCGCGAGCGTCTCGGCCATCTTCGCGACGTTCTTGGTCTTGCGCTCGTTGATGGCGTCGATCCATTCGGCGGGCGGCTTGGCAAAGTTCGCGCCGATTTCGCGCAGCATCGCCGACACGCACGATCCGATGTCGCCGACCACCGGCGCCTCGACGCGGACGTTGCTGTCCGCCTCCTGCGGCGAGATGTCGACCTGCACGAACTTCTGGCCGCCCCACGACTTGGACGTTGCGCCACCCCACGTTTTGCCCTTGCCTTGCGACAGCAGCCAGTTGAGGCGCGCGCCGATCAGCATCACGACGTCGGCTTCCGGCAGCACATAGGACCGCGCCGCGGAAGCCGATTGCTCGTGCGTGTCGGGCAGCAGGCCCTTGGCCATCGACATCGGCAGGTAGGGAATGCCGGTCTTCTCGACCAGCGCACGAATGTCGGCATCGGCCTGCGCGTAGGCCGCGCCCTTGCCGAGAATGATCAGCGGCTTCTTCGCGCTTTTCAGGAGATCGACGGCCCGCTTCACCGCGTCGGGCGCGGGGATCTGGCGCGGTGCGGCATCGACCACTTTGATCAGCGAGTTCTTGCCGGCGACCGCATCCATCGCCTGCGGAAAGAGCTTCGCCGGAAGGTCGAGATAGACGCCGCCGGGACGGCCCGATACCGCGGCGCGGATCGCGCGCGCGACGCCCACGCCGATGTCCTCGGCATGCAGCACGCGAAAGGCCGCCTTGCACAGTGGCTTGGCGATTGCGAGCTGGTCCATCTCCTCGTAATCGCCCTGCTGCAGGTCGACGATCTCGCGCTCCGAAGAGCCGCTGATGAGAATCATCGGGAAGCAGTTGACGGTCGCATGCGTGAGCGCCGTGACCCCGTTGAGAAAGCCGGGCGCCGACACGGTGAGGCAAATGCCGGGCTTCTGGGTGAGGAAGCCGGCAATCGATGCCGCGTAACCTGCGTTCTGCTCGTGCCGGAACGAAATCACGCGCAAGCCCGACGCCTGCATCCGGCGCGTGAGGTCGGTGATCGGGATGCCGGGCAGCCCGAAGATCGTATCGATGCCGTTCAGCTTGAGGGCCTCGATGACGAGCGTGAAGCCGTCGGTTTCCTGTGCCTGGCGCTGGGGTTCGCTACCGCCGGCGACTTTCTGGGCGTCGTCGTCAGGGGACGAAGCGGACTTGGGGGCGGTCTTGATGGCGGCGTCGTTCATTCTTTTCTCCGTGGCCGATGCAACGATCTTGCACTTTAGTGATATCTTGCATAACGTATTTCGTATACCAGCGAATGTCAACGGATATTTTTTTGTTGCAGATCAATAGCTTGTGCGATCGTTCGCCTGGCTCCGCGAAGGCGGGGAACGGAGTGTAGACCATGTCCACTGTAACCGCAGTCGAAACCGGGGTGCCCCCGCTGGCGCTGAAACGCCTGAGCGCGAACGTCAGCTTTCGCGACCAGGCCTACGCCGCGCTCAAGCAGGCGATCCTCGACGCGGACATCTACGGCCAGGCGGAGGAGATCAAGCTCGACGAGCGGCAGCTTGGCGCGGCGCTCGGCGTCAGCCGCACGCCGATCCGCGAAGCGATGACGCTGCTGGAGCAGGAGGGCTTCCTGCGCACCGAGCCGCGCCGTGGCGTGTTCATCGTGCGCAAGACGAAAAAGCAGATCGTCGAGATGATCGAGATGTGGGCGGCGTTGGAAAGCATGGCCGCGCGGCTCGCGACGATCAATGCGTCCGACGAGGACATCGGTGCGCTGCGCCACATGTTCGACGAGTTCAACAACTCGACGCCGGCCGACCACATCGACGAGTACTCGGACGCGAACATCGCCTTCCACCAGGCCATCATCCGGCTGTCGGGTTCGCACCTGATGGGCAAGACGATCGAGAATCTGTTCATCCATGTTCGCGCCATTCGCCGGATGACGATCTCGCAGAACGACCGCGCCGCCCGTTCGATCGTCGACCACATGCGTATCATCGAAGCCCTGGAGCGGCGGAACACCGAGCTCGCCGAGCGCCTCGTCCGGCAGCATTCGCTCGACCTCGCGGCGCACGTCGAGAAGCACTGCGATTTCCTCGACTAGCATGACCGAAGCCAACCCTCACCTCGTTCGCCGCTTACCATGACCGGCAGCGCGACGATCGACACTTCCCGCCTCGGGAAGCGCGGCAAGGTGCGCGGCAAGTTGAAGGGGCGGCAGGTCGACCCGAAGGCCGCGGCGGATATCGCGGCGCTGCTGGGATCGGCGCCGCGGCGGCGCGACCTGTTGATCGAGCACCTGCACCGGATCCAGGACCGGTACGGCTGCGTGCGCGCGGCGCATATCGTCGCGCTGGCGGCCGAAATGAAGCTCGCGCTGACCGAAGTCTACGAAGTCGCTACGTTCTATCATCACTTCGACGTGCTCGATGACGAAGAGGCGGCACCGCCGCCGGTCACGGTGCGCATCTGCGAGACTTATTCCTGCGCCATGGCCGGCGCTGCCGCGCTGCACGCGGCGGTCGAGGCGGCGGGCGACGCGAGCGTGCGCGTCATCGGCGCGCCGTGCATCGGCCGCTGCGAGCATGCACCGGCAGCGGTGGTCGGACGCAATCCCGTGGATCGTGCGACACCGCACGCCATTGCCGCAGCCGTCGCCGGCAACCGGCTCGAGCCGGAGATTCCGCATTACATCGATCTGGCCGGGTACCGTGCCGATGGGGGCTACCGGACGCTGGTGGCATGCGTATCGGGCGAGCGTGCGCTGGACTCGGTGCTCGCCGCGATGGAGGACTCCGGGCTGCGCGGACTCGGAGGCGCCGGATTTCCCACGGGACGCAAATGGCGCATCGTGCGCAACGAGCCCGCGCCGCGCCTGATGGCCGTCAACATCGACGAGGGCGAGCCTGGAACGTTCAAGGACCGCCATTATCTGGAGCGCGACCCGCATCGTTTTCTCGAAGGCATGTTGATCGCCGCCTGGGCGGCGGGCATCGACGAGATCTACGTCTACCTTCGTGACGAATATGCAGCCTGCCGCACGATCCTCGAGCGCGAGATCGCGGCGCTCGAAGCGGCGCCGCCGTGCGCGCTCCCACGCATCCATTTGCGGCGCGGCGCCGGCGCCTACATCTGCGGCGAGGAATCGGCGATGATCGAGTCGATCGAAGGCAAGCGCGGGATGCCGCGCCTGCGCCCGCCGTATGTCGCGCAGGTCGGTTTGTTCGGCCGCCCGACGCTCGAGCACAACATGGAAACCCTCCACTGGGTTCGCGACATCCTCGAGAAGGGGCCGGCGTGGTTTGCCGGTCACGGCCGCAACGGCCGCAAGGGATTGCGCTCGTTCTCGGTATCCGGTCGCGTGGCGAATCCGGGCGTGCATCTCGCGCCCGCCGGCATCACGGTACGCGAGCTGATCGCCGAATTCTGCGGCGGCATGCTGCCCGGTCACGAGCTCTACGGTTATCTTCCCGGCGGCGCGTCCGGCGGTATCCTGCCGGCGTCGATGGGCGACATTCCGCTCGATTTCGACACGCTGCAGCCGCACGGCTGCTTCATCGGCTCGGCGGCGGTCATCGTGCTGTCGCAGCACGATCGCGCGCGCGATGCGGCGCTCAACATGATGCGATTCTTCGCCGACGAGTCCTGCGGGCAGTGCACGCCGTGCCGCGTCGGCACCGAAAAAGCCGTGGGCCTGATGGAGAGCGAGCGCTGGGACACGGCGCTGCTCGGCGAGCTGTCGCAGGCGATGGCCGACGCGTCGATCTGCGGGCTGGGGCAGGCGGCGCCGAATCCGATCGCGTGCGTCATCAAGCATTTTGGCGAGGAGATCGAATGAGGATGGCCGCGAAGCGGCGCATGTTGGCCGGGAGCGCATGGGCCGCGCCGTCCGTCACGGGTGGCGCGCCGAGGGAGGCGTTGGATCGACGACCGAAGGCGCGCCGGGGACCCGTAGGATGGCGTTTGCGGCCCCCTAAGCGGCAGGACGGCATGCGCCGCGTCGATCGAAACCGCGCACGCGTATGGCTGCGGATTGGGAAAGCATCGGTGAACGCCCCCGGGATCCTCCTGTTCAAGCTCAACGGCGCCGAGGTCGAGGCGCGCGCCGGCGAAACGATCATCGAAGTCGCCGATCGCACCGGGGTCGAGATACCGCGCCTTTGCTATTCGCCCGGCATGCGTCCCGACGGCAATTGCCGAGCGTGCGTGGTCGAGATCAAGGGCGAGCGCGTGCTGGCGCCGTCGTGCTGCCGCGCGCCCGCGCCGGGCATGGAGGTGTCGACGGAATCCAAGCGCGCGAAGACGTCGCAGAAGATGATCATCGAGCTCCTGGCCTCGGACATGCCGGAGCATGTCTACAAGCCCGATTCGGAATTCGAGCACTGGCGCCGCCGGCTCGGCGTCGGCAACCCGCGTTTTCCGGCGCGCGCGCAACCGGTGGCCGACGCTTCGCATCCGGCGATGGCCGTCAATCTCGACGCTTGCATCCAGTGCACGCGCTGCGTGCGCGCGTGCCGCGAAGAGCAGGTCAACGACGTGATCGGTTACGCGTTCCGCGGTGCGCACTCGAAGATCGTCTTCGATCTCGACGACCCGATGGGTGAATCGACGTGCGTCGCCTGCGGCGAATGCGTGCAGGCGTGCCCGACGGGCGCGCTTGCCCCGGCGCACGACGCTTACCTGGCACCGGTCGACAAGAAGGTCTCGTCGGTGTGTCCGTATTGCGGCGTGGGCTGCCAGCTCACCTATCACGTCAAGGACAACGCGATCGTCCGCGTCGAGGGGCGCGACGGGCCCGCCAACCACGAGCGCCTCTGCGTCAAGGGGCGCTTCGGATTCGACTACGTGAGCCATCCGCAGCGATTGACGAAGCCGCTGATTCGCAAGGCGGGGTTCCCGAAATCTGCGGATTTCGTCATGGACCCGGCGAATCCGCTCGCGGTGTTCCGCGAAGCGAGCTGGGAAGAGGCGCTGGCGCTTGCGGGCGGCACGCTCGCCAGGATTCGCGACGCGCGCGGGGGCGGCGCGCTGGCCGGCTTCGGATCCGCGAAGTGCAGCAACGAGGAGGCGTACCTGTTCCAGAAGCTGGTACGCACGGGCTTCGGATCGAACAACGTCGATCATTGCACGCGCCTATGTCACGCATCGAGCGTGGCCGCGCTGCTCGAAGGAATCGGCTCGGGCGCGGTCTCCAATCCCGTGATGGACGTGATGCAGGCGGAGGTCGTGCTGCTGATCGGCGCCAATCCGGTCGTCAATCATCCGGTCGCCGCGACGTGGATCAAGAACGCGGTCAAGCGCGGGACGAAACTGATCCTGTGCGAGCCGCGGCGCTCGGAGCTCGCGCGCCACGCCGCGCATTTCCTGCAGCTCAAGCCGGACACCGACGTTGCTCTGCTCAACGCGATGATGCACACGATCGTGGAAGAGGGGCTCGCCGCCGAAAGCTTCGTCGCCGACCGGACGAGCGGGTACGCGGAAATCGTGCAAAACGTCGCCGGCCACAGCCCCGAAGCCATGGCAGCGGTATGCGGCATTCCCGCGCCCACGATTCGCGAGGTCGCCCGGCTTTTCGCGAAGTCGCGCGGCTCGATGATCCTTTGGGGAATGGGCATCTCGCAGCACGTGCACGGCACCGACAACGCCCGCTGCCTCATCGCGCTGTCCCTGATGACGGGCCAGGTCGGGCGGCCCGGCTCCGGGCTGCACCCGCTCCGGGGCCAGAACAACGTGCAGGGCGCGAGCGATGCGGGGCTGATCCCGATGATGTATCCCGACTACCGCCGCGTGGACAACGGCGATGCGCGCGGCCGCTTCGAAGCGCTGTGGGGCGTGGACCTCGACCCGAAACCGGGCCTCACGGTGGTCGAGATCATGGACGCCGTGCACGCGGGGAAGATCAGCGGCATGTACATCATGGGGGAAAATCCCGCGATGTCGGATCCCGACGTCAGCCACGCGCGGCAGGCGCTCTCCGAGCTCGAGATGCTGGTCGTGCAGGATATCTTTCTTACCGAGACCGCGTATCTCGCCGACGTCATCCTGCCGGCCACCGCCTTCCCGGAGAAATCCGGGACATTCACCAACACCGACCGGTTGGTCCAGCTTGGCCGGCAGGCGCTCTCGCCGCCGGGCGAGGCACGGCAGGACCTGTGGATCATCGTCGAGATGGCGAAACGGCTCGGTCTCGACTGGAACTACACGCACCCGAGCGAGGTGTTCGACGAGATGCGCCAGGCGATGCCGTCGATCGCCGGCATCACCTGGGACCGGCTCGAGCGCGAGCATGCGGTGACCTATCCGTGTGAGAAAGTCGGCGATCCGGGGCAGCGCGTCGTGTTCACCGAGCAGTTTCCGACCGCGAGCGGAAAGGGCCGTTTCGTGCCCGCGACGGTAATCCCGGCGGCGGAGCGGCCCGACGACGCCTATCCATTCGTGCTGATCACCGGGCGCCAACTGGAGCACTGGCACACCGGCAGCATGACGCGGCGCACGGCGGTGCTCGACGCGATCGAAGCGAATCCGGTCGCTTCCCTCCATTCCGCGGAGCTTGCGCGGCTTGGCGTCCCGGCCGGCGGAATGATCACCGTTGCGTCGCGCCGCGGCACGGTGTCGCTGCACGCGCGGGCGGACGATGGAACGCCGCGCGGCGCCGTGTTCATTCCGTTCTGCTACTACGAAGCGGCGGCGAACCTGCTCACGAATCCGGTGCTCGATCCATTCGGCAAGATTCCGGAATTCAAGTATTGCGCGGTCAAGGTAACCGCGGGCGGCATACCGAACGAGAGCCCGGGTTACGACGCCGCGGCGAAGCAGGTCGCGGATGCCGCGACCGGAGCGGAATGACCTAGCGGCACATCCCGAGGTCGGTTTCCTCGGGCGAAACAGCGTCTCTCAGCCCTTGAGCCCGCTCATCACGACGGCTTGCACGACCCAGCGCTGCAGCACGATGAAGATGACGAGGATGGGCAGTATGCTGATCACCGCGGCGGCGGTGAGCAGGTTGTACTCGATGAAGTACATGTTCGTGAAGCTCATGAGCCCCATCGTGACCACTCTCATCTGGGGACTGCTCGTCACGACCATCGGCCAGAAGAACTCGTTCCAGCTCCACAGGAACTTGATGATCAGCAAGGTGGCAATGGCCGGCTTCACGGAGGGCAGAATCACCAAGAAAAAGATTTTCAGCTCGCTACCGCCGTCGATGCGGGCCGCATCGATGTAGTCGTCGGGGATGACCTCGATCGCGTTGCGCATCAGGAATACGCCGAACACGCTGACGAGGTCCGGGGCGACGATGCCCATGTAGGTGTCGACGAGCCCGAGGTCGTTCATCCACACGTACAGCGGCACCACGACCGACTGGAAAGGGACCATCAGGATGCCCACGATGGCGAGAAAGAAGACGTCCCGCCCGGGAAAGCGATACTTTGCAAATCCAAAGCCCGCCAGCGACGAAACCACGACGCTGCTCACCGCGGCGACCGAAGCGACGATTGCACTGTTCAACAGGTAGCGCAGGAACGGCTCGCGCTTGAAGACCTCGATGTAATTGTCGAAGTTGAGCCAGTGGTCCGGGGCGATCTGGAGCGGCACGCGCTGGATCTCCGGGGCGGTCTTGAGCGATGTGACCGCCATCCAGAAGAACGGGAAGAAGACGACGATGGCGCCGCATGCGACCGCGAGGGCGATGATCCAGCGGAGATGGACTTTCCTGGTCACGGATGTCGAGGTCCCGGAGGCGGCGCTCAGTACTCGACCGGCTTGCGGAGAAGCCGCCATTGCAGCAACGTCACCACCATCAGCGTGACGAACACGAAGACCGCCATGACCGACGCGTCGCCGAAGCGGAAGAATTTGAACGCCGTGTCGTACAGCAGCATGATGATGGTCTGGCTCGCGCCGGCCGGCCCACCCTGCGTCGTCGCGTAGACCTGGTCGAAGATCTTGAAATTGAAGATCAGCTCGAGGATCACGACCATGATGATCTGCGCGTTGAGCATCGGCAGCGTGATGTAGCGCAGTCGCTGCCATGCATTGGCGCCGTCGATGTCGGCCGCCTCGTAGTACTCCCCGGGAATCGATTGCAGCGCGGCGAGGAAGATCATCGTGTCGAAGCCGATGCGCACCCATACGCTCACGGCCGCGATCGAGGGAAGGACCTGGGTCAGGCTCTGGAGCCACTTCTGGGGCGCAATGCCGACGAAGGACAGCGCGTAGTTCAGGAAGCCGTACACCGGCTCATAGATCCATTGCCAGATGAGCGCGGCGGCGACGAGCGACGTGGCGAAGGGAAGGAAGTACATCGAGGCCCACAGGTTGCGCCACTTGAGGCTGGCAATCCGGTTGAGGCCGAGCGCGACGGCAAGCGCCAGGACAACGGTCGTCGGCACGGAGAGCAAAAGCAGCTGGACCGTGTTGCCGACGGCCCGCCAGAACGTGGGGTCGGTGAGCACCTTTTCGTAGAGCCGCAGGCCCACGAACTCGCGCGCGCCGCCCGGCGCGATCTTGTGGAACGAGTACAGCACGGATTGCGCGAGCGGCAGGAGGAAGACCGACCCGAAGAACAGCAAAGCGGGCAGGACGAACAGGAATCCCGCCCGCTTCCGGCGATCGAGGTAATTCTTCGGAAAAACGATGCGATACCACTGGCGCACGATAATGGGCCCCGGGCTCGCCGATGAGAACATGCACCGCTGGCAGCCGACCGCGGGAGTCGGGCTGCCAGGGGTCAGCGCCGGTTCAGCGAACCGCTAATCCTTGAGAATGCGATCCATCTTGGCGGCTGCTTCGTCGAGCAAGGCCTTGGGCTGCCCCTTGCCGAACATGACGCCCACGACGGCTTCCCCGAACGCCGTGGCGAGCTCGTTCGATTTCGGGTGGAAGTAGGTCGGCGGCACCTGTTGCGCGAGCATGGCCTTGGTGGACTGGTAATCGGGCCGCGACTTCACATAGTCGCTTTCGAGATTCGCCGTCCACACCGGCAGGATTCCCTGCAGCTGATGGTGGTCCATGTCGTCCTTGGCGTTGCTGATGAAGCGCATGAACTCCCATGCCACCTGCTTGTTCGGGCTGTTCTTGTAGACGAGGTCGGTCCACGGAAACAGGGCGCCGGCGCCCGGGCACACCGTCTGGCACGGCAACGCGTAGACCTTGAAGTTCACGTCGGGTGCGTTCTTCTTCAGCCAGCCGAAATACCAGGATTCGCGAAAGATGACCGCGGCGCGCTTCTGGCCGAACGCATCTTCCGGATTGCCGAACGCGAGGCTCGCCACCTTGTCCTTGGTCACGAGGTCACCGAAGAAAGTGAGCGCTGCCACCATCGCGGGACTGTTCGCGTAACCCGTGGCCTTGTCGAGCTCCGGACTCAGCATCCGTGCACCCCACGCGTGCGCGAACGGGAGGAACTTGTCCGTGATTCCGACGGGCGCGCCCTTGCTGCGGATCGCGAAGCCCACCTGCGTCGGCTCGCCGCCCTTCGCGTCGGCAATGGTGAGCTTCTTCATCGCCGCCAGCCACTCGGGATCGAACTTCTTCGGCGGGTTGTCCGGGTCGAGACCGGCCTTCTTGAACATGTCGGTGTTGATGTACATCTGCTGGAAGTTGCCGTGCTCGATGGGAATGCCGTAGCGCACGCCCTTCCACTTGCCGACCTCGGCCATGTACTTCGGCAGGTTCTGGTCGTAGATCTTTTCCAGATCGGCGGGCATCTTGTCGCAGAAATCGTACTGTCCGCACCAGTGGTGCGTCATGCCCATGAAGATGTCGGGCGCGCTGTTCTTCGCCATGAAGGCCGCCAGGTACTTCGCCTCGTACCCCTGGTACGGAATGGTGACCACCTCGACCTCGTAGCCCGACTTCTTGGCGAACTCCTTCCCCTTTTCCGCGTACCACTTGTTGAAGTCGGGGTTCTGATCCCAATGGGTCCACAGGACGAGTTTCTTCTGCTGCGCGATGCTCGCGCCAGGCATCGCGAAGGCGAACAATGCCGCCGCGATGATTACGAACGCCCACTTTGCATTTCGCTTCATGACTCCCCCTTCTTGGCGCCTGCAGCTTGCCCCGCAACGACGCGTTGATCGGACTACCTCGTGCTACCGGCCCCGCAAACGCTTGAGGATGATGGAAAGAAGCGGCCAGAACAGCATCACGAGCGCGAGTCCCGTGATGCCGCCGACGAGGGCGTTCGAGAAGAAGACACTGACGTCGCCCTGCGAGATCAACATGGACTGGCGGAACGAATCCTCGGCGCGGTCGCCCAGCACGAGCGCCAGCACCAGCGGCGCGAGCGGATAGTCGAGCTTCTTGAACACGTAGCCGACGACGCCGAACGCGAGCATGAACCAGACGTCGAGCATCGCGCTGTGCACGGTGTAGGCGCCGATCGCGCAGATCACGATGATGACCGGAGCAATGATCGAGAAGGGCACGCGGAGGATCGCGGCGAAAAGCGGCACGCAGGTCAGCACGATGACGAGGCCCGCGAGGTTGCCGAGGTACATGCTCGCGATCAGGCCCCAGACGAAATCCTTCTGCTCGACGAACAGCAGCGGCCCCGGCTGCAGGCCCCAGATCAGCAGGCCGCCCAGCAGCACCGCCGCGGTCGGCGAACCGGGGATGCCGAGCGCCAGCATCGGCAGCAGCGCGCTGGTGCCGGCGGCGTGCGCCGCGGTCTCCGGAGCGATGACGCCTTCGATCTGCCCGGTGCCGAACTTCTCACCGTTCTTCGACATCTTCTTCGCGATGCCGTAGCTCATGAACGATGCGGGCGTGGCGCCGCCCGGCGTGATGCCCATCCAGCAGCCGATGAGGCAGCTCCTGAGCGAAGTCATCCAGTAGCTCGGCAGCTTTTTCCACGTCTGCAGGACGATCTTGGGGTCGATCTTCGCGGACTTGCCGGTGAACGAGAGTCCTTCCTCCATCGACAGCAGGATCTCGCCGATGCCGAAGAGGCCGATGACCGCGATCAGGAAATCGACGCCGCGCATCAGCTCGGGAAAGCCGAACGTGAGGCGCAGGCGGCCGGTGATGTTGTCCATGCCGACGGCCGCGAAGGCGAAGCCCAGCAACATCGAGACGAGCGTCTTCCATGGCGAGCCCTTGCCCATGCCGATGAAGCTGCAGAACGTGAGCAGATAGACGGAGAAGAACTCGGGCGGCCCGAACTTCAACGCGAACTTGGCGACCAGCGGCGCGAGGAACGTGATCATGATGACCGCGAACAGCGCGCCGATGAACGACGACGTGAACGACGCGGTCAGCGCCTCGCCCGCGCGACCCTGCTGCGCCATCGGGTAGCCGTCGAACGTCGTTGCCACCGACCAGGGCTCGCCGGGAATGTTGAACAGCACCGAGGTGATCGCGCCGCCGAACAGCGCGCCCCAGTAGATGCACGACAGCATGATGATCGCCGAGGTCGGCGGCATCGTGAACGTGAGCGGCAGCAGGATCGCGACGCCGTTCGCCCCGCCCAGGCCGGGGAGCACGCCGATGATGACGCCGAGCACGATCCCGATCAGCATCAACAGCATGTTGAACGGGCTCAACACGACCGCGAACCCGTTGAACAGCGCACTGATTTCAGCCACGCAGGCTCCCTGTCGGGACCAATGAAAGGCGCGCGCGGCGCCGCGAAGTCAGTATCCGAGCCACGACAGCAGGTCGTACTCGCCCTTGAAGAGCGGCACCTTGAACCAGACCTCGAACAGCAGGAACAGCGACACGCTGACGCCGAGGCCGGTCGCAACGCTCTTCAGCCAGGAATACTTGCCGAGCCAGACCATGAACAGGGTGATGTAGAGCGCCGACGCAAGGTAGAACCCGAAGAGCCGGACCAGCAGGACGTAGACCGTCGCCGGCACGAGGACCGAGAGCACCAGCTTCAGCTGTGACCAGGCGACGAACTGGTCGCGGTGTCCGGCGACCGCGCCCTTGAATTCCTCGCGCCGCTTCCATTCGCCGAACGCCACCTGGGCGAGCGTCGCGAGGCTCGACACGCAGAGCAGGAGCCCGATGTAGAACGGAAAATACCCTGATTGCGGACCGTCGTCCCCCCAGCTCGACCCCAGACGATAGCTGTCGACCACGACCAGCACGCCGGTCGCGAGCACGATCAGCGCGACGACGATGTCCATCGCGGGCGGTCGATATTCCGGCTTCCTCGCCGGCGGGCTTGTCGTCGTTCACGCGGATTGGGAACGGGAGACGTCGAGCGGCGCGCACTCAACCACGCCGGCGCAAGGATGGCGCCGGGCGGGCATCGCGCGCCGACCTGTCACTTGGCCAGGAACCCGGCCTCCTGCATCAGGTTGACGTGGGTCTTCTCGGCGGCTTCGACCCACTTCGCGTAATCGGCGCCGGACATGAAGGTCGTGTTGAACGCGCCTTCCTCCATGAATTTCTTCCAGTCCGGCGTTTCGCGCACCTTCTTGAACAGGTCGACGTAGAAATCGACCTGCTCCTTGCTCACGCCTGCCGGCATGAAGATGCCGCGCAGCATGAGGTAATCCACGTCGACTCCCGATTGCTTGCAGGGCGGGATGTCGTTCCAGGACATCGTGTCGGTCACCTTGGTCTTGTACGGCATGCGCTCGTCGTCGAACACGCACAACGGCCGCAGCGCGCCGGCGCGCCATTGCGCGACCGCTTCGATCGGGTTGTTGACGGTCGAGTCGATATGCTTGCCGACGAGCTGCACGGCGACGTCGCCGCCGCCCTTGAACGGCACGTACGTGAACTTGGTGCCGGTGGCCTTCTCGATCGCGACCGTGATGATCTGGTCCTCCTGCTTCGATCCCGTGCCGCCCATCTTGAATTTGTTGGGCCCGCCGGCCTTCACCGCGGCGAGATAGTCCTTCGCGGACTTGTACGGCGTCTCGGCGTTGACCCAGAGCACGAACTGGTCGAGCGCCAGCATCGCCACGGGCGTGAGGTCCTTCCAGTTGAACGGGACGCCGGTGGCGAGCGGGGTCGTGAACAGGTTCGACAGCGTGATGATGATCTTGTTGGGATCACCCTTCGCTTCCTTCATCGCGAGAAAGCCTTCGGCCCCTGCGCCGCCGGACTTGTTGACGACGATCATCGGCTGCTTCATCAGGTTGTTCTTGGTGATGACGCCCTGGAGCATGCGCGCCATCTGGTCGGCGCCGCCGCCGGTACCGGCGGGGACGATGAACTCGACCGGCTTCGTCGGTTCCCAGCTCGCAGCAGTGCCGGAAAAGGTGATGGCGATCACGCCGGCGGCGATGGCGGCCAGCGTGAGCGAACCGCCATGGGGCGCCTGCGGACGGGAAACGGGGTTCCGGCGGGCGGCCGGCATCGCGGCAAACGGATGGGGCATTGCAGTTCCTCCAGACAAGAATGTCGTCGTTGCATCGCGACGCCGAGACCGATCGTCGGCGTGCACCTCGTTCAAGCAAGGCATTGCAATATTACGCCATTTCCGGCGCGCGGGAAGCGGCGACGGACAGGTTGCACGCGCTTTGTGCGGTGCGGCACAAACATCCGATGCTGTCGTTCGGCGCTATCATCGTGCATGGCGGGCGAATCGTGTTCGACGGAATCCACGATCCGGATTCGGACCTCGCCGTTGCGACTTCGGCCTGCGAAATCGTCTGACCGCCACCATCAACGTGCCACTCCAATTGCGTCCGCTCGCACCAAGAGCGCGCATCGCCGCGCTCGCCGACCCCGGCAGCGTTGCGACGCGTCGACGACGCGCTGGCCGCGCCGCGCCCGTCGCCGCATCTCGCGCGCTGGGGAATCGCGGCGCAGGACGACGACGGCGTCGTGCTTGCGCGCGCGACGATGTTCGGCGCGCCGGTCATGATCGCGGCGCAGGACGAGCGTTTCCTCGGCGGCAGCGCCGGCGCGAATCACGCCGATGCGCTGCGCGCCCTGTTCGAGCGCGCGCGTGACGAGCGGCCCGCTGCCGTGATCCTGCTGATGGCATCGGGCGGCGTGCGCCTGTACGAGGCGAATCCGGCGGAACTGGCGCTGGCGCGCGCGCTCGCGGCGCTGCTCGATCTGCGTGTCGCGGGCGTGCGCGTGCTGACGCTCGGCGTCGGCGACGTCTTCGGCGGCGCCTCGGTGCTCGCCTGTCGCGCCGAGCGGATCGCGCTCGTGCCCGGAACGAAGTTCGGCCTTTCGGGCCCCCGTGTGATCGAGATGGCGCACGGGCGCGGCGAATTGGACGCAGCCGACGCGACGGCAGTCGACGCGCTGTTCGGCGCGGAGGCGCGCGCGGCCGCGGGCGAGGTGGATCTCGTCGCCGACGATCGCGACGTCATTCGCGCGTGGATCGCTGCCGGCATGCGCGATGAGCGTACGTTCGCGGAGCGAGTCCACGCGATGCAGGAGCGTCTCGCGAACCGTTGGGCCAATCGCGCGCAGCGCGTCGATCCCGACCCTCCGCGCGATGAGCGCGCGATTTCGCCGGCGCTTGCGTCGCTCTATGCCGATGCGCGGCCGGGGGATGCGGGCCATTCGCTTTGGCGCGTGAACGATCGTCCGGTCTGGATCACGCGGCCGATGCAGCCCGCGGCCGTTCGGTCCGCGCGAAGCACACGCACTCGACGCCGCGCTGCTCGCGCAATTTCGCGGCGACAGACCGTGAGACGAAGCAACGGTGATCCTCGTCGAGGATTCGCCTGGCCACGAAGCGACGGCGGCAGCCGAGGCGCTGTGCGTGTCGCAATTTCTCGCGCAGCACGCCGCCGTGCTCGCGTTGCTGCGCGCGCGCGGCGTGCGTCTCGTGGGCTCTTCTTGCGGGCACCGGCCACAGCGCCGCGTTTTTCAGCAACGCGCTGCAGGCCCCGCGCGTCTACGCGCTGCAGGACGCGCGCGTCGTGGCGATGGAGCCGCCCGCGATCGCGCGCGTCACGCGAGCTCGAACCGGCGAAGGTCGCCGCACTGATCGAGGACGACCCGGCACTCGGGCACCCCGTGCGTCATTTCGCGGCGTGGGGAGGGATTGCGGAAATACTTCCGGAGGTGGATCGCGAGCGACTGCTTTCGCCTGCCTCGCGTATCTGAAGGACTATTTGCCCCGCGGCCTCCGCACCGCCGCGAGTCGTCGTTGCGCCGCACCGTCGGCCGCCTGCGGCGACTCGCGATAGCTCCGATCCCCTGCGCGCTCCGCGCATGGGGGAACGTGCGACCTGCGAGCAGGGGCCCCAAGCTTGCGTGGGGACGCGAGCAAGTGGGAGCGCGTTCGGAGGCCGACACCTCGGCGCCACGATCCGCCACGGTAGTGCGGAGGCCGAACCTCTACGCCGCTCGCGCCGCTCCCATCACCCAATTCGGGAATCCGGTCGCAATGCCGGGAACGAGGCAGATCAGGAAGATTGCGACGAACATCAGGCCGACGAACGGCAGCACCCCCCAGATGACGTCGCGCAGCGGTATGTCCGGCGCGATGTTCTTGATGACGAATATGTTGAGCCCGACCGGCGGATGGATGAGCCCCATCTCCATCACGATCGTCATCAGCACGCCGAACCAGATGAGGTCGAATCCGGCCGCGCGCAGCGGCGGCAGGATGATCGGCGCCGTCATCAGGATGATCGAGACCGGCGGCAGGAAGAACCCGAGGATGACGACCATCGTCAGGATTGCCGCCAGCAGCAGCCACTTCGACAGGTGCATGGCGACGATCGCCTGCGCCGCCGACTGGCTGATGTGCAGGTAGCTCATCACGTACGAAAACAGGAGCGACATGCCGATGATGAACATCAGCATCGTCGATTCCTTCAGCGTCGCGCCCAGGATCGGCGCCAGTTGCTTCGGCCGCCAGACGTGATAGGCGACCGCGATCAGGATGAGCGCCAGCACCGCGCCCAGCCCGGCCGTTTCCGACGGCGTCGCGTAGCCGCCGTAGAGCGCCACCATGACGCCGATCAGCAGCACGACGAACGGCACGACGCGCGGCAGCATCTCGACTTTTTCGTGGAAGGTGTAGACCTTCTGCTCGAGATAGGCCGACTGACTGCCGTCGTGCGCGAAGGCCGCGTGCGCGGCGGCGTACTCGCGGCGGAAGCGCCAGGCCGCGTACAGCGCGAACAGCGCGACCAGCAGCAATCCCGGCCCGATGCCGGCGAGGAACAGACGGCCGAGCGACACTTCGGCGGCGACGGCATAGAGGATCATCGTGATCGACGGCGGGAGCAGGATGCCGAGCGTGCCGCCGGCGGCGATGATGCCGGCGGCGAATCCCGGTGAATAGCCTCGGCTGCGCATCTCCGGAATGCCGGCGCTGCCGATCGCCGAGCATGTCGCGGGACTCGACCCGGCCATCGCGGCGAAGAGCGCGCAGGTGAAGACATTGGCGATGCCGAGCCCGCCGGGCACGCGCTGCATCCACGCATGCATCGCGAGATAGAGGTCGCGGCCCGCATCGGAGCGGCCGATCGCCGCGCCCTTGAGGATGAACAACGGGATCGACAGCAGCGTGATGCTCGACATCTCCTCGTAGACGTTCTGCGTCACGGTGTCGAGCGAGGACGCCGGCATGAAGATCCCCATGAACAGGATCGCGACGAAGCCCAGCGCGAACGCGATCGGCATTCCCGAGAACATGACAACCAGCGTGACGCCGCCGAACAGCAAGCCGAGGGCGAGAACGCTCATTCTTCCGTCGCTCGCGGCACGAAATGCCCGATCACCTGCAGGAGCAGCTGGACGACGAGCAGCGACATGCCGAGCGCCATCAGGCCGTAGGGAATCGTCAGCGGCGGCGCGAAGGTCGACGACGTCGTCATCTTGTCGACCCAGGCCTCGTGGAACAGCGTCCACGATTTCCACGCGAAGAATGCGCAGAAGGCGAGCGACATGAAATCGACCACCACGACGCGCACGCGATTGACGCGGGCCGGGAGGATGCTCGCGATGGCCTCGATCCCGATGTGCCCGCGCTGTGCCTGCACCCAGGCGCCGGCAAGGAAGACCGCGCCGACGATGCAGAACACCGCGACCTCGTCCTGCCAGTCGGTGCCCGCCTTGAAGACGTAGCGCGAGAAGACGCTCCAGGTCAGCACCAGCGCGGCGGCGAGCAGCGCGACCATGCCGATGGCCGAAATTGCGCGGTTGACCCGATTGAGCGCGACCTCGACAAGACCCAGCGTGCCGGCGTGGACCTCGAGCTTTCCTTTCGGGGCGCCGGGCCGTTCGGCGCTACCGCTCAAAGCAGTTTCTCTGCCGCCGCCAGGAGTTTTGCGCAGTTCTCGTTCTTGTCGGCGAAGTCCTTCCAGATCGGCCTCGCCAGCACTTGCCACTTCCGCAGCGTCGCCTCGTCGAGGTCGACGACCTTGGCGCCGGCCTTCGTATAAATGGCGGCGACCGCGTTGTCGTCGGCGATCGCGCTGTCGACGGCGAATTTTTCGAGCTCGGCGCCGGCCGCCATGATCGCATCCTGCTGCGCCTTCGGCAGCTTGTCGAATAGCTGCTTCGACATCATGAGCGGCTCGAACATGAACCAGTATGACTTGCTGCGCCCGCTCGTCAGCACTTTCGACACCTCCTCCAGCCGGAACGAGATGAGGCTCGTGGACGACGTCAGCGCCGCATCCATCGCGCCGGTCTGCATCGCCGCGTAGATTTCATTCGACGGCAACGACAATACCGATGCGCCGGCATCCTTGAACATCATGTCCATTTCGCGGCTGCCGCCACGGATCTTCATTCCCTTTGCGTCGTCGGGACCGAGCAGGGGTCGGGTCCGGCTTGCGACACCGCCCGCCTGCCAGATCCAGGTGACGATCACGACTCCCTTATCGGCCAGAATCTGCGTCAGCAACCGGCCGACCTCGGCATTCTTCCATTTGCTGCCGATCTCATAGGACGGCACGAGCGCCGGCAGCAGGCCGATGTTCGTTTCGGGGACTTCCCCGCCCGCGTACGAAAGCGGAACCAGTGAAAAATCGAGCGCGCCGCGGCGCAGCGCGCTGAACTGCGAGTTGACTTTCACCAGCGACGAGTTCGGATAGATGTCGAACTTGAGGCTGCCGTTGGTGCGCTTTTCGACGTCCTGCGCGAACTTGCGCACGAGCCGGTCGCGAAAGTCGCCCTGGTCGATCGTGCCGCCGGGAAACTGGTGCGAGATCTTGAGGTTCGTGGACTGCGCATGGGCGCGCACGCCGGCGAGCGCGAGCGGCACGGCCGCGAGCGAGCCAGCGAGGAGACGGCGGCGGGACGGGATCATGGCTTCCTCCAGAACGGCTTGTTATGGTCACTGCGGCGTCCGCCTTTCGATGCCGCACCTTGGCAGCGTCCGCAACCCGCAAGATGATGCGGCAATGAGGGCGTCTTCGCAATGGTCGGCGCCGCGAGTCCAAAGGGCCCCGCGACGAAGGTATGATGCACCGCACCGCCCACGACCCCGATGAAATACCGAATCACCGTCACGCTCGCCGCCGCGCTTGCGGCTGCGCCGGCAATCGCGCAGCCCGCCATCGATTACGCGCGCGAGGACCGCTGGGCGCAGGAAATCGTCCCGTCGATCGTGGTCGGCGACGCCGTCTGGCTGGTCACGCCGGCCCGCGCAAAGGTCCTCGCGATCCTGACCGAGCCGGCACGTGCGCCGAAGGGCGGCGTCATCGTCATCCACGGGCTCGGCGTGCACCCGGATTTCGGGATGATCGGCGCCATGCGCACCGATCTCGCCGAGGCGGGCTACGTGACGCTGTCGGTGCAGATGCCGGTGCTCGCCACGGGCGCCACGCGCGACGACTACGCCGTCGCGCTGCCGGCGGCGGCCGAACGGATCGCGGCCGCGATCGCGTTTCTGCGCGCGAAGGGCATCCGAAAAATCGCGATCGTTTCGCACAGCGTGGGAGCGACGATGGCAAATGCCTATCTGGCGCGGCCGGACGCCGCGCCCGTCGACGCGTGGGTGCCGATCGGCATGTTGGTCGATTTCGCGTCGGCGCCGGCCGAACCGGTGCAGGACATCGTCGCCGAGAACGATTTCCCGGAAGTCGTTGGCTCGGCGCCGCTGCGCGCGAAACGGCTTCCGCGCGACGCCTGCTCGCGCCCGCTCACGATTAAGGGGGCCGACCACTATTTCGAGCGCCGGCAAAAGGAGCTCGCGGCGTCGATCGCCGCGTTCCTTGATCGCGTCACGAGCGGAAAGTGCAGCCCGCGCTCGGCCGCCGCACCGTCGGCCTCCGCACCGCCATCTTGAATCGTTGCGCCTGTTGGGTCGGCCTCGTGCGGCCTCGGCCTCCGCACTGCCAAACAATGCCGAGATTGCGCCGTCGGCCTCGCAGCGCCGATTCGCGCTTGCTCCGATGCCCTGCGCGCTCCGCGCTCGGGGCCCCTCTCCGCCGCTCACGTCGCTACTCGCGATTGCGCGCTCCCCCTTGGCGCTTCGCGCCGTGGGGCCCCGGCGCGCCGCTCGCGCCGCTAATCGCGATCGTCGTCCTCGCCGCGCGTCGCGCGCGCAAGGCGGTCGCGCACGGCGAGCCAGCCTTCGTCGTCGGGCACGGCCTCGATCAGGATCACGTCGGCATTTGCCGCGTCGAGCGTGCGCAGATTCGCATAGAGGTCGTGCGCATACGCCGCGACGTCGACGGGCGCCTGCAGCCAGATATCCCGGAAATCCGCCGGCCGCGCGACGGTGCGCGCGAGCACGGCGACGTCCTCGTCCCGGTCTTCGAGCTGGATGATCTCCGCGCGCAGCGCGTCGGGCGCGAGCAGTGTCGAGGGCGTCCGCGGGGCGTAGTGCGACGGGAGCGTCCCCGAGGCGCGCGGCGCGGCGACGTTGGAATAGCGAAGCGGATGGCCCAGCACGCGGGCGAGGTCCGCGACCGGAACTCCGCCCGGCCGGAGCACCACGGGTTCTCCGCCGACGATCGCGACGATCGTCGATTCGATTCCCGAACGTGCACGCGCCTCCGTCGAGGACGAGCGCCACCGCGTCGCCGAGATCGTCGGCGACATGCGCCGCCGTCGTCGGCGAAATGCGACCGAAGCGGTTGGCCGAAGGCGCCGCGATGCCGTCGCCGAATGCGGCCAGCAATTCGCGCGCGACCGGATGCGACGGCACTCGCAGCCCCACGCTGTCCTGGGCGCCGGTGACGAAATCCGAGGCGCGGTCCGTGCGCGGCAGGATCAACGTCAGCGGGCCCGGCCAGAAGGCGGCTGCAAGCGCGCGCGCGCTGTCCGGAAATTCGCGCGCCCAGCGCGGCACGTGCGACGCGTCGGGCAGGTGCACGATCAGCGGGTGGTCCGCCGGGCGCCCTTTCGCCGCGAAAATGCGGCGCACCGCCTTCGAATTGCCGGCGTCGGCGCCGAGGCCGTACACCGTCTCCGTCGGGAAGGCGACGAGGTCGCCCGCGCGCAACCGCTCCGTCGCGCGTGCGATCGCGGCCGATGAGGGGGATTCGATGCGCACGTTCACGAGACGTTCCGACGGTCGGCGAGGCGACTGTTCCATCTGTTAGAATTCGACCTTTTGCGCTGCATCGTCAGGGTCCGCATTCGACTCCGGAGCGAGCGTGCAATCCGGGCGGCAAGGAGCGGCAATGAGTGATTTTCTGTTCACGTCGGAATCGGTGTCGGAGGGCCATCCGGACAAGGTCGCGGACCAGATTTCCGACGCGGTGCTGGATGCGATTCTAGAGCAAGACCCTACCGGGCGCGTAGCCGCCGAGACGCTGGTGTCCACCGGCCTCGTCGTGATGAGCGGCGAGATCACGACCGCGCACAAGCACGACTTCGCGCGCGTCGCCCGCGACACGATCCGCCGGATCGGCTACAACGACCCCGAGCTTCGCTTCGATGCGGACGGCTGCGCCGTGATGGTTTGCTACGGCCGCCAGTCGCCCGACATCGCGCGCGGCGTCGACCACGCGTCCGACGAGTATCTCAACCAGGGCGCGGGCGACCAGGGGCTGATGTTCGGCTACGCCTGCGACGAGACGCCGGCGCTGATGCCTTTCCCGATCTACTACGCGCACCGGCTGGTGCAACGGCAAAGCGAAGTGCGCAAGGATGGCCGCCTGCCATGGCTGCGCCCCGACGCGAAGTCGCAGGTCACCGTGCGCTACGTCGACGGCAAGCCGGTGGGGATCGACACCGTCGTCCTCTCGACGCAACACCACCCGAGCATGAACGACAAGCAGGCGGCGCTGGCCGAGGCCGTGATCGACGAGATCATCAAGCCGGTGCTGCCGGCGAACATGCTCGCCGGCACCAAATACCTCGTCAACCCGACCGGCCGCTTCGAGATCGGCGGTCCGCACGGCGACGCCGGGCTCACCGGCCGCAAGATCATCGTCGACACCTACGGCGGCGCCGCGCCGCACGGCGGCGGCGCGTTCTCCGGCAAGGACCCCTCCAAGGTCGATCGTTCGGCCGCGTACGCCGCGCGGTATGTGGCGAAGAACATCGTCGCCGCCGGCATCGCGACGCAGTGCCAGGTGCAGCTGTCCTATGCGATCGGCGTCGCGCACCCGATCAACGTGACGGTCTACACGGAAGGCACGGGACGCATCTCCGACGAGAAGATCGCCGCGCTCGTCAAGGGCAACTTCGACCTCCGGCCGAAGGGCATCATCCAGATGCTCGACCTGCTGCGGCCGATCTACCTCAAGACTGCCGCCTACGGCCATTTCGGACGCGACGAGCCCGAGTTCACCTGGGAAGCGACGGACAAGGCGGAAGCGCTGAAGGCCGCCGCGGGTCTGTAGGCGCCGCGCGCTGCCATGGGGCACGCCGAGATCGCGCGCTTCGCCCGGCGTCTCGCGTCGCGCTGGCAGCCTGCATGCTGGACGGGTCTCGTCGTCCGCGTGATCCCCGCGCACGAAAGCAGCGAGAACGGCGCCGTCGTGCGCACGCCCGATCACTATCTCGGCGCCGCCTGGCCGCCGCCGTCGGACGCGCCTTCGCGCTGGCCGGAGGTCGTCGTGATCGGCTCGCCGTCCGCCGACAACGCGCTGGCCGAGCTCTTCCTCCATCTGCCCGACGATGCGCGCGTGTTCCTGGCCGGCGTGGACGACGTCGATGCGTCGCTCGCCGCGGAGATCCTGCTCGCGGCCGATGCCAACCTGGAGCCGTACCAGCGCGCGGCGCTCGGGCGCTTCATCTCTGCCGAGCGCGAGCGCGTCGGCGCCGCGATCGTCGCGCGCTACGCGGGACACGATCCCGGCTTCGAACGCTTTCGCGCGCGCCTTCTCGACCGCAGCGAAGAGTGAAACGTTGGCGATGCCCGTTCCTTCCGGCAAGCGTGGCGCGCATCTGTTCGATCCGCTGTCGCTGCGCGGGCTCGCGCTGCCGAACCGCATCGTCGTCTCGCCGATGTGCCAGTACTCGGCCGACGAAGGCGGCGCGACCGACTGGCACCTGATCCACTGGGGCCAGCTGCTGCTGTCCGGCGCGGCGATGATGACGATCGAGGCGACCGCGGTGTCGTCCGTCGGGCGGATCACGCCGGGCTGCCTTGGCCTCTACGACGACGCAACGGAGCGCGCGCTGGCCGACCGCCTTGCCCGTGCAAGGCGGCAGGCGCCGCCGATGGCCGTCGCGATGCAGCTCGCGCATGCGGGCCGCAAGGGCTCGTCGGCACGGCCATGGGAAGGTGGCGCGCAGATCGCGCTTGCAAAAGGCGGATGGACGGCGCTGGCACCTTCCGCCGTTCCTCACGCCGACGGCGAAACACCGCCCGCTGCGCTCGATGCCGCGGGCCTCGCGCGCATTCGCGACGAGTTCGTCGACGGCCGCGCGGCGCGCGCTTCGCCTCGGCATCGACGCGCTCGAATTGCACATGGCGCACGGCTACCTGCTGCACGAGTTCCTGTCGCCGCTTTCCAATCGCCGCGACGACGCCTACGGCGGCACGCTCGGCAATCGCCTCCGATTTCCGCTCGAAGTGTTCGATGCGGTGCGCGCGGCATGGCCCGCCGACCGCCCGCTCGGCGTGCGGATCTCGGGCACGGATTGGGTCGACGGCGGCTGGGCGATCGAGGACTCGATCGCGCTCGCGCGCGAATTGAAGGCACGCGGCATCGACTGGATCGACGTGTCCGCCGGCGGCATCTCGCCGCGGCAGAAGATCCCCGCGCCGAGCCCCGGCGTCCACGTTCCGTTCGCGCGCGCGATCCGCGACGCCACCGGCGTCACGACGATGACGGTCGGCCTCATCACGGAGCCGCGCCACGCCGAGTCGATCATTGCCGACGGCGATGCCGACCTCGTCGCGATGGCCCGCGCTTTCCTGCGCGATCCGCGCTGGCCATGGCGGGCGGCGGCCGAGCTCGGCGCGACGGTGCGCGGCGTCCCGCAGTACCTGCGCGCGGCGACGCGGGAAGCCCCCGGAATCTTCGGCGCGGTCAAAGGCGGGCAGCGCTGACGGCCGCGGCCACGCAACTCTTTCTTCCGATGGGGGTTTTCGGGTACAATGACCTGCTATCGCGCCGCCCCACGGGCGCGGATCCGAATCAACGCATGAGAATCGAAGGGAGGTGATGCCATGGCCGAACGATCCCGCACCCGCCGCAATACCCTCGAGCGCCGCTGCCTCGGCAAAGCCTACAAGCGTCTCTTTGTCGGCTCGCAGAAGGGCATTTTCAAGATGCTCGAGAAAATCAAGAAGGCGTAACACCCTTCTCTACGGCGCCCTGTGCGCCGATCCGATGCCAGAGGGCCGCGAATCGCGGCCCTCTGCTTTTGTGCCGCGCTAGGCCGGTGATGCCGGCGTGGCGCGAGCCGCATGCGTCATCGCCGGCCGGTGGCCGTAGGTCAGGTAGCGCCATACCCATTCCATCGGTCCCATGTCGAAGCGCTTCAGCCACCACAGGCTCAACGGGACCTGGACGGCGAAGAAGATCGCGAACGATAGCGCGAGCCCCGCGGCGGGCCCCATCCGGCCCCACATGCCGAATCCCCAACCGTAGAAGATCGTCGTCGCGATCAGCGTCTGCATCAGGTAGTTCGTGAGCGGCATGCGGCCGGCCGCGGCCATCGGCGCGAAGATCCGCTGCCATGCCGGCAGCTGGGCGAGGCGCGTGATGGTCAGCACGTAGAACATCATCAGGCTGATTCGGCAAACCACATAGGCGATGCTGATGACGATCTTGATCGGCGATGGCCCCGGCGCGCGGTTCATCTCGCCGAGGATCCCGAAGATCAATGCGCAGACGATGCCGATGCCGAGCGCCCACCATTGCAGCCGCTTGATCAGGGGCATGAGCTCCGGGATTCGCCGCACCCAGCCGTTGCGGCCGATCAGAAATCCGATCAGCATCGTCGTCGTCATGAGCACGTAGAAGCCTACCGTTCCCCAAATCGCCCGCGGGTACGTGTAGAAGAAGAGCACCTCGCGCGCGTGCTCGGCCGCTGCAGCGAGGAACGATCCGTGGCCGTAGGCGGCGTTGTTCGACGCCTCCCACGCCTGGAACACCACGGTGTCGGCTTTGACCATCTCCGGGGTGACGACGAGCAGGCGCACGATCCCCGAGACCGCCGGATAGAGGAGGCAGAGCGCGATCAGCACGACGACGGTCCGATTGGAGACGTTACGCAGCAGCAGCAGCAGGAAGCCAAGCAGCGCGTAGATGTGCAGCACGTCGCCGGTCCAGAACACCATCGCGTGAATCAGGCCGAACGCGAAGAGCGCGAGCAGGCGCCGCGTGTAGATGGCCGTCGCGCGCTCGGGTTCGCGCTGCTGCAGGCGTCCGAGCTGGATCGTGAAGCCGATGCCGAACAGCAGGCTGAACATGCTGTTGAACTTGCCCGAGAACAGCATGTCGCGCACGAGCTCGGCGCCCTGGTCCCACGGCTGCGTCCACAGGTGCGAGCCGTCGGCCTCGATGAAGAACGAGTTCGTGAAGCCCGGCATGTTCATGATCAGGATGCCGAGCAGGGCAAACCCGCGCACGATGTCGAGCGTGAGAATCCGTTCGTTGACGGGCAGCGGGTCGACGCGATTGTCCATGGCTCCCCCAGGCAATTTCCGCGGAGCTTACTCCAACCGCGGCCGGGCGTGGCCGTTTCCAGACGCCGCCGTTTCCGTGACAATGGTGCCCGTCGGCGGCGCGACGGGCGGCGAGGAGCGATGGCGATGGACGCGAAGGATTGGATAGGCAGGACGGAGACGGTCGACGACGTCGTCACCGCGACGCCGTATGCGGCGCTGTCAGCCACGCTGGACCGCGCGCCCGAGCGCCCGCCACCGGGCACGCCGCTGCCGGCGCTATGGCACTGGCTCTACTTCCTGCCGCTGTACCGGCAATCGGACGTGGGCCCCGACGGCCACGCGAAGCGCGGCGGTTTCCTGCCGCCGATTCCGCTGCCGCGGCGGATGTGGGCGGGCAGCCAGTTTCAATTCGCGCGGCCGCTTGCCATCGGCGACGCCATCACGCGCACGTCGACCATCGAGGACGTGACGGAAAAATCCGGCCGTACCGGGCCCCTCGTCTTCGTCAAGGTCCGGCACGAGATCCGCCGCAATGCCGAGCCCGACGTCGCGCTCACCGAATATCACGACATCGTCTATCGCGAAGCGCCGAAGCCCGGCGACGTCGCGCCGTCGCCGAAGGCGGCGCCATCGAGCAGCGCCTGGGAGCACCGCTGGGTGCCCGACGACGTGCTGCTTTTCCGTTACTCGGCGCTGACGTTCAACGGCCACCGCATCCATTACGACCGCCGCTACGTCACCGAGGTCGAAGGCTATCCGGGACTGATCGTGCACGGCCCGTTGATCGCGACCCTTCTTCTCGACCTGTTGCGTCATCAACGGCCCGACGCGATCGTGGCGCGTTACGAATTCCGCGCGATACGGCCGCTGTTCGACCTCCATCCCTTCTTCGTCTGCGGCGAGCCGCAATCCGATGGCAAGACCGTCAAGCTCTGGGCGCGCGATCACGAAGGATTCCTGACGATGGATGCGACCGCCGTGGTCCGATGAGCTCGATGAATTCGCCGCGCGCGATCGCCGTCACCTACCTCTTCGTGCCGGGCAACCGGCCGGAGCGCTTCGACAAGGCGCTGGCCGCCGGCGCCGACGCGGTGATCCTCGACCTCGAGGACGCGGTGGCGCCGGACGACAAGGCGCGCGCGCGCGCCAACGTCCGCGAATGGATCGCCGGCCATTCCGGCGCCGTGCCGCGCACCGTGGTGCGGATCAACGATGCCGCCACGCCGTGGTTCGCCGCCGATCTCGGCATGCTGCGCGAAGCCGGCATCGTCTTCGCCATGCTGCCGAAGGCCGAGCGCGAAGAGCAGGTCGCGACCGTCATGGCGGCGCTGGGCGCGCAGGGCCGCCTGCTGCCGATCATCGAAACCGCGCAAGGGCTCGAGAATGTCGAGTCCGTCGCGCGGGCGCCCGGCGTAGAGCGGCTGGTGTTCGGAACGCTCGACTACGGCGTCGACCTCGATCTGTCCGGTGACGAGCGCGGGCTCGTCTATCCGTCCGCCCGGATTGCGCTAGCGTCGCGCTGCGCCGGGATCGCGTCACCCGTCGCAGGCGTCACGCCGGCGATCGACGACGACGCGCGCCTCGTCGCGGATCTCGCGTTCGCGCGCGCCTTCGGGTTCGGCGCCAAGCTCTGCATTCACCCACGGCAGGTCGGCGTCGTGCAAAACGCGATGCGGCCCACGGTGGACGAGCTCGCCTGGGCGCGCAAGGTGCTCTCGGCCGCCGAGCATTCCGAAGGTGCGGTCCAGGTCGACGGCAAGATGGTGGACCGCCCGGTGATCCTCAAGGCGCGCGCCATTCTGGAACGCGCGGCGGAGTAGCGGCGCGGAATCCGTCGGTCAGCGATGCCCTTCGCGTACTACGCCAAGCTTTCCCCCGCGCGCCAGCGGATCTACCGCCGCAGCGACGCGATCGAAACCCTCCCGCTGCCCGCCGGCGTGATGGCCGGGGACATCGTCGCCGCCATTCGCGGTGGTCTCGCGGGCGAGGACGTCAAGGCCGTGCAGCGCGGCTGCCAGGCGCTGATCGACGTCCTCGTCGCGGGCTATCGCGTCCCGCCGATCCGCATTCGCGTGCTGGCGCGACGGCCTTCGGACGACTATGGCGAACTGCACGGCCTCTACGAGCCGGAAGAGGGGCGGACGCCGGCGCGGATCACCGTGTGGATGCGCACCGCCGCGAAGAAGCAGGTCGTCGCGTTCAAGACGTTCCTGCGCACCGTCGTGCACGAGGTCGGCCACCATCTCGACTACGAGCACTTCAAGCTCGAGGAGACGTTTCACACCGAAGGCTTTTACAAGCGCGAGTCCTCGCTGGCCAACGCGCTGCTCGCGCAGTGCGCGGCGCTGGACGGTCCAGGCGATCCGCCGGGCGCATGACCTGTTCCGGCCGTCCCAATTCTAGGGCGGACGCGACGATTGTAGCGCGATCATGCCTCGCCCCGGCGGCGCACGATTTCGCGCAACGTGTTGCGGAGATTGCGCACGACGGGCGTGTCGCGATGCCGCGCCGCTGAAATGAGTCCCACCGGCGGCATGTCGAGCGGAACCGGAAACGGAAGGCGCCGCACGCCGCCCAGCCTCTGTATGTCGTGCCCGGCGTCGGAGGGAACGATGCTCAGCATGCGCGGGATTGGCCCGCAGCGTCAGATGGATGATCTTGGTCGACGACGCCTCGACGGTCGCGACCGGAGGCGGCAGCATCGCCTTCGCGAAGACGGCGTTGATGGCCGCGCGCGTCGGCGTTCCCTCCGGCGGCAGCAGCCACGCGAACGCGCCGAGATCGGCAAGCCTGACGCGTTCGCTGCGGACCAGCGGATTCTGCGCGTGCACGAGGAGACAGCCCTCCTGCCGGATCAGCGGCTCCTGCGCGAGGCCCGGCGGCAGCGGCGCGGTCGAGCAGCGTCCGATCACCGCGTCGAGGTTCTGCAGACGAAGCTCCTCCAGCAGGGTCGTCGTGGGCGCCTCCGTCACCGTGACCGACATGCGCTGTCGTTCCCCGGTGAGCTCGGCGATCAGGCTTTCGATGAGCGGACCGGAGACGAAGGGGATGATGCCGAGGCGCAGGCGACCGCCGGTGCCCGCGCGATAGGCGTCGAGCTCGGAGGCGAGCGAGCGATAGTCCGCCAGCATGCGCGCGTGCGCGAGCCAGCACGAGTTCGCCGGCGCCGGTGAGGCTCATCCCCTTCGCGCGATCGCGATCGAACAAGTGAACGCGCAGGAGCTGCTCGATGTCGCGCAGCGCGCGGCTTGCCGCCGGCTGCGTGAGTCCGAGCTCGGCGGCCGCCGCCGTGATCGATTTGTGCGCGTGAATGGCCAGCACGAGTTCCATGTCGCGCGGGCGGAGCCTGGTCGCGACGGCTTCGCGCTGCGCGTCCGTCGGATCGACGTTCAACCGTGCGACGCTCGTGGGCCTCATGTGTCTATACCGGAAATGGTATGTGCACTATGCATCGTCATTTCGGCTAGATTATGCCCGACGCATCACCCTGTCGAGTCGATCATGAAGCTCCGGTTGCTCGCATCCCTGGCCGCGCTGCTCGCCGTCGTCGCCACGATCGAGAACGTCGAGGCGCAGCCGTACCCCTCGCGTCCGATCAAGCTCGTCGTTCCCTACGGGCCGGGCGGCGCGGGCGACGTGATCGCGCGCATCGTCAGCGAGCAGCTCGGCAAGGATCTCGGCGTTTCGGTCGTCGTGGAGAACAAGCCCGGCGGCGGCGGCATGATCGGCGCGCAGGCGGTCGCGAGCGCGCCTCCCGACGGCTACACCGTCCTTCTGGGGAACACGACGGAGATGGTCGTGTCGCCGTACCTCGTGAAGTCGGCCGGCTACGAGACGCAGCGCGACTTTCGTCGCCGTCGCGCTGGCCGGATACCTGCCGCAGCTCCTCGTGGCGAATCCCTCGATCAAGGCCACCACGATCGACGAATTCATCGCCCTGGCGAAGGCCAATCCGGGCATGTATTCGTATGCGACCGCGGGCACCGGCAGCACGGCGCACATTGCGGGCGCGCTCCTCGAGCGGCTGGCGGGAATCAAGCTCCTGAGCGTCCCCTACAAGGGCGGCGCGCAGGCGGTCACCGACGTCCTTGCCGGCAACGTCAGCATCTACTTCTCGGGCATCCCGCCCGTCCATCGGTCACGTCAAGGCGGGCAAGCTCGTGGCGCTCGGCATCGCGGGAACGCGTCCCGTCGCCTCGCTGCCCAACGTGCCCATCCTGGCGACCGGCGCGCTCCAGCGCCTGGACCTGACGGCATGGTTCGGCTTCTTCGTTCCCAAGGACACGCCGAACGACATCGTGGAGCTGCTCCACGGCAAGCTGCGCCAGATCATCGACTCGCCCGACGTGCAGGCCCGCCTCGTCGACGTCGGCGTCGAGCCGGGATCCATGACCGCGGCGCAGTTCGAGCAGTTCGTGACGGCGGAGCGCAAGAAGTACGGCGATTTCCTGACCGAGCTCGCGATCCACGACGGAGTGAGCGCGCGGCGATGAGACTCTGGCTCCTCGGTACCGGCACGCCGACGCCGTCGATGCGGCGGATGTGCTCCGGCTACCTGCTGCAAGTCGGCGCCGACTACCTCGTGTTCGATCACGGGTTCGGTGCGCACCATCGATTGCTGGAACTCGGCGTTCGCGGCCACTCAGGTGTCGCACGCGTTCTTCAGCCACCATCACTACGACCACATCGGCGACTATCCGCGCCTCCTGCTCACGCGCTGGGACCAGGGTGCCGGACGGGTGCCCGAGCTCGAGGTGTATGGCCCCCCCGGCATGGAGGCGATCACCCGGCGCCTCATCGCCGACGACGGCGTGTTCGGACTCGACCTCATCTCGCGCACGCAGAACCAGGCGAGCCTCGATGTCTACCGCGCGCGCGGCGGAGAGGGCGCGCGCGCCCGGCCGCAGCCGGTGGTCCACGAGCTCGCGGCCGGCGAGGTCGTGCAGGGCGCGGGCTGGACCGTCCGCGTCGTCGAGGTCCATCACTTCGCGCCGCACCTCGTTTCCTATGGATACCGGCTCGACGCGGACGGCCATTCGTTCGTCTATTCCGGCGACACGGGACCCTGCCGCGCGCTGCAGACCCTGGCGCAGGACTGCGACGTCCTGGTCCACATGTGCCACTACCTGAGCGGCACGGCGCCGTCCAAGATCTTCGCCGCGTTCACCATGGGGCACCGCGAGCTTGCGGAGCTCGCGCAGGCCGCCCGCGTGCGCAATCTCGTGCTGTCGCACGTGACCGCTCAGTTCGATCGCCCCGGCATGCGCGAGCGCGTCATCCGCGAAGTCGGCGAGATATTCGAGGGCAACGTCTATTTCGGCGAGGATCTGATGGAAATCCCCTTCACGTCGCCGGCCGCAGCGAAGCTCGACTGACAGCGAGCCTGTCCTCGCGTCAGGGCGCGTTCTGCGCGAGCTTGGTCGCGTCCCAGCCGCCTCCCAGCGCCTTGATGAGCCCGACGCTGGCGGTGAGGCGGCGGCCCAGGATCGCGAGCGCGGTTCGCTCGTTGTTGAGCGTCGCGGCCTGCAGCACGACGACGGTGATGTAGCTGGTCGTTCCGGCCTTGTACTGGTTGTTGGCGATCGCCACCGATTCGCGCGCGGCCTTGACCGCGTCGTCCTGCACCGCGGCTTCCTGCGCGAGAATCGAAAGCGCCGCGAGATTGTCCTCGACGTCCTGGAAGCCGCCGAGCACCGTGGCGCGATAGGTGGCGACGGTCTCGTCCCACACCGCGATCGCCTGCGCCTTCTGCGCCTGCCGCAGCCCGGCATCGAAAATCGTCTGCGCGATCGCGGGCCCGATCGACCAGTAGCGGGCGGGCAGCGACAGCAGGTCGCCGATGACGGAGCTCTGCACGCCGCCCGTGGCGCCCAGCGACAGCGACGGATAGAACGCGGCCTGCGCGACGCCGATCTGCGCGTTGGCGCTTGCCGTCCGCCGCTCCGCGGCGGCAATGTCCGGGCGCCGCTCGAGGAGCTCGGACGGCATGGACACCGGGATCTGCGGGAACACGGTATTCATCGGGCGCGGCGCGATCGAAAGGTCGGACGGTGGCTTGCCGACGAGCACGGCAATGGCGTGCTCGAATTGCGCGCGCTGGACCGTCGCGTCGAGCAGCTGGGCCTTGGTCGACGCGAGCTGCGCCTCGGCCTGCGCGACGTCGCCGCGCGCGACGATGCCGGCCTTGTACTGGTTCTGGGTGAGCAGGAGCGAGCGGTCGTATGCGGCGACCGTGTCGCGCAGAAGCTGGATTTCGGCGTCCTGCACGCGCAACAGCAGGTAGTCCTGCGCGAGGAGCGCCTGCAGCGACAGCGTCGCGCCGGCGAGATCGGCCGCGCTCGCCTGCGCCGCGGCGTCGTTCGCCTCGATGCCGCGACGGATCTTGCCCCACAGGTCGAGCTCCCAGCCGAGGTCGAGCGCCGCGTTGTAGTTGTTGGTGACGCCCTGGCCGCCCGTCGTCGTGTTGCGCGAGGTGCGCAACGCGGTCGCATTGCCGTTGATCGTCGGGAACAGTTGCGCTCGCGTCGCCTGCGTGGCGGCCTGCGCTTCGCGCACGCGCGCGGCGGCGGCGGCGACGGTCTGGTTGCTGACTTCGACCTGGCTCGCGAGGCCGTTGAGATCCGGATCGTCGAACGCTTCCCACCACGGCCCGCGCGGCGCATCGTCGCGCGGCTGCGCGACTTTCCACCCCGCCGCCTCCTTGAACGTCGCCGACTCCGGTGCCGTCGGGCGCACGTAATCCGGCCCGACCATGCAGCCGGCCAACGTCAAGGCAACGAGGGCGGAAAGTCCTGCGTTGGCTCTCATGTGCGCGACAACTCCTTCATCGGCGTCGCTACCGGCGCGGCCCCTCCGGTTCGCCTCGCGTAGCGGCGACCGGCCCACAGGCGGAACCGGTCGAGGTAAAGATAGACGACGGGCGTTGTATAGAGTGTCAGCAATTGGCTGAAAAGAAGGCCGCCGACGATCGCGATTCCCAGGGGGCGGCGCATCTCCGCACCGTCGCCGGCGCCGAGCGCCAGGGGAATCGCACCCAGCAGCGCCGCCATCGTCGTCATCATGATCGGGCGGAAGCGCAGCGAGCAGGCCTCGAAGATCGCGTCGCGCGTGGACAGGCCGCGCGTGCGCTCGGCGTCGAGGGCGACGTCGATCATCATGATCGCGTTCTTCTTGACGATGCCGATCAGCAGGATCACCGCGATGAACGCGATGATCGTGAAATCGGTGTGGAAGAGCTTGAGGGCGAGCAGGGCGCCGACGCCGGCGGACGGAAGCGTGGACAGGATCGTGATCGGGTGCACGTAGCTCTCGTAGAGCACGCCCAGCACGATGTAGACGGCGAGGAGCGCCGCGAGGATCAGCCACGGCTGGCTCGCGAGCGACGCCTGGAACGCGCGGGCGCTGCCCTGGAAGGAGCCGCGGACGGTGTCCGGCACGCCGATTCGCAGCAGCGCATCCTCGACCGCGTGCGTGGCCGTCGACAGCGAAACATCGGGCGCCAGGTTGAAGGAGATCGTCGAGGCGACGAACTGCCCCTGGTGGTTGACGCCGAGCGGCGTGCTGGTCGGCCCGAAGCTCGCGAACGTCGACAGCGGCACCTGCGTTCCGTCCGCCGTGCTGACGTAGATGGACTTGAGCGCTTCGGGCGACTGCCAGTATTGCGGCGCCGCTTCCATCACGACGTGGTACTGATTCAATTGCGCGTAGATCGTCGACACCTGCCGCTGGCCGAACGCGTCGTTCAAGCGTCGTGTCGATGAGCCGCGGCGACACGCCGAGGCGCGAGGCGGCGTCGCGGTCGATGACGAGCGAGGTCTGCAGCCCCTTGTCCTGCGTGTCGGTGTTGACGTCGGCGAGCTCGGGCAACGCGGAAAGCGCCTGCCGGATCTTCGGCTCCCAGGCGCGCAGCTCGGCGAGGTCGTCGCCCTGCAGCGTGAACTGGTACTGCGCGTTCGCCTGTCGGCCGCCGATCCGGATGTCCTGCACCGGCTGCAGGAAGAGGTTGGCGCCGGGCACGTGCGCAAGCTTGCCGCGCAGGCGGGCGATGACCTGGTCGGCCGTCTCCTTCCTTTCCGTGAGCGGCTTCAGCGCGACGAACATGAACCCGGAATTGCGCTGGGCGCCGCCGGTGAAGCCGACGACGTTCTCCACCGCCGGGTCCGCGCCGACGATGCCCATGAATTCGGTCAGCTTGTCCGCGCATCGCCTGGAACGAGATGCTCTGGTCGGCCTGGATGCCTCCCACGAGCCTGCCGGTGTCCTGCTGCGGGAAGAAGCCCTTCGGAATCGTCACGTAGAGATAGACGTTGAGGCACGACCGTCGCCGCCAGCACGAGCATGACGATCACGCCGTGGTTGAGCGCTGCGCGAGGCTCTTCCTGTAACCGGCGACGATCGCGTGTCCTGCCCGCGCGCTCCAGCGCCGCCACGCGTCCGGGCCGGTGCGTGTGCGCGGGCGCAGCAGGTGCGCGCACATCATCGGCGTCGTGGTGAGCGAGATGAGGAGCGAGATGAGGATCGCCACCGACAGCGTCACGGCGAATTCGCGGAACAGCCGGCCGACGATGCCGCCCATCAGCAGGATCGGGATGAACACGGCGATCAGCGACAGGCTCATCGTGAGCACGGTGAAGCCGACCTCGCCTGCGCCCTGCAGCGCGGCGGCGCGCGGCGTCATGCCCTGCTCGATGTGCCGGGTCGTGTTCTCGAGCACGACGATCGCGTCGTCGACGACGAATCCGGTGGCGATGGTGAGCGCCATCAGCGTGAAGTTGTTGACCGAGAACCCGGCGAGGTACATGACGCCGAAGCTGCCGACGAGCGAGACGGGCACCGCCACGATCGGGATCAGCGTCGCGCGCGCGCTCCGCAGGAAGACGAAGACGACGAGGATCACGAGCACGATCGCGATGCCGAGCGCCCGCCCCGTGTCGCGCAGCGAGCCGCGGATGGTCGCCGTGCGCTCCATCGCCGGCATGAGGTTGATCGCGCTCGGGATCGACGCGCGCAGCGACGGCAGGAGCGCGGTCACGCGGTCCACCGTTTCGATGATGTTGGCGTTCGGCTGCCGGTTGATGATCACGAGAACCGACGGCCGCCCGTTCGCCATGCCGGCGTTGCGCAAGTCCTGCACCGAATCGACGACGTCCGCGACCGCGGAGAGCTGCACCGGTGCGCCGTTGCGCCAGGCGACGATCAGCGGCAGGTACTCGGCAGCGGTCTTCGCCTGGTCGTTGGCGAGGATCTGCCAGTGGCGGTCGCCTTCCTCGACCGACCCTTTGGGCTTGTTGGCGTTCGCCGCCGCCAGCGCCGCGCGCACGTCCTCCAGCGCGACACCGTACTTGAAGAGCGTGTCGGGATTCAACTCGACGCGCACGGCGGGCAGCGAGCTGCCGCCCACGCTCACCTGCCCGACGCCCTCCAGCTGCGACAGCTTCTGCGCGATGATCGTCGACGCCGCGTCGTACATCTGGCCCTGCGTCATCGTGTCCGACGTGAGGGTCAGGATCATGATCGGCGCGTCGGCCGGGTTCACCTTGCGGTAGGTCGGATTGCTCGGCAGCCCGCTCGGCAGCAGCGCCCGTGCGGCGTTGATTGCCGCCTGCACGTCGCGCGCGGCGCCGTCGATGTCGCGGGACAGATCGAACTGCAGCGTGATCCGCGTCGAGCCGAGCGAACTCGACGACGTCATTTCGGTGACGCCGGCAATGCGTCCGAGCGAGCGCTCGAGGGGCGTTGCCACCGTCGCCGCCATCGTCTCGGGGCTCGCGCCCGGCAGCGATGCCTGCACCGAAATCGTCGGGTAGTCGACCTGCGGCAGCGGCGACACCGGCAGCAGCTTGAACGAGATCAGCCCGGCGAGGGCGACGCCCACGGTGAGCAGCGTGGTCGCGACCGGGCGGTCGATGAACGGCGCCGAAAGATTCATGGCTATTCCGCCGGGGCCGGATCTGGTTGCGCGCGCGTGCGCCTTGCGAGGCGGTCGAACGCGAGGTAGATGACGGGCGTCGTGAACAGCGTCAGCGCCTGCGAGAAGATGAGGCCGCCGACCATCGTGATGCCGAGCGGGTGCCGGAGCTCCGAGCCTTCGCCCCAGCCGATCATGAGCGGCAGCGCGCCCAGGATCGCCGACATCGTCGTCATCATGATCGGGCGGAAGCGCAGCAGGCACGCCTCGAAGATCGCTTCGCGCGGCGCCTTGCCCTCGTTGCGCTCGGCATGGAGGGCGAAGTCGATCATCATGATCGCGTTCTTCTTGACGATGCCGATCAGCAGGATGATGCCGATGATGGCGATGATCGAGAGGTCGTTGCCCGTCAGCATCAGCGCCAGCAACGCGCCGACGCCGGCGGACGGCAGCGTGGACAGGATCGTGATCGGGTGGATGAAGCTCTCGTAGAGCACGCCCAGCACGATGTACATGGTGACGATCGCAGCGAGGATCAGCCAGAGCTCGTTCGCGAGCGACGCCCGGAACGCGAGCGCCGCGCCCTGGAAGTCGAGCTGCACGCTCGCGGGCAGCGCGAGCTCGGTGCGCGCGGCCTCGATGGCCTTGACGGCGTCGCCGAGCGATGCGCCGGGGGCGAGGTTGAACGAGATCGTCGCCGCGGGGAACTGGCCGAGGTGGTTGATCGCGAGTTGCGTAGGGCGCTCGATGACGCGCGCGATCGTCGACAGGGGCACCTGCTGCGGCGGCTGCCCTGGCACGAGCGACGTGACATGCAGGTCCTCGAGCGCGCCGGGCCCGCTCTGGAACTGGGGCTTCACCTCGAGGACGACGCGGTACTGGTTGGTCTGCGTGAAGATCGTCGAGACGAGACGCTGCCCGAACGCGTTGTAGAGCGCGTTGTCGATCGCCGCGGGCGTGATGCCGAGACGGCTCGCGGTCGCGCGGTCGATGTCGACGTAGGCGGCGAGCCCGCCGTCCTGCCAATCGCTCGCGACGTCGGCGAGCTGCGGCACGTTGCGCAGGCGGTCGGTGAGGCGCGTGACCGCCGTGCCCAGTGCAGCGGAATCGGCGGACTCGATGGTGAACTGGTACTGCGTCCGGCTGACGCGGTCCTCGATCGTCAGGTCCTGCACCGGCTGCATGAAGAGCGCGATGCCCGGCACCTGCGCGAGCTTCGGTTGCAGGCGGCGGATGATCTCGGTCGCGCTCGCGTTGCGCTGGCCACGGGGCTTGAGGTTGATCAGCATCCGGCCGCTGTTGAGCGTCGCGTTCGCGCCGTCGACGCCGATGAACGACGTGAGACTCGCCACCGCGGGATCTTCGAGCACGACCTTGGCGAGCGCCTGCTGCCGCTCCGCCATCGCCGCGAACGAGATGGTCTGCGGCGCTTCCGAGATCCCCTGGATCGCGCCGGTGTCCTGGATCGGGAAGAAGCCCTTCGGGATCACGATGTAGAGGACGACCGTCAGCACGAGGGTCGCGACGGCGACGATGAGCGTCGCCCCCTGCCGGTCGAGCACCCAGTTCAGCATCGTGCCGTAGCGCGCGATGACCCGTTCGAAAAGGTCGCCGCTCCACTTGTAGAAGCGGCCCTGCTTCTCGACCGGCGTGTGGCGCAGGAGCTTCGCGCACATCATCGGCGTCAGCGTCAGCGACACCACCGCGGAGATGAGGATCGCCACGGCGAGCGTGACCGCGAACTCGCGGAAGAGGCGCCCGACGACGTCGCCCATGAACAGCAGCGGGATCAGCACGGCGATCAGCGAGAAGGTGAGCGAGATGATCGTGAACGCGATCTGCTGCGTCCCCTTGAGCGCGGCCTCCAGCGGGGAATCGCCGGCCTCGAGGTAGCGGGCGATGTTCTCGATGACGACGATCGCGTCGTCGACGACGAAGCCGGTGGCGATGGTGAGCGCCATCAGCGTCAGGTTGTTGATCGAAAAGCCCGCGAGGTACATGACGCCGAAGGTGCCGACGAGCGAGAGCGGCACGGCCACGCTCGGGATGAACGTCGCCGGCAGGTTGCGCAGGAACAGGAAGATCACCATCACGACGAGCGCGACGGCGAGCAGCAGCTCGAACTGCACGTCGCGCACCGACGCCCGGATCGTCACCGTCCGGTCGGTGAGCAGCGTGACGTCCACCGTCGGCGGCAGCGACGCCTGGAGCTGCGGGAGCAGCTTCTTCACGCGGTCGACCACCTCGATCACGTTGGTGCCGGGCTGGCGCTGGACGTTGAGGATGATCGCGGGCGTCGCATCCGCCCACGCGGCGAGGCGCGAATTCTCGGCGGCGTCCACCGCGTCGGCGATGTCGGCGATGCGGATCGGCGCGCCGTTCTTGTACGCGACGATGAGCTGCCGGTACTCGTCGGCCGACTTCAACTGGTCGTTGGCGTCGATTGTCGAAGCGCGCGTCGGCCCGTCGAAGCTTCCCTTCGCCTGGTTCGTGTTCGCGTTGGAAATCGCCGTGCGCACGTCGTCGAGCGCGAGGCCGTAGGCCGCGATCGCGCGGGGATTCACCTGGATGCGCACGGCGGGCCGCTGGCCGCCGCTGATGCTGACGAGGCCGACGCCGGGAAGTTGCGAGATCTTCTGCGCGATCCGCGTGTCGGCGAGGTCCTCGAGCTTCGGCAGCGGCAAGGTCGGCGAGGTCAGCGCCAGCGTCATGATCGGCGCGTCGGCCGGATTGACCTTGTTGTAGATCGGCGGGCTCGGCAGGTCCGTCGGCAGGAAAGTGGCGGACGCGTTGATCGCCGCCTGCACTTCCTGCGCGGCGACGTCGAGCGGCAATTCGAGGCCGAACTGCAGCGTGATGACCGACGCCCCGCCCGAGCTCGTCGACGACATCTGGTTCAGCCCGGGCATCTGGCCGAACTGCCGTTCGAGCGGGGCCGTGATCGACGAGGTCATCACGTCCGGGCTGGCGCCGGGATACAGCGTCACGACCTGGATCGTCGGATAGTCGACCTCGGGCAGCGCGGACAGTGGTAACACACGGTACGCGACCATCCCCGCAAGAAGGATCGCGACCATCAGCAGCGTGGTCGCGACGGGGCGCAGGATGAACGGGCGTGACGGATTCATGGTGTCGACAGCGCAGGCAGGACGCGGTCAGCCGCCGCCTCCGCTCCCACTCTTGTCGCGCTTCTGTCCACCGCCCGGCGGCCCGCTCCCCGGCGGACGGTCACCACGCGGCCCGCGTTTCGCGGCGGGCGCCGGCGCGGCCGTGGCGTCGCGCGTGATCAGCTCGACCGCCGCGCCCTCGCGCAGCTTGTCGGTGCCGTCGGTGACGACGACGTCGCCCGGCGCGACGCCGCTCGCGACGGCCGTCGTCTCGCCCTGCACGGGCCCGAGCTTCACCGGCGTGACGGTAACCGTCTTGTCGTGCCTTGACGACATAGACGAACGTGCCCGGCGCGCCGCGCAGGATCGCCGCCGACGGAACGAGGATCGCCTCGGGCAGCGTCTCGACCAGCATGCGCACGTTGACGAACTGATTCGGGAAGAGCATCAGATCGGTGTTCGCGAATTCCGCCTTGAGTTTCACGGTGCCGGTCGTCGTGTCGATCTGGTTGTCGACGGTGAGGAGCTTGCCGGTCGCGAGCTTCACCTTCTGGTCGCGGTTCCACGCTTCGACGGCGATGGACTCGCCCGTGGCGAGCCGGCGCAGGATCCGCTGCAGGCTGTCCTCGGGGATCGGGAACACGACGCTGATCGGCTGCAGCTGCGCGATCACCACGATGCCGTTCGCGTCCGAGGCATGCACGACGTTGCCGGGATCGACCTGGCGCAGCCCGACGGTGCCGCCGAGCGGTGCGGTCACGCGGCTGTAGGTGAGCTGCAGCTTTGCGCTGTCGATATTGGCCTGGTCGGTCTGGATGGTCCCCTCGTACTGGCGGACCAGCGCTTCCTGCGTGTCCACCTGCTGCTTCGAGATCGAGTCCTGCGCGAGCAGCGTGCGGTAGCGCTCGAGGTCGAGCTGCGCGTTCTTGAGCAGCGACTGGTCCTTCGCCATCTGGCCTTGTGCCTGCGCCAGCTGGACCTGGAACGGGCGCGGGTCGATTTCGGCAAGGAGGTCGCCCGCCTTGACCGTCTGCCCTTCCGTGAAGGCGATCTTCATCAGCTGGCCGTCGACCCGCGGCTTGACGACGACGATGTTGCGCGGCGTGACGGTGCCGAGCGCGTTGATATAGACGTCGATGCTGCCCTTGCGCGCGGGGACCGCGACCACGGGGAGTGCGCGCGCGGACGGGTCGCCCCTTGCCGACCGCCACCCGCACCCGCGCCGGGCGCCGCCGCAGGCGCATCCGCGGCCCGGCTCGACCAGTACCAGTAGCCCGCGGCGGCGGCGACGAGCGTCACGACGCCCACGACCCAGGGCCAGAGCCGGCGCCGGGGCGAAGGCGGTTCGGGCGGCCTCGACGGCACGGTTTCGGCAGATGTTTCGGCTGGCGGCATCGGGTTCGTAAGATCCGGTAATAGTTAAGGAATTGTCGCTCTATAAGGCGATTCGTTCCGGGGAAGTTGTAACCAACTGTTATTCGGGCCATCCCGGCCCGGGTGGGCGTGCGCGGCGCACAGCGGGCATTTTGGGTAAAATCCCGGCTGTCCGAGGAGCGTTGCAACAGCCACCCAGCCGCCGGGTCGCTGCCAGGCTCGGGATTGTCGCATTTGCAACCGCGCTCGTTGAACCGTGCCCGCGCACGGGGTGACGAGGGCGCATCCTGCCCCACCTTGCGCGCGGTCACCCTACTTCAAGGAGTGACCGATGAACGCCGTAACCGACACCAAGAGCTTCACCGACTTCAAGGTCGCGGATCTTGCGCTCGCCGACTGGGGGCGCAAGGAAATCGCCATCGCCGAGACCGAGATGCCCGGCCTCATGGCCATCCGCGACGAGTTCGCGCCCGAGCAGCCGCTGCGCGGCGCGCGCATCGCCGGCTCGCTGCACATGACGATCCAGACCGCGGTGCTGATCGAGACGCTGCAGGCGCTCGGCGCCGAGGTGCGCTGGGCCTCCTGCAACATCTATTCGACGCAGGACCATGCGGCCGCCGCGATCGCGGCGCGCGGCACGCCGGTCTTCGCGTTCAAGGGCGAGAGCCTCGACGAGTACTGGGAGTACACGCACCGGATTTTCGAATGGCCGGGGAGCCAGGGTGGAAGCGGCGGCCCGAACATGATCCTCGACGACGGCGGCGACGCGACCCTGCTCGTGCATCTCGGCGCGGCGGCCGAGACCGATCCCTCCTGCATCAAGCATCCGACGAGCGAGGAGGAAACGGCGCTCTTCAACGCGATCCGCGCGCGCCTCGCGAAGGACCCGAAGTTCTATTCGCGCCTGAAGGCCGGCATCAAGGGCGTGACGGAGGAGACGACGACCGGCGTGAAGCGCCTCTACCAGATGCACAAGGAAGGCCGACTGGGCTTTCCGGCGATCAACGTCAACGACTCGGTGACGAAGTCCAAGTTCGACAACCTCTACGGCTGCCGCGAGTCGCTGGTCGACGGCATCAAGCGCGCAACCGACGTGATGGTCGCCGGCAAGGTCGCGCTGGTCGCGGGCTACGGCGACGTCGGCAAGGGCTCGGCGCAGGCGTTGCGGGCGCTGTCCGCGCAGGTGTGGATCACCGAGATCGATCCCATCTGCGCGCTGCAGGCGTCGATGGAAGGCTACCGTGTCGTCACGATGGACGATGCCTGCGACAAGGCCGACATCTTCGTCACCGCGACGGGCAACATCGACGTCATCACGCTCGAGCACATGGCGCGGATGAAGAACAACGCGATCGTCTGCAACATCGGCCATTTCGACAACGAGATCGACGTCGCGGGCCTGAAGCAGCACAAGTGGGAGAACATCAAGCCCCAGGTCGACCACGTGATCTTCCCGGACGGCAAGCGGATCATCCTGCTCGCGGAAGGCCGCCTCGTGAACCTCGGTTGCGGCACCGGCCACCCGTCGTACGTGATGAGCTCGTCGTTCGCGAACCAGGTGATGGCGCAGATCGAGCTGTGGGGCGACGCGCATGCGGGCGCCGGAAAGTACCCGGTGGGCGTGTACGTGCTGCCGAAGCACCTCGACGAGAAAGTCGCGCGGCTGCAGCTGTCGAAGCTGGGCGCGACGCTCACGCCGCTCTCGGACAAGCAGGCGCGCTACATCGGGGTTGACCGCGCCGGCCCGTTCAAGCCCGATTCCTATCGCTACTGAAATAGTTTTGACGATCTCCCTCGCCCCGCTTGCGGAGCGAGGGTTGGGGTGAGGGGTTGACCTGATGCGCATCGCAGTGATGGGCGCAGGCGGCGTCGGCGGCTACTTCGGCGCAAGGCTCGCGCGAGGCGGGCCACGACGTCGCGTTCATCGCGCGCGGCCGGCATTTGCTTGCGCTGAAGGAACGCGGACTCCACGTGAAGAGCGCGCTCGGGGACGTGCACCTGCCGCGGCCGATCGTCACCGACGATCCGGCGACGCTCGGCTGGTTCGACGTCGTGCTCTTCGCCGTCAAGCTGTGGGACACCGAGTCCGCCGCCGCGGCGGTCAAGCCGCTGCTCGCGGCGGGTGGCGCGGTGATCCCGTTTCAGAACGGCGTCGAGAGCATCGAGCGCGTGAGCGCCGTCGTCGGCGACGCGCAGGTCATGGGCGGCGTTGCCTACATCGCGGCAAAGATCGCCGAGCCGGGCGTGATCGCGCACACCGGCACGATGGCGCGATTGCGGTTCGGCGCCGTCGTGCCGGCGCAGCAACCGGCCGCCGAGGCGCTGCTCGCGGCCTGCAAGGGCGCCGGGATCGACGCCGAGATCGCCGCCGACATCCGCCTCGCGCTGTGGATGAAGTTCGTGTTTCTCGTCGCGCTGTCGGGCGTGACCGCCGCGACGCGGCAGCCCGTCGGCGTGGTCCGCGCGGACCCGGACCTGCGCGCCACGTTCGAGGCGGCGATGCGCGAGGCGTGGAGCGTGGGCCGCGCGCGCGGGATCGCGCTGCCCGACGATTTCGTCGCGAGCCAGATGACATTTCTCGACGGACTGCCCGCGGAGATGAAAGCGTCGATGCTGCACGACCTCGACGCCGGCAACCGGCTCGAAGCCCCGTGGCTGTCGGGCGCGGTCGCGCGGATGGCGAAGGAAGCGGGGACATCCGCGCCCGTCAACGCAACGCTCTATTCCGCCGTGAAGACCTATTGCATGGGCCGCGCGGCCTGACCGCTGGAGGACACGAAGATGATGCGACTCCTGCTCGTGTGGATCATCAACGCGGCGGCGCTCTACGTGCTGAAGTACGTGTTCCCCTGGGTGACGGTCGACTCGCCCACGGCCGCGCTCATCGCGGCGCTGGTGCTCGGCCTCATCAACACGCTGATCCGGCCGCTGCTCATCATCCTGACGCTGCCGGCGACGCTGCTGACGCTCGGCCTCTTCATTTTCGTGATCAACGGCCTGCTGTTCTGGTGGGTCGGCTCGTTCGTCGACGGCTTCCACGTCGGCGGGTTCTGGTCGGGGTTTTTCGGCGCCATCGTCTACAGCCTGATCTCGTGGCTGCTCGCGTCGCTGCTGCTGGCGAAAAAGGCGGAATGAGCGCCGTTCCCCATCCGGTCTGCAGCCTCGAGTTCTTTCCCCCGCGCACGCCGGAAGCCGTCGAACGCCTGCGCGCCGCGCGCGCACAGCTCGCGCAGCTCAAGCCGGCGTTCTGCTCGGTCACGTTCGGCGCGGGCGGATCGAACCGCGAAGGCACGCTCGCCACGGCGCTCGAATTCCGCGCCGAGGGCATGGAAGCGGTGCCCCACATTTCGTGCATCGGCGGCACGCGCGCATCGATCCGCGAGGTGCTCGCGCAATATCGCGCAAACGGAATCCGCCACGTCGTCGCGCTGCGCGGCGACATGCCCTCCGGCGCGGGCGAGTCCGGCGATTTCCGCTACGCGAGCGAGCTCGTCGCGTTCATCCGCGAGGAGACGGGTGCCGACATTCACATCGACGTCGCGGCGTATCCCGAATACCACCCGCAGGCGAAGACTCCGCAGGACGACCTCGCCGCGTTCAAGCGCAAGGTCGACGCCGGCGCGAATTCGGCGATCACGCAATATTTCTACAACGCCGATGCGTACTGGCATTTCGTCGACGCCGCGCGCGCGGCGGGCATCGCGGTGCCGATCGTTCCCGGGATCATGCCCATCGGCAGCGCCTCGGGGCTCGCGCGCTTTTCGGATGCGTGCGGCGCCGAGATCCCGCGCTGGATTCGCCGCAAGCTCGACGGCTACGGCGACGACGCGGCGTCCATCCGGGCCTTCGGCCTCGACGTGGTGACGGACTTGTGCGCCGGGCTCCTGGCGCGCGGCGCGCCGGGGTTGCACTTCTACACGTTGAACCACGCGTCGCTGACCACGACCATCTGGCACCGCCTGGGGATCTAGGGCCTGTGATCGGGCCCTAGCGCCCGCGCGTGTACGAGGTGAGCTCGACGATCGCGTTCTGTCCAGGATGGAAGCCCACGGCGTCCTGGCCGCCCTTGTCGCGCCACTCCGAGCGCTTTTGCTCGCGCACCGACGCGCCGACGGCAGGCGCGTACCAAATGAGGTAGTTGGCCTGCGTCGGGAAGCGCCAGACCGTCTCGTCGTCGAGCGTCATGATCACGCGCATGCGGATCGCGTCGAAAGTCCCCGCCGGGGTCGTGACCTTCTGCCACCCGCCGACCGTCACGAAGCGCACGATGGGGCCGTACGGCCCGGGTGGCTGGTCGAGGTCACGCACCCGCTGGTTCCACCGGTCGCCGAACGCCAGCGGGAACTGATACCGAATGAGCGGCGGGTCGAAGCGGCGCGTTTCGATATCGTAGACGGCGCCCTGCAGGACGATCCCCGGCGCCGACCACTTCTCGAAGCGCTCGACGTCGACGGTCGGGCCCTTGGCGACGACCCTGACGGTGATGAGCCCCGGTTCGATCGAGAGGACCTCATGCGTTTCGTCCCAGACGACGGGTGATCGATAACCGTCGACGATGTGATAGACCCAGCGGTCACCGACGCGGTAGTCGGGCGCGGGTGCCGGCGGGCCCGGGTCGCCGCCGACATCCACCGAGGCGCACGCGCCGGCAAGGAGCGCTGCCAGCGCAACAGCGGTGATGCGGATGAGAGTGCGAATCGGCATCGGGTTTTCCGGGCGTCAGGATGAAGTCAACAGCGCGCGGCCGGCAATTCTTCCGCGCATCAGTCGCCACCGCGGTCGGTGACCGCGCCGCGGCTTGCCGTCGATACGAGCCGCATGTATTTCGCCAGCACGCCGCGCGTGTACTTCGGCGCGGGGCGAACCCATTTCGCTCGCCGCCGCGCGAGGACGTCGTCGCCGACGTTCAACTGGACCAGCAGCTGGTGGGCGTCGATCGTGATGGAGTCGCCTTCCTCGATCAGCGCGATGTTGCCGCCCATCGTACGCCTCGGGCGCGACATGGCCGACGACCATGCCCCAGGTGCCGCCGGAGAAGCGGCCGTCCGTCAGCAGTCCCACCGATTCGCCGAGGCCCTGTCCGATCAGCGCGGACGTCGGCGCCAGCATCTCCTGCATGCCGGGTCCCCCTTTGGGTCCCTCGTAACGTATCACCACGACATCGCCCGGCGCGATCCGCTTCGCCATGATCGCGTCCATCACCTCCGGCTCGGAGTTGAACACGCGGGCCGGACCCGTCATCGCGGGATTCTTGAGGCCGGTGATCTTGGCCACGCAGCCTTCGGGCGCGAGATTGCCCTTGAGGATCGCGAGATGCCCCTGCGCGTACAGCGGCTTGTCGATGGGCCGGATGACATCCTGGCCGGCGCGCGGCGTACGCGGCACGCCGGCCAGTTCTTCCGCCATCGTGCGGCCCGTGATCGTCATGCAGTCGCCGTGCAGCAGCCCGGCTTCGAGCAGCATCTTCAGCACCTGCGGCACGCCGCCGGCGCGATGGAAGTCGACGGCGACGTACTGACCCGATGGCTTGAGATCGCACAGCACCGGCACTTTTTTCCGGATGCGCTCGAAGTCGTCGATCGTCCACGGCACGTCGGCCGCCGACGCGATCGCGAGATAGTGCAGCACCGCGTTCGTCGATCCGCCCGTCGCCATCACCAGCGCGATCGCGTTCTCGATCGACTCGCGCGTGATGATGTCGCGCGGCTTGAGATCGTTCTTGACGGCCGCGACGAGCACGCGCGCCGATTCGGCGGCGGAATCGGCCTTTTCGGCGTCGGGCGAGGCCATCTGCGACGAGCCGAGCAGGCTCATGCCGAGCGCCTCGAACGACGACGACATCGTGTTCGCGGTGAACATGCCGCCGCACGCGCCCACCGTCGGGCACGCGTTGTGCTCGATGCCGTCGTAGTCTTCCTTCGCCATCGTGCCGGCGGCGAAGGCGCCGACCGCCTCGAACGCGGACACGATGGTCAGGTCCCTGCCTTTCCAGCGGCCGGGCTTGATGCTGCCGGCGTAGACGTAGATGCCCGGCACGTTCATGCGCGCCATCGCCATCATTCCGGCGGGCATGTTCTTGTCGCAGCCGCCGACGACGAGGACGCCGTCCATGCACTGGCCGTTCACCGAAGTCTCGATCGCATCGGCGATCACCTCGCGCGACACGAGCGAATATTTCATCCCCTCGGTCCCCATGCCGATGCCGTCGGTGATCGTCGGCACGCCGAACACCTGCGGCATCGCGCCTTCGGCCTTGAGCGCGGCCATCGCGCGGTCGACGAGCGGCTGGATGCCGGCATTGCACGGATTCATCGTGCTGTGGCCGTTGGCGACGCCGACGATCGGCTTGTCGAAATCGCGCGTCGCCGAAGCCCACGGCGCGCAGCATGGCGCGGTTGGGCGAGCGGGCCACGCCCTGGGTGATCAGATGCGAGCGGCGGTTGGACGGCATGGCGTGCTCCTCGGGCGGCGATGCATGACGAACGGCGCGGCCGAATGAAAACGGCTGCGTATAATCGTCCCATTTTAACGCAGCGCCCGCACGACCCTCGCGCATGCTCGTTCATCCGCAATTCAATCCCATCGCGTTCGAGATCGGCCCCATCGCCGTGCGGTGGTACGGGCTCATGTATCTCGTCGCGTTCGTGATGTTCGCGGTGCTGGGCAACCTCCGCGCGCGGCAGAACCTCCTCACCGGCTGGCATCCCCGCGACGTCGACGACATGCTGTTCTACGGCGTGTTCGGCGTGATCCTCGGCGGACGACTGGGCTACGTCATTTTCTACAAGCCGCTCTATTACCTCGCGAATCCGCTGGAGATCCTGTCGGTCTGGCAAGGGGGAATGAGCTTCCACGGCGGCTTCATCGGCGTAATGCTCGCGCTGTGGCTGTTCGCCCGGCGGCGCCAGAAGCGCTGGCTCGACGTGATGGACTTCGTGGCGCCGCTCGTTCCGCTCGGGCTCGCCGCCGGCCGGCTCGGCAACTTCATCAACGGCGAATTGTGGGGCCGCGTCACCGACGTGCCGTGGGGCATGGTGTTCCCGCAAGCCGGACCCGAGCCGAGGCATCCGTCGCAGCTCTACCAATTCGCGGGCGAAGGGCTGCTGCTGTTCGCCGTGCTGTGGATCTACACGCGAAGGCGCCGGCCGATGGGCGCCGCGTCGGGCCTTTTCCTGATCGGCTACGGCGTGTGCCGCTTCGCCGCCGAATACGCGCGCGAGCCGGACAGCTTTCTCGGCTACTTCGGGGACGGCCGTTTCACGATGGGGCAGCTATTGTCGCTGCCGATGATCGTCGCGGGCGCGATCATGATGTTCTGGGCGTACCGGCGCGCCGGGAAGGCCGAGCCGACGCTGCTTGACCGACGCAAATAATCAGTCGCCGTCGGCCTCTTCCGCTATCGCGGTCTTCGGTGGTCGGGCCAACGGCCGACCTCAATCGCTCGGCGACGCGCCCTTCGGGCCTTGGCTCGCTGCCGCTCGCCCGCCTCACTCATTCGCGCCGATAGTCGCCGTCGAATGACTCGCTGCGTGCGCGGCGATGGGGATGCGCCGACTGCGGCTCGAGGTCGCGCCCCACGTTGAGCGGCAATGCGAGCAGCACGAGCGCCAGCAGATCGCTGATCACGCCGGGCAGGATGAACAGGACGCCGGCCAGCACCTTGCGTCCGCTGTCGAAGAGGCCGCGCAGCGTGAGTTGCTGTCCGTGCATCGACGCGACCGTGCTCGCGCGAAACGCGACGCGCTCGTTGTGCAGCAGCACGAATCCGGCCGTCGTCGACATGGCGAGCCACATCCACACCGGAATGCCGGTCCAGCGCGCGAAACGCACGGTGGCGAGCAAATCGATCGCGGGGAAAGCCAGTACAATCGCGAGCAGAACGAAACGCATGGAGGCTCCTTGGCGGACGCCGCAATTCTCGTGCTGACGCAGATGCCTGACCATGCCTCGGCGCAGGCGCTGGCGCGTGCGCTCGTGGAGGGACGGCTCGCCGCCTGCGTCAGCGTCGGCGCCCCGGTGGAATCACTCTATCACTGGCGCGGCCAAATCGAAACTGCGCGCGAAGTGCCGGTCGCGATCAAGACGCGGGCGGGGCGCTACGCGGCGGTCGAGGCGGCGATCGTCGCCCGTCATCCGTACGAACTTCCGGAAGTCCTTGCTGTCCCGATGGCTCATGGACTCGAACGCTATCTCGACTGGATCGACACCGAAACCGCGGGTTGAGGCAGGGCGGTTGCGGCGCATCGCCTTTGCCTCCCTCGCCGTGGCGACCCTGGCAGGCGCCCCTGCCGCGGCGCTCGAGCCCAAGCTGTTGCCCAACGAGCGCGCCTTCGCCTTCAGCGCCCGCGGGGTCGACGATCGCACGGTCGAGGCCCGGTTCGTCATCGCCGACGGCTACTACCTGTACCGTGACCGGCTCAAGTTCACGATCGAGCCGGGGACGCTGGGGGAGGCAACGCTGCCTCCCGGGAAGCCCAAGGAGGACCAGTTCTTCGGCAAGGTCGAGACCTACCGGAACCAGATCATCGTCAAGCTCCCGCTCGACGCCGCGGCGCCCGGCCGCGCGGTGACGGTGAATGCCGAGTCGCAGGGCTGCGCGGACCTCGGCGTGTGCTACCCGCCGCAGACCCAGAAGGTCACGCTGACGCTGCCCGCTGCCGGCGGCCGGCCCGGGATGCCGGTCGAGGCGGCGCCCGTCAAGAAATCGTGGCTGAAGTGAGCGGCGCGGCGGCAGTCGTCCGCGCGGCACCGCATGAAATGCGTCTCGATGTAAGCGCTTGCTGTCGTCTGTCACGGCCGACCCGCATGAGTCGGCGCTGGATCGGCGTCGCGTTCGCTGCAGCGGGCCTGCTGGCGCTTGGGGCCGGAATGTTGTGGCGGCAGGCCGGCGACGAGGCCACGTTATCCCGTTCGACCAACGCCGACGGCGCCACCTTGTTCGCGCTCGCCCTCCCCGATGTCGCCGGGAAGGACCAGCCCATGGCGCAATGGAAAGGCAAGGTCCTTGTGGTCAACTTCTGGGCGACCTGGTGCGAACCATGCCGCGAGGAGATGCCGCGCTTCATGAAACTCCAGGAGCAATACGGCGGAAAGGGGCTCCAATTTGTCGGTATCGCCATCGATCAGGCCGATAAAGTGCGGCAATTCACCGCTAACATGCACCTTAACTACCCGTCGCTCATCGGCGGGTACGGCGGCATCGAGCTGTCCAGATCCTTTGGCAACACGGTAGGCGCGCTGCCATTCACGCTGGTCGTCGATCGTGCCGGACGCATTGTCCAGACCAAGCTCGGGCCGATGAAAGACGAGCAACTTCAGCCAATCATCGATCAATTGCTTTTAACGTCGGCTAATTAGCGACTTAGTTGCAATCAAGGGCGTTGCGCCCAGCTTTCCTGACCCGGTTCGCCGCCCGAAGCGCCCGCCCGGCACCGCCGCCAGCGGTTGCGAGCGGGTTCCGCCGGGGTCCCGATCCGCCTCGCTCGCGTGTCCATCGCGGGCGCGGTCCCGGGCGTGGCCCCGCTGGACAGTCCGTGACGATCACGGCAAACTCCCGCCCTTACGACACGTTGACTGCAATTTGCGCGGCGATGACAGCCGTTTCGCGAAAATCGGTCACCTGTCATGGAATCGAAATATCGCGTCGTTGGCTGTGATCGGATAACCGGATGGATTTGCGCAAGCTCAAGACGCTGATCGAACTCGTGGAAAGCTCGGGCATCGCCGAGCTCGAAATCCAGGAGGGCGAGGAGCGTGTCCGCATCACCCGCTCGGCGCCCCCGGGCGCGGCGGCGTCGACGACGAATGTCCAGTTGCCGCAGCTCGGCGTCAGCGCGGGTCCCGGCGGCGCCCCCAGCGCATCGCCCGGGATGGTGGAAGCGCCGGCGGCGCCCGTCGAGCCGGAGGGACACCTCGTCAAGAGCCCGATGGTCGGCACGTTCTACCGCGCGGCCTCGCCGGGGGCGAAGTCGTTTGTCGAGGTCGGCGACTCGGTGCAGGCCGGCGACACGCTTTGCATCATCGAGGCGATGAAGCTCATGAACGAGATCGAATCCGACAAGACCGGCGTGGTGAAGCAGATCCTGGTCGAGAACGGCCAGCCGGTGGAATTCGGGCAGCCGCTCGTGGTCATCGCCTAGGTCCGTGTGGCGCTGCGTCCCGCATCGTCGCCGGTGGTCGCGAAGAACCCGGGCCAGCTGTTCGGGAAGATCCTGATCGCCAACCGCGGCGAAATTGCGCTGCGCATCCAGCGCGCGTGCCGCGAGCTCGACATCAAGACCGTGGTCGTCCACTCGGAAGCGGACCGCGAGGCCAAGTACGTCCGCCTCGCCGACGAGTCCGTCTGCATCGGGCCGCCGCCGTCCGCGCAGAGCTATCTCAACGTTCCCGCGATCATCGCGGCGGCCGAGGTGACCGACGCGCAGGCGATCCATCCCGGCTACGGGTTCCTGTCGGAGAACGCCGACTTCGCGGAAAAGGTCGAGCGCTCCGGCTTCGTGTTCATCGGCCCGCGCGCCGACACGATCCGCCTCATGGGCGACAAGGTCAGCGCGAAGGTGGCGATGACCAAGGCCGGCGTCCCGTGCGTCCCCGGATCCGAGGGCGCGCTGCCCGACGACCCGAAGGAGATCGTGCGCATGGCGCGCGCGGTCGGCTACCCGATCATCGTGAAGGCGGCAGGCGGCGGCGGCGGCCGCGGCATGCGCGTCGTGCACACCGAGGCGGCGCTGCTCTCGGCGGTCAACCTGACGCGCGGCGAGGCGCAGGCGGCGTTCGGCAATCCGACGCTGTACATGGAGAAGTTCCTCTCGAATCCGCGGCACATCGAGATCCAGGTGCTGGCCGACGAGCACAAGAACGCCGTGTATCTCTTCGAGCGCGACTGCTCGATGCAGCGCCGCCACCAGAAGATCATCGAGGAAGCGCCGGCGCCGGAAATCTCGCTGCGCGCGCTCACCCGGATCGGCGAGCGCTGCGCCGACGCCTGCCGCAAGATCGGCTATCGCGGCGCCGGCACGTTCGAGTTCCTCTTCCAGGACGACGAGTTCTTCTTCATCGAGATGAACACGCGCGTCCAGGTCGAGCATCCGGTGACCGAGCTCATCACCGGCATCGACATCGTGCAGGAGCAGATCCGCGTCGCGGCGGGGCAGAAGCTCAAGTTCCGCCAGCGCGACATCGCGCGCCGCGGGCATGCGATCGAGTGCCGGATCAACGCCGAGGACCCGTACACGTTCGTGCCGTCGCCGGGGCGCATCACGTCGTACCACGCGCCGGGCGGCCCCGGGATTCGCGTCGATTCGCACGTTTATCACAACTATTTCGTGCCGCCTTACTACGACTCGCTGATCGGCAAGGTGATCGCGTACGGCGACACGCGCGAGCAGGCGATCGCGCGGATGCGCATCGCGCTGTCGGAAATGGTGGTCGAGGGCATCAAGACCAACATTCCGTTGCACCAGGAGCTCCTGCAGGACGACAAGTTCCTGCGCGGCGGCACCTCGATCCACTATCTCGAGGAAAAGCTCGCCAAGCGCAAGCTCGCGGGCTGACTCGCTGCGCCGCGCCCGTGGCCTGGCTCGCCCTTCGATTCGACGCCGCGGCCGACGCCGCGGAGGCATGGAGCGACGCGCTCCTCGAGGCCGGCGCATTGTCGGTCGACATCGCCGATCCCGATGCGGGAACCGCTGCCGAGACGCCGCTTTATGGCGAGCCGGGGACGACGAATGACGCACGCTGGCCGACGGCGCGATTGACGGCGCTCTTTTCTGCGGACGCCGATGCGGGCCGTGCGCTCGCGGCCGCCGGCGCGGCCCTCGGATTGCCGGCGCCCGCGCACGAGATGCACGTCGTCGCCGAGCAGGACTGGGTGCGCGCGACGCAGGCGCAGTTCGCGCCGCTGCCTATCCACGACCGCCTCTGGATCGTGCCGTCGTGGTGCGATCCGCCTGATCCGTCGGCGATCAACATCACGCTCGACCCGGGTCTCGCGTTCGGCACCGGATCGCATCCGACCACGCGCTTGTGCCTCGAGTGGCTCGCGCGCGAGCTCGCGCCCGCGGCGTCGGTGCTCGACTATGGGTGCGGCTCCGGCATCCTCGCCATCGCCGCGGCCAGGCTCGGCGCGGGCCGTGTCGTCGGCGTCGATGTCGATCCGCAGGCCGTCGATGCCGCGCGCGCGAATGCAATCGCCAATCGCGTGACGGCGACCTTCGCGCTTCCCGACGGCCTGGCCGAAGGCGCGGACGGCACGTTCGACGTGGTGATCGCCAACATTCTCGCGAACCCGTTGCGCCTGCTCGCTCCGGCACTCGCTGCGCGCGTGCGCATGGGCGGTCGCATCGTGCTGTCCGGCGTTCTCGCCGACCAGGCGGACGACGTCGCCGCGGCGTATGCGCCGTGGTTTATCATGCGCAGCTGGAAGTCGGGCGAGGACGGCTGGGTCGCGCTGGCAGGTGCGCGGCTGGGGAAGCCGGGCGCCGCCTGACACGCCACCTCAGTGATGCCCGAAGAAAAATACACCCGCTGTCCCGGCTGCCATACCGTCTTCCGCGTGACGCCGCAGCAACTGGCGATGCGCGAGGGCCAGGTGCGTTGCGGCCATTGCAAGACGGTGTTCGACGGCGTCGCGGAACAGATCTCGCTTGCGCCGCAGGCGAAGCCGCAGAACCGTGAAGATGGCGATGACGAGGCGGCGCAGGGTCCGCCGACGGTGACGCTGCGCAATGCGCAGGCGCTCCATCCGGTGCGGCAGGAGGCGGCCGGGGCGCCGGAGGAAGAGGAACCCGAGGAAGACATTTCGGAAATCGCGTACGAGGAGCGCTTCGCGTGGGCGAAGCCGAACAAGCCGCGGCGCTTGTCGAGCGCGTTCTACGGGGTCGCGATCCCGTTGCTCGTCGTCGCGCTCATCGCGCAGCTCGCGTTCCATTACCGCGACGCCGTCGCCGCGCACTGGCCGGCGTCGAAGCCGGCTCTCGCGCGCGCCTGCGATCTCGCGGGCTGCACGATCAAGCCGCTGCGCGACCTCGCGATGCAATACCTGTCGATCGATGCCTCCGACCTGCAGGCCGATCCGGCGCACAAGGGGCTGCTGATCCTGACGGCGAATATCCGCAGCCACGCGGGCTGGGAGGTCGCGTTTCCGTACCTCGAGTTCACGCTGACGGACACCAACAGCGTAACGGTGGTCCGGCGGGTCCTCGCGCCGTCCGATTACGCGGGCGCTCTGGATCTCGCCAAAGGCATCCCGCCGAACGGCGAGATCCCCGTCAAGCTCTTCATCGATGCGAGCGCGACGACCCAGGCCGGCTACTTCCTCTACATGTTTTACCCGTAGCCGTCGCCGACAAGCCCGTTTTGCACCATTCTGGGGCAGCCAGCCGATCCCCCAATTAACGACTTGTCATTTGAAAACAATACATTAGGAACCATCGCCTGACGCGGTCGATCTGACGTCCCCGCCCGTCGCAGCCGGATTGATGCGATGCATCAAGCCGCGTAGCTGGTCCGGCCCACTGTTGCACAACTGCGGTGCGCGCACGTTACTATCTGCACCGACATGGATCAATCGAGTGGCTTCGTCGGACAGGTTCGACGCTCCAAACGCGGTCAAACAGCCATTTCCGGCGGCTTCCGTTATGGCATAGTTATCGCTAAGGGTTTTCCGCCTTTTATTGCATTGCACCGTACGCCTTCCTTCGCTTCGTTCAGGAGAATTGCATGACCACCCCCGCTGACGTACTCAAGATGATCAAGGACAAGGAGGTCAAGTTCGTCGACCTTCGTTTCACCGATACCCGCGGCAAGGAACAGCACGTGACGGTGCCGGCCAAGCAATTCACCAACGACAAGTTCGAATCCGGGCACGCGTTCGACGGCTCGTCGATCGCCGGCTGGAAGGGCATTCAAGCGTCCGACATGCTGCTGATGCCGGATGCCGGCACGGCGAACATCGATCCGTTCATGGACGAGACGACGATGCTCCTGACCTGCGACGTGATCGAGCCCGCGGACGGGAAGGGCTACGAGCGCGACCCCCGCTCGCTCGCGAAGCGCGCCGAGGCCTATTTGAAGTCGACGGGGATCGGCGACACCGCGTATTTCGGGCCCGAGCCGGAGTTCTTCATCTTCGACGCCGTCGAGTGGTCGGTCGACATGTCGGGCAGCTATTGCAAGATCTTCTCCTCCGAAGCGCCCTGGTCGTCCGCCGAAAAATTCGAAGGCGGCAACATGGGGCACCGGCCGCCGGTCAAGGGCGGGTATTTCCCGGTGCCGCCGGTCGATTCGCTGCACGACATCCGCTCGGCGATGTGCCTCGCGATGGAACAGATGGGCGTCGAAGTCGAAGTGCACCATCACGAAGTCGCCGCCGCCGGGCAGAACGAGATCGGCACCAAGTTCGAAACGCTGGTGAAGCGCGCCGACTGGCTGCAGATCCTCAAGTATTGCGTGCACAACACGGCGCACGCCTACGGCAAGACCGCGACGTTCATGCCGAAGCCGATCGTCGGCGACAACGGCTCGGGCATGCACGTCCATCAATCGGTGTGGAAGGGCGGCAAGAACGAGTTCGCCGGCGACGGTTACGCGGGGCTGTCCGAGCTCGCGCTCCATTACATCGGCGGCGTGATCAAGCATGCGAAGGCGCTGAACGCGATCACCAATCCCGGCACCAATTCCTACAAGCGTCTCGTGCCCGGATTCGAGGCGCCGATCAATCTCGCGTATTCGGCGCGCAACCGCTCGGCGGCGATCCGCATTCCGTATGTGTCGAACCCGAAGGGCCGGCGCATCGAGGTGCGCTTCCCCGACCCGACCGCGAATCCCTACCTCGCGTTCTCCGCGATGCTGATGGCGGGCCTCGACGGCGTGCAGAACAAGATCCATCCGGGCGACCCGATGGACAAGAACCTCTACGACCTCGAGCCGGAAGAAGCGGCCAAGGTTCCGCACCCGTGCGCGTCGCTCGACGAAGCGCTCGACCACCTGGACAAGGACCGCGCGTTCCTCACCAAGGGCGGCGTGTTCACCGACGACATGATCGACGCGTACATCGCGCTCAAGATGGAGGAGGTCACCCGTTTCCGGATGACGACGCATCCGGTCGAGTACGACATGTACTACAGCCTCTGATCGACAACCCGCGCGGCGCAGCAGGAGGGCGGGCCCGCGGGCGCGCCCTTTTTGCTTGTGAGCGATGAATTCAATACACTCGCGGCATGATGCCTTCCTTTCGGTTCGCTCCGGCGGCGCCGCGCCGCCCGCTGGTGCGCGCGCACCACGATGGCGTGCGCGCTGGCATGCGCGCCCGCCGCGATGGGGGCGACGGTGTCGGAGAAGGCGCGCGAATCGGGCTGCGTCAACAAGCCGATCGTGATCAGCGGGACGATGTATCGCTGCCTCACCGAATCCGGCGCGTATTCCTATTTCAACGTTCCCGGCGCAGCGATCGCGGATCCGCAGGACAACAGTGCGAAAAAAAGCGTCGCGGTCCCGACGCCCCCGGGATTTCCCAAGGTCGACCCGGCCACGCAAAAGGGCCGCGACGACGTTCGCCGCAAGGTGCTGGGGGACGAGCTCGCGACGGAGGAGAAGCTGCTCGCGGATGCGCGCGTGGCCTACGCCGACGGCGCGCCCTTGGCGCTGCCCGAGGAGAAGGCGAACGTCGAGAAGTACCGCGAGCGCATCGCCAAGCTGCGCCTCGCGGTCAGCGTGCACGAGAAGAACGTCGAGGCGCTGAAAAAAGAGCTCGCCTCCGGCAAGTAGCGATTGCTTCCCGCGCGCGGAATCCGTCGTTCGCGCGGGCGCGGATATTGCTAAGGTTGCGGACGGCGATTCACGCCGCGCGACCCTCCAAGCACAGACGTTTCCAACGGTGAAACCCGAACGCATGTCCGCCGGCGGCGCATTCCCGTTCGCCCACCACGGACTCGAGATTCTCGCGACGGCGGTGCTGCTGCTCGACCGCGCGCGGGGAGTCGTGTACGCGAACCCGGCGGCCGAGAACCTGTTCGAGCTCTCCTCGCGCCATCTCGTCGGCCACACGCCCGCGCAGGTTTTCTCCGATGCATCGGGCCTCGACGCCGCCATCGACAAGGCGGTCGCCGGCGCCGCCGCGTACACGGAGCAGGAGCTCGAGCTCGGCGTCATCGGCAAGCCGCGCCTGCACCTCACGTGCACGGTGTCGCCGATCGACGAGAACGCGGCGACGCTGCTGCTCGAATTCCGCCACATCGACCAGCAGCTGAAGATCGCGCGCGAGGAGCGCCTGCAGGAACAGCAGCAGGCCAACCGCGAGCTGATCCGGAATCTCGCGCACGAGATCAAGAATCCGCTGGGCGGCATCCGCGGCGCGGCGCAGCTCCTCGAGCGCGAGCTCGATCGTCCGCCGCTGATCGAGTACACACAGGTGATCATCGGCGAGGCCGACCGTCTGCAATCGCTCGTCAACCGGCTGCTGACGCCGCACCGCCTGCCCACGTACCGGCGCAGCAACATCCACGAGATCCTCGTGCGCGTGAAAGGCGTCGTGCAGGCCGAGTTCATGCACGTCGCGTTCCATCTCGACTTCGACGCGAGCCTCCCGGAATTCGACGCCGACCCGGAGCAGCTGCAGCAGGCGGTTCTGAACATCGTCCGCAACGCGGCGCAGGCGCTCACCGGAACGACCGCGGATCCGCGGATCGGGATGGTGACGCGCGTGGCGCGCTACGTGACGCTTGCGCGGCGGCGGCACCGCCTCGCGCTCGCGCTGTCGATCGAGGACAACGGCCCCGGCATCCCCGATTCGATCCGCGACCGCATCTTCTATCCGCTCGTGTCCGGACGCGAGGGCGGCACCGGGCTCGGGCTCACGCTCGCGCAGACGTTCATCGCCCAGCACGGCGGAACCATCGAGTGCGAATCGAGGCCCGGGCGCACGGTGTTCTCGATCCTGCTGCCGCTGGAATTCGGACGAAAGACCTGACGGAATCCCGATGAACGCCTACGATCAAGAAATCTCCCACGGCGCCACGATCAAACCCGTCTGGATCGTCGACGACGACCGCTCGATCCGCTGGGTGCTCGAGAAGGCGCTGGCGCGCGAAGGCATCGCGTACCAGTCGTTCGCGTCGGCCTACGAGGTGCTGCAGGCGCTCGCGTCGAGCCAGCCGCAGGTGCTCGTCTCCGACATACGGATGCCCGGCGAGTCGGGACTCCTGCTGCTCAACAAGGTGAAGGAGCGCTACCCGCAATTGCCGGTCATCATCATGACGGCGTACTCGGATCTCGAAAGCGCGGTCGCCGCGTTCCAGGGCGGCGCATACGAATACCTGCCGAAGCCCTTCGACGTCGATCACGCGCTGACGCTGATCCGCCGCGCGACGACCGAAGCGCCCGCCGGCGCCATCCCCGAACCCGCGGCCGGCGAGTCGCCGGAAATGCTGGGGCAGGCGCCCGCGATGCAGGAGGTCTTCCGCGCGATCGGCCGCCTCGCGCAATCGAGCGCGACGGTGCTCATCACCGGCGAATCCGGCACCGGCAAGGAGCTGGTCGCGCGGGCGCTGCACCGGCACAGCCCGCGCGCGGCCGGGCCGTTCGTCGCGATCAACACCGCCGCGATTCCCAAGGACCTGCTCGAATCCGAGCTCTTCGGCCACGAGCGCGGCGCGTTCACCGGCGCGCAGTCGTCGCGCCGCGGCCGCTTCGAGCAGGCCGAAGGCGGCACGCTGTTCCTGGACGAGATCGGCGACATGCCACCCGACCTGCAGGTGCGACTGCTGCGGGTGCTTTCGGACGGCGAGTATTACCGCGTCGGCGGACATGCGCCGCTCAAGTCCAACGTGCGCGTCATCGCGGCCACGCACCAGAACCTCGAGGAGCGGGTGCGGCAGGGCCTGTTCCGCGAGGACCTGATGCATCGGCTGAACGTCGTCCGGCTGCGCCTGCCGCCGCTGTCGGAACGCCGGGAGGACATCGCGCCGCTCGCCCGTCATTTCCTGCAGAAGAGCGCGCGCGACCTCGCGGTCGAGACCAAGATCATGACCGACGACGCGCAGAAGGTCCTCGCGTCGTTTTCGTTTCCAGGCAACGTGCGGCAGCTGCAGAACATCTGCCACTGGCTCACCGTGATGGCGCCGGGGCAGCGCATCGACGTCGCCGACCTGCCGCCCGAAGTGCGCGCGGCGCCGGGATCGCAGCCGGGCGCCGACGACGCCGAGGCTGGATGGCGCGTCGCGCTCGATCGCGAGCTTGCGCGCGCGCTCGCCCAGGGCGAAGCCGCTGTCGGCGATCGTCTCGAACGGGAATTCGAGAAGACGCTGATCGTGCGCGCGCTCGCGCATACCGGCGGCCACCGGATGGAGGCCGCGCAGCGCCTCGGCTGGGGCCGCAACACGCTGACGCGCAAGATCCAGGAGCTCGGGCTCGAGCCGGAACTCGGCAAGCGCGGCCGCGGGACTCGACTAACTCGCCGGCGATCTCGGCGATCACCGGCGCGTGATCGGAGGGCTTCTCGCCCTTGCGCGCGTTGCGGTCGATGCGGCACGACGTGCACTTCGCGGCGAGTTCGGGCGACAACAGGATGTGGTCGATGCGCAGGCCGTGGTTCTTCGGGAACGCGAGCTGGCGGTAATCCCACCAGCTGAACGTCTTGTCCGGCTGGGGAAAGAGACGGAAGCTGTCCGCGAGGCCGAGCCCCTGCCAAGCGCGAAACACCGCGCGTTCCGGCTCGGAGCACAGCACCTGTCCGCGCCACAGATCGGGATCGTGCACGTCGCGATCCTCGGGCGCGACGTTGAAATCGCCGGCGACCGCGAGCGCCGGATGGCGCGCGGATTCGGCGCGCAGCCACGCCGTCGCCGCCGCGCACCAATCGAGTTTATAGCGATACTTGTCGGAGTCGATCGACTGCCCGTTCGGCACGTAGAGGCAGACGACGCGGCGGCCGCCGATGGTGGCCGCAATCACCCGCTTCTGGGGGTCGTCGAAGTTCGGCAGCGCGGTGACGATGTCCGCGGGCTCGCCCGATCCCGCGCGCAGCAGCAGCGCGACGCCGTTGTAGGTGCGCTGGCCGGAGAAGCACGCCGACATAGCCGGCGGCCTCGATCTCCAGGCGCGGAAACTTCGCGTCCTCGGTCTTGGTTTCCTGCAGGCAGACGATGTCGGGCGTCTCGGCCGCGAGCCACGCGAGGAGACGCGGCAGCCGCACGTTCAGCGAATTGACGTTCCAGGTGGCGAGCTTCATGGAAGATCGATGATAACAATCTCCACAGCCGCGCTCGCCTCCGCACCGCCCAAGTGACTCGTTACGCCGCCTGGGTCGGCCTCATGCGTCGCCTCGCGATTGCTCGCTCCCCCTTGCCTTCGGCAGGTTCGGCCTCCGATCCGCCAAGGTGAATCGATGTGCCAAGGGGTCGGCCTCCGACCGTGCTCGCGATTGCTCCGATCCCCTGCGCGCTCCGCGCTCGGGGGCCCTCTCCGCCGCTCGCACGCTCCCCCGGCTCGCCGCTCGCGCCGCTATTGGCGGGGGTACGTCGCCGGCGCGTTGACCGCGCGCGGCTCGTTGCCGGCAGCTGCCGCCGTGGCGGCCGCGGCGGCGGCAGTCGTTTCGGCGGCCGGTGCCCGGCCCGGAACGGTGCGGCGCGGCGGCTGGGCTTTCGGGTACCCTGCCTCATCGAGCGCGCCATTCCACTGGGTCTCGCTGTAGCCCTTGACGAAGGTCCGGTCGCCGACCTGCAGGACCGGCGCGCGCAGTTCGCCCGTCATCTTGTTCAGTTGCTCCGCGCCTTCGGGCGTCTCGACATTGACGGTCGCGAACGGCACGCCGCGGCGATTGAGCAGCGCCTCGGCCTGGGTGCAGACCTCGCCGCAGGCAAACGAGTACAGCGTGACGGGAAAGCGCTCCTGCGCCTGCTGGGCCGCGATCGGAACCACGTTGTCCTCGATCACGTTGCCGCGCATGCGCTTCGACTGGACATCCTTCGCGTCCGAGGGTGGGCCGCGGTCCGAATAGACCACCCGTCCATCCTTGTCCACGTACCGGTAGACGTTCTGGGCCTGGCCGGCGGCGCCCGTCGCGACGGTCGCGGCAACCACGCCCAGCGCCAATGTGAAACGAATCGTCAGGTATGCCATGGCGGCTCCTATGCCGATGTCATCATCCCATTATGCCGCAGAAGCGCGTCGATTTGGGGAGGGCGACCTCTGAAGGCTACAAACGACGCCAGGGCAGGCCGGCTGCCGCCCTTGGCGAGGACCTCCTCGCGGAACCGGGCGCCGGCGGAAGGCGACAGGACGCCCGCCTCCTCGAACAGGCTGAAAGCGTCCGCCGAGAGGACTTCCGCCCATTTGTAGCTGTAGAAGCCCGCGGCATAGGCGCCGGCGAAAATGTGACCAAACGACTGCATGAAACGGTCGTAGGCCGGGCGGGGAGCCACGGCCACTTCCCGCCGAACGGCGTCCTGGACCTCCTGGGCGGTGCCGCCGGCCCGCGGGTCGAAGGCGGAATGGACGCGCATGTCGAACAGGCCGAACTCGAGCTGGCGGACCATGTCCATCCCGCTTTCGAAGTTCTTCGCGGCGCGCATCTTGTCGAACAGCGGGCGGGGCAGCGGCGCGCCGGTCTCGACGTGCGCGGTCATCGGCGCCACGACGTCCCATTCCCAGCAGAAATTCTCCATGAACTGGCTCGGCAGCTCGACCGCGTCCCACTCGACCCCCTGGATGCCGGACACGCCTGCGACGTCGACCTCGGTCAGGAGCTGATGCAGGCCATGGCCGAATTCATGGAACAGGGTGATGACTTCGTCGTGGGTGAACGTCGCCGGCCTGGCCGCGGCGCCCTCGCCGACAGGCGCCGAAAAATTGCACGTGAGGAACGCGACGGGATGCTGCATGCGCGCGCCCGCGCGCCGGCGGTTGATCGCGTCGTCCATCCATGCGCCGCCCTGCTTGCCCGGCCGCGCGTAGAGATCGAGGTAGAACTGGCCGACGAGCGATCCGTCGTCGCGGACAATCTCGAAAAAGCGCACGGTCGGATGCCACGCCGGCGCGTTCGCCGCGCGGATTTTCACGCCGTAAAGGGTCTCGACCAGGCGGAAGAGCCCGGCGATCACGAGGGGCTCCGGGAAATATGCGCGAACCTCCTCGTCGGAGAAGGCGTAGCGCGATTCCTTGAGCTTTTCGGCCGCGTACGCGACGTCCCACGCTTCGAGCGTTTCGAGCCCGAGTTGGTCGCGGGCAAAGGCCGCGAGCTCCGCATAGTCGCGCTCGGCATGCGGCTTCGCGCGCCGCGCGAGGTCGTCCAGGAAAGCGAGCACCTCGCGCGTGTCCTTCGCCATCTTCGGCACGAGCGACAACTCCGCATAGTCCGCGAAGCCCAGCAATTGCGCGGCGTCGCGGCGCAATTCGAGGATGCGCGCGATGACGGGCGTGTTGTCCCATTCCGGTTTCGCGCCGAGCTCCGACGCGCGCGTCGCATAGGCGCGGTGCAGCTCCGCGCGAAGCGCACGGTCGCTTGCGTAAGTCATCACCGGCCGGTAGCAGGGCATGCGCAGCGTCAGCGTCCACCCCGTGCCGCCGGCTTCGATCGCCGCGGCGCGCGCGGCCGCAACCACGTCTGCCGGAATGCCGGCCAGTCGCGCTTCGTCGTCGACGTGGAGCGCGAAGTCGTTGGTGGCGTCGAGCACGTTGTCGTCGAAGCGCGCGGAAAGATCGGCGAGCTCTTCCTCGATCTCTTTCAGCTGTGCCTTCTGCGCCGCCGGCAATTCGGCGCCGCCCAGGCGGAAGTCGCGCAGCTCGTTGTCGACGACCCTGCGCCGTGCGTCGTCGATCTTCGCGAACGAGGTCGAGGCGGCCAGAGCCTTGTATCGCGCGTAGAGGCGCTCGTCCTGTGCGAGGTCGGCATAAAACGCCGTGAGCTTGGGCAGGTTCGCGTGATAGGCGGCGCGCAACGCCGGCGTGCTCACGACGGCGTTGAGATGGCTGACCGCGCTCCAGGCGCGATCGATCCGGTCGAGGATGTCGTCGAGCGGGTCGATTACCGTCCCCCAGGTGGGCGGACGGGCGTCGGACGCGACCGCTTCCAGCGTGGCGCGGGCGCTTGCGAGGAGATCGTCGATCGCCGGCGAAACATCGTCCGGGCGGATCGCGTCGAAGCGCGGGAGGCCGCTGAAATCGAGCAGCGGATTCATGGGCGAATTGGCGTTCATCACGGTTGCATTTTCGTTGTTGTCGCGGCGGACCCGGCCTGCAGCATCGCATCGAGCGCGGCGAGATCGGCGCGGGTGCCGACGTTCGCCCACGGGCCCGCGTAGAGCTCGCCGCTCACCCAGCGTCGGCGGATCCAGTCCTGCCACAGGGGAAGCATTTTGAGTCGCGCAAGGCGCGGGAGTTCCGCGAACAGCGCGGTATCGTGCAGCCCGATGTTGCCATAGACCAGCGGTTCCCCGCCGGCCAGGTCGAGCATGCCGTCGCGCAGCACGAAGTCGCCGCGCGGAAGGAGCGGGGTCCGCGGGACCATCACGAGGTGCGCGCGGGGCGAGGCAGGGTCGCGCGCCATCCTTTCGGCGCGGGGAACGAGCGTCGCGTAATCGAACGCCGACCACACGTCGCCGCTGACGATCAGCGCGGGGCCGCGCGGCAGGAGCGAGAGCGCCGTCGCGATGCCGCCCGCCGCCTCGAGCGGCTCCGGTTCGATCGACCACGCAATGCGCACGCCGAACGCCGCGCCGTCGCCGAGCCTTGCGAGCAGTTGATCCGCCAGGTGCGCGGCATTGATGACGATGTCGGTGCAGCCCGCGCGCGCGAGCGCCTCGATCTGCCACACGATGAGCGGCTTGCCGCCGGCTTCGAGCAGCGGCTTCGGCGTCGTGTCGGACAGCGGGCGCATCCGCTCGCCGCGGCCTGCCGCCAGGATCATCGCGCCGAGCTTCATGTCGTCACGACGCCGAAGGGCCTTCGAGCTCGTCGATCAGCGCGAGCAGCGGATGGAGCGCGCCGTAGCGCGCGCACGCCGCGCGCAGATACGCCATCACCCGCGGCATGTCGCCCAGGAACGCGCGCTTGCCGTCCCGGTACGCGAGCCGCGCGAAGATGCCGAGCACTTTCAACTGCCGCTGCACGCCCATCCACTCGAAGTCGCGCCAGAAGTCGCCGAAGTCGTCGCCGACCGGCAGCCCCGCCTTGCGCGCGCGCTCCCAGTAGCGCACGGCCCAGTCGAGCTGCCGCTCTTCGTCCCAGGCGATGTACGCGTCGCGCAGCAGCGAGACGAGATCGTAGGTGACGGGGCCGCACACGGCGTCCTGGAAATCGAGGACGCCCGGGTTGGGATCGGCGACCATCAGATTGCGCGCGTGGTAGTCCCGGTGCACGTAGACGCGCGGCTGCGCGAGATTGTTGTCGAGGATCAGCCGGAAGGCTTGCGCGAGGATTGCGGATTGTCCGGCGTCGAGTTGCCGGCCGAGGTGCCGGGCTACAAACCAGTCGGGGAAGAGATCGAGCTCGCGCGTCAGCAGCGCTTCGTCGTAGAGCGGCAACTCGCCGTCGCGGGTCGCCTTCTGCCAGCAGATCAGCGCTTCGGTTGCGTCGGCGTAGAGCTTCGGCGCCGACGCAGCGTCGAGCGCCGCGAGATAGGTGCGGTCGCCGAGGTCGGACAAGAGCAGGAAGCCGCGCGCAAGGTCGTCGGCCAGCACGGCGGGGGCGTGGACGCCTGCCGCCGCGAGGAGGTGCGCGACGTGCACGAACGGCCGGCAGTCCTCCTTTGGCGGCGGCGCATCCATTGCGATGATCGTCGCGTGTCCACGCCACGGCGCCGAAGGCGTTATGCGAAAGTACCGGCGGAAGCTCGCGTCGGCGGAGGCCGGCACGATCGCGAATTCCCGGAGGCCCATCGCCGTCCCCGCCCAGGCAGTGAGCGTGTCGAGGCGGGCATCGGGCAACGCGGCGGTGGACGGCATCGGACGGGCGGGAGGAGCGTGGCGCGGCACGCGCGACCGGCGGCCCGGAAAGACGACAGGCTAGAATGACGAATCTTAGCATTCGCATCGCTTCCCTCCTTCCTCCCGTGTCCGCGCGTGTGCCCCGCCCCTTGCGTCTTCATGCGCTCGCGCTCGCGTTGGCCGCGCTGCCGGTCGCCGCATGGGCGGACGAGACCGAACCCGCGTCGCTGCCCGCTCCGACGCTGAAGCCCGCGGGCGAACTCACGCCGCCGGCGCTGCGTCCGCCGCCAGGCGCCGCGCCGGCGAAACCCGCGACGCCGCCGCCCGCCGGCACGACCGTGCGCATCCCGTTCGATCCCACCAGCGGCGCGATCTTCTTTCGCGCGGACGAAATCGAGGGCATCGGCAACAAGGAAGTGACCGCGACGGGCAAGGTGGAGTTGCGCACGCGCCGCGAAACCGTGCTCGCGGACTGGCTCCACTACGATTTTCCCGACGACGAGATCTGGGCCAAGGGCGATGTCACGCTGCGGCAGGGCATCGACTGGATCACCGGCCCCGAGACGCGCTTCAAGCGCGGAACGGATACCGGATATTTCAAGTCGGCCCGTTTCTATATCGGCGAGAACGGGGGCCGCGGCGCGGCGAGCGAGATCCGCTTCACCGGCCCCGACAATTACGAAGCGTCGAACGCGAGCTACACGACCTGTGTTGCGCCGCGCGACGACTGGTACATCCGGATGAACGAGCTCGAGGTCGACAAGCTGCGCAACGTCGGCACCGGGCATGATGCGACGCTCGTCTTCCTCGGCGCGTCGGTCGCGTACCTGCCATGGCTCGAATTTCCGCTGTCGGGCGAGCGCAAGTCGGGCTTCCTCACGCCGATACTGGGGTCGTCGGGCACGCGCGGCTTCGACGCGGCCATTCCGTATTACCTGAACCTGGCGCCGAATTACGATGCCACGCTCGTGCCGCGCATCATGACGAAGCGCGGGTTCCAGCTGGGCGGACAATTCCGTTACCTGCTGGACGAGGGATCGGGCGACGCGGAGGCCGCGATCCTTCCGCACGACCGGATCACCGGCACGGACCGGTACCTGCTGTCGTGGAAGCACGCGCAGAGCTTCGATTCGTACGTCAAGGGGCTCTCCGGCTACATCAATCTCAACAAGGTGTCGGACGACACCTATTTCTCCGACCTGTCCGACCGCGTCGCGTTCACGTCGCTGACGACACTCCCGCGCGAGGGCGGGCTCACGTACGTGAACGGCCCGTGGACCCTGGTCGGCGCGCGCGCAGGCCTTCCAGACGCTGCAGGACCCGAGCGAGCCGCAGCCGCTCCCCTACAACCGCGTGCCGCAGATCCTGGCGACGCTGTCCGATACCGACTGGCTGGGGCTCACCTGGGCCGGCATCGGCGAATACGCCTACTTCCGCCAGCCGACGCTGACGACGGGCCAGCGCGTCTATGCGTATCCGACGGTGGCGCTGTCGCAGCAGGGCGCCGCGTGGTACGTCACGGCCCGTACCGGTGTCCACGTGCGCGAGTACGATCTGAACGAGATCCGCCCCGAGATTTCGAGCCGGCAGAACTACGCCATACCGATCACCTCGGTCGACGCCGGGCTCGTGTTCGAGCGCGACATCAAGGAATTCGGCCTGAGCGGCATCCAGACGCTCGAGCCGCGCGCGTTCTACGTCTACGTCCCGTATCGCAACCAGAGCGCCGCGCCGGTATTCGACACGGCGATCGACGATTTCAGCTTCGGCCAGCTGTTCTCGGTCAACCGCTACCTCGGCAACGACCGCATCGGCGACGCGAACCAGCTGTCGCTTGCGCTGACGTCGCGGTGGCTGGATGGCGAGACCGGCGCCGAGCGGCTGCGCGTGGCCGTCGGCGAGCGCTTCTATTTCAACGACCAGCGCGTCGTGCTGAACGAAACGCCGCGCGCCGCGAACAACTCCGACTTCCTCGTGGGCATCGAGGGACGGCTCTCGGACACCTGGGCGCTGCTCGGGCTGTGGCAATACAACTTCGAATCGTCGGAGACCGAGCGGTTCAACGCGGGCGTCCGGTACACGCCCGCACCAGGCAAGACGTTGAGCGTGAGCTACCGCTATTCGCGCCAGAATTTCGATCCCCTGGCGGGGCCGATCGGCGACCAGTCGCAGCTCAACCAATGGGATGTCGCCGGGCAATGGCCGGTCGACGAGAACTGGACGCTGCTCGGCCGCTGGAACTACTCGATCCTCGGCAGCAAGACGCTGGAGGCGGTCGCCGGCGTCGAGTACAATGCTGGCTGCTGGGTGCTCCGCCTGGTCGGTCAGCGGCTGACGACGACGACCCAGACGGCCACCAACTCGGTGTACCTGCAGATCGAGCTCAACGGTCTCGCGCGCATCGGCACCAGTCCCCTGGACCTCCTGCGCCGCAGCGTCCCGGGCTACCTCAAGACGAACGATCCGACGGTGTCGCCGCGCGACCGCAGCGGCGATTACTTCCCGGAATTTTAGGAATTCGAGAGAATCGGCATGACGCTATCCCGCTTCCTTTGCCGCGCCGCTGCGCTGTCGACCGTGGTCAGCGCCGCGTTCGCGTGGGCACAGGCGCCCACGCCCGCCCCCACGCAGCCGCGCGCACCCGCGGCGCGAACGACCCCGGCGACAGCGCCGCGGGCGGCCGATCGCACGGTCCTGCTCGACCGCGTCGTCGCGGTTGTCAACGACGAGGCGGTGACGCAGTTCGAGATCGACGAGCAGAAGCGGGGCATTCTCGCGCAGATGAAGGCGCAGAACGTGACGCCGCCCGCCCCCGACGTGCTCGACAAGCAGCTGCTCGACCGCCTCATCACCGAGCGCGCCGTCGTCCAGTTCGCGAAGGAAAACGGCGTCAAGGTCGACGACACGCAGGTCGAGAAAGCCATCCAGCGGGTCGCCCAGGACAACAAGATGTCCATGGAGGAATTCCGGCGCGCGCTCTTGAAGGAAGGCATCACCTACGACAAGTACCGCGAGGACATTCGCAAGGAAATGGTCATCCAGCGGCTGCGCGACCGCGAGGTCGAGTCGCGCGTCACGGTGAGCGACTCCGAAGTGGAGGCGTTTCTCGCCTCGCAGGCCACGCAGACGGGCGGGAGCGACGTCGAGTACCGGCTTTCGCACATCCTCGTCATCGTGCCGGAAAAGGCTTCGCCCGAGCAGATCGACGCCAAGCGCCGCCGCGCCGAAGAGGCGTTGAAGCAGGTGCGCGACGGCACGGACTTCGCGCAGGTCGCGGCAGGGTTCTCCGACGCGCCGGACGCGCTGCAGGGCGGCTCGCTCGGCTGGCGCCCGGCCGCGCGGCTGCCCACGGTGTTCGCGGAGCCGATCAAGGCGATGAAGCCCGGCGACGTGTCGCCGGTCCTTCGGTCGGCGACGGGCTTCCACATCGTCAAGCTGCAGGAGTCGCGCAACAAGAACGCGCCGACCGTGGTCGAGCAGACGCGCGCGAAGCACATTCTCATCAAGGTGAACGAGATCGTCTCCGAATCCGAGGCGAAGGCGCGCATCGACCGGATTCACGACCGCCTCGACACCGGTGCGAAGTTCGACGACCAGGCAAAACTCAATTCCGAAGATGCCACCTCGGCGAAAGGCGGCGACCTCGGCTGGATTTCGCCCGGCGACACGGTGCCGGATTTCGAGGCCGCGATGGCCAAGCTCAAGATCGGCGAGTATTCGCCGCCGGTGCGCACCCAGTTCGGCTGGCACATCATCCAGGTCAACGATCGGCGCTCGCAGGACATCACGGCGGAGCGCAAGCGTGACCAGGCCCGGATGGCGATACGCCAGCGCAAGTCCGACGAGGCGTTCCAGGACTGGCTGCGCCAGATGCGCGACCGCGCCTACGTGGAAATCAAGCCGCTCGACTAGCGATGAAGCGGCGGCGCGGCGGCCGCGCGACCGCTAGTCGGTCTGATAGACGTACGCCGGCTGCGGAACGCGGCCTTCGTCCATCGTCGCGCGGTCGGCCAGGTCCTGCGGCTCCTTGTCCCACCAGATCGCGCGCCCCTTCTTCTGATCCTCGACGAGTGCCGGCTTTTGCGCGAGCAATTTGCGGATGAACGTCGTGTGGTCGGAAACGTAGTGGCGCGAGGGAAGGAACATGGTCGGAACCGAAGTTGGCAACGCGAAGGTCGGCCCGTATCTTATCACTGCGGCGCAGCGGAGCGCGCCGGTCGGCCGGCGACGATCTCGAAGCGAAAGAGCCGGCATTCGATGTTGCCGTTCCACAGCGGCGTGCGGCGCGAGGGCTTGAGGCCGATCAGCTGCGCGAGACGCAAGTCGCCGGTGAGGACGAACGCCGTCCATCCGGCGAATCGCTGCTTCAGCGCGTCGCCGAGCCGCGGATAGAGCGCAGCCAGCGCGTGCTCGTCATACAGGCGCACGCCATACGGGGGATTGGTGACCATCACGCCTGACGGCGCCGGCGCGGCGCGCGTCAGGACGTCCGCCTGTTCGATCGAAAGCCACTCGGTGACGCCGGCCGCCGCCGCGTTGCTTCGGCTTCGCTCGAGCGCCTGCGGATCGAGATCGCTGGCGACGATCGCGGGCGCGGCGGGCGCCTTTTTCATGCGGTCGCGCGCGCGCTGGCGGATCCGCTGCCACGCGGGCCCGTCGAACCACGCGAGCTTCTGGAAGCCGAACGTGCGCGTCAGGCCGGGCGCGCGGTCGGCGGCGAGCGCCGCGGCTTCGATCGCGATCGTGCCGCTGCCGCACATCGGATCGAGAAAGGGCGTGCCGGGTGTCCAGCCGGAAAGCGCGATCAAGCCGGCGGCAAGGTTCTCGCGCAGCGGCGCCGCGTCGGTGTCGTGTCGCCAGCCGCGCTTGAAGAGCGGCTCGCCCGACGTGTCGAGGTAGATCGTCGCCTCGCGCTCGGTGAGGTAGGCGTGCACGCGCACGTCCGGGCGCTGCTTGTCGACCGAAGGCCGCTTGCCGGCGTCGTCGCGGAACCGGTCGCAGACGGCGTCCTTGACCTTGAGCGTGGCGAATTCGAGGCTCGGCAGCGTCGAGCCGGTCGCGGCGACATCGACGCGCAGCGTCCGCTCCACCTTGAAGTGCTTTGCCCAATCGATGCCGCGCACGAGCTGGTAGAGCTCGTCCTCGTTGCGACAGCGGCCGTGCGCCACCTGCCAGAGGACGCGGCTCGCGATGCGCGATTCGAGGTTGACGTGGTAGGCAAGCTCGCGCGGGCCGGAGAACGCGACGCCGCCTTCCTTGGGCGCCACGAATTGCGCGCCCTGCGCGGTGAGCTCCGCGGCAAGCGGCGCTTCGAGGCCGCGCGGGCAGGGCGCGAAAAAGCGTTCGGTCACCGCAGCAGCCGGCGACGCGTCAGCACCAGCGCGACGTAGTACGCGACCACGCCGTAGGCGAGGAGCACGGCGATATGCAGCAGGATGCCCGAGGGGATCGTGCCCATCAGCAGCGGCCGCGCGAGGTCGATCGCGTGCTTCAGCGGCAGGAAGGCCGCGACGCCCTGCAGCACCGGCGGCATCTGGTCCACCGGAAAGAAGACGCCGGAGAGCAGCAGCATCGGCGTCAGCACCAGCGTGAAGAAATAGGTGAAGAAATCGTAGTTCGGCGCCAGCGAATTCATCACGAGCCCGAACGCGCCGAACGTGAGGCCGACGAGGAAGCCGAGCGGCACGATCCACAGCGCAAGCCACGAATGGCCGTAGCCCAGCGCCATGATCACCGCGAGGATCGCCGTCGTCGACACCACGGCCTTCGAGGCGCACCAGATCCATTCGGCGAACAGGACATCGTCGAGCGACAGCGGCGCGTTGATGATCGCCTCCCACGTCCGCTGCATGTGCATGCGCGAAAATGCGGAGTACATCGCCTCGAAGCTCGACGTGAACATCGCGCTCTGGCACACCATGCCGGTGCCGATGAACGCGATGTAGGTCATGCCGGCGACTTCGGGGATGAACGCGCCGATGCCGTAACCGAGCGCGATCATGTAGAGCAGCGGGTCGGCGATGTTGCCGAGCACGCTCGCGACGGCGAGCTTCTTCCAGACGAGGAGGTTGCGCCGCCACACGCCGGTCCAGCGCATCGACATTTCGGGCAGGCGGGTGAGGACGGTCGTGGTCATGGAGGTGGAATGAGAAGAGGGTAAGGCCAGCAGTTTACTCAGTAACCGCGGGCCCGGTCGACGACGTTGGCGAGCGGCAGGCCGGCGCGCGCGCGGCGCAGGTTGTCGACGAATTGCGCGGCGGCGACCTCGGGGCGCGGTTCCGCGGCGACGTGCGGCGTGCACAGGATCTTCGGATGCCGCCACAAGGGATGGTCGGCGGGCAGCGGTTCGGTCTCGAACACGTCGAGCGCGGCGCCGGCGAGATGCCCCGCGTCGATCGCCGCGACCAGGTCCGCCTCGCGCAGCACGCGGCCGCGCGACACGTTGATCACATACGCGCCGCGAGGCAGCGTGGCGAGCGCCCGCGCGTCGAGAAGCCCGCGCGTCGCGGCGGTCAGCGGCAACGCGCAGACGAGGATCCGGGTCTGTGCAAGAAACGGCGTCATTGCGTCCGCTCCGGCGAACGACACGGCACCCTCGATCGCATGCGCGGTGCGCGTCCACACGGCAACGGGAAAGCCCAGGCGCGCCAGCGCGTCGACGACCGGTGCGCCGACCGAGCCGCAGCCCATGACGCCGACGGTGAACTCGCTTTCCGCCGCCGGCGGCGGCCGTCGCCACCGCGCGTCGCGCTGCTGTGCCTCGAGGCGCGGCAGTTCGCGCAGGTGACGCAGCGCCATCAATGCGACGTACTGCGCCATCCGGATGCCCTGGCGCGGGTCGACGGCGCGCACGATCGGCACGTGGGCGGCGAGATCGGGCGTGGCGAGGAGCTCGTCGGTGCCCGCGCCGGTGCACGCGACGAAGCGCAACGCCGCGAAACGCGACGCGATGCCGGCGGCCAGGCGGAACGCGAGGATGGCTTCGATCTCGCCGGCCGGCGCGGCGGCGGGATCGATGAAGATCCGCTCGTCCGGCGCGAGCGCGCGCAAGGCAGCAAGCTGTCGCTCGACGAACGGCGAGGTCGGCAACACGAGAATGGCCATGATGAATGCGCGCGGAGCAGTTGAGCGGGTTCGCGCCGAGATGGTAACCTGAGACGATGAAATCACCGCTGCAACGGCTCGCCTGCGCCGCCCTCTGCGCGATGGCGGTTTTCGCGCCGACGGCTGCTGCGCAATCGCCGTATCCGAGCCGGCCGGTGAAGCTCGTCGTGCCGTATCCGCCGGGCGCGCTCACCGATCTCCTCGCGCGCGCGATCGGCGAGCGCCTCGGCGCGGCGCTGAAGCAGCCGGTCATCGTCGAGAACAAGCCGGGCGCGGGCACGCTCGTCGGCGCGGAATACGTCGCCAAGCAGCCGGCCGACGGCTACACGCTGCTGATGGCCACCAGCACGACACTCGGCATCAGCCCGGCGTTGTACCAGCCGTCGCCGATCAATCCGGTGAAGGACTTCGCGCCGGTCTCGCCCGTCGGCACCGTCAATTTCTTCCTGATCGCGAATCCCGCGTTCCCGGCGAAGAACGTGCAGGAGATGATCGATGCGATCCGGAAGAATCCGGGCAAGTACAACTACGGATCGGTCGGCAGCGGCAGCCCGCATCATCTCTTCATGGAAGCGCTGAAAACCGAATACGGGCTGTCGATCCAGCACATTCCGTACAAGGGCACGCCGGCGGCGCTGACCGACCTCCTGACCGGCCAGCTGCAGCTCATGTTCTCCGACGCGACGGTCGCGGTGCCGAACATCCAGGCCGGCAAGGTCGTCGCGCTCGGCACGTCGGCGGCGAAACCGACCACGCTGGTTCCGAACGTGCCGCCGATCGCCGCGACCGTCCCGGGCTTCGACTGGCAGGCATGGCAGGGCATCGTCGCGCCCGCGGGCACGCCCGGCGAAATCGTCGCGCGCCTGTCGTCCGAGCTGCAGAAGATCCAGGCCACGCCCGAGTTCCGCGAGCAGCTCGTCAGGTTCGGCATGGACCCTTTTCCGCCGCAGACGCCCGAGCAATTCGCGGCGATGATCGCGGCGGAGCAGCCGCGCTGGGCGAAGGCGATTCGCGATTCCGGCGCCAAAGTGGATTGACCTCATCATGAAGTTCGACGCGTTCCTCGAACAGGCGTGGACGGATCACGGCGACAAGCCCGAGGATGTCGCGCAGCGGCTCGAGCAGGGCTATGCGCTGATCGAGACGCCGGCGCAGATTGCGCCCCTGGCGCGCATCCTCGCGCATGTCGACGGCGAGCATCTCGCCCGGTGGGCGGACGGCGTCGCGCGGCTCGAACGGCTGCGCGCCCACGCGCAATGGCGCGACGACGGGGACGGCGCTATCGTCGTGCGCCGGCTGGTCGCTGCGTTGACGCTTGGCAGCGGCGGCGAACCCGCGGCGCCCATGAGCGCCGCGGACCGGGCGCACGCCCATGCGGTCGCCGCGTCGGCGCTGGCGGCGCAAGGCCGGCGACCCCAGGCGATCCGTCATTTGCGCGCCGCGCTCGAAGCAGCGGCACCGGGCCTCGCGGACGGCGACCCGGCGGTTCGAGCGCTGGCGGTGACGGCGAACAACCTCGCCGCGACGCTGGAGGAACTGCCGTCGCGCGGGGCCGAAGAGACTGCGGCGATGCTCGATGCCGCCCGCGCGGCCCGCGAATACTGGGCCCGTGCCGGCGGCTGGCTCGAGACCGAGCGCGCGGAGCACATGCTCGCGAAATGCCATCTGGCGGCCGGCGATGCGCATGGCGCGCTCGCCCACGCGCGGGAATGCGCCGCGATTTGCGAGCGCAACGACGCCGACGCGTTCGAGCGGTTCTTTGCGCAGGGCATGCTCGCGCTTGCGCATCGCGCGCTCGGCGAGGGTCCGCAATTCGCGCAGGCGAAGTCCGCCGCCCTTGCGCTTCACGCGGACGCTCGCCGCGGAGCAGCAGCGCTGGTGCGAATCGACGCTGGCGCTTCTCGCCTGATCCGAAGTGGAGTTTCCATGAGTCCGGTCATCGACGTCCACACCCATTGCCTCACCGAGGCGTGGTTCGAACTGCTGCAAAAGCATGGCGGCCCGCGCTACACGGTGAAGGCCGTCACCGGAGGCCTGCGCGCGATCCACCTCGACGGCGCACCGTTCATGACGCCGGTGCCGCCGATGTTCGACTACGACCTGCGGTTGAAGACGATGAACGAGCACGGCGTCGACATCGGCGTCGTGTCGCTCACGTGCCCCAACTGCTTCTGGGGCGGGCCGGAGGTGAGCCTTGCGGCCGCGCGGATCATGAACGACGACATGACGGCGGCGCGCACCGCGCATCCCGACCGCCTGCGCTGGTTCGCCTCGTTGCCGTGGCAGTACCCGGAACTCGCGCTGCCCGAGCTCGAGCGCGCGATGAAGGCGGGCGCGTCGGGCGTGATGGTGCTCGCCAACATCGGCGGGCAACCGCTCACCGATCCGGCGTTCGCGCCCGTCTGGGCGGCGATCGATGCGAAGGCGCTGCCGGTGCTCGTCCATCCGACGGCGCCGCCCGGGGTCGGCGAAATGGACATGCAGCGCTTCCAGCTCACCGCCTCGCTCGGCTTCACGTTCGACACGTCGCTCGCGATCGCGCGGATGATCTACGACGGCTTCTTCGATCGCTACCCGAAGCTCAAGATCATCGCCGCGCACGGTGGCGGCGCGCTGCCCTACCTGATTTCGCGGATGGACCAGTGCTACGACAACATTCCGGCGTGCCGCGAAAAGCTCGCCGTGCGTCCGTCGGAGGTCGTGCCGCGGATCTACGCGGACGCCGTCGTGTTCGCGCCCGAAGTGCTCGACCTGTGCCTCAAGGTGTTCGGCGCCGACAACGTGATGTATGGCTCCGACTATCCGCACACGATCGGCGACCTGCCGGGGTGCCTGAAGCGCGTCAACGCGCTGCCTGGCGTGGCGCGCGACAAGGTGCGCGGTCAAACCGCGCAACGCATCTTCGGGTTCTGAGTCGTCCCGCGCCGGCAGAAGGGCATTGACGGCGGCGCATGCCGGGCATATAGTTAGGCAAATGCCTAACTATCACGGCAGCTCGACGACGTCTTCCACGCGCTGGCGGACCCGACCCGCCGGGCGGTCGTCGAACGGCTTTGCCGGGCCCGGCGTCGGTGAGCGAGCTCGCGCAGCCGTTCGCATGGCGCTGCCCTCGTTCTCGCAGCACCTCGACGTGCTGGAGGGGTGCGGCCTCGTCACGTCGCGCAAAGTCCGGACGGGTGCGGACCTGCCGACTCGCGCCGCGACCGCTCGCGGCCGCCGAACGCTGGATGGAAAAGCAGCGCGCGCACTGGGAGCGCCGCCTCGATCAGCTCGACGACTACCTCGTCGACACCTCAAGGAGCAACGACGATGACCCGCACGAAGAATTTCGAACCGGATCCCGTTCTCGACCTCGTCTTCGAGCGCGTTGTCGACGTGCCGAGGGAACTCGTCTGGAAGGCGTGGACGACGCCGGCGCACATCAAGAAGTGGTTCACGCCCGCGCCGTGGACGACGATCGATTGCGAGATCGACCTGCGGCCCGGCGGCATCTTCCGCACCGTCATGCGCTCCCCGGAGGGGCAGGAATTTCCCAATGTCGGCTGCTATCTCGAAATCGTGCCGAACGAGCGGCTCGCCTGGACCAACGCGTTGCTGCCCGGCTTCCGTCCGGCGATCGGGAACCCGGCGTGTCCCGGCGAGGTGTTTTCGTTCACGGCGGTCATTTCGCTCGAGCCCGCACGGAAGCGGGACCCGGTACACGGCCCTCGTCGTCCATGGCGACGCCGAGGGACGCAAGAAGCACGAGGCGATGGGCTTCCACGACGGCTGGGGCAAGGCGCTCGATCAGCTGGTCGCGCTCGTCAAGAAATCGCCGATGGGCGGCGGTTGATCTTTTCCTTGCCGCGCGGGGCGTCGCCGTGCAATCCTTTTGCCGACGCCAATTGACCGCACCCTCATGAATCCGGCCAAGCTCGACGCCTTGCGCAAGAAGTACGCGAATGCCAAGGGCGGCGACATCTTCGACCCGGCGTTCGCCGCGGTCGCGGCGACGCGTGTTCGCCGATGCCGACAAGCGCAAATGGCCGTTCGCCGGCGTGGCGACGTTTCTGGGCGCGCCGATGATGACGCCCGGCGGCGGCCGGGGCCGGCGAATTCGGCGACATCGACGTCGCGCTGGTCGGCGTGCCGATGGACCTCGGCGTCACCAACCGGGCGGGCGCGCGCCTCGGCCCGCGCGCGGTGCGCGGCGTCGAGCGCATCGGCCCCTACGAGCACGTGCTGAAGATGGCGCCGATGGGCGATGCTGAAGGTCGCCGACATCGGCGACGTGCCGATGGCGAGCCGGTTCTCGCTTCCGCAGTGCATCGCCGACATCGAGGCGTTCTTCCGCCGGCTGCGCGCCGCGAACGTGATTGCGCTGGCGGTGGGCGGCGACCATTCGGTCACCTACCCGATCCTGAAGGCGCTGGGGCACGAGCGGCCGGTCGGGATGGTGCACATCGACGCGCACTGCGATTCCGCCGGCGAATTCGAAGGCTCGAAATTCCATCACGGCGGGCCGTTCCGCCAGGCGGTCCTCGACGGCGTGCTCGATCCCGAGCGCTCGATCCAGATCGGCATTCGCGGCGGCGCCGAGTTCCTGTGGGAATTCTCGTACGAATCCGGCATGACGGTGCTGCACGCCGAAGACGTGGCCGAAATGGGCATCGACGCCGTCGTCGCGAAGGCGCGCGACGTCGTCGGCGACGGTCCGACCTACGTGACCTTCGACGTCGACGGGATCGATCCGGCCTTCGCGCCCGGCACCGGCACGCCGGAAGTCGGCGGTCTCACGCCGCGCGAGGCGCTCGCCATCGTGCGCGGCCTTGCCGGCCTCGACATCGTCGGCGGCGACGTCGTCGAAGTGGCGCCGCAATACGATGCCACCACCAACACCGCGCAGATCGGCGCGCAGATGCTCTTCACCGAGCTTTGCCTGGTCGCCGCCAACCCGAAGCGGCGACCGGCGAAGCCGCGCGATGGTAGCGCGCGTCAGATCGATGCCGCCGCGGGCCGGCGTTTCGTGGCCATGGCGATCGCCACGAACACGACAACGCCGACAACGCCGATCGCGGCCTCGACATTGAGCAGCCCGGCGGCGCCCCAGCGTTCGTGCGCCCAGCCGTCGACGACCGTCATGTAGGCGATCGGCATGTTCGATAGCGAGGCGAACACGTTGTATTTCGTGGCGGCCGCCCCGTGGCCTATCGCTTCCAGCACGACGGCCGTGAAGCCCGCGTACGTGAGTCCCTGGATGAACGCGTAGACGAGCGTGAACACGACGTACATCGACTCGGTGCGCGGCGCGAACGCCATTGCGACCGCGCACATCGCCATCATGAGGCCATACAGCGCGTAAGCGGTCTTCCGGTCCAGGCGATCGCTGCCATAGCCGCCCGCGAGACAGCCGATCGCCGAGACGATGCCGCTGAACACGCCGGTCACCAGCGCGACCGTGTTCGCGGTGGCGTGCCAGTCGTCGGCCACGGCGGCCCACAGGTTCGACGCGGCGCCGGACCCGATGGGAAGAAAGCAGATGAGCAGTGCGAGAAAGCCTGCGCGCGATCGCGTCACCTGCCAGAGGTCCCGCAGAACGTCGATCAGCACGCGACCGTAATGGCCGGTGCGCGGAAACCGGGGCGGCTCCGGCACGAAGCGCAGCGCCGCGATGCACAACGCGCACGCGACGGCGAGCGCGGCACCGGCCATCCACGGATCGGGCAGCGTCTCGGCGAGCCAGAGCCCGGCGCCGCCACCGAGGCCGTAGCCGCCAAGATTGCCCGGCCTGGAACCACCCGCTTGCGCGCCCCTTCTGGTGCGGAGACGAGTTGTAGACGAGCAGGCTCTCGGCCGCCATCGCGAGAAACGTCGTGGCCGTGCTCGCCGCCAGCACCGCGACATACATCAGCGGCAGCGACCTGGCATCGGACGGCACGATCCCCATCGCCAGAACCCCGAGCGCGGTCACCACGCCCGCGAGCGCATACCAGCGTTTGCGCGACAGCGTCGTGTCGACGACGGGTGCCCAGAGAAATTTCCAGGTCTGCGGAATGTAGCTGGCCGCGACGAGCGCTGCGACGTCGCCCACGCTCACGCCCGCCTGCGTCAGTTGATACCCGATCGCCACGGAGAGATACCCGCCCATCGCCCCGAACGGCGCGATCAGGAACAGGTAGACGATCGGATGGGAATTGCGCGCGGGCGTTGTCATGAGTCCGCGCGTGTGCGCTCTATGGCCATTCCGCCTGCGGACGATCCAGCGCGGCGCGATCCCAGCCAGCGCAGTCGGCGGCCGCGTCGTAAGTCGCCTGCAGGAAATCGAGCAACGACTGATCGGGATCGCGGGCGGTGCGAACGGTTTCGTAGGGCAGGATGAACTCGCGCGCGTTGCGGTCGTAATACGCGCCGCTCGTGCCGGCGCTGCGTTCGGCGTAACCCGCGGGCTCGGGATAAGCGTAGGCGTAGAACGCGGGTTCGTCGATCGCGCCGCCGCCGGGCCAGAAGCCGCAACTCGCGCACTCGTGCGAATAGGCCTCGACCATGACGTAATCGGGGCAGTTCGGCGCGCCGCCGGGATGGCGCGGCGCGCGGCGGCCGGAGAAGCGCGTCGCGGCCAGGTCGAAGCTGCCCCAGAAGAAATGGACGGGACTCTGCTTGCCGAGAAAGCGCCCGCGAAACCGCTTCATCACGCGGTCGGACTGAGCGAGAATCCGCCAGCAGCGATGCGCGGCGGCGGCATCGTAAGAGGCGTGCTGGCGATCGTCGGCGAACGGGATCGCGGTTGCGACCTCGACCGGCCGCGCCATCAATGCCGGCGCGACGCCAAGCGAGCGCAACGCGTCGAGGTAGCGCGCGAAGAAGTCGGCGACCGAGCAAGCTTCCAGGGCGAATCCCTGCACGCCACCGTCGCTCGCACGGATCGCCAGCCGGTGGTCGAGAAAATCGAACTCGACCTCGATGCTGCGCGGACCCCATGGCATCGCCGACGTCGTGAGCCCGCGCGGCGTCACGTACAGCGGCACCTGCCACCAATGGTTTTCCATGGGCGCGAGGGCGAGGCGCGTCTTGCCCACGATCTGCGTCCACATGTGAAGGGTCGCGTACGTGTCGCGCCACGACGCAAGCGGCAACGCGGGCCACTGCGGCGTCGGGCGGGGCGCTTGTAAGGTCCCCCCGAGGCGTCGCTTCGCGCCGCTTCCCCCCACGGGGGCGAGCGCCTTGGGGCGGCCCTGCGGCGCTCATCACACCCGCGTCTCGGGCTTGACGGTGCCCGAGCCAGCCACCGACATGGTGACTTGCGGCTTGCCGACGTACCTGACGTCGCCCGATCCCGCCACGCTGGCATTCAGTGTTTCCGTGGCCCACACGGTGGCGGTCCCCGATCCCGCGACGGAAACCCTGGCGCGGCGCGATTCGAGCTTCGTCGCGGTGGCGTTCCCGGAGCCGGCAATGGAAACATCGAGCGACTCCGCGCGACCGGCCACCCTCATGTTTCCGCTGCCGTCGATGCTGGCGCGCACCGCATTGGCTTCCAGCGCGCCGATGTCGATGCGGCCCGCGCCGGCAAGGCGTGTTCGCAGGTCGCCCGCCTTGAGACGCTCGGCGCGGAGCTCGCCCGATCCCGCGACCGCGAGGCGGTCGATGGTTCGCGCATCGACCACGATGACGAGCTCCTTGTAACGGGTCGCGAGGTTGCGGTCTTTCGGCCAGCGAATATGAAGGATGCCATCCTCGACGACGGTTTCGATAAGCGGAACGATGTTGTCGTCGCCGGTGATCGACAGGCCCTCGCCGCCGCCCTGGCGGAGCTCCAGCTTCGCGTCCACGGCCAGGGCGACGCCGTGGAAGCCGCTCACCGCCCGCGTCTCGGACTTGGCGACCCCGGAGCCGACGATTCGGCCGTTGCCGGTATCCGTTGCAACCGCGGGTCCCGCAAGCATTGCAATCAATGCGGTCAGCGCAAAGACCATCGGCGAATGCCGGAAAAGGCGGGCGGCTGGCATGGCGGACTCCTGGCGGTTGGCGGGGTCGGAAAGCAATTGGATGCGCGAGACCCCCGCCGTGGATTCCTGCGCGCCTAGCCGCGCAAGTTTTCGTTGAAAAAGGCCAGCGTGCGCGACCATGCGAGCTTGGCCGCGGCGTCGTCGTAGCGCGGCGTCGTATCGTTGTGGAAGCCGTGATTCGTGCCGGGATACATGTACATCTGGTACTTGACGCCATTCGTCTTGAGCGCCGCCTCGTACGCGGGCCAGCCGGCATTGATGCGCTCATCCAGCCCCGCGTAGTGGATCAGCAGCGGCGCTTTGATCTTCGCGACATCCGCCGCGGCAGGTTGACCGCCGTAGAACGGCACGGCCGCGGCGAGGTCCGGCAGCCGCACGGCAAATCCATTCACGGTGGTCCCGCCAAAGCAGAAACCAACGGCGCCGATCTTGCCGGAGCATTCCGGGCGCGACTTCAGAAACGCGTAGGCGGCGACCAGGTCCTCGGTGCGCTTTTTCGGGTCGAGCTGCGAAAAAAGCTGCGCGCCCTTTTCGTCGTCGCCAGGGTAGCCGCCGAGCGGCGTCAGCGCGTCGGGCGCGAACGCGACGAAGTTCTCGACGGCGAGACGCCGCGCGACATCCTCGATATAGGGATTGAGGCCACGATTCTCGTGGATGACGAGCACGCCCGGCAACTTGCCGCCCGGGTTCGCGGGCCGCGCGAAATAACCGCGCATGGTGCCCGTGCCCTCCGGCGACGGATAGGTCAGGTATTCGGTCTTGATCCGCTTGTCGTCCTTCGCGACCTGCTGCGCAAGCGCGTAGTTCGGCGTCAGTGCCTCCAGCATGGCCGCCGCGGTGAAGCCGCCGACCGCATATTTCGCGGCGCGGTCCAGAAAATCGCGACGGTCGAGCAGGCCGTGGATGTAGCCGTCGAACAGCTTCAGGACAGCGGGAGGGAAATCGCCTGCTTTCATCCGGTCCATTCGGTCCTCCGCAAGAATTGGCGATGCGGAGGCGATTCTACCTCCGGCGGCGATCACGCCATCAAGCCCCCGCGCGGGTCGCGGTCGGGTCGCGTCATCGCGCAAACGTCGCGATCGGGCGCGTGCCCACGGCATCGCCCCGGGCTGACCCCCTCATTTGCGTACGAAGTAGACCTCGAACTTCTGCTTGGCGACGGCCTGGTAGTAGACCCCTTTGAGGCGGTCGCTCGCGGGCTCGTAGGTGAGCTCATAGGTCGACCCGTTATAGCCGCCGGCCTGCAGCTCGAACGAAAGACGAAGCGTAGCGCCGTCGCGCGATGCGCGCGCCTTGGCGAAGGGAAGCGGGTTCGGGTTGAAGTACGTTGCCTCGAGTTGTCCGTCCGGCCCGACCTTCTTGATCAGGATCAGGTACCCGCCATCCGGGCGCACCCACGCGCCCTCCAGGACGTCGAGACTGGGTTTTTCGGCGACCGCGGGCGCTTTCGCCCCGGCCCCTGCGGTCTGCGCCATCGCGCCCCCGCCGTCGCGAACTCGCAGCGCCACAGCGAACATCAGGCAGGACTACGGCGTTACGCATTCGATGGCCTTTCCTTGCTTCGGAGCCAGATCAACAGCAGCGCAACCGCGGCGTGCAGCGCGACGGCGGGCCACAAGAGCACGCCGCCGAGATGTGCGACGAACCCGAGATAGCCGAGAAACAGCGCGATCAGCGCGTTGTAAGCCAGCATCGCGTGAAACGCCTGGACGCTGAATTCCGTGCGCGCGCGGCCCGGCCAGCACGCCACTCCAAGCGCGAGCAATGCGATGCCGAAACAGCGGCCCAGCAGCGTCCCGGTGCCGTCAATGTCTGCACCGAGCAACAGGCGTACCACGATCGCAGGATCGATCATCAGCGCGAGGCCGGTGGCGCTTTCCGCGATTGCGGCGAACGCGAGAGTCCGCCGCAATCCGTCGTTGCTCGTTTCGCTCACGGTGTCCGTCCGCTGCGCAGCCTGTTTCGAGCCGATTCTAGTCGCGCGCCCTGGCGATTGCGTTCCGTCACCTTCCGCTGCTCCTCCGCCGAGAGTTGCGTACGGACCGAGCTTGAATGTGAGCTTGTCGATCTTGCCGTTGAAGCGGAATGGAATTTCGTAGCTCGATTCCACCGGCGTGCGAGTGTCGACGCCCACGTCGAAGGTCTCGTCCGGCGGAAGCAGGAACGGAATCGTGTGCTCGAGCTTTTCCGTCGCGAGCAACTCGGCCATCCACCTTCATCACGCCGGTTCCACCCTTGGCGATGCCCGGGCCGTCGTAGGTGAAGTCGAACTCGATCGTGTGCTTGCCCGGCTTGAGTGAATCGCCCAGCCAGTCCTCGGCCCCGACGCCGCCTTCCCAGCGGGTCCGCTTCAGATCGAGCAGGTTGTAGACGAAGACGGGCTTGCCCTTGAGCAGGAACAGGCCATAGCCGCCGAAGCGGCCGCCGTCGGTGACGATCATTCCGCTCCCACCGCCGTTCGGAACCTCGATCTCGGCCGTGATCGTGAACGATTTGTTCAGGATGCTGGGCGCGTTGCCCGTGGGGATGCCGGGATTTTCGCCGGAGTAGGTGAAGACGGTTCTTCCCGCGACGGCGCTCGGCCGCGGCGCGATCGCGCGCTGGAACTGTGAATTGTCGATCGGCAGCACGTTGTACTTCGACCGCCTCCTGCTGGAACAGCGCCTGCATCTGTTTCAGCTTGTCGGGCATCTTCGCCGCGAGATCGTTGTCCTGCGAGTAATCGTCGTTGAGGTTGTAGAGCTCCCATTTGTAGTCGGCGATATCCGGGAACTTGGCGTTCAGCTGCCACGGCGGCACCGGCGGATGCGTGTCGGCGTACCAGCCGTCGCTGCTAGATGCCGCGATTGCCGGCCATCTCGAAATACTGCGTCTTGCGCGTCGATGGCGCGTTGGCGCGAATTGAACGTATAGACCATGCTCACGCCTTCAATCGGCTTCTGCTTGATGCCGTCGACCACGCTCGGCGCCTTGATCCCCGTCGCCTCGAGGATCGTCGGCACGATGTCGATGACGTGATGGAACTGGCTGCGGACACCGCCCGGATCCTTGATGTGACCCGGCCACGAAATGGCCAGGCCCTGCCGCGTTCCGCCAAAATGCGATGCGACCTGCTTCGTCCACTTGAACGGCGTGTCGAATGCCCACGACCAGGCGACCGCCATGTGCGGATACGTCGCCGCCGAGCCCCAGTCCTCGAGATGCAGCAACTGCAGGGGCTCCGGCAACGTCGAGGATGCCGTTGTACGCGGTCATCTGGTTGAACGTGCCCGAGAGCGTACCTTCGGGGCTTGTCCCGTTGTCGCCGCTCGATGTAGATGATCAGCGTGTTGTCGAGCTTGCCCATGTCCTCGACCGACTGGATCACGCGGCCTATCTCGTAGTCGGTATAGGCGGCATAGGCGGCGAATACTTCGGCCTGGCGCGCATAGAGTTTCTTTTTCTCGACGACAGCGAGTCCCATGGCAGCTTCGCGCCGCATACGCGGCAGCTCCGCCGGCCACGGCGTGAGCTTGGCATTGGCTGGGATCACGCCCAGCCGCTTCTGGTTGGCGAAAATCTCGCTCGCGCAGTTTCTCCCAGCCCATGTCGAACTTGCCCTTGAATTTCTCGATCCACTCTTTGGTCGGCTGATGGGGCGAGTGAGTGCCGCCCGGGCACGTAGTAGACGAAGAACGGCTGGTCCGGCGCGGCCGCGTTGAGGCTGCGCATGTGCGCGATCGCTTCGTCCGCGAGGTCGGTTGTGAGGTTGTAGCCGGGCTTGCCGATCCACGGGAAGATCTGGCGTCGTGTCCCTTGAACGAGATACGGCTGCCACTGGTCGGTTTCGCCGCCCATGAAGCCGTAGAAATACTCGAACCCCATTCCCGTCGGCCACTGCTCGAACGGGCCCGACCGTGCTGTACTGGAAGCCCGGCGTGTTGTGGTTCTTGCCGAACCACGAAGTGGCGTAGCCGTTGCCGCTCAGGATCCGGCCGACGGTCGCGCTTGTCCGGGCCGATGATCGAGTCGTAGCCCGGGTAACCGGTGGAAAGCTCCGAGATCACACCGAAGCCCGCCGAGTGATGGTTGCGGCCCGTGATCAGCGCCGCGCGCGTCGGCGAGCAAAGCGCCGTGGAGTTGAAATGGGTGTAGCGCAACCCGGCCTTCGCGACGCGGTCCAGTGCCGGTGTCGGGATCACGCCGCCGAACGTGCCGCTGACGCCGTAGCCCTGATCGTCGGTCATGATGAGCAGCACGTTCGGTGCGCCCTTGGGCGGGACGACCCGCGGCGGCCACCAGGGCTTGGAATCCTTGGCGGACTCCTTGATCACGCCACCGAATTTCGGCGGCGGCGGCGGGAGCTGATTTCCGCTGATCGTGGTCGTCGCGCTGGGTTGGCCCAGCACGCCCGTGACGGTCTGCGCCGCGGCCGGTGCGATCCCCAGTGCCGCGGCAAAGAGAGTCGTCGCCGCTTGCGCGATGATGCCGATCCGTTTCAATTCACGATCCATGCTCTGCGCTCCTTGGCTATGTGCTGCTAGATTTTTCCCTGTGATTCGCGGTATTTCGCGTAACCCGTTTCAAGGCGCCGGCACGACGCGGTAGTACACGCCGTTCGCGCCGTATGAAGGCTGGAAAAACGTGTTGCCGCTGAGGAAGTACGTCGTGCCGCCCTTGTTGATCGAGATCGCGCCTGCGGGCAACGCCGCGTAGATTCCGCCCATCGCGAACGCCGCACTCGGCACCGGTGCGGGCGCCGCCGCCGCCGCGGCAGCTCCTGTCGCCCCCGCCACGACGCCGGCGTTGTAGGCATTGGCCGTGTTGGCGCTGGCGGCCGCGGCGCCTGCCGCGTAGGCGTTCGACGTGGCGGCGGCGGTATTCGCGGAGGCCACCGCCGCCGTCGTGATCGCGCCGACGGCGACGCCTGCCGCTGCTGCTCCCGCCGCATTCCAGCCGCCGCAGTTGTAGCACCCCGCGCCATACACATTGACCGTGGTCGGCGGATGGTACGCGGGGTACGCGGCGCCGTAGTACGGGGAATGGTAGGCCGTCGCGCCGGAAGCCGTTGTGTAACTCGTGGTGCCGGAGCCCTCAGCGTGGTACGCCGATCCGCCATATGCGCTGGTGGCGGTCGTGCCCTGTCCCGCGGTGTGCGTGGCACTCCCGCCGTAGGGATTGGTAGCGGTCGTTTGTCCCGACCCTTCCTGATGCGTTGCCGTATCGCCGCGGCTGCCAGTCGCGGTCGTTCCTTGTCCGTAGCTGTGCGTTTCGCTGCCCCCCGCGGCGTCGGTGCGGGTCGTCGAGCCGGAACCCGCTGTGTGCGACGTGCTGCCGCCGTGCGGGTTCGCATGCGACCACGCGTACGCGGGACCCGTCACGAGAAACGGGATCAGCAGACCCAGGCCGATTGTGAGCGTCTTCATGATGTGGCTCCTCATTGCGTCTTGACCGGCGCTTTAGTGGACTTGGCCTTCGGCGGCGGCTTCATGCCAGGGGCGTCGGTCGCGTCCGGGCGCGCAAACCCCATTCGTGTCGCGCCGGAGGCCTTGGCCGAGACGAAGGCATCGGACGGAACAGCGGCATCCAGTTTCCAGTTCGTGAGCTCCAGGACATGGCGCAGCCGCGCGCGATCGTTGAGGTACACGGCGTAGACGCGCCGCGGGAGCTTGTCCTCCGCCCCGATCCAGATCTGCACCCACACGTCGCCGGTAACGTAGGCCACCATGTCGGTCGTGGTGCCGCCAACCACGACCGACTGGCCGATGTAGAACGCGGTTCTCAGTCCGTCGGCGATGTCCTTCCACGGATCCGCGACCATCACGTCAGTGAACGGAAAGTAGATCGCCGCGGAGTCGTACGCCGCCTGCAGTGCGCCGTCAATCGTCGGCGGTGCGTCGGCGACGGCGACCAGGTTCTCCGCGGGCGCGAACGCCATCATGGTCTTGCCGTCGAAATAGAACTCCGACGCCGGCCCGTCACCCAGCGTGATGATCCTGAGCTTGTCCGGCCGTTGCAGCGTCACCTCGGACTTGGTGGAATAGACGAGCGGCGGCCCAAGTCGACTCGGGCTCTCGTAGGAGACGACCGCCGTAAACGTCATCGACTTGGCGGCGGCGAGCTTCGCGCTGGCGGCCTTGAGTATTTCGACGGCGCGCGGCTCGAGCACCATTTGCGGCGCCGGCGGCGCAGGCTTTTTCGCCATCTTGGCCGGTGTCGCTGCCTTGGGCGCGGGTTGCGCCGGCGCCTGCTGGCCAGCGCTGCCCGCGGCGAACAGCACGCCGGCGGCCAGCACCAGCGCGCGACTCAAAATCTGTGTGCATCTCATCTTCGCCTCCGATAGTGCGTCGATCGCATCGCTTCGACGGCGAAGCTCAGGGAATCATGCCGCACTCGAACATCTTGTTGGCAATGGGAGCGGCGACCTTGTTGAGGAAGGCGGTACGCGCCTGCGGATCGTTTTTCAGAAATTGCACGGCTCTTTGCTCCTCCTGCGATTTGGGCTCGTTCTTCTGCTGCCACAATTGCTCGCAGGTCGCGCTCTGATACTTGTTGATGACCTTGTCGGCCACCATGTCCATGATCCTGCCCTGGCCGCCTGCGATTCCGGCGACGCACAGGGCAGACGCAACGACCAGCAACGAGACTCGCTTGTTCATGGCTAGCTCCTCAACGTGATGCGATTGACAGGAATCGACGTTTCATTTCATCGCTTGACCGGAGGCGCTTTCGATCGCCTCCAACAACGCACTGCCGCTGAATGGCTTGGCCAGACAGGCGGCGGCACCAAGGCGCCGGGCTTCGCCGCGCACGCCTGGCGAATTGTGGGCGGTAACGAGGATAAACGGAGGGAAGGCTCCACGTACGCGCAGCGCGGTCAGGAGCCCGAGGCCGGACATCGCGGGCAATTTGAAATCGCAGATGATACACGTTGCGCGATCGAGGGCGCCGCCGGCAAGCAGCGCTTCCGCCGCCTCCAAGAACGTCGGCTCCCGGAATTGCACCAGCGTGTCGGCCGGAATCCGGTCGAATGATGGTCGTCCCGTGGCGCCCGGATCGTCGCGTCAGCGTCCCGGCCTGCGCAGACGCTCGCTCCGCCGGCGCAACTGTCCGACGGCCACCATCAGCACCAGGGAAACGGCGATCAGCATCGTCGCGGCGGCGGTGATCGTCAGGCTGATGTTGTCGTTGATGCCGGCGAACATCTGGCGCGGGAGGGTCCGCTGTCCAGGTCCCGCCAGCAGGAGTGCGACCACGACTTCGTCGAAGGAAGCGGCGAATGCGAATACGGCACCGGAAAGGACGCCAGGAAGGATCAACGGCAGCGTGACGCGACGGAAGGTCGTCATGGGGGTGGCGCCGAGGCTCGCCGCGGCGCGGAGCAGCGTGCGATCGAAGCCGGACAAGGTGGCGAGGACCGTCACGACCACGAAGGGTACCGCGAGTGTCGTGTGCGCAAGAATCAGCCCGGAGTAGCCGTCGGTCAAACCCAGCGGCGCGAACGCGAAATAGACGCCGACGGCGACGATGATCGACGGCACCACCATCGGCGAAATGAGCAACGCCAGCACCAGCGCCTGGCCGGGAAACCGCGACCGCCAGATCCCGAGCGCCGCCAGCGTGCCGAGAACCGTCGCCAGGAGGGTCGCGGCGCTGCCGACGATGAGGCTGTTCCACACCGACGGGAGCCAGAACGACGACGTGAAGAAGTCGTGGTACCAGCGCATGGAAAATCCCGGCAACGGGTAGTGGAAGAACGAGCCGGAAGAGAACGACAGCGGCACGATAATCAGGATCGGCGCCACGAGGAAGAGCAGCACCAGCGCGGTGAGCGCGCCCAGGCCGGCGTTCGCGACGCGCTGGCCGACGGTATCGGTGCTCTGGCGCGTCATCTCAAGCGAGGCGCATGCGCTCGACGCCGACCAGCCGGTTGTACACGACGTACAGCGTCAGCGTCGCGCCCAGCAGCATGACCGACAACGCGGCAGCCATCCCCCAGTTCACCGTCCGGCTCGCGTAGAACGCGATGAAATAGCTGATCATCTGGTCGTCGGCGCCGCCCACGAGCGCCGGCGTGATGTAGTAGCCAAGGGCCTGGATGAACACCATCAGGCACCCGGCCGCGACGCCGGGCATCGTCTGCGGCAGGTACACGCGCCGGAAGGCGGTCCAGGGCGGCGCACCGAGCGAGGCGGCCGCGCGCTGGTACGACGCCGGGATGCCACGCATCACGCTGTAGAGCGGCAGCACCATGAACGGCAGCAGCACATGGACCATCGCGACATACACCGCAAAGCGATTGAAGATCATCTTCAGCGGCTCGTGCACGATTCCGAGCGACAGGAACAGGCTGTTCAGCACGCCTTCCTTCTGCAGCAACACCACCCACGCGACGGTGCGCACGAGCAGCGACGTCCAGAAGGGCAGCAGGACGAGGAAGAGCAGCATCGCGGCGCGCTGCGGGGGCTGCCGCGCGATCACCAGCGCGACCGGGTAACCCAGCAGCAGGCACATCAGCGTGACCACGCCCGATATCCAGAGCGTGCGGCCGAGCACGTTGCGGAATACGCGTTGCTCGGCCGGCGCGCCCACGATCGCATTGTCGGCGTTCCGATCCAGATCGAGTGCCGCCAGCAGATAGAAATCGGTGACGGGACCGCCGGCGCGGCGAATCGCGACCCAGGTCTCGCGTTCTCCCCATTTCGGATCGATGCCGATCAGCGTGTCGCGCGCGGATCCCGATATCTCCGTGGGGAGCTGCCGACCGGTGCCGAAGAGCAGTGTGCGGAATCCCGGGATGTCGTAGTTGAGCCGGGTCGCGGCGCTCGCGAGCGTGCCGGCGTCGCGTGCAGCGTGGATGTCGCCGACCAATGCGGCGAATGCGTTGTCCGGCGGCAGGTCGCGGCCATCCCAGTGCTTGAGCACCGCAGTGACGCCGGGGAGGATACGCGCGATGTCGGTGTCGACGACACCGCGCGCCAGCATCGCGCCGATCGGCGCGACGAAGCACACGAGGACGAATACGAACAGCGGCAGCACCAGTGCTGCTGCCCGCCACTGCTCGCGTCGCCGGCTTCGCCGCAGAGCGCGGCGCAGGGCCCGGCCCTCCGCGCCTGGACCGGAAGTCGCGGCCGCTGCGTGCGCGGCGGCGGCGGCGCCGCGCAGCATCGTTCGACTCCCGCTGTTCCGGTCCCTTACTTCGCGACCCAGGCGTTGAAGCGCTGGTTCAGCTTGTCCAGATTTTCCAGCCAGAACTTGTCGTTGATGAACAGTGCCGAGGCGGCGTTCTGCGGCGCGGTCGCGAGGTTCGGCAGGACATTCTTGTCGATCAGCGCGGTCGATGCCTTGGCCGTCACGCCGTAGGGAATTTTCGGCGGCAGGTTCTTCTGGTTCTGCGGATCGTTGACGAACACGAGGTAGCTCTCGGCCTGCGCCTTGTTCGGCGTGCCCTTCATGATCACCCACGAGTCGATCGTGTAGAGGTTGTTGGTCCACACGATCTTGAAATTCTTCTTGTCCTTGTCGTTCGCGGCGGCGATGCGGCCGTTATAGGCGTTGGTCATCGCCACTTCGCCGGAGGCGAGCAGCTGCGGCGGTTGCGAGCCCTTCTCCCACCACACGAGGTTCGGCTTCAACTGGTCGAGCTTGTTGAACGCCCGATCCACGCCCGCCGGCGTGGCGAGCAGCTTGTAGACGTCCGCCGGCGGCCACGCCGTCGGCCATCAGGGCGATTTCGAGCGTCGTCTTCGGACCCTTGCGCAGCGCGCGCTTGCCCGGCCACTTCTGCGTGTTCCAGAAGTCCGCCCACGATTTCGGCGCGTCGCCTTTGATCTTGTCGCCGTCGTACGCGAGGATGAAGCTGTAGACGATCGCGCCGACGCCGCAGTCGTTGACCGCGTCCGGCAGATACTTGTCCTTGCCGCCGAGCTTGGCCCAATCGAGCTTTTCGTAGAGGCCCTCCTCGCAGCCCAGCAGGAGCTCCTCCGACTCGACCTGGACGACGTCCCAATTGTTGTTGCCGCCCTGGATCTTCGCGCGCAGCGTGCCCACGCCGCCGTCCCAGCTTTCCTCGGTCATCGGGATCTTGGTGGCGGCGGTGAAGGGCTTGAAATAGACATCGCGCTGCGCGTCCTGATAGGCGCCGCCCCAGGAGATCACCGACAGGTCGCGGGCCCCGGTCGCCGCGGACAACATCATCGCTGCTGCGGCAACGAACGTCGCCAAGCTCAGTCTGATTCGCATCTGTTCCTCCGTTTAGGATCGGTGCACATCTTCCCGCGCGAACGCGCGGCAATGCTCGGGGGCCCACGTCAGCGCCACGGCGTCGCCGATCGCGGGAAGCCCATGCGCTTCTTCGATCGGTCGCTTCACCATGAATTCGTCGTGTCCGGGCAGCCCGACCCGCAGCCGCACGTGATCGCCGAGGAAGATCACCTCGCGCAATGCACCTTCGAGCTGGCGGGTCGCGGGTCGGCCCATTGTATTCCCGGCCGCCCCGATTTGCACCCGTTCCGGGCGCAGCGAGACCGTCACCGGAGTGCCGGGCGCGAGGTGCCTCGCCGAGCGAGCCGTCGATGCAAAGGTCCCCCTGCAGCCGGATCGTGCAGCGGTCGAGGTCCGCCGATTCGACGACGCCGTCGAGCCGGTTGTTCTCGCCGATGAAGCGGGCGACGAAAGCGTTCACCGGCCGCTCGTAAATTTGCGCCGGGGCGCCGAGCTGCTGGACCCGGCCGCGATGAAACACCGCAATGCGGTCCGACATCGTCAGCGCCTCGGATTGGTCGTGGGTCACGTAGACCATCGTCACGCCGAGGCGCTGGTGCAGGCGGCGGATTTCGAGCTGCATCTGCTCCCGCAGCTGCTTGTCGAGCGCGCCGAGCGGCTCGTCCATCAGGATCAGCTTGGGCTCGAACACCAGCGCGCGCGCGACCGCAATGCGCTGCTGCTGGCCGCCGGAGAGCTGAGCCGGGCGCCGGGCACCGAATCCCGCGAGCTGCACCATCTCCAGCGCGCGCTCGACGCGCGCGCGATGTCGACCGCGCGCACGCCGCGCACGGACAGCGGAAAGCCGATGTTCTCGGCCACCGTCATGTGCGGGAAGAGGGCGTAGTTCTGGAACACCATGCCGATGTCGCGCTGGTGCGGTGGCTTGTGCGACAGCGGCTTGCCATCGAGCAGGATCTCGCCGGCGGTCGGCGCCTCGAATCCGGCGAGCATCATCAGCGTCGTCGTCTTGCCCGAGCCCGACGGACCCAGCAGCGTCAGGAATTCGCCGCGGGCGACATCGAGATCGAGATTGTCGACGACGCGCGTCACGCCGTCGTAGGTCTTTTCGATGCCGACGAAGCGGACGATCGGATCGGCGGTCAACGTGCCCCCACGCTTGCGGCCTGGTGGCGCTGCGCTGCCGCGCGAGGGGGAGCAGTTCGCGCGGCCTCCGCACAGCACTCCTGTTCGCGGTGCCAATGATGGTCGGCCGCCACCCGCGCTCGCAGACGCGCCCTTCGGGCCTTGGCTTCGCCCTGCTCGCGCGGGCGTTCGGGGCGGCCCTGCGGCGCTCACACGAGGCCTTTTTCCCGCACCATCGCCCAGGTGTCGTCGAGCGCCTTGCCGAAACACGCGATCATTTCGTCGATTTCCGTTTCGTTGATGATCAGCGGGGGACTGAACGCGACGATGTCGCCCGGCATGTTGCGCAGGATGGTGCCGTGATGTTGGGCCCGGCGCACGAGAAACGCCGCCACTCCGGCCTTCGGGTCGAAGCTTTCCCGGGTCGACTTGTCGCGGACGAGTTCGATGGCGCCGATCAATCCGACACCGCGCGCGTCGCCGACCAGCGGGTGACCGGCATGGCTGCGTATGCCAGCCTGCATCCGTGGACCGACGCGGCGCACCGCGCCGACGATGTCCATTTCGTCGTAGATCCTGAGCGTCTCGAGCGCGACCGCGGCCGGCACCGGATGCGACGAATACGTGTAGCCATGGCCAAAGATTCCGAGCTTGTCGCTTTGCGCCAGCAGGATCTCGTAGAGCCGGCCGGAGATCAGGTTGGCCGAGATCGGCAGGTAGCCGGAGGACAGGGCCTTGGCGAGCGTCATGATGTCGGGCTGCAGGTTGTACGTCTGCGATCCGAACATGTTGCCGGTGCGGCCAAAGCCGCAGATCACCTCGTCCACGACGAACAGGATGTCGTACTTTTTCAGGATCGGCTGCACGCGGTCGAAATAGGTCGCCGGTGGCGTGATCACGCCGCCCGCACCCATCACGGGCTCGGCGAAGAATGCGGCGACCGTGTCGGGACCTTCGTGCAGGATCAGCTGTTCGAGATTGCCGGCAAGCCGCTCCGCGAACGCCTCCTCGCTCTCGCCCGGCTGCGCGCCGCGGTAGAAATACGGGCAATCGGTGTGCAGGATTCGCGCAATCGGCAGGTCGAAGTCGGTATGCGCGAACGCGAGCCCGGTGAGGCTTGCGGTGGCGACGGTCACGCCGTGATAGGCGCGTTGCCGCGAAATGATTTTTTTCTTCTGCGGCCGGCCCTGCGCATTGTTGATGTACCAGGCGAGCTTGATCGCGGTGTCGTTCGCCTCGGACCCGGAATTGGCAAAGAGCACCTTGCTCATCGCCGCCGGCGCCATCTTGACGAGCCGCTCGGCGAGCTCGGTGCTGATCGCGGGAACCTTGCCGCCGAAGCTGTGATAGAACGGCAGCTCGCACATTTGCCGGAACGCCGCGTCGGCGAGCCGCCGCTCGGAAAAGCCGAGCGACGCGCACCACAGCCCGGCCATGCCTTCGAGGTATCGTCGGCCCTCGTCGTCGAACACGTAGACGCCCTCTCCACGCGTGATGACGAGCGGACCCTCCTTCTGTACCGTCCGCAGGTTTGTCGCGGGGTGCAGATGGAACGATAGATCGCGGCGTGCGGCCGGCGTCGTCAGCGACATCGGGGACTCCTCGGGAGGTGAACGGACAGGCGCAATGCCGAAGGCGGATTGTTTGCGTCGTCGGCGAGCGCGTCAATAGGTGAAACTCCCGCGCAGCGCGAAATCGCCGCAAATTGACGGCGGGTGTTCCGTCGGTTAGTTTTTCGAGGCTTGCCGACAAGGGGAGCTGCCCGATGGCCAGCAACGGTACGGACCTGACCGCGCAGACCGCGCGCGCCCTGCGCTTTCGGAGTCTGCATGCGCGGCCCGGTGCATTCGTCATCCCCAATCCATGGGACGCCGGATCGGCGAAGATGCTGGCGGCGCTTGGCTTCGAGGCCCTCGCCACGACGAGCGCCGGTTTTGCGTTTTCCGCTGGGCCGGCCCGACGCCGAAGGCGCGGTCGATCGGGACGACACGTTGACGAACATTCGCGCGATCGTCGAGGCCACGAACCCTGCCGGTTTCCGCCGACCTCGAAAACGGCTTTGGCGACGATCCCGAAACGTGCGCCGAGACCATTCGGCTGGCGGCGCGCGCGGGCCTCGTCGGCGGGTCGATCGAAGACGCGACGGGACGTGCCGCGGATCCCATTTACCCGTTCGCGTTGTCCGTCGATCGCGTCGCGGCCGCCGTGGCGGCTGCGCGTGCGTTGCCGTTTCCGTTCATGCTGACCGCGCGCGCGGAGAACCTGATCAACGGCCGTCCCGACCTCGCCGACACGATCCGGCGGCTGCAGGCGTTTGCGGAGGCGGGGGCCGACGTCCTCTATGCGCCAGGACTCAAGACGCGCGAGGAGATCACCGCGCGTGGTCAGCGCGGTCGCGCCGAAGCCGGTGAACGTCGTCATGGGACTTTCGGGCGCCCATTTCTCACTGTCCGAACTCGCCGCGATGGGCGTAAAGCGGGTGAGCGTCGGCTCGGCGCTCGCCCGCGCCGCGTACGGTGCGTTCCTCGCGGCGGGCCGCGAGATCCGCGACCGCGGCACGTTCACGTTCGCCGACCAGGCAGCGCCCTACAAGGACCTGAACGCGATGTTCCAGCGGCCCGACACAGGCGGGTGATCCGCCGCCGTTTACCGAGGGCGCATCAGCTCCTTGATCACCCCGACCGGCGCGCTGCCGTACGACAGGAATTGCTCGTGGAAGCGCTTGAGGTCGAATGCCGCGCCCTGCTCCTGCTTCAGCCGCTCGCGGAAATCGTGGATGGCGGCGTAACCGGAAAAGTAGGTCGCGAGCTGCACGGCCGACAGGCGCGCGCGCCGCCACTTCCCGGTCGCCTCGGTCTCCGACTGGAAGGCTTCGCGCCGGAGCAGGTCGATCGCGCCGTGCTCGGTCAGCTCCTGCGTGTGCACCTGGTAGTCGAGGATCGTGTTGCAGACCGCGCGCAGGTACCACTTGTAATACATGAGCCACATCTCCGGCGCGTTGTCCCCCCATCCCGACTCCATCATCATGCGCTCCGAGTACACCGCCCAGCCTTCCACCGTTGCGCCATTGCCGAAAACCGCCTTGATGCGGCTCGGCGACTTGTTCGAGTACATGAGCTGCACGTAGTGGCCGGGAACGCCCTCGTGGATGCTCAGGACCTGCATCGTGTAATCGTTGTATTCGCGCAGGAAGCTCTCGGCCTCGCCGGGTGTGTACGCGTCGAGCGGCGAAACGTTGTACCAGCTCTGCGCCGTGGGATCGTACGGCCCGGAGGATTGCAGGTTCGCCATCGAAAATCCGCGCTGGTAAGGGGGCATCTCGCGCACCTCGAGCGGACGGGTCGGGTCCAGCGTCAACAGTCCGTGGTCGGTCACCCACCTTTCCAGTCGCGGCATCAGCGCCTTGACGCTCGGCACGAATTGCTCGCGCGCAACGTGGTTCTCCGCGATCTTGTCGATCACCGCACGGACGGCCTCCAGCCGATCCGCCGGCTTTGGCACCGCGGCCATGTACTTCGGCCAGAGCTCGCCGGCGAGCTCGGCCATGCGCGTGTGCAGCAGTTCCTTTTCGACGAGCGCGCGCTCGTACAAGTGCGCCGCGGACTCGCCCGACTGGATGTCGAGGGCGAATTTCTGCTCGTAGAGTTTCGACCCGATCCGGAACGAGCGCGTGTCGGCGCCCTGGCTCCGCATCGACCCGCTTCAGGAAATCGACATAGTCGGCAATCGCCGCGCGCGCCGCGGCGACGCGCTGCAACAATCGGGCGCGCTCGCTCGCGGAAAGCTTCGAGCTCGCGACCATCGCCTCGAATTCGCGGCCGAAAACGTCGAGGGCTCCGGTATTCTGCTCGATGGCGAGCTGCGTGTATTCGCGCACCGGGTGCTTGACCGCCGCTTTGGCAGCGGCGTAGTACGCGGGCACCATTGAGAGACGCCCGGAAATGGCGCGCAACCGCTCCTCCGCCGGTGCGTAGGGCGTGTTCGACAACTTCGCGAACGCGTCGGCGACGTTGTAACCCGAGGGGTCCCATTCCCAGTCCCGGTACACCGTGAGGTACCAGCGCTCCTGGTCGAGGCGGCTCTTCAAAATGGACCAGTCGGTGCGGTGGCCGACGTCGAGGCTCTTCGCATCGATCGCGGAAAGCCTTTTCAGCGACGCATCGAGAAACGCGAGATAGCGCCTGCGCGCGGCTGCGTCGGGCACGACGAGCCGGTCGGCATACTTGTAATAGCCGACGCTCACGGCGGCGTCGGTGTTGTGCGCCCAATAGCGGTCGAGAAAATCGTCGCCGAAATCGCGCGCGAAAGCGGCATCCGGCGTCGTCCCTTGCGCCATGCCGGACAGCAACACGGCGGCGAGCGCCAGCATGCGTTGCGTCTTCAATTCGATCTCCCGTGGCCCGCTAGTCCCGCAATTCGCGCCCGGTCAGCTTGATGAAGAGATCCTCGAGGTTCGCCGGACGGTGAAGGTAACGCACGCCCTGCGCATGCGCGAGCTTGTCGAGCAGCGGCTGCGGATCGACGGCATAGAAGAACGCGGTCTCGCCGGCGACCTCGAGCCGCTGCGCCAGCGCGCGCCCGTGCGCATCCGCCCAGGCGCGCGCGTCGTCGCCGAACACTTCGATCACCTCCGGCTCGACGTGCGCTTCGATCAGGGCGCGCGGCGTGTCCGACGCGATCAGCGTGCCGTGGTCGATGACGGCAAGGCGCGAGGCCAGCCGCTCGGCTTCGTCCATGAAATGCGTCGTGAGCAGGATCGTCTTGCCCTGGCTCAGCAGCTGGCGCAATCCGTCCCAGATCAGGTGGCGCGCCTGCGGATCGAGCCCTGTCGTCGGCTCGTCGAGGATCAGGAGCTCAGGGTCGTTGATCAGCGCTCGCGCCAGCGTGAGGCGCCGCTTCATCCCGCCCGAGAGCGTGCGGATGCCGGCCTTGCCCTTGGTCGCGAGGCCGGCGAATTCGAGCAGCCGGGGGATCCGTTCGTCGAGCGTCTTGCGCTTGATGCCGAAATAGCGGCCGTAGATCTCGAGATTTTCCGTGACGGTGAAATCGGGGTCGAGATTGTCGACCTGCGGGACGACGCCGACGCGAATCCGCGCCGCGCGCGCCGCCTGCGGCACCGGCAGTCCGACCATCTCGATCGTGCCGCCGTCGGGGTCGATGAGGCCGAGGCAGCAGCGCAGCGTCGTCGTCTTGCCGGCGCCGTTGGGGCCGAGCAGGCCGAAGCATTCGCCGCGGCGGATCTCGAAGGAAAGGCCCCGGACGACCTCGTTTTCGCCGTAGCGCTTGCGGAGCTCCGCGACGCGCAGGACGACTTCGTCGCCGCTCACACCGCGGCCTCCGCACGATCGGCGTGTTGCGTAGCGCCGCACTGTCGGCCGCGCTCGGCCGCTCGGCGACGCGCGGCCTCCGCACCATTCACGTGTACTCGTTGCGCCTTGGGGTCGGCCGCCACCCGCGCTCGCAGACGTGCCCTTCGGGCCTTGGCTCCGCCCTGCTCGCACGGGCGTCCTCGGGCCTTCGCTCGACCTTCGGTCTCACGCGCCTCGCTCACTCGGGCTTGAACCCTGACGCGGTGACGATCGGGCCCCATTTCGCGTAGTCCATGGCGACCATTTTCGCGAAGTCCTCGGGCGTTCCCGTCGTCGGGTCCATGCCGATGCCCGCGAGTTTCTGCACGACGTCGGGCGAGGTGAGCGCCTTGTTGATCGCGCGGTTCAATGCATCGACGATCGGCTTCGGTGTCTTTGCCGGCGCGAAGAAGCCGAACCAGCCGATCGCTTCCACGTCCTTGACGCCGAGCTCCGCGAACGTCGGGACATCGGGCAGCGCGACCGAGCGCTTCGAGCCCGACGACGCGAGGATCGTCACCTTGCCCGCGCGATGCAGCTCGGTGAGATCGGCGATCGCGTCCACCGCCGCGGGCACCTGGCCGCCGATGAGATCGTTGATGTACGCGGCCGAGCCCTTGTACGGCACGTGCACCATGTCGACGCCGATGCCGCGGCCGAGCAATACGCCGAAGAAATGCGGCAGGCTTCCCGCTCCCGATGTCGCATAGGCGGCCTTGCCCGGATTGGCCTTCGCCCACGCAACGAAGTCGGCCCAGTTCTTGGCGCCGCTGGCGGGCCCGGCAGCGAAGGCGAACTGGAATGTCGCGCCGATCGCGATCGGCGTGAAGTCCTTGATCGGATCGTAGGTGATGTCCTTGTAGACATGCGGAACGACGGCCATCGGGCCGATCGGCATCACCATGATCGTGGTGCCGTCGGGCGCCGCGTTCTTGACGGCATCGGCGGCGATGCGCCCGATCGCGCCCGGCCGGTTCTCGACGATCACCGGCTGGCCGATGCTGTCCTTCATCTTGTCGGCCACCACGCGTGCGATGAGGTCCGCCGTGCCGCCCGCGGCGAAACCGACCAGGATCCGGATCGGCTTGTCGAACTTTTCCTGCGCGATCGCGTGCGGCGCGACGGCGGCAAGGGATGCGCACAGCAGCGCCGACGCGGCGGTCAGCATCGTGGAGCGGATGGTCATGGCGTTCCTCCCGAATTCGGATGCGGCGCCTGTTTGCCGGCGCGCGGCGGTCAAGTATACGAGAAGCGGCGAAGCAGCGCCGACGTCGGGATCAGGTCACGATTTGTAGGACGGATCGAGGCGATCGACCAGGCGCAGCAGCGCCGACCAGGCATTTCCCGGCGCGGTGCGGCCGGGCCGCGCGAACTGCCGCGCGACCTTGCGGGCGACCGCCGGCTTGGGAATGGTCAGCGGGACGCCGCCGGCCATTGCGCCCACCTGCGCCTGGCAGGCGCGCTCGAGGTAATGGATGCGGTCGAACGCCTCGGCGACGGTCGCACCGCACGCGAGGAGGCCGTGATTGCGCAGGATCATCGCGTTGTGCCGCCCGAGGTCGCGCACGAGGCGCCGCTGCTCGGGGAGATCGAGCGCAACGCCTTCGTAATCGTGATAGGCGAGGCAATCGGTGAAGCGCATGGCGTGCTGCGAAAGCGGCAGCAGGCCGCGCTTTTGCGCCGCGACCGCGAGGCCCGCGGCGGTGTGCGTATGGATGACGCAGCCGACGTCGTGGCGCGCGCCGTGGATCGCGCTGTGGATCACGAATCCTGCGGGATTGATGCCGAGCCCGGTCGGGTCGTCGACGATGCGGCCATCCAGCGTGACTGTCACGAGGCACGATGCGGTGATCTCGTCGAACATGAGGCCGTAGGGATTGATCAGGAACCGCGGCGCGCGTCCCGGCATGCGCGAGGAAATGTGCGTGTAGATCAAATCGGTCATCCGGAAATGCGCGACGAGCCGGTAGCAGGCCGCCAGATCGACGCGTGCGCGCCATTCGGCGCCGGACGCCTTTCCTTTCGACGATGCCCTCTTCATTCCCGCCGTCCCTGCCACATGCCGGCGATCGTGCGCTGCAGTTGCGGCAGCCGGCCGTGGAAGAAATGTCCGCAGCCGGGGAATACGACGACCGGAAGCTCCTGCGGGCGTGCCCACGCGAGCACCGCGGCGAGCGGCACGACGTCGTCCTCCTCGCCGTGGATCACGATCGTGTCGGCGGGAACCGTGGTGGCGCCAATGCGCGTCGCCGCCGGGCCCACGAGCACCATGCGCTCTGCCGCAATCGTCGCCGCGACGCGCGTCTGGATGTACGAGCCGAATGAGAAGCCGGCGAGGACAAGCGGAATGTCGCCGAAACGACCCTTTGCGTACGCGAGCGCCGCGAGCGCATCGGCGGTCTCGCCAACGCCGTCGTCGAACGAGCCCGCGGATTGCCCGACGCCGCGGAAGTTGAAGCGGACACTCGCGTAGCCCAGCGCGAAAAAGGTCTTCGCGAGTGTCTGCGCCACCTTGTTGTCGAGCGTGCCGCCCTGCTGCGGATGCGGGTGCGCGACGAGCGCGATTCCGCGGGGAGGAGCGTCGGACGCGTTGACCACGATTTCCAGCGCGCCGGCCGGACCGTCGACGACCAATCGCTCGGTTGTCTTCGGCGTCAAATCCGGAGCCTCTCGACGACCTCGCCGCCGACGACGTGACGGTCGATGATCTCGTCGATGTCCGCGCGATCGACGTAGGTATACCAGACGCCGTCGGGGTAGACGACGATCACCGGGCCCTCCTCGCAGCGGTCGAGGCAGCCCGCCTTGTTGATGCGCACCTTGCCCTTCCCGTTGAGGCCCAGTTCCTTGATCCGGCCCTTGGCGTAAGCCTGCAGATCGGCCGCGCCGTGGTTCGCGCAACAGGCCTCGGGCGGGTCGCGCTTGTTGCAGCAGAAAAAGACGTGGCGCTGGTAGTAGCTCATCCGAGTCAAGGCCGCTTGGGGACGACAATTATAGCGGAGCGTCTCCGATATAATCGCGCTCTTCGGTCCGTTCCGCGAAGCACCCGTCCGCCGCAGCTCCCCACTTGAAGCTCTACCGCCGTCTCTTCAGCTACACGCGCCCCTATCGCGCGGTGTTCGCGTTCGCCATCCTCGGCATGCTGCTCGTCGCGTCGACCGACGTGATGATGCTGCAGCTCGTCCGGCCGATGATCAACGACATGGGCTCCGTCGACACGAACCGCGGCCTCTGGCTGGCGCTGCTCATCGTCGGCGTGTTCGTGCTGCGGGGTATCGGCTCGTACGTCAGCGAATACGGGCTTGCCTGGATCGGCTCGCGCGTCGTGTACGACGTCCGCGGCGAGGCTGCGCGACCACCTGCTGCGCATGCCGACGCCGTTTTACGACGCATCCTCCGCGGGCGTCCTGCTGTCCAAGATCACGTACGACGCGCAGCAGATCGCCGCGGCCGCCTCGGAGGCGGTGACGGTGCTGATCCGGAACTCGCTGACGATCTCGTTCATGCTCGCGTACCTGCTCTACATCAACTGGCAGCTGACGCTGATCGCCTTCGCGACGTTTCCGTTCGTCGGCTTCGCGATCAAGAAGATCAGCCGCCGGCTGAAGCGGGTCAGCAGGCTCGTGCAGGAGCGCATGGGCGCGCTGACGCACGCGCTCGAGGAGGCGATCGGCGCGCATCGCGTGGTCAAGGTCTTCGGCGGCGAGAAATACGAGAGCGACCGATTGCGCCTCGCCGCGGACCGGTTGCGGCTTGCCTCGGCGAAGCAGTCCGCCGCCGCGGCGCTCGGCACGCCGATCAACCAGATCATCGTGTCGATCGCGGTGGGCGTGATTCTCTTTCTCGCAATTCGGCAAAACGCGGGCCAGGAGTACCGCGCCGGCGACTTCATCACCTACATTCTCGCGTTGCTGCATCTCCTCAACCAGCTGAAGACGCTCACCAACGTGTCGGGGACGATCCAGCGCGGGCTGACGGCCGCCGAGAGCGTGTTCGCACTGATCGACGAGCCACCCGAGGCCGACACCGGCACGGTGACGATCGACCGCGCGCGCGGCGCGATCCGCCTTGCGCATGTCACGAAGCGCTACGGTGCCGATGCGCCGCCGGCGCTCGACGACATAGACCTCGACATCGCGCCGGGCGAATCGGTGGCGCTGGTCGGGCCCTCGGGCGGCGGAAAATCGACGCTCGTCAACCTGATCCCGCGCTTCTACACGCCGACCGAGGGGCGAGTATTGCTGGACGGCCGCGATCTCACCGAGATCCGCCTCGCCGACCTGCGGCGGCAGATCGCGCTCGTCAGCCAGGAGATCGTCCTGTTCAACGACACGATCACCGCCAACATCGCCTACGGCGCGATGGCCGGCGCCTCGCGCGAGGCGGTCGAGGGCGCCGCGGCCGCGGCGAACGCGCTCGACTTCATCCGCGAGCAGCCGCTGGGCTTCGACACCGTGGTGGGGGAGCGCGGCATCCGGCTCTCCGGCGGCCAGCGCCAGCGCATCGCGATTGCGCGCGCGATCCTCAAGGACGCGCCGATCCTGATCCTCGACGAGGCGACCTCGTCGCTCGACACCGAGTCCGAGCGCCTGATCCAGGCGGCGATCGGCGAGCTCATGAAGAGCCGCACGACGATCGTGATCGCGCACCGGCTCTCGACCGTCGAGCACTGCGACCGCATCGTCGTGCTGGAGCGTGGGGCGATCGTCGAGCAGGGCACGCACGCGGTGCTGCTCGCGCGCGGCGGCGTCTACGCGCGGCTCGCGTCACGACAATTCCGCGACGAGTAGCGGGCGTCGATCGCGTCGGCGCGCCGCCGATCCGCTCGAGCCGGCGTCAGCGAACCTGACTTGCCTTCGCGGCGGCGAGCGCCGTTGGATTTGGCGTGGGCTCGCCGATCTTGCGCAACGTGTTGCGATCGGTGTGGTGGAACGGCTCGGGCTGACCCCGCACGATCAGCACCGTATCCTGCTCGTACGACCACGTTCCGTTGTCGTTGATCGTGACGTCGACGGTGCAACTCTCGGTCCTGAACGCGTACTCGAGAAACGGTCCCGAAACGATGCCGTTGGTGAGCGAACCGCGGACGGCCTGCACCCGGAATTTTTTCGCGTCGGCGTCGGCACGACCGGCAAGCATGGCAATTTGCCCGCGCGGGATGGACAGCGTCAGGAGCAGCGCGCCGGTGGACGGCTCCCAGAGCCAGTAGCCGACCTGATCGTGAAAGGTCTCGACCTTGTTCGGCTCGACGATGCGCGTGTGGTAGCGCAACCCGTATAGAAGTTGCGGCCCGTTGGTCTGCGCATCGATGGGCTGCAACTCGTAACGCTCGATGTAGGCATCCTTTTCGGGGCCATCCGCCTTGGGATTGACGTCGAGCCCGCGCTCACCGATCCAGATGCCGGCCATGCCGGTCAGCGGGCCAAGGTTCGCCAGCGTGTCGACATCGGGTTCCGGCTCGGTGAAGATATCTGCGGGATAAGTTTCCACGGGTCATCTCCCTGGGGCGTTTCGATGTCCTCGATGCAGTGCTCGTTCGAGTGTGCCGACGCGACGGTCGCGATCGGCGCAGGACAGCTCAGCAATAGTACCAATTTTGATCGACGACTCGACGCCACGACATCCGTCCACTTCAATCTTGAGAATTGCCACGGCGGGAAGGTTTTTGATGAGCGGCTCCGGTCGGGCGACGAAGTTTTCCACGCGTTGGCGTTACGGGCCACGGCGGACGAGCAGGAAGCCAACCGCCGCCGACCGCGGTCGGACGGGTCAAAGCGCCGCGACACGCCCCTCGCGGACCAGCGGCAGGTAGAGCGCGATGTCGGCATCGACGCGCTCGCGCAGCCCCTGCGGCGTCGACGGCGTCATTTCGAAACCCGCGGCGTCGATGCGCGCGCGCACGTCGGCGGACGTAAGCGCGGAGACGATGTCGTCGTGCAGTTGCAGGATGATCGGCGCCGGTGTTCCCGCCACGGCGACCATCGCGGCCCACGGCCGCATCTCGACATTCGGGCCGCCGGATTCGGATAGCGTCGGTAGCGTCGGGTAGCCGGCAAGGCGTGTTCGCGCGGCCACCGCGAGCGGGCGCAGCTTCCCGCTGGCGACGAGTCCCGCGACCGTGTTCATCCCGAACGTCGTGAAGTCGACTTCGCCCGCGGCGACCGCGGACAACAGCGCGCCCGCTTCCTTGAACGGCACGTGCAGCATCCGCACATCCGCCGCGCGCGCCATGCTCTCGATCGCGACATGCGTTGCGTGGCCGTTGCCGAGCGAGCCGTAGCTGACGCGCTCCGGCGCCTGCCGCGCCGCGTCGAGCAATTCGCGCGCCGAGCGAAAACGACTCGGGCCCCCGACCAGGATCACGAACGTCGCGCGAAACAGCATCGACAGCGGGACGAGGTCGCGAATCGGATCATAGGGCAGCGCGGCGTTCAGCAGCGGATTGACGGCGAGCGTCGCGGTGTCCGCGACGAACAGCGTGTGGCCATCGGGCGTCACGCGGCGAACTTCGGCGAAGGCGACAATGCCCGACGCGCCCGGCTTGTTGTCGACGACGACCGGCTGGCCCCATTGGCGCGACAGGTGGTCCGCCAGGCTGCGCGCGACCACGTCGGGCCCGACCCCGACGCTGTAGGGCACCACGATGCGCACCGGCCGTTCCGGAAACGGCGCGCGTGCCCACGCGCGCGCGATCGGCACGGCGCCGAGCGCGGCGAACAGGATCGCGCGCCTTCGGAAATCGGGCGCGGGCATCACGTCGCGACGCGAGACAATCCCCGTGCCGCGCGATCGGGGAACCGCCTGTCCGTTACAGCGACAGGATCCACTTGCTCAATGCGAGAAGATCGTCGTCGGACGCCTTGGTCGAGGCATGCGGCTTGGCCGCCTTGATGGCAGCGACGACATCCTTGTCGGACTTCCCCTTGAGCTTGACGGCGATGTCCTTGAACGACGGACCCATCTTCTTGGTGTCGACGGCGTGGCAGGTCATGCAGCCGCTCTTCTGCGCCAGCGCCGCGCCATCCTGCGCCTGCGCGATCCCTGCCGCCGTCACGGCCACGGCCGATGCCATTGCGAGCATCATCAATTTCATTTCCACTCCTTGTCGGAACGTCCGGAAATTGCCGCGAAAGCCGCGAGACACGGCTCTCGTCGGATCAGTGCGTCGGCATTGTTCCATGCGGGCCGCCGACGCAGTTTGATGTAGGGCAAGCGGGACTGCCGGATCGGGCCTATCCGGTCTTTCCCGCGGCCGCGCCCCGGCCCGGCACGACCTTCCAGCGGCGGTGCACCCAGTACCACTGCTCGGGACGGGCGAGGATCAGCCGCTCGAGCGTCGCGTTGTAGGCGCGCGTATTCGCGCGGATGGCGTCGTTCGTGTTCGGGAGCTCGATGGGCGACAGCGCATCCTCGAAGCGCAGCACGTGACGGCCGTCCGGCTCGCGCCAGCTCGTCGCCGGCAGCACAGGCGCGCCGGTGGCGAGTGCAATGATCGCGAGGCTCTTGAACGTCCACGCCGGGTGCCCGAAGAAGTCGACTTCGATGCCATCGGGCGGGCGCGCGTGCTGGTCGAACGGGAACACGATCATGTCGCCGGCGGCGAGTGTCGCGAGGATCGCATCGAGCGAGCCGCGCTTCGGCAGCACGCCGAAGCCCGCCTGATTGAACCGACGCGTGACGAGCGCGTCGAGCCATTTGGGCTTGATCGCGCGGCGCACGAAATGGAAGCGGCCGCGGACTTCCGGATAGTTGCCGATGCCGGCGATCGTCGCGACCTCCCAGTTGCCGAAGTGGCCGGTGAGGACCAGCACGCCCTTGCCCTGGTTGACGGCGGCCACGAGTCCCTCGATGTTCTCGACCCGCACCAGCGCCGTCTTGCGCGCCTGCGACAGCCAGCGGAACTTGAGGAATTCGCCGAAGAGGCGCCACAGGTGCCCGTAATGCGCCTGCGCGAGCCGCACGATTTCTCCGGGTGCGACGGTGTCGCCATAAACGCGATTCAGGTTGGCGAGGATCACCTTGCGGCGCAGCGGGAAAAGGCGGAAGAGGAAGCGGCCCGCGAAGGGCACGTCGACGACCGCCGGCTCGGCAAGCGCGACCGCGGAGGCGCTCGTGCGATCGTGCGTCAGCGACAGCGCGATTCTGCTTATCCGGTGCCGGCCCATCGCTGCCGCTGCATTCGGCGCGGCGACCGCCTGCGGCGCCCCGTAGTTGTCGCTGACGACGGAAAAATCCTCGGGCAGGAGTTGTCCGCGCGCAGTCTCGCGCGGAAAGAGCTTGGCGCACGCTTCCTTGGCGGCGAAGCGCGCGGCAAGGCTCGCGGCGCGTCCCGGCCCGTCCCCGGCGTCGGCGAGCTCCTGCGCGCTCCAGAATTTGCGCAGGCCGTCGGCGGGCGTCTCCGCCAGCAGGCGCTCGATGCGCGCGATCTCGACCGAATCGATGCCGCAGCGACCGGCCGGAGCGGCGGCGTCCGCCATCGGGCGGGCCTCAGGCCGCGCGTACCAGCAACGCGGCGTCGGTGCCTGCGAATCCGCGGCAGAGTATGAGCGCCACGTTGCTGCGCGGCTCCTGCGCGGCCATGGAGACCGAAATGCCGTCGCAATTGGGGTCGGGCTGCGCCAGCGTCGCAATGCCCGGCACGATGCCTTGCTTCAGCGCGTTGAGCGCGACCGTCGTCTCGACGATTCCCGCCGCGGCAATCAGGTGGCCGATCGCCCACTTGAAGGCGGTGACGGGCGGTGGCGCGTTGCCGAACAGCGCGCGAATCGCGGCCGCTTCGGAGAAGTCGGATTGCCAGACGCCGTTTCCGTGCGTGACGATCATCCCCACGTCCGCAGCCGCAATCCCCGCGTCGTCCAGCGCCTGCGTGACGGCGCGCACGACACCGTCGCCGTCGTCGCGGATCGCGATCAGGCCCTGCGCCTCGCACGCGTGGCCGCCACCGAGGATCTCGCCCAGGACCGGCGCATTGCGGCTCTTCGCCGACGCCTCGGTTTCGAGGAAGAGCGCGCCGGCGCCTTCGCCGAACAGGCTGCCGTCGCGCCGCACGTCGAACGGCAGCAGCGCTTCCGACGCGAGCAGACCGAGCCGGTGGTAGTAGATGACCATCTGCGGCTCGATCGGCGCGTCGTGGCCGACGGCGACGGCGCGGTCGGCCTCTCCGGTGCGCAGCGCTTCGGTCGCCTCGATCACGGCGAGAATCCCGCCGACGCTGTGATTGGTGATGCAGGCGTTGGGGCCCTTCAGCGTCCATTTGATGCCGATATGGCCCAGCACGTTGTTCGACAGCGTGCGCAGGAGCCACATCGGATTGACCGTATTGGAAAGCTCGCGGCCGAAGGTCTGCAGGTCGCCGTTCGCGTCGGTCATCAACGGGAAGTAGTCGTACTGATTGGAGAAGTTGCCGGCGCCGGAGCCGACGTAGACGCCGGTGCGATCGTTGTAGACGGCCGTCGCGGCCGGGTCGAGCGTGTCGCGGTGCGCGACCACGCCCGCCGTCGCGAGCGCGCTGCCGGCCGCGTAGAGGCCGACGAGATCGGTGCGCCGGATCAGTTTGTGCAGCTTGCGGTCGTCGACCAGCGCGCGCGGGTTGAAATCGGGAATTTCGGCCGCGACGCGACAGGGCCAGCCGGCCGTGTCCCACTGCGTGATCGGCGCGATCGCGGAGCGGCCCGCGACGATCCCGTCGAATATCGCGGCCGGGTCCATGCCGCCGCCGCAGACGGCGCCCGTGCCGGTGACAAGAACGCGCCGCGCGCTCATGACGGATTCCGCCCCATCAATGGCCGGCGGCGCCGACGCCGTCGACCTCGACCGGATTGCGCAGGACGACGCAGCTGTTCGAGCCGCCGAAGCCGAACGAATTCGACAACGTCACCCGGACATGCTTGCGCCGCGGCGTGCCGATGATGAGATTGAGGTCGCAATCGGGATCGTGCTCGACGAGATTCGCGTTGATCGGCATCGCGCCGTGGTGAATGGCCAGCGCGCAGACGGCGACTTCCACCGCGCCCGCGGCGGAGATCAGGTGGCCCATCGTGCTCTTGGTCGAGCTCACGGAGAGCTGGGGCGTGTAGCCGCCGAACACCGCATGCGTCGCGGCGCTTTCGCTGCGGTCGTTCATCGGCGTCGAGGTGCCGTGCGCATTGAGATAGTCGACGTCCTCGGGCTTGGCGCCGGCATCGGCCAGCGCGGCGCGCATCGCCTGGATGGGACCATCGCCATCCGGCGGCGAATCGGTGATCCGGTAGCTCGACAGCGAGTTGCCGTCGCCCGCGAGCTCCGCGTAGATCCGCGCGCCGCGGCGGCGCGCCGCTTCCCACTCCTCCAGAACGACGAAGCCCGCGCCCTCGCCCAGCAGGAAGCCGTTGCGCGTGAGGTCGAACGGGCGGCTCGCGCGTTGCGGCGTCTCGTTGTCGGGCGACAGCGCGGAAAGGAGGCAGAAGCCGGAGATGCCGACCGGGCTGATCATCGAATCGAAGCCGCCGGCGAGCGCATGGTCCACGGCGCCGCGGCGAATCAGCTTGAGCGCGGTGCCGAGCGCCTGGCCACCCGAGGCGCACGCGGTGTGCACGGACGTCGCGTAGCCGCAGATGTTGTGCTGGCGCGTCAGCAGCGCGACGCCGGCGGTGGCCTGGCTGCGGCAGAATGCCATTGGATCGTTCGCGGCGGAATCGGACAGCATGGCCGCGTAATCGATGTCGCCCGTGGGCGCGCTGTGATCGTGCGTCGCCGAGAGATCGACGAAGTCGCTCGTCATCATTGCGGCACCGACCGCGCATCCCCAGCGGGTGGCGGTCTCCTCGGTGGGCCGGATTCCGGCGTCGACAAATGCCTGCTCGGCGGCGGCCAGCGCGAAGCGGTGCGAGCGATTCGCGAGCTTCAGTATCCTTCGCGGGACGGGAACGGCGCTGTCGTCGAAGCCCTTCACTTCGGCGGCGATGCGCACCGGGAAGCCGCTGGCGTCGAACAGCGTGATTTCAGCCCCGCCGCTGCGGCCGGCGAGGAGCGCATTCCAGGTCGTCGCGACGTCGTTGCCGACGGGCGTGACGAGCCCGATGCCGGTGATGGCGACGCGGCGTTTTGCGGTTCCACTCATCCGTTTCTCCTGCAAAGATCGACCTGCGCCGTCGCGACCATCCGGCCCTCGGCGCGTGCGGTGAGCGATGCGACGATCGCGCTGCCCCCCGAGACCGTGAGCTCGGCGGTCAGGTCGAGCGCCTGGCCCGGCGGGGTGAACGAGCGCACCTTTACATTGGTCATGCGTTCCGCCACCAAGGTTCCGGACCCGTTGCCGCCCGCGGCGTTCAGCGCGAGCTGGATCATTTCGTTCAGCAACAGCGTGGCGGGGAACACCGGGCGGCGGGGGAAATGGTCGTGGAAGAAGGGGGCGGCCTCCGGTACGTAGAGCTTCGCCGTTGCGGATTTGCCCGGAACGAGCACGCCGGGTTCGACGTGGAACCCGTTGATGCCGTGGAAACGGCCCGCGGGCGCCCCCGCCCCGCACAGGACGTCGAAGCGCTCCTTCAGCACGAGCGGCGAATCGAATTCATCGAGCGGCAACATCGGTCCCAGGCAATCGATCAACTCGAGCGCCCGCGCGCCGTCGACGTCCGCCCAGCCGCGGTACGAGACCGCCTCGTCGTCGCAGCTTTCGAGCTCGACGCCGAGTTCCAGCGTCTCGCCGGGCTTCACGTCGCGCAGGAACCGCGTCTCGAGGGCCAGCGCCGCCACCGGCCGCCCGCGAAAATCGATGTGGTCCATCGCGACCCATGACGCGAGCTGGCCCACGGCCTCGGCGACGAGGCACGACGGGAACGCCGTGAGCCCGTCGGGGATGGTGAAATAGCCGCGCGCGTGCGGTCCTCTCCGCGTGTAGTCGCGGATCCGGTCGACGAAGGAGAACGCGGAGAAATGGTCACCCATGCGCGTTCCCTGTCGAGGCGTCCTTCATCACGCGGCGGCCTTCATCAGCTCGCGGCCTGGCCCTGCCGCTGCGCGGCGATCACGAGCTTGCAGAACGTCTCCGGCGTGAACAGCCGCGGGATGTCCTTCACCTTGAGCGGCGTGCGGAAGCGATCGGCCGCCACTTCCGAGAGGTAGGACTTGAGCTGCGCGAGACCCACGTCCGTGACGAGGCCCTTCTGCTCGAACTCCGCCTCGGTGAGCGTGCCCCGCGCGTTCTCGACGATCTTGCCGCGCGGGATCTTGACCTTGAACGCGCGCTCGAGGCGGAAGACCATGTCGAGGAAGTCGATCGACTCCGCGCCCAGGTCCTCGATCAGCGATGCGTCCGGCTTGACTTCGCCGATGTCGCAGCCGAGCGCGTCGGCGATCGTTTCGGCGACCGTCGGGTAGACCGCGTTGATTTCGTCTTTGGTAATTTCCATTTGCGCCATCGTCGTCACTCCATCTTGAAGCCGCCATCGACACTGAACACCTGCCCCGTCACGTAGCTTGCATACGCGGAGGACAGGAACCACACAGCGTACGCGACTTCCTCCGGCCGGCCGAAGCGCCGGAGCAGGATTCGCGCTTTTACGTCGTCGCCCGCCATTTCGCGCACGGCGGCCGACATCTCGGTCTCGATCACGCCGGGCGCGACGGCGTTCACATTGATCTTGCGCGGCGCGAGCTCCACCGCCAGCGCCCGGGTGAAGGCGTTGATCGCGCCCTTGCTCGCCGCGTAGTTGGTCTGGCCGCGACCGCCCTTTTCGCCGGAGACCGAGCTCAGGTTGACGATGCGCCCGGCGCGCTTCGAGATCATGTGCGGCACCACGGCGCGCGTCACGTTGAACACGCCGGTCACGTTGGTGTCGAGGACGTCGGCGACGTCGGCATCTTCGAACGCGGCGAGTGGATTGTCGCGGATCACGCCGGCGTTGTTGACGAGGATGTCCACGCGGTCGCAGCGCTCGACGACCGTCTCGACGGCCGCGGCGCAGGCTTTCGAGTCGCGGACGTCCACCTGCGCCGAGGTCACCGTGTGCCCTCCCGCACGTGCCGCCTCGACCGCTGCGGCCGCGGCCACGGCGTCGCCCCGGTAGAAGAACGTGACGTCGGCGCCTTCGGCGGCGAAGAGGTCGACGATCGCGCGGCCGATGCCGCGGCTCCCACCGGTCACGATGACGGTCTTGCCGGCGATGCCCGCGTCGGGTTTCATGAGCGTGGGGGTCGATTCATTGTCAGCCCGAGATCGCGAACCCGCCGTCGACCACCAGCGTGTGTCCGTTGATCATGCCGGCCTCGGGCAGGCAAAGGAGATAGACGGCGCCGGCGACGTCGTCCGGTGTCAGCACCGGGCCGGCGGGCGTGCGCCGGGCGAAGTCGGCGAGGAGCTCCTCGCGGTTCGCGAAATAGGCGAGCGCATCGGTGTCCACGACGCCGGCGGAGACGACGTTGACGCGGATGCCGCGCGGCCCCAGCTCCTGCGCCAACGCCCGGGCGAGCGCCTCCAGCGCCGCCTTCGACGCGCCGACGAAGCCGTAGCCCGGCATCGCGCGCGACGCGCCCAGGCTCGAGATCGCGACGATTCGTCCGCCGTCCCGCATCAGGTCGAGGCTCCGCTGGGCGAGCAGGTTCAGCGCCAGCGCGTTGGTTTCCATGCACCAGCGCCAGTGCTTGAGCGTCATCTCGGTGGCCGGTTTCAGCACGCCGGAAGCCGCGTTGCTGACGACGATGTCGAGACGGTCGAACTCCTGCCGGAAGCCGGCGAACATCTCGTCGACGCTGTCCGGGATGCCGACGCTCGCCTGCAGCGCGCAGGCGCGCCGGCCGAGCGCGCGGATTTCGTCGCATAGCGCGGCGGCCTCGTCGGCGCTGTTGTAGTAGTTCACGGCGACGTCGCAGCCGGCCGCGGCCAGTTTCCGGGCGATCGCGCGGCCGATGCCGCGGGCGGCGCCCGTGACAAGCGCGACTTTTCCGGCAAGCGGCTCCGCCATGCGATGGGTCGTATTGAAGGGTAGTCGACGTCGCCGGAATGCCGGGACGGCCCGCGAGTGTGTCCGCCGGCCTCGGCTCCCGGGGCCGCGACAGGCTAATTTTACCCCAAAGGAGGGGTATTTCGCCCCTGTCCGGTTAACCGGGAGGAAGCCCCCGTCGCGCCTTCACGAAGCGCTGGGCTTCGATCGCCCAGTGCTTCTTGAGGCCGAACCAGACGTCGGCGGCGAACATCACGTGGTCGTCCGGGCCCTCCGGCAGCGGCGCCAGCGCGGATGGGTTGTCCGGAACGTACGCGTCGATCCACGCGCGCATCGCGGGACTTTGCAGCAGATCCCGGGTCGCCGGCACGCTGACGTGCGCGTAGTCGGCCGGCAGCCAGGTGTTCCGGACGACGGCGTTGCCGCTTGCGCTGAACGACTTGAGGGCCTCGAACGCGGGTCCGTCGAGCGCCCACAGGTCGAAGCCGATCCGGAAACCGACGAACTCGTCGACGGTGTCGGGAATCGTGCGGACGCGATCCAGGACGATCCAGTGGTTCGGCAGCGCGAGCGCCCAGCCGCCCGTGCCCACGGTCGCGACGTAGCCGAGGCGAAAGCCCACGATCGGCCGCTCCTTGCCGGTCAGCGGATCCACGATCGTGGTGGCCGCCTCGAACTTCCCGGTGACGGGGTTGAAGGGGTGCAGCTCCTTCGCCCAGTCGCCCGCGAGCTCGTGCAGCACCTTGATCGCCTGGATGCCGCCCTGGCTGTGCCCGATCATCGTCGGGCGCACGCCCTCGTGCTCGTAGCACCACGCCAGGAGCCCGGCGATGTCCGGCGCGCTTTCGTACGGGCTGAGCGACCAGTCGTTCTCGTTGGGCGTGAGGATGCGTTCCTCCGGGTACCCCATTCCGACCAGAAAGGCGCCGAGCGACTCCATCGCGAGGTAGACGGGGTAGATGCCGCCGCGAATGAGGAAGATCCGCGGCGCCGGCGCCTTCGCCAGCGTGTCGCGGACATCCGTCGCGGAGATCTTTTGCGGGTCCAGGGCGAGGATGCGGTCCTCGAGCGCGCGATCCATCGCCGTCTGGCGCAAGACGTTGCCGGGCGCCACAGCCGACGGGGCGGCACGGGGCGTCACCGGCGTCGTGGAACAGCCGCTGCCGACGGCGATCAAGGCAGCGAGCAACATCGGAGAAAAGAGGCGGAGTGAGTTCATGGGCCGAATGATGTTTCGAGGGTGCGGGCGCCGTCTGTCAGCGCGGCGGCTATTCTAGCGATGTCTTCGGCCGTGTAGGCGGCAATTCGGTAGGACAGTCCGATATGCAACATGCCGCCGGCCGTGGTGGCGGCGACGATGAGCGGCGACGCGGGCCCCGTCGACACGGCGCGCAGATACTCCGAGGGGGCCGCAATCCCGTCCGCATTCGGCCAGAGAGCGTCGACATCGAGCGGCGTGTATCCGGCCCACGCCGGGTAATTCTTGGCGTCGACATTGGCGCGCTGCGACGGCGTGAGGCGCGGCCACAGCAGCACCATTCCGGCCAGCGCGATCAGCGTCTGCAGGTAGAGCTTGCGGCGGCGCACGCGCGACGTCTCGCGGTGAACGTCCCGCGCGACCTGCTCGAGCGCGACGCCGCGCGGCACCGGATGCGCATAGCGAAACGAGCTCAGGAACTGGCCGAACGAAGCGTCGGTGCTCGTCCCGAATTCGCGGCGTATGTTGATGATCGATGCGATGCCGATCTCGCGGCGCCGCTCGTCGTGCCGCGCATCTCCCGCGATGGGCGCGATCGCTTTCATGAGGAGCGCCATCATGAGGTCGGCGCGGGTGACGCCCCAGGCGCGCGCGGCGCGCGAGATCGCCGCCGCGCCTGACGCTGCGATCCGGACGGTCGCGAATGCGATCTGCCGGTCGTTGCCGCGCGGGTAGCGGGGCCGGAGCGAGCGGCGCGCGCTTGCCATGATCGACGGGACGGCGGCCAATCCCGCAAGCATGTAACCGGCGTTGCGCAGGAAGACCGGGCCGCCCGTGCCGGGATAGAGCGACGGGGGCGGCGCGACCGCCGTGCGGCCCGCATAGCGAGCGACGATGTCGGCAAGCAAGCCGACGATCGAATCGCCGCCGGCAACGACATGGTCGTACGCCACGCCGAAATGAAACGACGTTCCGGCATCGACCGCGAAGAAATGGAACGGATCCGTGGCGCCATCGGGTGGAAATCGCAGGTTGATCCCGCGTTCCATCGCGGCGCGCAGGACCTCGGACGGATCCTGACCGCCCGCAAGCACTTCGAGAGCCGTCTTCGCGGCGCCTCCCTTGTATTCGTAGCGCCGATGCCGGGCGTCGAGCGCGAAGCCGGCCAGTCCGCGGGCGGCAAAGACGTCGTCGACGGCGCGGGTGAGCCGCGGCGTCTCGAGCGGCGCGACGACGCGCACGACGTGCACGGCGTTGTACGGGTGCAATTCACGCCACCGCAGCATCGTCGCCTGGAAGATGTTGAGCCGGCCCTTCATCGTCGCACCCTCAGCGGGCCAATCGCTTCGCCTCGCGGCACCAGTGCGCCGCGACGCTGTGCCAGATGTCGGCGGCGTGCACGATGTTCGTGACGTCGACGGCAGCGGCGGGAAACGTCGGCGGGGATTCCGGACGGTAGCCGTCGATCCACGCGCGGGTGACGGCATTTTCCGCGAGCTGTTCCGTGCGCGGCAGGTCGACGTGGCGATAACTCGCGGGCAGCGTCACGTTGCGTACGTGCGCCGAGCCGGTCGCCGCGTACTGCGCGGACCCGGGAAACGTGCCGGCGATGGGGTCCCACGGGATCACGTACCCGGTGAATTCGTCGACGGTGTCGGGGACGTCGTGCAGTTTCCCGACCATGGTCCACTGCCCCAGCAGCAGCCGCGGCAGCGTGCCGGTGGCGAGCGCGCAGGCATACGGCACCTTCAATCCGAGCGCCGGCCTCTCGCGTCCGCTCGCGGGATCGACGATCGTGTCCCGCGACAACTTCTGGCCCGTCAGCGCGTCGACAACCGTGACGTGGCTCGCGAATGCGCCGGCGAGCTCATGCAGCGTTCGCACCGCCAGCATCCCGCCGCCGCTGTAGCCGATCAGCAGCGGCATCATGCCGTCGCGCTCGTAGTGCCAGGCCAGCATTCCGGCAAGGGCGGCGCTCGAGCCGGCGCTCGAGTAGGACCACGCGCCGTCGGCCGGATTGCGGATGCGCTCCGCGGGATAGCCCATGGCAACCAAAAACCGCGCGAAGGAATCCATCGTGACGAGATCGAAGCTTCCCGAAATCACGATGATTCGCGGCGCGGGCGCCGGCGCGAGCACGTCGCGGATATCGTGCGCCGAAAGGCGTGTCGCAATCGAGGTCCGCGAGCGCGACCTGCGGTGTCTCCGCGCCGAAGCACGGCAGCGCGAGGGTGGCAGCACACACGGCGAGGGCCGCGGCCCTCGCGGCCATGCGGCGGACGCGGTTGCGGAGGCGGGTGGATTGGGCGGAGGCGCGCACCAGGCGAATTGTCGTGCGTTGTGGCACGTCGGGGCGGGGCAACGTCTTCTACGCTCCGAAACGCGGCCAGAAGCGTCCGGTGCGCTCGACGTAGCGCGCGTACGTTTCGCCGTGGCTCGCGAGCAGGTGCCGTTCCTCGTTGCGCGCCTTGAGATTGACGAGCGCGATATGGATGGCGGCGAGCGCCACCATCGGCGGCGTCGGCAGAACGACGGCGGAGCACACGATCAGCAGCGCCTGATACGCGTAGATCGGGTGCCTGATCCGCTGAAACGGGCCGTCGGTGATGAGCTCGGTCTTTTCGTCGAGCGCGACGTCCATCCGCCAGTGCTCGCCCATGCGCACCCAGCAGCGCGCGGTGGCCGCAAAGCACGCGATCGCGACGAGCGCCGCCGCCCAGCGCAACAGGCCATACGCCGGTCCGTCGATGTTCGGCACGCCCCACGGCGCGCCGGCTCTATCCAGCGCGATCCACGGCAGCGCGATCCAGGCGGCGACGAGCGGAACCCAGACGAGCCACATCAGCCGTTCCTTTCGCTGCTGCGGGACGAGGCCGACGTCGTGGCGCGTCTTGCGCCGGTTGCGCACGACCATCCGGCCCACGCCCAGCCAGTAAGCGGATACGGTGACCGCCAGGATCAGCAGTGGAATGTCTTGCATGGGAGTTTGCGCGACGGCCGGGCCGCGAGTCTCGATGAGGGAGCCCCCGGACAACGGGCTCGAGGATGCGCGCGCCGACGGTGAAAAGAGCAACGCGGCGAGAGCGACCGGCGCAGTATATCGTCCCCGACTCAGCCCGAGAAGCCGCGCTGCGTCAGCGCCAATTCCGCGCGCGACGCTTCCTGCCGCGCCGCGGCCGCGCCGAGGCCCGCGCCGACCAGCGACCAGAACAGGAGCGCGTTCTGCCGCACGAAGAAATCGTCGGTCAGGTTCTTGGCGACGACGCCTGCGACGAGGGCGAGGCCGGCCGCGCCGATCGCTGCGATGCCGGGGTCGCTGCTGCGCGCCACGCGCCGGAACGCGATCGCCACCTGGCCCAGCAGCAGGAGCAGCGCGAGAAGGCCCGGCAGACCGGTCTCGAGCGCGCGGTTGAGGAACATGTTGTGGGCATGCATCAGCAGCGGATCGTTGAAATGAGCGACGAATGCCTCGCGCGACGACCACTTGCCGAGCCCGGCGCCGATCCACGGATGCTCGGCGATCCGCGTCGTGGCGAAGCGCCACAGGTCGCCCCGCGGATCCTCGGACAGGAATTCCCACACGCCGGTGCCCGGCGCCGCGAGCGCGATGCGCGATTCGGACGCGGTGAACACCTGAAACAGGGCGAGCGCCGCGACGAGCGCACCGACGGCGAGCATCGACGCCGTGCGGAAACGCGAGTCCCAGTAGCGCATCGAAAAAAGCGCGAAGATGGTGATTTCGACCGCCGCCGCGAGCCAGAACGTCCGATTGAGCGTCATGAAGCCGGCACCGAGGCAGCAGGCCGCCATGACCAGCGCGCCGGCGCGCGTGGCCGAATGCGGTTTGGAGCGCAGCGCGAAGAGCAGGAACAGGGGCAGCACGGTGATCAGGAACGTCGACACCGTCCCGACGTCGCCGAAGCGGCCGAAATCGAACCACGCCTGGCCCGGCACGAACTGCGCGATGCCGAGGATCAGCGCGACGACGGTCACCACGATCAGCACGCGGCCCAGCCAGCGCGCGCCGTCGCGCCGGCGCGCGAGCGTGTACCACGTCGCCCACGTGCCGAACGTGTAGAGGACTTCGTAGCGGTATTCGCTCAGCGACACGAAGCGATGCTGCGCGTAGACGACCGATATTCCCGCCATCACCATCCACGCCGCCCAGCCGGCGATGAGGGGCAGCCTCGGCATTTCGCGCCAGCCGCCGGCGATGAACGTGAGGAGCGCGGCGAGGCCCAGCGTGGCGGAGCGCACGGAGAGCAGGTGGTAGAAGGGGAGCGTGCCGACGAAAAGGCACGCGAACACGAGAGCGCCCGTCCACAAGGCGGCGCGAATCGATGGAGCAGGAGCAGGCGCGGACATCGTCGTCATATCCGGCGGGAAATTCCGGATCGACGCCCGCCTGCCGCCATGATAACCGAGCCGATCAATCCGCCGCCGCCAGGGCGGCGAGCTGGTGCAGCGATTCGTCGAGCAGCAGGAGCTGCAGCACTTGCTCGGCGAATCCCGGCCTTCCGTTGCGCCAGGCGGCCACGAACGCGTCGATGCGCGTCGCCTCGAGCAGGCCGTTGGACAACTGCGCAAGCCGGCCGCCAAGACCCCTCATCCGCGGCGCGAGATCGCCCTCGAGCCAGCCCGCGAGCGGCGGATTGAAGCCGCGCTTCTTGCGCGCGAACGGATCGAGGTCGCCGAGCGCGGCCATCGCGGGCGCCAGCAGCTTCCGCGGTGGCGCGGTGAACCGCTCCTCGCGCGACAGCGCCAACACGGCGCCGACGAAGCGATGATCGAGGAACGGCGCGCGCATCTCGAGGCCGTGCGCCATCGTGCAGAGGTCGGCCTTGCGCAGGATGTAGTCGGGAAGATAGTTGAGGCGGTCGATCTCGAGCAGCGTTTCGATCCCGGCCTCCGCGGTGTCCGGCATGCGCCAGTAGTGCGCGGGTGGCGCCGCCTCGGGCGCGAAGAAGGCACGCTCGCCCGGCGTGAAGCCGGAGAACCGCAGCGTGTAGGCCGCACGCCAGTCGAGCCGTATTTCCTCGAGGGCGCGTTGCCAGCCGCCGCCGCCGATTCCCGCGGGCGCGCGCAATCCCGGCAGCGCGATGCCGCGCCGCCAGCGCGTGCGCAGGTGCTTCGCGTAGCGCTTGTAGCCGCCGAAAAGCTCGTCGCCGCCGTCGCCGCCCAGCACGACTTTCACATGGCGCGTCGTTTCACGCGCGAGATACCAGGTGGGCACGCACGACGGATCGGCGAACGGCTCGTCGAGGTCGGCGACGAGACGCGCGAAATCGTCGCCGATGCCGGCCGGAATCGTGATCGCGAGATTGGGAAAGCCGAGGCGGTCCGCCGCGGCGCGCGCCAGCGCGCTCTCGTCGAACGGCGTGCCGGGAAAGGCGGCGGTGAAGCTCTGCAGCCGGTTGAAGCCCATCGCCGCGAGCCTGCAGGCGATGGCCGAGGAATCGATGCCCGACGACAGGAAGAGCCCCAGCGGACGGTCGGCGACCGTGCGCATGCGGATCGCCGCGTCGAGCGTGGGCAGCCACGGTTCGGAGGACGGTTCCGGCCGCCAGTATTCGCGCATTTCGAGCTGGCCGGACGCGAGGTCGTAGCGCAGCCAGTGCGCGGGCGGCAGGCGCCGGATGTTTTCGAAGATCGTGCGCGGCGCGGGAATCGTCCGGTGCGCGAGATACGCGTCGATGCCGTCGGCGGCGAACTGCCGCGCATCGCGCGGCAGCCACGGCAGCAGCGCGCGGGTGGTCGAGGCGAACGCGAAGCCGTCGTCGCGATGCGCGTAGACGACGGGCTTCAGGCCCAGCCGGTCGCGGATCACGTAGAGGGCGCGCTGCCGGAGATCGAGGATCGCGATCGCGAACATGCCGCGGAGCCGCGTTACGAAATCGATTCCCCAGTGCTCGTAGGCATGCAGGATGAATTCGGTGTCGGAACGCGTGCGAAAGACGTAGCCGGCCGCCTTCAGCGTCTCGGCGTCCGCCGCCCAGTCGTAGGCTTCGCCGTTGTACGAGATCCACACGTCGCCGGTCCCGTTGTCCATCGGCTGGTCGGCTTCCGGCCGCGGATCGATGATCGACAGCCGCGTATGCAGAAGCGCGTTCGGCGCCGCCGCCGTCGACGGCGCGAGTTCGGCGGACCAGAAGCGCATGTGCTCGGCGTCCGGGCCGCGCTGGCGCAGCGCCGTCATCATCCGCTCGACCTGCGCCGGCGGCATGACGCGCTGTCCGAAGAAGCCGGCGATCCCGCACATGATCAGCGTGTCTCCAGCACGGCGCGGAAGACCGCTTCCATCCGGTCGAGCATCCGGTCGAGCCCGAAATCACGCGTGGCGCGTTCACGGCCCGCGCTGGCGAAACGTTCGCGCATCGAGGCGTCGTCGCGCAGCCGCGCGAGGGCCGCGCCGAGGGCCGTCGCGTCGCGCGGGGGCACGATGATGCCGGTCACGCCGTCCTCGACGGCTTCCCGTATCGCGCCGACGGTCGTCGACACGACGGGAATGCCGCACGCCATCGCCTGCATGATCGCCTGCGGCACGCCTTCCTCGCCCCACGACGGAAGCGCGAAGAGGTCGAGTGCCTGCAGCCACGGCACGACGTCTTCCTGCTGGCCGGCGAAACGAACGCGATCGGCGAGATCGAGCGCGGCGAGCTGCGCATCGAGCCGGTCGCGATAGGGGCCGTCGCCGACGACGACGACGTTCCACGCGCTCCACGCAGCGCGTTCGCGCGCGAGCACCTCGAACAGCACGTCGTGCCCTTTCCAATCACGCAGCGTGGCGACGATGCCGATCGTCGGCCGTGGCGGCAGGCCGAGCCGCGCGCGCGCGGCTGCTGCGTCGCCGGGGACGAAGCGTGCAAGATCGATGCCGGTCGGGATCGACGTCATCCGCTCGAGCGGCACGCCGTTGTCGCGCGCGAGCTGGATCCGCAGCGCCTCGCCGGTGGTCACGATGTGCGCCGTGGCGCGAGTGTAGAGCCAGCGCGTGGTCGGGCGGTTGCGGATGGTCGTCGACACGTGGCGCGTGCGCACGATGGGCGGCGCGCCGCGCATCGTCGCGCAGGCAATTGCGCCGAGCCAGCTGTCCGTCGAGCTGTGCGTGTTGAGGACGTCGATCTGCGCGCGCCGTTCCGCGAGCCAGCGGCGCAGCGCGACGAGATTCGACAGGCCGCTTCCGGCGGATGTCGAGGCGGAAGACGGGCACGCCTTGCCGCTCGCCCGCATCCGCGATCGGCGCCTCGCCCGGCGCGACCAGCGTGACGCGATGGCCGCGATCGAGAAACCCGCGCGCCTCCGTCAGGATGCGAATCTCCTGCCCGCCCCAGCCGCAGGAGTTCTCGGTGTGAACGATCGACAGCTGGTTTCACTGCAATGCGAAATCGGGCTCGTAGCGCGCGAACCAGCGCTCGAGGATCAGCAGCACCCAGAGGCGCATCGCGTGGTTCTTCCGGCCCGCCGCATGCTCGGCCAGCAGTCGCGCGACGGCTTCGGGGCGAACGAGCCCGCGGCGCGCGAGCCCCTGCGGCCCGAGCGCGCGCGCGACATCGTCCTTGAGCTCGCGCGCAAGCCAGCGTTCGAGCGGCATCATGAAGCCCTGCTTTTCGCGATGGACGATGTCGCGCGGCAGGTAGCGCCCGGCGAGCGACTTGAGAAGATGCTTGCGCTCGCCGCCGCGCACCTTGAGCGACGGATCGAGGCGCGCGCACCAGCCGTAGAATTCGTGGTCGAGATACGGCACGCGGGCTTCCAGCGAGAACGCCATCGTCGCGCGGTCGACTTTCGCCAGGAGGTCGTCGGGGAGCCACAGCCGGGCGTCGATGTCGAGCAGACGATCGAGATACGCGGGCGAGTCGCAAGTGTCGTAGATCGCCTCGGCATGGTCCGCGATGCGCGCGCGCGCAGCCGCGGCGAAGCGCCGGCGTGAAATACTCGGCGCGCAGCAGCGAATCGAAGATGTTCGGAATGGTCGCATACCGCCGCGAGGGCGGTTCGGCCGCGGCCTTGACGATCCGGTCGCGCGCGAGGCGCGGCGGGAGGCGGCGGGCGAGCCACGCGAACGGGGAGCCGCGCGCGCCGAGCACCCGGGTCAGGCGCTCCTCGCGCAGCCGCTTCGAGTAATTCGAATAGCCGCCGAAGACCTCGTCGGCGCCTTCGCCCGTCAGCACGACGGTCACGTCGCGCCGCGCGAATTCCGCGAGGAGCATGGTCGGCAGCGCGGCCTGGTCGCCGAAGGGCTCGTCGAACACGTCGACCCAGCGGTCGAGCGCGGGCAGCACATCGTCGGGCGAGAGCATCAGGCAGTGATGCCGGCTGCCGATGTGCCTCGCGACGCGATCCGCTTCCGCATGTTCGCTGCCGACATCCGTACCGGTGAAGCCGAGGTTGAACGTGTCGAGGGCGCGGCCGGAAATTCGTGTCGCCATCGCCGCCACGACGCCCGAGTCGACGCCGCCGCTCACGAACGCGCCGAGCGGCACGTCGGCGACGAGCATCGATTCGACGGAACGCGCGAGACGGGCGTCGAGCTGTTCGAGGGCGATCGATTCCGGAAAATCGTGCTTCGGCACGTAGGACGGCCGCCAGAATTCGCCGGTGGTGAGCGCGCCCTCCTTGACCGACAGCCAATGGCCGGCGGGGAGCTTGCGGATCGCGCGATAGACGCTGCGCGGCGCGGGGATGTACTGGCACTCGAGGTACAGCGCGAGCGCGTCGACGTCGATCGCGTGCGGCAGCCCGGGAAACAGGCGCAACGCCTTCAGCTCCGAGCCGAACGCCAGCGCGCCATCGTGCCACCCGTAGTAGAGCGGCTTGACGCCGAAATGGTCGCGCGCGAGGAACAGCTCGCGCCGGCCACGGTCCCACAGCGCGAACGCGAACATGCCGGCCAACCGGTCGAGCATCCGCGGGCCCCAGGCCTTCCAGCCGTGGACCAGCACTTCGCCGTCGCCCTGCGTGACGAAGACGTGTCCGGCGGCCGCGAGCTCGTGCCGCAGTGCGCGGAAATTGTAGATCTCGCCGTTGAAGACGACGGCGATCGCGCCGTCGGCGGAGACGAGCGGCTGGTGGCTGCCTGCGATGTCGATCACCGACAGCCGGCGAAAGCCGAGTCCGACCGGTCCGTCGAAGAAGAAACCGTCGTCATCGGGGCCGCGATGCGCAAGCGCGGCCGTCATCGCCGGCAATGCCGCGCGCGCCCGGGGATCGTCGGAGAAATAGCCGGTGATGCCGCACATGGGAAGAGGAGATGCAGGGCCGCGGCGGGCCGGCGGTCAGCGCACGGGTCGGCGGTGCGCGATTATAGCCTTGCGCCCAGTGAATCGTAGAGCTCGAGCAGCCGCTGCGCCATTGCATCCGGCGTCAACGCGGCCACCGCGCCGACGGCGCGCGCGGCGACTCGCCCGCGCTCGTCGTTGTCCAGCAGCCGCTCCATGTGTGCCGCCAGCGCGGCATTGTCGCTCGCGTCGCAGACCCAGCCGGCGCCATGGGCGACGACGAGCTCGCCCGCGCCGCAGCGACGGCTGGTGACGACCGGCAGGCCGCAGGCAAGCGCCTCCAGCACCGCGTTCGACAGCGGATCGTAGAGCGTGGGCAGCACGAATGCATCGGCGCAGCCAAGATACGGACGCGGATCCTGCTGCGCGCCGGCGAACACGACGCGATCGCGCACACCCGCCCGACGGGCGAGTGCTTCATAGCGTGCCGGGTGCTTGTCGCGGCCGACGACGACGAGCCGTGCCCGGGCGGGGAGACGCGCGAGCGCGCGCAGCGCAACCGGCACTCCCTTGCGCGCATAGCCCGAGCCGACGAGAAGAAAGACCACGTCCGACTCGGCGATGCCGAGGCGCGCGCGCGTGGCCGCGCGGGCCTCGCGCACCCCGGGATTGAACTCGCGCGGATCGACGGCGTTGTAGATCACGTGCAGCTTGTCGTCGGGGAAGGCAAAGTGACGGCGGATGTCGTCGCGGACCATGTGCGAAATGCAGATCACCGCTTTGAGCGTCGGGTCCGCGAAGACACTCCTTTCCGCGGCAAGCTTATGCCGGTGCAGCGGGTTGGCCGCGATGGCGAGCCGCTCCGCCACGCCGCCCGTCCGCAGCCGCTCCGCGAGCCACGCGCGATGGACGCCGTCGCCGGCGCGGAAGATGTCGCAGCCGGCGATCCGCTCGTGCGTCTGCACGATGTCGGGACGATCGAGCGCAAGCGCGTGCCGTACCGCCCGCGCGAAGCCCGCATCGCGCCAGACGCCGCCGACGTAGTACGGATTGCAGATGACGGGCTCGATGCGCCCCGCTTGCGCGGCTGGCCACGCGCGCGTGTACATGCGCACTTTCACGCCGCGCCCGATCAGCGTGTCGATCGCGCGCTCGATAAAGCGCTCCGCGCCGCCGAAAGGCGTGTAGCGCTGCCGAACGATCCCGAGCCTCATCGCGGCGCGGTCGCGCCGGTTTCGGCGAGCAGCGAGACGACGGCGTCGGCAACGGAATCCAGCGGCAACGTCAACAGGCAATCGGAATTGTTGCTGCCTCCGCAGCCGTTGTTGTGGCAGGGCCGGCACGCATGGACCTTCGAGGTGACCACACGATGCGGGACGCGCCACGGTCCCCAGATGCGTTCGTCGCTGGGGCCGAACCAGGCGACGATCGGCGTGCCTGCGGCGGAGGCGAGGTGCATCGGCGCGGTGTCGCAGCCGATGAACAGGCGCGCCGATGCGATCAATGCCGACAGCTCGGCCATCGTCAGCCGGCCGGCGAGATCGACGATCGGAGACGCGAGCGCCGCCTTGATCGCGTTGACAAGCGGCGCCTCGGCCGGATCCGGCGCGCCCGTCATGACGAGCGGCCAACCCATCGCAGCGAGCCGGTCGAGCAGCGCGGCGGTCGGCGCCGCGGGCCAGCATTTGAACAGCCAGCGCGAGCCCGGATGAATCAGCACGAAGCCGCCTCGCTCGAGCCCATGCGCCGCGAGCAACTCCGTGACCCGTTTTTCCGCATCGGGACCGGGAACGTGGACGAGCTTCTTGTCGTCCTCCTCCGGCCAGAGGCCGATGCGGCGCAGCGCGTCGAGGTCGGCTTCGACGGTGTGTCGCGGCGTCGACTGCGGCAGCAGGTAGCGATGGGTGAAGCAGCGGCGCCAGAACCAGCCCGCGCGCGCGCGCTCCGGCGCGACGCGATAGCGCGCGCCGGCGATGCGCGACAACCAGGCGCCGCGGGGATGCTCGGTCAGGTGCACGACGAGGTCGTAGCGCCGCGAGCGCAGCGCATGCCAGAGGCGCCCGTCGCCGAGCAGCTGCGACAGCGGTCCGCGGTCCTTGTGGCGGCGATCGATCGTATGCACGAGCGAAATCGCCGGATGCCGCTCCAGCATCGGCGCGGTCTCGAGGTAGACGAGCGCGTCGATCTCCGCATCCGGCGCCGCGCGCTTCAGCGCCGTGAACACCGGGGACGCAAGCAGCACGTCGCCGTGATGGCGCAGCTTGATCACCAGCGCGCGGCGGACGCGTTTCAGGTCGATCGCGTCGTCGACGGCCGGCGGAATCATGCGGGCCACCATAGCAGAAATGGCCTCATGCTGTATGGCCCCAATTCGGCTGTCCCGCGAGCACGAACAGGTATGCGCTGGCGGCGACGGGCCATACGAGCAGCACGATGTGCGTCAGGCCGTTGAAATGCAGCAGGTGGCCGTACGACCAGGAGAACATCGACAGCGGCGGCCGGGCGAAAAGCAGATCGGGTGCCAGGAGCGTGGTGAGAAGCGACAAGAGCAGCGCGACCGTGGCGACGGCGACCTGCACGGGCCGCGGCAGCGAAATGGCGGCGAGCAGCAGCAGCGCGCCGGCGGCAACACCCAAGGACACGCCGGGCGACAGCCAGTGCTCCCAAGCGGCCGGCTTCAACAGGAAGATCGCGGCCACGGCCTTGGCAAGCAGCGCGGCGCCGATCAGCAGCAGCACGGCGCCGCCGACGTTGCGGCGCTCGCGCAGGAGCAGCGAGAGGAACAGCCCGACGCCAAGGAGCTGGAACGCGCTGTGGGCGCCCTCGACCAGCGCCGCCGCGATATCCGTGTCGCCGCGCATGACGAGCGTACCGGCGGCCGCGCCGAATTCCGCCGACGGGTCGAACACGATCGCGAACAGCGGGATCCCCGGATTGACCTGCACGGCGAGCCAGATCGCGAGCAGCGCGAGCCCGAGATCGCCGATGCGCCCCGAAACGAACCAGCGCTCGCGCAGCGACATCACGCCGTGCTTGGCGGCTTCCGAACGCGCGAACGCGATCGCGAGGAGTCCCCCGAGCGTCGCGCCCGCGGTGTTGGAAAGGAGATCGATCACGTTCGCGTCCCGCGGCGGCATGAACATCTGCATCGACTCCAGTGCGAAGGAGAGCGCCGCGCCTGCGGCGATGGCGACCGATAGCCGGCCGAGCGGCGGCCGGCGGCGCGGCACCAGCGCCACGAAAAACCCGAGCGGCGCGTAGGCGACGACGTTGGCGATCACGTCGAAGCGCGTCCAGCGTGGCGGCCACGGAGCGAAGAGGAAGAACGGCGTTCCCGGCGCGGGCGCGATCCACGGCCCGAAGGGTTGCAGGCTCGCGTACACGATCGCGAGCCCATAGAGCACGACCAGGAAATGCGGCAGCAGCGACGGCGGCGAGCGCGGACGAATCGGGCGTTGCTGCATTGCGCGCGATGTCAGTGCTTGGCGTCGAGGCGCTTGCGCATCACGGTCAGGTCCTTGTGCTCGGCCAGCACCTCGAACCCCGCCTCGCGGAACAGCGACGACGGGCCGTGATAGTGGTCGGTCGCGGTCGTGCTGTCGCCGGCTTTGAACGGAAACGCGTCGACCACGCGGATCCCGCGCGCCGCGAACGACTCGAGCGCGCCGTCGACCAGCGCGCGCGCGACACCGCGGCGCCGCCAGGCCGGCGCGATGACGAAACAGACGATGGCGGCGGCGAGATGCGGCGGAACATCGAGCCGGGGCGCGGCGATGCCCATGCGCGGCATGCAGTGCGGCAGCTTGGTGAGCGGCTGCGCGTTCAGCCAGCCGACGACGTCGTCCGCGACATACGCGAGGAAGCCGTCCATTTCCGCCGCCTCGATTCGCGCGGTCATCGCCGTGCGGTTCGCATTGCCGTCGAGGCTCTTCCACGGAATCGCCTTGGGCACGTGGTAGAAATGGCAATAGCACTTCGCCCAATCCGGGTTGTCGGCGAACGCCGGCCCCCGCTCGTGGTCGAAAAAACGCAGGAAATCGTCCCGGCGCGCGGGCGTGAGCCGCTCGATGCGTACCTTCGCGCTCATCGTAGCGATCTGTCCAGGAAATTCACCGCGAACACGGCGGGTCGTTCAGCGGCCCGCCTTGATCTCCGTCCACAGCTTGTTGCGCAGCCGCCGCTGCGGGCCCGTCAGGTCCTTCAGCTGCTCGAGCTTGGCCTGCACCGCCTTGTCCGGGAAGATCGCCGGGTTCTTGAGGAGTTCGGGCTTGATGTACTTGATGGCGTCCGTGTTCGGATTGCCTGAGCCGATGAGGTTCGTGAGTTCCGCCGAGTTCTTTCCCTCGAGCATGAAATTCATGAACAGGAGACCGAGATCGGGCCGCGGCGCACCTTTTTGCAGAACCATGTTGTCGACCGCGAGCACCGCCCCTTCCTTGGGCATGCCCTGCAGGATCGTGAATTTGCGGCCGGCCGCCTTGGCGTCGAGGTTGGCCTGGAAGATGTCGTTCGAGTACCCGTGGACCAGCCAGATGTTGCCGACGGTGAGCTCCTTGATATACGACGATGCGTTGAAGGCCGCCCAGTAGGGCTTCGCCTTCTTGATCACCGCGGCGGCCTCGTCCCAATGCTTCGGGTCGACGTCGTTGGCCGAATAACCGAGGTACTTGAGCGCGGCGGCGAACAGCTCGCTCGAGCTGTCGAGCACGGTGACGCGCCCCTTGACCTTCTCCAGGTACTTCGGGTCGAAGATCACCGCCCAGGTGTCGGTCGGCAGCCCGAGCTCCTTCATCTTCTCGGCGTTGTAGCCGAGGATCGTCGTCGACATCGCGTAGGGCACCGAATACTTGTTGCCCGGATCGAACGGCGTATTGAGGTACAGCGGGATCGATGTTCTTGAGGTTGGACAGCTTCGACTTGTCGATCGGCATCAGCTGACCGCCCTTGACCAGCGCTTCGACCGCGTTCGACGTCGGCACCAGGACGTCGTACCCCTTGGCGCCGGCCGCGAGCTTGGCCAGGAGCTCCTCGTTGTCCGAGTAGTACGTCTGGACGACCTCGCACTTGCAGGCCTCCTCGAACCGCTTCACGGTCTCCGGCGCGATGTAGTTGTTCCAGTTGTAGAGGTGCAGCTGGTCCTTGGCGGCAAGCGCCGGCACGGCGACGAGCAGCGACGCAAGCAGGAGCGCGAGTCGTTTCATGGTCAGTCCTGGTCGGATCGAAGGAGGGTGGGCGAGAGTCTCGAAGCGACGATGATGAGCGCTAACGTGAGAAGCATCAACAGTGTCGACACCGCGTTGACTTCGGGCGTGACCGCGATCTTGATCATCGAGTAGATCTGCAGCGGCAGCGTCACGGTTCCGGCGCCGGCGGTGAAAAAGGTGATGACGAAATCGTCGATCGACAGCGTGAACGCCATCAGCGCACCGGCGATCACGCCCGGCATGATGAGCGGCAGCGTCACGTAGCGAAACGCCTGCCAGGGCGTCGCCCCGCAGTCGCGGGCCGCCTCGGTCAGCGATTCGTCCATGCCGGCGAGCCGGGAGCGAACGACGATGGCGACGAAACCGATGCAAAAGGCGATGTGCGCCAGCGCCACCGACAGGAGGCCCAGCGTGAAGTTGAGCAGCACGAAGAAGATGAGCAGCGAGACGCCCATCAGGATCTCGGGAATGGCGATCGGCGCCAGCACGAGGCCCGACAGGAGCCGCATCGGGTAGCGGTAGAGCGCCACGCCCGCCATGGTGCCCAGCACCGTCGAGACGAGGCTCGCGACGAGGCCGATCACGAGCGAGTTGCCGGCCGCGACCAGCATGTCCTCGTTGTGGAACAGCTTGTCGTACCAGCCGAAGGTGAAGCCGACCCATTCCGCGTTGAGCCGCGAATCGTTGAACGAATAGACGACGACGATGACGAGCGGGATATACAGGAACGCGTAGCCCGCGGCGGCGGCGGCGATCAATCCGGCCGGGCGCTTACGCACGGGCGCTCCCCGTCGCTCGAAGGCGTTACGAGGTTGCGGCGCCCGACCCAGGCCGCGAGCCCGGCGAGCAGGAGCGCCGAGACGGTAAGCACGATCGACAGCACGCTGCCGAACGGCCAGTCGCGCGTCTCCAGGAACTGCTGCTTGATGAGGTTGCCGATCAGCGTGTCGTCCGGGCCGCCGAGAATGTCGGGAATCGCGAAGATGCCCAGCGCGGGAATGAACACGAGCGCGGCGCCGGCATAGACGCCCGGCAGCGAGAGCGGAAAGGTGATGCGCCAGAACCGCTGCCATGCGCCGGCGCCGAGATCCTGCGCGGCATCGAGCAGCGACTGGTCGTGCTTCTCGAGGTTCGCATACAGCGGCAGCACCATGAACGGCAGGTGGACGTAGACGAGGCAGACGAGCACGGCGAACGAGCTGAACAGCAGCGGCACCGGCTCGTGGCCGAACCAGGCGAGCACGCCGTTGACGCTCCGCGCGAGCGCCGCCTGCGGGCCGAGGATGATCATCCACGCGTAGATCCGGATCAGGAAGTTGCTCCAGAACGGCAGGATGACGAGAAGCAGCAGCAGGTCGCGGTATTTCTTCGGGCTCCCGGCGACGAGCGCCGCCAGCGGATAGGCGAGCGCGAGGCACAGCAGCGTCGTCGCGAGCGCGTAGACGATCGACTTCAGGAACACCGCGGCGTAGACGGATTCGGTGAAGAAGCGCGCGTAGCTGTCGACGTTGAGGTCGAGCTTTCCCGCTTCGTCGACGAGCGGCGCGAGTCCCCCGAAGTCGCCGGGTGTGCGGAACGACGCCAGCACCATGATCAGCGTCGGGATCGCGAAGAAGACGACGAGATAGACGAGCGGCGGTCCGCTGACCAGCCATTTGCCGACCCGCCCTTCCTGCCGTGCAGGCATGATCTACTCGCGCCCTCCGGACGGCAGCTGCCATCCGGTACGCCGAGCTGTCGGGCGCCATCGGTCGCTCGCGACGCGCGGCTCGACATTCGCGGCTCGCTGCCCGGGTCGGCCGCCGCCCGCGCTCGCGACGCGCCCTCGGGCCTTGGCTTCGCCCTGCTCGCACGGGCGTCCTCGGCCTACACTCGCCCGCCTCGCTCACTCTTCGATGAAGTGGCCGGCGGCGACCGGCCAGGTCATCTCGACGGCGTCGCCGACCTCGAAGAACTTGGCGCGGCCGGATGCCGAGTTCGCGAGCAGCGCCTCGATCTTCTGGCCGCCGGAGGTGTCGACGCGGTAGACGGTGACATCGCCCATGTAGAGGAGCTCGGCGACGGTGCCCCGGAAATGGTTGCCCTGCGCTTCCGCGGGCGCGGCGGCCTCGATGCGGATCTGCTCCGGGCGCAGCGCGATGGTCGCGGGACTTCCCGGCGCCAGCGCGGAGCTCGTGGCCACGCGCACCGCGCCGAGGCCGCGGACGTCGACCGTGACCACCCCGGCGGTGTTGGCGGCAACCGGTCCGGAGAAAAGGTTGCAATGACCGATGAAATCCGCGACGAAGCGTGAACGGGGGAAGCCGTAGATGCGCGACGGCTCGTCCAGCTGTTCCACGCGCCCCTTGTTCATCACGGCAATGCGGTGCGACAGCGCGAGCGCCTCGGTCTGGTCGTGAGTGACGTAAACGAACGTGATGCCGACGTCCTTCTGCATGTTGATGAGCTCGATCTGCATGTCCTCGCGCAGCTTCGCGTCGAGCGCGGCCAGAGGCTCGTCGAGCAGCAGCACCGTCGGGTGCGTGACGAGCGCGCGGGCGATCGCCACACGCTGCTTCTGGCCGCCGGACAACTCGTGCGGATAACGTTTGCCGAAGCCGACGAGTCGCACGTCCTCCAGCGCCGCGGCGATCTTGTCCGGGATCTCGGCGGCTCGCGTCTTCGCCATCTGGAGCGGGAACGCGACGTTGCCTTCCACCGTCATGTGCGGGAACAAGGCGTAGCTCTGGAACACCGTGCGGACGGGCCGCGCCTCAGGCGGGCGGTCCGCGAGGTCGACGCCGTCGAGGAAGATGCTGCCGCCATCCGGGAGATCGAAACCGGCGATCATTCGCAGGAGTGTCGTCTTCCCGCAACCCGACGGGCCGAGCAGGGTGAAGAACTCGCCGGCCTCGATCGCCAGGCTCACGTCGTCGACGGCAGTGAACTCGCCAAACCGGCGCGTCGCATTCTTTATTTCGAGGAGCGCCATCGGACGAGCTGCCGGCACGGTTTGAACTGCGGCGGATTGTAGCCCAAAAACTCGCGGTTCCCGTCGGCCGTTCGACGTAATGCGCACCGCGGGGACGAGGACTAGAGTCGGCACCCATGCCCGCCTCTCTTCCGTCGCCGATGCTCGCCGAGTTGCGCAAGCGTTCGGCGGCGGTGCGCGATGCCGATCCCGCGGCGCAAGGACCGGGGGCGTCGGACCTGCGGGACATCGATCGCCGGTTGCTCGCCGCATTTCGCTGGCTCGACGAGGCGATCGCGCACCTCGAAGTGATACGCCCGGTGGTCGCTCACCGGTTCACCCTCGAGGGTGTTGCCACGATTGCGACGCCGCGCTACGACCGCGGCGTCGTGTCGTACCGTCGCGCCGTGCTCGCGGGTTTCGACCTCATCGAGCGCCTCGAGCTCTATTACCGGATGGCGAACGACCTGCCGATCCGCGTCGTGGTCCCGCCCGCCGCGGCCGCCGCGATGGAGGAGCGGTTGCGCGGCGCGCAGCTCGATTTCTCGTACCGGATCGAACAGGACGACGCCGCGCGCACGCGGCGCGGCGTGTTCACCGTCGTGCCGGCCGTCATGGCGGCCATCCGGTTCGTCCCCGATTACGGCCGCGGCGTGGTCGTGGTGAGCCTGCGCAACGTCGACCGTCTGGAGCCCGTGACGCTCGATTTCGCGCCGGCGGCGATCGGCGAGCCGGTGCTGGAGGACCTCGTGCGACTGATGCTCGGCGAGGCGAACGCCTTTCTCAGGCGCGCGCCGCTCGCGGGGGTCGGCGCCGCGTCTGCGCGGCAGGCGCGGCCGCCGCCACCACCACGCTGGCGCCGTCGCACTACGGCCGGACATCGAAATAGCCGCGCGTCGGGCCTAGAGCGGACGAAGGACGAGCAGGACCACCGCCGCAGCGACCAGCACCAGCACGACCGCCAGCAAGCGGTTTCGCGTGCGCTGCGCGGCCGCCAGCTCGCGCAGCGCGTCGTCGGGCGCCGGCGGGCGCGACAGCAGCCACTGGTGGAAGAGCCGCGGCAATTCGGGCAGCGCCGCGACGATGTACGGGGCCTCGGAAATCAGCCGGCGGCGCAGCGACGAGGGCCCGATCTGCTCCTCCATCCAGCGCTCGAGGAAGGGCTTGGCGGTCGTCCAGAGGTCGAGTGCCGGGTCGAGCTGCCGGCCGAGCCCTTCGACGTTGAGAAGGGTCTTCTGCAGCAGCACGAGCTGCGGCTGGATTTCGATGTTGAACCGCCGCGAGGCACGGAAGAGCTGCATCAGCACGCGGCCGAGCGAGATTTCCGACAGCGGACGGTCGAACACGGGCTCCAGCACGACGCGGATCTCCGCTTCGAGCTCGTCGACGCGCGTGCCCGGCGGCACCCAGCCCGACTCGAGGTGCGCGGTCGCCACGCGGTGGTAATCGCGGCGGAAGAACGCGAGGAAATTCTGCGCGAGGTAGCTCTTGTCGCGTTCCGACAGCGTGCCCATGATGCCGAAATCCATCGCGATGTACTTGCCGAAGTTGGCGCCGTCGATCGCCACGAAGATGTTTCCCGGATGCATGTCGGCGTGGAAGTAGCCGTCGCGGAAAACCTGCGTGAAGAAGAGCTCGACGCCGGCGCGCGAAAGGCGCTTCAAATCGACGCCTGCTTCCACCAGCCGGTCCACCTGCCCGATCGGGATGCCGGCCATGCGCTCCATGACCATGACCTCGCTGCCGCTCCAGTCCCAATGCACGGCGGGCACCTGCAGCAGCGGCGAATGCTGGAAATTGCGGCGGAGCTGCGAGCAGTTCGCCGCCTCGCGCGACAGATCGAGCTCGTCGGCCAGCGTCTTTTCGAATTCGGCGACGACCTCGCGCGGCCGCAGGCGCTTGCCGTCGGACCACAGCTTCTCGACCAGCGTCGCGGCCGTGCGCAGGAGGGAGACGTCCTTGTCGATCACCAGCGCGATGTTCGGTCGCAGCACCTTGACCGCGACCGGCGTGCCGTCGGGCAGCTCCGCGAAATGCACCTGCGCGACCGACGCGCTCGCGACGGGCACGCGATCGAACGCCTTGAACACCTGGTCGACCGGCTTGCCATAGAGCCGGGCGAGGGTCGCGATGACCTCGTCCGACGAGAACGGAGGCACGCGATCCTGCAGCTTGGCGAGCTCGTCGGCGATGTCGAGCGGAATCAGGTCGCGGCGCGTCGACAGCATCTGGCCGAACTTGACGAAGATCGGCCCGAGGTCCTCCAGTGCGAGGCGCAGGCGCACCGCCCGCGGCGCCGACGTGTCGCGCCAGAACGTGAGCGCGCGCGCCATCGGCCGCACGGCGCGGAACCGCTCGTGGCCGGTGAGGAACTCGTCGAGCCCGTACTTCAGCACGACGAAGAAGATGATGGTGAGGCGCAGGAGGCGCATGCGGGGGATTGTAAGCGATGGCCCCGGCGCGTCCCGCGCGCGCCGGACGCCGCCGCGCTCAGGCGGCGGTGCGGCAATCGAAGGTCAGGGCGCGGCCGGAACTGTTCGCCACAGGTTGACGGCGAACAGCACGACGGCGAACACCATCACGGTAGCGCTGATTTCGACGACCACGGCAATCGCCGCGTTGCCACCCAGCATCAGGTACAGCGCTGCCATGAAGACCGGCAACGTCACGTTGTGGATCCAGAAATGCCAGCGCGCGAGCGCGGTCTGCCCGGCCGCCGGATGCGCGTTGTAGATGAGCCCGAACAGCGCCATCGACACCCATCCCAGCAAGTTGAGGTGCGCATGGACGGGGACCTGCGTGAAATTCGCGATGATCCCCATATACACGCCCAGTGCGACGGCGACGACGAAATAGATGACGGCGATGCGCAGGAAGCGGACGCTCATTGGGATCCCTCGTTTCGTTTCGGTTTGATTTCCTCGCCATCGGCGGCGTGTGCCGGCGTGTGGCAGGCGCGACTATAGCGCGCCGCCCGTCCGCTGGTAGGGATTGGACGACCGTTCGTCCCCTTGGCACGACCCATGCAATGGTGCCGGCATGAAGGTCCACCACGAACGGGTCCAGACTCGCGGCGAGGAAGTCGCCAACAGCGTGAGCCATGGCATGGCGCTGCTCGCGGCGACGGCGGCGGTGCCGATCCTCGTCGTTTCGTGCGCGCAGCGCGGGACGGCGCTCAACGTCGCGGCCACCTGCGTGTTCGCGGCGACGATGCTGCTGGTCTACGCGGCCTCCGCGCTCTATCACGCGATCCCGCAGGAAGGGCCGAAGCGGTTCTTCCGCAAGCTCGACCAGGGCGCGATCTTCCTGTTCATCGCCGGCAGCTACACGCCCTTCGCGCTCGGTCCGCTCGAGGGTCCGTGGGGCTGGACGCTGTTCTGCCTCGTCTGGGCGCTGGCGGCGGTCGGCGTGACGCTGAAGGCGCTCGACCGGATGTCGCATCCGTTCCTGTCGACGGGGCTATACCTCGGGATGGGATGGCTCGTCGTGGTCGCGGCCAAGCCGCTGCTGATGCATGTCGCTACACCCGGCCTTATCCTGTTGGCCGCCGGGGGGCTCGCCTACACGGTGGGCGTGGTGTTCTTCGCGCTCGACTCGAAGCTGCGTTACGCCCACTTCGTCTGGCACCTGTTCGTGGTCGCGGGCACCGCGTGCCACTTTTTCGCGGTGCTCGACTACACCGTCTGAGGCGGAACCGCCTTCTTCCTGCGGAAATTCGCGGGAACGACGGTTGCGCTAACGCGGGCGTCGAGCGCGTCGATGCGCGCCGCCAGCGCGTCGACCCGGTCGGCCAGCGCGCTCACGTGCATCACGAACGCGCTGCCTTCGTCGCCGGTCGCGAGCAACCCGGATTGCTCGTGCGCGAAGCTCACGATGCTGCCCCCGACGCGTTCCGCAGCGTACTCGGGGAACGCGAGCAGCCGCCGCCCGACGTCCGCGACGCGCTGGCCGGCGATTGCGCCCAGGACCTTCGCGAATGCCTGCTCGACCAGCCATGGCATCGTCGGCGCGAGATCCTTCAGCGTCGCGGCCAGCGCGGGATCCCCGTCGGCCTTGACGTAGCGGTCGAAGCGCGTCGGGTCGGCCAGGAACGCGGGCACGTCGAACGGCGACAGGCGGAGCGTGAGATCCGGGGCAATGCCAGCCGGCAGCGCCGAGGCGACCTTTCCGGTCTCGTCGATGGCGAAGGCAGTCGCGGCAGGACCCACCGCGATGACGAACACTCGGCTCGCATGCGCAGCGAGGCGTTGCCGTGCCCACGCTTCGCGCTCGAGCATCCGGTTGGCGATTGCGCCGGGGAGCGCCGTGGGATCGATTCCGAGCGTTGTCATCGCGGCGTCCTCCGTTGTGTCCGTCAGCTGGGGTTCCCGGTTGCGTCGTCAGGCGGTCTGCCGGATGCCGGCGAGCAGCCATCCCGACGACCCGTCGACCGGCTTCGTCAGGTTCCAGATTTCGTCGAGCGACGTCGGCTGCGGCGCGCCGTCCTCGCGCGCGAGGCCGGTGAAGCGCACGCTTGCCCAATGCGCGCCCGCCTCGGTCGTGACGTCCATCATTTCGGCGTCGAGCGAGACGATCTCCGTCACGTGATGCATGCCGCGTTCGTCGAGCTCGCGACCGATTTCGGCCGCCATCTCCGGCGTCATGACCTCCGCGAGCGCCGTCCTGTCGCCCTCGTCCCAGGCAGTTTGCAGGCGCCGGAACTGGTTCTTCGCCTCGCGCAGGAAGCCGGCGGTGTCGAATCCGGCGGGCAGGGGCTTCGCGAAATTCGTCGACGGCGCCGCGAGGACGGGCTCGACGCGCGACGGCGTTGCATCGATCACGGGCCTCGGTGCGGCGGTCGCGAGACCGGAGTACGAGGCGGTTGGCGCCGCGGTCCCGCGTCGCGCGGCAAACATCCGGAACGCGACGATCGCACCGAAGGCCAGCAACCCGAGCAGGAGGAAGCTCGCAAAACCTTCGGGCAATCCGAAATGCGACAGCAAGGCGGCGAGTCCCAATCCGGCGGCAATGCCGGCAATCGGGCCCAGCCAGCGCGACGCGCCGCTTGGCGCCGCGGCCGGCGCGGCGGGTTTCGCCGTTGCAACGCCCGGCTGCGCGGGCATGACCGGGTTGGCGGCCGGACCCGTGGCGGAGCTCGGCGGCGGGACGCTCTGGCGCTGGGCGCCCAGGCTTCTGCCGCCTCCGAGGCGCTTCGCGTCGGCGTCCGCGGCGGCCAGCGAGGCGACCAGCACGGCGGCAAGGGCGACAAAGAGGGTTCGCTTCATGTTCGTTCTCCGGCCAAAGACAGTTATTTGCGGGCGATGCGCCTAATGGCAACTGCGGGCAAGTGGAGGCAAGTGCGCCTGTCGGTCAGTGCGCGTAGCCGAGGTGCAGCGCGACCACGCCGGCGGCGAGGTTGTGCACCGTGACGCGATCGAACCCTGCCGCATTCATCATGCTCTTCAGCGTTTCCTGGTCCGGGTGCATGCGGATCGACTCGGCAAGGTAGCGGTAGCTCGCATCATCGCCGGTCACGAGCTTGCCGAGGCGCGGGATGACATTGAAGCTGTACCAGTCGTAGGCGGGCGCCAGCGGCTGCCAGATGCGCGAGAACTCGAGCACGGCGGCCACGCCGCCCGGCTTCAGCATGCGACGCATCTCGGAAAGCGCCGCCTCCTTGTGCGTCACGTTGCGGAGGCCGAAGGCGATGCTCACGCAGTCGAAACCACCGCTGGCGAACGGCAGCTTCTCGGCATCGCACTGGACGGTAGGCAGCACCAGGCCGGCGTTCAGCAGCTTGTCGCGCCCTTCGGACAGCATGGCGCCGTTGATGTCGGTGAGCACCACTTCGCCCGCGGAGCCGACGCGGTCGGCGAACAGGCGCGCGAGATCCCCGGTGCCCCCGGCGAGGTCGAGCACGCGCATGCCCGCGCGCACGCCGGTGGCCTCGACGGCGAAGCGCTTCCACAGGCGGTGCAGGCCCGCCGACATGAGGTCGTTCATCAAGTCGTAGCGTCCGGCAACCGAATCGAACACGCCGCGCACGCGCCCTGCCTTTTCCTCCGGGCCGACCTGCTCGAAGCCGAAATGGGTCTTGTCGGTCATGTCACTTCGATGGGTCTCGTCGGTCATGTCACTTCGCATCGCGGCTCGCGCCGGCCGCGGCCATCCGGTCGAGATAGCGCTGCCACAGCTCGTCCTGCCGCGCGCCGAGGTCGTAGAGGTAGTCCCACGAATAGATGCCGGTGTCGTGCCCGTCCGAAAACGAGGGGCGGATCGCGTAGCGGCCGACCGGCTCCACTTCCTTGATCGCGATCTCGCGCTTGCCGACCTGCAGCACTTCCTGGCCCGGACCGTGGCCGCGCACTTCGGCCGACGGCGAGTAGACGCGCAGGTACTCGTAGGAAAGGCGGAACGTGCGGCTGTCGTTGAACGCGACCTCGAGCACGCGCGAGGCCTGGTGCAGCTTGATTTCGGTCGGAATCGGCGTCGTGCCGTCGAGGCCGGACATCGTGGCGTGGCCTTGTCGATGAATGACCGGCTAGCCTAGCACACCGCGGGATCCGGCCCTCTCGCCGGGCGTCCGTCCTACACGGGACCTTGCGTCTGCTCGGGCACCATGTCGAGACCGCCGATGCCCGCGAAGATGTTGCGGTTCTTCGCTTCCTTGCCGTGCAGCTTGATCTCGAGCCGCAGGTCGTTCAGCGAATCGGCGTTGCGCAGCGCGTCCTCGTAGCTGATGAGCCCGGCCTCGTAGAGGTCGAACAGCGACTGGTCGAACGTCTGCATGCCGAGCTCGCGCGACTTCTTCATGATGTCCTTGATCCCCGACACGTCGCCCTTGAAGATCAGGTCGGACACGAGCGGCGAGTTCAGCATCACCTCGACCGCCGGAACGCGGCCGCGGCCGTCGCGGCGCGGGATCAGCCGCTGCGCGATGAAGGCGCGGGTGTTGAGCGAAAGGTCCATCAGCAGCTGCGCGCGGCGCTCCTCGGGGAAGAAGTTGATGATCCGGTCGAGCGCCTGGTTGGTGCTGTTCGCGTGCAGCGTGGCGAGGCACAGGTGGCCGGTTTCGGCGAAGGAGATCGCGTAGTCCATCGTCTCCCGCTCGCGCACTTCGCCGATCAGGATGACGTCCGGCGCCTGCCGCAGCGTGTTCTTGAGCGCGACCTGCCAGCCGTCGCAGTCGACGCCGACCTCGCGCTGCGTGAGGATGCAGTTCCTGTGCTCGTGGACGAACTCGATCGGGTCCTCGATCGTGATGATGTGGCCGTAGCTGTTCTCGTTGCGGTAACCGAGCAGCGCCGCCATCGAGGTCGACTTGCCGCAGCCCGTGGCGCCGATGAACAGCATGATCCCCCGCTTGGACATGATGATGTCCTTCAGCACGGGGGGCAGCCCGAGTTCCTCGAACCTGGGAATTTCCGTCATGATCGTCCGCAGCACCATGCCGACCTTCGACTGCTGGACGAACGCGTTGACGCGGAAGCGGCCGACGCCCGGGGGCGCGATCGCGAAATTGCATTCCTTGGACGACTCGAACTCGGCGGCCTGCTTGTCGTTCATCACGCTGCGGACGAGCTCGATCGTGTGCTGCGCGGACAGCGCCGTCTTCGACACGGGCTGGATCTTGCCGTCGACCTTGAGCGCCGGCGGAAAGCCCGCCGTGATGAAGAGGTCGGAGCCGTTCTGCTTGACCAGCAGCTCGAGCAGCTCGTGGATGAACTTGGTGGCGCGTTCGCGTTCCATCCGTCTAGCCTCCCGCCATGAAGAGATCCTTGTTGACCGCGCGGTTGCGGGCCTCGGCGACATTGACCTGGTTGCGGCGGACGAGATCGACGAGGCACTGGTCGAGCGTCTGCATGCCGACCGACTGGCTCGTCTGGATCGCCGAGTACATCTGCGCGACCTTGTTCTCGCGGATCAGGTTCCGGATGGCGGGCGTGCCGATCATGATCTCGTGCGCGGCGATCCGTCCCTGGCCGTCCTTGGTCTTCAGCAGCGTCTGCGCGATCACCGACACCAGCGATTCGGACAGCATCGCGCGGACCATGTCCTTTTCCGCCGCGGGGAACACGTCGATGATCCGGTCGATCGTCTTGGCCGCGGAGCTCGTGTGCAGCGTGCCGAACACGAGGTGGCCCGTCTCGGCGGCGGTGAGCGCGAGGCGGATGGTCTCGAGGTCGCGCATTTCGCCGACCAGGATGTAGTCCGGGTCCTCGCGCAGCGCCGCGCGCAGCGCGTTGGGGAACGACAGCGTGTGCGGCCCCAGCTCGCGCTGGTTGATCAGGCACTTCTTCGACTCGTGCATGAACTCGATCGGATCCTCGATGGTGAGGATGTGCCCGTACTCGTTCTCGTTGACGTGGTTGCACATCGCCGCCAGCGTCGTCGACTTGCCGGAGCCCGTCGGCCCGGTGCACAGGATGAGTCCGCGCGGGCGGTTGGTCAGCTCGCCGAAGATCTTGGGGCAATTGAGCTCCTCGAGCGAGAGCACTTTCGCCGGAATCGTCCGGAACGCCGCGGCGGCGCCGCGCATCTGGACGAACGCATTGACGCGGAACCGGGCGAGGTTGGGCACCGCGAAGCTGAAGTCGCATTCGAGGTTTTCCTCGTACGCCTTGCGCTGCGCGTCGCTCATGATGTCGTACACCATGGCGTGGACATCCTCGTGCTCCATGGGCGGCAGGTTGATCCGCCGGATGTCGCCGTGGACCCGGATCATGGGCGGCAGGCCGGCCGACAGGTGCAGGTCGGAGGCCTTGTTCTTGACCGCGAAGGCGAGCAGTTCGGTAATGTCCATCTATAATCCCCGGGGCCGGAAGCGCTCGATTGCGGCGCAACACGAAGCCGCATGCAAATCGCGTACCAGCAACCGCAATCTCATGCCGGCGTCATTCGATTATGTTCCACTACGAGAAGTCGTGGCAAGACGTGCGGGATCGTGTCCTTCGGGCCATGCGGGAGGCCGGCCGCCCGGAGGAAGGCGTCCGGGTGCTTGCCGTCAGCAAGTCGTTTCCGCCGGGGGCGATCCGGGCGCTCCACGGGCTGGGCCAGCGGGCCTTCGGGGAGAACTACGTGCAGGAAGCCCTGCCGAAAATGGGCGCGCTGGTCGACCTTCCGGACATGGAATGGCACCTCATCGGCCCGCTCCAGAGCAACAAGACCGGCGCCGCGGCCGAGCGCTTCGACTGGGTGCATACCATCGACCGGGAGCGCATCGCCGACCGGCTGTCCGCGATGCGGCCGCCCGGAATGCCCCCGCTCAACGTGTGCGTACAGGTCAATATCAGCGGCGAGTCGACGAAAAGCGGCGTTCCGCCCGAAGACGCGCTGGCGCTGGCGCGCGCAGTGGCGGCGCTGCCGCGACTCAACTTGCGCGGCCTGATGGGCATCGCCGAGCCGACGCCGTTGATGGCGTCCCGGCGCGGCCAGTTCCGGATTCTCAGGGCGCTGTTCGAGTCCTGCCGCGCGGCGGGGCTGCCCGTCGATACACTGTCGATGGGGATGTCGGACGACCTCGAGGCCGCGATTGCGGAAGGGGCGACGATCGTCCGGATCGGATCGGCGCTGTTCGGGCAGCGGACGGCGTGACGCGTCATGCATCGTCGACGCTGAATTCACCATGACGGGGACGACCTTCATCGGCGGCGGCAACATGGCGACGGCGCTCGTCGGCGGCATGCTCGCGCGCGGCGCGCGGCCGGACGAAATCCGGGTCGTGGAGCCGTTTGCGGCGCAACGCGGGAAGCTCGCGACGCGTTTCCCCGGCGTCGGCGTGCAGCCGGAATGCGACGCCGCGGCGATCGAAGGCGCGGATCTCGTCGTGTTCGCGGTGAAGCCGCAGCAGATGAAGGATGCCGCGCGTGCTCTCGCACCGCATCTCGGCCGCGCGCCGGAGACTGTCGTCCTCTCCATCGCCGCCGGCATCCGCGGCGCCGATCTTGCGCGCTGGCTCGGCGGGCATCGGCGCCTCGTGCGCGCGATGCCCAACACGCCGGCGCTCCTCGGCAAGGGCATCAGCGGCGTCTTCGCGGCGGAGGGCGTGGATGCCGCCGGGCGCGCGCGCTGCGAGGGCGTGCTCGCCGCGGCAGGCGATGTCGTGTGGGTGGCCGACGAGTCGATGCTCGACGCCGTCACCGGCGTTTCGGGAAGCGGCCCCGCGTATGTCTTCTATTTCCTGGAGGCGCTGGAGCAGGCGGCGCGCGAGCTCGGCTTTTCCGCGGCCGATGCGCGGCGGCTCGCGTATGCGACGTTCGACGGCGCGATCGCGCTGGCCAAGGCGAGCACGGACGAGCCCGCGACATTGCGCGCGCAGGTGACCTCGAAGGCGGGCACCACCGAGCGCGCATTGCTGTCCATGGAGGCGGCTGGCGTCAAGCGCGAGATCGTGGCGGCGGCGAAGGCCGCGGCGGCGCGCGCCCGCGAGCTCGGCGACGAATTCGGCAAGGATGGCTGAGCGGAGCCGGCGACGACAATGGATCAGGCGCTGCGCTTCCTGCTCGACACCGGCTTCGGGCTCCTCACGTATTCGTTCCTGCTGCGGTTCATGATGCAATGGCTGCGCGCGCCGTTCCGCAATCCCGTCGGCCAGGCGCTGACTGCCTTGACCGATTGGGCCGTGAAGCCGTTGCGCCGCGTGCTGCCCGGGTTCAAGGGGCAGGACACTTCGACGCTGGTGCTCGCCTGGTGCGCGCAATTCGCGTGGCTGCTTGCCACGAGCGTCGTCGTGCGCCGCGTTGCGCCCGACGGCACCGTCGCGCTCGCGTTGGCGCTCTATGCATGGATCGAGCTCTTCAAGGCGGCGGTGTGGATCGTGATCGTGACCGTCGTCATCCAGGCGGTGCTGTCGTGGTTCAGCCCCGACGGCCCGCTGGCCGGATTCCTCAACGCGATGACGTTTCGCTTCCTCGCGCCGATCCGACGCATCGTTCCGCCGCTCGGCGGCACGCTCGACCTTTCGCCGCTCATCCTGATCGTGCTGCTGCAGCTCGTGCTGATGCTGCCCGTGCCGTGGCTCGAAACCACGTTGCTCGGCTATTTCCGCGGCTGAGCGGCCAATGACGGCCGCGATGGGCGCGGCGCCCTGGCGGCGCGAGGAACAGGGTGCGCTGGTCCTGACGCTGCACGTGCAGCCCGGCGCGAAACGCACCGAGGTCGCGGGCGTGCACGGCACTGCACTCCGGATCCGTCTCGCCGCGCCGCCGGTCGACGGCAAGGCGAACGCCGAGCTCACGCGCTTTCTCGCTGACGCCTTCGGCGTGCCGCTGCGCAACGTCACGCTGGTGCGTGGCGACGCGTCGAGGCAGAAAGTCGTTCGAATCGAAGCGCCGGCGCTGCGGCCGGATTACGCGTGGGGGGCGGGCGCGACGTGACGACGTTTCAGTTGGCAACCGATGCGGCGTTCGAGTGCAGGAACCGTCCGGCACGCCCGGGTCCCGCGTTGCCGTCGCGACAGGAGACGGCGCCATTCACGATCACGCAGCGGATTCCGCGCGCCGCGGCGATCGGCTGGTCGAACGTCGCGGCGTCGATCACCGTCCGCGGATCGAAAAGCGTGATGTCGGCGAAGGCGCCGACCCGGATCTCGCCGCGGCCGGCAAGCTTGAACTGCCGCGCGGACAGCCCCGTCATCTTGTGCACGGCGGTTTCGAGCGGGAAGAGGCCGAGCTCGCGGCAGTAGTGGCCGAGGACCCGCGGGAACGTGCCCCACAGGCGCGGATGCGGATGACTGTCGTGCGGCAGGCCGTCGGAGCCGATCATCGTCGCCGGGTATTGCAGCACCCGTTGCACGTCGTCCTCGCGCATCTGGAAGTAGCATGCGCCGCCCGGCTGCAGGCGGCGGCACGCCTCCTGCTGCGTGCAGTTCCATTCGGCGGCGACGTCGGCCAGATGCCGCGCCGACATTTCCGGATGCGGCTCCGACCACGTGACGATGATGTCGATGATGCCGTCGACCAGGTCCTCGCGCAGCACGGTCGAACCCGCGATGTACGGATAGCAGTCGAGCCCGATCGCCTGCGCCTTCCTGGCCGCGTCGAAGTGCGCGAGCGTCTGCACGGTCCGTCCCCAGTTGCGCGGCCCCGCGCACTTGTGATGCGAGACCACGACCGGCAGCTTGCCGCGCCGCGCGGTGGCGAAGGCTTCGTCGAGCGAATCGAGCACGCGGTCCATCTCGTCGCGGATATGCGTCGTGTAGACGCCGCCCGCTTCGCCTGCGACCGCGGCGAGCAGCGACAGCTCGTCGATGTCGGCCGCGGCGCCGGTGTCGTAGAACACGCCGGAACTGAGGCCGATGGCGCCTTCCGCCAGGGCTTCCCGCAGCAAGGCGGCCATGTCCTGCTGCTCGTCGCGCGTGGCAGGCCGATAGGGGTCGCTCATCGTCGCAATGCGCAGCGTCGAATGACCGACGAGCGCCGCGACGTTCACGGCGGGACGCGCCGCCCCCACCGCCCTGGCATACGCCGCCATCGTGGGGTGGACATAGTTGTCGCTGCCGCCCAGCAGGTTGAGCGGCGGCGGGACGTGTTCGCGCACGAGCGGCGCGAGGCTGATTCCGCAATTGCCGACGACCACCGTGGTGACCCCCTGGCTGACCTTGGGCAGCATCGCAGGCGCCGCGAGCACGATCTGATCGTCGTGCGTGTGGACGTCGATGAATCCGGGTGCGACGACGAGGCCGGACGCGTCGATGACCGTGGCACCGGCGGCCGGCAGCGACGGGCCGATCGCCGCGATGCGATCTTCCTCGACGCGCACGTCGGCCAGGTAACGCGCCGCGCCCGTGCCGTCGATCACGGTGCCTCCGCGCAGCAGCAGGGGCCCGCCGCGCGCACTCGTGGTGTCGATGGGCACGATTGCCTAGAAAAACGTGCGGACCGCGCCCGTCACGGTATAGCCGTCGTCGACGGTGAACAGCACGCGCCACTTGTCGAACGTGGTGCATGGATGCGAAATGCCGCAGCCGACGAGATCGCCGACCGCGAGCTCTGCGGACGCATCCGCGTCGGCGTCGAGGCGCAGGTAGGCGTGCTGGTCGTTCATCGCCGCGATCTTCCAGCCGGGCGGGACCGGCCGCGGATAGTCGTCCAGGCCGATGCGGAAGCGCGACAGAGGGATCGGCAGGTCGATGTCGAACGACGCGTCGCGCTTGCCCATCGTCAGGATCGCGAGGCCGGGCTCGGGGCGCGATTGCACGCGCGACCAGACTTCGAGCGCGGGCTTCAATCCGGGCCGCACCTGCCAATCCATGCCGCTCCTCGCCTTGACGCCTTCGAGCATGCGCGCATAGAAGCCGGAATCGTGCGTGACATAGCAGCCGCTGCGCAGGATCGTCAGCACCGGCATCGACAGGCGCGTCGGCAGCTTGCGCGCGACGATGTCGAACGCCGCGGACCCCCCCGCGGAAAGAATGATCGACGGGCCCGCGAAGAGGCCCTCGTGGTCGCAGGCGAGCGCGGTCTTGCGCACCGTCTCCATCAGCGCGCCGACGAAGGCGGTGTCGCGTTCCGAATCGCCGGTGAGCTGCAGGCCTTCGTAGCATTCGATGCCCGAAAGCGCCGTTGTCGTCGACGCGGCGATCGGCGCGCGCCACCGTCAGCGCGTCATCGTAGTTGCGGCAGCCCGTGCGCCCGCCCGCGACGCCGATCTCGAGCAGCGCGCGAAGCGGACGCGTCAGCGCGTGCTTGCCGGCTTCGGCTTCGATCAGCGCCAGTTGCGGGAGGGAGTCGACCAGAAAATGGAACTCGAGGTCCGGATGCAGCTCGCGAGAGCCGGATGACTTCGGCGATCTCGCGGTCGCCGAGGAGCTGGTTGGCCATGATCACGCGCCGGATGCCGAAGTGCACGCAGACGCCGAGCTGCTGCACGTTGGCGACGGTGATGCCCCAGGCGCCCGCCGCGAGCTGCTCGGCGAAGATCTGCGGCGCCATCGTGGTCTTGCCGTGCGGCGCCAGCAGCGCGCCGGTGGCGGCGGTGAAGTCGCGCATCCACGCGTGGTTGTGATCGAGTGCCGACTCCCGCAGCAGCGCCACCGGAAACGGCAAGTCGCCGCGCAACAGGTTCCAGCCCTGCGCGCCGACCGCCGACAAGGGGATGGGCGCGGCCCCGAGCGGAAACCCCTTCGTCCGCGGGTCGACGATCTCGCCGAGCAGCGCGTCGAGGTTCAGCATCTGGCTTGCGCAGGGTTCATAGCGATTTTCGCAGCTTCGGATCGAGCAGGTCGCGCAGGCCGTCGCCCACCATCTGGAGCGAGATCGCGGCCAGTATGATCGCGATGCCGGGGAAAATCACGATCCACAGCGCCTGGTGCGCGAACTGCTGGCCGCTCGCGATCATCGTGCCCCAGGTCGGCAGCGCCGGCGGCACGCCGACGCCCAGGAAGGACAGGCCGGCTTCGGCCAGCACCGCGTACGCGAAGATGAACGTCGCCTGCACGAGGATCGGCGACGCGATGTTCTGCAGGATGTGGATGAACATGATCCGCCACGTCGAGACGCCGAGCGCCCGGGCCGCCTCGATGAACAGGAGCTCGCGCACCACCAGCGTCGATGCGCGGACGACGCGGGCGACGCGCGGCGTGTAGACGATCGCCAGCGCGAGGATCACGTTGGTGATCGAGGCGCCGAGCACCGCGACGAGCGCGATGGCGAGCAGGATGTCCGGAAACGACATCATCGCGTCGACCACGCGCATGATCGGACCGTCGAGACGCCGGAAGTATCCGGCGACAAGCCCCAGCAGCACGCCGCCGGTCACCGAGATCAGCACGACCGCGGCGCCGATCATCAGCGAATAGCGCGCGCCGAAGACGACGCGCGTAAAGACGTCGCGCCCCAGCTCGTCGGTGCCGAACCAGTGCGTCGCGCGCGGGCTTTGCATCCGGTCGAGGATCGCCAGCTTCGTCGGTTCGTACGGGGTGATCCACGGCGCCAGGATCGCGAGCAGCGCGACGACGACGAGGATCACGGCGCCGGCGAGGACGACCTTGCGCCGGAACAGGTTCCGCATGAGCAGCGCCGTCGGACTGCTCGAACGCACGACGGCCGTGGCGGCGGCGGCGTCCATCAGTATTTCACCCGCGGATCGACGACGAGGTAGAGGAGGTCGATGGCCAGGTTGATCAGGACATAGAGCCCGGCGATGACGAGCAGCGCGCCCTGGATGACAGGATAGTCGCGGCGGAGCACCGCGGACACGACGAGATTGCCGACGCCGGGCAAGCCGAACACCGTCTCGGTGACGATGGCGCCGCCGATCAGCAGCGCGAACGTGAGGCCGAGCACGGTGATCACCGGGATCAGCGCGTTGGCCAGCGCATGGTGGAGGATCACCCGGCGCTCCGGCAAACCCTTGGCGCGCGCCGTGCGGATGTAGTCGTCCGCGAGAACGTCGAGCATGCTCGCGCGCGTGAAGCGCAGGATCAGCGCGGAGTTGACGACGCCGAGGACGATCGACGGCAGCACGAGGTGATGCAGGCGCTGCCCCAGCGGCACGCCCGGATCGCCGTATCCGGCCACCGGGAACCAGCCGAGGCTCACCGCGAAGATCTGCATCAGGATGAGACCGAACCAGAAACTCGGAATGCTCGCGCCCAGCATCGCGAAGCCCGAGAAGAACTGGTCGACGCCCTTTCCGCGCCACACGGCGGCGACGATGCCGCAAGGAACGCCGATCGCGGTGGCGATGACGATCGAGAACAGGGTCAGGAAGAAGGTCGGCTCCGCGCGTTCCATGAGCGCCTGCGTCACCGGCCGCTGCAGGAAGATCGACTGCCCGAGGTTGCCCTGCGCGAGCTCCCCCAGCCAATACGCGAATTGCACCGGCAGCGGCTTGTCGAGTCCGTACGATTCGCGCAGCTTCGCGATGTCGGCCGCGGTCGCCTGGTCGCCCAGCATGATCGCCGCGGGATCGCCGGGAGCCAGGCGCGTGATGAAGAACACGAGGGTCGCCACCAGCATCATCACAACCACCATGCCGGCCAGCCGTGAGGTCAGGTAGCGGGTCATGCGCTACGCGCTACTTGGCGAGGCCCGTGTTCCAGAAGAACGGGTACGGCATCACGACGTAGCCGTCGAGCTTCGCGGAGCGCGCGGTCACGCTGTTGAAGCTGCCGACGCGGATGTACGGGACTTCGGTGTACACGACTTCCTGCACCTTGCCCCACAGCGGCCCGCGCTTGACCGGATCGACCTCGGCGTCGAACGCGTCGAGCGCCGCCTTTTTCGCGGGCGAGCTCCACCAGCCCGGTGCGCCTTCGCCCAGCTGAGGCGGCGTGAGCGTCGGCTCCGGCAGCACCGCCGAATGCGTGATGTAGATGTCCCACAGCGCCGGATCGTTGCGCCGCTGGATCAGCGTCGCCCAGTCGACGACCTGCATGTCGACCTTGAAGCCCGCGGCCTTGAGGTTTTCGGCCATCACCAGCGCAATGCGGTAGTGGAAATCGTATTGCTGGCTGGTCAGGATCTTGACCGGCGTGCCGTCGTACTTGGCGGCGGCGACCATCGCTGCCGCTTTCTTCGCATCGCCCTTGCCGTAGTTCTCGGTGCCCGCCATCGAGTAGAACGGCGTGCCCTTCGCGTAGTGGTTGCCTTCGACGCTGTAGAACTTCGGGTCGCCGAAGCCGGCGCCCATCATGTCGGCGTCGTTCAATGCCGCCTGCACGGCCTGCCGCAGCGCCAGGTTCGCGAGCGGGCCCTGCTTCGTATTGAGCACGAGGTACGGGAACCCGAACGGCGCGGTCAGCATCGCCTTCACGTTGGCTTTGCCGTCGACGCGCGCGAACGATTCGACCGGCAGCAGGTCGGCGAAATGGTATTGCCCGGAAAGCGAACCCTCGACCCGCGTGTTCGCGTTGGGCACCGGCACGAAGCGCAACTCGTCGAGGAGCGCCTCGCGCTTTCCCGCGTAGCCGCTCGGCGGCTCCTTGCGCGCGCTGTAGCCGTCGAAGCGCACGAGCTGCACGTACTGGTCGGGCTTGCGCTCCTTGAACATGTACGGGCCCGTGCCGACGAACTGCGTGAGCGGCGTCGCGATCGACTCCTTGGCCATGATGACCGCGAAGCCCGACGGCAGCGCGAAATGCGCGAGCAGCGGCGCATACGGCCGGTTCAACGTGATGACCAGCGGTGTTCGGACCCTTGGCTTCGAGGCTCTTGACCTCCTTCGCGACCGCCTTGCCGCGCGGTGCCATGTCCATCCAGCGCTGCAGCGACGCGACGACGTCGTCGGCGGTCATCTCCTTGCCGTTGTGGAACTTGACGCCTTTGCGCAACGGAATCGTGTAGACGAGCCCGTCCTTCGAGATCGTCGGCATGCTTTCGGCGAGCATCGGCGCCACGTTCCAGTTGCCGTCGAACGTGTACAGCGGCTCGTAGACGTGCTGCATGATGATGCTGACGAGATCGGCGGTGGACGCCATCGGATCGAGCGTTTGCGGCTCGCCGATCATCGCGAGGTTGGCGGCTCCGCCTTTTGCGGGCGCTGCCAGCGCCGGAACGACCGACGTCGCTGCGGCCAGTATGGCGATGACAAGGCAAACCTTGAGACGGGCGGCTTGATGCGGCATGACTCCTCCTTGGCGGCTCGATGTCGCGCCGGGTGTATAGAATCCGGTCACAAACGGCGGGAGTGTACGCCTTTGCGCCTCGTGCGCGATCATTCGGGAGGGTGCGATGAGTGTCGAATTCCTTGGCGGAACCCGCAGCGGCGCCGGCGGACAGCCGCTGCCATTTTCGCCGGCGGTGAAGGCCGGTCCGTTCGTGTTCGTCTCGGGCCAGGTGGCGATGGGCGACGACGGCGAAATCGTTCCCGGCGGCATCGAGGCACAGACGCGGCAGACGCTGAAAAACGTCGCGCGCGCGCTGGCGCTCGCGGACTGCTCGCTCGCCGACGTCGTGAAGGCCACGGTATGGCTCGACGACACGCGCGATTTCTGGAGCTTCAACCGCGTCTACGCCGAGCACTTTCCCGGGAACAAGCCGGCGCGCTCGACCACGCAGGCGAAGTTGATGGTCGACGCGAAGATCGAGATCGAGGTCGTCGCTTACCGCGAATAGCCGGTCCGGTCGCGGCAGGGGTCACGGGCCGGCCTTCCCGGCAAGGGCGTTCGCGAGCCGCACGAAATCCGCGACCGCAAGCGTCTCGCCGCGCGCGCCGGGATCGATTCCGGCCGAGGCGAGCGCGGCGGCATCGCAGATCGTCGCCAGCGCGTTGCGCAGCGTCTTGCGCCGCTGGCCGAAGGCGGCCGCGACGACGCGTGCAAACAGCGCCGGATCGGCGATGTGCGGCTTCGCAGCGCCGAGCGGCACGAGACGGGCGATCGCCGAGTCCACCTTCGGCACCGGCTGAAACGCGCCGGGCGGCACGACGAAAAGGCGCGTCACGCGAAAGGACGCCTGCAGCATCACCGACAGCCGGCCGTAGTCGGGCGTGTCGGGCTGCGCGGTCATCCGCGCGACCACTTCCTTTTGCAGCATCACGTGCAGGTCGACGAGCTGCGTTTCGTACTCCGCGAGCCGGAAGAGCAGCGGCGAGCTGATGTTGTAGGGCAGGTTGCCGACGACGCGCAGCCGGGGACCGAGGGACGCGTAGTCGAACGCCAGGGCGTCGGCGACGTGCAGCGCCAGTTTTTCCGGAGGGAAGTCCGCGGCGCAGCCGCGCCGCGAGATCGCGGTCGATCTCGATCGCGTGAATCCGCCCGGCGCGCTCGATCAGCCGGCCGGTCAGCGCGGCGAGGCCGGGACCGATCTCGACGAGGTTGTCGCCGGGCCGCGGATCGATCGCGTCGACGATCTTCGCGACGTAGTGCGCGTCGACGAGGAAGTTCTGCCCGAACCTCTTGCGTGCGGCGTGACCGCGCATCGCCGGGAGTCAGTCGCGGCGCCGCGCGACGAGCTCGAGCGCCAAGTCGACGGCGGCGTACAGGCTGCCGGGATCGGCGGCGCGCGCCTTGTCCGCGTCGACCGCGAGATCGAGCGCCGTGCCGTGGTCGACCGACGTGCGGATGAACGGCAATCCGAGCGTCACGTTGACGCCGCCGCCGAACGACGCGGCCTTGAGCGCCGGCAGGCCCTGGTCGTGGTACATCGCGACGATCGCATCGTAGCGGCGCGCGTGGTCCGGAACGAAGACCGTATCGGCGGGGATGGGGCCCGTCACATCGTGGCCCGCGGCGCGCGCGACGGCGATCGCCGGCGCGACGATGTCGATGTCCTCGCGGCCGAGGTGACCGCCTTCGCCGGCGTGCGGGTTCAGTCCGCACACGGCGATGCGCGGTGCGGCGATTCCGAATCGATCGCGTAACGCCTTCGCGAGGATGCCGATCGTTTCCGTCACGGCGTTCCGCGTGATCGCGGCAGCGACCGCGGCGAGCGGCAGGTGGGTGGTGACGAGCGCGACGCGCAAGCCGCCGCCGACGAGCAGCATCACCACGCGCGGCACATGCGGCGCGGTCGGCGAGGAATTCGGTGTGGCCGGTGAACGCGAATCCGGCGTCGAGCAGCACGCTCTTCTGGACCGGCGCCGTCACCAGCGCCGCGAACGCGCCGGTCGCGCAACCGTCGGCGGCGTGCGTCAGCATGGCGATGACAGCCGACGCGTTCGCCGGATCGGGCCGGCCGGGGTCGACGGGTGCGACGACGCGTTCGTCCCAGACTTCCACGGCGTTGTCGGCCGGTCCCGCCGACACGGCGTCGAAGGGGACGAAGCGCGGACGCGCGCCGATCCGTTGCGCACGCTGCGTCCAGCACGTCGCGATCGCCGAAGACGATCAATCGCGCCGGCCATGGGTGCTCATGATGCCGCGCGGCGAGCATCGCGACGAGCTCGGGGCCGATGCCCGCGGGTTCGCCGGCCGTGATCGCGATCGCGGGGCGTTCAGCCATTCGGATCGAGGGACAGCACGGAGAATTCCGTGGCGTCGCCGAAGCGCTCGACGCGCACACCCGGTGCTGCGTGCACGGCGGGCGCAACGCCCGCTCCCGCCTCGACCCTGACCTGCGCGAATCCGTCGAGCGGTTGCGCGGGCGTTCCGAAGACCCAGAGCTGCTCGAGCGGGCGCGCGATGTCGATCTCGCCCGTGTGCTGCACGGCGCGCCCGAGCGGCAGCGCGTAGCCCTCGCGGCCGAACACGGGAAACTGGTCGAGCGTCGCGGTGTAGCGGATGACGCTGCGGCCCTGCACGCGCTGCCGGGTGTTGATGTCGTACCACGCGCCCTCGGGAAGGGCGATGTCGACTTCGCCGCCGGCGGCGACGATCGGCGCAACGAGCAGCGCGTCGCCGCACATGAACTGCGTCTCGAAGCGGCGCGCCTGGACGTCGCCGGGGAACGCCAGCGGCATGGCGCGCATCACGGGCAGCCCGGTGGCCGTCGCCTCGGCGATCACGCGCTGCAGGTAGGGCAGCAGGCGATAGCGGAACAGCAGCCACTTCCGCGCGATCGCCTCGGCGTCGGCGCCGAATGCCCACGGCTCGCGCTCGCCGATGCCGTGCACGCGTATGTGCGAGCTGAACACCGCGGCCTGCAGCCAGCGCACGAACAATTCGGGCGACGGCTGCGCGGCGCCGTAGAAGCCGCCGATGTCGGTCGCATGAAACGGCGCGCCGCTCATTCCCCACGACAGCCCGCCGCGGATCGATGCCGCGAGCCCTTCCCAGTCGCTTTGCGGATCGCCGCCCCACTGGATCGGATAACGCTGGCTGCCCGTCCAGCCCGCGCGGCCCCAGACCATCGGCGGCGCGTTCTCGGGCCGTTGAAAGAGCCCGGTCGCTTCGAAGATGCACTGGTTGTAGAGCAGCGGATAGACATTGTGCAGGCGCCGGCCGCGGTCGCCGTTGAACGCGACTGCGTCGTCGGGAACGTGCTCGCCGAAGTCGCTCTTGATCACGTCCACGCCTTGCGCGAAGAGCTTCTCGTGCGCATCGCGCCACCAGGCGTAGGCCGCCGGATGCGTGAAATCGACGATGCCGCTTTCCGGGAGCGGCGTCAGCACGTTGCCGAACGGGCTCGTCGCGGGCGACGTGTCCCATCCGAACACGCAGGGGCCGCCGTCCGTGCTCGACAGCAGGAACTTGCGCGATGCGAGCTCCTCGAACAGCGGCGAGTGGATCGACACGTAGGGATATTCCCAGACGCAGATCCGCAGGTTGTGCGCCTTGATCTTCGCGAGCGCCTCGTAGGGATCCGGGAAGCGCGTCGCGTCCCACTCGAAGTCGAAGCGCGTGCTGACGTCCCACGCGGCGCGCCCGTCGAGCGTCAGCACGTCGCAGGGGATCTTGCGCGCGCGCAGCGTCGCGGCGACGGTCGTCGCTTCCTCGGGCGTCTTGTAATACGCGCGCGACACCCACAGGCCGAGCCCCCACAGCGGCACGGCGGGCGCGCGTCCGGTGAGCGCGGTGTAGTGGTCGAGAACGCCGGCGGGCGTATCGGTCGCGAACAAGAAGAGGTCGAGCGCCTCGTCATCGACCAGCACGGCATACGAGCGGTGCGACCAGTCGGGATGGCCCACGCCGTGCGTCACGGTCCCCGGCGTATTGACGAACGCGCCCCATGCGCCATTGCCGATGCCCGGGCTCCAGGCGAACGGGACGTTCTTGTAGGAGGCGCCGGTATTGACGCCCAGCGCGTCGACGACGTGCGAATGGATCAATTGTCCGCGCTTGTCGAGCGGCCCGAATTTTTCGCCGAGGCCGTACACGGATTCGCCCGAGGACAACGCGAACGATGCGATCCACTGGCCGCCCTGCCGAACGCGGCCGAATGTCGGGAGCCGCGTAAAGCCGCGGAAATGCTCGTCGGTGATCGAGGACAGCACCGGCTTGCCGCGGAGGAGGAGGCGAAAACGCAGCGGCGCTTCCGCGATCTCGAGAACGGCGTCGCCGGCCGAGAACGTATAGCGTCCATCCGGCTCGTGCGCGACCGTGCACGCCTTGGTGCGCCCCAGCACGAGGCCGTAGTCGGGCCGCGTGTTCGGGCCGACGCGCAGGCGGAACACGCCCGCGCCGAAGCACGACACTTCGAGGATGTCGCCGGTCGACGTCGCGAACGACGCGCCGGATGCCGACGCGCCGAGGCTTTGCGGCGAGTCGAGCCGGAGAAAGTGGCTGGAGTCGAAGTGCATGGATCGCGCGTGAAGGAATGTCAGCCGGCAAACGCGGGCTCGGGCAGGCCGGGCACGTCGACGCGCATGGCGAAGATACCGCCCGATTGCGGCAGCCGCGCGAGCTCCGCGTCGCTGCGCCGTTGCCGCGCGGTGGTCACGTAGAGTGTTCGCAGGTCGGCGCCGCCGAACGCGCACATCGTCGGGCACATCGACGGGACGGCGTATTCGGCGAGGACCGCGCCCGCGGGCGACAGGCGCACGACACGGCCGCCGCCATAGAATGCGGTCCAATAGCAGCCCTCGCTGTCGACGGCGCCGCCGTCGGGGCGATCGGCCTCACCTTCGAAGCGCGCAAAGATGCGCCGTGCCGACGGCGTTCCCGAGGCAGCGTCGTAGGCGAACGCATTGATGGTCAGCGTCGGCGTGTCGGCGTGATACATCGTGCGTCCGTCGGGGCTCCAGGCGAGCCCGTTGGAAATCGTCATTCCGCCGAGCACTTCGGTGACGCGGAAGTCGGAATCGATGCGATAGAGCGCGGCCGAAGGCGCGTCGCGTTTTTCGTTCATCGTGCCGGCGAAGAGCCGCCCCTGCGGATCGCAGCGCCCGTCGTTGAAGCGGTGGTGCGCGGGATCGTAGGGCGCGGCCGCGACCTTGCGCTCCAATGTGCCGTCCGCGCGCGCGAGCCAGATGCCGTCGCGCAGCGCGACCACGAAGCCCCCCGTTTGCCGCGCAGCGAAGCAGCCGATCGACGCGGGCATCGGCATTGCGCGGTTGCTGCCCGTCGCGGGATCGAAGCGGTTGAGCGACGGCGCGTTGATGTCGACCCAGTACAGCACCTGCTCGGCGGCGGACCACACCGGACATTCGCCGAGGCTCGCGCGGATGTCGAGGGCGCAGCGCAACGCGGGCGCGTCGGAGGAAGCGGAGGGATTCATGGCAGCAGGCGGACGCCGATCTGCATCGTACAAGAAAACGCGCCGCCGGGGCGCAGCGTGCGCGTGCCCGTGCCGCGTTCGCCGCGCGCGGCGCGATTGAACGCGTCGGTCATGTGGGTCACGGGCTCCAGCGCGAGGAAATCCCTGCCCTCCGGTGCATACACGACGAGAAAACCGGCGGCGCGATCGGCGCGCACGGTGATCGCGATGCGCCGGTCGGCGTCGTCGAGCGTCGCTTCGCCGTCCCAGCCGGTGAAGACGTTGTCGATCGTCCCGCTGCCCGGGCTCGCGCGCGGGATCGAAGCGCCACGACGCCGGAACGGCGGCATGGACGGTAGGCAAGCGCGTCGCGTCGGTCTCCCAGACGCCGTCGGCGCGAAATCCGAGCCGCGTTCGCGGTGCCGCGAACGAAAGAACGGATGCCAGCCGAGGCCGAACGGAAAGGCGGCATTGCCTGCATTCGCAATCGTCAATTTGAGCGCGAGCGTGGCCGCCGCGCGGTCGGGATTCGCATGGAGCGAGATCGACTGCGTCGCGCGAAACGCCCACGGCCACGCGAGCGCGGCGTCGCCTGCCGGCGCATGCTCGAGCGTCAGGAGCGCGCTCGCGGCGCGTCGCGCGATTCGACGGTCCACGGCCGCTGCCATCCGACGCCGTGGATCGCGTGCGGATGGTCGCCGAAATTCCGCGCCAGTGCATGCGTGCGGCCGGCGAAATCGAGGCGCGCCGCCGCGATGCGGTTCGAGTACGGGACGAGCGGATAGGACGCATGCAGGCGAACGTCGCGCGCGCCCGCGGGCGTCGGGCGCAGCACGTCGATGCCGCCAAGCGTGAACGACGCGAGCGCGCCGCCCACCGCGGCATCGACCAGGACGCGCGCGTTGCCCGCGGCGAGCGCGACGACGTCATCCACCGGGCGCTCGCGTCGCCGGCGTCAACCGACCTTCGCCCGCACCTTGCCGAGGAACTCCTGCGCGCGCCCGACCATCATCCCCATGTCGGAATTGATCGCAACCCACGAGTAGCCGTAGTCGAGGTACGTCGCGACGACTTCCGGCGTGCCGCCGACGATACCGCACGGCTTGCCGAGGCGGCGGCATTCCTTGGCGGCGAACGCCACTTTTTCCTGCACCGAGGCGTGGTTCATGTCGCCGAGATGGCCCATCGACGCCGCGAGGTCGTTCGGCCCGACGAAGATCGAGTCGATGCCGTCGACCGCCGCGATCGCTTCGAGCCGCGACAGCGCGGCGAGCGTCTCGATCTGGACGATCACGCAGATTTCGTTGGCCGCGAGCTTCATGTAGTTGGGGATCGTGCCGAACCGGCTGCCGCGATGGGTGCCGGCGACGCCGCGCACGCCGGCCGGCGGATAGCGCGTCGAGGCCACCGCGCGTTTCGCCTCGTCCTCGTTCTGCACGAACGGAAACAGCAGCGTCTGCGCGCCGGCATCGAGCATCCGCTTCGTCATCACCATGTCGTTCCACGGCGGGCGCACGACGGCCGCCGCGGGCGTCCCCGCCACCGCGCGCAGGATCTCGGTCATCTGCGGCACGTCGATCGGCGTGTGCTCGGTGTCCACGACCAGGAAGTCGAAGCCCGCGCTGCCGAGCGCCTCGGCGGTCGCCGGCGAGCCGCTCGAAAGCCAGGTGCCGACCGGCGGCTTGCCCGACGCGATCGCGCGCTTGAATTGATTGACGGGGAGGTCCATGGTTTCCTCTCGGCGGTGGCGTTCGGGGTCAAGGCGGCGGGTCCGCCGGCCTCGTTTTCCGGGCGGCGGAACCGCGGAATTCTACGCCGAGTGGACATCCAATTCATCTGTGTGATATAGATGATATATATGACTGAAGGGCGGGTCGTCGCCGCGCGGTCCCCATCGTCCGGCCCGGCAGGCGACAATGTCGCGAGGGTCGCGGACCGTCGCCCATGAGGGTCGCGGCGCGGCACAGGAGGAGCATCGACCGATGACTGCGAGCGCCGATCGCGCGCGCTATCCCGACCTCGCGGGTCGGACGGTGTTCGTTTCCGGCGGCGGCTCCGGAATCGGCGAGGCGTTCGTGCGCTGTTTTGCCGCGCAGGGATGCCGGGTCGCCTTCATCGACATCGCCGACGCGCCTATCGCAGGCGCTCGCGGCGGAGCTCGGCGCCGACGTTCGCTACTGGCACTGCGACGTGCGCGACATCGAGGCGCTGCGCGCGGCGATCGCGGCGGCGCGCGACGCGTTCGGCCCGGTGCGCGTGCTGATCAACAACGCCGCGCGCGACGACCGCCACGCGCTCGAGGACGTGACGCCCGCCTACTGGGACGAGAATCTCGCCGTCAACCTGCGCCATCATCTCTTCGCCGCGCAGGCGGTCGCGCCGCAGATGGAAGACGCGGGCGGCGGCTCGATCATCAATCTCGGTTCCATCTCGTGGATGCGCGGCCGGCCGGCGATGGTCGCCTACACGACGTCGAAGGCCGCGGTCTCCGGCATGACCCGCGTGCTCGCGCGCGAGCTCGGCGAGCGCAACATCCGCGTCAACGCGATCGTGCCCGGTGCGATCCACACCGCGCGCCAGGAAGCGCTGTGGGACACGCCGGAAGGCGTGCGCGAGTTCCTGGACCAGCAGTGCCTCAAGTTCCGGCTGTCCGCGGACGACGTCGCGCGCACGGCGCTGTTCCTCGCCTCCGACGAGGCGCGGGGCATCACCGGCCAGAACCTGATCGTCGACGCCGGACTCGCGCAGACCAGCGCGGGGCAGTGACCCGATCATGGCCGAAGTCACGCTGAAAAACGTCGTCAAGCGCTACGGCACGACCGAGGTGATCCACGGGATCGACCTCGAGATCAAGTCCGGCGAATTCGTCGTGTTCGTCGGGCCATCGGGCTGCGGCAAGAGCACGCTGCTCCGCATGGTCGCCGGCCTCGAGGACATCAGCGGCGGCCAGATCGTCATCGGGGGCACGGTGGTCAACGACCTGCCGCCGCGGGCGCGCGACATCGCGATGGTGTTCCAGGACTACGCGCTCTACCCGCACAAGTCGGTGTACGAGAACATGGCGTTCGGGTTGAAGCTGCGCAAGCTCCCCGACCACGAGATCCGCACGCGTGTCGGCGAAGCGGCGGCGATATTGCAGATCGGACACCTGTTCGAGCGCAAGCCGCGCGAGCTCTCGGGCGGCCAGCGCCAGCGCGTGGCGATGGGGCGCGCGATCGTGCGCAAGCCCAAGGCGTTCCTGTTCGACGAGCCGCTGTCGAACCTCGATGCGCTGCTGCGCTCGGAAATGCGCGTGGAGATCAAGAAGCTGCACCAGAAGCTCGGCGAGACGATCGTCTACGTGACGCACGACCAGGTCGAGGCGATGACGCTCGCCGACCGGATCGTCGTGCTGCACGCCGGCAACCTGATCCAGTACGACACGCCGGACGGCATCTACAACCGGCCGGCGGCGAAGTTCGTCGCGGGCTTCACGGGTTCGCCGCCGATGAATTTCCTGCCCTGCCGCATCGGCGAGGGCGGGCGCACGCTGCATCTCGCGGGTGGCGTCGACCTGCCTGTTCCTGCGTTGCGCGTGGCCGAATGCGCGCGGCAGGTCGGGCGCGCGGTGACGTTCGGACTGCGGCCCGAGCACATCGGCGCGGGCACCGCGGGCGACCCGTCGGCGGCGCAGGTCGCCGGGCGCGTCATGCTGCTGGAGCCGCTCGGCTCCGACACGCTCGGCGTGATCAAGCTCGGATCCGCTGCGGACGCCGGCGAAATGACCGGCCGCTTTCCGCCGGACGCGGGGCTTTGCGTCGGCCAGAATCTGCAGCTGTCGCTCGCGCTCAATCGTTTTCACCTGTTCGACGCCGAATCCGGCGCCGCGATCCGCGGCGCGGATTGGTGACACCTCGGAGGAACGCATGAAGACCTGGAAAATCCTGCTGGCAGCGGTGCTCGGCGCGGCGTTTGCGGCGACCGCATCGGGAGAGACGACGCTGCGCATCTTCACCGGCGGGCAGCAGCGGCCGGACGTGATGCGCAAGATCGCGGACGAATACCAGAAGAAGAATCCCGGAGTGAAGGTCGAGGTCGAGGTCGGCGGCGCGACATCCGAGGCGCAGCAGCAGTACCTGTCGACGGTGCTTTCGTCGAAGGACTCGGTGCTCGACGTCATCCTGATCGACGTCATCCGGCCCGCGCAGTGGGCCTCGCAGGGATGGGCCGAGCCGCTCGACGCGTATCTCGGCGCCGACAAGGCGAAGGTGATGGGGGGATACCTCAAGGCGTACGCCGAAGCCAATCAGGTCAACGGCAAGGTGATCGCGCTGCCGTACTTCGCCGACTCGCAGTTCCTCTATTACCGCAAGGACCTGCTCGAGAAGTACAAGCGTCCCGTCCCGAAGACGTGGGACGAGATGATGGCCACGGCGAAGATCGTCATGGACGGCGAGAAGAACGCGCAGCTGCAGGGCTTCTCGACGGCGGGCGCGCCCATCGAAGGAACGGTGTGCACGTATCTCGTGCCGCTGTGGGGCGCGGGCAGCGAACTCACCAAGGACCGCAAGCTCAACCTCGACACGCCGCAGGCGCGCGAGCCGTTCCAGCTCTACGGACGGATGAAGCAGGCCGGCGTGCTGCCGAAGAACATCGCGGAGATCCCGACCGACCGCATCCGCATCGACATGCAGGCCGGCAACCTGATCTTCGGGATGAGCTGGGGCTACGTCTGGAACCGGCTCGAGAACGACGCCGACACGAAGGTCAAGGGCAAGATCGGCGTCGCGCCGCTGCCGCACGACGAAGGCGGCAAGAGCGCGACGTGCATCGGCGGCTGGCAGCTCGCGGTGTCGGCGTTCTCGAAGAACAAGGCCGAAGCCGTCAAGTTCGCGCGCTGGCTTTCGTCGCCGGAAGTCTCGAAGATGCAGGCGATCCTGGCGTCGCACCTGCCCGTGTTCCCCGGCGTCTACCGGGACCCCGACGTGCTGAAGGCGAATCCGTGGTTCGCCGATGCGCTGCCCGTCGTCGAGGGTGCGAAGTCGCGGCCCGTCACCGCGCAGTATCCGCAGGTGTCCGACGTGATCCGCAGCAACATGAACGCGTACCTCGCGGGCACCAAGACGACGGATGTCGCGCTCGGCGACATGAAGAGCCGGCTGGCGCCGATTTTGAGGTAACCGGGCCGGGCACGATGGCGCGCGACGCGCGCAGGATGAGCAAGGACCTCTCCGAGCGCGCGCTCGGCGCGCTGCTGCTGGCGCCGGCGGCGCTGCTGCTGCTCGTCATCGTCGTCTATCCGGTCGCGACGCTGCTGTGGAACAGCCTGCACACCGTCGACCCCGAGAACGCCGTGGCGGGCGAGACGTTCGCCGGGCTCGCCAACTTCGCGCGTGCCTTCGACGACGAGCGCTTCTGGCATTCGACCTGGAACACGGTCCTCTACATCGTCGTGACGGTGCCCGGATCGCTTCTCGTCGGGCTCGGCCTCGCGCTGCTCGCCAACAACGCGTTCACCGTCAAGTGGCCGGTGCGCCTGGGCCTTCTGCTGCCGTGGGCGCTGCCGCTCGTGTTCGCCGGTCTCATCTTCCGCTGGTTCTTCGAATACAACACGGGCGTGGTCAACAACTGGCTTGGCGCATTCGGATTCGAGCCGCTGCAATGGCTGTCGAGCCCGACGCTCGCGTTCTGGGCGATCTCGATCGCCATCGTCTGGAAGGCGTCGTCGTTCATGGCGTTGATGCTCCTCGCCGGACTGCAGACGATCCCGAAGTCGCTCTACGAGGCCGCGGAGGTCGACGGCGCGTCGAAGTGGCAGCAGTTCGTCGAGATCACCCTGCCGATGCTGCGGCCGGCGATCTTCGTCGCGCTGATCTTCCGCACGATCACCGCGGTGCAGACGTTCGACATTCCGTTCGCGATGACCGGCGGCGGCCCGGGCGACTCGACCGAGACCCTCGCGATGTACATCCACAAGACGACGCTCGACTTCCTCGATTTCGGCTACGGCTCCGCGCTCGCGACGCTGATGTTCGTCATCAGCATGGCGGCGACGTCGGGCTATTTGCGTTACACGCGGCGCAGCGCGGGCCGTGGTGAGAACACGTGATCACATGAAATTCAACCGCCGCGCCGTCGTCTGGTTCGCCGCGATCATCGTCGTGGTCAACGGCTTCTTCCCGGCCGTGTGGATCCTGCTGACCTCGTTCAAGACCGAGACCGAGCTCCTGACGGTGCCGATCACCTACTGGCCGCTCGCGCCGACGCTCGACAACTACGTGACGGCGTTCACCGCGCAGCCGATCCTGCGCTTCATGTGGAACAGCGTCGTGGTCGCCGGGCTCTCGACCGTGCTGTGCGTCTTCGTCGGCGCGCTCGCCGCTTACGCGCTCACGCGGCTGCGCATGCCCCGCCGCAACCTCATCATGTCGGTCCTGCTCGCGGTCGCGATGTTCCCGCTGATCTCGCTGATGGTCCCGCTCTTCAAGCTGATGCGCGAAGCCGGCCTCCTCAACACCTATCCGGCGCTGATCCTGCCTTACGCCGTGCTGTCGCTGCCGGTGTGCACGCTGGTGATGGCGAGCTTCTTCCAGGACATCCCGCCCGATCTCGAGGCGGCGGCGATGGTCGACGGCTGCTCGCGGGTCGGCGCGTTGTTCAAGGTCGTCATTCCGCTGTCGGCGCCCGGCGTGTTCACTGCCGCGATCCTCGCGTTCGTCAATGCCTGGGACGAGTTCCTGCTGGCGCTGACGATGATGAACCGCGTCAACATGCGCACGCTGTCGGTCGGCATCACGCTGTACCAGGGCGAGTTCGCGTTCCCGTGGCCGCTCATCTCGGCCGCGCTCGTCATCGCGATCGTGCCGATCTGCATCCTGATCGCGGTATTCCAGGAGCGCGTGGTCGGCGGGCTGACGAGCGGGGGAGTGAAGGGCTAGGCGTTAGCCGTACCTTCCCCGTGCCGTTGCTTGACGGCAGTCGGGGCATAGGTCGAGTTGTCGGTCACCTGCTGATCGTCGCCATATGCGGGGGAAGCCTTCCTGCAGGGCGCGTAGTATGACCGGACTTCCAATCATCTCCGGGGTAATCCATTGATGGACCGGCGAACGTTTATTGGCGCCTTCGCGGGTGGCCTCCTCGCCGCGCCAGTGGCCGCGCAGGCGCAGCCGCAGACCAAAGCATTTCGAATCGGCATACTCGGCGGCTCTTCGGTGACCAGCCCGGAGGCCGTGCATATCTGGGACGGATTCTTTCAGGGGCTGCGCGAGCTCGGATACGTCGAGGGCCGAAACTTCGTCATCGAGGGCCGATATTACGGGGACAGCGCCGAACGGCTTCCCGCCCTTGCGGCCGAGCTCGTTCAGCTCCAGGTCGATGTGATCGTGACTGGCGCCCCACCTGCACCCGAGGCGGCCAAGCGCGCCACGTCAACGATTCCCATCGTCATGATCAACCATAACGACCCGGTCGGTAGTGGACTAGCTGCTAGTCTCTCGAGCCCGAAGGGCAACGTTACTGGAATGTCCATCGCGACTCCGGCGCTGCGCGGCAAGCAGCTCCAGCTGCTCAAGGAGGTCGTGCCCAAACTCACCAGTGTTGCTGTCCTCTGGAATCCCTCTAGCCCTTCGCTCGAACTGAGAGACCTCGAGTTCGCGGCGCGGTCGCTGAACCTGCAGCTCCAAGTCGTCGAAGCGCGAATGCCGAACGAATTCTCTTCGGCTTTCGCGGCGATCACGAAGCAGCGAGCCGGCGCCCTCATCTTGTTCGGTGGATCGCTGTACTTCGCACATCAAGCGCAGCTCGTCATGCTGGCGGCCGAGAGTCGGCTGCCGACGATGTATGGAGTAAAGGAGTTTGTGGTAGCGGGTGGCCTCATGTCCTACGGGGTCGATTTACGCGATAGTGCTCGCCGAGCGGCCGGGTATGTCGACAAGATCCTGAAGGGCGCCAAAGCGGGCGACCTTCCGGTTGAGCAGCCGACGAAGTTCGAGCTGGTGATCAACCAGAAGACCGCCAAGGCTCTCGGCCTCAGCATTCCACAATCGGTGCTGGCGCGGGCGGACGAGCTGATCCGGTAGCGTATCAGTTCGGTCGCGGATCTGGCGGAACTCACCATAGTCGCTGGGCAGATCTAATTCTTGAACGTCCGCTGTAGAGAAGCTCGAACGGCGGGTATGGGTCGACAGCGGCAACTTCCCGCCTGACCCTTGCAAGGGAAGCGATCATTGGGTGCGACCCGGGCTCGTCCGCAGCAGCACTTCAGGTTAACCATGACGGCCTAGCCGGGTACATTCTCGTGCGTGGCATTGGATTTCTCTTGCTTTTGTTCCGACGGATCGACGATCGGGCTGGTCGTCGGGTCTCGAACGGTCTTCTCCGTCGAATGCATCCGCTTCTTCGCGTCGAGATCCAGAAGCACATCGTCGCGAATGATTGGCTGAAATCTATATCCCGGTCTCAATAGTCCGCGCTCCTTCTGCAGAAACGCCAGCACGGTCGCCGCCGAATGCACCCAATTGCGGGCGCCGGATTCAGCGAAGCCAGGGCCACCGGTCGAGCCGCGCTCGCCTAGCGGATGATCTTTCGAATCCTTTCCCATCCAGAATCCAAGCACGATGCCTTTCTCCGGATGCTCCGGTGTGCCCGGAACGAACAAGAGGAGCCAAACGTCCGAGGTCTTTCCATCCGCGTTGGTTGCAGTGCCGGTCTTTCCGGCGATCTCGCCCGCTTCCGCAAAAGGAAACGCGAGCATTCGCTTCTTCCTATCTTCAGGTCTTACCTTCCAGATCGCGTCGCTCAAGGGGTCCATCCCGGGAATGACCCCGCCCCTGAGCGTAGACGCCGTGCCGGTAGCCAAATCAAGTGGTGCCTTCAGGAGTTCAGTCATCACCGCGGATACCGCGGGATGAATGAGTCGCTCTTGCAGAGGACGATTTTCGCCATTCGTGTCGCAATCCTTCGAATGATCTTCATCATCCTTGTAAAGAAGCGACTTTCCACCATGGCAGACGTCGTTTACGAATCGCGGAGTCACCTGAAATCCGCCATTCACGAACGCCGCTGCTGATGCCATCGACAGCGGGTTGACCTCGGATGCGCCGATCGCGGTTGTCGGATACGGTTGAAGGATGTGCTTCGCGTCCCTGGACAGTCCCAGGCGATACGCGAGATCGATCACCTTCTTGATTCCAGCACGCGCTCCGGCGCGCATCGCCGCGGTATTGCGGGACTCGCCCAGGGCGATCCGGCAGGGAATGTCGCCGCGGTACTCAGGCTCCGAGCGGGAGTGAAAGTTCTCGATCTTCTTTGTGCCCCGACCGCGACCCAGAGACACGTAGATCGGAGCATCGAGTACAGTGCAGCGCTGGAGCACTGCGGCCGAGATCTCTTCCAGCGTCTCGGGCGGTGGTTTGTCGGCTAGCACCTCGCGGGTGAGCCCCTCGATCAGGCCACCATAAGTGAAGATCTTGAAGGTCGACCCCGGCTGACGCCAACCGGTTGCGATCACGTCGTACTTCAACTGCTTGAAATCGACGTTTCCTACTTCGGCAAGCACGTCGCCGGTGAATTCGACCGCGAACGCTCCAGCGCGCAACTGCTTATTGTCGATATCGTTGGGGTGACGCGCCAGATAGGTATGGAGCGTCAGGTCGACAGCCTTGGCGAGGACATCTTGAAGACCGTCGTCACGCGTGATCGAGATCGTAAGCCCGCCTTTGTTGATCGGGAAACGATCCTTGTAGTGAATTCTCACCTGCTCGAGAAAGTAGTCGTGCGCGCCGCAACCGATGCCCGGTGAACTAATCTCGTTGCGAAGCGATCGCTCAACGAGATTCGCGGCGCGTGCGAACTCCACATCGTCGATCCTGCCTTGATCCAGCATCAGCGCAAGTACCCGAGTGGTGCCGCGCGCGGCTTCCGCCCAATTCGCATCCCGTATTTCTTCGGGCCCCTTGAGCAGCGGATCCATCGCAAACGAGCGATCAGGAAGTGCAGGCTTATTGATGAGGGCCACGATGAAGGCTACCTGATGGAGTACGAGGTCCCTCGCTGGCTTGCCGAAGTAAGCGCGGCTGGCCGCTTCGATGCCGTATTGGCCGCGACCGAAATACGGCATATTGACGTACTTGAGTAGCAACTCTTGCCTAGAGAACTCGCGCTCGATCCGCAGCGCCATGATGATGTCGCCGATCTTTTCTTTTTCGGTCGAGCGACGGCCGGTGCCGCCGCGAAGATGTTTGGCGATCTGCATCGTCAGCGTCGATGCACCTGAACGGCTCTCCTGAAGGACTTCCTTCGCGAGGGCGCGCACAATCGCTCCCTTGTCGATTCCCTCGTGCGAGAAGAAGTTCTTGTCCTCCGAGGCTAGAATCGCCTTGGTGAAGAGCGGTGGGATCTCGGCGGGATCGTCAAGGAGGATGCGATGTTCGGGCGATGAAATGCAGGCGACGGTTTTCTGATCCTCGGAAACAATCGACGATTCCTCGGCGAAGTAGGCCGAGTCGTGCAACCGTGAAATCGCGTTTTTATCGATGCCCAGATAGGCGTCGATCTGCGCAGAGTATCGAGAATCAATCGTTGCAACGATGAGTTCGAACCCGACATATCCCAATACAACCAACGCAACGAGCGCACCCAGAGCGATGAAGGAAAGCTTAACGATCCTGCCCAAAAAGCGCAGGAACGCCCACGGCAGCGTAACAACGATGCGCTTGAGGTTCCGGCGACCGTTGTTCTCCATCGTCTCTACTTCCCCAGTAAAAGCGGACTAAGACACCGCCCCTTTCCAACGCTACGTCAGGATCACACTCTATACCAACGCTATCTCCGTATCGGTTCCTGGTCCAATCCCAGCGTCTGCTTCTGCGCAGCGCGACTGACGGCAGGGAACTGGCTGGCGCAGCCACAGCCACGCACAGGCGGCGACGGGCCGGCCCAAATGGTCAACGGATCGTCGCGCCGCCGTAGGTTGCCGAGGGGCTGCTCTCTAAGTTCCCAGATGACTGCTTTGGGTCGCAGCAAACGCTCCATCCACGGAATCCTCACCCGCGACGCCTGTACAATTCGCATGAAACCGAGCGCCGGATGAACGAGGGCGATTAGCGCGAAGGCCGACGCGCGCGGGCGGTGGCGCGCAATGCGGCGGAGGTGAAAGGTGCGCCGCCAGATTAGCGACCCTGGCGCGCGCGCCTCAGTTTCCTGCGAAAATCACGTATCGCGGCAGCGCACGGACGGCCGCAGCTGCCCACGTCGCTCGATACTTCCTCATGCGCCGCGTCTTCAATACGCCCGACTTCCGTGCGGGCTTCGTCGAAATGCTGCCGGCCTGCCTCGGACTGATTCCATTCGGGCTCGTCTGCGGCGTCGGCGCCGCGGCGGCGGGCGCGGACCTGCTGGGCGCGCTCGGCATGAGCGCGATCATCTTTTCCGGCGCCGCGCAGATCCTCGCGTCCCAGCTCCTGGCCGCGGGCGCGCCGGTCGCCGTGGTAATCCTGACCTGCGCGGTCCTCGGCTTGCGCTTCCTGATGTACAGCGCGGCGATGGCGCCGGTTCTCAGGACGCTGTCCGCGCCGTGGCAGCGCGCGGTCTCGTTCCTGCTGACGGACCAGGCATTCGCGGCCTCCATCCGCAAGTTCGACGCGCACGGCGACCCGCGCGCCGGTGCGCTGCACTTCCTCGGCGGCGGGATGGCGCTGTGGGGCTCGTGGCAGATCGACAATGTGATCGGCTTTTTCGCCGGCAACGTGATTCCTTCGGCCTGGTCGCTGGATTTCACTGTACCGCTTTGCTTCATCGCGCTGCTTGCGCCGACGCTGCGCGGCGTGCCGCCGATCGTTGCCGCGATGACGGCCGGTGTCGCGGTGCTGGCGCTGGCTGGGCTGCCGATGCGGCTCAACCTCGTCGTCGCGGGGATCCTCGGCATTCTGGCGGGCACCGCGGCCGAACTCCTGAGGGAGCGATGGAAGGCGCGCTGAAGCTGTGGGTCGTCATTCTTGCCGTCGGCGCGATCAACTACGCGTCGCGGCTGTCGTTCATCGCATTCTTCGCGCGGCGGACGATGCCGCCGCTGCTCGCCCGCGCGCTGCGCTACGTGCCGCCCGCGATGCTGATGGCGCTGATCGTGCCGATGGTGATCACGCCGGCCGCCGGCATCGAAGCGATCAATCCGAGGATCCCGGCGGCGATCATCGCGGGGGCCGTCGCCTGGTGGACGCGCAGCACGCTGAAGACGATGTTCGCCGGCATGGCGGCGCTGTGGCTGCTGCAGGCGGTTCTCGCGCGTTTGGGCTAACATCGCTGTTCCCGTTCGCGGAGCTCCCATGCGTTTCGAAGGCACCGACACCTACATCGCCACCCCCGACCTCATGCTCGCGGTCAACGCGGCGATCACGCTCGAGCGGCCGCTGCTCGTCAAGGGCGAGCCCGGCACCGGCAAGACGATGCTCGCGGAGGAAGTGGCGCGCGCCCTCGGCCGCCCGCTGCTGCAATGGCACATCAAGTCGACGACCAAGGCGCAGCAGGGTCTATACGAGTACGACGCCGTGTCGCGGCTGCGCGACTCGCAGCTCGGCGATTCGCACGTCGGCGACATCGCGCACTACATCAAGCGCGGAGTGCTGTGGGAAGCGTTCGAGGCGGAATCGCCGGGCGTCGTGCTGATCGACGAGATCGACAAGGCCGACATCGAGTTCCCGAACGACCTGCTGCGCGAGCTCGACCGGATGGAGTTCTACGTCTACGAGACGCAGCGCACCGTCGTGGCGCGGCATCGTCCGCTGGTCGTGATCACGTCGAACAACGAAAAGGAGCTGCCCGACGCTTTCCTGCGCCGCTGCTTCTTCCATTACATCCGCTTCCCCGACAAGGAAACGATGACGCGCATCATCGACGTCCATTTCCCGGGGCTCAAGAAAGCGTTGCTGACCGAAGCGCTCGAAGTCTTCTTCGACCTGCGCGAAGTGCCGGGCCTCAAGAAGAAGCCGTCGACGTCCGAGCTCCTCGACTGGCTGAAGCTCCTGCTCGCGGAGGACATCCCGCCCGAGGCGCTGCGCAGCTCCGACAAGAAGGTGCTGATCCCGCCGCTGCACGGCGCGCTCCTCAAGAACGAGCAGGACGTGCATCTGTTCGAGCGGGTCGCGTTCATGTCCCGCGCCGGACGCTAGCCGTGGCGTTCGCGGAACCGGTGACGCTCGAGGGCCGGCACGTCAGGCTGGAGCCGATGGCGCATGCGCGCGCCGGCGCGATCGCGGCGGCGCTCGCCGAAGCTGCCGCCGACGGCGCCATGTGGGAGTCGAAGGTGACGACGATCCCGGGCCCCGGGAGTGCGCGCGCCTACGTCGACACGGCGCTGAAGGAAATGGACGCGGGCGTGTCGCTGCCGTTCGTGACGATCGACCGCGCGAGCGGCAGGGCGGTCGGGTCCACGCGTTTCATGAACATCGAGGCGCCGCACCGGCGGCTCGAAATCGGAACCACGTGGATCGGCAGGTCGTTCCAGCGCACGGCGATCAACACCGAAGCGAAGTACCTGATGCTGCGCCACGCGTTCGAGACGCTGAAGTGCATCGCCGTCGACCTGCGCACGCACGAGAAGAATGCGCAATCGCGCGCCGCGATCGAGCGGCTCGGTGCCAAGCTCGACGGGTTGCTGCGCAACCACCGGATCATGCCGGACGGCAGCCTGCGCAACACCGCGACGTACTCGATCATCGATGCCGAGTGGCCGGCGGTGAAGGCGCGGCTCGAGGCGCGGCTCGCACAGGGCTGAGGCTCCGGCGGTGCTGGTCGATTTCTTCCTGCACCTCAAGTCCGCGCGGCTGCCGGTGTCCACGCGCGAGTTCCTGACGCTGCTGGAGGCGCTCGAAGCGCGCGTCGTGTCGCTGTCGCTCGACGACTTCTACCATCTCGCGCGCGCCACGCTGATCAAGGACGAGGTGCAGTACGACCGCTACGACCTTGCGTTCGCGACCTACTTCAAGGGCGTCAACGCGATTTTCGACATCCGCGCGACGATCCCCGAGGAATGGCTCAGAAAGGAATTCGAGCGGCTCCTCACCGACGAGGACCGGAAAAAGGTCGAGGCGCTGGGCGGCTGGGACAAGCTGATGGAGACGCTGAAGAAGCGGCTCGAGGAGCAGCGCGAGCGCCATGCCGGCGGCTCGAAATGGATCGGCACCGGCGGCACGAGCCCGTTCGGCGCGTACGGCTACAACCCCGAAGGCGTGCGGATCGGCGGCGAAGGCGGCAACCGCAGCGCGGTCAAGGTCTGGGACGAGCGCAATTTCCGCAACCTCGACGGCGACGTCGAGCTCAACACGCGCAACATCAAGGTCGCGTTGCGAAAGCTGCGGCGCTTCGCGCGCGAGGGCGTGCCCGAGGAGCTCGACATGGACGGCACCATCGAGGGCACGGCGAAGAATGCCGGATGGCTCGACCTCCACCTCGTCCCCGAGCGCCGCAACCGCGTGAAGGTGCTGCTTTTCCTCGACATCGGCGGCTCGATGGACCCGCACGTGCGCGCCTGCGAGGAGCTCTTCTCGGCGACGAAGACCGAGTTCCGCCATCTCGAGTACTTCTATTTCCACAACTGCGTCTACGACCACGTCTGGCGCGACAACCACCGGCGGCGCAACGAGCGCGTCGCGACGTGGGACATCCTGCACAAGTACGGCCCCGACTGGAAGCTGATCTTCGTCGGCGACGCGGCGATGAGCCCCTACGAGCTGCTGCAGACCGGCGGCAGTGTCGAGTACGCGAACGACGAGCCGGGCGTGCTGTGGCTAAAGCGCCTCGCCGAGCACTTCCGCCGCGTCATCTGGTGGAATCCCGAGCCACCGCGGGCGTGGGAGTACACGCGCTCGACGCAGATCGTGCTGCAGGCGATCGGCCCGCGGATGTTTCCGCTGACGCTCGACGGCATCGCCCGCGGCATCGACGCGCTGCGGCAGTAGAAGCACGGAACCCGCCTCGACGTTTCCGGAGGACCAC